>JAFQQI010000019.1 GCA_017411305.1 Lachnospiraceae bacterium
GGCGTGACAGTGGCATACCAATGGATACCTGCTCTGATGCATCTTTTAAGGCTTCTTTAAAGTACACATTTTTCATAATGCCGGAAACAATCTCCGTTGCCTCTACCATCGAAACACCAGAACCAATTAGAGTTCCCAAGGTTCTTGCCATCTGTGAAGAAGCTGACTTTACGGTCAGATTCTTGAAAATCGGTATCGTAATCGCTAATTTTCCAAATACATGCTTTCCTATATCAGTCTTAGCAAAAGCAACAATACCTACTACGATCGCTGCTATCACAGGTACGATAATAAACCAATAATTGATTATGACATCACTCAATGCCACATAGAACTTCGTAATTGCAGGAAGCTCCGTTCCCAAATCAGCAAACATACTTTCATAGGACGGAATAACTACGACTAACATAACAATCGTTACGACGATTGCTACGCATAATACCGCAATCGGGTAAATCATTGCCTTCTTTACAAGCGCCTGTGTCTTACTGGAACGTTCCAGCTGAACGGATACTCGCTCCATGGCGATATGAAGTGTTCCTGACGCTTCTCCTGCGGCAACCATGTTAACCATCAAATCAGGGAATATTTTAGGATGATCTGCAAGTGCCTGCGCAAGGGTATCTCCCTTTTCAATGCTGACACGAACCTCTTTCAAGGCATCCTTCAAACGCTTATTCTCAGTCTGTTCATACAACATACGAAGGGTATCCAGAATCGTAACCCCCGCTTTATTCATACTGACAAACTGTCTGCACATAACACTCAAATCACGTGGTGTCGGATAACCACCTATCTGTATATTGATATCCTGCGTCAGAAAGCCCTGCTCTTTTACCGCAACAACAATCAGTCCCTGGCTTTTGAGCTTACTTGCCGCTTCTCTCTGGTCACTTGCTTCGATTGTTCCTTTTATTTCTTTTCCAACCTTATTGATGGCTTCATAACCAAACTTTGCCATTTTCTAACCATGCCTTTCTAAACTAAACGTCAAATGATATCTTAACCAACTCTGCAAAAGATGTCGTTCCATCCAGTACATACTCGGAACCGCTCATTCGTAAGGTTCTCATTCCTTCCTCCATCGCCTGTTCCTTTATACGTTCGGCACCTTCACGCTTACTAATCATCGTCTTCAATGCCGGTGTCATTGTCATAATCTCATATACACCGATACGTCCTTTATAGCCTGTGTTATCACATTTTGCACATCCACAAGGCTCATAGAGTGTAATCTTTTTATCCACATCCTGCCCCATGAATTCTTTCTCTTCTACCGTTGCCTCTCTTGCTTCCTTACATACCGGGCAGAGACGTCTTACCAGTCGTTGGGCGATAACACCAATTACGGAATCCGCAATCAGATAAGATTCAATTCCCATATCTTCCAGACGGGTAATGGAACTTGCTGCCGAGTTGGTATGAAGGGTACTTACTACCAAATGTCCGGTAATGGATGCCTGAACTGCAATTGCTGCCGTTTCCTGATCTCGAATCTCACCAATCATGATGATGTCAGGGTCCTGTCGCAAAATAGAACGAAGCGCACTGGCAAAGGTAAGCTCTGCCTTGGGATTGACCTGAACCTGATTGATTCCGTCGATATTGGCTTCGACAGGGTCTTCAACGGTGATGATATTTACATCACTGGTATTGAGTTCACTCAATGCGGTATACAATGTCGTGGATTTACCACTTCCAGTTGGTCCTGTTACTAACAGAATACCGTGTGGATTACTAAGAATATAATCAAACTGTTTCAGTTCGTAAGGCTTTAATCCTAACTGACTCTTTTCTCTGGTAAGAGCCATCTTGGCGGTAAGTCGCATAACGACCTTCTCACCAAATACCGTAGGAAGAATGGATACTCGGATATCATATTCCACATGGTCTACAACCTGTGTAATACGACCATCCTGCGGTTTTCTCTTCTCGGAAATATCCATACCGCCAATAATCTTGATTCTGGCGATAATAGCCGGCAATACAGAAATATTGTATTTTGCTTTCTTCTGGAGCACACCGTCGATTCGGTATCTGACACGGATGTATTCCTCCATCGGCTCAATATGAATATCGGATGCACGCTGACGTACCGCAAGGTCTATCATTTCCTTAACCAGCTTAACGATTGGAGAACTGTTGACATCTTCGTCTTCCTGTACATCTTCCTCAATTTCAAGCTTTTTCTCCTTGGCATACTGCTTTAATGCACTCTTAACATCGTCCTGTCCATAGTACTTATCTATGGCAAGCATAATGCTTCGGGTCGTTGCAACAACCGGTTCTACCTGATAGTTCGTAATAATAGAAATATCTTCCTGCGCATAGGTATCCAACGGATTTTCCATGGCAACCCTTAAAATGTTCTTGTTATTCTCATTGAACGCAAAGGGAATCATGGTATATTTCTTTAAAAGATTAACGGGAACAAGACCTACTACTACTTTATCAATATTGATATTCTGAAGGTCAACGATTTCCAGATTCAACTGCTGGCTTAATGCCTTTGCAATATCATCCTCTGTTATGATGCCTTCATCAACAAGTGTTTCACCAAGCTTTAGATTGGTTTTCTTCTGCTTCTGCAATGCATGTTCCAGCTGCTCCTGCGTAATGGCACCTGTTTCTACTAATAACTCTCCCAGCCTAATTTTACGTTTATTGAAGTCCACCTGCTTCCCCCACCTTTTCCTAATACCATTTCTTTACCACGATTTCTCCCCGCCAGAAAAGTATTTGCCACTACGTTAAGCACTTTTCTATCACATAAAAAGAAAAAGACCTGAACAATTCTAAGCTCAAGTCTGTCATTTCTTATGGGTTATATTCGCTTTTGTAATTATAGTATAACTTCCTCTTTTTCAAATTACAACCTTTTTTTGGCCAAAAAAACAACATTTTTAGTACTTATGAACTATGTCTACTTATTACATCACTCTATTATGTCAGCTTCTTTTTTTGCCTATATATCTTAACTATTCGCTCCGTTCCAGTAACCATATATCTTAATTTGTTATAAAATTTATACATATTCTCTTTTCATTTCCGTAAAATAGTATTAAAATGTATCTTATCATATAAAATGTTTCGTTACGAAAGGAGTACTATTATGGCCAAGAAATTCGGCAAGCTTGTATTGTTTAGTGCACTCGCCGGTGCAGCCGCAGCCGGTACCTATTATTATCTTCAGAAAAAACAGGAAAATCCATTCAAGGTAATGGATGACATAGATGATTATGATTATTTTGATGATGACTTTGACGAGGATTTTGATGATATTCCTGAAATGTCTCATAACAAGAATCGTTCCTATGTTTCGCTTGATATTGATAATGCTAAGGAATTCATTGGCGAGAAAGTTATCGAAACCCTCGACAAGACCAAAGAAAAGATTGTTCAGTTTAATGTTGCTGAGAAATTAGATAAGGCTAAGGAATTTGTTGAAGAAATGACCTCTTCTTCTGACTCTGCCGCTTCAGACACTCCTGATGTTATCATCACTCCAGTATCTCCTACTGAGGTTGTTCCTCCTACTGGCAATATCTCATCTACTTATTTGGATGATGAAGCTGCTGATGAAACAGAAGAATTCTTTGATGACGACGAAGATTTATAAACAACTAAAGCCACGCAAAATGCGTGGCTTTTACTATATATCCATTCTCATCCTTATGCAAATAAAAACGCTTCTAATTCACTTACCTTGGTAAAATAGTAATCACTATTTTTTTCCATAAAGCTTCGAATCTCTTCTATATCATTTGACCAGCCTGCTCCTACAAATGGAACGCCATAGCTTCTTGCCATATCATAACCCGGCTTTAAGTCGTCCACCATAACCATTTCCTGAGGTCTTATATCATACTTCTTTTCTATTTGTTCTAAAGCATAGGTATATGGCTTTCTCTGCTCTGGTGGACATTCCCATCCGAAAATCATATCCGGCATTGGTAAATCATTTGCCTCATAGTCACGACGAATATTAAAGTCATAGGAATGTGACACCACACATATTTTCCCGCCTTCTTTTCGAAAACGCTCTATAATCTCTTTCATACCTGGATATGCCTTGGCTACATGATTGGAAACATAATCCTTCCATATTTCAACCTCTATCTCAAGGTCTGCATCGGTCATCCCAAACCTTTGCTTGCACATCTCGATAAAACCAGGATGAAAATTATCTCTAAAATAATCCTCTAAGGTCAGCGTTTTACTAGGGCACATAATCTTTAAAGCCTCTAAAAATGCAGGATAATGTATACTTGCCGTACTGTCTACTACGGTATCATCATGGTCTAATATTAAGCATTTATATTTCATGTCTTACCCTTTCTGTATTTTCTATAAATAGAGAAAGAAGAATCGCTTATGCGATTCTTCTAAAACTCATGTATCTTATTTCGGTAATACGAAGGAGCTCTTTAAGGAAACAATACGGTTAAATACCGGTGCTTCCGGTGTAGAATCCTTATAATCTACGTTGAAGAATCCCTGTCTTACGAACTGGAAGCTCTCATATGCCTTAGCATCCTTTAATGCAGGCTCAAGATAACATTCCTTTAAAACAGTCAGGGAGTTTGGATTCAAGTTCAAGGAACCGTCCTCATTGTATACGCCCTTCTCTTCATCTACGATATTTTCATACAGACGAACCTCTGCCTTTACTGCGTATGGAGCCGGTACCCAGTGAATGGTTCCCTTTACCTTTCTTCCGGTAAAGCCACTTCCCTGCTTAGTCTCTGGATCATAAGTACAGTGAACCGTTGTAATCTTACCATTTTCATCCTTTTCAAAGCCTGTACAGGTTACAAAGTATGCACTCATGAGACGAACCTCATTACCTGGGAAGAGTCTGAAATACTTCTTTGGTGGTTCTTCCATAAAGTCATCTCTGTCAATGTATAACTCACGACAGAATGGAACCTGTCTGCTTCCAAGTGCCTCATTTTCAAGGTTATTTGGAATCTCAAGGTATTCTACTTCGCCTTCCGGATAGTTGTCAATCACAAGCTTAATTGGATCAAGTGCTGCCATCATTCTTGGTTTCTTGAGCTTTAAGTCTTCACGAATACAGTACTCAAGCATTGCATAATCTACTGATGAATTCGCCTTACTTACACCACAAAGTTCTACGAACTTCTTGATTGATTCTGGTGTAAAACCTCTTCTTCTAAGTGCTGCAATGGAAACAAGTCTTGGATCATCCCAACCGTCTACGATGCCTTCCTCTACTAATTTCTTAATATATCTCTTACCTGTAATAACGTTTGTCAGGTAAAGCTTTGCAAACTCAATCTGCTTTGGTGGCTGTGGATATTCTAACTCTCTTACAACCCAGTCATACAAAGGTCTGTGGTCCTCAAACTCCAAAGTACAGATAGAATGTGTAATTCCTTCAATCGCATCCTCGATTGGATGAGCAAAGTCATACATTGGATAAATGCACCATGTATCGCCCGTTCTATGATGTGCCATACGAGCTACACGATAAATAACCGGGTCTCTCATGTTGATGTTAGGAGATGCCATGTCAATCTTAGCACGAAGCACCTTCTCACCGTCTGCAAACTTACCATTCTTCATATCCTCGAATAAGGCAAGATTCTCTTCTACGCTTCTGTTAGCAGAAGGGTCTTCCTTACCAGGTTCTGTTAAGGTTCCTCTATATTCTCGAATCTGTTCTGCTGTGAGATCAGACACATACGCCTTACCCTTCTTAATCAGCTTCACTGCACCTTCATACATCTGTGGGAAGTAATCAGAAGCAAAGAACAATCTGTCTTCCCAATCAGCACCAAGCCATTCAATATCTGCCTTAATAGAGTCTACGAACTCCACCTTTTCCTTAGTCGGATTGGTATCATCAAAACGCATATTGAACTTACCGCCATACTGCTGTGCCAGACCATAGTTTAAAAGAATACTCTTTGCATGTCCGATATGCAGATATCCATTTGGCTCCGGAGGGAAACGTGTCTTTACGGTATCATAAACACCCTCTGCCAAGTCCTTATCTATAATCTGTTCAATGAAGTTTCTCGAAATGACTTCTTTTTCTTCACTACTATTTTCTTCGATATTTCTTTCCATATCACTCATCTGGTTACCATACCTTTCCATTTTTTCACAAATTTATGCCATTTATAAATTTGTTAATTGCAAAAATTATCGTCTATGCTTTCTGCAATTTTTTATGTTCATCACATTATTTTAATATACCAGACTATAGTTTGTAAAGAAATTTGTATTGATTCAGTACCTCTTATTCCACACCCTTTAAAGCATCCACCATACAAATAGTTTTTACCTTGCCGGATAGCATACGATTCACTCCCGTCGAAACAATCCATGTTCCAATTACAGAATACACATATGTCATCATATAAACGATGGTCGGCATATCATAATCTTCTGACATGGTCTGCATAATCAGATCAAGGAACCAATATCCCAAAACCAGTCCTACCACAATTCCCATAATGGTAATCCACGCATTCTGCTGCCCCAGAATCTTTCGGATTCTGCTGCTTGAAAAGCCAAGCACCTTTAAGGTCGCTATCTCTCTTGTTTTTTCCATAAAGGATAAGACTCCCATGTTATATAAAACAATAACGCCTAACACTACCGCTGCAAGAATCAAAATTGCTACCATAATATTCATCATTTCCATATTTTCATCCAAATCACTCTTCAACTGCTCGATACTGATTACACCAGATATTTCATCACTATCCTCTACATAATCAGGAATACTCATATTGGTATAAAGTGAGGTTGGTAAAAAATCGTATTGCATTGCTTCAAACGATTTTCTATGTATGGTTATTCCCTGTCCGATAGGAGTCCGGTAAAGTGCTGTTATACGCGTCTTTTCCCAGTCCTCTTCCCCAACAAGATGCCATTCAATAGAATCTCCTAACTCCAAATCCAGAAGCATTGCCATTTTCACAGACAAGGCAACTCCATATTCTGGTATGGCAATCTCATCTCCTGATTCCTCCTGATAATGAATATAATTCCCATCCTCAATGATGGTCACACTTCCTGACTTAACCACATCGCCCTTTCGAAATTCACAGTTTCCTTCCTGCACTAACTGTCCTTTAAACTGCTGAGCATACTCTTCCTTTTCTAAATCAGAAGTACTCTCAGCAAACATCAACTTATATTGACCAGTAATCAACCCGCCATACTGCCACACAATGAATTCATCAATACAGTCCTTCATACCAAAAGCACAAACTAAAAGCATGGTACAGCCTGCTACGCCCGCAATTCCCATCAGGCTCCTTGCCTTATTTCTCCGGATATCTCTCATATTCCACTGAGAGGAAAAGTTCATGGATAACCACAGCTTACTCTTTTCCAGCATGGAATGACGAATATTCTTGGGTGCAGCCGGCTTTAGCGTAATCGCCGGCATATCCCTTAGCTCTTTTCTACAAGATAAAAAGCTCACAATGGTTGACACAATCACAGACAGTACAATAGCATAATAGGACATATCCGACATCCCAAGGCGCCATTCAGGCAGTATATAAGAGGCTGTCATACTAGGCAAAAACAGATACGGCAAAGTCAAAGGTCCAATGACTGCACCTAAGATACTTCCTGCTGCACTAATTACCATTCCATAGGAAACATAATGCCATGTAATCTTTCTCTTGGAAAAACCAAGTGCTTTCAAGGTTCCTATCTGAATCCTCTGATTCGAAGTCATTCTTGTCATCGTGGTTACAATTCCCATAACAGCAATTAATAAAAACACCGCTGAAAACATAATCCCCATAGCTGCATGCTGTTCCTGTTCCGATGCTATCGTTTCTAGTCCTGTATTCTGACTTCTGTCAAGTACCACTACATCATCTCTGTCTAATACATTTTTTATCTTTTCCTTAAATGCATTCTCTGACAAACAATTTTCTGCATTCGCATTCTGCTTAATAACCAGTCGGTTATAAACGATTCCCTCCTGCATCGGGAATTCCTCTGCTGATAAAAAACCATAGCCATATTGTCCATAGGTCGGCATCATGCTGTCACTATTGAGCATATAGAAGATGTATTCCGGATGAATGATAATTCCCTTTATCTGCTCCGTAAATTCTCTTCCCTCATACTCAAGAGTTATATAATCTCCAACCTTTAAGTCCCATTCCTTGGCAAACAGCTCCTCCAGCCAGATTCCTTCTGCGTCAGCTGTAAATTCCTCTCCTTCAATCCAGTAAGGAAAGGAGCTGTTTATACTCTCTAAAAAATTCAGCTCCATGTCTAACTCTTCACCATTTCCAACCTTGGCTTTGGCTGACAATACCGCCTTTCTATCAACACTCTCCACCTGTTCAAGCTTCTCTATTGCCTTTTGCTCTTCACTGGAAAAGCCTGCACCAACTACCCAGTTATCCGCAAGATGTGTCTCTTCATAATAATAGTCTGTAGATAAGCCGATTCCATTACTCTCTGCATCAATTCCTGCAAAAACAAAAAGCCCTAAAAATGCCATCAAAAAAATAGAGAGAAACTGTGTCCTATTTTGCCACAAATCCCTAAAAAGCTTTCTCCTTAGCATTACCAGCTCACCTCACTTGTACTTTTTGGATGTTCATTGATAACGACAGACTCAATACCACCGTTTTTCACTCGAATAACCTTATCTGCAATATCTGCAAAAAAACTATTATGTGTAACCATAACAACGGTTTTCTTCTCATCTCTGCTCATTCGCACCAGTAGCTCTAAAACATCGCGTCCTGTATTCGTATCCAGTGCTCCTGTCGGTTCATCACAAAGTAATAACTTGGGATTCTTTGCAATAGCTCTTGCAATCGAAGTTCTCTGCTGCTCTCCTCCTGACATCTGTGCAGGAAACTGATGCATATGATTTTCCAGCCCAACCGCCTTCAATGCCTCTGCCGGATCTAACGTATCATTGACAATATCCTTCATCAAGGCAACATTTTCGTACGCCGTCAATGTAGGAATCAGATTGTAAAACTGAAATACAACGGCAACATTTCTTGCCCTATAATCAGTCAGCTTAGCATCATTATAACTGCTAATATCTTCACCACATGACAAAATAGTTCCACTAGAAGCCGTATCCATTCCGCCTAACAGATTTAATAGCGTACTTTTTCCAGCTCCACTCGGTCCCAAAATAACAACCATCTCTCCCTGATTTATTGAAAAGGAGGCATCCTTAAGCGCATAAAAATGTCTATCGCCCGTACCATACTCCTTGCTGACATTCTCAAATTGAATAAATGCTTTCTGTTCCATAGTCTACTTCTCCTGTGCACTCTTTCCTACCTTTTCATCTGTCATAGCATCGATAATTACCTTTTCTCCCTCTGCAAGCCCCTCGACTACCTCTGTCATAGCATCACCTGAAAGCCCACACATCAGGTATCTCTTGGTAATTACTCCATTCTCCAATAGATAACAATAGTCTCCACCATCATCTGCATAAAGGGCATTATTAGGAATTAACACCGCACTCTCACTTTTTCCAGTCTGAATGGTAACATCAGCATCTGTTCCAAGATAAATACGTTCATCTGGATTATTAATATGTACCTCTACCTGAAGCTTGGCCTTATTCTGTGCATCTGTCACTGTCTCCATACGAATCTTGGTAACCTCTCCCTCATAGAGCTGTCCACCTACTTCTATGCTTGCCTGTTGGCCTTTTACAATCTGGCTCATCTCATGGCTAGTTACTTCTACCACCGCTCGTAAGTTCTTATGATCCTTAATCGTAAATAATCTCGTCCCCTCTGTTACATAAGTACCTTCTTCTATGCCCACTTCACTTACTACACCTGAAAACTCTGCTACAACACCGCCAGAAGCCTTCTCAGCCTCCGCCTCGTTCCAGCTTAATGTCTGCTGTGCCAATGCTACATTTTGTGCCATTTGCTCTAGCTGTGATGTATTCATGCCTGCATGCTTGGTACTAAGCATCTCCTGCTGCAACATGCTACGCTGTGCTGCAACCTCACCCAAAAAGATTTCAGCTTCCTTAAAATAACGGTTCTCAATCGGTGTTGCACCTGTCTCCTCCAAAGTGAGCAGCTTCTTCTGCAGCTTTGCTACCTCTACCTCCATCCACGCTGCCTGTTGTAAATAATCATTTCTGTCATCTACAGAAAGCTCATCATTAGAAGCAATGGCATTTTTCTGTGTAATCTCTGCTTTTAACTGCGCAATTTTTAAATTAATCTCTTTTGTCTGGTCTTCTACAGAATCTGCAACCACCTCAATATTGAGCTGCATATCACCAAGCTGCTGTTGCATGGCTACCGAAGCATCCTGATATGTGACATCTAAAGTCTGCGCATCCTGATAGGCCTGCTTCAGCTCCTTACTCTGCTGTACACTGCCTGCATACCCTGCTGCTAATGCCTTTGCCTGAATATCTGCCTGTATCACACTTCTGTCTAAGTCTTCTGTATCATAGCTTACCAGCTGTTCACCTGTCTGCACCATATCACCATTTTCCAATGAAAAAGAGGCTATTGGTGCTGATACGCCTGCATAATAGACCTTCTCCTGTTCACTCTCAATATGCCCCTCTGCCTCTACATTCTGTGTGATTCCTGCACTCCCTATCGTCTGTGTTGTTACCTTGATGGATGATGTTCCTGCAAAAGCTGTCGTCCCTGCAATTGCAATAATAACAACCACGATTCCGGTTATTTTTATCATCTGCTTTTTCTTCATAATACTCCACTCCTCTTATATAAATCGCAAAATATGAAATTTATTTCATATTCACATTGTATTTTGTTTAACATATTTTGTCAATATGAATATGAAATATGTTTCACATTATTTGACAAATAACTTATCAGACGCTATACTATTACTCGGTAGTTATATAATTACCTAATAAGCACAGAAGGGATTTAAAATAATGGAAAATGTTAAGACGCGCGAACCACAACAGAAGCGTTCTATCGAAAAGAAAAACCGAATCATTGAAACTGGCTTTCGACTTATGTGTGAAAATGGCTACCAAAAGACTACAACTGCTGATATTGCCAAGGCTGCCGGTGTTTCTACCGGTATTATTTATAGTTATTTTAAGGATAAACGTGATATTTTTATTTGCGGATTGGAAACTTATGGAAATCAAACTCTCCTTCTTGTCTATGAGCAAATCACACCTAACCTTGATGTATATAAAAGTATGGAAACCATTATTGACAGCTTAATTCAAAGTCATAAGTTATTTGAAAATGCTCATAAAGAAATAGCTGCACTAACTATGACAGATGATACGATTGCAAGAATTATGTTTGAAACAGAATTGCAAATAACCAAACAGCTTGAGCAGCTTTTGACTAAGGCAGGATTCGACACGCAGAATTTACCAGAAAAAACTCATATCATATATAATTTGGTAGAATCTCTATGTCACGAGCTTACCTTCCATCAACATGAAGGCTTGGATTATGCCAGTATGCGTCAGATTGTTACAGATACTATCGTCTTTATTCTTGGAAAACCTAATAATTCATAACCTCATAACATACAAAAAGCTTTTCGCTCTCAATAATTTGAAAGCAGAAAAGCTTTTTCTTATCTATCTCTATTTTAATCTTCCTTTAAATATTCCTTCTCCGATACATGAACCGGCTTATCATAACAGGTAAATAC
>JAFQQI010000020.1 GCA_017411305.1 Lachnospiraceae bacterium
CCCCATAGAGAACGAAAACAACACTAATATCCGATGATTTCAGACATTTTACCAGTCCCTCTTCATCTTTCACTGCTGCAATAATCGGATTATTCGCTACTGCATCATAAAACTCCTGTTTCATTCTTCATTCTCTCCACTTTCTTCACCCTCATAACTTCGATTGACTTCTGCCGGAAGACCACTAATCGAATCAATCAACTCTCCTGTTACCGGATCGACTACATAGGTAGCTCCTTGTGGTGCATTTTCTTGCATTCCTTCCGTGTTTGCACCTTGGTTTCCTTCACCTTCTGTGCCTTGGTTTTCTGCTGTTCCTTCACCTTCTGCCGGCTGTGCGCCTTCTCCTTCAGAACCTTCACCCTGTGTAGCTCCGCCTTCCTGTTGCCCTTCCTCTGGCTGTTGCGTAATTCCCATAAGAGCATTTTCCGCCTCTGCCTGTTCTGCAATGGTCATTTCCTCTGTTTTACTAATGTGCATATACGGTAAAACTTCTGTCAGTATATTGCGAACAACTCCTGTTGCATAGGATGCATGAGGCTGATCTTCTACGTTTGGTTCATCGATAACTACATAGATTACAACCTGTGGATTATCAGCAGGAGCATATCCTATAAAGGATACTACATAATTTTCACGATCACGAGCCGCTTTTTCTGCTGTACCCGTTTTTCCACCCATGGCATAACCTGCCGGTCTTG
Source organism: Lachnospiraceae bacterium (assembly GCA_017411305.1). Classification (GTDB taxonomy): domain Bacteria; phylum Bacillota; class Clostridia; order Lachnospirales; family Lachnospiraceae; genus Suilimivivens. Next base: position 702 of record JAFQQI010000020.1, read on the forward strand.
CTGTTTTTCCGGTTCCTTCTGCAACAGTAGCGTACAGGTATTCCCTCATCATCGCAGATGTTGTTGCTGATACCGTTTGTTTTAACACTCTTGGTTCAATGTTTTTTATCGTATCACCATTAGAGTTCACTATCTTGCTTACCATGTGAGGCTCATAATAATATCCTCCATTGATAACAGAGGAAAAAGCACTTGCCATCTCTATCATAGTAACATTAAAACCTTGCCCAAAGCTTGTCGTTGCAAGCTCTGTCGGTCCCATTGTGTCTTCATTAAATATTAACGAAGCAGTTCTTGCCTCACCAGACAAATCAATATTTGTTTTTAATCCAATATTAAAGATTTGTTGGAATTTGACCATGTCTTTTACGCCAATGGCTTCTCCCATCTTCATAAAAGCAACATTACAAGACTGCTCCAACGAACCACTAAAATCCAAAACACCATGACCTGCTCGTGCATTACAACGAATATGTCTGTCCGAAACATCCAATGCACCGGTACATTCATAGGACTCATTTCCAGTTAGTTTACCGGTTTCTAACCCTGCTGCCATAGTCAATACCTTTGCTGTAGAACCTGGTTCATAAGTATCGGATATACAGAAATTTCTCCACAGTTTATTCAAGGCATCATAATATGTTTCATCATCCTGCATCTGTTGTATCTGCTCTTCCGTATAATAAGCCGAAAGATCTTTAGGCGCATTCAAATCATAATTGGGATAGCTTGCCATGGCAAGAATCTCTCCATTATTCGGATTCATGACAATACAACCGGAATTCGTTGATCCCAAACCCTCTCTGTGCTCGTTCTTATGCTCTTCATTAAACTGAAGCAGATACTTTTCAACAATTGCCTGAATATTTGCATCGATTGTTGACACCAGCGAATTTCCGTCTACTGCTGCAATCGTCGTTCTCTCAAGTGTTGCATCATCATTTAAATAGCCATATTCTCTACCATTGGTACCATTTAGTTCGTCATTATAATACTCTTCCAGTCCATAGGTTCCGTTATTATCCGTACCCGTGAATCCTATCACATCACACGCAAGCGTTTTATTGGGATAGCGGCGGATATATTCCTCTTCAAACCATATACCCACAATCTTACCTATATCTGTCTCACTCTTTTTAGCCTGTTCATTATAGGTCTTCTCACGTTCCAAAAACGCACTAATCTCATCGTAGGTCTGTCTTTTTTTCAGCACATAATACTGAGAGGTTGGATGTTCCTTAATGTATTTATCCAATTCTGCTCGGTCCAGGCCAAAACATTCCACTAAGGCATCAACTGTTGGTGCTTGATTCTTTTTATTATCCAACATAACCTTACAATCCAGTACTACATTGTAAACTTTCTCACTAACTGCGAGAATGGTTCCATTGACATCTGTTATTGTTCCTCTTTTAAACGGAAGTGTCGTAGAATCATATCTTTGCTGAGACAGAATCTTTTTCTGGTATTCTGTCTGATTACCCTCTGTAATCCTTACCAACTGTACGCACAATCCTGCAAAAGCCAGAAGTATGATAACAATCATAACCGCCAGCTTTTCTCTCATAATCCTTCTATGTAATTTAACTTTGTTTGGTCTTCTCTTATTACTCCTATTATTTGCCATGTTACCACTCCGTTTCGTTAGTCTTTTACTTTCCCTTAGGAATCTCTTTATACTGTCTTACGTAGTCTCTTCCTTCTCCGGAATAAGTGATAACCTGTCCTTCTTTTGCATATTTCATACCAAGTTCATTGATAGCAATATTCTTAATCTCTTCTAAATCTACTTCGCTCATAATCTTGGTATATGCTTCATCATTTTCCAAACGCAAGTCATTTAACTGACTCTCCAACTTGGAAATATGATTAATTCTATTTGTAATATCTGCCTGTAGCTCAACATATCCTATCAGTACAACGCAAACAACAAGCATGGCAATCATCATAAAGAAAATGTACCCAAAATTCATAGGTGATAACTTAACCTGTCTTCTTACCTGCTGCCTTCTTATCTCGTCATTCTGCCTTCTATTCCGTCTTACCGGAACGGTCTGCAGCTTCCTTGCTGTATTTCCATCTATATAAATTCGGTCTTCTCTGATATTTCTATGCATTGTTCTGTTCTTATGTACCTCTGACGAACCTGCATGTTTCATAATTTTTCAACCTTTCTAAACGCAGGATGTCCGTATCCTGCATATTTTTGCATGTTCCTTCACATGCCCTCTCTCTTTTGTATCTCTCAATAATGATTAGATTCTCTCAAACACTCTAAGCTTTGCACTCTTTGATCGCGAATTCTCCTCAAGTTCCTCTCGACTTGGAAGAATCGCTTTTCTCGGAGTTGCTTTTCCAAACGGTGCTTTTCCACATACACAAACCGGGAACTCCGGCGGACAGGTACATGGATTCTCCTTTTCACGATAAATCGTTTTTACAATTCTGTCTTCTAAGGAATGGAAGGTAATGATACAAAGTCTTCCACCCGGATTGAGCATATCAATCATATCATCCAATGATTCTCTTAACACCTCTAATTCATGATTACACTCAATACGAATCGCCTGAAATGTTCTCTTAGACGGATGTCCTCCGGTTGCGCGAATCTTTGCCGGAATTGCCGCCTTAATGAGTTCATTTAGCTCATAGGTTGTTTCAATCGGTTTCTGTGCTCTTGCTGCTACAATATGCTTGGCAATATTTTTGGCAAACTGATCTTCTCCATAATCTCTGATAATACGATACAAATCCTGTTCCGAATAATCATTAACAATATCTCTAGCAGTAAGACTTTGTCTTTGATCCATTCTCATATCAAGTGCTGTATCATATTTATAGGTAAATCCTCTCTCCACGGTATCAAGCTGATAAGAAGATACTCCCAAATCCAGCACAATACCATCTACCTTGGTAACTCCTATTTCCTCTAATGCTGCCTTTGCATTACAGTAATTATTTCGAATAATGGTTACCTTATCGCCAAACTCTTCCAGTCTCTTTCCGGCTGCCTTAATCGCATCCGCATCCTGATCTATCCCTATAAATCTTCCCTTATCTCCAAGGCGTTTACATACTTCATAAGCATGTCCACCACCTCCCAATGTTCCATCCAGATAAGTTCCGTTTTCTTTTATCATAAGTGAATCAATTGTTTCTTCTAACAATACCGATTTATGCTTGAATTCCATAACTGTCTGCTCCTCTCCTAAATCATTAATCCTAGCTCAGACATGTGCTCAGCAATTTCTTCCATATCATCATATTCTGAAGCATCTTCCCACTTAGTCTTGCTCCAGATTTCAATACGGCTTCCAACACCTACCAGCACTACGTCCTTATCAAGTTCCGCAAATTCTCTTAACACCGATGGAACCAAGATTCTTCCCTGCTTGTCCACTTCTACATTCGCTGCACCTGCCAGGAAAAAACGTACAAACTTACGAGATTCCTTATTCATAAGCGGTAATGCCTTAAGCTTCTCTTCAAAAGCGGTCCATTCCTTATTGTCGTACACAAACAGACAACCATCCAGTCCCTTTGTTACCACAAATTCATCACCTAATGCTTCTCTGAATTTGGATGGGACGATTAGCCTGCCCTTTGCATCGATTGTATGATTGTATTCACCCATGAACATGCCAATCACCCGCTTTCGAAACATGGAGTACCGGTTCTCATGTTACACTTTTCCACCACTTCGTTCCACTTTGAACCACTTTCCCCCACTTTTATGTTCATTTTACATGAGTTTTGATAAAATAACAAGTGTTTAAACGCATTTTATCCTTTCGAACACACACTTTTTAGATTACATACTCCGCTAAAAATGGGGCTTTGCTTTCTTTATATA
>JAFQQI010000021.1 GCA_017411305.1 Lachnospiraceae bacterium
ACCACCATCCCTTCCACATAATCGTAGTTAGGATTTGCAAAGGCAATTAAGCTGCTGTGTCTCTCTGTTTCCTCCTGAAAATTGAAGATGACCTCAATTCTGTCTTTACCATACACACGCACCTGCTTAACCAGAGCAATTACCGCCGCACGGTCTAATTCTGTGATATTCTCAAATTTCTTAAAAGCCTTAATCCATTCCTGTCTGCTACCCTTGTTATTTTTCAAAAGCTCCACTTCATGCTCATAGGAAATGATTGCCCTATCCGAAACAGCAATCTGATAGCTGTACTCCTCTTTCATCTGCACATATTCCGCTTTGGTTAAAATACCATCCTTGAAATCTTCGTACAGATTCAGCTTTCGGGCTTCAATTTTGGCTTTCTTCTGTTTTTCTCTCCTTATTCGTTCCTCATACTTCTCAATCCCTGCCTGTTTCCATTGCAGTTCATCAATCATTTTCAAGGCATTTTTGACACCCAGCATTTCACTCACATGAAGCTGAATGGACTTTAATACCGCATCCATTAAATCTGCTTCGCTGATCCGGTGTGAGGAACAATGATTTTTATTCTTCTTATTGGTAGAGCAGACATAATACACATACTGCTTACCGTTTGCCGGAACCGTCTTACGCACCATACTGTCAAGACAATCCCCACACACCAAAACGCCTGATAACGGATAAACCTTATTTTCTCCCGGTGAGCATCGTGTATCTAATTTAAGAAGCTCCTGAACTAAATCAAAATCTCTCCGGTTAATGATTGCCTCATGGTTATTCTCTATACGAACCCATTGGCTCTCAGGTTTCATTACCCTTGTCTTTACTTTATAATTAGGAGTTGTCTGTCTGCCCTGTATCAGAACACCCGTATAAATCTCATTTTTCAGAATACGGGTAACAGAAACATAATTCCACTTCGGTGCTTCCCCCATATCAAACGAGGTTTTCAAATGAATACCGATACTGTTCTTATAGGCAAGTGGTGCTAAAATTCCGTTATTATTCAGAATATCCGCTATGGTCTGCTGGCTCATGCCAAGTAGCTTCATTCTGAAAATATCTTTTACAACTTCGGCTGCATATTCGTCTACAACGATTTTGTTCTTATTTTCAAAAGACTTCTGATAACCGTATGCCACAAATGCACCGATGTAATCGCCCCTTTTTCTTTTCACTTCCAGATTACTTCTAATCTTAATGGAAATGTCCCTGCTGTACGCATCGTTAATCAGGTTCTTAAAAGGAACAATCATTTCAGTACCGTTATTCTTTTCAAGACTGTCATAGCAGTCCGTAACGGCAATGAAACGCACTCCCATCATTGGGAATATCTTTTCAATATATCTTCCTGCTTCGATATAATTTCTGCCAAATCGTGACAAGTCCTTTACAATGACACAGTCAACCTCGCCAGCCTTTATATCATCTAACATTTGTTGGAAACTCGGACGATTAAAGTCAACACCGCTGTATCCATCGTCCACCCGTATGGAATGGATATGGATTTCCGGGTGCTTACCCACAAAGTCCATGATTAAATCTTTTTGATTTGAGATACTGTTGCTTTCCAGTCTGCTACCTTCGGCAACATCGCCATCTTCCTTTGATAATCGTAAGTAGATGGCTGCGTGATAAATTTTAGAAGTGTTCGCCTTCATCCTGCATCGCTCCATTCTTATGATTTTCAAATTAAGATCGCTGCAAATGATAATATAAGGATGTAGGAATTACGGAAAATAAAAATGTCGTAAAACCTACATCCTTATTTTCTATTTTTATATAATTGATACACTTATTCTGGGAGGTGTATCACGTATGAATATAAATCTTAAAGGAGA
>JAFQQI010000002.1 GCA_017411305.1 Lachnospiraceae bacterium
GGCGGAGGCGGTATATATAACTATAATGTTTTAAGTATGGAAAATACGGTTATATCCGGAAATACCGCAAAAGGTGACGGAGCCGGAATACACAACAGAAAAACCGTAACCATAAAAAACAGTGAAATAAAAGGAAATATTGCATCTAACAATGCCGGAGGCGTATTTAACAACACAGGCTGCAGCTTTACAATGGAAAACGGGATTATTGCAGACAACAAGGCAATACAGCACGCAGGCGGTATGTTTAATGCGGGAACTATGGTTATGACCGGCGGTGAAATAACAGGGAACGAAGCAGGCTATGACAATGCTTCCGCAAGATATGGAGGCGGCTTGTATAACTCGGGAATCATCAGCATCAGAGGCGGTAAAATTAAAGAAAATACCGGAGATATGGGTTGCGGTATATTTATCGATACCAATGCTACTGTGAAAATTTCAGGGGATGCATATGTTATAGACAATGCCGTTTCGGGAAGTACTGTAAGTCAGAATGCTTATATAAATGCTAAAGCCGATGGCAGCGCATACGGTAAACTCATACTTGACGGAGAACTTACAGGCTTAGTTGGAGTTACCAAACAAGACGCCGCAGAAGGCATTGCCTTTGGTTCCGTGGAAGGGGATGCCGCAGGAGCAAGCAGATTATTCTCGGATACTGCTAATCTTGTGGGAGCAATTTCCGAAAATCTTTTGGTATGGGGAAAAGCATTGGCAACCGAAGGTAATGTCGGAGTGGTGGTTGATGTTAATAATTACAGGGATACAGATATTGCTTTTATAGGCTCTGAAACCGCATCTGTAGTAATGGTTACAGTTGACGGTGTAGCGCTTGAAGAGGAAAACTACAAGGCTAACGGACTCACCATAACTATCAATAAGGATTACCTTGAGGAGATAATGGGAGAAGGTGAGTATATTGTTTCGGTGTGGTTTGACGATGGAAGCGCCGGAATTGCAACTCTGAAGATTTATGACATTCATCACTCAAGTATGAACCGTACGCTGTTTAATCGTCATACTGAAGTTAGCTTCTCCATATATGCACCTGAGGGAGAAAAAGTAACAGGTATTTATGACAGAAATGGTGAATTGTTACCTTCTGATATGGTGGTTTATGCTTATAATATAGATGAATATTTATCCGGAGAAGCAGAAAAGTTGGCTGCGGAAAATAAAACCGTGAAGTGCTATGAAATGGTTTATTCGGGAAAGCAGCTTCAATTTACGCTTTGCCAATATTATCTTATGCAATATGTTATTGATGAGGGAGAGTATTCGTTTACTGTGAATTTCTCGGATGGAAGTAAGGATACGGTATATCTGGACGTATACTATGACTGGCATAATCTCTCTAATATGTCGGTTGTTGCAGCCGATGAACTTCCGATAAGAAACAGCTGGAAGGCAGCTTCAAGTTCTGAGAGAAATGACTCTAAGGTGGCAAAGGCATTTGACGGAGATAAAGTAAGCCATTGGCATACATATTATGAAGCATTAGGTGCAATTGTTACTTACTCTGCGGGAAATACAAATCCACAGAATGTAGTGTTGGATTTTGGCGAGCGTATTAATATAGGAGGCGTGCGTTACTATTTCAGATATAACAGTGCGGATTCTAAGACATGGAGCAAAGCATCCATTCCGAATGAAATTGATGTGCTTGTGTCTGACGATAACATTAAATGGGAAAAAGCAGGCAGCATTTCTGTTAATTCTGCAAAAGCGACCAATGAACTGGCGTTTACTGTTAATAAGCGTTGCCGATATGTCAAGCTTATATTTAAGAATATTGGTAATATTCTCAGCTTTTCTGCGGGAGAAATCAGATTGCTGTCGCCAAAGGCTGCCAATGAGCCAAAAGCGGCAGAGCTATCTTGCTACTCTCTTGTATTTGATCCTGCCGTTCCGGAGGACATTACTCTAAACTATAAGTTAAATGAAGCGGTAGAAATAACAAAATTCACTGTGGACGGCAATGATGTAAAAGAAGGATATATAAGCTATAATGATGACAGTATTACAATAAATCGCTATTTCTTTGAGGATTTAGGTTATGAAGAGGGCGACAGCATAAATTTCAATATTCAGTTCCTGAAAGGTGCAGATGCAGCTTTTACGGTAAATGTAGGTGCGATAAAATATGATGTTACATATTCAGTATCCGGGAATGGTACGGTAAAGGCTGAATCTGAGACGGGTGAATTCATAAGTGGCGAGGCTGTGAGCGCCGGAAATAAAGTTACATTTACGGCAATGCCGGAAGCCGGATATGAGGTAGAAAGCGTTGCGGTAAGGGGTAAAAATACCACTTATATTCAGGACAGAAAGAATTGGGTATGGGAGGCTTCAAGTGAATTCGGAGGCGGTAAGGTAAGTGCGCTTTATGACGATAATCCGGATACATTCTGGCATTCCTGGTATACAGCTGTAGGAACTGCTGTTACAGCGTATGATAAGGCACCGTATGAGTTTACTATATATTTCGATAAAGTAAATAGTGTGGCAGGTCTTTCTCTGCTTCCCCGCAAAAATGCCGCTAATGGAAAGGTGATCGGATATGAAATTTTAGGAACCATTGATGGCAGAAAATATGAAAGTCTTATAGAGGGAGAAATTATTTACGAAGGCAACGACGACTATGGTGAAAAAAGCATTCTTCTTCCAAAGACAGCAGAGCTCAAGGGAATTAAGCTTGTTATTAAATCAACATCAGGCGACTACGGATATTTGGCGGAGCTTAATGTTCTTACTGAAATAGAGTTGACTATTTCCAGAGAAACATCAGGAACTCTAAGCGAAAGATGGGTTATTCCTGAACTGTTTGCAGATGCTGAAGTTTCGGTAAGCTTTAAGGAGATGGCAACAGGCAATGCTGATGTAAAATACGATATCAGCAATATTAAGGTTACCGGAGACGATAAGGCTTCTTTGGGAGAAACATACGAAATCGTTCTTACTGCAGAGGAAGGCTATAAACTTCCTGATACAGTAACTGTTAAAAAAGGAGACTTTGTACTTTTAGAGGGAACAGATTATACTTATGATAAAGTCAGTGGCATTCTGAAAGTAAATAATGTTAACGGAGATATTGACATTATAGCTTATGCTGTAGATACAGTTCCTCATTACACGATAACATATAAGGACGATTACGGTGCAAAAGGGGAATTACCCAAAGCAGCAGAGATCAGACAGGGTGATACAATAAAGGTTGAGAAGACAAATCTTACACTTTCCGGATATACCTTCGTAGGCTGGAGCTATGGCGGTGAAACCTATAAGGCGGGCGACAGCTTTATACCTACGGAAGATGTTGAATTTACAACTCTTTGGGAAGCTAAGAAAGATAAAGACAGCGGAAGCAGCCAGGGTGGTAATAAAGGCTCAAATTCAGGTTCCGGCGGAGGCTTTACAATTACAGGAGGATCATCAAAGAAATTCAAGGTTACTATTGTAGGAGTAGAAGAGTATTATCTTGAATCCGGAAAAACTGTTGAATTCCTTCCCGATAAGGAAGGCTTGCATTTTACCGGCTACTACCTTGATGAGGCACTGACTGTTCCTTACAGTAATGTTCCGCTTATTGAGGCTGTTACTCTTTATCCGGCATGGGAGAAGGCAAGAGAACGCTCTGAACTTAAGGATATGATTTCTCACTGGGCTTATGATACGGTAGGTGCTATGTATGAAGCATACCTTGTTAACGGTAAGAGCGAAGGCATCTTTGCACCTGAGGATGATATCACCAGAGCGGAATTTGTTACAATACTGTATAATATGTCAAAGGAAACTGTGACAGGGGAGATAAGCTTTTCCGATGTGAGTGCTTCGGATTGGTATTACGATGCTGTAAGATGGGCAGTTATCTCCGGAGTTACTGTAGGAACCGATGAAAACAGCTTTTCTCCCGGAGAGAAAATAACCCGCGAGCAGATGGTAACTATGATTTACCGCTATGCCGAAAAGAGAGGTAAAGCTTCGGCGATGGAAGGAGAACTTTCCTTTGCAGACAAAGATGATGTAGCATCATATGCAAAGAATGCTGTTCTTTGGGCAAAAGAGAGCGGCATTATACAAGGATATCCTGATGGAACATTTATGCCTAAAGGAAACATCACCAGAGCAGAGGCAGCAACTATGATTTATCGATTCAGTTCCGGAAAATAATATTGAACGAAATGGCATCTATGAAAGCAGGAAAGCCCACGGCGATGGAAGTTGGCGGAGCGTATTCTGTTGATGAGTGCTTCAGATTGGTACATACAGGGGAAGAGACAGGCACCTTCTTTATGATGATGGAGAATTGTTGTTATGGTCGTCGAGAGCTTATGCTTCTTGATATGGTTAACAAGGGGCTTTTCGGTGAAGTTGTTCACTGCCAAGGCGGTTACCGGCACGACCTTCGTAACGAAATCTCAAGAGGTAAGGAGCTTGGACATTACAGACTTCGTAATTACTTAAACCGTAACTGCGAAAACTATCCCACACACGAGCTGCTTCCCATCTGCAAAATTTTAGGCATTAACGACGGAAACCGTATGGTAAGCCTTGTTTCCGTTGCATCCTGCGCCAAAGGTCTTCGTGCTTATTCTGAGGAAACAGGATACGGCAAGGAGGATATCGTAGGACACGATGTAATGCAGGGAGATGTTGTTACAACA
>JAFQQI010000022.1 GCA_017411305.1 Lachnospiraceae bacterium
GTATATTCCAAACATTCTGCGGAATCTGCCGGCTCTAACATTGGCATCTTTGCAGCCTTTGCATAATGACGGGAATCCTGCTCATTCTGTGAAGAATGCATTCCCGGGTCATCTGCCACAACGATAACCATACCAGCATTTACTCCTATATAGGAAATGGTAAACAATGGGTCTGCTGCCACATTAAGTCCAACATGCTTCATACCACAAAAACTTCTCTTGCCTGCAAGACTTGCTCCAAAAGCAACCTCCATGGCAACTTTTTCATTTGGTGCCCACTCACTGTACACCTCATCGTACTTTGCTATTTCTTCCGTAACCTCCGTACTTGGCGTTCCCGGATAGCTCGAAACAACGCCACAGCCAGCCTCGTAAAGACCACGCGCAATCGCAGCGTTTCCCAACATTAACTGTTTCATTTTATACCCATCCTTTCATCACACAGCCGCGCAATAAAGACTAATGATTCTTCATAAATATGCACAACTTTTTCAATACAGTCATGCTCTATTCTACTTGATTTTCACAATAAAATCAATGGTCGTCTGTTACTTTCACACACTCATAAGGTGCTTCTAACCGATTCACAGGTTTTGCCCATCTTACTGCATTTTTAATCACTTTTTGTATATTTGCATCATGGTAGATCGGATATTCCTCATGACCTGGTTGGAAATAAAAGATTTTTCCACGGCCTCTTGTCCATGTGCATCCGCTTCGAAATACCTCACCACTTGAAAACCAGCCAATAAACACAATATCATCCGGTTTTGGAATATCAAAAAATTCACCATACATTTCATATTCTTTTCTCTTTCTTTAACTAAAAATATCCAGCACATCGGATATCACATCAAAAGCTTTTCCTGCCTTGGCAAGCGTTCCCTGATTTGTCTTACTCTGACTTTGAGCCGTCGCACTACTTGATGCCGCTGGACTGATACTATAATTTGCTGCTGTTGGGGCAAGTAATATCTTACCGCTTCCACGATATACATTTACAAGGCCTTCCCCAGATACTGCGGAACCAAGTAAGCTCTTTCCCGACTTTTCTACCGTAAACTCAAGAGAACCTGACCACGCAACTGCCATATTACCATCAATCTTCATAACATCATTATCAAGCACTACCTCTATTAATTCTTCATAAGGTACATGACATTCCAAGGCAGCAATTCCGTTTCCTGTAAGCGACAGATTAAACAATCCTTCACCACCTAGCACAGCGGAAGAAAGATTGCTTCTTGCTACTGTTTTCTGTGTTAAAGTACTTTCACAGGCTAAAAATAAACCATCATCTAATACTACTGTCCCCCACTCTGCTACATCAAGTAAGATAATATATCGATATGTCGGCTCAAGCATCATCTTGCCATTTCCCTGATACAATGGCTTTACTGCGCTTTCATTTGTAACTGCAGCACTTACCATCTTACCAAGGAAATCCCCAACACCTTTTACATTTGAAGAAGCATTCACTTCTCCACTCATCCACTGCATAGCCCCTGCCTGTACAATGTACGCACTATTCTGAAAATCCAACATAAGCTGTCTTTTTCTAACGTTCATCTTAGATGCAAAATAATGATTTACTGCAGAACCTGCTGAAATACTCATATCTTTTTCATGCTCTAGTACGTGGAAATTACCCATAGAAGCAATTTCTTTTAGATTTCTATTATTTACAATACTGCTCTCTACCATTTTCTTCATCCTCCTATGCTGTCGGTGCCATCAAAATCTTACCGGTTCCACGATAAACATTTACAAGCCCTTCACCGGAAGCTGCCGAACCAAGCAGACTCTTTCCTGACTTCTCTACCGTGAAGTTAAGAGAACCAGACCACGCAATTGCCATATTCCCATCAATCTTTACTACATCATTCTCCAAGTTGAAAACAATTAATTCCTCTACTGGTACAGGGCTCTCTAAAACAGCAATGCCTTTTCCGCTTAATGTAAGATTAAATAATCCCTCTCCACCTAAAACAGCAGAAGATAGATTACTTCTTGCTACGGTCTTCTGCTGTAAGGAATCCTCACATGCAAGGAATAAGCCATCATCAAGCACTATCGTTCCCCATTCTGACACATCCATCAACAAAATATGTCTATAAGTAGGCTCTAACATCATAACGCCATTTCCCCTATAAACAGGCTTAATTGCAGTTTCCTTTGTCACTGCCGCACTTGCCATCTTACCAAGGAAATTCCCAACACCCTTTACACCACTTTCCATATTTACATTACCAAGCATCCACTGCATAGCACCAGCCTGCGTAATGCAACCATTTCCATTCATTTCTACAAAAACCTGACGCTTTCTTACATTCATTTCCGATGCAAAGTATGCTGTTACTGCATTGGTTGGATGTACACTCAAATCCTTTTCATGCTCGAACACACGGAATGGTCCCTTTTGGTCAATCACTTTCATATTATGGTTGTTCAGAAAATTATTTAATTGAAACATTTTTGCTCTCTCCTTTTCTCGCGTATTATGTCATTTTTGTTATTTTGGGTTAACATAACTCTTTTAGTGTACTACATTCTATTATTTATGAAAAGAGTATATTCTTACTATCCTACTCCCATCCCTTCCATACTTCCGGCTGATATCCAATCGTAGCCTTTTTCGCATTACGGACAATTGGAGTCTTTAATACTTTCTGGTTCTCTAAAATCTTCTCTTCCTTATCTTCCTCGGTGATGTATTTTATCAATGCCAGTAAATCCTTGTCTTTGCATTTTTCATCCAGCATTGCTTCCAATCCACCAACTGCCTGCTTCACACTGGTAAATTCACCCTTACTCATTCCTTTTTCTTTTAAATCAATAAACTGATATTTTATATTTCTTTCTTTAAAATAACGCTCTGCCTTTTTCGTATCAAAACATTTTTTGGTTCCAAAAATCTGTATATTCATTATAAATACCTCTTATGCCCTTTCTTTACTTCTAACTTCATGCTTTCCGCCATATTTTTGGTACTAGCACCTTTGCCCTTTCATCTTGTGCAAAAATCCAGCTCATAAAAACAGATTACCGGCAGCTGTATTTGCATGTATCTAGGCATTCATTATAACATAGCATACGAAAAACCGATACCTAACATCATATTATTAAGTATCGGTTCCCGTTTCTTAGTTACTTTTCACTCCGTTCCAGTAACGTTTCTTA
>JAFQQI010000023.1 GCA_017411305.1 Lachnospiraceae bacterium
GCTCATTCCACTCAATGCTATTTTCACCTTTATTGTCCCATACACCATCAAAATACCAACCATCGATTCCTTCTGCAAAATTCCACTGATATAATGCATCAGCAACAACCTCGTTCGTATCCTCTTGCTTAACTTCTCCATCTTTCAGTTCTACATTAGCATAATAAATATTTCCTTTATAATTACAATTCCATCCTGCAAGTTTCACAGTGAATTCTGCAAGATAATCTGCTGTAATCTCATCTCCAAAAGTAAACGATACTGTAGTTTTTTTATACATTTTACCATCTACTTCCACCGTATCTATAAGATTTGCCGATGTAAATTCAGGAATAGACGCATTTTCTGTCCATGTCCAATTATCACCCAATCTAGCAATTCCCTGTACTTTAATGACTCCATTAAAATCTGCCTCATCTTCTGGTATATACATGTCAAAAGATACTGTTGCACCACTGTTTAACGAATTCTCACTATTCAATCCAAGATTATTTTCTCTCCTGATCACTCCACGTACTTGTATGGTCAAACACTAATTCCTTTCCATAAAACTGTGTTAATGTTACCTTCTCAGACTCAAGTCCAAATAATGCTATTTCCTCCTCTTCAATCGGTGTTGTTTCTTCTTCAGTTGTCTCTTCTTCCGTAGTCTCTTCCTCTATTGTTTCTTCTTCTGTAGTCTCTTCCTCTGTCGTTTCCTTTTCCGCTGTCTCTTCCTCTGTCGTTTCCTTTTCCGCTGTCTCTTCCTCTGTCGTTTCTTTTCCTGTAATCTCCTCTTTTGACTGTTCAGCATTACTCATTTTTTCTGATTTCGTCATTTCCTCAGACAGTCCCTCCACTGTCTTTGTAGCATTTTCTTCCTCAAATTCAGCTTCTTCTGACTGTACCGTCTCTACCTGAGCATATACTACATTCCCTGCCATATTACATGGAGACATTCCTAAAATGCCTGCCATTCCTACAGAAAACAACTTTACAACCCTTCTTTTCTTCACGCCTTTACCTCCTACGTGTCATCTTAAACAATAACTTACTTAAGCTAACTTTAAACTTTTAATCTTTTTTAGTTATTTTATAAACATTTTTAGTTCTTATTAAATTAGCTTATTTAGATTATATTAAACTTCCTTTTTAATCGTCAATAACCTAATTTAAAATATCCCTTTTGCACAGTTTTTAACCAATTTAAGTTTTATCGAAAAGACATTCCTAGTAATATTCACCAAAAGAACAAATTAAAAAAACTGCCATTTTTTACAACTGACAGTTTTTATATGTGTTCCTTTATAGAATTTTTTTTGATATAAATTGGGATAGGGAATTACATCCTGTGGTGTTTCTGTATGTTCTCCTATAAATTTTTCCATCCAAATCATATCATACCATTTTCCCATCTTAAAGCCAGATTGACGAAAATGGGCAACCGTTTTATATCCCATTTTTTCATGAAAACTTTCACTTTCCGGATTCGGATACGCAATACATGCGCAAACATTGCAGATTCCCATCTCCTTCAATATTGCTTCAAGTTTCTGATAAAGCTGTTTTCCTAAGCCTTCTCCATGTCTGTCTTCCGCAACATAAATTGAAGTCTCTACTGACCAGTCATAGGCTTTCCTGTCCTTAAATGCTGATGCATATGCATAACCTATGATTTGTTCTCCCTCATCAAATGCTACTAAATATGGGTACTTTTCCAAAGTTTTAGAGATTCTACGCTCAAACTCCTCTTCTGTTGGTACCTCATATTCAAACGTAATTGCAGTTTTCTCTACATAAGGTCTATAAATAGCTAACAATGCCCTAGAGTCCTCGATTCTTGCATCCCTTATTGTAATCATACGAACTCTCCCAATATCTTATTGCATCTTTCTCATCTGTGCAAACAAATCTAAATCACTTTGTGTAAGTTTCATATTGGTATTGAATTCTTTCCCTTCCGGGCTGATTACCTTGACTTCTATAATGGTTCCGTCTCCAATTGCTTCTCTTCCTACCGCCTGCATAAAAGGCATAAACTTTGGATGATTTCTTGTAAAGGTATCCCACGCACCTTTTATCTTCATTATACTTCCAATATCAAACATTTCATTCATTCCTTTCCGGCTTTTTTAAATAAGATACATAATCTTATCTTCATCCATGCTTTTCCCTTGCATAGCTGCTCTTGCCTCATCCTGCTGATAACGGTTTATATAAAAAGAGAACTTCTTTTTACTCTCAAATAACCCTTTCTTCACATCCCTTACCTTGTCCACTTTTATCAGATAAGATACCCCGTGATTCAGAAATGCTTTCTCTATCGTGCTTTTTATTCCTTCATCATATGTTTCCACGAAAGCTATTCCACGTCCATGATTCTTTTCCGTCATCTTTGTCACTTCCTCCATAATCTATACCTATAGTATAGACTGAATCACCGCAAAAGTACAGTCGACATATTCACTAATTAATTCACGGAAAAAGCTGTTTTTTATTGATAAACTCCTCAAAGCTATCTATCCATATCTTTTTCATATACCATATATATATATATATAACTTCCATTACCGCTATAATAATGACTTCCTTAAATATCTCGCAGTTATCGTTTCTGCCTGTTCTATCATATCCTGTGGTGTCCCGGTAAATACAACCTCACCGCCTGCATTACCTCCATCCGGCCCAACATCAATCAGATAATCTGCAAGCTTCATCACATCTGTATTATGCTCTATGACTATAACCGTATTTCCCCGCTTAACCAGTTCCTCCAATAAACGCATAACCTTCTTAATATCAGAGGCATGAAGTCCTGTGGTCGGTTCATCTAAAACATAGACGTTTCCTTTCTTATCCAAATGCTTTGCCAGCTTGATTCTCTGTCGTTCGCCCCCTGACAGAGTAGAAAGTGGCTGTCCTAAAGAAAGATACGGCAATCCTACCTCTATCATAGCCTTCACATATTTTCTAATTTTCTTATTTTCTTCAAAGAATACCAACGCTTCTTCTGCTGACATACGAAGTATTTCTACAATATTCTTACCCTGATAATGATAAGACAATGCTTCCTTATTGTATCTTACGCCTTCACAGGCTTCACATTCCGTCACAATCGGATCCATAAAGGCAAGCTCCGTCACAATAATACCTTTTCCCTTACATATCGGACATGCGCCCTTGCTATTAAAAGAAAACAATGCTGCATCTACCTTGTTTTCTGCTGCCATAAGCTTTCTTATTTCGTCAAAGAACCCCAAAAACGTTGCCGGTGTCGAACGCTCTCGTGCGGAAATCGGTGACTGGTCTACCAAAACCACATCATCCTCATATTGTTTTGCGAATACCTCACGAATCAGACTACTCTTTCCCGAACCAGCCACTCCTGTTACA
Source organism: Lachnospiraceae bacterium (assembly GCA_017411305.1). Taxonomy (GTDB): domain Bacteria; phylum Bacillota; class Clostridia; order Lachnospirales; family Lachnospiraceae; genus Suilimivivens. Next base: position 3,373 of record JAFQQI010000023.1, read on the forward strand.
ACCGTCAGTACATTTAATGGAATATCAACGGAAACATTTTTCAGATTGTGTAACTTTGCCTCTCTGACTGGAAGAAACTTAACCGGCTTTCTTGGTGCTTCCTTAACCGTTATCTTCTCTCGCATTGCCTTTCCGGTTAACGTACCTGATACCAACAATTGCTCATAGCTTCCCTGAAACAGAATCTGACCACCATTTTTTCCAGCCAGTGGCCCTACATCAATGACCTCATCCGCAATACTAATGATATCCTTATCGTGCTCAACCACCAACACAGTATTTCCTTTGTCCCGAAGACTGGTCAATAGTCTGCTCATTCTGTGAACATCTCTTGGATGCATTCCAGTACTTGGTTCGTCAAAAATATAGGTCATTCCAGTTAACGAGCTTCCCATATACCGCACAAGCTTTAAACGCTGCGCCTCTCCTCCTGACAGAGATGTCGTTTCCCGATTCAGATTCAGATAAGGCAGTCCTATATCTATCATTCGTTCCAAGGTCGCTGTCATAGATTCCACAATGGTACTGACAGCAGGAGCTTCTATTTCTTTCATAACCATATACAGCTCAGAAAATTCCATATCACACAGCTCTGCTATGGAATATCCATGTACCTTACATGCTAATGCTGCCTGATTCAACCTTTTTCCATGACAGCAAGGACATTCCTCCTGTTTCAACAATTTTTCCAGTCGTTTTTGAATTGTTTCTGATGAATCTGACCGATCTTTATTCAGTAATGTTCTTGTCAGATAGTGATAGATTCCCTCTACCTTAGGATGAACCTGCTCTCCGCCCTTTTCATATACTCCATAAAGAAGCAGATTCTTTTCCTGTACACTATAATCACTCCATGCCTTATCCAAATCAAAGAGCCCTGACTGCGCATATTGTTTCCAGTACCAACTTCCCGGACGAAACATGGTAATATCCATCAAACCCTCATTCCATGATTTCTCTGGTTCAATAAAAGACTCCACATCAATCTGTGCTATCTTTCCCAATCCACTACACTCCACGCACATTCCATTCGGGTTGTTGAAAGAAAAATACGACGAGGTTCCCACATAAGGTGTTCCTATTCTAGAAAAAAGCAAACGCATTTGTGCATACAAATCCGTAATTGTTCCAACCGTAGAACGGGCATTTCCTCCTAGCCTGCTTTGGTCTACAATTACCGATGCCGATAGGTTCTCTATTTTATCCACTCTTGGCTTTTCATATTTCGGTAATTTCCCACGTACAAAAGCCGGATAAGTCTCCTTCATCTGCCTCTGACTCTCCGCCGCAA
>JAFQQI010000024.1 GCA_017411305.1 Lachnospiraceae bacterium
AATGTTTAAGTGAAGTATCACATTTTGAGCAGATAAAAAGAGCAGTCTACCTAAATGTGGAACTGCTCTAAATGTGATTCTTCATAATTGTACCAATTCGCGGAACTTTAGCCGAGAACTGTATGGGGATAGTATCCCTCTCCGGAAGCTAGAATCAGGATATTATGGCGGTATGCAATGCCGGAAAAGTGAATATATCCGATTCTTTTCTGTTTTTGGGCATGCTTCGCAGACCTTCCAATGGGAGGCATTAAAGAGGTCGCTATGAGTGAATTCGATTTCAAGATGAAGGTACATGGTACCTTCCCAGTTGTTTCATGGTTGCGTGCCCACATTCAGGGCACACGCAGATATCGAAGTTCCAGACTGCTTTCAGAAGTTCCGCCATGGACATGCCGGCATAGCACTGTTTGAAACGCAGTCCGCCCTGAAGCTTGCAGATTACTTTCAGGTTCTGCGTTTTCATGCGGTTATTCAGAAAACCATAGTAACGGATCTTCTGGAAACCTGCCGGCAGTACGTGCATCAGATAACGGCGGATAAACTCCGTATGCGTTAAGGTTATCTGACGTTTGGAATCACCGGGTTTAATCCCTCTGGCAGAGAAGGTAACGGTCTCATCGTCAAGGTCAAGGATGCGACTGTTGGAAATGGCAATCTTATGGGTATAACGACCAAGGTATTCCATGGCATTGCCGAATCCATTGAAGGTTTCCTTGATATAAGGGCACCAGTCCATATCATAAAGCTTATTTTTCCATTCACGCCAGTAGTAAGAATTACGCAGCTTTTCGCAGGAGGAAGAAAAGGTAAGGGAACCGTTTTCATAAAGAGTGGAAAGGTATGCCATATATTTACCCTTAAACTTATCCCGTAGGACTTCGGTACGGATAAAAAAGTGTTTGGAAGACTTTCGAATTTTTCCATCCTTTGTAAGCCCACCGCCGGAAACGATACAGTGCATGTGTACATGGTAATCCAGCTCCTGGTTCCATGTGTGAAGCACCTGAATGATACCGGGTGTTGCCCCGAGCCACTTCTTATCCGCAGATAACTCCAGAAGTGTTTCGGCGCAGCATCTGTGAAGGAGTCCATAGAGAAGGTTCTGATTACAGTAAAGGAGTGGATTGAGTTCATGGGGCAAAGTAAATACCACATGAAAGTAGGGGGAGTCAATAACCTCAGCCCTGCGTTTATCCACCCAGATTTCCTTTAATACAGCCTGACAATTGGGGCAGTTACGGTTGCGGCAGGAGTTGTTGTGGACTTCCATATGTCCGCAGTCCGTACACTGGCTGAAGTTACAGCCAAGATTTCCGGACTTGCAGTTTAAGATGGCACGGGCAGCCTTACGCTGTACATTGGACAGATAAGGGTTCTGTGCAGAATAGGTTTCAAGAGCAGATTCAAAAATCTGCCGGATTTTGTAACTACTCATGACGTTTCCCCGCCATGCGGTCAAAAGGGCTGACGGTACTGCGGATGACAGTGCCTGAAAGGTGGACGTAAATGGTGGTGGACCACAAAGATTTATGCCCCATGAGAGATTTTATGGTAAGCAGGTCCGCTCCATTTTCATATAGATGTGTACCAAAAGCATGCCGGAAGGAATGACAGGTAATCTTACGTTCCCAGCCCAGTCTGTCCTCGTGGGCATGGATGTGCCTTGAGAGAAAGAAGGTATCAATGGGTCTGTCTTCGCCACGTTGTTTTGGAAAGAGATATCCCATAGGTCTGTTACACTCAAACCAGTACTGTGTCAGAAGGTCAAGAGCTGCAGATGAAAGAATGGCAAAGCGGTCACTTCTGTTTTTACAGCGTGCGATATGCAGGCGCATGTTCTTACGGTCAACATCCTCATAACGCAGGCGGCACACTTCCCCAATCCTGAGACCGGAGGAATACATGAGGGTGACCATGGTCTTTGGTTTTAAATCGGGCATAGAGGATATAAACTGCCAGGTTTTCTCCTGGGAAGGGACATAGGGAATATATTCGTCAAACTTGCGCATAGGAAGCTGGGTATCATCCCATGTTTGGTGTAAGACATACATGGTAAAAAAACGTAGCTGTGAAATGGCACAGTTAATGGTACGGTCAGAAAGGTCTCTGGATTTCTGAAGCCAACGGACGTAATCACGCAGTTCGTCCCAGGAAACATCTTTGGGTGTTTTGTGAAGAACATTTGTGAGGTAATCCAGATAAGCCCGGATATAGGTACAATAACTGATAGTGGTGTGGTCAGTAAGACCGCGAAGGGAAATCATTTCCCTGAAAGTATTTAAATATTTGTCCATGATAAAATCTCCTTTGAAATGTGGTAAAAATGGTAGTAACATTTCAAAAAGAGGTGGTGGACGGATAAAAAAATAAAATATGTAGTTGTTGAGTTTAAAAATCCATGGTAAAGTAGACATAGCAGCTTTTGATGTATGTTTATTTTGTTAAGGTAGGGGTATCTCAACAATACAACATATATTCAAAAACTGCTACTTTTATTTTTA
>JAFQQI010000025.1 GCA_017411305.1 Lachnospiraceae bacterium
CATAATCCAAATTACGCCCAATATAAAACACGCTATTATGGTTAAAATATCTGGAAGCTCTTTTCTGATAATTATCCAGTTCATTCAGCACCTGTTTCATCTGTTCCGGAAGCCTCAAAAGCCCTTCCACAAGTGCCTCATATTCATCCTGCTCAATCTGTTCCAATTCTTTTGCAAAACAAACCCCAAGCATAATCAAAAGCACCATCTGTGTGGTATATGCTTTTGTGGTTGCTACCGCAATTTCCGGTCCTGCCCATGTATAAAGAACATAATCTGATTCTCTTGCTATAGAACTTCCCATTACATTTACAATAGAAAGAACTTTCGCCCCTCTTTTCTTAGCCTCACGAAGTGCCGCCATAGAATCCAAAGTTTCTCCGGACTGGCTGATTACAATTACTAATGTAGATTCTCCAAGTAATGGTTCACTATATCGAAACTCCGAAGCCAGACATGCCTCCACCGGAATATGCAATAGTTTTTCTAAGGTATACTTTCCTACCATGCCCACATGATAGGCAGAACCACATGCAACAATATAAATTCTGGAAATATTTTGAATTAAATCGTCAGCATCCTTTAATTCTTCCAATACAATCTTTCCATCAGCTACTCTTGGAGATATGGTCTTACGGACGGCTTCCGGTTGTTCCATAATCTCCTTAAGCATAAAGTGTGCATATCCGCCTTTTTCTGCTGCTGTCACATCCCACTCAATGGTATGCTTCTCTTTTTCAAGCAGAGTTCTGTCGCTGTCATATATTTCCACCTTACCTGCTGTAATAACAGCCACCTCATCATCTTCCATATATGTCACGGTTCTGGTATGTGAAAGAAGTGCTGTAACATCCGATGCAATATAATTTCCATCCTCACCATATCCAATGAGTAGTGGTGCATCTTTTCTTGCTGCCAGCATCTGTCCGGGATAGTCAGAACAGAGAATTCCCATGGCATAGGCACCTTTTATCCTATTTAATACGGCATATACCGCATCCATCAGATTAGAATGCTTCTTATAATAATATTCCAATAACTGCACTATTACTTCCGTATCTGTATCCGAAGAAAATGTGATTCCTTTACGAATAAGAGAATTTTTAATTTCCAGATAATTCTCTATAATTCCATTATGAACCACTGCTATTTTTCCTTCCTGACCAACATGGGGATGTGCATTTATATCATTTGGCTCACCATGAGTAGCCCATCTGGTATGTCCAATTCCGATACCACCGGACATTGGTTCTTCTTCCTCCAACAATGTTCGTAAAACGGACAAGCGCCCCTTACTCTTCTTTACCTGCAGCTTACCATCCGTTGATACCACTGCAACACCTGCTGAATCATATCCTCTGTATTCCAGCCTTTCCAAACCATCTAATAATACCTCTACGGCTTCTGTTTTTCCGGCAAATCCTATTATTCCGCACATACTCTTACTCCTTTAGTTCTTTGAACATTCTAATGCAGCCAAAACAAATCCCTTAAATAGTGGATGTGGCTGATTCGGACGACTCTTAAATTCAGGATGGAACTGTACACCTACAAAAAATGGGTGTTCTTCTATCTCTACCGTTTCTACCAATCTGTTGTCCGGTGAGGTTCCACTAATTACCAATCCTGCCTCTGTCAATTTCTCTCGATAATCATTATTAAATTCGTAGCGGTGACGGTGACGTTCTGAAATTATTGCTGCGTTATAGCACTTTTCCATTTTTGTTCCCTGCTTGATACTGCACGGATAACTTCCAAGACGTAAAGTACCGCCTTTGTCAATCTCATCACTCTGTCCTGGCATAAAATCTATTACCTTATGGATGCATTGCTCATCAAATTCTCCGGAATGTGCATCACTAAGCCCTAAAACATTTCTGGCAAATTCGATTACTGCAATCTGCATTCCAAGGCAAATACCAAAATAAGGAATTC
>JAFQQI010000026.1 GCA_017411305.1 Lachnospiraceae bacterium
CTTCTTTTTTGAAAAAGTAGTAGAATTTTAGAAAACAGCGTTGTATAATACTCAAATGTGAATGGAAAACCACGTATTTAGAAAGGCATGAGTGTTATGAAGATAGGATTTGATAATGAAAAATACCTAAAGATACAATCAGAGTATATAAAAGAAAGAATTGGTAAATTCGGAGACAAGCTGTATCTGGAATTTGGAGGAAAGTTATTTGATGATTTTCATGCCTCCAGAGTGCTTCCGGGATTTGCGCCTGACAGTAAGTTAAAGATGCTTTTACAGTTATCAGAGCAGGCTGAGGTTGTGATTGTAATTGGTGCTGATGCCATTGAAAAGAATAAGAAACGCGAAGATTTGGGAATAACTTATGATAAAGATGTTTTGAGATTGATTGAGGAATATAGAAGTGTTGGTTTGTATGTGGGAAGCGTTGTAGTAACCATGTATTCCGGTCAGCCGGCAGCAGCGGCCTTTAAGGAAAAACTGGAGAATAAGGGAATTAAGGTATATCGTCATTATGCGATTGAAGGTTATCCGACCAATGTTGCTCATATCGTAAGTGACGAAGGCTTTGGTAAGAATGATTATGTAGAAACAACAAGACCATTGGTAGTTATTACAGCACCGGGACCGGGAAGTGGTAAGATGGCAACTTGTTTGTCTCAGCTCTATCATGAGAATAAGAGAGGAATTAAGGCGGGATATGCGAAGTTTGAAACTTTCCCAGTATGGAATCTGCCATTGAAGCATCCGGTAAACTTAGCTTATGAAGCTGCGACTGCTGATTTGAATGACTTAAATATGATTGATCCATTCCATTTGGAAGCTTATGGAGAGACAACGGTTAATTATAATAGAGATATTGAGATTTTCCCTGTACTAAATGGTGTCTTTGAAGAAATCTATGGAGAGAATCCATATAAGTCACCAACCGATATGGGTGTTAATATGGTAGGAAATTGTATTTTTGATGATGAAGCAGTTTCTGAAGCATCCCGTATGGAGATTATCAGAAGATATTATAAGGCACTGAATGCATTATCACTTGGTGAGGATGTAAAGAATCAGATTTACAAGATGGAGCTTCTGATGAAGCAGGCTAAGATTACTACGGATGACAGAAAGGTAACGGTTGCAGCCAAGGAACGTGCGGCAGATCTTGGTGTACCAACTGCAGCAATCGAATTGTATGATGGAACGATTATCACTTCTAAAACAAGTGAATTGTTAGGAGCTTCGGCGGCTTTGTTACTGAATGCGTTAAAGTATTTAGGTGGTATTGATGATGAAGCACATTTGATTGCACCAAATGCCTTTGAGCCGATTCAGGCATTAAAGACTTCTTATCTAGGTAGCAAGAATCCAAGACTGCACTCAGATGAGGTGTTAATTGCACTTGCATTATCCGCATTAAATGATGAAAATGCCAAAAAAGCAATGGAACAGCTTCCAAAGCTTTCCGGTTGTCAGGTGCATACTTCTGATATGTTAACAGATGTAGATATCAAAACTTTTAAGAAATTAAATGTTGATTTAACAAGTGAACCTGTATTAATAGATGGGAAATAGGAATGTATGAAAAAGTGGTTGTCGATTAGATAATCACTTTTTGTTTATAAAATCTTAATAATTGCTATTTTTATTTCAGAAAGAAAATGTTGATTTATAAAGAAGCAATCTCTATAATTATATATGTGAAATTATATTCAGGGGAATACTAATGATAGCATGAAAATATTTTGTCTGTAGAATAGAGACTGGCAGGCAATAGAGAGGCATGGATATTTTATTATGGATAACAATCAAATGAACAATTATGACAACAATTCGGGAAGGAATCCGAATGGTCAGGGAAATGGTAATGGAAATGGAGGAAACAATAACGGAAATGGGCAGAATCCGAAAAAACAGAATTTGCTGATTCTTTTGGTTGCTGCTTTGATTTCATTATTGTGCATCAGTTATTTTATGAGAGCCATTACCGGGGCAACGAATAAGGAAATCACATACAATGAATTTGTGACGATGATTGAAAATGGCGAGATAGAGAGTGTAAAAATTGAATCCAGCCAGATTACGATTTATCCAAAGGTGAAGGAGACAAATGTTTTCTTTTATGCGCAACCGACAATTACGTACTATACCGGCAAGGTGGAAGATGATAGTATCCTAACACAGAGACTGTTAGATGCAAAGGTTGAAGTGAAAGGAACAGTGCCGGATGGCTCTGGGTTGATTATATCTATTTTGACTTATATTTTACCAATCCTGTTGATGTGGGGCCTATTAAGTATGCTGTTGAAGAAAATGACAGGTGGTGGAGGAGCCTTTAGCATGGGTAAGAGTAATGCTAAGGTTTATGTACAGAAGGAAACAGGCATTACTTTTAGGGATGTAGCAGGTGAAGAGGAAGCAAAGGAATCCTTACAGGAAATCGTAGACTTCCTGCACAATCCTGGAAAATATTCAAAGATTGGTGCAAAACTTCCGAAGGGTGCACTTTTGGTAGGACCTCCTGGAACAGGTAAGACACTTCTTGCAAAAGCAGTAGCCGGTGAAGCACATGTACCGTTCTTCTCTTTGGCGGGTTCTGATTTTATTGAGTTATATGTAGGTGTTGGTGCATCACGAGTAAGAGACTTATTTAAGGAAGCAGAGAAAAATGCGCCTTGTATTATCTTCATTGATGAAATTGATGCCATTGGTAGAAGCCGTGATTCTAAGTATGGCGGTGGAAACGAAGAGCGTGAACAGACCTTGAATCAGTTGCTTTCCGAAATGGATGGTTTTGATGGCAAGAAAGGTATTATTATTCTTGCAGCAACTAACAGACCGGAGATTTTGGATAAGGCACTTCTTCGTCCGGGACGTTTTGACAGAAGAGTTATTGTTGATAAGCCTGACTTAAAGGGGCGTGTTGATATTTTAAAGGTTCATGCAAAGGATGTTCTGATGGATGAAACCGTAGATTTACAAGAGATTGCTTTAGCAACTAGTGGTGCGGTAGGTTCTGACCTTGCCAATATGATTAACGAGGCTGCGATTAATGCAGTTAAGGAAGGCAGAGAATTTGTAAGTCAGAAAGACTTATTTACCGCAGTAGAAGTAGTTTTGGTTGGTAAAGAGAAAAAGGACAGAATCATGAGCAAGAAGGAACGAGAAATTGTTTCTTATCATGAAGTTGGTCATGCATTAGTCAGTGCATTGCAGAAAAATTCTGAGCCGGTACAAAAGATTACGATCGTTCCTAGAACCATGGGAGCGCTGGGATATGTTATGCATGTTCCGGAGGATGAGAAGTATCTGAATACGCAGGCAGAGTTACATGATATGATAGTAGGATTGCTTGGTGGTCGTGCAGCAGAAGAAATTATGTTTGATACCGTAACGACAGGTGCTTCCAATGATATCGAAAAGGCAACCAGTATTGCACGTTCTATGGTTACCAGATATGGTATGAGTAAAAAGTTTGGTCTGATAGGTTTAGAAACAGTAGAAGGTAAGTATTTGGATGGCAGAAGTGCGCTAAACTGTGCGGAACAGACGGCATCTGAAATAGACAGCGAAGTAATGTTGATTTTAAAGGATGCTTATGAAGAAGCATTGCAGTTACTCCGTGAAAACAAAGAGGTTATGGAGAAAATTGCGGCCTACTTAATCGAAAAAGAAACGATTACGGGTAAAGAATTTATGAAGATATTCCGTAAGGAAAAGGGATTACCAGAGCCGGAGGAAGAAAAAAAGGATTCTGATTCAGAGGAAAGCAAACAAGAAATGGCTTCTGAGGAGATGCGTGCACAGGAAGATGTGGAAGTAACACAGGAATCGGAGAAAGCAGTTGAGATTAAGATGCATGAGGAGCACAATTCTTATGTACCAACGCCGGAAGAGATTAGGAGTAATCCACAGATTCAGCAGCAGGCACCACCACAGTCACAGAACTATGTCTGGAGTCAGCCAAATCCGCAGATGGAGCAACCGAAGCAGGAAATGCAGAATAGTATACAGACAGAAGCGTCAGAACAGGAAGAAAACAGTGAGGTTTCAAAGTATGGTTCTGCGTGGGATCAAAATGTAAATGGAAAATAATAAGAACTTGATGAAATTCTTCAGCAAGTATATGATAAAGGTACGCTAAGGCGTACCTTTGTTATGTAATAGGAAATTGCTGTAACGTAGTGGTGGTTAAACAAGAATTTCGACAGAAATTCTTGCTAGAGATTGCCGCTGGGCAATCTCTTTTTTATTTTAGGAAAAGGTTGTATTATGTTAGTGCAAACTGCGGAACTTGCTGTAGCGTAGTTGCTATAAGGAGTATAACAGATGAACGAGAAAGATATAGAAAACATGATAAAGCTTTTGGATGGTTTTGCGCAGTCAGAAGAAAGTAGATTAAAGGTAAATGCAAGTGAAGAATTAGAACAGGGAGAAACCAAGAAGCAGTATCATCATGGACGATGCGATATAGGAAGTCCATGGGCAAAAGGGTTGTGCTTTGACGTATTGGAGGATAATGAAAAAAATCCATAGGCGGAAGATTTTTTTCATGCAAATATGTGCAGAGCACATATTTGAAGATATTGGAAGGAAGAAAAAGTATGCAGGAATTTGATGTAAAGGAAGAGTTGAAAAAGCTTCCGAATAGGCCAGGTGTCTATATTATGCATGACAGTGATGACACGATTTTATATGTAGGCAAGGCGATTAATCTGCATAATCGTGTGAGGTCATATTTTAAGGATAATATTGGGCGTGGCCCTCAGATTGATAAAATGGTGTCGCTGATAGCCCGATTCGAATATATTGTTACAGATTCTGAGCTGGAAGCGCTGGTATTAGAGAATAATCTGATTAAAGAACATCGACCAAAGTATAATACTATGCTGAAGGATGATAAGACATATCCATATATTAAGGTAACGACAGGAGATGCTTACCCAAGATTACAGCTTGTACGTCAGATGAAGAAGGATAAAGCGAGATATTTTGGACCATATATGGGCGGAAATGTAAAGGAAACCATAGATTTTCTCAATAAGCTCTATAAGCTTAGGACCTGTAACCGTAAGTTACCAGCGGATATCGGTAAGGAGCGCCCTTGTCTGAATCATCATATTGACCAGTGCTGTGCGCCATGTCAGGGGTGCATTTCACAGGAGGAATATGGAAAGCGTATTGAGCAGGTGATTGACTTTTTAAATGGGAAATATCAGCCGATTATAAAGGATTTACGGGAGAAAATGCTTGCTGCTTCCGAGAAGATGGAATACGAAGAGGCGATGAAATATAGAGACTTAATCGAGACCGTAAAGAAACTCGGAGAGACACAGAAGATTTCAGACAACGTGGGAGAAGATAAGGATATTATTGCTCTTGCCATTGATGGAAATGAGACAGTGGTACAAATCTTTTTCCTTAGAAATGGAAAGCTAATTGGACGTGAGCATTTTTATATGACACAGATAGAAGAGCCGGTTGCAGATAAAATTTTGACCAGTTTTGTAAAACAGTTTTATGCAGGAACGCCATTTATACCAAGAGAAATCATGCTACAGGAACCGATTGAAGATATGGAGCTGGTAGAGAACTGGTTAAGCAATAAAAAGGGAGCCAAGGTACGTTTGCGAGTTCCGTTAAGAGGTTCGAAAGAAAAGTTTGTGGAGCTTGCCGCAAAAAATGCAGTCCTCGTTTTAAGTCAGGATAGAGAGCGCATCCGCAGGGAAGAGGGAAGGACCATTGGTGCAGTAAAAGAAATTGAGGAAATACTAGGACTTCAAGGTTTAGTACGTATGGAGGCGTTTGATATTTCCAATACGAGTGGTTTTGCGAATGTTGGTTCCATGGTGGTTTATGAAAAAGGTAAGCCAAAACGAAGTGATTATCGAAAGTTTCGTATGAAGACCGTAGCAGGTCCGGATGATTATGCCTGCATGCAGGAGGTTTTAACCAGAAGATTTCAGCATGGAATTGATGAAAAACAGGAAATGCAGGAAAAAGACATGGATGAGAGCTTTGGCAGCTTTACTAAGTTCCCGGATTTGCTGTTAATGGATGGTGGACGAGGACAGGTAAATATCGCGTTACAGGTATTAGATGAGTTAGGCCTAGATATTCCAGTCTGTGGTATGGTAAAGGATGATAATCATAGAACAAGAGGCTTGTATTTTAATAATGTGGAATTGCCAATTGACCGTAATTCTGAGGCTTTTAAGCTGATTACTAGAATTCAGGACGAAGCACATCGCTTTGCGATTACGTATCATCGTTCTCTTAGAACGAAGGCTCAGGTTCATTCGGTGTTAGATGAGATTCCGGGAATTGGTCCAAGCAGAAGACGAGCGTTGATGAAGTATTTTAAGTCAATAGAAGAACTGAGGGCAGCAGATGCTGCAACCATTGCAGAGGCACCAGGAATTCCGATGTCAGTTGCTGAGGAGATTTACACCTTTTTCCGAAAAGATAGAAACAATAATGATAACACCTAAGATGAAAGGGTAGAAACGATTTTAAAGATATGCTATACTATTTTAAATAACCCTGCAGAGAGGAAGGTCAAAAGATATGCCAAATGTTCGTATTCAAACCTTAATTGACAAGTTTAATTTGAAAAATTTAACACCGGATGTGGATATTACGTTAAAGAAGATTACCCTGCCGGATATTAATAGACCGGCATTACAGCTGGCTGGCTATTTTGAACATTATGAAGAAACAAGAACAGAGATTATTGGTTTTGTTGAATATTCCTATATGGAGCATATGGATGAGGAGAAGAAAAAAGAAGTCTATCCTCGAGTATTAACGAGTAAGGTTCCATGTGTTGTTTTCTGTAGGGATTTACAGCCGGATGAGCTGTTTATCAAGACAGCAACAGAGAATAATGTTGCCGTTCTTTCTACGGATATATCAACTTCTGCTTTTATGTCAGAGATTATCCGTTGGTTAAATGTAAAACTGGCTCCATGTATTTCTGTGCATGGCGTTTTAGTTGATATTTATGGTGAAGGTGTACTGATTACCGGTGAAAGTGGCATCGGTAAGAGTGAAGCAGCGTTAGAGCTTATTCGAAGAGGACACCGTCTTGTGTCTGATGACGTAGTAGAGATTCGCAAGGTAAGTGATGAGACATTGGTAGGCTCTGCGCCGGATATTACCAGACATTTTATCGAGCTTCGTGGTATCGGTATTGTGGATGTTAAGACCTTATATGGTGTTTCCAGCGTAATGGATACGACAAATATTAATCTTGTAATCCGTCTAGAAGATTGGGATAAGGAAAAGAAATATGACAGACTTGGTCTTGAAGAGAGCTATACCGAATATCTTGGTAATAAGGTGGTATGTCATAATATTCCGATTAGACCGGGACGTAATCTTGCAGTTATCTGTGAATCGGCAGCAGTTAACCATAGACAGAAGAAGATGGGCTATAATGCTGCACAAGAGTTGTATCAGCGTGTGCAGAATTCATTAAGCAAAAAAAGAGATGAGGATGAGGAGTAAAAAAATTGCAAAATCCATATATGGAAGATTTTGCAATTAACAAGTTGTGCTGAGCACAACTTGAGGATAAGAGAAAGGATGTATAAGTAATGAACCAGTATTGTTTTGGCGTTGATCTTGGAGGCACAACAGTAAAAATCGGTCTTTTTGATCCAGAAGGAACTGTTTTGGAGAAGTGGGAGATTCCAACCAGAAAGGACAACAATGGAAGTAACATTTTACCTGATATTGCAGCAGCAGTTCTTGGTAAGATGGAAGAGAGAAATATTCAAAAAGAGGCAGTTATCGGTGTAGGTATCGGTGTACCAGGTCCGGTAAATGACGAAGGTGTCATTTTTAAAGCAGTAAATCTTGGTTGGGATGTTATGAATATCAGTGAGGTATTAGGAGATTTATTACAGCTTCCTGTTAAGGCTGGAAATGATGCAAATGTTGCTGCATTAGGTGAAATGTGGTGCGGTGGCGGTAAGGGCTACGACAACATGGTACTTGTTACACTTGGAACAGGTGTTGGCGGTGGTATTATCGTAAATGGCAAGATTCTTACCGGTGCAACAGGTGCAGGTGGAGAAATTGGTCACATTCATATGGTTGATGATGAACCGGATACTTGTGGTTGTGGAAACAATGGTTGCCTTGAGCAGTATGCATCTGCAACAGGAATCGTAAGACTTGCAACCAGAAAGCTTGCAGCAACAACAGAAGAAAGCGTGCTTCGTAATGAAGAATTGACTGCAAAAGCAGTATTTGATGCAGTAAAGGCAGGCGACAAGGTTGCTTGTGAAATCGCTGAGCAGTTTGGTGAATATCTTGGAAAGGGATTAGCAGCCATTGCATGTGTTGTGAATCCGGAAGCTTTCGTAATTGGAGGCGGTGTGTCTAAGGCCGGAGACATTCTTCTTGATTATGTAGCAAAGAATTATGTGAAATATGTATTCCATGGATGCAAGGATGCGGCATTTAAGTTAGCAATACTTGGAAATGATGCAGGTATCTATGGTGCTGCTAAGTTAGTACTTGATAAATAAGAGAGGATTATAGACTTGAAACAGAATTTAATTCAGAAAATAAGTCAATACATTCCGAAAGACCGTATTATGCAGAACGAGCCGATGAAGAATCATACAACCTTTCGTGTTGGTGGTCCTGCGGCACTTTATTTAGAATTGAAAACGGAGCAGGAGTTTGGAGATATCCTTCGCCTGCTCCATGCAGAAGAAGAAGATTACTTTACCGTAGGAAATGGTAGTAATCTTCTTATTAGTGATACGGGGTATGATGGAATTATCCTTCATCCGTCTAAGGAATTTAGCGATGTAAGGATAGAAGGAGAAAGACTCATTTGTGAGTCAGGAGCAACCTTGGCAGCAATTGCAAGAGTGGCATTAGAACAGGGGCTTACAGGCTTCGAATTTGCAGCAGGGATTCCGGGAAGCCTTGGTGGTGCAATTGTGATGAATGCCGGAGCTTATGATGGAGAGATGAAGCAGGTGGTAGAGTCGGTGAGACTAATTACCTCTGAGGGAGAGATTGTTACGAAAAGCTGTGAGGAGATGGGATTTTCCTACCGTCACAGTATTTTAAAGGAAGAGCCCTATCTGGTATTGAGCGTTGTGATTAAGCTGGAAAAGGGCAATCGGGAACAGATTAAGGCAAGAATGGATGAGCTTGCCATGAAAAGAAGAGAAAAACAGCCATTAGAATATCCAAGTGCAGGTTCTACATTTAAGAGACCAGAGGGATATTTTGCAGCTAAGCTGATACAGGATGCAGGCTTACGAGGATTTACGGTAGGTGGAGCACAGGTATCAGAGAAACATTGTGGCTTTGTCATTAATAGAGAAAATGCGACAGCACAGGACATTCATGAGTTGATGAAGCAGGTGCAGCAGAAAGTACAGGATGCTTTTGGCGTAAAGCTGGAGCCAGAGGTTATCCGCTTGGGAGAGTTTGAGAAAGGCTAGGTTATTTACATGAGATTTGTAATAGTAACTGGTATGAGTGGAGGCGGAAAGAGTACAGCAATGAAAATGCTGGAGGACGCAGGGTTTTATTGTGCGGACAATATGCCGGTAGCTTTGATTGATAAGTTTGCAGAGCTGCTTGCCATGCCAAACAGTGGGATACAGAAGGCAGCCTTAGGACTGGACGTTAGAGCGGATCAGTCCTTTAAGGATATTAAAAAGATTATTGCAAGCTTGCAGGCATCTCAATATTCCGTTGAGGTTTTGTTTCTGGAATCGTCAGATCAGGTGCTGTTAAAGCGTTATAAAGAAACAAGAAGATTGCATCCGTTATCAAGTGATGGAGATATTATGCAGGGGATTACTGCAGAACGTCAGTTACTGACAAGTATTAGGGAAACAGCAGATTATGTCATTGATACGACGAATCTTCTGACGCGGGAATTAAAAGCAGAGTTGGATCGTATTTTTGTAAATAATGAAAAATACAACAGTCTTATGATTAACATTATGTCTTTTGGGTTTAAGCACGGAATTCCACAGGATGCCGATTTGGTATTTGATGTGCGTTTCTTGCCGAATCCATTCTATATTGATGAATTGAAGCATAAGACAGGACTTGATAAAGAAGTACAGGATTATGTCATGGCATACTCTGAGGCGCATGAGTTTTTGGATAAGCTTTCGGATATGATAAGCTTCTTGATTCCGAATTATGTAAAAGAGGGCAAGTATCAGCTGGTGGTAGCAATCGGTTGTACCGGAGGTCAGCATAGAAGTGTTACACTTGCAGGAGAATTATTCAACCGTTTCCGTAATCAGGGAGAGTACGGTCTGACCTTACGCCATCGTGATATTAGATAGGGAATGGTTACTAGTTACGTTTGATTGAAAAGGAAAGGACATGGGGATTGGTATGTCATTTTCGGGAGAGGTTAAGGAAGAATTAGTAAAACAACTGACAACGGCGAGACATTGTCAGCTTGCGGAGCTTGCAGCTATTATAGAATATACAGGTGCAGTATGCCAAAGGGAAGATGGGACAAGTCTGTTGGAAATACAGCAGGAAGCACCGTTTGTAGCACAAAAATGCGTTACATTATTAAAGAAACTATTTTGTGTTGAAACCAGAATGGAAGAAGATGAAAATCACTTTTACTTTGATAACAAGGAGCAGGTAATAAAGATCTTACAGGCGATTAAGTATACTCCACAGGATGATAGAGTGGTTAATGCGTTGGTCATGAAAAGCCTTTGTTGTAAACGTGCTTTTTTGCGAGGGGCTTTTTTAAGTCTTGGTTCCATGAGTAATCCGGAAAAGGGCTATCATTTGGAATTTGTTTGTGAAAATGAGACCCAGGCAAAGCAGATACAGGATACATTGTCAATTTTTGATGTAGAAGCAAAAATTGTTGCAAGAAAGCGTTATCAAGTGGTATATATAAAAGAGAGTGAAGGAATTGTAGAAGTGTTGAATATTATGGGAGCCCATATTTCACTTATGAATCTGGAGAATTTACGAATATTAAAGGATATGCGTAATTCCATTAACAGAAGAGTAAATTGTGAGGCTGCTAACATTACAAAAACCGTAAATGCAGCAACCAAGCAGATTGATGATATTTTATATATTAGGGATCATTATGGGTTTGACAATCTTTCTGAGAATCTACGGGAAATCGCAGAGGTCAGACTTGATTATCCGGATGCAACTTTGAAAGAATTAGGAGAGTACTTAGAACCCAAGGTTGGAAAATCGGGAGTCAATCACAGGCTAAGGAAACTTAGTGAACTGGCTGACAGATTGAAAAAATAGTTGTTTGAATAAGATAACAGAGAGAGGATTATGGAAAGGATAGGTGTGTAAAGTGATTCAGAAAGCTATGACAGTTAGGCTGGATAAGGGTTTGGATGCAAGACCGATTGCGGTGTTTGTACAGATTGCCAGTCAGTACGAAAGTACGGTTCATGTGGAAGTGGATGGAAAGAAGATTAATGCAAAGAGTATCATGGGTATGATGAGTCTTGGATTAGCAAACGGCGGTGAACTTACCGTTATCACAGATGGCTCTGATGAGAGTGCAGCTGTAGAACATATTGAGAGATTTTTAAATGGAGAAGCAGTTTAAAAAAGCACTTTTTATTGTAAATCCACATGCAGGAAAAGGACTTATCAAAAATCATTTGTTATCCATCTTGAATACACTGACCGAGGCAGGTTACTTGGTAACGACCTATATTACACAATCTCAAGGAGATGCGATACAGGTTACGCGTGAGCGGGAACGTGACTATGACCTTGTAGTATGTAGTGGTGGGGATGGTACACTTGATGAGATTGTAACAGGAATGATGCAGTCTGGATTTCAAACAAAGATAGGTTATATTCCAGCAGGTAGCACCAATGATTTTGCAAAAAGCTTAAAACTTCCATCAACCATGAAAAAGGCTGCAGAAATTGTGGCAGCAGATAATACCTATGCATGTGATGTAGGCGTATTTAATGAAGATGTATTTGTATATGTAGCAGCGTTTGGTATTTTTACTGAGGTTTCTTATGGAACACCTCAGGAATTGAAGAATATGCTGGGACATACGGCATATCTGCTAGAGGGTATGAAACAGATACAGAATATCAAGTCTTA
>JAFQQI010000027.1 GCA_017411305.1 Lachnospiraceae bacterium
CTCCGCAGACTGTAAAGATTGAGTACAAGGATCAGACCGTAAATGTGCAGTACGAAGCAACTACCATTCAGAATGCAAGACAGAAAGCGGAAGTATCTGTTGTAAAGCAGGATTCCGAGACAGAAAATCCTCTTGATGGCGGTAAGTACACTCTTTATGCCGGAAATGACATTAAGAATTATGCAGGACAGGTCATTGTGACAAAAGGTACTGCATTACAGACCGTAACAACAGGAGAAGATGGAAAAGCAGCTTACACATTGGATTTACCGATTGCAAACAGCTACTACATTTCTGAAACGCAGGCTCCTTACGGATATATCAGAAACAGTAGTGATGTTTACAGTTTCAACTTCAATTACCTTTCTGAAACAACACCAAAGGTAACCTTTGCTCATACTTTTGAGAATGACCGTACCACAGCAAAAATCCATATTTTTAAGATGGATAAGGAAACTTGTGTAGCCATTCCACAGGGCGATGCGTCTTTAGAGGGTGCTGTATATGGCTTATATGCCCGCAATGACATTGCTCATCCTGACGGAGCAACAGGCGTGGTATTTAAGGCAGGGGATTTGATTGCCACACTTACCACAGACAAGTATGGTGAGGCAGAGGTAGATAACCTTTATCTCGGTAATTACTATGTAAAAGAAATTACTCCTTCTGAGGGTTATCTCTTGGATGAGGAGGAGCATGATTTGGTGTGTGATTATGAGGGAGACATGGTTGCAGAGGTTTCCAGAAGCACAACTTCTATGGAACAGGTAATCAAGCAGCCTTTCCAGTTAATCAAGGTTTCTGACAATGGAGAGGATACCGAAGCACCTTTGCTTTCAGGGGCAGGATTTACAGCCTACCTTAAATCTTCATTATCCGTAAAGGAAGATGGAAGCTATGATTTTGCGTCCGCAACACCTGTTATCATCGGTGCAGACGGAAAGACAGAAATTTTCTCTGATGAAAAAGGTCATGTTGTATCCATTGCAATCCCTTATGGAACTTATGTGGTGATTGAATCTACAACACCTCATAACATGGAAACAATCAAGCCTTTTGAGGTAAAGATTACAGAGAATAATCCTACAACACCTCAGATTTGGAGAGTGTTCCTTGACCGTGAGTTTACTGCAAAGCTCCGTGTCATTAAGAAGGATGCAGATACCGGAATGACAGTTCTTATTCCGAATACAGAGTTTAAGATTTTCAATATGGATACCAATGAGTATGTGGAAATGATTACAACCTATCCTTCAAAGGAAACACACACTTCATTCTTTACAGACGGTGACGGAGATTTGATTTTACCGGATGTATTACCTCTTGGCACTTACCGTATTGAGGAAGTGGCAGCTCCTTATGGTTATGTAATCAATGATGAGTATGTGACCGTAATGGTAGATACAGATACCTTCTATGAAATTGATCCTGACACTTACGAAGCAATCATTACAGTAGACTATGTGGATGAGCCTGCTGTTGGTGAGCTTACTGTGGAAAAGAAGGGCGAAGTATTAGACGCATACAAGGGTGGTCTGTTTGCAGATTCCGAAGAAAAGAAATTTGTTTACAAGGAAGGCTCCCTTGCAGGTGCAAAGTTTGAAGTATATGCGGCAGAGGATATTTACACAGCCGATATGCAGGTAGATGAAAACGGAAACAGAACAAAGTATTATTCCGCAGGTGATTTGGTGGCAACCATTGTTACCGGAGAAGATGGAAAGGCAACTCTTTCTGACTTACCATTAGGAAGCTATAAGGTTGTGGAAGTGGAAGCTCCTTATGGATATGTATTAAACAAAGAAGAACAGGTAGTGACATTTGCTTATGTGGATGACAAGACTCCTGTGATTTATGAGAGTGTAACTTTTGCAAATGACAGACAGAAGGTTGATTTATCTGTTGTGAAGATGGATAAGGAAACAGAACTTCCTATTGCGGGTGCTGAGTTTGGTTTGTACGCAAAAGAGGATATTTTCAATGTGGACGGAGAAATCATCATTGAAAAGGACACTTTAATTGAAGTGGCAGTATCCGGTACAGACGGTAAGGTAGAGTTTGTTAAGGATTATCCTCTTGGCGCTTACTACGCAAAGGAAATCAAAGCCCCTCTTGGCTATGTATCTTCTGAGGAAATCGTGGATTACAATGCAGCTTATCAGGGACAGGATGTAAAAGTCGTTAAGCTGGAGTCTGAATTTGTAAATACACCTACTACGGTGGAAATCACAAAGACAGACATTACAAGCGAAGCCGAATTATCCGGTGCAACTCTTACTGTAACTGACAGCAAGGGAAATGTGGTTGATACATGGACTTCCGTAGCAGGAGAAGCACATGTAATCAAGAGACTCCATGCAGGAGAGGTTTATACACTTCGTGAAGAATTTGCTCCTTATGGATATTTGCAGGCAGAGGAAATCCAGTTTACTATTTCTGATACAGAAGATGTTCAGTATGTGGAAATGCAGGATGAAGTACCAACCGGAACTATTGTTATCAATAAGGATGGAGAGTTTTTAACAGACATCAATCTCATTAAGGGACATTGGTATGATTTTGTATTTGATTACTTCAAGAAGTCCCTTGCAGGTGTAACCTTTGAGGTTTATGCAGCAGAGGATATTGTAAGCCCGGACGGACTTAATACGGTTTACTATGCAAAGGAGACCCTTGTTGCAGAAATCGTAACAAATGATAAGGGTATTGCAAGCATTGAGAATCTTCCATTAGGTAAGTATTATCTTATCGAAACAAAGACTTTAGAAGGATTTGTATTAGACAGCGAGCCTATTATGGCAGACTTATCTTATGTGGATCAGTATACCGAAGTGGTTTATGCAGGTATGGAAGTAACCAATGCAAGACAGAAGGTGCAGGTAACTGTAATTAAGACAGATGCAGAGACTAAGAAAGAGCTTGAAGGAGCAATTTTTGGTCTTTATGCGGCAGAGGACATTGTAAATGCAGACGGTAAAATTATCGTTGCTAAAGATACCCTTGTGGAAAAGGCTGTGACAGGTACAGATGGTAAGTGTGTATTTGTGAGTGACCTTCCTCTTGGACAGTATTATGTGAAAGAGATTGAAGCACCAAAGGGATATGTATTGAATGAGGAAATCTTTGTATTAGACGCTTCTTATCAGGGTGATGATGTGAAGGTTATTGAGTTGGAAGCTGCTTTTGCAAACTATCCTACAAAGCTTGAAATCTCCAAAACAGATATTACCGGGGAATATGAGTTAAAGGGTGCAACCCTTTCCATTATCGACAAAGACGGTAATGTAGTGGAAACATGGAAGTCTGACGGGGAGACTCACATTACCTCGCGTATTCCTGTTGGAGAGTATATCCTTCGTGAAGAAGCAGCTCCTTATGGTTATAAGATTGCTAATGAAGTGAAGTTTACTGTGGAGAACACAAAGGAAATCCAGAAGGTATCCATGAAGGACGAGCTTGTAAGCGGTAAAATCATCATTGAGAAAACCGATGAAGTGACAGGCAAGGGCATTGCAGGTGTAGAATTTGAAATCCGTGATAAGGACGGTAAGGTAATTGAGACACTTGTAACAGACAAGAATGGTCACGCAGAGTCTAAGGAACTTCCGATTGCTGTATTTAAGGATGGCAATTTCGTAGAGGATATTAAATACTTTGTTGTGGAAACAAAAGCGGCAGAGGGTTATATCCTTGACAGCACACC
>JAFQQI010000028.1 GCA_017411305.1 Lachnospiraceae bacterium
ATCAACGTGCAGAAGGACGGTATGATTTACGCTACATACGACAACGGTCAGTCCAGACTTTTAGGACAGATTGCAGTAGCAACCTTTGCCAATGCCTCCGGTCTTGCAAAAGAAGGAGATAACCTGTATTCCGCTACCATGAACTCAGGCGAGTTTGACGGAATCGGTGTAGATATCACAACAGGCGGCGGCTATATGAACACCGGCGTTTTGGAAATGAGTAACGTGGATCTTTCCTCAGAATTTACGGAAATGATTACCACACAGAGAGGTTTCCAGGCAAACAGCCGTATTATTACGGTATCAGATACATTGCTTGAGGAATTAACAAACCTTAAGAGATAATAACTACTTGAAGTAACCCAACTGGATATGGCGAGGGAACCGGAGAAATACCGGTTCCCTTTAGGCGTTTTTTGAATTTTGCCTTCGCAGGAGGTGGACTATGATAGAGGTGACTAAGATCAATGGTACTAAAGTACTGGTCAACCCGGATTTAATGGAATTGGTGGAAGAAACACCCGATACGGTGATTTCCTTTACCACAGGAAGAAAAATAATTGTAAAAGAAAGTAGACAAGAAGTGAAAAATCTTGTAAAATCGTATAGAAAGGATATTTTTGCGCATTAACGCAAAAATGGGTGCAGATTGTGGATATAGCGTCAATTTTGGGCTTGCTTTTATGCTTTGTCATGTGCGTATACGGTATTATTGACAATGCAGGTATCAATAACATAGGTCGATATATCGATGTTCCTTCGGCGATTATTACCTTCGGCGGTTCCTTTTTTGCTGTCATGGCAATGTATTCTATGAAGGATTACATAGCCGGCTTTAAGAGCTTTATGCTGGTTTTCAAAGCACCGACGATTGATATGGGTGCTATGATTCAGAAGATTATCGACTTATCCAATGTCGCTCGTAAGGAAGGGCTTCTTTCGTTGGAAGAAGCCGCGGGAGAGTTGGACGATGAATTCATGAAAAAAGGAATTCTTCTGATTGTTGACGGTACTGACCCGGAACTGGTACGTGCCATCATGGAAACAGAGCTGATAAGTATCGAAGACAGACATAAAAAGAAAATAGCCTTTTGGGAGGATTTAGGGTCTATGGGACCTGCCTGGGGTATGATTGGTACGCTGGTAGGTCTTGTTAACATGCTTTATGAAATGGATGATCCTTCCAGTATTGGTCCTTCCATGGCAGTTGCGCTTATTACTACGCTGTATGGTTCCTTGCTTGCCAACTGGATTTGTGCACCTGTAGCAGGTAAACTGAAAGCAAACAACGCAAGTGAAATTATGCTGAAGGAAATTATGATTGAAGGTCTTTTATCCATTCAGGCAGGCGAAAACCCCAGAGTCATTGAAGAAAAGCTGAAGTCCTTCCTTGCACCGGCCGAAAGGGCAACGCAAAGTGACGGAGGTGAGGAACTTGGCTAAAAGGAAACCGGAAGAACCGCCCAAAGGCGCGCCGGCGTGGCAAGCCACATTTGCCGACCTTATGAACCTGCTCCTTTGTTTCTTCGTTATGTTGTTTTCCATGTCATCTATTGATGCACAGAAATTTGAACTGATGGCAGCATCCTTTAATCAAACCTTCAGTATTTTTTCAGCAGGAGCTACGGCAATCGGAGACGGGGTATTAATTAGTAACGGAGTCAGCCAATTAAATGAGCTGGATGAATACATTAACAGTACCGGCAGGGATGACGAGGGAGAAACCATTCCGGAAGATTTGGAATCCATGGCAGAAACAATGGAACAGGCCAAGCTGGAAGAGTCTGAAGAACTGGCTGAGAAGGTTGAGGAAGCTCTGAAAGAAAAGAATCTGGATAAAGAGATAGATATTACATTTACCGCACAGTATGTGCAATTGACTTTAAATGGTGCGGTATTGTTTGATTCGGGAAGTGTGGAACTAAAAGAAGAGTCTCTTCCCATTTTGAATCAGGTTGGAATTATTCTGCAGAAGTATAGTGCAGGTAAGATTGAGATTGAAGGACATACGGATAACGTTCCTATGTCGGGAGCGAAGTATTCCAACAACGACGAACTCAGCACAGGACGTGCACTTTCCGTATTCTATTACCTGAAAGATAATACCACACTTGATCCTGCCAGCATTAAGCATTCCGGTATGGGCGAATATGTGCCCATTGCGGATAACTCTACGGAGGAAGGAAGAGCCAAGAACAGACGTGTGGAAATCAGAATTTATAATTCTCTTAGTACATACTAGCGGATTTAATTTCAGATAAAGGTTGAAGATATTATGAAGAAAAATTTGATTTCGATTGTAATTTTGTCATTGTTAATTGTTAATATCGTGATTTCTTCCATTACGTTGTTTAGCGTATTCGGAACCAATCAAAAGACAGCCGCATTGGTAACGGATATTGCAGCTGCCATTGCTCTTGATTTAGATACGGAAGAGGAAGCAGTACAGGTTTCCATCGCAGATGTAGTAACCTATGATATTGCCGAAATGACTATCCCATTAAAGAACGGGGAAGACGGTAAGGCGCATTACGCGCTGGTATCCGTCACTTTATCCATGAACTCCAAGGATGAGGATTATGAGGCTTACAGTGATCTTACTTCAAGAGAAAGTCTGATTAAGGGAGAAATCAACAGTGTAATAGCACAGTATACCATGGAACAGGCTATGGATAACGGAGCACTGATAGAGGAACAGATTTTGGAGAGAATCCAGACTTTATTTAATTCCAAGTTCATCTATGATGTAACGATTATTCCTCTGTATCAGTAATATTTCTGCAAGAAGCTTTGCAGAAAGAAAAAGAAAAATGAAGGAGGTGAACCTTCATGGGCGAGGTACTGTCTCAAAGTGAAATAGACAACCTATTGCAGGCACTAAGCACCGGTGAACTGGATGTAGAGCAAATGCAGGAGTCGGGAGACAGGAAAGTAAAGGATTATGACTTTAAGCGTCCGGCTAAGTTCTCCAAAGAGCATTTACGAACGCTTGAAATTATATATGAGCATTACGGAAGACTGATTTCCACTAATCTTCCGGTATATTTAAGAAAAAATGTGCAGGTGAGTGTTACCAGCTCAGAAACGGTCACCTTTTCAGAATTTACCAATGCTCTTTCCAATCCCGTTATTTTGGGAATTGTGGATTTCCATCCCCTTGGCGGCACTATTATCGTAGAACTTGCGACCAATCTTGGATTCGCCATGATTGACCGTATGCTGGGAGGTCAGGGAGCACCATTAGAAAAGACGAGAGATTTTTCCGAAATTGAGATGACAATTTTAGAGAAATTGATTATTATTTGCATGCAGTTGATGCGTGAACCCTGGAAAAACGTACTTGACATCAATCCGGTTATGGAGCGAATTGAGACCAATGCGCAGTTTGCGCAGGTAATTGCACCCAGTGATATGATAGCGATTGTCACCATGAATGTTAAGATTGGTGATGTAGAGGGACTTATGAATATCTGTCTTCCTTACTTTACGCTGGAAGATGTTATGGATAAGCTCAATACCAAGTATTGGTTCTCTACGATGCAGAAGGAAGATGCGGAGAACTATGAAGAGCATATAGAAGCCCTGATTAAGAGAATAGATATCCCGGTAAAAGCAGTTCTTGGTAAGAGTCAGGTATCAGTAAATGACTTTATTAATTTGCAACCGGGTGATATTATCAGGTTGAATACCGATGTATCTTCCGAAATGGAGGTTTACGTCGGAAATATTAGAAAATTCAAGGCGTTACCGGGTTCCAGCAAAGATAAATATGCTGTACGGGTAACAGAAGTCATAAGAGAGGAGGGATAAGGCATGGACGGAATATTATCACAGGACGAAATAAATGCACTCCTTAGTGGCATGGATTTGTCCGGGGATATGGGAAGTCAGGATGAACCTGAACCGGCGCCGGCATCATCAGCAACGGTTGATGAGAGCCTGCTGACAGATACGGAGAAGGATGCCATTGGTGAGATTGCCAACATCAGTATGGGATCTTCGGCCACTACCTTATATTCCCTTGTTAATCGAAAAGTTAATATTACAACACCTGTAGTAACACTTGCCAACTGGGCATCGGTAATAGAGGATTATCAAAGACCCTGTGTATTTATCCAAATCAGGTATACGGCAGGTCTTGACGGCTCCAATATCATGGTACTTAAGGAGCATGATGTCAAGGTAATTACAGACCTGATGATGGGCGGTGACGGCAGTAATACTGACGGAGAACTGGGAGAGCTGCATTTGAGTGCAATCTCTGAGGCGATGAACCAGATGATGGGAGCTGCAGCCACCTCACTTTCGACCATGTTGGGAAAGATGATTGATATCAGTCCTCCGGAAGCTAGCAGAGTGGATTTACAGGATTTCCACAACGGAGATGACATTGCTGAATTTTTAGCAGGAACTTTTGTGAAGATTGCATTCCGTATGCAGATTGAAGATTTGGTAGACAGTACTATCATGCAGCTTTATCCGATAGACTTTGCCAAGAGCCTGTATGATATGTTCATGGGAACGCAGATGCCGGAAGCAGAACCGGAACCGGCACCTACGCCGGCAGCTCCCGAACCACAACCTTATGTACCGCCTGTTGCAGAAATGCCTCAGCAGGATATGAGTCAGATGAACATGGGAATGGGAATGCCGCAACCGGATATGAATCCGATGGGTATGAACCCGATGGGCATGAATATGGGTATGAATCCGATGGGTATGAATCCAATGGGCATGAATCCCGCAGGTATGCCACAGATGGGAATGGCTCCCATGGGCATGATGAACATGCAAATGCCGCAAATGGGCATGGGTATGATGGGAATGCCCCAGGAGAGTATGAATATTCAGCCGGCTCAGTTCCAGAGCTTTAACAGCGGCGCAGGTGCCGTAGCCGGTCAGGAAAACATCGGACTTATTATGGATGTACCGTTAGAGGTTACGGTTGAGCTTGGAAGAACCAAGAAGTCCATTGCAGAAATTCTTGATTTTGCACCGGGTACGATTATCGAGCTTGATAAGATTGCCGGTGAGCCTATAGACGTATTGGTAAACGGTAAGTTTGTTGCCAAGGGCGAAGTAGTAGTAATTGAAGAAAGCTTTGGTATCAGGGTAACAGAAATCATTAAATAAAAGTTAGGAGAAAAGATATGGCAAAAAATATTTTAATCGTGGATGATGCAGCATTTATGCGTATGATGATTAAGGACATTCTTACAAAGAATGGCTACAATGTAGTAGGTGAAGCAGAAAACGGTGCAAAGGCTCTCGAAAAGTATAATGAGCTTAAGCCTGATTTGGTTCTTATGGATATCACCATGCCTGAAGTAGACGGCATCAAGGCGCTGAAAAATATTAAAGCAGCAGATCCGGGCGCTACAGTAATTATGTGTTCTGCAATGGGTCAGCAGGCAATGGTTATTGAAGCAATTCAGGGCGGTGCAAAGGACTTTATCGTAAAACCTTTCCAGCCTGACCGTGTTCTGGAAGCAGTGAAGAAAGTAGTTGGTTAATTATGCTGCTTACAGGGATAAGTACCACAGAAAGTTATCTGCAGTTTATAACAGTGCTTATTCTGTTTGTTTTTGTGCTGGGTATTACATATGCCACAACCAAATGGATTGCCGGCTATCAAAAGAATAAGATGGCCAGTGGGAACTTAGAGGTAATCGAGACGTTGCGCATTACGGGAAATAAGTATGTGCAGATAGTCCGTGCAGGCAATAAATATCTGGTAATTGCAATAGGAAAAGATGAAATCCATATGTTGTCTGAACTTTCAGAAGAGGAAATTGCTGTTTGGGAAAAGCAGCCTTCAGAAGTGAATTTCGGAAACATACTGGATAAAATTAAGAAACAAAACGGAAAAGATAATGACTAAGGAAATTGGCAATATGAGGAAATTTTTTGCCGTAAAAAGAATAAGTAAGATAATATGCCTGCTGCTTATGGTGGGCATATTCTGCATTATTCCCGCAAGTACTGCGTATGCAGGTGAAATTGATTATAATTTAACGGGTGATACGCAGGAGAGAACCAATATTGAAGAACCGGGAAGCGCAGAGTCGGCAGAGGAATTGGGAGAACTGAATATCGCGAATAATCTGACAGTGACATTTACAGACGATAACGGACAGGTAAACGGAACCCTTAGGATTTTGATTACCCTGACTTTAATTGCGCTGGCACCGACACTGCTGATTATGCTGACCTCTTTTACCAGAATTATTATTGTTCTGCATTTTACGAGAGCAGCATTAAATACCCAAACAGCACCTCCTAATCAGGTGTTGATTGGGTTAGCTTTGTTTTTAACCTTTTTCGTCATGAGACCTTATGTAACGGAGATTTATGAGGAAGCAGTGATTCCTTTTGAAGCAGGAGAACTGACCCAGGAGGAATTCATGGAAGCGGGAGTAGCACCTCTTCGTGACTTTATGTACAAGCAGACTCAGACAGAAGATGTCAGGATGTTCTTGGAAATCAGCGGGGAAGAATGGGATGGCACTCTTGAAGGGATTCCCACATCAGTGCTGATACCAAGCTTCATTATCAGCGAACTGCGGCAGGCATTTATTATTGGTTTTATCATATATATTCCGTTTATTGTGATTGATATGGTGGTATCCTCCGTGCTGATGGGTATGGGTATGATGATGCTACCGCCTACCACCATTTCCATGCCGTTTAAAATA
>JAFQQI010000029.1 GCA_017411305.1 Lachnospiraceae bacterium
GTAACCGCACCACCCAGATCATGTGCCAGCAACTGACAGCCATAACAAATACCCAAAATCGGTATACCTAATTCAAATATCCCCTCTGCAGGATGATAAGAATTCTCTTTATACACACTGTCAGGTCCACCTGTAAAAATGATACCGATAGGATTGAACTCTTTAATTTCCGCAAGTGTCATAGTATACGGTTTAACTTCACAATACACTTTACATTCTCTTACTCTACGGGCAATCAGCTGGTCATACTGTCCGCCAAAATTTAAAATTAATATCTTTTGATTTTGCATGTTATCCCTTTCTTAAAACATAGTGATATATGCATCACGCTCAGCACCGACAGATACATACTTTATTGGGCACTCAATCACTTTTTCAATGTATCTTATATATTCCAATGCTTCCTTCGGAAGGTCATCCACTGTCCTGCAATTACTTATGTCACATTGAAATCCCGGCATGTATTCATAAATCGGCTTTGCGTTATTTAACTCTTCTATACCGGACGGAAATGTCTCTACTCTATGCCCATCAACTTCATATGCTACACATACAGGAATTTTATCCATATAGGAAAGTACATCCAATTTTGTTAGTGCCACATATGTGCAACCTTGCATTTTTGTACCATATCTGGAAGCCACAACATCAAAGCCGCCTACTCTTCTGGGTCGTCCCGTTGCTGCGCCATACTCTCCGCCGGCTGCACGAAGTTCTTCCGCTTCATCGCCAAACAGCTCACAAGTAAACGGACCTTCTCCTACACAGCTTGAATAAGCCTTCATTATTCCTATACTTTCATCCAGCTTCGCAAAAGGTACGCCTGCACCAATCGGCGCATAGGATGCCAATGTTGTAGATGCAGAAGTATATGGGTAAATTCCAAAATCAATATCTCTGAGAGCACCAAGCTGTGCTTCAAACATAACGGACTTTCCTTCTGCAATGGCATTTTCCAAATACTCAGTCGTATCACAGATGAACGGAATAAAGAACTCTCCATAGGTCTGTAACCATGTAAGCATTTCTTCTGTTTCAATAGGCTCATGTCCATACCCTTTTTCCACAGTCAGGTTTTTCCATTCAACAAGAGCTTCTAACCGCTCCTCCAGACATTCCATGTGCAACAAATCTCCCATACGCAATGCCTTCTTCATATATTTATCTGCATATACCGGAGAG
Organism: Lachnospiraceae bacterium; assembly: GCA_017411305.1. Taxonomy (GTDB): domain Bacteria; phylum Bacillota; class Clostridia; order Lachnospirales; family Lachnospiraceae; genus Suilimivivens. The sequence continues at coordinate 1,183 of JAFQQI010000029.1, forward strand.
ATACCTCTTCGTGTAGAACCGAATTTCTTATCCAGCAGTCTGTCTTCCTCCAAACAATCCATTAGCTTATGATAAGGCATACAAATGGTAGACCTATCACTAATCTTCAAATGCTGCGGTGTTACTGCAACACCTTTTTCAGACAGCTTTCTTACTTCTCCATATAAATGTTCCAAATCAATTACAATGCCCGGTCCCAAAATATTAACTGTATTTTCTCTGCATATTCCGGAAGGCATCAGGTTCATTACAAACTTACCTTTCTCATTGATTACAGTATGTCCTGCATTATTACCACCCTGATAACGGACCACAATATCATATTTTTCACTGAGTAGGTCAACCATACGACCTTTTCCTTCATCTCCCCAGTTTGTTCCAACAATTGATGTAAGCATATCTTTTCCTCCTAGACATTAATCTGTGCTGACACATTAACTCGCTGCTGATTGCTTTCTAACAGTGGTTTAACCGTTTCCGTAACAAACTTTTCACACTGGTATTCCGCCATACCTGTAAATTTCGAAGGCTCCAACAAACTTCCAATTTCTGTTTCGGTCAACCCGAACGTTTCGTCTGCTTTAATTCGCTCTATTAAATCATTATCTTTACCGTATACTTTTACCTGTTCTGCTGCTTTCACCGAATGTTTGCGGATTGCCTCATGTAGCTTTTGTCTGTCTCCGCCTTTATTCTTTACGCAATACATTAAAATATTTTCTGTTGCCATAAACGGAAGTTCTGCATCAAGATGCTTCTTTATTAC
>JAFQQI010000030.1 GCA_017411305.1 Lachnospiraceae bacterium
ATAAAAATAATACAAGGAGCATTCTTGGTCGCTTCCTTAAATAAATCTCTTACACGGGAAGCACCTACACCCACATACAATTCAATAAAGTCAGAACCGGACAGGGAAAAGAAAGGAACCTTGGCTTCCCCTGCCACTGCCTTTGCCAGTAATGTCTTACCGGTTCCGGGAGGGCCTACCAAAAGAGCTCCTTTAGGCAGCTTGGCACCGATTTTTACATACTTACCCGGATTATGCAAAAAGTCTACTACTTCCTGCAGCGACTCTTTTGCTTCGTCTTCACCTGCTACATCCTTAAAGGTAATTCCTGTTTCCTTCTGCACGTAAACCTTCGCATTGCTTTTTCCTACCCCCATAGGACCGCCGCCCTTGGACATCTTTCGGAATAAAAAGCTAAGCAACACCCACATCAAAAGAATCGGCACTACATAGGTCAGCAAAAAGCTGATAATCATTCCGGAGGAATCTGCCACCTGCCCCTTTACCGGCACATCATGCTCAAGCAATCTGGCCGTCAGCGTATCATCATCCTCAATCAAACCGGTATAATAGGTCATGGTAGGTGCACCACCGTAAAGATACATGGCGAGACTGGGTTTTTCCTTCTCTGTCTTAGGTTCAATGAGCACCCTGTCAGAAGCAATCTCTACGGATTCGACCTTTCCCTCTTCCAGCATGGTAATAAATTCATTGTAGCTGATTTCTTTTTCGGTTTCACCGGACATCAGCTTCATAAAACTGCTCATAAAAAGCAGCGTAATCAAAGATGCTACCAAAAATAAGATTACGCTTTGCTTTTTGGGGTCTTTACCACCGGAACCGTTATTCCCGTTCCCGTTGCCGCCCCCGTTATTTCCTGACCCGCTCTGGTTATTACCGGAGCCGGGCTCATATTGGTTTAAATTATTTTCACTCATATTAACTCCATATTTCTCTCATTTTGCTACATTATTGATTATAGAGTTAATAAAATGATAAATCAATAAGAGATTTGTGAAAATCCTGTGTAATCTCTTAAACTTTTATAAAAACGATTTAAGAAGCCGTTTCCAGATAAATAACTCCAAGCCAATAATGCCCGTAAAGCTGTGTATCATCTCCCATCAATTCATAAAGAGTATCCGTGATTTCATAAAACTCATTATCCGTAAGTTCATAGTCCGTACGAAGAGTTGCTGTTCCGTCTTCGGCAAGCTGCTTTTCCAGAGCCTCTGCCACCTCCTGAGTCGGGAAATAATTATCCGTGATATGATAGTACTCATTCTCATCACTTTCTCCTGTATACTTAGGGATGAGAATATCTGTCATATAATCTTCATCCTCCATCAGGATATCATCACCTACCGAAGCAGGCAGATTTAACAGGGCATTGAAAAAATATTCATTGTCGTTATTGGTGACATCTACTATCTGCCATTCATCATCAATTTTTACTTTGTTCCATGCATGTGCAAGGGAACCGTCAAGGTAGCCCGTTACCACAATAGATTCAAGTCCTGCCTCCTGCGCAAGCAGTGTAAATGTTGCTGCATAACCGGCACAGACACATTTCCCGTTCAACAACGCACCATATGCCGTGAAAGAATCATTAAATTCTTCATCCACTGACATAAAATTATTTTCTTCTGCATTGGCAAGGGCATCTTCATCATAAACAATGGTGTCGCATAAGTATTGATTAATTGCCAGTTCCTTTTCCTGCTCTGTCATATCTTCTGTAATAATCTCAGAAATAACCTCAGAAACCTTCTCTTTGATTTCCTCCTGCTTCTGTGCCTGGCTCTCAACGGATTCCTCGTAAACAACTCTTACGCTCTTACCGTTTTTGCTGATTTTATATCCTTTAATACCAAGAATCAAAGGATTCTGATAATATGCTTCCATAAAGGCATCGTCTACAAAGCTCTTATCTCTTGCCTCGGGGAACTCACTTAAATCAATAATCTTTGCACCACCCAGCATGTTTGCAGCAAGGTACTCTCCCAGTGCAGTATTTGCAAAAATATCAGTTTCTACTCTGCGGATTTCTTTAATGGAAATCTCTTCCTTTTCTGCAAACTGCAGCGAAAACTCAGGCTCTACATCACCGCCCTTACGGCTCAGTTTTTCTTCTCTGTCCTTCAGATATGCAATATCTTTTTCGAAATTGGCTTCGTTGTAGCCTTCTTCTCCTGTTCCCGCCACTACAAAGGTATCCATGAAGCAGGTTCCTTCCACGCGGAAGGGAACACACAAGCAGCTGAGGGTCACTCCTTCAGATTCTTCCGTTTCCTTGTCATATAGTATTATTTTCTTATCTTCCACATATGCGCTCTCTGTGTCATAGTCAATCAGCTTGGTGGCCGTATAACCGTCGCACATAGTCACATAATCATATGTCGGAAGACTTTCTACAGTATCATAATTGTAAAAATCTGAAATGAATCCGTTTTCCTTTTCTGCATAATCGGCACGAGTATAAGGCAACTTCGGTGCAATTTCAGAAAGCTCATAGATATTGCTTACCATAGATGTGCCTTCCTCATTCACTGCAATCACACAAATACCGGTATCCAACATTCCTTCCCAATAATTCGAGGCCGGAACTCCCGGTTCTTCATATCTTTCCAGATTATATTCGTAATTATCTTCATCTTTCCACTCATCCTCTGATATGGAAAAAATTTTAAAAGCTCCGTTCGCCGTGCTGTCTCCGTATTCCGGATACTCCGAAGTCCATGAGGTTTCTTCCGTAATAGCAATCGTCAGCATATCATCCAGGTATCCCTGTCTTTCTGTTTTCTCTATTTCGCAGAGAAAATAAGCTGTAGCTCCTTCCACTTCATTCCAATAAAAATGCAGTCTGCCATCGCCCGTCACATAATAAGACAGCTTCGGTGCTTCTTCAATTTCGGCTTCAAAGGTAACAATGCTTACCTCCGGTTGCTCCAAAACCTCTCCTGTCTCCTTATCCCGATAGCAAGCAAGATATACAGTACCCCAGTTTCCCCAACTTGTCCCGGCACCTTCACCATAAAAGTAATGCTCATTGTGGGGATACTTCATAACAGTTCCCACATCCACACCGAGAACGCGGGGCATACAAGGTGCACCCCAATCGGAGGGCTCCATAATAAAGGTATAGGTTTCCGGATCAAAATCATATTGAACATTCATCCGGTAAGTAAGCTCAGGGTCCTGATATATAGCATAGACTTCTGTCCATTTCTCAATTCCCAAATCATCCACATCATATCCTAATTGAATGGTAATCGCCTCATCCCTTCCAACATCTTCAATAGGTTCGCCATAGGTATAGCCGTACAGATTATTGTCCGCATATTTTTCCCGCAAACCCGATACCAGCTTGGTGGTTGCTACATATTCACCTTCTACCTGTCCGTATTCATCCGTGTTATTACCGGAATTGTCACCAGATTCATTGACCTTGTCCTCTGCAAGGTCGTCTCCGTTAACGGCTCCGTTACCAGTGGCTACCGTCTGAGCGCCCGCATCTGTCTGCGCAGAATCCTTTGGTGCTATCACGCTGTTATAAACCACGCCGCCCAAAATTGCCACTATAAGTAACGCCGCCACTATTACTGCCGGGCGGCGCTTTTTCCATCGTATCTTGGATGCTTCCCTCTGCTCTGTAGTAAGCTCCTTTTTTTCTATCTGTACTTTAAAATAATCGTTTTCGAATTTCATAATTCGTTCTCCAATTCTTTCAAGAACATTTCCTTATCCGCTATTTCAGAAGTAACTATCTGTCCCTCTTCTGTATCATAGGCCATGTAATAGCCTGTTGTCTCATCCGTTGCCACCAATATTAGCTTTCCGGCTACGGTTACTTCTTCTGTCTCTGTCCATTCCTCCGGCACCATATCTGCCTTTGTTACGGTAAGTACTTGCTTTGGTCCAACATCCCCCTTAGGAATAGCCCCAAGCTCCGGTTGCATCGTTCCTGCAAGCTGCATCTGAGGCTTAGCCATTTCCTCTTCACTTCCGGTTCTGAGAAGCCCCGATACCATCGGCACAGCAATGATTACCATAAGAACTGCTGCCGCTACCATAGATATCATACGAAAGGGAATCACTTTTTCCTTATGACCTTGCCCGTTAATCCGTGCTTCTTCCTCTTTCATTGCCTGCTTGGTCTTTAACAATAATTCACTTGGAACATGTATCTGCGAAACCGCTCTCTGATACTGTTCTTTCATAAAACTATCTCTCCTTCTAACGACGTTTTCAGCATCTCTCTTGCCCGGAAAAGCTGTGACTTTACCGTTGATTCCTTCTGTTTTGTCGCTTTAGCTATCTGTGCTATTGACAGCTCTTCAAAGTAAAACAGATGCACTACTATACGGTATTTCTCCGGTAGTTCTCTCACTGCCCGCCATACGAAGCCATCATCCTCCACAGCCTCATATCCGCTCTCATGAGACACAACTTCTTCTGTCTCATCCAAAAATGATACATTTCTGTTCCAATACCTGTCAAAATGCTTCTTGGAACAGTTTGTTGTCACCCGGATCAGCCACGCTTTCACATGCTCCCAATTTTGAAGCTTATGAATGTGTTTCACCAGGCGTACAAACACTTCCTGAAAAATATCATCTGCATCTGCCCTATTTTTTACTTGGAGGAGGGCAAGCCGATATACCATGTCAGCATACCTGTCTATGACCTCCTCCGCAGTTATCTTTTTTATACCATTTGTCATTTAAGATTTCCTCGCAGGGTATACGCTTGTTTCCCATATATTATACCCTACGCCAAAAATCTTTGCATTACTTTTTCTAAATAAAACTTACTGCTATCTTACCTGTGCTGTAGATAAAATACCATCAAGAACAATAAACGGATCTTCTGCCGCTTCATCTGTCTTAAGTGCCTGCATGGTATATGCATATCCGTCTACAGAAAGGAAATACATTGCGCCGCTTGCACTGTAGCTGCCGTCTTTAATGGAGTAAGTAATCACTGCTGCTTCACCAAGACCTGTTTCAACGATTTCTGCGTTGTAATCTGTAACAGTCGCATCCATGCCTTCTTCCAGCTCTGCTTTTCCGTCTTCTTCAAGAATAGATTGTAAATCCAATTCTTCATCGTATCCTAAGTAGTCTTGGTAAATGGAAACCATACATCCCGCAAACTCGGCATCTCCTTCAGGTGCAAATACCATGGTTTCATAATCGGAAAGCTCCGTATCTTCTTTCCAGTTCAAAGGAAGGTCAAATAACATACTTCCTGTAGAGTATGTATTTTCTGTTTCATTTGCAGCATAAGCGGTTCTCTTCTGTTCTGCCCTGTCTGCATCCCAGTCAATTTCAAACTGATAGAACTGGGATAATTCTTCAACCAGTTTAGGAGTCTTACCTGTTACTTCAGCATCATCAATCTCTACTTCTACAAGTACTGTATAGCCGTTTTCCAGCTCTGTCAGATAATAGGTAGCAAACGTTGTATGATAAGCCTCTTCCCACTTATCATACTCACAATATTCTACGGTACATCTTGCAGATGTTTCATCTGTTGCTTCAATTTCGCTGATTACCAAGTCTTTATAATCTGCAGTAAAGAAAGGGTCGTAATTGCTGTTAATATATTCCTCCAGATTTTCTTCCGGCAGATAATCCTCAGCATCATATCTTAAATAAGGTTCCAATTCCACTCTGAAATTAACGCCCATAGAGTTTGCATATGCATAGCTTCCGCTTGCTGTTGCGTAATCATCATCAGGCATAAATACGGTAAGGGACTTTCTTTCCTTCTTACCTGTTTCTTCGTTTTCCTCTGTATCGGTCATCAGAATTTCTTCATATAAATATTCAAAACCGTCATAGCCTTCTGCTTCATCACTTCCAAGGACTACGCCGGATGCTTTCTTTTTGGACTTTTTCTTGGATTCTTCTTCCTCATCCTTCGCTTCTTCGTCTTCTTTTTCTTCCGTTTCTTCGTCCTTTACTTCTTCCTCGTCTGTTTCTTCGCTCTTCTTAGATTTCTTCTTGGACTTCTTTTCCTCTTCTTCCTCGTCTGCTTCTTCTTCATCCTTTTCTTCTTCAGTCTCTGCCTTCGCGGAAGTTTCTTCTGCTTTTCCGGAAGCACAGCCTGCTAAAGCAGCCATCAGAAGTCCTAACAGGAAACACAACACAATTCTTTTTTTCATTTCTCTTCCTCATCCTCTCAAACGTATTTTTTGTTCCTTCTACTTTAAATACCTTTAAAGCAGCAAAAAGGTTGCAAAAAATTAAAAATATTTTAATTTTCTAATAAAATCTGCACGGTAACCATTCTACACTATAATTTGCGTGAATGGTAGGCAAAATTTGCATTTTTTTACGAAAGTCTGCGAAAACCTAAGTCTTCTCCGTAAACAACACAGTAATAATACCAATTATCTTCAATTTGGTATGTTCCATATTCCCATGCTTGCCCGTAAACCTTGGCAGTCCCCTGCTGGGTATAAAGGCCATCGTTCTCTTGCATTTCTATCTGCCAATCATAAGGATGCGGTTTTGAATCATAATATATGCCTTCTATTTTGTCTTCTTCCGTTTCAAATCCAATCATAAAATGCACCTTGCCGGAAGAATACCGATAACAATCAAACACTTCTACCGATAACGCATCGAACCATTCATTCATACCAAATGCACTAATCATATCGGTAAGTCCTGCTTCGCCTCTATAAGGCGTTGGTATTATCGCTATCTGTCTAAGCATGTCCCGCTTTTGCTCCAGTCTGCTACAATCTTTCATGGCACGCTCCAATTCGTTCCTGTTTTCATAGACAAGACTTATCACATCGTCCTTGTTTTGAATTGTTTTGCCTTCATAAAATAAATACGGATTATGAATAACGAACCATGCTATTCCTAATACAGTACTTAGAATAAAACAAGTTAAATAAATTTTCCAATTTTCATTCGGTTCCCACATTATAAAAACCGACCTCCTTAATCTCAAAAAAGAGCACATTCTTCCTGCAGAGTATGAACCACCCCTCTGCAATACCGCCATATCCACCTTCCGCTGTACTGACAGGCAACATTAAACTGACTTTATATTTCTTTGTTCCAAATATTTGAGCATCTTCCTCTAAATGTCCGTAAGAATCCATACTTGCAAAGTCCTGTATTTGCAAAATATACTCTCTTACATCTGCATAAGGGATTTCGTTCTCTCCATATTTGAACACTGTATCTTCCTCAAAAAAATCATCGTACCGCTTCCTATCGTGGGAATCTAAAACTGTCGCAAATTCCTTTGCATAGCTTCCTGCAGCATAACGGACATATAGTGGATAAAAAAACATACCTGCAAAAGCAATTGCAATAACGCATCCAATTATTTCAAATACAATATGCCGGCTTTTTGATTCTTTCCTTGCAACCTTCACAACAACAACTCCTTTTTTACAGCATCGCTTTCGCACATCAAAAATTAATACCACTCAATATCAACCAGCGCTACGTTCATCCTCTGCATCATAATCCCCATGCTGAAGGTCATACTCATCAAAATACCCGCTCGGCGCAAAAAACCTTTCATGCTTACTGTAAGTATAATCCCGATAAATCGGTGTGATAATCTCCCAATTCTCCACCACAATCGTATAAGGAGCTTCAGGATACCCGTTTACCACAGCATTCTTTGTCTTGTTCTCCGAATTCATTTCATGACCGTATATTAAAAATTCATTTCTGCCGTCACGAAAAACATCGCTCAATTCCGCTAGCGGAGTATTACCCGTAAGCTCTACCTCAACACCTTCATCTTCTCCTTCCGATAAGATGTACATTAGCCCTGTGTTATAGTTGCTAAACCGCACCATAAAATAATTTTCTTCTTTACATTTCTCCAATGCGCTTTTTCTGTCTATTCCTTCCCGAACCAAGCCCGGTTTCACTACATCAAAAACAATCGTTTTTCCCAATACAAATGTTAGAATCAACACAATAATCCCTGTCGCGATAATCCAAATCCTTTTTCTTTTCTGCAATGCCGTCTTAGTCCGTCCCACAATAATACCATCCCTTTTCATACTGCTTTTGTAACACAATTTTATTATTCATACTCACATCAAAGCTTTTATCTGTCAAAAATACATATCCGGCAGAACTTTCCATCACACCCGTAAAGGTACAAAAATAAATACCGCTTTGTCCGTTATAAGAAACGATATATACTTGTCCGCCTCGCGTCATGTCCTCATCCTGCATATCCTCCGGCAAACTAACCATTCCGTTTTCCTCGGGTAAAAGCTCTCCCTCCAAAATTGATTCAACTATCGCTTCCCTTGCCTCCTGATACTTCACAAAATTATATTCCCGCAAGTTATTTTCACTAAAAAGTGTTGCCGTCATTCCTACCAAAATCACCATAAGAACCATCGGCAGCAAAAAATAAATCTTCTTTGTCTCTTTCACTTTTTGAACAGAATACGCCAAAGTAAATAATGCCGAAAGAATCAGAAGTACCGTTACCAGTAGCGAAAAGAACGGATAAATGAAAACCGTCATTTCCTCCCGGATGTTCCATTTTTGCGCTTTGCTGTAAAAATAAAATCCGCTTACAACAGCCGCTTGTAAGGTCATAAACAGCAAAACCAGTTTTTCTCCTATTTTATTCATATCTTTTTATCCTCTAGGAAATTTCACGTTGTATATGTCTTTCCTCATATATGTGCATATTCAGAGCCTGTAAATATTTTATAAAGTAACTTATATATCGGATTATGCACTTCGTTACAAGCAGGACAATAACCACAGAAAACAAATGCAACGACGCTTCCTACGAAAATAATCGCCACTATATATTTCATGAATAATACTTTATGTGTCTTTGTTTCAATTATCTTTATTACTCCTAATGCGATTGCCGATAAAATAGATATCTCCAATGGAATAAAGTACTCAGACTCCATATGGGATAATGCCATTCTATATGAAATCCAATTAGTATAGAAAAAATCAAAAATGAAAGTTGCCAGTGCACATAGGATAAGCACTATTTTCTTCCCAACTGATAAGTTCCTGATATCTTTAATCATTTTTATTAACACCTCTTCACTATAGTAAAAACCGCAATTAAATGTATTCGGCGTAAATAAATTTCCACCGTTTAGAAATAAGCTTCTGCCTTTACCGCATATTGACAGGAACACTCCCTGCTTCACTAAAAGCAAGTGTCCCGGTAACTGCCAAAAATCCCAAGCCGGCAATCACTGATAAAAGTGCAGTTAGTGCTACTGTCAGGCATATATTTTGTCCCAGCCAAGTTTCTTCTTGGAAGCACACCTTTTGATTTTTCGGAAATATTACAATCTGCACACGGTCCTTATGCTCATATTTCTTTGCAAATCTACCGCTTGTAATCAGTGTTTTGACGATGTTTTCATCACCAACGCGATATGTAAGCTTAAAAGCATAGCGGGTCGGTTGTCCCATAATTGCTTTCCATGATAATATTTCTGCTTCAATTACTTGTCCGTTTTTCTTTTGTTTTCTTTTCCAAATATTCTTTCCCAGACACCATGCCAATAAAATAATTACTACTATAACAATTATTGCAAAAAGAATTGAACCGAATATATTATTACTATCCATGATAATCCACCTTATTCATTTTACTACTAATAATACCCCTGACCCATGCAAAAGGTTGCAAAATAATTAAATTAATTCTATTTTAGCATAGAAAAAAGGTGCATGCCTACGACATACACCATAAAGATAACCTTTTCAATTATTCGTTTTAAAGAAATTGCCCAGCTAAGGGTTCGTTCTTAATTTAAAAGAAATCAAACAAATTCAAATACTCATCTGATGCCACGCCCGCGAATATACTTTCTCTCTGAATGGGCGTGATAATATCCCAATCCTCTACACAAAAGATATCATAGCACTCATATCTTCCGTCAGTATCCTGAATCGTTTTGATTGCCGTCTCTGCATCTTCTCCGTAATAATTTTCAATATTACCTTCTTCATCCACAATTCTTACGCCAACTTTTTCTCCGGTAATCAGGAATCGATTATGAACAAAATAAAAAAAGGTGTTTTCATCAATTTCATCAATAGGCAGCTTTCCTTCCAGCATCACACCCTGCTCGTCAGCTTCCTCCTTATAAATGAGCCAGCCGGGACCCGTGGTTGCAATCAGCTCACATATGTAAGTATTACTGTTTTCGACTCTTGCTTTAGCTTCTTCTACGCTAATCCCCTGCTTGACGGGAATTCCTGCTACCAAAACCAAAACAATAATTTGTAATAACATAATCCCTAAAAACTTTTTCACAGATTTCTCCTTTATACCGGCTTAACTATACTTTACAAATTCATATCTATCACCGGTCGCAAATCTCCTATATTTCGAACAATATTCATAAATAATCGTTTGGGGATTCTCCGTTCTCGGCGCTAACCTATATTCCAAGAAATATATTTTACCCATCCGGGCAAAGTCATATTTTCTGTATCCTATATAGAATCCCACCGCCACTCCAATAATGAGCTTCAGTATTTTTCATTATTTCACCTTACCACAGCACATCTCTGATAGCTTCTTCTGTTTCATAAATGATACATACCTTTTCATCCTTTATCCGAATACACATCAAGGAATATAAACCTGTTTCATATTCATATTGCGCAAGCATGACATACTTACCATCCTCTGATAATTGGGTACGCGCCATCGTATTATCACTCTCATGGAAACGCATTACTTTATCTTTTTGTATATCCCATACGACCACAGGCTCCACATATATGCCAAACCAATTCTCAACTCCGTTCCCCGTTGCCATAGTCATATCCCGGGAAAAAACAATATCCCTGCCTACATTTCCCTTTATCCTTTTTGCTTCTCCCGTGACATCGACTTCCATAATATCGTAAACATCGTCATCGTTTACCCATTTAAAGAAAAGACCCGTTTCAGAATCCTTCCAGCCGCATATTTCATATGTCTGACTGTGGTCTTTTTTTAAATAATATATCCATGTCTCCTTTTGCATATCATAGACAACTAAATGATCTGCATCATAATCTGTATATGTAAAACTTATTTTGCCTTGTTCCGGGAAATAATGTGCATTTATTATAGATTTATCATTTGTCTTATCAATTTTTTCCGCAATTGTATTTTCTCCCAGCAGATATGTATATTCCATGTTTTTCAAATCATATTCAGCAATATATTCTTCTCCGTCCTGCTCTGTACTAAACAAAAATGTTTGATTTTCTTCATTGTAATCGAATATTTCAATGAAATCCAACGGATATCTTTTTTCCGGCTCATCCGGATGTATAAAGTAAGTTTCCTTACTCTCCGAATCCTCCATAAAAACAATAGGATTTCTATAACCAGCAAGCTCCTCTGCCGGGAAATAACGCCTTTTATATCCACAACCTGACATTCCCAATACCATACAAGTTATCATTACGAAAAACAACATAACCGACATACCTCTATATATTGGCTTCTTTCTTATACCCTTAACCATCTTTCAATTCCTCGAATGCTTCCCCACACTGCTCCACCAATTTGCCTCGTCTAATAACTTCTTTGCCCCATCCTGTTCACAAAGTACTTTGTCCAAAAGCTCCACTGACCTTTTGGCCGCATAATTGCTATGTAACAGCACTACGGCATTGCCGATTATTCCAATCAGCAATCCTAATAAAACTTCTTCTCTGCTTCCCAAAAGTGAGGTCAATGCAGCCAAGCTTAAGAAAAATATAATGACTATTCTGCTCATATTATTGACCTTTATAGTATAAGCACATTTCCCATCATCACTACTTAATAAACTGCCTTCTACCTGGGGCAAAAATATATAATTATTATTTCCCCTGGGAGATATTTGTGCAGGCGAAACCATACATCTAAATCCATTATCGCTAAACATTCCCTTCCAAAAAATGTATTTGGATAAACGGGTAAATGGACAATGTCATTTAGTTAATAAATAATAATTAGATTCTTATGTTAGAAATAATATAAGAGTCTTTTTATTTTGTAAAAATAGTTGACAAAAAGGATAAAATGTGCGGCCGCTTTCGCTACCAATCTGTTTTTAAGGTTGCGAA
>JAFQQI010000003.1 GCA_017411305.1 Lachnospiraceae bacterium
ACCGGAGCCGGTCAATGGGGTACTGCCCTTTCCATGGCTTGTTCCTACTTTGACCTTGACTGTAAAGTATATATGGTAAAATGCTCTTATGAGCAAAAACCTTTCCGACGTGAAGTCATGCGCACATACGGTGCATCGGTAACACCATCTCCTTCCATGGAAACAGAAGTTGGAAGAAAGATTCTTGCAGAGCATCCGGGAACTACCGGAAGCCTCGGCTGTGCAATCTCCGAAGCTGTGGAAAAAGCTGTAACAAGCGATGGCTACCGCTATGTGTTGGGCAGCGTTCTCAACCAGGTGCTTCTTCATCAATCTGTGATTGGTTTGGAAACCAAAACTGCACTCGATAAATTCAATATTAAGCCGGATATCATCATTGGATGTGCCGGTGGGGGATCTAACCTGGGTGGTCTTATTGCACCATTTATGGGAGAAAAACTCCGTGGAGAAGCAGACTACCGTATCATAGCCGTTGAACCGGCATCCTGCCCTAGCTTTACCAGAGGTGTATATGCCTACGACTTTTGCGACACGGGAATGGTATGCCCGCTTGCAAAGATGTATACTCTTGGCAGTGACTTTATCCCTTCTGCCAACCATGCAGGCGGTCTTCGCTACCATGGCATGAGTTCTACTCTGTCGGAGCTTTACCATCAGGGACTTATGGAAGCAACCAGCGTAAAACAGACCGATGTCTTTGAAGCAGCCGAATACTTTGCGCGAGTAGAAGGAATCCTGCCTGCGCCGGAAAGTTCCCATGCAATCCGTGTTGCCATTGATGAAGCACTGAAATGCAAAGAAACCGGTGAAGAAAAAACGATTGTATTTGGACTTACAGGCACTGGATATTTTGATATGGTTGCATATGAAAAATTCCACGACGGTGATATGGACGATTACATCCCAACTGATGAAGAACTGGAAATTTATCGTAGTAAACTTCCTATAATAGAATAATTATTTTCGCTTCGTTCCTTAAACCACCAAAAGCAGAACCCTTGATATGGTTCTGCTTTTGCGTGTCATCGTAGAAGCGGCATACTGCCCGTGAGTTTATTCACTTTCTTCTTTGCTCCGCAGATTGCAAGACCGAAGTATTGCAATCTGCTTTCAGGTACATGACCCATCTTTTCAATAAATTCATCGTATGTTTTACATCCTTGAGCTAAATCAGAAAAGTCCACGACAGTTAAATCCTGAAAATCCGGCTGATATAGCTTTTCTCTGATTTCTTTGATTGTCTCCGTGGAACCCTTTAGGATGGGAACGGGGAACTCAATAATTCCAAGATGTTCGTTCCCGCTCTGATCCATCACATCAGCCCCGACTACCTGCGGCATTTTCTTACCAAGTGTTATCCCCATAATTGCCGCCGTATTTGCAATAATACCAAGGGGCAAGTTTTCGTCAATTACCATAACACATTTTTCATTTTGTAAGTCCATGATTAACCTCTTTTCTCATAGTTTTTCTTTCTGACAGAAATAAACCTGCCAATGTCAAAAGCGTACCAATAATAGATAAAGCTGTAATTTGCTCATGTAAAATCAATGTCGAAGTTACAACAGTAATAACGGGAACCATGTAAATATAGATACTTGTTTTCACAGCCCCCAGAACCTTAACTGCAAGATTCCAAGAGACGAAACATAATGCCGAAGCGCCAAGCCCCAGGAAAATAATATTGAACAAATACACAGGATTGGTAAATCGTGACAGTTCCAAATGGAAGTCAAACATAAATAGCGTAGGTATCATAAAAAGTATACCGTAAAAGAATACTCGTCTTGTTGTGAGAATGGTATGATATCCATAGCTGCTGATTTTCTTTGTCAGAATGGAATAACATGCCCAAACAAACGCAGCCAGCAGAGCTAATAAGTCACCAACAGGATTTAGTTCCAACTTTGAGCCATTGAAGCTGATCAGAAAAATACCAATCATTGCAACAACAAATCCAATAAAGAAATTTGCTCTTAGTTTACCTTCTTCTTTCAAAAACAGATGGCTCATAATGGCGGTAAAGAATGGAGCTACTGAAATAATAACTCCCACATTTGAAGCCATTGTATAAGTAAGTGCGATATTCTCCAAAAGATAATACAGACAAATACCGCAGAGACCAGCCAGGGCAAAGGTAAGTTCTTGCCTTTTAGTAGTTGTTTTTAGGCGATGCGGATAAATAATGAGCAAAGCAAGCAGACCCATAACGAAACGGAAAAACAATATTTCCACCGGCTGGAAATCCACCAATAAGATTTTGGTAGATATAAAAGTTGTTCCCCAAATGATGATCGTAAGCAAGGCGCATAAATGCCCTGCTTTATTCCTATTTTCCATTTGATTTATCCTCCCCACTGCTCTTGGCTAAAAAGATTTCCCGATAAACTCCAGGAGACAAACCGATAAAGCGGTTAAAGTAATTTGTGAAATGGCTCTGGTCAGAAAAACCTGTTCGTAATGCTGCCTCAATTGGCGGGAAACCATGCTCCAACAATTTTTTTGCTTCTCCAATACGGATATTTTCGAGATAACTGTACGGTGTAACACCTTTTGATTTTGTGAATGCTCTCAGTAAGGTGGATTTACTAAGACCTGCATAGCGGCATATCTGGTCTAAATAAATGCGTTCTGCAAAATGCTGTTCCATAAATCGGCAAGCCTTTTCAATCTCCTCCCGACACTCAGGAATACAGTTTTCAAATGGCTGTCCATACCGTTGTATCAGCATGGAAATAAGCAGGAGCAAATTTTCTTCTTTACCAAAATCGCATAATCCTTTCATTACCATCTCATGCAATGGGTGTAGATAGCAGATGACTTCTTCATCAAAAATTACATTCTCGGAAAAGCCGGGAAGCTCCCGTTTTCCGGTTACTTCTTCGGTTAAATCCAACATGACCTCTTTAGAAATGTTAAATCCCCGATAATCTAAAGTTCCGCCATCATTTTGGACGCAGGCGTGATTATCACCGGGATTAAAAAGAAGGACATTCCCCTTTTGTATCGCATATTCATTATTTTTGCAGGAAAGGCAGCGTTCTCCACTCTCTACAAATCCAATTACATAGTATTCATGAAAATGGTTTGGAAAAGGCTGCTGGGTTCCCTCAAAGCGATAGGATTCGAGCCGTAGTTCGTCATCATAAACAACGGTTCTTGTTTCTTTCTTCATGTGCTTTCCCTCCTTGCTAACGATATTCTATCACTGACATTTCAAAAAGGCTTGTAAAATATCTTCATTTATTGTCTCTTGACAAAACTTACCATCCGCTGTATATATATTGAATATGAGCAAAGGCGT
>JAFQQI010000031.1 GCA_017411305.1 Lachnospiraceae bacterium
AACCTCGGAATTGGGGGACATAAGTAAGCGCATGGTTAACATTGACTATGCGTTTTCTTTCATATAAAATATAGAGGGTGAACAGGAAACACAGTTGTGTATTCCGTTAAACCCACTAAAATCAAGTGGTGCAGAGGTAGGGCTACATTTTATGGATGAGCCTACCAATGATTTGGATATTGCCACCTTGACAGTTCTTGAGGACTATTTGGACAAATTTCCCGGAATTGTAATTGTAGTTTCCCATGACCGCTATTTTCTTGACAGAGTGGTAAGAAGAATTTTTGCTTTTGAAGAAAGCGGACAGATTGGGCAATATGAAGGCGGCTATACGGATTACAGAAACAAAGCTTTGGCGGAGGAAGAGGCAGCTGCAACAGGAAACAAAGAGACAGGAAAAGCAATTTCCAAAAAGGATTGGAAACAACCTTCTGCTAAGCTGAAATTCTCATATAAAGAGCAACGGGAATATGAAGTGATAGAGGATGAGATTGCTGCACTGGAAGAAAAAATAGAAACGATAGAAGCAGATATCCTGAAAGCCGCAACCAATTTTGTGAAGTTGAATGAGCTTACCGATGAGAAAGAAAAAACACAGCAAATGCTGGATGAAAAAATGGACAGATGGATGTATCTGGAGGATTTGAAGGCGAAGATTGATTCACAGTAGAAAAGAGGAGAACCATGGAGCAGAGAATAGGAAATAAAACATTGGATATGGTATACACTGCACTGTTTGCAGTGGTTATGGTTATCTGCTCCTTTATATGTATTCCTACGGCAATTCCCTTCACATTGCAGACCTTTGCGGTCTTTTTGGCTGTAGCGGTTTTGGGCGGGAAAAGGGGAAGTATGGCTGTTTTTTTGTATTTGCTGATGGGAGCGATAGGTCTTCCGGTATTCGTTGGCTTTACCGGTGGCATCGGGAGACTATTTGATGCCACCGGTGGCTATTTACTGGGATTTTTATTGGCAGCCCTGGTTATGTGGGGCGCAGAGCATCTTTTTGGGAAAAAAGATTTAGTGCTTTGCATATCAATGGTACTTGGACTTTTGCTGTGCTATACATTCGGAACTGCATGGTATCTGTTCCTTTATGGAAAAACCACAGAAATGTCACTTGCAGCAGTGCTTAGTGTTTGTGTAATTCCTTTTATGATTCCCGACATAATAAAAATTGCTATGGTTTTGGTTCTTCGTAAACGTCTGATAAAGGTATTGCGTTTGCAATAGTCAGGGTATTTTGCCAAGAAACGCTTCAAGAAGCAGACTTCCGTCTACAGTATCGGCTCTTTTCAGGGAAAAACACATTCGCTCGGGGTGCCATTGGACACCTACAATGGGCAAGTGAGTATGGATAAGCCCTTCCACAACACCATCCGGACAATACTGAATATATCGGATGTTTTTGCCAGGGGAACGGACACCCTGATGATGGGCGCTGTTGACAAAAAAGGTTTTCCCATAAAGCTTATCAAGTAAGGACCCTTGAGAAGCAGTGGTTTCATGGACCTGATCACAACCCTGATATTGATGACTTTCACAGGTGGGAAGATTCTGAATGATGTCACCGCCAAAAAAGATGTTAATAAGCTGCATGCCCTTACAAATGCCGAGAATCGGTTTTTTTGCATGCACAAAGCTTTTCAGAATCATAAGCTGGATGCGATCAAGAGAAGCGTCAATGATACGGGAACCACAGTTTAGCTGACCGAAGAGTTTAGGATCAATATCACTGCCGCCGGGCAGAATAAGACCATCATAGACAGAAGAATCAGGGATATGAAGCGTTGTTACGGGATGGGCACCTAAAGCCCTTATGGCTGCTTCATAGTTATGAGTCAGGTTAGGATAACCGGCAATTAATATTTTCTTCAATTTCTTACTCCTAAAAAGAGTGATTGCTGATAAGATATGCTATAATAAATACCGATATGACAAAAAAGGAAGGAAGTAAAAAATGAGAATCGGAATGGGTTATGATGTTCATAAACTGGTAGAAGGAAGAAAAATGATTATCGGAGGCGTGGAAATTCCTTATGAAAAGGGATTATTGGGACATTCTGATGCGGATGTACTTTTGCATGCCATATCCGACGCACTCCTTGGAGCAGCGGCACTTGGAGATATCGGCAAGCACTTTCCCGATACTGATCCTGCATACAAAGGGATTTCTTCCCTATTATTACTGGAGCATGTAGGAAAGTTGTTAGAAGAGAATTGCTTTTTTATCGAAAATATTGATGCTACTATTATTGCCCAGGCACCAAAGATGAGGCCGCATATTGATACCATGCGTGCCAACATTGCAAATGCACTGGGCATATCCGTAGAACAGGTAAATGTAAAAGCGACTACAGAGGAAGGACTTGGATTTACCGGCACAGGAGAAGGGATTTCTTCCCAGGCAATCTGTTTATTGACCAGTCCCATCGGTGTGGGAAGCGAGGAGGTATCAGTAACAAATGATAAATGTAACGGTTGCAGCGGTTGCGCAAGAGGTTAAAAAAAGAAAGCTTTTGATGGACGGCGCTTTCGGTACTTACTACGGACAACTATATGATACCGCAGAGCTGCCGGAGCTTGCCAATATGAAGTACCCTGAGAGGGTTTTACAAATCCATAAAGAATATATAAAAGCGGGTGCCAGGATTCTGCGTACCAATACCTTTGCCACCAACACCTATGCCTTGCATTTGTCTTGGGAAGAGGTCAGGGAAAATTTAAAGGCAGGCTACAGACTAGCCAAAGAAGCTGCGGAAGATGCAAAAAGTGAAGATAAAGAGCCGGGGAGGGCAGATGGTAAAGCGGTTTATGTAGCTGCCGATATCGGCCAGAGTGCCCACTATCAGCAGGCCGGCAGAGAGCAGCTTTCCGAAGAATATGTCAGAATCTGCCAAACCTTTTTGGACGAGGGCGCAGAGCTGTTTGTGTTTGAGACCTTTTCTGATTTGGAGGATATCAGGGATGCCCTTACCCTAATCGGAGATAAGGCCTTTGTGATTGTACAATTTTCCGTGAATCAGTTTGGTTACAGTCAGTCAGGCCTTAGCGTAGGAAAGCTGGCAAGTCTGGCAAACAGCATAAAAGAAATTGATGCCATCGGTCTTAATTGCGGCGTCGGTCCGGGACACATGAAGCAAATGTTTAAGAAACTGAATATATCAGGGGAAAAGATACTGACGGCACTTCCTAATGCAGGATATCCTCATGTAGTCAGTAATCGTATGATTTTTGACCACCATAACGTGGTTTATTTTGCAGATAAGGTAGGAGAAATCGCAAAAGAAGGCGCTGACATTATCGGCGGATGCTGCGGCACTACCCCGGAATATATCCGTGCCATGCATGAAAGGGTTTCTTTTGCCAGGGAGGAAAAAGAAACGGCTGCCCGGAAGGCAGATGACGAAAATCTCTTGAAGAAAGACCATTCCTTTTTTGCAGGCAAAGGAGGCAAAAAGCTGATTGCAGTGGAGTTGGCTCCGCCTCTTGGAAGCAATGATGAGAATTTAATGGATGCCGCTCACCTGCTGCAAAAAAGCGGAGTGGATGTATTAACCTTTCCCGATTCTCCTTCAGGCAGAACCAGAGCGGATTCTGTGCTCATGGCAGAAAAGGTAGCCAGGGAAACAGGAATGTGTGTTATGCCTCATATCTGCTGCCGCGATAAGAATGCCATTGCCATGCGTTCCCAGCTTTTGGGAGCACATATTAATCATATTTATAATTTCCTTGTGGTTACGGGAGACCCGGTTCCCGGAATGGCACGAAGCAGTGTAAAAAGTGTGTTTAATTTTGACTCTGTGGGACTGATGCGCATTATCAGTGATATGAATGGAGAACAGTTTGGTGAAAATCCTGTTTGCTATGGCGGTGCTATTAATCAGAATCGTAGGAATCTTGAGGTAGAAATTGGTCGTGTGATGAAAAAGCTGGATGCGGGTGCCACTTTCTTTTTGACTCAACCGGTATCCACCAAGGAAAGTGCAGATAGGCTACGGATAATTAAGCAGGAGACGGGCGCACGGATATTGTGCGGGATTATGCCCTTTGTTAGCCTGAAGAACGCCTTGTTTATGAAGAATGAAATGACGGGAATTGATGTAAATGATGAGGTGCTTGCAAGATACAGAGCCGATATGACCAGAGAAGAAGGGGAGGCAGCGGGCATAAAGCTTGCCAAAGAGATGATGGCACTTACCGATGATTTTGCAGACGGATATTATTTCTCGTTTCCTTTTAACCGGGTAGGTATGCTGGAGAAGATACTTTCAGAATAAAGTAATTATCTTAATTTACAGTAGTCTTTGATTACAACAGATTGGCGGGGAACTCCCCGCCATTTTAAATATATATATCTAAGATATTTTTCTTGCATATCAAAATACAGTGTGCTAATATTATGACAAAGCATAAAGTATTCTATTATATTCAGGCGTCAGCCTTCTTGTCTTATTGGGTTACTTCAATATAGTAGCCATAAGATATCAGAACATTTCAGGAAATCTATGCTTTTATACCCAATTACACAGTAAAAAAGCAGGAGATTTCTGTGCTCCTGCGGATACAGGAGGAATGTATGGAGAAGGATTTTTACAGTAACACTTTCTTTTCCGACAATGAGCGGTACGCGGACATTATTAACGCATTTGGCTGTGACGGCGAGCCGTTTGTTAAGGGAAAAGACTTACAGGAGCTTGACACAAGGACCTATTTGGGGCGTCAATGGGGAGGACGACAAAAAAGCAGGTGGAAAAGAAGCGTGTACAGGGATTTGCTACGAAAATCCCCCTTTGGTGTAAACTTTGCTATCATCGGCATTGAGAATCAGGAGGAAATTGATTATGCATTGCCGCTTCGGGTTATGTGCTATGATGCAGGAGAATATGAGCGGCAAGCAGCACAGATTCGTAAGCATACCAGGAAACATCGGAAAGGATTATCGCCGGGAGAATATTTATATGGATTTCGGAAGACAAGCCGTTTGTCCCCAACAATAACCTTTGTCTTATATTATGGGGAGAAAGAGTGGGACGGACCGAAGGAGTTACATGAAATATTGTCTTTTCGGGATATTCCGGAAAGTTTGAGAAGGAAAATCAGCAATTATTCAGTACAGATAATTGATATCAGAAAACTAAAAGACACGGACATGCTGAAATCGGATGTAAAGCAAGTATTTGACTTTATCCGTTTTTCAAAAGATAAAAAGAAGCTTAAGGAACTAATGGAAGAAGATGAGAACTACGCATTTCTGGATGAAGAAGCCTATGAAATGGTAGTTAATTATGTGGGAGAAGAAGAGATGTTTCGGTTTAGGATGAAGAATAAGTACAGAAAGGACGGGAAAGTAAATATGTGTCAGGGATTACGGGAATGGATGGAAGATGAGAGAAATG
>JAFQQI010000032.1 GCA_017411305.1 Lachnospiraceae bacterium
GAAAGGAACCAAAATCGCTGTGCTTTTGGTTGTCAGCACCCTTTCAATTCCCGTGTCATTGCATCCAATCGGTGCAGATGCCATAAGGCCCTGCTCCTGTAAATACTGCAAGCATCGTAAATTGCAGTTTGCCTGTTGAATGATACCGGACACCCTCTGTGTCAGGTTCTCTAACTCTCTCTTGGTTCTTCCGTAACAGGTAATTAAGAATGTCATTTTGACAATCTTCTGGTTACTGCTGTTAAGGTCATCCAAAAGCTCTAAGGTATCCTTTTCATACGTGATGATGTCCGTAGGTAAAATATCCATATCGTACCCACTGCGGACTGCTTTTTTCTGCTCCTCGATTTTCATTTTCTGAATGTTGGTCAAAGCGCCTTTTAACATCTTGATAGCCTTTACCGGGTCCATCGTCTGCATGTGCATGGTCACGGTAAGGTTATCATCAATATCAAGGAGCTTCTTTAACAGCTCGTCATTAAATCTCGGTGCGATAATATCAAGATAAGACACACTTCCGTAGATACTGCCGGACTTAAACCTGCTTGGATAGCGGAAATCAAATCCCGGCGGTGCAATGTAATCTTTTACGGATTTACCGGACTCTGATAATTCCTTAAATGAAAAACGGAAAGGTTCCATCGTTCCCTGATTGAAATACTCATGCAGGATACGAAGTCTTTCCTTTCCGTCTAAAGACCGGGCGTTTGTGCCTATGTTATTTAAGTTTCTCACAACATCTTTCTCGATGTTATTTAATTTGCTCTTTGCTTCCTTATATCCGGTACATTCCACCCCGAAAATAAGATACTTGGATTTAATGATACCGTTATTTCCTTTTGCAGACTGATGTTGTAGCATCTGTGTGTATTCCTCACGGATATCGTCAAAATCATCTTTCTGCAAAGGAATATCGAACTGGTCTGCAAGTGCCTGTTCATTAACCTGTCTGTTGAATAAAAACAATTCAAACTTTATCGACGGGTCAAAGTAATTGATAAGTTTACTGTACTCTTCCAGAATATCTCCCTGATCTTCCACCTCCAGCAAATCATAGTTGATGTCGTAAAACTCCACCATCTTTGTATAAAATCTATGAGTGACCTGACAGATGCCGTCACGGAACATCTTTTTAAAGGTAATGGTTTTCTGTGCGGTGTCAGGTTTTGCCTGTTCTTTACTGTTTCCGGCAAGAGTACGTTTAAGCTCAGCCAACCGCTTTTTTTCTGCAAAGCTAAGACCGGATTTCCCCGGTATTTTACTGCCCGTTAGCGGAATTGCTTTCGCTGACTGCTTTTTCTTCAAGATAACGTACCTCCTTCTTAATTCGTTCTCGCTCCTCCAACTGTTCATAGAGGTTTTCTGATTTATAAGGTCTGATTCCCGGTGTCAGTATCTTCTGCCTTATCATGAAGTACAGGATTTTCTCTGCCGGGAAACCGTCCTTTTCATACATTGCCACAAAGAAGAATGGCAACATGATTCCGACCATTAACAAAGAAGCTGCCGAGGTTCCCAATACTCCCTTTGTGAGAAAGTAAATGGGAACTCCTGTTATGGCAGCTCCGCTAAAACAGATAATCTGTCTTTTAGTCAGATTCAATGCTACTTTGGTTTTGATGCCACTCAAGTCTTTTGGCACGGGTACTGAAATTGCCATAGTCTGCTCCTTTTCGTGTGCATACCCATTTAGTGGGCATTGAATATTGATTTAGATAAGGAACCCGTCTTAAATAAGCTAAAGCAAAGGATTACGGTGTAGGCTGCCACAGACCATAAAGCACTGTGGAGATTGCCTGCTACTGCCACACCGGCTACTAACACGGCATAGATTGCCACACATACCATAATGAAAAATCCTTGAAATGCTAATGCGATAAGTCCCTTTAAATAGTTCGTTCCGACACTTCCCCATTCCCTGTTGGTAACGGTTGCTGCCGGAATCGGTGATACTGAAACATAAAGGTATATTTCAATCATTCGTCCGTATAAAATGACGGTGATGAGGACTGACATGATTTTCATACATAAGCTGATTATCATGGTTTCCATTCCTAGTCCTATCAGTTCTCCTATTCCCATGCTTCCAATCTGGTTATTAAACATCGTGGTAAGCGTTGCTTCCACATCCAGATTTGTAGAACCGGAAATATGTGCTGCCGCCTCTGTCACTACATGGCTTCCCACGTCAAATACTGCCATTACAATGTCAAAGGTCTTGCTAAGTAACATGACTGCAATACACGCCTTGAATAAAAAGCGGAAAAACAAGCCTGTATCAAAATCGTGCATGTTGTTTTTGTCGATTACCATTGATATCAGTTCATAGATAAGTACAAAACTGATTACCATTCCGGCTATGGGAACTATTACGTTTTCTGATAAAGTCTGAACCATACTGAAAATACCAGCGTTCCATGTGCTTGGTGTTTTGCTGACCTCTCCGGCAATCGTGCCTACCTTGTCATTGACATCGGTAAACATGGCTGACAGATTGGACAGCACCCACCCTTGCAGCATTTCCTTTATGAAGTCAGTAATTTTGTCAATGATTCCACCCATCTATCTTATGAGAACAGGGAAGTAAGCTGAGGAATCACCGTCTGAGCCACGATTACAATACCGCCACCTGCCATGAGCTGCTTGATACCCTGTGACTTTGCACCGGGATTATCATTTCCGTAACCTTCCAAAAGGTTAATCACACCCCATACACCGACACCACCGCCGATTGCTGTTACTACTGTCTTTAAACCTGTTACTGCTGTTGTAAAAAATGCCATTTTCTTTTCCTCTTTCTTTCCATAAATTTTTAGTAATTGAAAGAGTTTTTTCGTGTAAAATGCCCCATCCTATGATAAAATCAGGACAGGGCA
>JAFQQI010000033.1 GCA_017411305.1 Lachnospiraceae bacterium
CTTTTCGTTCCGGCAAACTTTTTGGCTGTTGCGTTTGATTCCGGTGGTGTAACAACAGGTCCTATGACTGTTCCTTTTATCATGTCCTTTGGTATTGGTATTTCTGCTATTCGAAGTGACCGTTATGCAGAGGAAGACAGCTTTGGTCTGATTGCCTTATGCTCCATTGGCCCTATTCTTGCAGTACTGATTCTTGGCATGATTTTCAATCCGGAATCTGCTGAGCAGGTTTCTGAGGCCATTCCTGTCATCAATGATACGGTTGCATTATGGAGTCTGTTTGCACAAGGCTTTCCAACCTACATAGAGGAAATTGCAATTTCATTACTTCCTATTGTTATCTTTTACGGAATCTTCCAGTTGATTTCCAGAGATGCCAATAAAAGAACCTTAACAAAAATCATCATTGGCTTAATTTATACTTATATTGGTCTTGTTCTTTTCTTAACTGGTGTAAATGTTGGATTCATGCCAGCTGGAAACTATCTTGGACAGACTATGGCGGGACTTCCCTATGCATGGATTATCGTTCCGATTGGTATGATTATCGGTTACTTTATCGTATTGGCAGAGCCTGCTGTTTTCGTCCTTACCAAACAGGTTGAAGAGCTAACCTCTGGCGCAATTTCTGCAAAAGCTATGGGACTTAGCTTATCTATCGGTGTTGCTACTTCTGTTGGACTTGCCATGATTCGAGTGTTAACCGGCATCTCTATCCTGTGGTTCCTTGTACCCGGATATTTCATTGCCTTAGTATTAACCTTTTTCGTTCCTAAGATTTTTACTGCAATTGCATTCGACTCTGGTGGTGTAGCCTCTGGTCCTATGACTGCTACCTTTCTGCTTCCGTTTGCAATGGGCGCCTGTGAAGCCTTAGGCGGCAATATTATTACTGACGCATTTGGTATTGTTGCGATGGTTGCCATGACTCCGCTGATTACCATTCAGATTATGGGAGTAGTCTTCAAGATAAAGGAAAACAAGCTCCACAGAGAAATGGCAATGCAGACACCTGCGCTCTCATTGGATGCTTATGATGATATGGAAATCATCGAGCTCTAATTCTAATATAGAAAGGCATGATTATCTATGGGAAATTTGTATTTAATGACAACAATCGTCGATAGAAAAGCTGTAAATAAATATCTGGATCTATACCGTGAAAATGACCTACATGTCATGTATCTGACCTTGGGTTATGGAACGGTTTCCAGTGAAATCTTAGATTATTTCGGTCTGGATTCCAAGGAAAAAGCGGTTGCATTCTCCGTTTTACAGGGCTCCTCATGGGAAACAATCAAAACGCAATTACAGAAAAAATTAAAAATTGATGCTCCGGGTGAAGGAATCGCCTTTACCATTCCGCTAAGCAGTATTGGTGGAAAAAAGACATTACAATTCTTATTAGAAAGTGAAGATTATCAAAAAGAGGAGGAATCAACCTTGAAAAATACCGTTCATGACCTGATTATTGTTATCGCAGAGCAGGGATATACTAATATGATTATGGATGCTGCAAGATCTGCAGGAGCTTATGGTGGAACTGTTCTCCATGCCAAGGGAACCGGTATGGAAGCCGCTGAAAAATTCATGGGTGTTTCACTCGCTGCTGAAAAAGAAATGGTCTTCATCGTTACGAAGACCGAACAGAAAAATGCTATCATGCAAGCGATTATGAAGGATGCCGGATTAGACAGCAAGGCTAAGTCTATTGTCTTTTCTCTTCCGGTAACCGATACTGCCGGTTTACGATTAATTGAGGATTAAATAATTTGTTTTTTACAAAAAGGTCGCAGCTTTGCGACCTTTTTCCATATCATCTTATATCTAAGAATTTATTGGCAGAAATAGAAACAACTCAAATTCCTTCTCTTCCATCTTTAACTCCATATTTCCCCCATATCTTTTCGTAATCTCCTGAATACTTTTTAATCCCAATCCATGATTCCTCTCATCCTCTTTTGTCGTTTTCGGCATTTTTCCTTCTAAAGGTTGCGAACCAGCTCCCAAACAAGAATTCCGCACACTGACCACAAATAGCCCCTTTCCAAGCCTTGCCTCCATCTCTATTCTTCTCTCTTCCACCGAAAGCTTCTCACATGCCTCGATTGCATTATCAAGAGTATTGGCAAAAAGCGCACAGATATCTGCTTTAGCAAAAGGCAATTCCTCTGTAATATCTATGTGTGGCACAAAATGAATCCCTTTTTGCCGCATGATACCTTCCTTTGCCGATAGCACAACATTTACCGTGGTATCCCCTGAATAGTGAAGTGTCTGCGTAAGCGTCGAACTTCCGAGCATTTCCTCTATGTAATCGGTTCGCTTTTCCTCCGACAATACCAAAAGCGTCTGCAAATGATTGGTCAAGTCATGCTTCATTCTTCGTATTGCAAAGTTCTGCTGTTCCATACTTTCAAAATACTGTCGGTTCATTCTCGCTAAAGCATTTTCCTGCTCTAATGCCTGATGACGTTCCAATACGAGCATTGCCCAGATTAATCCAATAATAGCAAATGCTGCGATTAGAAAAAGGGCAGAATCAGCAAGAATGGTAGGAAGGTTCTGTCCAAATGGATTTCTAAGCAATACTAAAGACAATACAATGCCTAAAGATGGCAGATTCAACACAAACAAAAGCTTCCATAATGTCTTGGTCAGCTCAAAATCTGCTCTTGGCTTTCGCGAACGAATAAACAAATACAAAAGCAGAGCATACCCCCCTCTATATAATAAGCATGTCCAGCGAGTCACCATATTATGAGGTATCTTCATATACATAAATAGAAACATTTCCAGCCCATTATCCCAAAAACCATTAAAAGCAAATACGGTACTTGCAAGCATGAATCCTATTACCAGTCTTTTCCATCTCGAACCCTCGCAGCAATTCCATATTCCAAGCATGAAGATTAATAAGGTTGCCGGAAGATTTCCCCAATCACCGATGAAAATAATCATGCCTAATATTAGCCAGCTTATCAATAGTAAGATTGGTTTACACCACCACTTTTTCTTTATCTGTAACAGGCTTCTTATCGACCAGTAAATCGATACTGACAATACGGTCATGAAAAAATACCCTAATAAAGCTTCCCATATCGTTGCTTCCATTCTTATATTCCTCCTAGCATCGACTTTGCAAGACTTGCCATTGCGTTTTCCTTCATGGCTCGACTGACAGGTAGCTTTTGCTCTGCCATTATAACGCAATCTGTTCCGATATAATCCACCTTTTCAGGATTTACCAGATAGCGCTGATGAATTCTCACAAAGCAACCTGCCAGCTTTTCTGCCACCTCATCCAGCTTTCCGTAAAAGGAATATTCCTTATCATGACATACCAGACTCACTTTTCTCTTATCACTGTAAAAATAAGAAATCTCCTGCAACGGGAAACGATACGTCCCTTCCGTATTCTTGAAAACATATTCCTTATCTGTCTTTGCTGCAATCCGTTTTCTGATACGTCCTAACAGCTCCTGTAGCCTTTCTCTTTGTGCCGGCTTCAACATATAGTCCATCGCATTCACCCGATATCCGTCAAACACATAATCCGAATACCCTGTCACAAATACAATCAGCATTTCCCCATCAAAGCCTCTTATCCGCTCTGCTGCCTGCATTCCATTCATCCCTTGCATTTCCACATCCAGGAATAAAAGGTCTATCTCACCCGGATGATTTTGCAGCCAATGGACTGCTCCTGCTCCGGTTGAAAACTCATAAACAATCTCTTCTTCTCCCTCAATTAACAGCTTCTCTAATTCAAAACGTAAAAATTCTCTTGCCTCATTCTGGTCATCACATATTCCTATTCGTAGCATCAACGGCATCTCCTCTTTTTCCCTCATTCACCAACAATCTGCTTCTCTTATCTGCTTAGCAAATTGTCACCTCATGAATTATATCACACCAAACACATATGAACACTTTTTTCCTTACCAAACTTTACATCAGACCTGCAAAATATGACATTTTTTGCAATAATTTTCCATACGTTACAACACTCCTGCAAAAAATGACACAGCTTTCCCTGACTTCTTCGCAATCTGATATGGTATTTACAGCATAGAGCTGACACGAACGTCAGAATATGTAACTAGAAAAAGTAGAAATCGTTATGAAAGGAACTAACTACCATGTTATATGTCAAAAATCTTGAGAAATCCTATCAAACCGGAAACAAATCCTACCCTGTTTTAAAAGGGATTGACCTAGCTGTTGCGCAGCAGGAATTTGTTGCCGTTATGGGACCATCCGGTTC
>JAFQQI010000004.1 GCA_017411305.1 Lachnospiraceae bacterium
AACTTTAGAAGTCAATTTGACTTGGATTTTTTCCTGAAGCAAAACAATATTCCGGGAATATATGGCATTGATACACGTGCACTCACAAAAAAAATACGATCAAAGGGTGTCCTGGTCGGTTGTTTGTCTACTTCTTTACCTTCACATATGGAAAGTGCTGTCCTTGCAAATTGGACAATAAAAGATGCTGTCAAAAACGTTTCATGCACTGCTACGAAACAACATAAAGTAAGTTTACCAAAGTTTCACGTTGTGTTATGGGATTTTGGTGCCAAAGAAAATATTCTTCGTTCATTATTGCATCTTGATTGCGACGTAACCGTTGTTCCTTCCAGTACAACTTCTGAAGAAACATTGGCACTGAAGCCTGATGGAATTATGTTAAGCAATGGACCTGGAAATCCCAAAGATAACTCTTCTATTATAAGAGAACTAAGAAAACTGTGTTCATCTAACATTCCTATTTTCGGTATTTGCCTAGGGCATCAGCTTCTGGCTCTTGCCAATGATGGTGATACGGAAAAATTGAAATATGGACATCGTGGTGCCAATCAGCCCGTGAAAGATGTATCATCCGGAAGGACTTATATCACAAGTCAGAATCATGGCTATACTGTTAAGACTGATGCACTGCCACTCGATTCTACCATTTCATATATAAATGTAAATGATGGAACCTGTGAAGGCCTGACCTATCACTCATTTCCGGGATTCTCAGTACAGTTTCATCCGGAAGCCTGCGGAGGACCTCACGACACCGAGTTTTTATTCCAACAATTTATAGACCTTATGGAAGGAGGGAAAAAGCATGCCACTGAATACTAATATAAAAAAAGTACTTGTAATTGGTTCCGGTCCAATCGTAATTGGACAAGCTGCTGAATTTGACTATGCCGGTACGCAGGCTTGCCTTGCTCTCAAGGAGGAAGGACTGGAGGTTGTGCTTGTCAATTCCAATCCGGCTACAATTATGACCGATTCGGCAATCGCAGATCATGTATATATTGAACCTCTTACTCTGGACTATCTAAAAATGATTATAAAAAAAGAAAAACCGGATAGCATTCTCTCCACCTTGGGTGGACAAACAGGCCTGACCCTCTCTATGCAGTTAGCAAAGGAGGGCTTTTTAGAAGAAAACGGCATCCAATTGCTCGGCGCAAATCCAACAACCATAGACAGAGCCGAGGATAGACAACTTTTTAAAGAAACTATGGATAGCATCAACCAGCCGATTATTCCATCTATCGTGACACAGACTTTAGAGGATTCCTTGCGATTTGCCAAACAAGTCGGCTACCCGGTAATTATTCGTCCCGCTTTTACGCTGGGCGGTTCCGGTGGTGGTATCGCAGACTCTGAGGAAGAACTTCGAAAAATCGCATCTTCCGGTTTGCGTCAATCCCCAATTCATCAAATTTTAGTAGAAAAATGCATTTCTGGTTGGAAGGAAATTGAATTCGAAGTTATGCGCGATGGTGTAGGGAATGTCATCACCATCTGTTCCATGGAAAATTTTGACCCGGTCGGTATCCATACCGGAGACTCTATCGTAATTGCGCCTGCCGTCACCTTGGCTGACAAAGAATATCAGATGCTCCGTTCCGCTGCGCTGAAAATTATCAGTGCCATGGAAATCGAAGGTGGATGTAATGTACAGTTTGCTTTAAATCCGGACAGTTTTGAATACGCTGTTATTGAGGTGAATCCTCGTGTATCCCGTTCCTCCGCATTAGCCAGCAAAGCAACCGGATACCCAATTGCGCGAGTGGCCGCAAAGATTGCATTGGGCTATCGCATGGATGAAATTCAGAATGAAGTCACAGGCAAAACAACTGCATGCTTTGAGCCGGCACTTGATTATGTTGTTATCAAGTTTCCGAAATGGCCGTTTGATAAATTCGTCTATGCCAGTCGGAAATTAGGAACTCAGATGAAAGCCACCGGCGAAGTCATGGCAATTGGAAGAAACTTTGAGCAGGCACTTTTAAAAGCCATTCGTGGTGCAGAAATCTCTCATGATTATTTGGATGATAAGAATATGAAGGAATTATCTTCCCACGAATTGGTTTGTAAAATATATGAGCAAGATGATGAGCGAATCTTCGCCATCTACGAAGCGTTGCGTCGTGGTATTTCCGTGGATGAATTACATTCCATGACCATGATTGATAAATGGTTCCTACACAAACTTCT
>JAFQQI010000034.1 GCA_017411305.1 Lachnospiraceae bacterium
TAATCAAAATAAGCCACATTCATGTCCACACCACCGTTGATTCCTGCAACAATAGCCTTATCCGTATACTGCCACATATGGTGAATTCCTGTATAAGTACAAGCTGGCGTTAATGGAAATGGCTGTTCTGAATACCATGCTGCCCAAACCTTGTATCTAGCTGACAACATTGTCATATCCCAATCTCTATTATTCGTCATAGCACTCTTAGAGCTATAAAACATTGGCGTGTAGCCCCTTGCTGCTATGGTGTCCAAGAAATGAACTGCTAATACCGATCTAGTTGCCTTATCTAAGCCATATTGTCTACTACTCGGACTATTATAATTTTCACAATCATACGCTACTGGATATGTAATCTTATACTTGTCCAATATATTTGCCGTAAATGTTGCTTCTTCTACTGCTTCGGCCGCAGTTACTGCGGTCGAAAAGAAATATGCACCTGTTTTAATGCCTACTCTTTGTGCCTCCTGAAGATTATATCTTGCAAATGGATCTTCGTTTAATACTCCTGTTTCCTGTGTACGGTAACCAATACGAATCATAGCAAACTGGATTCCTGATGCTGCAACTTGATTCCAGTCAATCAGTCCCTGATAGCGTGAAACGTCAATTCCCAACGCTGCCTGTGGTACCTCTGCTGGAGCGGCCTTCACTGCTTGCTGCGGAAGTGCCAATACGGTTACCAATACCAACACCATAAATAATGCCTGTAATCCTGCTGTAAATCTGCGTCTTTTGTTCAATTTTTCTGCTCCTCTCTTTCTACTGTTTCCAAATTACCGTTTCACTACACACCGGTAACATTTTTCGACAAGATGTCTATTGACATTATATCGGGAAGTCTTCCTATAGTAAAGCATTATAAATTGCTAATTTTTACCTCTCCCTTTTCACCAAAATATGATAAAATAGTACTGCCGAATACGATTTCATGTAAATTAGGAGGAAGCTATATGCTACAAAATAAAGATATATTAGAACTAAAAAGACGTTTTAAAAAGGAAGCCTGTACATTTACAAGAATGTGCGGATGCTATGTAGATGCTAACAAAAACAAGGTTGTTGAAATAAATGAAACATTCCTGAATCTGGAAGACGAAGAATTCTATAAGTATTTGGAAATAGCCAAAAAGGCGTTATCAGGAACCATCGGTAACAACCTGTTAGAGCTTAGCTTTAACAAGGAAGAAGAAGAGGCTGGCGGAAAACAGCAATATCTTTTAGGACTTCGTGAAAGCGGGCTACGTAACCCTGAACTCTTATCCCATTTATACGATATGATTATTGAGAATTATGATTACGTTGGAAATTACCTGATCCTGCTTTTCCATGATGCCTATGACGTTATCACCAAAACCAATGATGATTTGAAGTTGGATGAATCCGAAGAAGTCTATACCTATCTTCTCTGCGCCATCTGCCCTGTAAATCTGTCAAAACCAGGCCTTGGCTACCGCGAAGCAGAAAATAGGATTGGGGTTCGCATTCAGGACTGGGTGGTAGGAGTTCCTGATGTTGGTTTCCTATACCCCTCCTTTATCGAACGAAGCACAGACATACATACCCTTACTTATTATGTCCGTGATGCCAAAGACTCCCATGCTGATTTTATCGAAGCGGCTCTTGGCTGTGGTCCAAAGCGTACCGCAACCGAAGAAAAAGATACTTTCCACGCAATTGTAAAACGTGCCATCGCTCCCATTATCGAAAAAAGTGATGACGTTCTCTTAGATATTCAGGAAAATCTCCATACTCTTGTGGAAGAAAAAGAGGCAGAAATGGAAGATCTTGTTATCGGTGAACCGGAAGAATTTACACTCACTCCTGAAATCATTAAAGAAGTATTGACTCAAAGTGAGATTCCTGATGCAACTGTTATGCAAATTCAGGATCATTTCGTAGAAGAATTCCAAGATGCTCCACCAGCAGTAAAACACCTTGTTGACGAAAAAGCAATTGAGAAAAATCAAAAAGCCAAGAAGGAATTAAAGCTTTTAGAAGAGGTTGCAAGTCTTCGTCAAGAATTAAAGGAACGAGACGAGATTTCTTCCGATGTATCCTTACGCATAAATCCGGAAAAAGCAGATCAGATTAAAACCGAAATGATTGA
>JAFQQI010000035.1 GCA_017411305.1 Lachnospiraceae bacterium
AAGCAACCGTAGGCCGGAAGGAAGTTAAGGACGGAGCAACCGTAGACCAGAAGGAAGTTAAGGACGGAGCAACCGTAAGCCAGAAGGAAGTAAAAGACGAAGCAACCGTAGGCCAGAAGGAAGTTAAGGACGGAGCAACCGTAGACCAGAAGGAAGTTAAGGACGGAGCAACCGTAGGCCAGAAGGAAGTTAAGGACGGAGCAATCGTAGACCAGAAGGAAGTAAAAGACGGAGCAACCGTAGACCAGAAGGAAGTTAAGGACGGAGCAACCGTAGACCAGAAGGAAGTAAAAGACGGAGCAATTGTAGATCAGAAGGAAATAAAAGACAGCTTAGATGTACCTAACAGATATTCTGTGAAAACAATCGACCGTGAAAGCTACTATGGTGAGAGAATCCCTGTTGGTGATGATGATACTGACACAGACACAGATACAGATACTGACACAGACACAGATACTGACACAGATACTGATACTGACACAGATACTGATACTGACACAGATACTGATACTGACACTGATACTGATACCGACACGGATACTGACACAGATACTGACGACGATGATGATGACAGAGAAGGTGAAGTACTCGGCGCAAGAAGAGGCGATGCAGTTCTCGGAGCAAAGAGAGGTAATGACTTTGCAGTTCTCGGTAAGAGACGTAGACCGAATACCGGCGACGGCTTAGCAGGACTTGGCTGGTTACTCAGCTTAACATCATCCTTAGGCGCAGCAGGTGCATCAGGAATGGCTCTCAAGAAAAACAAAAAAAATAAGAAGTCTGAAGACAAATAATAGGATTTAGACACTACCGGCAAAGGCAATCCGCCTTTGCCGGTTTTTTCATATTCTTTCACAAAATTCACAAAATGGTCACAAAATAATCATTGTATCGTGCAGAATATCATGATAGAATATAAATAATAAAAAGCATACATTTCTGAAATCTTTTATTCTATGTGTTTTGTATGTATCCTAAGCAGAAGCGTTTTTTGCAGATAAGGCTTTCATAGACAAAACGTAATCAGCCCTATGGGCATCATGTGAAATCGTGCTTTTTCCAAACTAATTATTTGAATAAGCAGGAGATTACATGAATACAGAGCTTATGTTGTCTACTGCGGAAGGAGGCAATATGGGGAAAAAAGATGAAAAATTAAGAAACTTTTTGGAAGACGAAACGCTTTATGCTGATTTGTGGAATGGCGGTGTATTCGGTGGCAGACAAGTTGTTCACGCAGATGAACTTGAAGAGACAAATCCGATACTGCTAAAGGCAAATGAAGGACAATCAGCAGAGAGAATCCGAGACGTAGTAATGAAAGAAAGTCGTAACGGACTTAAGTTTGTAGTATGGGCGTTGGAAAATCAGGATAAAGTAGATTATCGTATGCCTGCCAGAGTTATGCTGTCAGAGGCGCTGGAATATGACAGGCAAATAAGGAAGATATCGAATTACAATAAGAAGCAGGCGAAAGAACAGGTAGCAACTTCTGAAAACGCTGAGAAGATAAGCCGGAATGAAGGGGAATTCCTGTATCATTATCACAAGGAGGATAAGATTTGTCCTGTAGTAACACTTGTTTTATACTGGGGAAATAAAGAAACTGGTTCCCGAGATACCGATACATTTTCTGGATGCATCTAATATAAAGAATACAGAGGATTTTAAAACTGCTTTAGGGCCATTTTTTTGAATTGTATAAAAGAAGAAACGACAAAGAGTCTTTTATACAATACCTTAAGAACGATAAAGTT
This sequence comes from Lachnospiraceae bacterium, assembly GCA_017411305.1. GTDB lineage: Bacteria > Bacillota > Clostridia > Lachnospirales > Lachnospiraceae > Suilimivivens. Next base: position 1,761 of record JAFQQI010000035.1, read on the forward strand.
GCAGAGCGAATGAGGGACACGGACTGGCAGATATTGGCAGATTTAATGGAGTCAAAGAAATTACAAAAATTGATTGATGCAAAGAAGGCAGTTGACAAGCAGAAAGGGAAAGGTGAAAATTATATGTGTAAGGCATTAGAAGATTACTATAATGAAGCAAAATCAGTAGGTAAAAGCGAGGGAATCAAAGAGGGAATCAAAGAAGGAATTAAAGGAACAATCAGAACTTGTAAGAAACTTGGTATTGACATTGACAAAGTTAAGAACGAAATATTGAAAGAATACAAGTTGGAAGAAAATGTCGCGAATGAGTATTTAAAGCTATATTGGTAGTTGAAATTTTTATAAAACAATTGCAAAGACAAAAGTAATGAGATTTGTTCGTGTGGGGGATCAATATGAAGGTAAATCCGAAAACCAAGCATAGTAAAAAGTTTTTAGCAGAAAAAACTGCCCTGCTTTCCAAAGCAGCTCTTGCTAAAAGACTGGATATCATCAAAAAAGACATTTGTGAATATCTCAAAGAGCATCCGGTTAATATTACCTGCGGAGATATCAAGGATGAGTATAAATATACAGTATTTATCTCGATATCAGACGGAAAGAGCAGGGCGAGAGTTTGCCATGCTTCTGCGCCTGATTTTGAAAACGCCTGGAAAAAAGTCTGTGAAAAAGCAGGTATGGTAACCGACAAGTATAAGCTTACGCCTATTTGGATTAAGGCAGATGTTGTTGACTTTGTTGAGAGGATTTTCTCTTCAAACTTAAGAGAGAAATTTTTGGAGGCGAGATATCAGAATTTTTTCAGAATGGGCTTTTCTTTAGATCCCAGAATGGATATGGCTTTTTTAGAGGCAGAGGCAAACAGTTGCAGGCTTTATGATTACACGGTGATTCCTATGAAGGCATCTCAGCCCGGATACGAAAGCGTTCCCTGCATTGATGTGGAGCGTGTAAGCAACTATATGGAATGGAACGGCAGAAAATCAATTCCTTTTGTTCTGCCGTACAGCTATTTGTTTAGCTGTAAATCATTTTTTATGGATTCTGACAATCAGGTATATAAGCTTTATGATGAGGGCATCCACTGCGGCAGAAGAGAGACGGTGGAAGAGCTATCGCCTGAGCTGGTAAAGGTAATTCTGACTTCTTCTTCTCAGTATTTAAATAGGCAGATACTAAAGAACGGAAAATTTATTTATGGGTATTTTCCGCCCTATCATGCAACCATGACTTCTTATAATATTCTCCGCCATACAGGGACTTTGTGGTCAATGATGTGCGCATATGAGGTGACAGAAGATGATTCTTTGATAGAGACGGTGAACAAAGCCATTGGTTATTTGCTGACGCAAATTATTTATATGGATGACGAGACGGCATTTGTGGTGGAGAAAAAAAGCAATGAGATTAAGCTTGGCGGTAACGGTGTTGCCATCATTGCCCTCTCTAAACATATGGAGGTGTTCGGTAATCAAAATTTTACCGAGATCATCAGAAAGCTTGCTAACGGAATCCTGTATATGCAAAACAAAGAAACAGGAAAGATGACCCATGTTTTGAATTCGGATGACTATACGATAAAAGAAGAAACTCGTACCGTATACTATGACGGAGAGTCTTCCTATGCATTGATAAAGGCTTATGATGTTTCCAATGATGGGAAGTACCTTGAGGCTGCAAGATTAAGCATCGATTACTTTATTGAAAAGGATTATGTCATATACAGGGACCATTGGCTGGCTTACGCCATCAATGAGTTTACAAAGTATGTGCAGGAAGAGAAATATTTTACCTTTGCGCTTCGTAATGCATGGGAAAACCGCGTTAAAATAAAGAATCAGCCGACCTCATATCATACATACCTCGAACTTCTGATGGAAACCTATGATATGTATCTTAGAATGAAGCAAAATAACATATCTGTAGAATATTTGCAGCAAATTGATGAAGAGGAGTTTGTGGATGTGATTAAGTACCGTGCATGGCATATGCTTGACGGCTACTTTTATCCGGAATACGCCATGTACATGGAGAGACCGGATAAGATATTCGGTGCTTTCTTTATCCGTCATGATAATTTCAGAACACGAATTGATGATGAGCAGCATTTTATTGACGGGTATGTGAAGTACTATAAACTGATTCTTGAAAATGAAATAGGATAAAATTGTTTTAAAAACCGTGCCATAGCACAAAAATGTGCTAGCACGGTTTCTTTTTTTCTGCTTTTCATGATAAAAATTTGAAGAAGGTTGCAAGTTATTCCTATTTGAACTATGGTAAGATTCATTTGTAAACAAAATTACATATCAGTATGGGAGGTATAAACAACAATGAAGAAAAAATTACTGAGTATGATTCTTGCAGTTGCTATGGTAGCAACAATGTTAGTTGGATGCGGCGGCGCTTCCTCTTCTAACAAAGTAGGTGTAGCAATGCCTACAAAGGACCTTCAGAGATGGAACCAGGACGGTGCTAACATGAAGGCAGAATTAGAAGCAGCAGGTTACGAAGTTGACCTTCAGTATGCATCTAATGATATCGCAACACAGGTTTCTCAGATTGAAAACATGATTAACTCCGGTTGTAAGTTGCTGGTTATCGCTTCTATCGACGGCGATTCCCTTGGTACAGTTTTAGAGCAGGCTAAAGAAAAGAAAATCCCTGTTATCGCTTATGACCGTTTGATCATGAACTCTGATGCAGTTTCTTACTATGCTACATTCGATAACTATATGGTAGGTACTATCCAGGGACAGTACATCAAGGATCAGTTAGACCTTGACAACGCAGCAGGTCCTTTCAACATCGAGTTAACAACAGGTGACCCCGGTGACAACAACGCTAGATTCTTCTTCGGCGGTGCTATGGACGTTCTTCAGCCCTACATCGATGAAGGTAAGTTAGTAGTTAAGTCCGGTCAGGTTGCATTTGAAGAAGTTGCTACAGCTAACTGGGCAACAGACGCAGCTCAGGCAAGAATGGATGCTATCATCGCAGCTAACTATGCAGACGGAACAACTCTTGATGCATGCCTTTGCTCCAATGACTCTACAGCTCTTGGTGTAGCTAACTCTCTTGAAGCTAACTACACAGGCGAATGGCCTATCATCACAGGTCAGGACTGTGATATCGCAAGCGTTAAGAACATCCTCGCTGGTAAGCAGTCTATGTCTATCTTCAAGGATACACGTACATTAGCATCTAAGGTAGTTGAAATGGTTGACGCTATCATGAAGGGAACAGAAGCTCCCGTTAACGATACAGAAACATATGACAACGGAACAGGTATCATTCCTTCCTTCCTTTGCGAGCCTGTATTTGCAGATATTGACAACTACAAGACATTGTTAATCGATTCCGGTTACTATACAGAAGCAGACCTTCAGTAATCAGTAATCACGAAGGATTAAGTAAATAAAAAATAATTGCAGGCGGGGCAAAACCCGCCTGCTAATTCGTAAAAAGAAAGAATTGAATTGGGAGGGATACAATTGGCGAAGATATTACTTGAAATGAAAAATATAACCAAAACATTCCCTGGCGTTAAAGCACTTGATAATGTTAATTTGCAAGTGGAAGAAGGCGAAATTCATGCCCTTGTAGGTGAAAACGGTGCCGGTAAGTCTACATTGATGAATGTTCTTAGCGGAATTTATCCGTATGGTACATACGAAGGCGATATCATTTATGACGGTGAAGTGTGTAAGTTTGACACTATCAAAGACAGTGAAGCAAAGGGTATCGTTATTATTCATCAGGAATTGGCGTTAATTCCGTACATGACGATAGGTGAAAACATGTTCCTCGGTAATGAAAGAGGAAGCAAGTTTAAAATTAATTGGAACGAAACTAATGACCGTGCAGCAGAGCTTCTTAAGACAGTAGGTCTTAAGGAAGGACCGCAGGTTTTGATTAAAGATATAGGTGTAGGTAAGCAGCAGCTGGTAGAAATTGCCAAAGCACTTGCCAAAAATGCAAAGCTTCTGATTTTGGATGAGCCCACAGCTTCTCTGAATGAAGATGATTCAAAGGCTCTTTTAGAGCTGCTCCTTAAGTTCAAAAAGGATGGACTGACTTCCATTATCATTTCTCATAAGTTAAACGAAATCTCTTATGTAGCAGATAAGATTACGGTTATCAGAGACGGTTCTACCATCGAAACACTTGTTAAGAATGTGGATGATATATCCGAAAGCCGTATTATCAAAGGCATGGTAGGACGTGAATTATCCGACCGTTTCCCGAAGCGTGAAAAGAAATGTGTAACGGATGAAATCATGATGGAGGTTAAGGACTGGAACGTATATCATCCTGTTTATATGGAAAGAAAGGTTGTTGACAATGTCAGCATTCATGTAAAGAAGGGTGAAGTGCTTGGTATTTCCGGTCTGATGGGTGCAGGACGTACTGAGCTTGCCATGAGTTTATTTGGTAAGAGCTATGGCCATGCAATTACCGGCCAGTTATTTATAAATGGTAAGGAAGTGCATTTGGACACAGTACAGGATGCGATTAAGCATAAGCTTGCTTATGTTACAGAGGACAGAAAGGGTAACGGACTGATTCTCAGTAACCCCATTAAGATTAACACAACGCTTGCAAATCTGGATGCTATCAGCAAGAATTCCATTATTGATAAAGATAAGGAATATGCGGTAGCGGTAGAGTACAAGGATAAATTGAAAACCAAGTGTCCTACGGTAGAACAGAATGTAGGAAACTTAAGTGGTGGTAATCAGCAGAAGGTGCTTCTTGCAAAATGGATGTTTGCAGAGCCGGATATTCTTATTCTGGATGAACCTACCAGAGGTATTGACGTAGGTGCGAAGTATGAGATTTACTGTATTATCAACCAGTTGGTAGCAGAGGGTAAATCCGTTATTATGATTTCCTCCGAAATGCCGGAAATTCTTGGTATGTGTGACAGAATCTATGTCATGAACGAAGGAAAGATGGTAGGAGAGCTTACAGGTAGTGAAGCAACCCAGGAAATCATTATGTCACACATTTTAAAAGCTGACAGTAAAGGAGAATAGGTATGAATAAAGCAAAAACCTTAGAATTTGTAAAAAAATATACCATGATTATTGTTTTAATCCTGGTAACAGCGTTATTTGCATGGCAGACAAACGGTAATATTCTGTTACCCATGAATATCAGTAGTTTGATTTCTCAGAATGCATACGTGTTTATTCTTGCAACCGGTATGTTGCTTTGTATTTTAACCGGTGGTAACATTGACCTTTCCGTAGGTTCCGTAGTTTGTTTCGTAGGTGCTATCGGAGCAGTGCTGATGGTTAATATGAAGGTTAATATGTGGATTGCCATTTTGGTAATGATTGTTGTAGGTACTTTAATCGGCGCGTTCCAGGGATTCTGGATTGCGTTTGTAAGAATTCCCCCCTTCATTGTAACACTGGCAGGTATGCTTGCATTCAGAGGTTTAAGTAACGTAGTACTTGACGGTATGACAGTTTCTATCAAAGACTGTACTACATTTGTAAATCTCTTCGGTGGTGGTGCAAACTGTTACATTCCTGATTTCTTTGGTGGCGGAGCTATCAATTTAACCTGTGTATTTGCAGGTGTGCTGGCTACAGCCGTATATGTATTTATCCAGTTTAAGAACAGAGCTACAAAGGTAAAGAAGGGCTATGAAGTAGAGAAGATGTCCGCAATGCTTATTAAGACAGTAGCAATTGCAGCAGTGATTCTTGCTTTATCCATTGCTCTTGCAATGCATAAGGGTATTCCCAGCGTACTTATCTGGGTATTAATCGTAGTTATGGTTTATGGTTATATTACATCCAATACAACAGTTGGTCGTTACTTCTACGCAGTAGGTGGTAACGAAAAGGCAACCAAGCTTTCCGGTATCAATACTGACAAGGTATATTTCCTGGCTTATACAAACATGGGATTCCTTGCAGCACTTGCAGGTATGGTTACTATCGCTCGTATGACTTCTGCACAGCCTACATACGGACAGAACTATGAAATGGATGCTATCGGTTCCTGTTTCATCGGTGGTGCTTCCGCATACGGCGGTATCGGTACTGTTCCCGGTGTTATCATCGGTGCGGTTCTGATGGGTGTTATCAACCTTGGTATGTCTCTGATGGGTGTAGACCAGAACTGGCAGAAGGTTGTTAAGGGTGTCGTACTTCTCGCTGCAGTTATCTTCGACGTAGTTTCTAAGCGTGGCGGTAAGTTAATGGCTAATAACTAATCAGAAATTGTAAATGAACCTTAGGAGGGATCGGTTTAACCGGTCCCTTTTTTCTTGTGGTACTTTTTGGGAAATAATGATATAATAAAGCAACCGCAGAAAAACAAGCGCGGCTATGCCGCATTTGTTTTGGAGAAAGGCAGGAAGCTATGCAATATTTAAGGATTGAGCACATAACTCCCGGAGCACAATTAGCCAAAGCTGTTGTAGGTGATGACGGCAGACTGCTTGTTGGTGCCGGCCATAAAATCAGTGAAACGGTACTAAAACGTATGGACAACATGGGGTTTCAGGGAGCGTATATTGAAACACCGGGATTTGAGGATATCATGATTGAAGATGTCATCCCGGATGATTTGCGTGCCCGCGCTTTTGAAGCGCTTTATAAATGCGATTATATGACCTGTGTTTCTCTTGCCAAAACGATAGTAAAAGAGATGAAATTTAAAGAGACTCTGAAGCTGGATCTTTTGGATATTAAGAATGATAAAAACTATGAATACAGACATTGTATTTCTGTTGCGGTATATTCGGTAGCAATCGGCATTAAGTGCGGCATGACGGAGGAGCAACTAAATAATCTGGCAGTGGCAGGACTGTTGCACGATATCGGAAAATTTGATGTCAAGAAGAGAGTCTTGAAGGCAAAGCATGTCTATAATGATAAGGAAATGGATGAAATGAAAAAGCATCCCATGTATTCTTATGAGGAACTTCAGGACATGCCTGCAATTACCAGCGTTTCCAGAAATTCTATTTTATTCCATCATGAAAATCTGGATGGCAGCGGGTATTATGGCATTCCCGGTGAAAAGCTGGGTATCTTCCCCAGAATTCTGCGAATTGCTGATACTTACGATGCGTTTACTGCAAGAAGAAAGCACAGAGAGGCATATGCCCCTGCTTATGCCATGGAATATATCATGAGCAATGTTGGTAATATATTTGATAAGGAATTGGTGGATATTTTTACCAGACAGTTTCCTTTTTATCCGGTAGGATTTACGCTTAAGCTGTCCAATGGTGAGCTTGCAGTAGTAGTCAGCAACACAGGCAATTCCATGAGACCGCTGGTGCGCAAAATGGATGGTACTAACATTAATCTTGGCTTGGATACTGATTACAGAAGTGTTATGATTGAAGGTATGATGTAATTATATTTGTATCTATACAGAGCGGAAAGAACAGACATAAAGGATAGGAATTAAGATGCTTGAAGTAAAGAACCTGGTATTTCACCCAATTGATAACGGGGTGGAAAAAAGTATTATAGAGGATATCAGCTTTACCTTAGAGGATGGTGAGATGCTGGTAATCACAGGACCTAACGGAGGCGGTAAGTCTACCATGGCTAAGCTTCTGATGGGAATTGAAAAGCCTGACGGCGGTCAAATCTTTTTAGACGGTGAGGATATTACGGGATTTTCCATAGCGGATAGAGCGAATGCGGGAATTGGCTTCGGATTTCAGCAACCGCCCAGATTTAAGGGAATGACCGTAGAGAGAATGCTTTCTTTAGCGGCAGGCGAAGAGCTTTCGGATAAAGTATGTTGCGACTTACTCAGCAATGTGGGTCTTTGTGCAAGAGAATATATTAAGCGTGAAATTGACAATACTCTTTCCGGCGGGGAAATGAAACGTATCGAAATAGCTTCCGTACTTGCAAAGAAGCATAAGCTATTCGTTTTTGATGAACCGGAGGCAGGAATTGATTTGTGGAGCTTTTCTATGTTGGTGAAGCAGTTTGAGCAGCTTCATCAAAATAAAAAGGAAAGTATTATTCTGATTTCCCATCAGGAAAGAATTATCCAGATGGCAGACAGAATCATGGTGATAAAAGACGGCAAGATTGATAAACTGGGCATCAGGGAGCAGGTATTCCCCGGACTGATGTGCCATGAGACGGGATGCCGTTGCCAAAATCCGGCTTGTTCATAAGGCAGTATACAGAAAGGAAAAAGACAGTGGCAGAAATCGATCAGGTAACAAGGTCTATTTTGGAAAAAATAGACGGCGCCGGTTTTGTACAGGAAGGCGCATACAATTTAAGATATAACGGCTATTCTCTTTGTCACGGCAGTACCAAAAATGTGACTATTAAGCGCAAAGAGGACAAGCAGGGGATGGATGTCATCATTAGCAAAGAAGCTAAGGGTGATGTGGTTCATATTCCCGTAGTAGTGACAACTTCAGGTATCAATGACGAGGTATATAATGATTTTTATATAGAAGACGGTGCGGATGTGACAATTATTGCCGGCTGCGGTATTCACAACAGTGGTTGTAACGATTCCAGACATGACGGCATTCACACCTTCCATGTAGGCAAGGGTGCCAATGTACGTTATGAAGAGAAGCATTACGGACAGGGGGAAGGAACGGGTGCCAGAATTTTAAATCCTGTGACAAAGATTATTATGGAGGAGGCTTCTGTCTTTACGCTGGACTCCGTTCAGATAGAAGGTGTAGACTCCACAAAGAGAGACACACAGGTAATTATGGGAGCAGACAGCAAGCTTTTTGTTATGGAGAAGCTGATGACGCATGATAAGCAGGTTGCGATTTCCGATATGGAAGTAAGTATGGACGGAGAAGGCAGCAGTGCACAGATTATTTCCCGTTCCGTAGCCAAGGGAGAATCCGTGCAGACCTTCCACCCTAAGGCAATCGGCTGCGCACCTTGTCATGCCCATATCCAGTGCGACTCCATTATCATGGATCGTGCACAGGTATGCTCTATTCCGGAGATTGATGCCAAGCATATTGATGCGGCGATTATCCACGAAGCAGCAATCGGCAGAATCAATAACGAGCAGATGATTAAGCTGAATACCTTCGGACTTAGTGATGAAGAAGCGGAAGCTGTTATTATTGCCAATTTCCTGAATTAAGGAAGCAAATCGTGTGAAAGGATTGTAATGAAAAAGTTACTTATTTATTTAAAAGATTATAAAAAAGAAACTGTTTTGGGGCCTCTGTTTAAATTACTGGAGGCTTCTTTTGAGCTTATCGTTCCTTTGGTGGTGGCATCCATGATTGACTTAGGTATCGGCAATCAGGATAAGGGATACATCGGCAGGATGTGTCTGATATTGGCAGCACTTGGGCTGATTGGTCTTATCTGTGCTGTGACAGCACAATTTTTTGCGGCGAAAGCGGCAGTGGGATTTGCTGCCAAGCTCCGTCACGGATTGTTTGCCCATATCCAAAGCCTGTCTTTTTCCCAAATGGACAAGGAGGGAACGTCTACGCTGATTACCAGGATGACCAGTGATATTAATCAGGTGCAGTCAGGTGTGAATCTGGTGCTGCGTCTGTTTTTGCGTTCACCATTTATTGTATTTGGTGCCATGATTATGGCATTTACGGTGGATGTAAAAGCGGCATTGGTTTTTGTGGTGGTGATTCCCCTGCTGTCCGTAATTGTATTCGGCATTATGCTTATCAGTATTCCTTTGTTTAAAAAGGTACAGGAGGGACTGGATAAGGTACTGGGAATTACCAGAGAAAACTTAACAGGCGTAAGGGTAATCAGAGCCTTCGGAACGGAAGAAGGAGAAATTGAGAAGTTTGACGAACAGACAGATATCCTTAAAAAAATGCAGGAATTTACGGGAAAGATTTCTGCACTTATGAATCCGCTTACTTATGTAGTGGTAAACGGCGGACTGATTGCGCTGATTTATATCGGAGCGCTTCGTGTGGAAGCCGGTATTTTGAGTCAGGGACAGGTGGTTGCACTTGTTAATTATATGTCCCAGATATTAGTAGAGCTTGTAAAGCTGGCAAGTCTGATTATTACCGTAACCAAAGCAGTAGCTTGCGGAAACCGTATACAGAGTATCTTTGAAATTCCTGGGGGAATGGGAAGCAGTACATGCACGGCAGAAAGTGAGAAAGAAGATAAGACTAAGAAAGAGAGTCCAAAGGAACCGGTGCCTTGTGTGGAATTTAATCATGTTTGTATGCGTTATCATGCAGGCGGTGAAGAAGCACTTACCGATATTCATTTTACGGCAAAGAAAGGTGATACCATCGGTATTATCGGAGGAACCGGTTCCGGTAAGTCAACTCTTGTGAACCTGATTCCGCGATTTTATGATGTGGAAAAAGGAAGTGTTAAGGTGGACGGTAAGGACGTCAGAGCGTATGAGCTGACTGTTCTTCGGGATAAAATAGGAATGGTAATGCAAAAAGCTGTTTTATTTAAAGGTACCATTAGGGAGAACCTTCTTTGGGGAAACGGAAATGCTACTGATGAAGAACTTTGGCAGGCACTAAAAACAGCGCAGGCAGAAGAATTTGTACTGAAAAAAGAAAAGCAGCTGGATGAAATGATAGAGCAGGAGGGAAGAAATCTCTCCGGTGGACAGAAACAGAGACTTTCTATTGCAAGAGCACTTGTGAAGAAGCCGGAAATCCTGATATTGGATGATAGCGCCTCTGCTCTTGACTATGCTACCGATGCAGCACTCCGTAAATCATTAAAAGAAATGCCGGGAGATACTACGGTGTTCATTGTAGCACAGAGAGCTTCCTCACTGATGCATGCGGATTTCATTATTGTGCTGGATGACGGCGATGTGGCAGGTATGGGAACCCATGAAGAGCTTCTAAGCAGCTGTGAAATTTATCGGGAAATTTATGACAGTCAGTTTACTCAAAAAAAGAATGAATTATCTGAAAGAAAAACGTTATGAGGAAGTAGTATGGCAAAGCAAAATGATAAAAATAGAAACAGTTCCAAAAGAAAACAGACAGAAACGCTGAAGAAGGTGCTGAACTATATAAAGCCTCACAGTCTGCTATTGGTACTTGCACTTTTGATGGCGGTAGTCAGTGTGGCTCTTACCCTTTACTTGCCTATTCTGACTGGAGAAGCTGTAGATATGATAGCAGGTAACGGACTGATTTGGGAAAAGTTGTTTGGCATTTTCCGTAGCATGGCAGTTATGATTGTACTGACAGCTATGGCCCAGTGGACTATGAATATTTGTAACAACAAAATTGTATATAACGTGATTCAGGATATCCGAAAGAAAGCATTCCGCAAGATGGAAGAATTACCGCTTAGTTATTTGGATGTACATTCCCATGGGGATATTGTCAGCAGGGTAGTGGCGGACGTAGACCAGTTTGCGGATGGATTGTTAATCGGATTTACCCAGCTGTTTACCGGTATCATTACTATTTTGGGGACTTTGTTTTTTATGTTGTCGGTCAATGTGGGAATTACGGCAGTGGTGGTTGTGATTACGCCGGTGTCTTTGTTTGTGGCAAGCTTCATTGCTAAGAAGACTTTCAGTATGTTTAAACTGCAGTCGGAAACCAGGGGCCAGCAGACTGCCCTTATCAATGAAATGATTGGAAATCAGAAGGTGGTGCAGGCTTTTAACCGGGAAGAGGAAACCTTAGAGAAATTTGATGAGATTAATGACAGGCTGGAAAAATGTTCCCTGCGTGCTATTTTCTTTTCCTCTTTGACCAATCCCTGTACCCGGTTTGTAAACAATCTGGTGTATATGGGCGTAGGGCTTACCGGTGCTTTTGCAGTGCTTAGAGGAGGTCTGTCTGTAGGGCAGCTTACAGTATTTCTTTCTTACGCCAATCAATATACCAAACCGTTTAATGAAATTTCAGGAGTAATTACGGAGCTGCAGAATGCCCTTGCCTGTGCGGAGCGGGTGTTTGACTTAATGGAGCAGCCGTCTCAGATTCCTGACAAAGAAGGAGCAAAAGTTCTTACGGATGCAAAGGGTATGATTGCTTTAAACGATGTTTCATTTTCCTATGTACCGGAAAAGAAGCTGATTGAAGATTTGAATTTGCAGGTAAAGCCGGGACAGAGGATTGCCATTGTGGGACCTACCGGTTGCGGCAAAACTACCATTATCAATTTACTGATGCGTTTTTACGATGTGAATGAGGGAAGTATTCGCGTAGACGGAACGGATATCCGTGATATGACGCGGAAATCCCTGCGAACCTCTTATGGTATGGTACTTCAGGATACATGGCTGAAAAGGGGAACAATCCGGGATAATATTACGGTGGGACGTGAAGATGCTACAGAGGAAGAAATTATCGCAGCCGCAAAAGCTTCTCATGCCCACAGTTTTATCAAGCGGTTACCTAACGGCTACGATACCGTAATCGGAGAAGATGGCGGAAGCTTATCCGGCGGACAAAAACAGCTTCTTTGTATTACAAGAGTGATGCTGTCCTTGCCGCCGATGTTGATTTTGGATGAAGCTACGTCCTCAATTGATACCAGAACCGAGTTACAGATTCAAAAGGCATTTGCTACCATGATGGAGGGCAGAACCAGCTTTATCGTGGCTCACAGACTTTCCACCATTCAGAATGCGGATGTGATTTTGGTTATGAAGGACGGACATATTATTGAGCAGGGCAATCATGATGAGTTGCTTAAGCAGAACGGATTTTATGCACAGCTCTATAATAGCCAGTTTGCAATTGCTTAAACTAAAACACTTTCCAGGTATTCAGTCAGAACCTTAGCTGCTCTTGCATGAGACAATTCGCCGGGATGGGCATGAGAGCCTACTGTTTCTGCTGTGGTATTGGGCAGATGCAGGAAAGCTACATTGTTATCACCGGTAATCTGCTTGTAATTGTTCATAGCATCTGTGATAGCAAGGGTTAAGTCATAAGCCAGCATGCCGTATACCCATACAATATGGGAAGAAAGGTTATTACGGCGTACCATCATAAGGAAATCAAGAACAGCCTGCTTGAAGCGGTCTAAATCGTCCTGATTGAAAGAACCGTCAGATTCTTTGCGCTGCTTAAAGATTTCACCGGTTTCGGGAACGGTAAAGGCAGGCTGGTTAAATGCACTGGCATCGTTGGTTCCTAAGTTAATTATGATGGCATCCGGCTTCCAGCTGTCAAAATCATAAGGTTCGGAGGCACCAAGTTCGTCGTTTTTAGTGCCGCTTACCAGACCGCAGAGCTTTTCATAGCGGCAAGGAATGTTGTGACGGGGATCGTTGTCCCAACCCGAGAGAACACCCCAGCCACCCTGTGAAAACAGGCGGAATTCTGCATCCAGTGCATCAGAAACCATAAGCGCATAATTGCGGCTGACACCCATGTACATGGGAAGCCAGTCGGTATCTTCCGTAGCACCGTAGGTACCTTCGCCGGAGGTAATGCTGTCACCGATAAATTCCAGCTTATATTTTTTGTCAGAGACAGGAAGGAAGAAACCGTCGCTGCGAAGAGCGTGAATTAAAATGCGGCAGGTATCATCTTCGGACATTGCCTGTAACTCTCTGAACAGCTTTACATTTTTAACTGCTTCGGGGCTCATGCCGCGGAAAAGACAGATGGACTGTTTACCGGGCATCAACATCTGGCGGCTCATGAAGGAGTCATTTAATCTGGTGAAAATCCAGGGCTCATGAGTGTCAAATTCCACTTCAATATCAATCCAAAGTTCAGAGCCGGTTGCGTTTACTTCAATACCGCTTCCGTTAAAAAGAAGGGGGGCAGGAAACTGTCCGGGCACGTGTCTTCCGTGTAGCTTGTAGTATGTAAGGTCCTGTAAAGGAAAGGCCTTTAAATTTTCATTTGTTGTCATGTAGGAATCCTCCCTGTTGTATATTTTATAGGTGCTTTTACTTCACTATTAACAGTGTATTTCCAATTGACAATAATTTCAATAAAAAAATAGATTTTTTCTACTTTTAACTGTTTCTGTTATAGGAAAAAAACAGCATGGTGTTATATTGAAAATATACTGAAGAAAGGTGGGAGATTATTTCTATGACGCCGGTAAAATGGGTATATTCATTTTTAAAAAAGTATAAAGGGAAAATGGTGGCAGGACTTTTAATGACCACAGGTATCGCATTGCTTACCATAGTGAATCCTTTTATATCGGGTATTATTGTTGACAGCGTAATCGGAGAAGGAAATAGGGAGCTTCTGCCGGTTATGATAGCATGCCTTTTGGGTGTGACGGCTGTGAAAGGCATTTTGCGATACAGCTCACAGGTAATGTTTGAAATATGTTCACAGGGTGTACTTTTCAGTATGCGTGATGAGGTTTATAAGAAGCTTCTTCATGAGGATTTTGCTTTTTATAACAAGAACAGAACCGGTGATTTAATGTCCAGACAGACGGGAGATATGGATGCAATCCGTCACTTTATTGCATTTGTTATTTATTGTGTTTATGAAAATGCACTGCTTCTTGTATTTGCGCTTGTTATGATATTTACCGTAAATGTGAAGCTGGCATTTTGTATGCTGGCGGTGCTTCCCTTTACGGCTATGACTACTTATTGCCAGTCTAAGCAGGTACATCCTGCATTCCGTAATATCAGACAGCATTTTTCTTCTTTAAATACCTTTGTCCAGGAAAATATCAGTGGTAACAGAGTGGTAAAGGCATTTGCAAAAGAAGATTATGAAATGGAGAAATTCCATAAAGAAAATGACGGATATCGGGAGGCTGAATTGAAGGCATCTGCTATCTGGATGAAGTATGTGCCGATATATGAATTTCTTTCCCATGCACTTACGGTAATTTTAATGCTGTACGGCGGATATATGGTAATTCAGGGTGAAATCACCATGGGTAATCTGGTTACCGTAAACGGTTATCTTTGGATGCTGACGGTACCCCTGCGTTTTGCTGGATGGTGGATTAATGATATTCACAGATTCATTACCTCAGCAGAGAAGATTTATGCAACCTATAGTACAGAGCCGGATATCAAGAGACCCAGCAGACCGGTGGAACGTAAGCATTTTGCGGGAGAGGTCAGCTTTGAAAATGTTTCTTATCAGGCAGATGATGCAGATATTATTTCCGACATCAGCTTTAAGGTAAAGCCGGGACAGACAGTGGGAATTATCGGTTCAACCGGTTCCGGTAAATCTACGATAATGAATCTTCTTTGCCGATTCTATGATGCCAGCAACGGAGAGGTCAGAGTAGACGGAATCAATGTGAAGGATTTGGACTTGTATGACTTAAGAGACAATATCGGTATTGCCATGCAGGATGTATTTTTGTTCTCAGATACCATTGAAGGTAATATCGCATACGGACGTCCCAATTGCAGCTTCGAGGAAGTAAAGAAGGCAGCTAAAATGGCAGATGCCAACTTATTTATCCAGAATATGCCGGAAGGATATGATACGATTGTAGGTGAAAGAGGTGTAGGACTTTCCGGTGGACAGAAGCAGAGAATTTCTCTTGCAAGAGCACTTTTAAAGGATCCGTCCATTTTGATTTTGGATGATACTACATCTGCGGTGGATATGGAGACAGAAAGCTATATCCAAAAACAGCTGAAGAATATTGAAAAGGATTGCACAATCTTTATTATTGCATACAGAATTTCCTCTATTAAGGATGCTGACCTGATTCTGGTAATGGATAAGGGCAGAATTATTGAGCAGGGTACTCATGATGAACTGGTGAAAGCCGGTGGTTATTATGCAACGGCGTTCCATCATCAGTACGGAGACTTCAGGAAGGGAGGAGAAAACTATGGCAAGAAATAAATATGATGTGGATGAGATACTGGAAGATAAATTTGACGTCAATCAGTTAAAGAGACTTGCCGGCTATATTTCTCCTTACAAAGGACAAATGGCAATTGTTCTTTTCCTGATGTTGTCAGCTTCTGCGTTAGGAATGCTGATTCCCAGATTTTTTATGTCGGTAATGGACGACTGTATTCCGGCAAAGGATATGCAGGGAATTTGGAAATATGTAATATATACAGCAATCATAGCGTTGTATATTTGTATCAGTCTTCGTACCAAAATTAAGCTGATGACAAGAGTGGGACAGAATATTGTACACGACTTACGCTATGATATCTTCAAGCATTTGCAGGAGCTTCCGTTTTCTTACTATGATGACAGACCGCACGGAAAGATTCAGGTAAGAGTAGTAAACTATGTAAATAATTTAAGTGATTTGCTAAGTAACGGTATTATCAATACAGTAACGGACTTGTGTAATCTGTTTTTTATCCTGTTCTTTATGCTCAGTATTGATGTGAAGCTGACGTTAATTTGCCTTTGCGGTTTGCCTGTTTTAATCGGTGTAATTATCTTTATTAAGAAGAGACAGCGTCGGGCATGGCAGATTCAGAGCAACAAGCAGTCTAACTTAAATGCATATATAGCGGAAAGCATTAACGGTATCCGTGTAACCCAGGCTTTTGTGCGGGAAGAAGAAAACAGAGGTATTTTTAACCGGTTAAGTGACGGCTACAGGGAAGCATGGATGAGAGCGGTAAAGTACAACTTTATTATGGGTCCCTCCGTTGATATTATCAGTGCGGTAACCACATCCTTTATTTATGTACTCGGTATTATGTGGATGAGTGATACAGCAAGCGGTATTACCGTAGGTGTACTGATTGCCTTTACCTCCTACATCGGAAGATTCTGGCAGCCTATTAATACACTGGCTTCCTTCTATAACTCGCTCTTAACGGCAATTTCTTACCTGGAGAGAATATTCGAAACGATTGATGAACCGGTGCTGGTAAAGGATAAGGAAGGAGCAGGAGAAATGCCTCCTATCCAAGGAAAGGTAGAATTTAAGGATGTAACCTTCAGTTATGAAGACGGAATAGAAATCTTAAAGAAAATTAACTTTACGGCAGAAAAAGGCCAGACGGTGGCCATTGTAGGTCCTACGGGAGCCGGAAAGACCACAATTGTAAATTTGCTCAGCCGTTTTTATAACGTGGACAGTGGTGAGGTGTTGATTGACGGTGTGAACATTGAGGACGTAACAATCCGTTCCCTGAGAACCCAAATGGGTGTAATGATGCAGGACAGCTTCATTTTCTCGGGAAGTATTATGGATAACATCAGATACGGTAACAAGACAGTCAGTGATGAAGATGTCATCAGAGCCGCCAAAACCGTATGTGCCCATAATTTTATTATGGAAATGGAGAATGGCTATGATACCCAGGTAAATGAAAGAGGCAGCAGGCTGTCCCAGGGACAACGTCAGCTCATATCTTTTGCAAGGGCACTTTTGGCAGATCCCAAGATATTGATTTTGGATGAAGCAACCTCCAGTATTGATACGGAGACGGAAATTTTGCTTCAGCAGGGCTTAAACAAATTGCTTGAGGGCAGAACAAGCTTTATTATTGCCCACAGATTGTCCACCATCAAGAATGCAGACTTTATCATGTATATTGATAAAGGAGGTATTCGAGAAAAAGGAAGTCATGAAGAACTGCTTGCACAAAAGGGAGAATACTATCATCTGTATATGTCACAGTATGACTTTTTGCAAGAAGCGTAAGTGCTGATTTTAGAAAAGAGAAGGAAAAATATAAATGAAGGAGAGTGTTTCCGGTCGAATAAAGACCTAAAATGCTCTCCTTTTTTGGGCATAGAAAAAGCGGGTGATGGGAATCGAACCCACGTATCCAGCTTGGAAGGCTGGTGTTCTACCATTGAACTACACCCGCATAATTTATTTGATTAAATGCCCAGAGCCGGAATCGAACCAGCGACACGAGGATTTTCAGTCCTCTGCTC
>JAFQQI010000036.1 GCA_017411305.1 Lachnospiraceae bacterium
AAGGATGGAAAGAGCCGATATCATTACATTATTTACAAAAGTATGCTGGATGCATTTATTCGGGGAGGAGGTAAATGCTAGATGGCAGGGAAACGTTATTATTGGTTGAAGCTGCAAGTTGGTTTCTTTCAGGAACTTATTATTAAACAGCTGCGAACTTTGCCGGATGGAGACAGTATAGTGCTTCTCTATCTGAAATTATTATTAAAGGCAATAAATACAGAGGGGATAATTTACTATCAAAATATATTACCGACTTTGGATGAAGAAATTGCATTAGATACAGGAGAAAAGCCCGCTCTTGTTAGATTGACCATATCGGCACTGCTGGAATATCATGCGGCGATAATTTTGGAAAATCAATCATTACAGTTATTGTATCTGGAAGATATGGTAGGCAGTGAAACAGATTCCGCAGTCAGAGTCAGAAATCACAGAGCGAACCAAAAACTGCTGAAAGAGAATGAACAATTGTTGTTACAATGTAATACAGAAGTAACAGAAGGTAACCTAATTGATTTTTCCTGTAACACAGAGAAAGAGAATAGTGAAAAGGAAGAGACAAACTATAGAGAAAAGGGGGAAGGAGAGGCAGAAGAAATTCCAACTTATTTTACTGACCCGGTACTCAATAGTATGTTTCTTTCTTACATGGAATATCGGAAAGAATGTGGGAAAGAAGTAAAGGGAAACGCCATAGATTATTGCATTGAAAAATTAGAGACTCTATCTCAAAATCCGAAAGAACAGGTAGCAATTATTAAGCAGACAATTCAGAATGGCTGGACAGATTTCTTTCCATTGAAAGTTCAAAAGAAGAAGGAGAAGGGAAAACTTGTCAGCTTATGGATGGAGCATGAGAAAGAACAAAATGTGGGAGGTGTTTTTGGTGAGTAAACAGGAATTTGCCACATTGGTGTTAGCTATGCAGGCAATGTATGGAGAGGAATTTATTGGAACAGAAGAAGCGATGGATGTGTGGTTTGCTTTGTTGCATGATCTGGATTATCAGATATTGTCCAAAGCATTGCAGAAACATATGCTTACAAATAAATTTAAACCTACAGTTGCGGAACTTCGGGAAATTTATGCGGACTTAATCTGTCCAGTTATTTCGGATTGGAGCGAAGGCTGGGAGAAGGTCAGTAAAGCAATCGGGCATTATGGAATGTATCGGACAGAGGAAGCTATGGAGAGTTTTGACGAAGTTACCAGAGAAGCAGTAAAGAGATTGGGGTTTCAAAATATTTGTTTATCAGAAAATATTGTTGCTGACCGGGCAAGGTTTGCAGAAATTTATCAGGCTATTCAGCAGAGAAAAAGAATAGCGGTGAACATAGGGAGTGCATTACTGGATTTGCAGGAATTTGTAAATAAGCGATTGATTGATATGGAGAAGAAGGAGCAAAAGGCATTAGTGCAGGAAAATTATAATAACTGACATAGTTATACCGACTTTTTCATTATCCCGACCATTATCGGAAAAGCTGATAAACATGTTGTTTTTCTTGATAAAGGTCGGGATAACTTTTGCCTATCCGTATGAAACTACATTTTTTCAAATACATTTTCATGCGAAAAAAGTCGGGATAATCTTTTAAATTATTTTAGACCATACAGCTTTTTCAAAATCTCCTCATCACTGACACGATACTTAGGTATATCAACTCCGGCAATAACTTCCCTGCCCATTGATTTTTCAATTGCTTTCCGTTTCTGTTCCGTATCCGCATAAGCATAAATCAGTGTGGTTTCAAGATTGGAATGCCCGAGCCATTGTGAAATTAAGGACAGCGCCATTCCATGATGGTACAGATGCATTGCCCGACTGTGCCGCCACAGATGCGGATGGATGTTATCAGGAACATCCGGGCAAAACTTCTTTGCTGCTTTTCCATACTTTTTTAAAAACTTCCTGACATTATCGTCAGACATCGGATGCCTTGTACCACATTGCTCCACATAAAATAGCGGTTGTTCGGAATACATGGTTTCATCTGCATGATATATCTTCATGTAATTCTGAAAATGTTGCATGGTTTTCGGCATAAGCGGAACACTTCGTATTTTTGCACCTTTTCCCATAAGTATTGCTATGGGTGTAGTTCCATTTCTAATATCACAGACACGGAGATCCAGCATTTCCTGAATACGTGCGCCACTGTCATACATCAGTATCATAAAAAACTGATCACGGATTCCTTTCTTTGTTTTTGTATCAGGTTGTTTTAATATAGCCTGTACAGCCTCTTCACTCATGTAATTTATTCCGGAGAATGTTTTTTGTTTCTGCTTTGGTATTTTATCCATATCTGCCTGCCGGATGATATTTGCAGGATCCATCATCGCTGCATACTTAAAAAAGGAACGTATACAGGCAAGACGGTGGTTTCTTGTGGATGCACAGCAGCCTTTTTCTGATGTGAGCCATTCAAGATAATTACTGACCATTTCTGAATCAAGCATCTCAAAGGTGATTTCTGACATGGAAAGTGTTTTTTGTGTGGCAGCATATTCAAGAAGCTGTTCAAGTGCCATACGGTAAGCCTTAATGGTGTGCGGACTTGAACATCGCTGGTTTGGCAGATACACTCTGATATAATCATGTATCATCTGAAAAAGTTTTTCATCTTTTACTCGTCCCATAGTTCCACCTCCGGCATCATTTGTCTTAGTGACTGCCAGTCAATCCCTGCTGACTTTATCAGATTTTCCGGTAACAAATGAATGTAATACACAGTAGCAGAAAGGTCTTTGTGTCCCATATATGTGCGTAAATAAGGAAGCCTGTTGAATAAGTTTTCTCCATTATCCAGCCAGCGGTTCAGAACCGCAGATGCAAAGCGATGTCTTAAATCGTATACACGAACTGCCGGAAGCATGGCACTATCAACATCGGGATTGGCAGTCTCAAAAAATCCCTTAAATCTTTTCTGTAACCAGGCGGCAGAATACACACTGCCGTTTTTGTCCGGAAAGAAATAGGGACTATCCGGGTATGCCGCATCCCGTAGTCTGGCATAAGACACTGCCAGTTCCTTCATGTCATCGGACATTATTACAATCCTTTCTTTATGACATTTTGTTTCTGTAATCAGAATCTCACCTGTTTTAAGATTGACAGCATCACGCCTTAGGGTTCTGCCCTCATTAGGACGTAGTCCACAGGTGTATATCATTCTGAAAATCGTAGAAAAAAGATAAGGCTGTAGTTCATCCCCTACATCATAAGGGTAAGTATCTATCGTATGAAAAAGGGCAGACAATTCATCATCTGTAAAAATGTAAGGAATAAATCTGGTTTTGCTGGATGTAAATTTTTCAGGAACGACATAAGCCTCTTTCCCTGCGTTTTTTAAATATTTTCCAAACCCTCGTATATAACCGACACGAACATGAAATGCCGTAGAGGATTCTTTCGGACGACGTTCCAACCATCCGGTTACCATTTCCTGTGTAAGCAGTGAGATTTCAGGAAAATGTTTCATGCAGTATCTGTCAAGGCTGATACTGTTTTGAAGATAGGTATTCTCTGAATATCCGATAGATACCTTGTAATCAATCATCGACTGTATGTCTGTTGCAAGTCCGCTTTGAAATATATAGCTCATGAAAATCTCCTTTCCAAAGATATGCCTGTGAAATCTAATGCACACTCCTTAAGGTTCTGGCTGTCAAGTGAAAGATATTGCTTTGTTGCCTGTATGTTTGTGTGTCCCAGAACCTGTGCGATAGTTGTAATGGGGGTTCCGCTGGTCAGCATATTTCTTGCAAGCCGACGTCGTAACCCATGAAATCCTTTTCCATCAAATGGGCTGCGCTCTATCCCCGCTTTTTTGGAATAACTGTCAAACAGGTAACCGACTGCAACACCACTGGACATGGAAATAAAAGGTGCTTTTTCCCTTAAAAAAATTTCCTGTACATCTGTTTGGGGACGTGCATTGAGAATGTAATCCTTGATTGCTTCTCCTGTTTCCGGCAGCAAAGGAAGATAAAGGACACCTTCTGTTTTACTCTGGAT
Source organism: Lachnospiraceae bacterium (assembly GCA_017411305.1). Classification (GTDB taxonomy): domain Bacteria; phylum Bacillota; class Clostridia; order Lachnospirales; family Lachnospiraceae; genus Suilimivivens. The sequence continues at coordinate 4,025 of JAFQQI010000036.1, forward strand.
TACGTGGATCTCACCTCTCAGCCAGTCGATATCCGTAAGCTTTAGTTTTACGATATCAATTGCCCGTAACCCTGTTGTCGCTCCAAGGCTAATGATTGCTTTGTCACGTTTTCCCGTATTAGTTGACGTATCGATCTGTTCCATAATAGCAGCAAGTTCGTCATCCGTTACATAACCACGTACAGGCATTTCACGTGGCACCCGGTATGAAAACAGAGAAATGCAATCTGGTGCATTTTCACCTGCATCACGCAAAAAAATGTGAAACTGTCTGACGTAACACAGCAGGTTGTGAAGACTTCCTGATGACATGGATGTGGCTGCATGGATAATAAATGCACGTGCATCATTTACAGTAACTTTATCCAGTGATGTAAGCCCTTTCTCCTGAAAGAATGCTAAATAGCGTCTTACTGCCCATGCAAAATCCCATTTCGTATTCTCGTGAAAATCTCTTGAAGAAAGAAACATATCCAAAAGGCGGTTGTATTCTTCATTAAGCTGATATTTGGATTTCCTTTTTGTACATTCCCATGTAAGGGTTCCTGTTTCATAAAATACCTGAAATTTCTTTGCTGCACGCTTCTGGGCATTATAGTAATCTCTGCTTATTCCGCCTTCCCGATAGCGTTTTTCAACCGCTTGTAAAAACTCGTTGGTGATTTCAGTATCATAATCATCCGCCCCTTTTTCCTGATAAAAACTGACTACACTTTTCAATGCGCCGTACATATTTCCCCAAAGGGTGTGTTTTGCGTAACCTGTCTGTTCCAGAAGTTCCATGATGTCTGAAAACATTTCAGTTACAGTGAACGTTTTCTTTGCCATATGCATCATCTCCTTAATAAAAGTCAGGAAAATTTCCTGCTAATTATTTATTCGGAACAATGCATCTTGGCATAAAAGTTATCCCGACTTTTTTCGCATGAAAATGTATTTGAAAAAATGTAGTTTCATACGGATAGGCAAAAGTTATCCCGACCTTTATCAAGAAAAACAGCATGTTTATCAGCTTTTCCGATAATGGTCGGGATAATGAAAAAGTCGGTATAACTATGATT
>JAFQQI010000037.1 GCA_017411305.1 Lachnospiraceae bacterium
ATTGCCCAGTTCATCAAACGAAAGCGTGAGATAATATTGATAATGCTCCGCCACCCTGTTAAAATCCTCTTCATTTACAGGAGACTTAAAAATGGTTCCAAGCGGCATCGTTGTATTCGTCAACGGTTGCTTATCACCTATGGCATAATAATCATACTCTCTTCGAGAATCCTCAAATCTGCTCGCCCAGTACTCTATCTCAAACTCTACACCATATGCTTCATCCGTATTCATTCCTACAAGCGAAGGGAAGTAGAAATCCTCTATCGTTCCTTCTGTCTCTCCTATACTTTTCATATATTCATAATATAATACATAACACCCCTGATAGAGACGCGAAGTTGTATTCTCATATACGGCTTCATTTACTTCCTGCGTATAGGTCTGTTCTCCTACCGCTCTCATAATCTGCCTATACACCAACGGGCACAGGCAGACATTCAACACTGCTAATATTACCAATGTGATAATTGTTATATTAATCCTCTTTTTACGGCTGTTTTTCCATTTTGTATCCAACGCCCCACACCACCTTTAAATATTTTGGTTCCTTCGGGTTAATCTCGATTTTATCCCGAATGTTTTTTACATGTACCATGATGGTATCTGTATTGATCGCCATCTCATTCCATACCCGCTCATAGATTTCCTCTGCGGAAAAAACTTTACCGGGATTCTTCATTAATAATAAAACAATTTTATACTCTATCGGAGTCAGCTTTACCGGCTTCCCATCTACGGTAAGCTCCACGGTATCTTCGTTCAGTTCAAGACCACCTAAAATATGTATTCTGTCATTCTCTACCACTGTCTGTGACTTGTTCTTAAATCGGGTATATCTTCTAAGCTGAGAATTCACTCTTGCCATCAGCTCTAGCGGTGTAAATGGCTTTGTGACATAATCATCCGCTCCGATGTTGAGTCCTATAACCTTATCTGTTTCTTCTGACTTTGCCGACAACATAATAACCGGGAATTCATGCTCCTTACGAAGCTCCATCGTCATGGTAATACCATTCATTCTAGGCATCATAATATCCACGATAGCAAGATGTATCTCATGCTGCTTTATCATTTCTAAGCCTTCGATACCATCTGCTGCCTGATATACCTCATAGCCCTGACTTCTTAAAAATATCTCAATACCATTTCGAATCTCTTTATCATCCTCAACAACTAAAATAGAATATTGCTCCTGCTTTATTGGTTCCATCTTTCTCCCTCACAATCTCTGTCATCATTCTGTACATTCCCAGTCATAAGTATGTAACCGTTACTTGTGCTTTGCATATCGACTTTAGTGTACCACATCGCACATATTATGTAACCTTATAATCTTTGAGAAACAAAAGATTACTGATTGCTGTATCTCCAAGAAAGTCTTCCCCCATACCTAGCAGTTCTATGAACTGCCCGTTGATAACATTCCACTGCTGCCAACGCAATTCGTCTCTCTTCATAATTAAATGCAATATTCTGTGCCGCTCTTCCCACTCGTTCACGTTCCTCCGGATTTTCCAATATTGTCAGGATTCTATCCTTCCATGAAGCTTCATCCTCCTGTGTCATATATCCTGTCTCACCATCTACTACCATATCTTCCACACCACTTGCCTTAACTGCTACAATAGGTTTACCTACTGCCATAGCTTCCAGTAAAACAATTCCCTGTGTCTCTGACTTAGACGAAAAAGCAAACAAGTCACAAGCCTTTAAATACGCAGCAATCTGTTCATTCTCTACCTTTCCCACAAATACTACCTCTTTTTCCAACCCAAGCCGTTTTGCTATTACTTTCAGTTCTGTCAATTGCGGTCCATCTCCTATCATTAGATAGCGAACTGTTTTCTGTTGCTTTTGCAATACTTCTTTTAATAGAACAAGACCTCTTAACTGAAATTCTACATTCTTCTCCTTCGCCATTCTGGAAACGGTACACAATAGATAATCCACATCTTTTCCATACTGTTCTCTTATATCTATTACTAGCTCCTTTCTTGGGGTAAAGCTCTCAATCGGTATTCCTGTCGGCAAAATGGTTATTGGTATCTCAATCTGTCTACTTTTTAAATATTTACGCATTCCTGCCGTTGGCGCTACTATTCCATCACACTGATTGCAGAACCAAACAAGATACTTTTCCACAAATCCTATACCTTTTTCTAGCCATGATAGAGGTTTTACATAGTGTAGATAAGCCTCGTATCTGGTATGATAAGTAAAAATGACAGGAATGCCATATTTTTTGCGTAGATAAATCGCTACATTTCCTACCAATGCAGGATGATGCACATGAATGATATCAATCGAAAGCTCCTTTATCTTTTTCTCAAACAAACCTGTTAAGACATTCGGAATCGGTGCACCTACTACAGAAATCGGAAAGGAAGGATAACGCACCACATATTCTTCTTCCTCCTGCTCTTTATATGTCGGTGCAAACACATACACCTCATGCCCCAGTTCCCTTAATGCCTTTGCCAGATGGTCAACTGAAATGGGCACACCACCCATATATGGCTTATAATTATTCGTAAACATCGCTATTCTCACAATTCTCTTCTCTCCTTCATCATCACGTCATAGCACTCTCTTTTCTATCCACAGAAATTTTATAAAAACAGCAATTTATCCCCAAATAAATATCCTGCACCCACAAACATCAGATTCCAAACTATAATCCCCAATGTGGAACTGATACAATACTTAGCAAAGTCCATCCGAATTACCCCCGCCGGAATAGAAATCAAAGTTCTTACCATTGGAATCAGCTTACTAACGAAGATTCCTACACTTCCCTTTTGTTGCAAATAAGCTATTTTACTCTCAATAACCTTCTGATGCTTTGGAAATCTCCGATAATATTGAGTTAGAAAATATCCACCACCCGTTCTCCCTAATGCATACAGAATAATACTTCCTGTTAAGCCTGCTGCCACGGTAATCAAAAGAGCCAATGCAAAATTGATATTCCCCTGCGCTACCCACAGTCCTGCAAGCGGCATAATCACCCCCGCCGGAAATCCGGGCAGATTTAGATATTCCAGTAATACAATCACAAAAATGGCAATCCAACCATAATCTGTAACATACCGCATAAATACTCCTACATCCATAATCTCTCTCCTCATTTTTCTTTGTTCTGAATGTAGGATACTCCTCAAATCTAAGAATCTCTGGTAGGAAAAACCAAAGAAATTCTAAAGATTTAATAAGCATACAAAAAACAGCACCTCCATAGATGCTGTTTCTCTCTTTTCTTCTCTTATTAATTTGACAAACCGCTCGCACTATCTCTGGAAGGTGAGAACATGCTTTCAATCTGTTCATCAGTTAATTCAATATTATAGTACTCTGTAAAGTAGTCTCTAGTTACCTGATGAATATCTACGTCCTCAAACAATTCCGGATATACAGTCTTAGCAAACCACTGTAAAGTTACTGGTGTGTCTGCACCTGGTGTATAGGTTCTGTATAAGCCTAATGGCATCTTATATACCTGACCATTCTTGACTGCATCTACCGTGCTCCAGTCATCTCCACCGATTGCATTATTATATAAATCCTCTGGAAGAGCTGATGTAAAGTTAGTAATCACAATAATTTCAGGATTCCATTCATATACCTGCTCCATATCAATGGTCATATTTCCCATTCCCTCTTCGTCACCGGCAACATTAATTGCACCTGTGGCATCACACCAGAACTGACCAAAGAAAACCGGGCCGGAAGTAGACATGGTTTCCTCACTATAATTAAAGAGAATCATAACTCTCTTCTTATCCTCTTCAGCAATAGCTGAAACCTTTTCCTGAATATCTGCATATGCTTGATTGCTGTATTCAGATACTCTCTGACTTAATTCGCTCTCACCAAAAATATCATCAAATAAGCTAATCCACTGGTCATATGTCTCTACAACATCATAATTCCAATTTGATACAGAAACCGTTACTGCCGGAATTCCTGCATCTCTTAAAATCTGTGCCTGTTCTGCACCTACACCGATAACAATATCAGGATCCAGCAATAAAAGCTCTTCTATATTAATCTCTGTACCGTTAATAAACTCTGTTTCTGCCTCTAAGATTTCCGGATAAATCTCACTCAATAAACCACTCTTAGCTGCTCCCATTGATGCCGGATGAAGTCCGACAATCTTCTCTGCACCACCTAAATACACGGTTAATACAGAAGCTAATGGTAACGTATTACCAACAACAATTCGGTTAATTTCTGTTGGTACTTCTACTTCAGCTCCTGCATGATCAACGATAACCTTAGTAGCTAGTGTTTCTGCTTCCGCTACCTTCTCTTCTGTTATCTCTACTTCACTGCTCTCTGTTTCTGCAACTGTACTTTCTACTACAGCCTGCTCTGTTGTGCCTTCCTCTACATTTGCTGTGTTGCTTGTACTTCCACAACCAGCTAAACTCAACACAAGAGCACCTGTTAACATCATATATATTATTTTTTTCATCTTTTGTTTCTTCCTTTTTCTTAGTTTATATAAATTGTAAAATCTTTCGTCTATAGACTTTACACTTTAATTTCCTGATGCGATAGATAATGGTAACACACAGGTATATTTCTTCTCTCTATGGTAAAAGTCTTGGATTTTTACATTTACACCAAAAGCTTTCTCCAGATTTTCCTCAATAATACTGCTATGTGCAGCTCCAAATACACTGCTTCCGTCACGATTTAAGATTAATGCCTTATCTGAGATGGAAATGGCATGCTCCGGATAATGTGTATTTACAATGGATGAAATACCTTCTTCATCACGAAGACTCTTAATGGTTTCTAATACAATAAGCTGATTCTTGAAGTCCAGATTGGATTCCGGTTCATCCAAAATCATAAGCTTTGGTTCTGCTGCCAAGGCTCTTGCAATCAAAACCATCTGCAGCTCACCACCACTGATTTTACTGCAAAGCTTACCCTTCAGATATCCAATTCCAATTCTGTCTATGCATTTGGATGCAATCTCTTTATCCTTTTTTCCCGGCTGCTCTAACATTCCAAGATGACTGTTTCTTCCCAAAAGCACCATCTCATCTACGGTATAAGCAAACGCAGAAAGCTTCGCCTGTGGTACATAGCCAATGTTTCGCCAAAGCTCGCTATGCTTCATTTCCTGTACATTTTTTCCATCAATCTGAGTCATTCCGCTACGCCACTTTAAAAGCCCAAGCGTACACTTTAACAGCGTAGTTTTACCTACACCATTTGAACCAAGAATGGACAGGATTTCCTTTTCTTCAACACAGCAATTTATATGATTTAATATATTCTTACCATTTGCATAGCCAAAACAGCCATCCACTACTTCAAATTTCATTAACGGATACCTCCTGTTTTTCTAAGTAAGATAATAAAGAACGGTGCACCGATTACTGCTGTCAAAATAGAAATCGGAATCTCTGCTGCGGTTGCACTTCTTGCTATCGTATCAATAATGACCATGAAGATTGCACCTAAACCAATACTGGCAGGAACAATACTCTTATTATTATTTCCAAAAAGCATTCTGGAAACATGTGGAATCAACAGACCAATCCAACCAATCTTTCCGCAAAGTGAAACAACCGATGCTGTAATCATGGCAGAAGCAATAATGGTAAGCATTCTAATTACCTTAACATTAACACCAAGGGACTTTGCCTCATCCTCATGTAATGACAAGGTATTAAGCTTCCATCTAAGCATAAATATTATAACCATACCAATAATAATAAATGGACATCCAAGCATTAAATCATCAAATCCAACACCAGAAAGACTTCCCATAAGCCAGAAGGTAATCTCTGGTAAAGTATCCTGTGGATCAGCTACATATTTGAACAAGGATACCATCGCTTCGAATAAAGAGCTGATTACCATACCAGAAAGGATAATCATCATCATAGAGCTTTCACCCTTTACCCTGCTGATAAAATATACTAATGCTACACAGGCTATACCGGTCAAAAACGCAAAGCTTTGGATTCCCAAAGAACCAAACCCAAGCATAATTCCCATTGTCGCACCAAAGGAAGCACCTGTTGCAACACCTAAAGTATCCGGTGTTGCCAGTGGATTGGAGAAAAGACTCTGGAAAGCTGCTCCTGAAACAGCAAGACCGCCGCCTGCCATTGCTGCCAATAACACTCTTGGTAAACGAATATTATAAATAACAGTTCTGACATTTTCATCCACCTCTTCCAACGCAATACCTGCCGGAAGCAATGTATTAATAATCTGTCCTACACTTATACTATATCTGCCTATTCCCATGGCTAACAACATGGTTGCTACCAACGTAACAGCAATACCGATCACCCATACACTTTGTTTTAAAATATTATTCTTCATCTATTGAAACCATATGCCTTTCCACTATCCGGACAAGGCACTTTCACCCCTTGTCCGATATAGCATTTGTATTCTGCTTAGTTTGCTGATGCAGCACTAGGAGGATTAAACATGTTTTCTACCTGTTCATCTGTCAACTCAATGTTATAAAAATCCTTATAGTAATCTCTTGCTACCTGTTCTACATCTACATCAGCAAATAGTTCAGGATATACTGCCTTAGCAAACCACTGTAAGGTAACCGGTGTATCTGCACCCGGTGTATAGGAACGATAGATACCTAATGGCATCTTATAAACCTGCTTATTCTTTACTGCATTTACAGAGCTCCAGTCATCACTTCCGATTGTATTGTTATATAAATCCTCAGGCTGAGCCTTTGTAAAGTTAGTAATGATAATTACGTCAGGATTCCATTCGTATACCTGCTCCATATTGATAGCTGCGCTACCAAGTGACTCAATACCTTCTCCTACGTTAATAGCACCTGTTAAATCACACCATGACTGACCAAAGAAGCCCTTTCCGGATGTTGTCATAGTCGCATCACTGTAAGAAAAGAGAATCATAACTCTTTTCTTATCTTCTTCTGCAAGAGTAGATACCTTTTCCTGAATAGAAGCCTGTACCTGTCTGCTGTATTCTGTTACATCACCTTCATACGCACTTCCACCAAAGATAGCATCAAAGGTTTCTAACCAGTTCTCATAGGTCTCAATGACGTCATAATCCCACTTTGTTACCGAAACAACTGTTGCCGGAATTCCTGCCGCACGAATTGCTTCTGCCTGTGCCTCACCAACACCGATTACAATATCCGGATCAAGCTTTAAAAGCTCCTCCATATTAATATCTCCACCATTATAAAAATCTGTTTCAGCATTTAAGAGTTCTGGATACATCTCACCTAAAATACCATTTTCCGCTGCCTTCAAAGATGCAGGAGCCATTCCAACAATTTTTTCTCCACCGCCTAAATAAACAGCTAAAGGTGCAGCCATCTGCCATGCTCCAACAACGATTCTGTCAATCTTTTCCGGTACTTCCATCTCAACACCTGCATCATCTACAAATGTTCTTTTCTCAGCTGACTCTGCTTGTGCCACTTCCTCTTCTGTGATTACAACTTCGCTGCTTTCTGCTTCAGCCGTTGTTTCTGCCTCTACTACTACCGTTGTACTCTCTGCTGCATCGGAAGCTGTATTCGTACTTCCACACCCAGCCAAGCTAAGCACAAGTACTCCAGTCAAAACCATAGATACTAATTTTTTCATTTTTATGCCCTTGCCTTTCTTTACTCCGAAAACTTCTCTGCAATATAAATCCAACGCTTATGGTGGTATAGCTTACTGGATATCGCATATTTTGGCAATTCTACCAATTTTACGCCTTCGGTATTTTCTCTATATCTCAGCAATAATGGATCCGCTGCCACAAGTGCGCAATGCTCTCCATTTATCGCTGCCAATATCATATCCTCATCCTCTGTGTATTCTGCTTCTACATTTGTCATGCCAGCATCCTTACCAAACAAGGAAACCACTCTTACCTTCTCATAGCCCTGAGCAAGAAGGTCAACTCTTATCGAAGAAGCAATAATACCATCTTCCAATACAACAACTTCTCCTTTCTTGTCTCCTTGTACTTTAATTGGTTCCTGTGACACTTCTATGCTATTTCCTGTCTCAAAGACCTTTTTCAGACAGGTAAAATAATGCTCTGTACCAAATTCACCAACTGGTAAACCTGCTAAAAACGGCATATCATATTTTTCTTCTAAATCTTGAGCAATTAGTGCTCCTGCCTGTGTTACTGCAAGATTAACATCTGCCTTATAGAAGGATAAAAACTCATCCATATCATTAGACATAGAAAGAACACTATTTAGCTCATAGCCTCTTTCTTTTAATACTGTCTTTAATGCCTGTAGATTTTCTTCGCTCATATCTAACGGAGTAGCACCTACAATATTTACTTTCTTTCCGCTTCTGTCAGCATTTCTTACAAGTTCATCCTTTTTCGGTAAGATATAGTAATCTAACAATTTCTTAACTGCCATAACGACGCCGTCCTTATAGCTACCCTTCATACCACCCGTTTCAAATCCAAATGCCGGAATACCCAAACGCTGTTCTAAATCTTTAGCAAAACCATTAAAGTCAAACCCAATAATTAACGGCACCGGGCTTCCCACTACCGCAACAAATTTTGGCTTCATATCCTGTGCCGCTTTAACAATCTTATCAATATATACCTGCTCATTACCTAATATGGCATCATCACGACGTAATCCAGTACAATATACCAACTGCTTCGAATCATAGGATCTAGGCTCATCAAAACCGACATAATTACCGGTACAGCCGGAAGCATCATGAATACAAAGCATTCCGCCAAGCTCATAAAGAGCAGAACCTACACCTGAATAATCTCCTGCAAACGGAGGTAAATATCTATACAATCTCTTCATTACACTACTGCTCCATATTCTTCTATCATTTTTCTTAAATCTGCTTTTTCTTCTACTGCCTTTTCAAGCATTTCCATGAGTCGTCTTACTCCGTAATAACCATACATGCCTTCATCACCTGATAAATCCACAACATAGTCACTTTGTCTTAAATAAGCTCCTTCAAAACCAATTGCCACCATATTGGTATCCTTATTATTTCTAACAGCACTCTTATGATGTCTTGGCTGACTAATCTGAACCTCTGGATGATTCTCGCAGATATACTGATATGCCTCTCTATCAACAGGTAATAATTCCTGTACAAAGACTTCCTTCACAGTGAATCCATATTTAATTAATGCTTTTGCCAAGGTACATGGTCGCAGCACCGCACTACTCGCTACACTAATCGGAAGTCCATTCAACTTCTTCACAGCACGTTCAATACTCTCTTTTGTCTCTTTTTCAATTGCATCTAAATCAAATGCCGCATTTTCCTTCTTACTATGTTTCTCATTTAAGAGCTTTGCCCAGTCTTCATAATTCGCACGAAGCTCATCGATATCATAGGTAATCATGTATTTAAAGGAAGACGTTCCATAATGCTTATCCATATATTCTGCAGCAAACTTTCCAGCAGGTCTCATAATGAGGTTATACTTGCTTCTTCCCATCTCGCAGAATTCTTCATAGGTCTTGTAATTTCCAAGCTGTCTTACAGCAATTCCATAATCTCCAAGAAAATCAGATAACTCGCATTCCTTTTCTATCAACGCAAAGCTTCCACACAGATTTACTGCATCCTCTGAAGCACAATTTTCGGTTTCAATCGCTGAAAACATGGAGTGCATGGTAGTTACGAGCGGTGGCTTCTTCGTCTCTGCTGCAATAGGATTCATATGACATGCACGTACTATGATTCCCGGATGCTTCTTCTGTACTTCATTTGCAATCGCTTCAATGTCTGTACCAATGAAATCATCCATACATGGAACAAACAGGAATAACACCTTAATCGACTTATCCTTTTCAAGAAGCTCATCTGCACCTTCCATAATTAAATTGTCATATCCTGATACAATATCTGCCGGTGTGATATATAAATAGGAAGTTCTATCCTTATATCCATGCTGCATCGCACCTAACGCGCCATGACGGAAGCATGCTGACGGACAGATAAACATCTGATGACTTTCCGGTATCAAAGCTGCAACTCGAATGATTCCCCATCCGCCATGTCCCGGTGAAGAATACTGTAAGGTTTTCTCAAAACAATGATTTATACACATTTCTCTAACTCAATCCCTTCGCAAATTTCCATAATTTTTCTAGCACATTCCTTGTAATCCTCTGCTATGTCTGCATCTGGCAATGCTTCGATTACTGTCTGTCCTAGATCCTCTGCTCTCTGTACTGCATCACTTCTTCTTATCTTCTGAATTACGGTATGGCCTTCTTCTTTTGCAAACTGTTTTACAATTGTATCTTCATTCTCAACCTTTCTCTCGTTCAAAATGATTCCGGAAACCTTTGCATATCCTCTATTCTTAAAATTATCTACAGCTCTTGAAATATTAGAAGCTGCAAATAATGCCATCATTTCTCCACTGGTCACAATGAAAATATGCTCTGCATATCCATCACGAATAGGCATAGCAAATCCACCGCATACAACATCACCCAATACGTCATATAACACGATATCCGGCTTATATACTTCAAATGCATCTAACTCTTCGAGTTTCTGCAATGCGGAAATAATACCAAGTCCCGCACAACCAATTCCCGGTGTTGGTCCACCTGCTTCCACACAAAGAATTCCATTAAATCCCTCAAATACAATATCTTCTAATTCTACTCCGTCTGTTCCTTTTTCTCTAAGCTGGTCAAGAACTGTTGGAATCTTCACACCACCCATTACACATTTAGTAGAGTCTGCCTTTGGGTCACACCCAATCTGCATTACGCGGTATCCCATCATACTAAGTGCTGCTGACAAATTAGATGTGGTTGTTGACTTTCCGATACCGCCCTTTCCATAAATTGCAATTTTAACCATGATAAATCTCCTATTTCTTTTAATGTTTCATCTTGCTAGCTTTTCTTATCTTCGCTAACTCATATTAGCTCTTTCTAACCTACATATAAAAACATAGGTTAGCGTTAACTAACCTATGTGATACTACCATAATTCCGAGAATTATGTCAATGTTAATTTATGTAAATGCTTTTATTGAGAAATTATCATCAATAACAACTTTCAAATTAGCACTTTTCACGAAATTTTCTTATGAATTAATTATAAACTCATAAGAATATAAGAAAATGCATAAATAATTTCAAAAAACATGATTACCGCTCCTTTCTCTCTTGTTGATGAGATAAGAATAAGGCAATCATGTTTGTGAAATGTTCGTGTTTTGTTAAAGTTATGTTAAAAAGTAATTTTTAATTCAATGCCATCTGTTTCGCCCGTTTCAGCACCGAGGCAATCGGCACAATCAAAATCCCGGTAAAGAAATTGCTGACTCCATGTATACAATCAAATGGAAATCCCGCAACAATCCATGCAATCATTCCATCAAAATTTAAGCCAAACATCAATGCCTGTGCCGGAGCATACAACACGCCGAACAGAAATCCATGTGCAGAGCAAACCAGCATATATACAAAGCGGTTGCATTTCTTAGGTAGCAACATGGTAACCGCCCATAGAACCGTCCATACATACAGATATGGAAACCACCATGCAGAAAATCCACCAAAAAGTCCATTCAGTAATACATAAACATATATAGGATACAATGCTTTCTTGCGAAAGGCAAGGGTATAAGCTATTGTCAGCGTTCCGAGCAGATGGATATTCGGTAAAAATTCCATTAGTAGCTTAGAGCAGTACATAACTGCTCCAAGCATGCCAAATAATGTAATCTCTCTGACATTCAGTTTCATTATTTTTCAACCTTCAGGGAATAAGCATCTCCCTCTGTAATCTCTGTCACATCAACGCCTGTCATGGCATATTCACCATTGATATAAAACGCCCAATAGGTCTGGTCCACATCGTAATCGGCCGTAATACCATTTACTGTTTTTACATAAAGACCATACGGTCCTTCCTCACCTTCCAGTAAACCACATTCCTGCAGTGCTTCTCCAACCATTTCCTTATCGGTATGAATCTCAAAAGAAGCTTCTGTTCCTTCCTTGTCCACTACTGTTATCGTGAACTTCGTCTCACCTTCTCCAAGAACCTGCGTTTCTGTCGAAGCAGAAGTAGTCTGTACTGCCTCCTGTGATGTCTTATCATTACATCCGGTTGTAAGTAATGCCATAGCCGCAATCAGCACCATACAAAGGATGAATGACAGTCTTTGTCTTACCTGTGACATTTTTGTCATTTTCATTTGTCTTTTCTCCTTTATACCGAGGGATTCCTCCGTGCTGCTTTCCAGTATCTTCGCACGTTCCATGGTTTTCGCCCATATACGCAAGGCTCAACTTCCCTTTGTGCTCTTTTTCAGAGACCTTTTTTACGATACGGCAGAATTCACTTAATGTTACGGTCTGCATAATTGCTCGCTCCTCTTATCAAGGTTACTTTATCCACTCGCTTAGCACCCTATATTACTACAACGCACCCAGTTTAGCTACACGGCTCACTGGCGATTACCGTGACCTGACTTGCACCGGCAAGTGTGGTCCAGCTTCGCTGGACACACCAATACATCTCATCGCTACTTGCACAAATCACACAATTTTATAAACTTTACACATAGTACATTGGTATTTTTTGTATATTCCGCGCGTTTTCTTTAATATTTACAAATATTCATTCCACTTAAAAACCCTCGAGAAATCATATTTCCCGAGGGTTTTTATATCTTTTTTAATTTTGTATCATCTGATTTGCTCGTTTTAGCATCGTTGCAATCGGTACAATCAATATCCCTGCGAAGAGGTTACCCACTCC
>JAFQQI010000038.1 GCA_017411305.1 Lachnospiraceae bacterium
AAATGAGCGAACTCCGAGTAGCTTGTGATGAGGCGGAGGTCATTACAGCAGAAAAATATTGGCCGTTCCCAACATACGGAGAATTGCTTTTCGGTGTTAGATAATTGGCAATGGGTTTAAGAAAGAAGATGATTTTTTATGAATGAAATAATTAGAGAAATGGTAATGGAGACAGCAACCACACAGGTTTTTGCGGTATGGTTTTTGATAGGAGCTGCATTGGTATTTTGGATGCAGGCAGGATTTGCAATGGTCGAAGCCGGCTTTACAAGAGCCAAGAATACAGGAAACATTATCATGAAAAACTTGATGGATTTTTGTATCGGTACTGTGGTATTTATTCTGATAGGTTTTAGTTTACTTATGGGCGAGGACTTGTTTGGATTTATTGGTAAGCCCGGATTTGATTTATTTACAAGCTACGCGAATTTTGATTTCTCAAGTTTTGTATTTAATCTTGTATTTTGTGCAACAACGGCAACAATTGTTTCAGGAGCCATGGCAGAACGAACAAAGTTCCTTTCGTACTGCATATATTCAGCTGTAATTTCAGCTCTGATTTATCCTATTGAGGCACATTGGATTTGGGGCGGAGGCTGGCTTGCACAAATCGGCTTCCATGATTTTGCCGGTTCGTGTGCAATTCATATGGTAGGCGGTATTTCAGCTTTAATCGGTGCAAAAATTTTAGGACCTCGTATTGGAAAGTTTAATAAGGATTCCAATGGCAAAATTACAAAGGTCAATGCATTTCCTGGTCATAGTATCGCACTTGGAGCACTTGGTGTATTCATCCTTTGGCTTGGTTGGTATGGGTTTAATGGTGCTGCGGCAACATCGGTTGAACAGTTAGGTTCAATATTTTTGACAACAACGGTTGCTCCGGCAGTTGCAACAGTTGTATGTATGATCTTTACATGGATTAAATACGGTAAACCGGATGTTTCAATGTGTCTAAATGCTTCATTGGCAGGTCTGGTAGCCATTACCGCAGGCTGTGATGTAACTGATGCTTTGGGTGCAACCATAATAGGTGCAGTTGCCGGTGTTTTAGTCGTATTCGGTGTATGGCTTCTTGATTATAAATTACATATTGATGATCCTGTAGGTGCGGTTGCAGTACATTGCTTAAACGGTATATGGGGTACATTAGCGGTTGCTTTGTTTGCCACCGATGCAGCTCCCGGATATTCGATTACAAACGCATCAGGCGAAACTCTTACCGGATTGTTTTATGGCGGCGGTTTTGAATTGTTAGGCATACAGATGACAGGATTTTTGGGAGTGGCGATATGGACGGCTATAACAATAACAATCACATTCCTTGTAATTAAGGCTACTGCAGGACTTCGTGTTTCACGAGAAGAGGAGATCATCGGTCTTGATGCTACAGAGCACGGTTTGCCATCCGCATATGCAGGTTTTGCAATGCAGCCTGATACTGTTTTGGAAGATGAGGATGAAAATACTGTATATGTTATAGGCGATACTCCGGTAGCTGAAGCGATACCTGTAAAGAAAGTACCGGCATTTGAAGAAGGAACAACTGCTAAATTTACTAAGGTTGAAATTATTTGTAAGGAAGCAAGATTTGAAGCACTTAAAAATGCAATGGTAAAGCTTGGAATAACAGGTATGACAGTATCTCATGTAATGGGCTGCGGTGTTCAGAAAGGAAAGCCGGAGTATTACAGAGGTATTCCTGTTGAAACAAACCTTCTGCCTAAGATTCAGGTAGATATTGTTGTAAGCAAGATTCCTGTAAGAAGTGTAATTGAAACGGCAAAGAAGGTTCTATACACAGGACATATCGGTGACGGTAAGATATTTGTTTACGATG
>JAFQQI010000039.1 GCA_017411305.1 Lachnospiraceae bacterium
AGGATTCTTTTTCTTTTTTCAAAGTTGCTAACAATTGTTGCGCTTCTATGGCGTCGTCTTTTTCAAGTAAGGCGATGGCTTAATGGAACAGGCACAGGAGCTCAAGGATAAGATTGCAACCGGAATGGAAAATGATACACCGGTGACAAACATCGCAGACCTGGTAGGGGAAGAGGAAAATGTTGCTGCATTTATGATTGACGATAGCGGAAGCTTGGTTGATGAAAACGGCAAAGCAGTGACAGGAAATAATGCGCCAAAGGTGGAAGTCGATTCTGTTTCCAATGTAAGTGTAGAGTTTCAGGCAGAACAGCAGGAACTGCGGGAAGAGATGAAGCAGCAGGAAGAAAGAGAACGTCTGGAAGAAATATGGCGTCTGCCAGAAATAAGATGTGAAACATTTGAAGAATGGTTTGCTGCTGAACAAGCGAGATTGGAGGCAGAAATGCAGGATCCTTTAGTAATTGTACCGCCCGCATCAGATGAACCGACAGAGCTATCGACAGGTAGTTCATAAGGTAATCCGTCACCCGATCCGTCATAGGGGATCCCCAATATGCCGGCCGATTAAATTGGAATAACAATTTTGCACTCCTAAGTGATTGATTTATGATGACTTAGGAGTGTATTAGGTTTTAGGGAGTATTTTAGGATGATTTCAGTTTTTTGTGTAATTGCAATTGCATACGGTATTTTCTGGGGGATTTTTTTGCTGTGCAATCAGAAGAAAAAAGTAGATACTTATGTGGAAAAATGCCATGGCGGAAGCGGTTGCATTCGGAATGTTAATCCAATATGTAAAGAGGAACGTTTGGGATAAGGAGAAGCAGAACCAAATTTATGCCATGTATTTGTTTCAACCATGGATGATTCTGTCAATTCTGTATGGCAATTTGCAGGAAACCTTGCTGATTTTCGTTTTCCTGGGTCTTATGGTTTTGCTGCATCAGTTTGTGAAAAGAAGAGGGGGAAGTCTTTCAGCGTTTTATCCCGAGTATATAACAGGCTGCATAGCCGGATTTCTATGGTATGCATCTGATGAGATTTATAGACAAGAACTCTCTGATATTACAAATGCAGAGGAGATTCCGGTGATTCTTATTTTGTCTTTGGTTTTACTGTTTGGTGCGACATTTTCCTGTATTTACCGTATGGCAGCAGGGAAATATAAAACCTCTAACGCAAAAAAAATGATATAAATTTGCGGATTATGTCAAAAATCTGCGCATTATGCAGAGAATATTGTAAATCACAGGGGTTTTAGTAAAGTATTAAAAGTATGTAAAGTTGAAAGCAAATTAAAACCGCAGTAAGTAATGGAGAAATATGCAATGAAAGAAGCAAGTATACAGGCAACAGATAAATTCAGCCTTACCAATCAGGCAATCGAAACAGCGGTTGAAACCCTTTCGGATTTTTTGCGAAGTTATCAAATAGAGCAAAAGGAAATCTTGCGGACAACGCTTACCCTTGAAGATGCATTGCTCAATTATCAGGAAGCTTTTGGAAAAAAGGCGGTATGCAGTTTAAAATGCATACGGCGTGTTGGAAGAATCCGCATAGAAATAGCAATCACAGGAGAAAGCTACAATCCTTATGCAAGGGAGGATGAGGAGGATTTTTCCGGAATTCTTCTGTCCCGCATCGGTATGGTTCCGGTATGGAGTTACCGGAATGGACAAAACATTATTATTCTTACGCCAAAGAAAAAACAACCCTCGCAAATGGTTTATATTGCGGCGGCTGTAGGGATGGCACTCTCCTTAGGAATGCTGTCGAAGTTGCTGCCACAGAGCGTGCAGGATTTGATATGCAGCGGAATTTTAATTCCGGTATTTGATACTTTTTTGGGGCTTCTGAATGCAGTTGCAGGGATGATGATATTTTGCTCTGTTGTGTGGGGAATATGCGGCATTGGTGATATGGCAACCCTTTCTAACCTGGGTAAAAAAATGATAGGGCGTATGCTTTTTATGATGACCTTTCTGCCTACGGTATTTGCATTATGTATCCTGCCCCTGTTTCAGTTCCGGTATGGCAGCGCGCAAGAAACAGTTGACTTGTCAGGACCTTTTTCCATGATACTTGGTATCATTCCGGACAATATGCTTACACCCTTTACGGAGGGAAATTTTCTGCAAATCATATTTATTGCAGCAATGATGGGAGTTGCCCTTTTGGTACTGGGTAATAAGACAAGTCTGGTGGTAGCTTTCGTTGAACAGGCAAACAGTGTTGTCCAGTTAATACTGGAAGTTATATGTTCAGCGATTTCTGTCATCATATTTGTAAGTCTTTACAGCATGGTAATGAATGGCAGTTTTTTTATCTTGCTAAAAGCATATAAGGCACCTGTATTAATATTAATAGGTTGCCTTTTTGCAATCATGGTATATCTGTGTATTATTTGCATTACCACCAATGTAAAGCCCAATGTGTTTATCAATAAAGTAATGCCTTCCTTTTTGATAGGACTAACAACAGCTTCCTCATCGGCAGCGATGACAACTACTATGGAAACCTGTGAAAAGCAGCTGGGTATCGATAAAAAGATAGTGAACTTTGGGATTCCTTTGGGACAGATTCTGTTTGGCACCAATTCGGTTATGGAGTTTGTTGTCATTGCTTTTTGCATGGCTGAAATATATTCTGTACAGGTTACGCCTGTATGGATTGTAATGGCGATATTTACATCTGTTATTTTAACGGTTGCGACGCCGCCGATACCCGGCGGCAGTGTAGCGCTTTGTACAATACTTTTTACGCAGCTCGGTCTGCCTCTTGACGGAATTGCTGTTGCGGTTGCCATCGATGTAATCGCAGACTTTTTCATAACGGCAGCAGAAATTTTCTGTCTGCAAGCGGAGCTTGTCATCACTTCCGGCAAATTAAAAAGGTTAGATACGGAAAAACTTTGCAAAGCAAGTTTTACTTTGCACAAGTAAGGAATGCAGAATGAACAGAGGATATCATGCGGAGGTTGTTTTTTATGGGACAGATAAGAAAAAAGTTAATCATATTCATGGTTTGCATGTTGGCAATGACAATTGCCGCCTGCAGTAAGAATGAACAGGATGTCACGGCGCAAACGGAAAGCGAAAAGGTTTATTTATCAGATTTGGAACATGGCACCATCGGTGTGGTTGAAGGAAATGCAACCTCTGTTTTAGTTTCACAGCAGCTGCCAGATGCTACAAAGCTTTCCTTTAACAGTCCTACGGATATGTCAATGGCATTACTTCAGGGGAAGATAGATGCATTTGCAACGGATGAGTCTTACCTGGTAGGTATGAAGTGGGAAGGCTATGAAGTGACACGTGTGGAGGAGCCGCTTGGCATCACGGAATATGGAATTGTATTTCCAAAAGGGGAAAGAAGTCAAAAATACCGGAAGGAAATCAATTCCTTCCTTATCAAAAGTCGTGAGGATGGAAGCTTAGAAAAACTGGAGGAAAAATGGTTTTCGGGCAAGGAACCGACGGAATTTCTTGATGCTTCAGCTTTGCAGCCTGAGAACGGAACATTGATTGTAGGAACCTGTTCAGCAGCCAAACCCTTTGTGTATATCAAGAACGGAAAACTTGCCGGCTTTGATATTGAATTTCTCATTTTGTTTGCTCGGGAATACGGATATGCATTGGATTTCCGTGATTCGGATTTTACAGGAGCAATCAGTGGTGTGCAACAGAAGTATGATATGGCAACAGCCGGCTTTACAATTACGGAGGAGAGAAAGGAAAGCGTGGATTTCTCTGATGTATATACGGCTGCAGATTTGATTTATATTGTAAATAGCACTCGGGAAAATGAAGGGGTATGGAATTCACTCATTACCGGCTTTGATAAGACCTTTATCAGAGAGAATAGATGGAAGTTGATTGCAGAGGGGGTTGGTATCACATTACTGATTAGCATATGCGCCACTGTGCTGGGAACGGCAATCGGATTTGGATTATATATGTTAAGGCGTTCACAGATAGGTCTTGTAGTTAAGATTACCGGTTTGGCAGCAGGCATTTATTCAAGAATTATAGCAGGGACACCCACAGTCGTTATTCTTATGATTTTGTTCTATGTTGTGTTCGGCAAGGTGGATATCAGTGGTGTGATTGTGGCAATTATTACCTTTGCCCTAACCTTTGGAGCTTCAGTATATGAAAATATGGTAGTAAGTGTGGAAGGTGTTGATAAGGGACAGAGCGAGGCGGCCTATGCGCTTGGTTATAGCAGAAACCGTACCTTTTTCCGTATTGTGCTTCCTCAGTCCATGAGAGCGTTTATGCCGGTTTATTCAGGAGAAGTCGTTTCACTCATAAAAGGGACAGCAGTGGTAGGCTATATTGCAGTCAATGATTTGACGAAAATGGGTGATATTATCAGAAGCAATACCTATGAGGCTTTTTTTCCATTGATAGCAACAGCCGTGATTTATTTCATGATTACATGGCTGATGGCTCTGACTCTTGATATAGTAAGGAAAAGGACAGAGCCTAAGCGTCGCAAAAGAGAACACATATTGAAGGGAGTGGATGTATAATGATTGCCGTAAAGAATTTGAGAAAAGAATATCCGAACATTACTCCCCTTAAGGATGTAACGGTTACCATTAACGGCGGAGATGTGATTTCAATTATCGGTCCATCGGGAACCGGTAAATCGACCTTAATCCGTTGCCTGAATATGTTAGAGCAGCCTACATCCGGGCAGATATTTTGGGGTGATGTTTGTATTACGGATAAAAAGTGCAATATCAATAAAATCCGGGAAAAAATGGGAATGGTATTCCAATCCTTTAATCTGTTTAATCATATGACAGTAATTGAGAATCTGATGGCAGCACCCATGGAGCTTCGAGGTGTTGGGAAACAGGAGGCTTATGATAAGGCAATGGAATTGCTTAGGACAGTGGGGCTGGCAGATAAGGCACTGAATTACCCGGACGAGCTTTCCGGTGGGCAAAAGCAACGTGTTGCCATTGCAAGGGCATTGGCAATGGAACCGGAAGTGATTCTTTTTGATGAGCCTACAAGCGCATTAGACCCTACGATGGTGGGAGAGGTCGAAGCGGTAATTCGTGATTTGGCAAGAAGAGGTATGACCATGATGATTGTAACCCACGAGATGAGGTTTGCCAGGGAAGTTGCCAACAGGGTGTTTTATATGGATGAAGGAGGAATCTATGAGGAGGGAACTCCGGAAGAGATTTTTGAACATCCGCAAAAAGAAAGGACTATACGCTTTATACGTCAGCTGAAGGTGTTTGAAGAAACAATTACATCAAAGGATTATGATTTTCTTGGATTTATTTCCCGGATGGAAGAATTCGGGAGAAAAAGCCGGATGTCACAGAAGATGATTTATCGGTTTCAGGCGTTAATGGAAGAGTTGTGCATCCAAATTTTGCTGCCGGATCTTGATGATTCGTTTCAGCTTAAGGTGGCAGTGGAATATGCAGATGAACAGGAGGAAAGCTCCATGCAACTGAAGTATACGGGCCGTGAATATAATCCGCTGGATTCTTCAAAGGAACTATCTCTAAAAATTGCCCGGAATGCGTCCAAAATTATGGAGTATAGCCGGATAGAAGAAGATTTATATACCAATTACCTGCGGGTAACGGTATGTGATAAATGAAAAATGTGCGGTATGGGCACTTAATCAGCGTTCTTTTTTTATGAAATTTGCGGATTGTGCAAAAAATTTGCGGATTGTGCAGAAGCTATTGGAAAAAATATTAATAATTGCTATGTTTGGGAAAGGTATTGCCACAGATGAAAAATAATGTGAAAGAGGAAATGCAATGAAACGATTATCCGTTGTGTCAGAGTTTTTTTCAAAAGAAGAGATCAATACCGAAAGGCAGGAAGAGTTTGATTATCTCAAGGGGCTTTTCATGGTATTTATTTTTGGTATTCATGCGTTTCAGGCAACATTAACGGAACCGGATTTATGCATGAAGATACTGTACGGATTTGCGACCATGATGGGGGCGGCTCTTTTTATGTTTGTTATGGGCATGGGAACTGTTTACAGCAAAAACGCAAATGCCGGTTCTTTGACGAAAAGCGGAGTCAAAATGATAGCATATCAGTATCTTAATAATCTCCTGTATCTGATTGCACTGGCCATTCCATATCCTTTTGTGAAGAATATGCTTAGAGCGGAAGAATCAGAAATGTTCCGGTGCCTGATGGGAATATACATTCAGTATACGAATATATTTTTTATGACAGGTGTCATATATTTACTGCTGGCATTGCTTAAGAAACTAAAGTTGCCGACTGCCGGTTATGCAGTGATTGCTTTTATGAGTGCCTTCGCTGCACCGTTGATAGCAGGAAGACCGGTGGACATTCCTGTCTTGGGGTATATATGTAAACTGCTGATTGGTCGGGATTTATTTACGTCATTTATACCGCTTTATTTTGTCTCTTATGTTCTGATTGGAGTTGTTTTCGGAAAAGTGCTTCGGCATGTAAAGGATAAGACAATATTTTATAAGGTTATTATTGTAGTGAGTGGTATTTGTGTTGTGGGAACCTGGATGTATCTTTTTAGTGCGTATGGTTTCAGTAAGGAATTGTATGACTTTCTTACCCTGACTTATTCTGAGCCCGGATTTTTACATGTAGTAGCAAGTGTTGCGCATATATTGTTTTTTGCAGGGGTGTTCTATTTAGGAAGAAGCTATTTGAGAAAAGAAAATATAATCTGTAAGCAAATACTATATTACAGCAAACATATTTCCAAATATTATGCGTTTCATATAGTACCGTATTTTATAGCACTGGGTTTTCATAAGTATTTGCCGTTTGCAGCATGGCAGTGCTGGATTTTAGCACTGGTAAGTATGATATTCACAGAATTAGTGGTACACTTATTTGTGCATAAAGTATAATAAATTATAATCTTTGCAGTAAATTATTATAGATTAAAAAATAATTTGGAGGAATTTAAAGAATGAAAAAAATGCTTAGTGTTTGTTTGATTTTCTGCCTTGTAATGGGTATGACATGCGGTTGTGCAAAAGCGCCGGAAAAAAACGGAGGAAAATCTGCACAAGGTGTGTTACCGCTTAAGACAGGGATATTAGCAAGAAGTGCTGTTAGTGAGGAAGAAAGCGAAAAAGCGATAGGCGAGCACACCAGGTCCCATGTGAAAGGGGATATGACTTTTGAGCTTACCTTCTACGATAATATGTCGTCCATGCTTATGGCACTTCAGGCAAAAGATATTTATGTAATGATTTTGGCAGACAGTGTTGCACAATACATAGTAGCTCAGAATGACGCTTTGATGATTGCACCGGAAAGAGAAGGAGAAGGCCTGAATCAGAATATTGCATCCTATCAGATGATGATGAAAGAGGAAGATACGGATATTCAACAGAAGTTTAATGATGCCATTGTAGAACTAAAGGCAGAAGGCGTCATTGATGAACTGGCTGAGACACATATCAAGGGGCATACAGATGGTTCTAATCCCCAGCCCGTAGAGATTCCGGTAACAGATGGAGCTGATACCATTAAAGTAGCGGTTACGGGAGACCTTCCCCCTCTTGATTTTGTGGCAGCAGACGGAACTCCTGCCGGATTCAATATGGCATTACTTGCAGAAATCGCAAAAAAAGCTAACATTAATATTGAAGTAGTACAGGTAGACACCGGCGCAAGGGCTGCCGCTTTAACTTCGGGCCGTGCGGATGTCATTTTCTGGGTGAATACCAACTCCTGTTCTGTACACGGAGAGATTGAAAAAGGAGCTGATATTCCGGAAGGAACTGTTACAACAGAACCGTATTTTTCAGAGGCGATGAGTTTTGTAACATTTAAGCAGTAATATGGTTATAACAAAAACACACGGTACATTTGTACGGTGTGTTTTTGAAGATTATAAGCAAAAAACGAAAGAGGCAGAGGAAAGTAATTATGAGTATGGTAGGGAAAATGATTTTGGAGGAATTCGCAGAAAACCGTTCTGCTTACCTGGAATTGGGGGATGTGGTTCATAACCGGCTAGAAGAGCTGGTTAAGGAAGCAGGATTATCTATTCTTGGTATTGAACACCGGATTAAAACGATAAAAAGTCTTGCGGGAAAGCTGGAGAGAAAGGGAGATGATTACTATCGGAAGCTGGAAGACTTAACAGATTTGGTGGGAGCCAGAATTATTTGTTTTTTTGCGGATGAAGTAGATGTTTTGGGTAAATTGGTAGAAAAAAGTTTTCAAATTGACCGGGAAAACTCATCTGATAAGAGGGCACTGATGAAAGCGGACTCTTTTGGGTATTTATCTCTGCATTATATTTGCTATCTGACACCGGAAATGGGATATTCGGAGAGTATTTGCTATAAAAAATTTGAAATACAAATCCGTACCAATCTGCAGCATACATGGTCGGCTATAGAGCATGATTTGGGATATAAAAGTGAATTCGGTGTTCCCAGAGTGGTGGTGCGTCAGTTTGCAAGGCTTGCAGGGCTTTTAGAGCTGGCAGATGATGAATTTGTCCGTATACGCAGCAGGATGCAGGATTATACAGAGGAAATCAGAAAAAAGATTGCCCTGGGATGTGCAGATGATGTGCTGATTGATATAATTTCTCTTGAAGAGTATGTAAAAAACAACCGGGATATGCGAAACTTCCTGGATGAATTGGCTGCAATATGTGATTGGGGGAACGGACCGGCAGAAATCAGCGAAGTTAGTGTGGATGCTTACATTCCACAGCTGCAGTGGCTTGGCATTACCACAATTGGCGACCTCCAACGGATGTTAAGTGAAAACCGGAAGGATGCCTTAAAACTGGCGCGAAGAGCCTTGGAAAGCACAGATTTTGATATCCTTTCCTCCAGCATAGGTCTTAGGTATTTGTGCAGGGCATTGCTGCTTAGCAAAGGGTACACAACGGAGCAGCTGGTAACATTTTTTGAAATCTCCGCAGGAAATAAAAAAAGAGCGCAGCGTATGGCAACAGAGCTTTCAAACAGTGTCCACCTGCTTACTGACGGAGGTGAGAAATGATGCCTTCAAAAAGACTGGACGCAGCCCTGCAATTTGCCACAGAAAAACATGCAGGACAAACAAGGATAGGCGGAGCACCTTATATCTCTCATCCGGTGGCGGTGGCAAAACTGCTTGGGGAAGCGGGATATGATGAGGAATATCAGATTGCGGGGCTTTTTCATGATTTGCTGGAGGATACTGATGCGACTTGTGAAGAAATTGCTGTTTACGGAAGCCCGGAAATTTTGGAGGCGGTGAAGCTTCTGACTAAGAAAAAGTGCTATGTTATGTCGGAATATATTGCCGGAATTAAAAACAACAAAATGGCATTTGCGGTAAAGGGAGCGGATCGTCTTCATAATCTGCAGAGTGCATTTTACGCAGATGAAAAATTTAAACGTAAATATATTAGGGAATCTTTGGAGTGGTACACAGCTTTTGATGAGAGGATTCCTGATGCAATCAAGCAGTTAAAAGCTACTTTGGAAGAGCCTTTAACAGAGAGTATGGAGGAGTCATAAATGGACGAACAAAAGAAAGAAAAGAAACATAAACGGATTGGTTCCATCGATGTGGTAAAGGGGATTACCATTTTTCTTGTAATTATAGGGCATGCGGCAGGAAATACTGAGGCACCTTTTTATAGGGTTGTACTGTATGCCTTTCATATGCCCTTGTTTTTTATGGTATCAGGTATGGTGCTGAAACCGGCCGCAAAATATGATGTTACTCACTGGAAGAACTTTTTGGCAAAGAACTTTTTGGCACTGATGGTACCTTATTTTATCTGGGGTGCAATTTACTCGCAGTTCTCATACAAAAATTTAGGGTGGATTGCCTACGGTTCCTGGCAGGCACTGGGAAAAGCAGGCACGCTGACTTCCCTGTGGTTTCTCCCTGCATTATTTGTGGCAAGAGTGCTGATGGAATTGGTATTTATGCTGTTTAGCAAGATAAAAGCAAATACAAGGATGCTGGCGGCAGTGGCATCGGTTGCGGCATTTGCAATCGGATTGTCCATTCCTAAAATGGAAATCGGTTATCCCTGGTGTGCAGATGCTGCGGTCGTGGCATTAGGATTTATTGCCTTTGGATACGCCATGCAGGATTTACTTAAGAAATTTTATACAAGTGTTCCTAATTTTGTTTATTGGATAGCGATGATAGTGAGCTTGTCCATGTTTGTTTTTGGCATATATATGCAGAAAGACAACCCGGAGCTGATGCTGATATGTGCAAGTACTTACGGCAATTTATTCTATTTCTTCTGGAATTCCATATCAGGAAGTGCGGCAGCCCTATTCTTTTCCATGATTATTTCAGATAGTGGTAAAAAATCAAAGTTTATGGGTGGTGTAAAGAAAAAAGTTACATATGTGGGAACGCTTACCTTTGGAATTTTTATTTTACATAAACCGTTCCTGCAGGAGGTGTGCATGGGAATGCTGGGAAAATTCGGTATTACTGCATTTGAATTTTGGCCTGTGCTTGGTGCATCTTTTATCACACTGATTTTGTGCTGTCTGGCAATTAAAGTGATAAACAGATTCGTTCCCCAGCTGATGGGAAGATTCCCTGATCTGGACGGACACAACAATTAGGAAGAAAAATCGACAATTAGGTTGAAATGATTGCATGAAATGCTGAAATGTTAGATGATAGAAGAGAAGATAATGAATCAAAACATAAATAAAGGAGACAGAAACAATGACAATTGAAAAGACTCGAAACAACGATGAACTGATAATTACACTGGAAGGACGTCTTGACACCATGACAGCTCCTTCTTTGGAAGAAGAATTAAAAGCAAGCTTTGATGGCGTTCAGAAACTGATATTGGATTTTAAGGCTCTTGAATATATTTCTTCTGCAGGCCTGCGCGTTCTTCTCATGGCACAGAAAACCATGAATAAGCAGGGTGTTATGGTAATCAGAAATGTGAATGAGACTATTGCAGAGGTGTTTGAAATTACAGGATTTGCAGATATGCTTACGATTGAATAAGTGCGAAAAAGAGGAAAAACCAGATATGAAAAAGAAAAAGAAAATATCCCAATCTTTTCAAAAGTGGTTATCCGTGGTGATTATAATTGCTTTTTTAGTAACCACGGCATGCCTTTGGGTGATTCAGACAAAGCTCTCTGAGAATAACGCAATTAATCTGCTGGCACTTAATATTTCTGATGTACGTGAGGATATCATTGATGCATCAGATGAAAATCTTTTAAAACTGACTTATGAAATTGCAGAGGAAATAAACCAGACGGATAAGGTTACATCAGAATTTCTTGAGCGATTGACGGAAAAGTATGATGTGACGGAAATTAATCACATTAATTCTGATGGAATTATAGATGCCAGTACTTATCCGGATTTCCTTGATTATGATATGCGCTCAGGCGCACAGTCGGGTGAGTTTATGGTGCTGCTTTCAGGAGATAAGGAGTATGTACAGAGTTATCAGCCGGTTTCCTACGACACTTCCATTTCCCGCAAATATGCTGGTGTGGTTTTAAATGACGGAGGATTTGTGCAGGTAGGATACGGCTCCGAGCGGTTTCAGAAGGATATTGACGAATTTGTAGTAGGGGTTACCAGAAACCGTCATGTTGGAGAAGGCGGCAGTGTCATTATTGTAAATGAAGCGTGGAATATTGTCAGTGACAGGCAGGGAAATGAGGGAAAGAATCTGGAAACGGTAGGAGTATGGATAGATAAGGACAAAACTCCTGCCGGAGAAGTATTTATCGAAGCAGTATACGGAGAACCCTGCTATTGTATGTATCAGATTTCGGAAGGGTATCTGGTACTTGCTGTTATGCCTACCGGTGAGGCGGCACTTTCCAGAAATGTTTCAGTAGGTGTGACAACAGCAATGCAGATTCTGGTGTTTGCCGCATTGTTTGCACTTATTTTCTTTTTAGTAAGACGACTGGTAGTAGATAATATTTATAAGGTAAATGAGTCCCTTTCAGCGATTTCGGAAGGAAGATTGGATACCACGGTTAATGTCCGCTCTCATGAAGAGTTCAATGCCCTTTCTGATGATATTAATGCTACGGTAAATACTTTAAAACGTTATATTTCCGAGGCGGAGGCGAGAATTGATGCGGAACTGGCATTTGCAAAGGCAATACAGCATTCTGCACTTCCGTCCGTATTTCCACCTTATCCGAACCGTAAGGAATTTGATATCTGGGCAGGAATGTATACTGCCAAAGAAGTGGGCGGCGACTTCTATGATTTCTATTTTGTAGATGAAGATACTTTGGCTTTTCTGGTTGCAGATGTTTCCGGAAAAGGAATTCCGGCGGCAATGTTTATGATGACAGCCAAAACCTTTATCAAGAGCTTTGCAGAATCGGGAATGAGTGTAGAAGAAGTATTATCCCATGCCAATGAGAAATTGTGTGAGGGCAATGATGCCAATATGTTTGTAACAGCATGGATGGGACTTTTAAATACAAAAACGGGAGTAGTTTCTTATGCAAATGCAGGACATAATCCCCCTTTGGTAAAGCATGGGAATGGAACCTTTGCTTACCTAAAATCCAGACCCGGTTTTGTTTTGGCGGGAATGGAAGGTGTCCGCTACCGCAAAAATGAAATACAGCTGCTACCGGGTGATACCATCTATCTCTATACGGATGGTGTTACAGAAGCTACGAATCAGGACAATGAACTCTATGGGGAAGAACGTCTGCTTCATATTATGAATCAAAAAGCAAATCTGTCTTCGAAGGAGCTTTGTGAAGCGGTAAAAGCAGATGTGGATGCTTTTGTCGGTGAAGCACCCCAGTTTGATGATATTACTATGCTGTGCCTGAATTACTTTTCAACGGATGAAAAAGGAGTAAAGAACAGGGAAGTGAAAAAACTGACCGTAAAGGCTACCGTGGATAATATTAATGCGGTTACGGATTTTGTCAATGAACAGTTGGAAAGCATGGATTGCCCTATGAAAGTACAGATGCAGATAGATGTGGCAGTTGATGAAATCTTTGGAAATATTTGTCATTATGCTTACCCTTTAGGAGAGGGAGCGGCAACAATCTGCATGGAAATACAGGAAGAAACGCAGGCGGTTGTAATGACCTTTATGGATAACGGAATCCCATACAATCCTTTAGAAAAGGAAGAGCCGGATACCACACTTTCTGCAGAAGAAAGAGAGATAGGAGGCCTTGGCATCTTTATTGTAAAAAAGACCATGGATGAGATTTCATATCGGTATGAGAATGAGAAAAATATTCTTACCGTGAAAAAATATATGAAATGCTAATGAACCGATAGGTAATTGCAACTTGTTTAGAAGGGAGATTATTATGACGGCTAGAGAAAAACTACTACAAATTGAGGATGTATATGACCGGGAAAGCACTTCGGAAATATTTTTGGAATCTATGAGAGATTGTTTGACTCATCATATGTCAGGCAACGCTTTTTTTAAGAATTATATGGAGAAAGCAGGAGTAAAGCCGGAGGATATAAAAACAGAGGACGACCTGGAAAAAATTCCTCCCATTCACGCCAACTTTTTCAAAAAATACGAGGTGCTCAGTGTGCCATACGAAGACATCGTGGAGCATGCAACCAGCTCCGGAACTACCGGACAGAAGAGCCAGATGTTTTTTGATCAGGACAGCTTTGACTTTGGAAACGCCATGGTAAAAAATGAGTTCCGTCATTTTGGATTTCTTTCGGAGGAACTGACCAATTATCTTCTCTTTACCTATGAGCCGGCACAGGTCAGCAAGGATTTGGGAACCGCCAAAACGGATGTGGGATTACTCAGCTACGCACCGGTGAATGAGACTTTTTTTGCTCTTCGTTATAACGGGGAGGGACATGATTTTGATGTATATGGAACCATTAAGACGTTAGAGGAATATGAAAAGCAAGGATTACCGGTACGCATTTTCGGTTTTCCTTCCTTTCTCTATTTTACAGTAAGACAAATGAAGGAAACCGGACACCGGCCGCTTCATTTAAACACCAAATCCATGACCATGCTGGGAGGCGGCTGGAAAGGGTATGCAGATAAACAGATACAAAAGAGTGAGCTGTACGCGATGGTAGAGGAAATGCTGGGAATTCCGGCAGAAAATTGCAGAGACGGATATGGTTCCACAGAGCATTCTGTTCCCTATTTTGAATGCAAAAATCACCATTTTCATATTCCGGTATACAGCAGAATGCTGATTCGCGATGTTAAGACCTTAAAGCCGTTACCTTACGGAGAAGCGGGATTTGCCAATTTTATTACACCTCATTTATTAAGTGTACCTGCCGTGTCGGTTTTGATGGGGGATATGGCGGTTCTGCATGATGCAAAAGAGTGCGGTTGTGGTATCAAGACACCGTTTATGGAAATTATCGGACGTGCGGGAACCAGTAAAGGAAAAAGCTGTGCAATTACCGCAAGTGAGCTGTTGAAGCGTTAGTGGGGGGACTTGGTATGGAATTTATTATCAGAGGGAAAAGAGTTGAATTAGGAAAAGAGAATTGTTTCCAAGGGATTGAAGAACAGATAACGTCTGATTTGGCGGCAGGTATTCCTGATATCCGAAGGGTAATTGCGGCTCTGGATAAACTGGGACAGTTTTTGATCGAAAAGGAAGCATTTTTACTTCCGGAGCTTATGGAGCTTGGTCTTTCCAAAGAAGAGGCACTGCAGGTCAAAAAGGAATCTCTTGCTGTTTTGTCTGCAGAGGAATTGTTTAAAAAGGTAAAGCGGGAGCTTGGGGAGCTTCCTTTCGAAATGACCCGATTAAGTACACGTGAGGATGAATTTGAGGGATGGATGCCGGTTGGCGTTTTGGGTCACGTAACCAGCTCCAATGATGCCATGCTTCCATTCTTTAGTTCGGTGGAAGGAATCCTGACAGGAAATATTAATGTGATTAAGACAGCAAGCGGTGCTCACAAGGTAGCCATGACACTGGTAGAGAAGCTTTGTGAGATAGATGCATCTCTTTGCCCTTATTTTTATGTATTTCCTTTATCCTCTAAGGATGAGAAGTTACTGCAAACCATGTTTTCCTTATGTAACACCATTGCCGTATGGGGCTCCGATGCAGCGACAGAAGGAGTCAGAAAGCTGGCACCTTCAGGGGTTAAGATTGTGGAATGGGGAAATCGTATCAGCTTTGCTTATATAACCAAGAAGGGCAGAACAAAGGAAAGCCTCAGAGGACTTGCAGAGGATGTCTGTGTCAATGACCAGCAGGCCTGCAGCGCACCCCAGCTTGTTTTTTATGAAGCAGATAACAGAGAAGATTTAGAGCAGTTTGCGCAGGAATTAATGACGGTACTGCAGGAGGTTTCCGATACCTATCCCATTCACGAAATCTCACAGGCAGAGCAGGCGGAGCTGACCACTCAAACCCGGTTATGTTACTTGGATGAAGTGATGGGAGAAGCCAGACTGCTTGAGGGAGAGGGCTGCCGTATTTTTGTGAAGTATGACAATGAGCTTTGTGCTTCGCCGTTATATCGTACGTTGATTGTAAAGGCAATTAAGAGAGAGGATATCATATCTGTGCTGCGACCGTTCCGTTCCTACTTGCAGAGTGTGGGACTTTCCTGCGGCAGAGATGAAATAGCTTTGCTTACCCGCATTTTACTTGCCGGCGGTGTTAACAGAATCACACAGCCGGGTCTTATGATGGGTGGATATACGGGTGAACCCCATGACGGAGTCTATGCACTCTCTCACTACCTGAAAAGAGTCAGCTTAATTTCCGGCAATCTGCCAAAGGGAAGTATGTCGTTAAGTGAAATGGCGCAGGTGGGAGAGGCTCCTTTTGAGGAGGGAACCCCGTTATTAAAGAAAGATGATTTCCCTTCCCAAAGAGAGATAAAGGATAAAGGATATCTATTGCTAAAAAGCGGCGGAAGTTCAGGAAAAGCAAAGTACGCACCACATGCCTATGATGATGCGCAGACTACCTATGATGAGGGAGCACGGTTTATTATTGCGGCAGGGGTGGATCCCCAAAAGGATGTATGTATGAATCTCTTTTACTCCGGAGATTTGTACGGTGGATTTATCAGTATTTACGAGGCATTAAAAAAGGCTGACATCATTCAGCTGCCAATGACTGCTGAAATGGATATGAAGCATGTGGCGGAAGAGATTATTGTAAACCGTGTAAATGTACTTCTTGGAATGCCTACCTATTTGCAGCGTCTTTTCAGGGAACAGAAGGAAGCCTTACAGGCATATGCAGGCGTGGAAACAGTACTTTATGGCGGAGAACATTTTGACCCTGCCCAGATAAGATATTTAAAGGAAACATTCGGCATTAAGAGAATCGGCTCGCTGGCATACGGCTGTAACGAAATTGGCTCTATGGGATATGCCTGTGAATATTGCGAGGGAAGTATCCATCATGTGGTGGCAAGTAAATATCTTGAGATATTAAAGCCGGATAAGGATGAGCCGGTGGAAGAGGGAGAAATCGGAAGGCTGGTCTGGACTCCTGTTGACCAGGAAAATATCAGTATCAAGAGATATGAAATCGGAGATATGGGACGTTTTGTCAAAGAACCTTGTAAATGCGGACGTATTGCTCCCCGCTTTGAACTGCTTGGAAGATTCGGAGATACCTTTAAATTTGCAACCAACTACGTGAACTACACCAGGATTAAATCTGTATTTGCCGAAAAGATGGGATATACCGGCTGGCTTCAGATTCTTTTGGATTATGATACGGTCAGCTGCATGACAATTTGCGTAGAGAAGGATTTTGCATATAGCGCATGTGATGCCTTGACGATTTTAAAGGAGCAGTATCCTGAAATAGAAGAGAGCATGCGGGACAAAACAGGAAATGTCCGGATTGTTTTGCAGGAAAGAGATGCCTTTTTGTTAAGCACAGGTGGCGGAAAGGTAAGAAGTGTGGTAGACAGAAGAATTTAAGATAGGGAGAGGGTAATTATGAGCATTAAAACATATTCATTGGATGAAATCATCCGTTATGCCAGAACACATTCAAAATATTATGCCGATTTATACAAAGACATTCCAGAGGATGCGTCCTTTGAGGAGCTGCCCTTGATTAATCAGGACGATTTTTGGGCTCATTGCGACCAGGACGGAGGAACGGTGGCAACCGGAAAACAGGCGGACGGACAGATATTCAAAAGCGGCGGAACCACGGGAGATCCGAAGTACTCTTTATATACTGCGCAGGAGTGGGAAACGCTGTGTGAAGGCTGCGCATCGGTAATGGTCAAAGGAGGACTGCAAAACGGCACTAAAATTGCCAATCTTTTCTATGCAGGCGGTATGTATGCCAGCTTCTTATATACCTATAGCATGTTATATTTTGCACCGGCAAAAACAATTATGTACAATCTTTCCGGAAATGTGTCGGTAGAAGAGATTGTATCCACAATTTTGAAGCATCAGGTCACCTGCCTTGCCGGGGTACCGTCTATTTTGACCAAAATTGTTTCTTACATTGATGAACATCAGATGACGGGTTTTGCAGTAGATACCGTCTATTTTGCAGGGGAAACCCTGTATATGGACCAAAGAGAAAAAATCTCCAGGACCTTTGGAAGAGAGATTTCCTTCCGTTCCTGTTTTTATGCATCCAATGACGGAGGTCCTATCGGATATTTTACAAAGGATTGCGGGTTTAACGAGCACAGAGTGATGTCAGAGTTATGTAAACTGGAGCTGATTGATGCTGATACCGGTGAGATTATCACAGAGCCGAACAGACCCGGCGTGATTTATATTACATCACTTTTTAAAACCTTAATCCCCATGATCCGTTACCCTGCCGGTGATATGGGAGAATATGTGGAGCCGGAAGGGAATGTGGACCGTAAATTCAGAATTTTGGGAAGAAGCAATGTAGCTGCCAGAGCCGGTTATGTGACCTTATATCCCCAGGATGTGGGAGAAATTTTGAACAAGTGCGGTATTGAATATTATGCCTATCAGATTATCGTAACACATAACGTGCGGGATAAATTTACATTTAAAATTGCGGCAAAACAGGAAAACGGTCAGAATACAGAAAAGTTTTTGGAGATGCTGTATCGGGAACGCAGCCTGATGCAGGATGCCCTAAACGACGGTACACTGGATGAACCTGAAGTGGAGTGGTGTAAGGCAACAGACCTTGAATACAATGAAAGAACGGGTAAGCTGAAGATTATTATTGATAAGAGAAAGTAAAACAGGAGAGTAAGCGGATGGATACAAAGAAAATTGCAACCCTTGAGATATGGAACAATAAGCTTTATGCAGATGCCACACTTGATTTTTTGGATGTGATGATAGGAAGACTGGATATTCCCCACTATCAGGCATTTCGATTTGTTGTGGGAGAAATTTTGACTAAAAGAATGGAAAGCGCTTATCCGGACAATAGGGGACTAATGTATGTGGATATCTTTTTGAAGGATACTTTTTTTGAGGTTTCCATCAGAGATAAAGGAGTTCCCGGATGGCAGGACTTTTCCTACGATATGGAAAGTATTGCCAAAAGCAAAAAGGACCTTCGCAATTACATGCTGAACCTTTGCGCAGACGGAGTGGGGATTGAAAAGCTTGGAAAAGACGGCCAAAGAATTTTTATCCGGTTAAGAACAGTAAATTCCATACAGTTTAAGCGTCCCCAGCCTTATAAAGAAATAGAGGTTCTTGATACCAATATCAGTATCCGTCCCGTTGAGACCCAGGAGGATATTATTGAAGCCATCCGTTGTATTTACAGCGAATACGGCTATTCTTACAGCTATGAGAAATTGTATTATGTGGATTCCTTTAAGCGTGCACTGGAAAATGGAGAGTTGATGTCATTTCTGGCTGTTAACGACCACGGACAGACTGCCGGACATTTTGCCCTTTCCTTCTCAGAACAATTCCGTAACATGCCGGAAATTGCATCTACGGTAATACGAAGAGAGTTTCGTGGACTTGGTCTTATTGACAGGTTTATTGAGTACTGTCTGGAAGTAGCAAAGAAACATAATTTCAGGGCAGTGATGTCTCAACCGGTTGCATTTCATCCCAAGGCGCAGAAGGCCGTGTTAAAAGCAGGATTTACAGCAAGCTCTTTATTACTTTCTTATATCAGCTCCGGTTTGGAGAGTGAATACAATGAAAACAAAGAAAGACTGGATGTATGTGCCTGTGTGAAAATAATTGATGCAACAGCATACAGCAAAATCTATCCGCCTAAGGAACTGACAGGGCTTTTGAAAAAAATCTATGACAAACTGGACTGGAACTATGAATTCAGTGATGAGAAGAAATTAAGCGACAGTACGCAAATCAGTGTGGAAAATCAGGAACAGCTCAAGGCTACCAAAATGGTTCTTCATGAAGCTGCAGAGGACTTTGAAGAGGTGCTGCGGGAAGCTGTTCAAAATACAATCAAAAACAAAAATGAAATGATTGAGCTGGTCATTTGTTTGAATTCTCCAAGTGCCGAGTATGGATATCAGGTAGCAAGAAGAAACGGCTTGGCAGTTTCGGGAGTGATTCCGGGCAGTGAAAGCGGCGACTACCTGATTATGCAGATGCTGGTTGGAGATAAACTGAAATACGATAAGCTGGTGCTTGCCGGTGAATTCGAAGAATTAAAAGAAGATATCCTTAAATTATCATAAAAATATAGAAATGGTGGACAAAACAAGAATGCTCTTTGATGAATTGGGACGGATGCAGATACTGGACGGTATGCGTTATTATAAGAAAACGCAGGAAGAGAATAATATGCCCCGTTTTGTGATTACCATGACAGAGAAAATTGACAGGGAATGTCTGCAGTCTGCAGCCATAACTGCTATGCAGAGATTCTGCGTACAACGTTTGGTAGTAGAACCGAATGAGAGCCGTTTCTATTTAAAACAGAATTTGCAGGAGCCGGTGGTTCATTTGGACAACGGAGAGAGACATGTCGTGTGTAATGAGAAAAACAGAGGACATATGACATGGATAGGGTATCATGAATGCGATATTATTGTTGATTTTTTTCATGGTGTTTCGGATGGTATTGGTATGATACCCTTTTTGATGCTACTGTTAACTTCTTATTGCCAAAAAAAGTACAGTAGTCAAACATGCGAAAAGGCAAATCTGCAGTCCGGTTGGAATGAAAATGAATATACTGAGGCTATCCGCTTCTTACCGGAAGAGCTTGTTGTTACAGAGCATTCTTACCGGTGGAAAAGTGCTTTGCAGTTAAAAGGCAGGCAGATGGAGCTAAAGAGCGGTTGTCACCATTATGTATTATCTGTGGATGGAGATGCCTTTGATGATTATGTAACAAGAAATGGTTCCTGCCGTTCGGCAGTATTTGCCATGTTTATGAATCAGGCAATAGCAGGCATACATAAAGTGGATACAAAACCCATAGTAGCAGCTATGGCAGTCAACGCAAGGAAGGCTTACGGAGCAGAAGAGACCCTACAGAGTTGTGTGGCCACGATACCGCTATGGTATGACAGGGAAATAGCAGAACTTTCCGTATCAGAAAGATTAAAAAAGGGCAGAGCAATGGTGTCGGAAGGCATAAAGAAGGAATGTGTTCTTTGGGGAGCACAAAAAAACCGGCTGCTCAATCAGAATTTGGAAGCAAATTATCCTACTCTTGAAGAAAAGAGGGCGCATTGCAGAAGGCTCACGGATAGCAGTAGCGGCAGATACACTTATGGACTAAGTTATTTGGGAAATATCAGTTTTGGGGAGTTTGCAGATGCTTACGTGAGAGATGTAAGAGTGATGCTCTGTGCAAATACCGTTCCGCTTATTTTGGAAATTTTAAAATGGAAGGGAAAGTATACGATTAGTTATAACACCCATCTGGAAGAGGATAGATATTTGAAGGAATTGATAGCAATGTTTCAGGAGGCGGGCATTACCTGCAATTGCATAAAGCATGAGATGTTTGAAGAGGCATTGGCAGATTTTTGATGGAATGTGAAGCAGAATAGATGATAGAAAGTAAGAGGATAAATTGATATGAATGAAGAATCTGCAAAAATCCGCGAAATGCTGCTAAAATGTTACGGAGTTGATATAGAAGAGGCGAAATGCCATTTTTCTACACAGAATTATGCCTATATATTTCCAAATCATCCGTATATGATCCGTGTCAGTAAGATGCCCAAAAAGACAAGAAAAGAGATACTCAGTGAGTTAATGTGGGTAGATGATTTGAAACAATTCAAACAGACAATTTGTGAACCCAGCGTTTCCATTGGCGGGAAAATTTTGGAAGAATTTGAGATTGACGGTGTGACATATCGGGCAAGTATGTTCCGAACGGCACGGGGGAACGTACAGGCATCAACGGAAATGACGCCGATGTTTTTTATTTGCGTGGGAGAATTGCTGGGTATTATTCATCATGTCAGTACGGATGAACGCGAAAACGGGATGAAATTCCAGAGAAAAGAGCTGAAGGATATTTTTTCACATCAGAAAGAAAAGGTGTGGGAAAAATTGAAACCGGAGATTCAAGGCAGGATTACAGCCATTGAAACGCAGGTCAATTCATTGCCACAAGATATTGGAATTTATGGCCTTTGCCACGGGGATTTCCAGGCCAATAATTTTTTTGTAGAGGCCAATAATGTCTGGCTGTTTGACTTTGACGGATGTTGCTATGCCAATTATCTGTATGATGTGGCAAGCTTTATTTTATCCTGTTTTCTTGGGGGATTCGGTGGCGGTAAGGAGTGCAGTAAGGTCATAGAGGAGATTTTGCACTATTTAAAAATAGGCTATGAATTAAATCATAAATGTACAGATGAGTACTGGGAACAATTACCGTTATTCATAAGCTATCGTGCGGCATATACGGCACTGATGCTGGCAGAAATAGATACCTGTGGTGTGGTTTCCAGCCTGGATGAGATTAAAGAATTCTTTTCCTTTATTCTTCTTCAGGATAGCATTTATGAGGGGATTACAAAAGTAATCAGTGAGGGAAAGAGCCGACTATGAGAAACAGTTATCTGATAAGAAAACTCTATTTATCATTTTTAATTGTGTCAATTCTTTCCTCTCTTACTGCTACGGTAGGAATACTGATTGATAACATTATAGTAGGAATGTATTTAGGTGATGTTTCATTAGGAGCTATGGGGATTGTGGGACCTATCAGTCTTATTTTTTCCGCAATCGGAAATATATGTTCCGG
This sequence comes from Lachnospiraceae bacterium, assembly GCA_017411305.1. Taxonomy (GTDB): domain Bacteria; phylum Bacillota; class Clostridia; order Lachnospirales; family Lachnospiraceae; genus Suilimivivens. Next base: position 22,178 of record JAFQQI010000039.1, read on the forward strand.
AGGCGGAACGGCCAGAGCAGCGCAGGCATTGGGAAAAGGTGATGGGGAAGGCTTGTACCGGATTTTTACGGTTACTGTGCTGTTTGCTGCAGTAGGGGGATTTCTCATTACTATTTTGGGACTACTGTTCACTCCGCAGCTGGCGGAGCTTCTTGGGGCAAAAGGAGAATTACTTGAACCATCCATTCAGTATTTGCGGGGCTACTTTCTGGGGGCTGTTCCCACAATTATGCTTACGGCACTTTCCGGCTTTGTAAAGATAGACGGTTCGCCAAGATTGCCGCTTATATGCATTATAGTAATGTCTTCGACAAATATTATTCTGGATTTTTTGATGATTCATGCATTTCATCTCGGAATGTTCGGTATGGCACTTGCAACTACCATCAGTTATTTGTTGGCAGTATTGATTGCCTGCACACATTTTTTAAAGAAACATTCTACGCTTCGATTGGTAGTGCCAAAGCAAATGCTTGGTGAGTGGATACAGATGGTCACGACAGGTGCACCCACAGCAATCAGCAGGGTTTGTGATACCGTAAAGGTCATGGTGCTGAATCATATGCTGGTGCTGTTTGTGGGAGTAGGTGCTGTTACCGCGTTAAGCATAAGGACACAGGCATATAGCTTTTTTGGTGCATTTATGATAGGAATTGCCCAGGCGTCTGTGCCGTTAACCGGATTATTCTACGGAGAAGAAGATATAACAGCGTTAAAGGATACCTTAAAAAATACATTAAAAATCGGACTTTTTATCAATGTAATATTGGCAGTGCTGCTGTTTCTGACAGCACCGCTTTTCGTGGGACTTATGGGCGTTTCCGAGCCGGAAACAAAAAAGATGGCAGTAAATGCGGTCAGGCTGTTTGCAATCGGCGTGCCTTTTGCACTGATTAATTACATATTTATGAGCTTTTATCAGAGTACCAAAAGAATAGCCATGGCAACCATGATTTGTGTGTTACAGTCTTTAGCATATGTGCTATTTGTTGCGGTGCTTTTAATTGGAACACTTAAGGAAAATGGGGTATGGATTGCATTTTTGGCAGCAGAAATATTAACAATTATCACGACAATAGCAGTAATAGCTTATCACTGCAGAAAAATTCCGGAAAAGATTACAGATATTATGTTGCTAAAAGAAGACTTTGGAAGCAGAGAAGAAGATCGATTGGAAATTTCCGTAGGAAATGATATGGAGGAACTGGTGAATATCTCTGCAGGTATTCATAAGTTCGGTGAAGGGCGCAACATCAGTCAAAAGCTTCTTAAGGAGTTGGCGCTGTGCATTGAAGAAATCGGTGGTAATGTGATACATCATGCTTTCCGCCCGGGTGAGAAAAAGTGGTTTGATATCATGATTCTGGATAAAAAGGATTTACTTATTGTACGTCTTCGTGATAATGGAGCCGCTTTTAATCCGGTTAATTACTGCGATGACTATGATATGAAGAAAGAAAAATATGGACTACAGTTAATCCGCAGTATGGCAGACGACATGAAGTATAAGAGAGCTCTGGAAATGAATAATATCATGATTACTTTTAAGAAATAAAGGAGAAGACATGGACAATAGATATAAGTATAGGCATAATCCAATTGTAAAGAAAATCTTTATGACAATGTTAATTCCAACTATTTTTATGAATTTGACAACAGCGATTGCTTCCATGGCGGATGCAATTATTATTGGACAGTATCTGGATGATGCCTCCTTATCGGTAGTAACTTTTGCAATGCCTATTTTTTTGATTATTAATGTTTTTTCTGCTCTGTTTGCAGTGGGCGGATGTATATCCATGAGTATAGATGCAGGAAAGGGCGATAAAGAGGAAGCCAATAAAGCATTCAGCATTTCAATAGAACTGCTTTTAACTATGGGGGTACTGTTATTACTTGCCGGTTTATTTTTCAGTCGTACCATTACAGGTTGGCTGGGGGCAGAAGAAGATATATTTGAATCCGTGGAACTGTACTCCCGGATTATTCTGATGGGCGGACCATTTTTTGTACTGAATACAGGACTTGCATTTTTTGTGAGAAATGACGGAAGACCAACACTGTCCATGGTGGGAATGTTTGCTTCTATTTTTGTAGATATCACTTTGAATTTTGTGTTTGTGGGAGTGATGAAAATCGGAGTGGCCGGTGCGGCTTATTCCACAGTAATAGGAAGCATTGTTAGTGTATTCATTGTATGTACTCATTTCTTTCATGCGAAAAACACATTGAAATTCTGTTTTGCTTTTGACAGCATGGCAATAAGGATTATGAAAAACGGCGGAAGTACAGCACTTCAGTTTATTTACCAGTTTGTTACGGTACTTATTATGAATCATTTCCTCGCAAATTTGTCAGGAACAGGTGGTGTAGTAATTTATACAGTGGTAATTAACCTTTCTACAGTAGCCCTTTCGTTGTTCGAAGGAATCAGCCAGACCATACAGCCGATGGTCAGCAATTATTTTGGAGAAAAAAGTTATCGGAAAATGAAGGAAGTGCTGCGACTTGCATTTATTACTACTCTTGTGATATGCGGAAGTATTATGATACTTCTTGAGGCAATGCCGCAGTGGATTCCCATGATTTTTGGAATTGACGATGCAGCATTGATGGCAAATTCTGTGATTGCAGTACGCATTTATACGGCAGGTATGATTATCACAACTGTAAATGTAGTGATTAGCTATTATCTGCAGTCTATTGAGCAGACCTTAATGTCAGCTGTCATAGTCAGCCTACGCAATTTTGTATTGCTGTTATGTGCAGTGTTTGTTCTCGGTAAACTGTTCGGAATGAATGGGATATGGGCAGCTTATCCGGTAGCAGAGGTTCTTACATTTTTGGTTGGCATTGGAATGATTTGTGCTAAGCAGAAGAAACTGGAAAAGACCGGAAAGCATATAGATATTTTTTTGTTGGATGAAACGGTTGAAGGGAACACGGAATGTTATACTTATGATAGCATGAACGATACTTTCCCTGATTTTTGTGATATCGTACTTCAATCTTTGGCAAAGAGAGGGGATTGCTGCGGAGAAATGGCACAGGATGCTGAAAACTATCTGTTACAGCTTGGAAAGGGAATCAAAAAGAAAAAGGGAAATTATATTGAAATGGAAGTAAATGGTCTTGAAAAAACCATCATTATCAGAGATAATTTGAATCATGCAGATATTCCTGTAAATATTCAGGATACGATAAAAAGTGATAGTAATTCGGATTATGGTCCTGTGCTTGGATGGAACAGATTGATCCGTAAGGGAATAAAAAGCGAAGAGGTGTAAAGGCTGAGGGATTTTGTATATGCATGATGGGGAACGGTATTATATTGAAGATGAAGTAAATAATTTGCTGACGATATCAGATTCAATAAAATAAATAAAAGAGACAAGAAAGGGAAAAAGGATGAAAAAGCACAAAAGAATTTTATTATCGTTTCTTGCCGGTATGTTGGTAATGTTATCACTTACAGGTTGCGGTAATGCGGATGCAGGAGTAGCAGAGACGGCAGGAACAGCAGAAGTGGCAGAAACAGCTGACGCCACAAAGGTGGAAGAAACAGCAGGAGAGACAGATACAGATGCGAAAGTACAGGAGAATACCACTGATGGCGATATTGTCATTTTGTATACCAATGATGTACATACCTATGTGGACGGTCCCATCAGCTATGATGTGATTGCTGCCGTTAAAGAGGAGCTTTTGACAAAATATGGGTATGTCTATCTGGTGGATGCAGGTGACCATATCCAGGGAACTGCGTACGGATCCATGGATAATGGAGAAACCATTATCAAAATGATGAACGCAGCAGGCTATGATGTGGCGACATTGGGAAATCATGAGTTTGATTATGGTATGTTCGGATGTATGAAGGCAATTGATATGGCGCAATACCCTTATGTATCCTGTAATTTCCATCATGAAGAAGAGGGCGTATGCGGTGATAATGTATTAGACAGTTACAAGCTTTTCTCTGCAGGAGAAGAAACCATTGCACTTATCGGTATTACTACACCGGAGACCATTACCAAGACCACCCCTGCTTATTTTCAAGATGAAATGGGAAATTTCATTTATGGAATAGCGGGCGGAGAAGATGGCAGCGAGCTATATTCATCTGTGCAGAAGGCAATTGATGATGCGAAGGCAACAGGTGCAACAAAGGTGATTGCATTAGGACATCTTGGGGATGATCCGGCTTCCGTACCTTGGACCAGCGAGGAAACCATTGCAAACGTAACCGGACTTCATGCCTTTATAGACGGACACTCTCACAGTACGGTAGAAGGTAAGGAAGTTGCTGACAAGAATGGTAATAAGGTGGTATTAACCCAGACAGGACAGTATTTTGACAGAATCGGTATGATGATAATTGATGCCGAAAGCGGTGATATCACTACAGACTTCATTGAATACAAAGAAATTCTGGCAGCAGATGGTGAAACGGTGGAAGGCTATGAATTATGCTCTGACATGTATGAAAGAACAGAAATGATATATGATCCAGATGTACAGACAATCAAGGACGCATGGATTGCAGAAATTGATGCCAAACTGGGACAAAAGGTAGGAGAAGCTGCAGTAATTCTGGACAATTATGATGCGGAAGGAAACCGTATGGTGCGAGGACAGGAAACCAATACCGGCGATTTCTGTGCGGATGCATTGTATTATTTGTTTGATGATTTGGAAATGGATGTGGATATCAGCGTAATGAATGGTGGCGGTATCCGTAATAAGGCAATAACAGGAGAAATTACCTACAAGACCTGTAAGGACATCCATACCTTTGGAAATGTGGCATGCTTGCAGACTGTTACCGGACAGCAGATGCTGGATGCACTGGAATGGGGAAGCAGACAGCTGGGCTCCGGAGAAGAGAGCGGCGGATTTTTGCAGGTTTCCGGGTTGACTTATCACATTGATACTACCAAGCCATGTACGGTACAGCAGGATGAAAACGGAATTTGGACCGGTGGACCTACCGGCGAATACCGGGTACATGAAGTGAAGGTTTATAACAAAGAAACCAATGAGTGGGAAGACCTGCAGCTTGATGCTGAGTATAATTTGGCAGGCTATAATTATACACTTAGGGATTTAGGTGACGGATATGCCATGTTTGAAGGCGCAGTCAATGTTCTTGACTATGTCATGGAGGATTATATGGTTCTGGCAAACTACGTGCAGGGATTTGAAGGCGGTATAGTAGCTGCAGATAATTCTCCTCTTTTAGAAAAACATCCCGGATTTGTGACAAACTACAGTGAAGCAACGGGAAGTGGCAGAATTACGGTAGAATAAGGGTAAGGAAATTGCACGATGAAAGAAGCCTACAATCGGAGCTTGTTATAACCTCATATAAATTGAATATGTTGGATAAGGACAGACTCCATAAAACAACAATAAAAGTGTAGTTGCATGCAACTACACTTTTATTGTTACATTTCTATATGAAGCATATTTTTGCCGTTCATGTAAGTATGCGTATAGTGTTTTGTCATGTTTTTTAGAATAGCAATACTCAAATTATCCTCAATGGAATCGTTTGTTTCGGATTCAAAAGGATTAAATGGAGCATCGGCGCTGGTACAAATGAGGTGAATGCTTTTGTCTGCTTCGGAGTATTCAATGGAAAGTTCAATATCTACAGTATCAGCATGTTGTTCCATTATTTGATAAATTAGCTCTTCCGTACAAAGCTGCAGACGGTTAGCAGTTTTATGACCAAGCCCATAGCGGTTTGCAAAATCATAAATACCACCCTGGATGGCCATTAAGTCGAAAATCTTATCTGTTATATGATAGTTGAAAAACTTCAGTTTCTTAATAAAGGAAATTGTCTTTTCTCTTTGGGGATTTTCAAAAATCTGTTTCGGTGTACCCTGTTCGTAGATGCCTTTGTCTGCAAAAAACAGAACCCGGTCTGCAATTTCCTTCGCAAAATTCATTTCATGGGTCACAATTAACATAGTCATTTTCTTTTTGGCAAGGCCACGCATGGTTGCTAAAACCTCGCCAACCATAGTTGGATCAAGGGCAGATGTGGGTTCGTCAAAAAGCATGATTTTTGGATCCATCATCAGACATCTGGCAATAGCAATTCGTTGCTTTTGTCCACCGGAAAGATTTGCAGGCATTGCATTTTCTTTTTCCGGTAATCCGACCTGATGTAACAAATTACGAGCTTTTTTCTCAGCATCTTCGCGACTCATTTTGCGAAGATGTACCGGAGCAAGACACAAATTATCCATTACATTCATGTGGGTAAAAAGATTGAAATTCTGGTATACCATTCCCATGCTGCAACGGATTTTATCAATATCAGCATTTTTGGCAGTAATTTCCATTCCATCAATGATAATCTGACCGGCATCAGGAGTTTCTAACAGTTCCATACAGCGTAAGGACACGCTTTTGCCACATCCGGACCCACCGATAATAGCGATGACTTCGCCTTCTTCTACAGTTAAATTAATATCCTTAAGTACTTCAAGAGAACCGAAGGATTTGCATAATCCTTTAATTTCAATTAAACTCATGCTTTTCTCCTCCTATGTTCCGTATAGAATCCGTGTAAAGCGAATATCCCATTTACAAGGTATGCAACCGCAAGATAAAGTAGGACACCTACAATAAGCATAAAAATCGGTTTCATGGTGCGAGCAGAGAAATTATTGATGACACGGGTAAGGTCTGTAATGGAAACATATCCTAGGACACTGGTCCACTGAATTAGGTTAATAATGGTAGATTGGTATACCGGTTTGGCAATTGTAAGAGCCTGTGGAAGTGTAATTAGTTTAAACGCCTGCCATTTGGAAAAGCCTAAAGTGCGTGCAGCTTCCACCTGTCCCTTGTCGGTTGCGTCTAAGGCGGCACGCATAAGCTCCGCAACATATGCAGCGGTATTTAGTCCAAATGCAAGGATTGCGACTGTTGAAGAATCTAAGGGACTTTTGGCAAAGATTCCGTAATAAAAAAGTAGTAGCAGCATAGAAACAGGTGAACCCCGTAAAACAGCAATATATATCTTGGAAAAATAGCGCAATATGGCAGATTTGCTTCTTCTCATAAAGCAGATAAGAGCACCTGCTAAGGTCCCTAAAATCAGGGAGAAAAAAGAAATTTTTATGGTAATTCCAAGTCCTTTTAAAATGCTTAACCAGGCATCATCCTTGATAAGCATATTGTAAATTGCTTCCAAATTTATTCACTCCTTTTTTATTATATTTAAAATAACATGGTTCGTCATTTCAGAGGTAGTGTGATTCCGCCCAGAATATTGTACCTTTCGTATAAATATTTAAGCTGTCGTGTTTAAGTCCTATTTTTCAAAATTGAAGGAGAAATCTTACTATGATTACCATTTGCTTTTCAGAACTTTTGCGGCATATCGGAGAGTGAGTTGTTCGGTGGCTACGTCTGGCAGGTGGCCTGCGGCAGTAGGTTTTTTCAGATTAATTTGGCTATATAATTCAAAGCGACTGGTTAATTCTTCATAGGCTTCAATGCTCATAACAGCAAGAGCGCCTTTCCCATTACTCCCTCATTTAATAACAAAATCATACACAAATTTTGTTATGCGGTCAATGGGAATATTGTATTCGAAGCATATAAATAACACTTGCAGAAACTCTGATATCGGGTTATAATAACATTCGAAAATAGAAAAGTTCTTCGGGGCAGGGTGTAATTCCCTACCGGCGGTATAGTCCGCGACCCGTACATATGAACAGATGCGGCAAGCAATGTGCATAAGCGGCATCACATGTGACGGCTGATTTGGCGAAATTCCAAAACCGACAGTATAGTCTGGATGAGAGAAGAAAGTAATCCGTCTATTCCTATAGCCGGATACGTTTAGGTATCGTACCCCGAATACACGATGTATTCGGGTTTTTTTATACCTTATGAAGAACCTTTCTGAAAAACAGGCCAAGAGCCGTATTTTAGGAGGATAAAAAATGAATAACACATTATGGAAAAGTCTTGCGGAAAATGCAGCATTTGCTCTTCAGGTATTAGGAATTGCACTGGCGATTACCCTGGTAGCGTATGGGGCGGAAAAAATCATTTACAAGAAGAATCAAGTGACCGAACGAATTTTAAGTACCCGTAAAATTGCAATGATAGGTGTTTTTTCAGCCATAGCGGCTGCACTGCACATTTTAGATTTCCCGATTTTCTTTGCACCGGAGTTTTATAAACTGGACTTCAGCGAAATTCCGGCACTTATCGGTGCCTTTGCCTTTGGCCCGGTAGCAGGCGTGATGATTGAATTTTGTAAGATTCTGTTAAAGCTTATGATAAAAGGAACATCTACTGCGTTTGTAGGAGATTTGGCAAACTTTGTAATCGGTTGCAGCTTTGTGTTACCGGCGTCCATTATTTATATGTACCGCAAGAGTAAGAAAAATGCGATAATTGCCTGTGTGATAGGAACCTTATGCATGACTACATTCGGTTCGGCATTTAATGCCATTTATCTGCTTCCCGCATTTTCCAAGCTGTACGGAATGCCTATCGATGTGATTGTGGGAATGGGAACGGCAGTGAACCCTTCCATTACCAGCATAAATACCCTGGTGCTTTGGGCGGTAGTACCTATGAACCTGCTCAAGGGAAGTATTGTTTCCATAGTTACCATGCTTGTTTATAAGAGAATCAGCCCCATTCTAAAAAGTAATGCAGTTAAAATGGGAAAGAAAAAATAAAAGAAAAAGAGGGTTTTCACATAAGGTGTGAGAATCCTTTTTTTGTCTTAACCATATTTTAAGAAAAACTTTAGAAAAAAAAGGAAGATTCCGGTGCGTATATTACGTTATAATAGGTGTGTGTCTATAGAAAATTAAAATTATTTTGTAAAATTTGTAAATAAGTATTGACAATTATTGTATTAGCAATATAATACAATAGTACAGTGATACAAAAAGAAAAGGGAGAACGTAAATGGAGGAATTGGTAGTAATCCGGGATATGTGTAAGGTTTATAATCCCGGTGAAAATGAAGTGCGCGCACTGGATCATGTGAATCTGAAAATTGACCGGAATGAGTTTGTGGCAATTATCGGACAGTCCGGCTCCGGAAAATCTACCCTGATGAATATGCTGGGATGCCTGGATGTGCCCACATCGGGAAGCTATGTATTAAACGGACAGGATGTGTCGCATTTGACCGATGATGAGCTTTCGGATATCAGAAACAGGGAAATCGGCTTTATCTTTCAAGGCTTTAATCTGATACCGGGCTTAACGGCACTTGAAAATGTAGAGCTCCCGCTGATTTATCGGGGAGTATCCAAAAAGGAGAGAATCAGACTTTCGGAAATCGCCCTAAAAAAGGTAGGACTTGAAAAACGTATGACCCATAAGCCTTCCGAGATGTCAGGCGGCCAGCAGCAAAGAGTTGCAATTGCAAGAGCCATTGCCCAGGCACCGCCGGTTATTTTGGCAGATGAGCCTACCGGTAATCTGGATTCCGGCTCCACGGCAGAAATTATGGAAATTTTAAAGGAACTGCATAGAGAAGGAAGAACGGTAATATTGATTACTCATGACAATGAAATTGCTGCCCGGGCTAAACGGATGATTCGTATTATGGATGGCAGAATTGTGGCAGATATTGTGAATGATGCAGTTTTATAGCATCAAGCGGAAGGGAAAAGGAGAATGATGATGGAAAAGAAAGAGAAGAAACCGTTAGATGCGGCAGCAAAGAAAAAACGCAGAAGAAGAATTATCCTGATAGCGGTAGCGGTTATTGTGGTACTTGTAATCGCTTCCGGATTTATGGGTGGCGATGCGGTTATGCCGGTAACTACAGTGACAGCGTCAAAAGGGGAAATTGCCCAGACCATTAGTACCAGCGGAACAGTAACTACAGATAACGCCAAAAGTTATTTTTCTGAAGTAGATGTGAAAATCGGCACAGTAAATGTCAGCTCGGGAGATGCAGTGAAAGCAGGTGATGTGCTGATTGCTTATGATGAAACACAGTTACAGACGAAAACGGAGCTGGCACAGCTAAAACAGCAGTCCGGTGAAGGCAGTTATAAGGATGCGGTACAGAGTAATAATGAAAAGATAGGGGATTTAAGCGAGGCTAATATTAACCTTGAGGTATTAGAACAGCAGATTGCCGATACGGAAGCTTACATAGCAGGACTGGAAGCCAAAATCGAGAAAAAGAAGAGTGAGCTGGCACTGTTTGGTGCCCAGCTGCAAATCTCATTACTGGATTGGAAGGATGAACCTGATTCTGATGAATATATGAATCTGCAAAAGCTGGTACAGGAAAACAATTATGAACAGAATTATCATGAGGACATTCTGGGATGGCAGGCAGAGCTTGATGTCTATAACAAGATGCTGGCCGATTATGAAGAATACCGTTCGGAAATGAAGTCCCAGAAGAGTAGTGCGGATGCCGGCAAAATGACTGCAGGTGCCAAAGAACAGCTGGAAGCTGACAGCCAGACCAAGGCCATTGAGGCGAATGAAGAACTGACTGCCCTTCAGAATGTGGAAACCGGAATTACGGCAGCATTTGACGGTGTTGTTACAGAAATCAGTGCGGTAGAAGGTGCTGCAGTGGCAGAGGGCACAAAACTGCTTGAGCTGCAAAGTACACAGGATGTTTCCGTGAAAATTTCCGTAACCAAATATGACCTGGATAAAATTGCATTGGGACAGAAGGCAGTAGTTACCATTGCAGGAAAAGAATATGAGGGTGAAGTTTCCAAAATCAATAAGATGGCAGAGAAGAATGAAAGCGGTGCGGCTGTAGTCGGTACTGAAATCAAAATTCTGAATCCTGACAGTGATGTATATCTCGGTGTGGAAGCTAAGGTGGTAATTACCACTGCCGAGGAAGCAGATGTGCTTCTTGCACCCGTTACGGCTGTGAACGTAGACATGGACGGTGAATTTGTATATGTGGCAGAAGAAGGCATTTTGGTAAAGAAGCCCGTAGAAACCGGTATTTCTTCCGATACGATGATACAGATTATTTCGGGGATTGACGAAGGTGCGCAGCTGGTAACGGAAGTAACCGGTGACCTGACGGAAGGTATGGCAGTTATGGCAATGCCGGAGGAATAGGAGGGGCAAATGGCACAGATTTGGGAATACATAAAAATAGCCCTGATGAATATTCTGAGTAACAAAGGACGTTCCGTGCTTACCATGCTGGGTATCATTATCGGTATCTCATCGGTGATTATGGTAATATCCATTGGTAATGGCGTAAGAGGAAAGGTAAATTCCGAGCTGGAAGGTATTGCAGGAGGACAGATTGCTTTCTATGTGGATAATACCAGAAAGGACACAACAGTTACCTTTAATCAGGAAGATTATGATGCGATTTTAGAGCAGGTGGACCATGTCAAAGGGGTAACTCCCCAAATCAGTACTTGGGGAACGGCAGAAGGCCCTAAAGGGGATTTTGATATCAATATGATGGCCGGTACGGTGGGGCTGTTATATGCATCCGGTGACCCTATCGTAAAGGGGAAATATTTTTCCCAGAATGATTATGATGCAGGAAGCAACGCCTGTGTGATTACGGAGTCAAGTGCGGTGGCACTGTTCGGAACCACAGATGTAATCGGTATGAGCTTTGATGCCACCATTTGGGGAGTGACTCAGGAACTTCGAATTGTAGGTATCCGCAAGGACAATGCGTCCGCATTGATAACCATGAGTTACGGAACGACTACCATTCAGGCAGAGGTGCCCATGACTTTTATGGCAAATAAACTGGGATATTATGTGGATGAAATGAGCCAGTTTTATGTAATTGCAGAAAGTCCGGAATATTCCACGGAGGTTGCTAAAAAAACAATGGCTCTTTTGGAGAGCAGACATGACGTAAGAGGCGAAGAGCAGATTATGATGGAAAGCTTTTCAGATTATACTGCGCAGTTTGACACGATTTTAGGGTTTATCACCGTGTTTATTTCTTTTGTGGCAGCGATTTCATTATTGGTAGGCGGTATCGGAGTTATGAATATTATGCTGGTATCCGTTACGGAACGTACCAGGGAAATCGGTATCCGTAAAGCGCTGGGGGCAAGAACCCGCTCCGTTCTTTGGCAGTTTTTGGCGGAAGCAGGCATCATCACGCTTCTTGGCGGTATTATCGGAATTCTGCTTGGCGTATTCGGCGCAAAGGGTGTGGGAGCGTTGGCGAATATTACCACCAGCATTGATGCGATGACAGTAGTTATGGCCTCCGTATTTTCCTGCGGAGTGGGTATTTTCTTTGGAATTTATCCTGCAAGAAAGGCGGCGAAATTAAGTCCGATTGAAGCACTCAGGCATGAATAAGTATTGCACTTTGCCAGTTTTTTAGTATAATAGAGAAGAGTAGAAGCACCTGCTTTTGTAGGTGCTTTCTTACTTCAAAAGGAGAATGTGTATGGAAATCGAATTTGATGTGAAAATGACATCCGGAGATTTATTTGATTATATGCTGCATCATACTTATACCAGCCCTTCCGGCTTAATCGGCGGAGTGGCGGGAGCACTTATGGTGGTGGCAGGCGGCTACGGTGCCGGCATACTATGTTTGATAGCAGGACTGGTAATCCTTTTCTATTTACCGGTTACATTATATTTGAAATCCAAGCAGCAGTTTTTGACAAATCCGGCTTTTATGAAGCCGTTACATTATAAACTGACCGAAGAGGGAATTGAGGTTTCCCAGGGAGAAGAAGTTCAAAGCGGAAAGTGGGAGGATATGCACAAAGCAATATCTACTGCCAAAAGCCTGATTGTGTACACAAGCCCTGTAAATGCCACCATTTTCCCCAAAAGAGATTTGGGAGAGCAGGCAGCTGCCGTTATCGGTATGATTTCCACACATATGCCGGCCAAAAAAGTAAAAATACGTTATTAAACCGGTGACATATGACTTGTGTGCTTGCAGAAAAACAGTGGGAGATGGATTGTGAGAATAGTAGAAAGCTTTAGCCCGGAGGATACCTATGCTCTGGGACAGATAATAGGAAAAGAAGCCATTGCCGGAAGCGTTTATACGCTGGTAGGAGATTTGGGTGTAGGGAAAACCGTGTTTACCCAGGGACTTGCAGAGGGACTTGGAATTACCGAGCCGGTAAACAGCCCTACCTTTACGATAGTGCAGGTGTATGAAGAGGGTCGTCTTCCTTTTTATCATTTTGATGTGTATCGTATCGGTGATGTGTCCGAAATGGACGAAGTGGGATATGAGGAGTATGTGTACGGTGACGGTGTCAGCCTGATTGAATGGGCCAATCTGATTGAAGAAATTCTCCCTGTCCGGTATACACAAATTACGATTGAAAAGGATTTGGAAAAAGGTTTTGATTATCGTAAGATAACCATATGTGAAGTAGCAAACGGAAAAGAGGAAGTGTGAAAACATGAAAATTATAGCGCTTGACAGTTCGGGGCTGGTTGCCTCCGTGGCAGTTGTGGAAGAGGGTACTTTAATTGGTGAATACAATATCCAGTATAAAAAGACTCATTCCCAAACATTGCTTCCCATGCTGGACGAACTGCGCAGAATGATAGAGCTTGACTTAGACACAGTCGATGCCATAGCTTTGGCAGCAGGACCGGGTTCCTTTACCGGTCTTCGTATCGGTTCCGCAACAGCCAAGGGACTTGGTTTTGCCATGAATAAACCGATTGTTGAAATTCCTACTCTGGACGGACTTGCCTGTAATTTGTACGGAAGTGATAAAATCATCTGCCCCATTATGGATGCAAGAAGAAATCAGGTTTATACGGGAATTTATGAATTTGTGCGTAAGGATGAACGGGATGAATCCTGTGAGAGCCTGTCACTTTCATATCGGCTGAGTATTCTTTTAAAGCAGTGTGCTGTTTCCATAGAAGAAATTGCAGCGAAGTGTAATGAGCTTGGACGGGAAGTGATTTTCTTGGGAGACGGGGTTCCCGTATTTGCAGATAAGCTTTCAGAGCTGATGACGGTTCCTTACAGCTTTGCCCCTGTCCACATGAACAGACAGAGAGCATCTGCCTTCGCTGTTCTTGCTTTCGATTACCTCAAAGATGGAAAGGCTATTGATGCGGCAGAGCATGCTCCGGAGTATTTGAGATTGTCTCAGGCAGAGCGGGAGCGTAATGAGAGGGCAGAGAAATGACAATCAGAGCATTGACGGCAGCAGACGTAGAAGAAGTCAGCCGCATTGAGCAGGAGACCTTTTCCATGCCGTGGCAACCACAGGATTTTTTGGAAATGGTAGAAGCTGATTACGCGTATTATTATGTGGCTGAGGAAGACGGAGAAATCGCAGGTTGCTGCGGAATTCGGAATATGGCCGGTGAAGGCGAGATTACCAATGTAGCGGTTGCAAAAAAATTCCGTCGCAGAGGTATCGGCAGAGCGCTGATGGAATATATGTTAAAAGAAGCAGAGCTTCTGGGTATGGAGAGTGCCACTTTGGAGGTGCGTATCAGCAATACCCCTGCCATCCGATTATATGAGAGCCTGGGCTTTCAAGGAGAAGGGGTGCGACCCAATTTCTATGAAAAGCCCAAAGAAGATGCACTTATTATGTGGAAAAGATAGGAAGAGCATGGAACAATTACCACTGTTTCCTGAAAATAAATCATGTATAATGGAAGCAGAAACAAAGGAGGAGTAACCATGCGCATTTATATGGATGATAATAGACAGGAACTGGTTTCTGTAATTTGTAACCGGTGCAAAAAAGAGTTAAAGGTTGAAAACGGAATTGTGAAGGAAGGCTGTTTTCATGCAGAAGCACAGTTTGGCTATTTCAGTAAAAAAGACGGAATCAAACATTTTTTTGACCTATGTGAAGAATGTTATGATAAAATGGTAACAGGGCTTGCGATTCCTGTTGAGGCAGAAGAAGTAAAGGAAATGCTTTAAATAGGTAATAACGCAGAAAAGACCTGCTAAATGGAGGAATTATGTTGGATATTTGTTTGCTGGGAACAGGAGGAATGATGCCGCTGCCTTATAGATGGCTGACTTCCATGATGGCCCGGTATAACGGACAAAGCATATTGATAGACTGCGGGGAAGGTACACAGATTGCCATGAAGGAGAAGGGATGGAGTCCCAAACCCATTGATGTAATCTGTTTTACCCATTTCCATGCAGATCATATCAGCGGACTGCCCGGAATGCTTCTCACCATGGGGAATGCAGAACGGACAGAGCCGCTTCTTTTGGTGGGACCCAAAGGATTGTCAAAGGTTGTGGCATCATTGCGGATTATTGCGCCGGAATTACCGTTTGTGATAGACTGTCTGGAGCTTACGGAAAGCGAGCAGACAATCCGGTTTGACGGATTTAAGATTCAGGCATTTAAAGTGAACCATAATGTACCTTGTTACGGCTACAGTATTGTGATTGACCGAATTGGTAAATTTCAAATGGATAAAGCAATTTCGCTTGGTATTGATAAAAAATACTGGAACCGCCTTCAGCACGGAGAAACCATTGAAACGGAAGAAATGACACTTGTGCCGGAAATGGTTTTGGGTGAGTCGAGACGTGGCTTGCGTGTCACTTATTGTACTGACACCAGACCCACAGAGACAATTGTGCGTTATGCAACGGATGCGGATTTGTTTATTTGTGAGGGCATGTACGGAGAGCCGGACAAGCTGCCTAAGGCAAAAGAAAATAAGCATATGACGTTTTATGAAGCTGCAGAGCTGGCAAGAAAGGCAAAGCCCAGAAGATTGTGGTTGACTCATTATAGTCCGTCGCTGAACAGACCGGATGAATTTTTGCCGGCAGTACGGAAGATTTTTCCTGAGGCTGAGACCTGCCGTGACGGAAAAACAATAGAAATTACATTTGATGAGGAATAACAGATAAAAGTGTAGTATAATAGAATATATTATGATGTATTATTTATGGAAAGGAGGGGAACTGTGAAGAACAAGAATGAAAGCAGCAACGGATTTAAAATATTGATAGTAGGATTTGTTTTGGTTTGCCTGATAATTGGCTATTATTATTACCTTTCCAACAAAAAGGCTGAATCGTCGGAAGAAACTCCGGTTGAAATTACGGCTGTACAGGAAGTGCTTTTGTATGATTTTGAACGCAGTTATCCTCCCAGCCCCAAAGAGGTAGTAAAACGCTTTGGGGATATTACCATGTGCTTTTATAATGAATCATACACGGAAGAGGAATTTTTAGCACTTGCCATGAAGATTCAGGAACTGTATGATGATGCACTGATTGCCAATAAGACAGAGAATCAATATATTGAGGATTTACGCTGGGATGTGAATCAGATGAAAGAACAGAAATTGCAGGTGTCAAGCTATGCAACATCTGCAAGTACGGATGTGGATTTCTTTAATAAGGATGGCCGTGAATGTGCGAGACTTTACTGTTCTTTTACCATAAGAAAGGGAACAGCAATTACATCTATAAATGAAGTGTTCATTTTGCGTAAAGATGAAGACGGGCATTGGAAAATTTTGGGCTGGAAGCCGGTAGAGGATGAAAAGCAGACAGGCATTTAGGAATGCTGAAGCTTTGAGTAAGAGGAATAGAAATGGAACAGAAAGATATTTACATATTAGCAATAGAGAGCTCCTGTGATGAAACCGCAGCGGCAGTAGTAAAGAACGGCAGGGAAGTTCTTTCCAATGTGATTTACTCGCAGATTGCACTTCACACGGAGTATGGCGGTGTGGTTCCCGAAATTGCATCCCGTAAGCATATCGAAAAAATTAATCAGGTAATTGCACAGGCACTTTCCGAAGCAGACAAAAAGCTGGAGGAAATTACCGCCATCGCAGTGACTTACGGCCCCGGACTTGTAGGGGCTTTGCTTGTGGGTGTTTCTGCAGCTAAGGCAATCAGCTTTGCAACAGGAATTCCGCTTATCGGTGTGCATCATATTGAAGGCCATATCAGTGCCAACTTTATTGAGAATAAGGAATTAGAACCTCCGTTTATTTGTTTGGTGGTATCCGGCGGCCATTCTCATTTGGTAACGGTTAAGGATTACGGCGAGTATGAAATTCTGGGAAGAACCAGAGATGATGCGGCAGGAGAAGCTTTCGATAAGGTGGCAAGAGCCATTGGGCTGGGGTATCCCGGCGGACCGAAAATTGATAAGGTTTCTAAAGAGGGAAATCCGGAGGCAATTCGTTTTCCCCGTGCCAAGGTGGCAGAAAGCGAGTATGATTTTAGCTTCAGCGGATTAAAGTCGGCTGTTTTGAATTATCTTAATGGCTGCCAAATGAAAGGTGAGGAAATCAATCAGGCAGATGTGGCAGCTTCTTTTCAAAAGGCTGTTGTTGATGTGTTGACGGAGCACTCCATAGATGCTGTTAAAAAGCATAACTATCGGAAATTTGCGATAGCGGGAGGAGTGGCATCCAATTCTTCCCTGCGTAATGCCTTAAGGGATGCATGTGAAAAGGAAGGAATTGCTTTTTATCATCCTTCACCTGTTTACTGTACGGATAATGCAGCCATGATTGGTGTAGCAGGTTATTATGAGTATTTAAAGGGTGTCAGACACGGATTTGATTTAAACGCAGTCCCCAATCTGAAACTGGGGGAGCGTATTTAGGAATAAGAAAGGACAGGCTATGGAAAAAAGAGAATGCAAATGCGCGGCAATAGTACTGGCTGCCGGTGCAGGCAAGCGGATGCAGAGCGAAGTAAAAAAGCAGTTTCTACTGATAAAAGATAAGCCTGTTGTGTATTATTCACTGAAAGCCTTCGAAGAGAGCTTTGTGGATGAGATTGTTTTGGTGACTTCGGAAGATGATATTGAGCTATGCAGACAGGATATCGTTGAACAATATGGTTTTACCAAAGTGAAACAGATTGTTGCAGGAGGCAAGGAACGGTATCATTCCGTAGCAGCAGGACTGGAGCAAATAGAAAACGCTGACTATGTTTTCATTCATGATGCTGCAAGACCCATGCTGACTTTGGAAATATTAAAACGAGCTTATGACTGCGTGAAAGAAACAGAAGCCTGTGTTGTAGGAATGCCGGTGAAGGATACCATCAAAATTGCAAATGCCGAAGGATATATTGCACAGACACCGGACCGAAACCTGGTTTGGATGATTCAGACACCTCAAGTTTTTAAATATGAATTGATTCAAGATGCGTATCAAAAACTGATGGTGCAGGAAAAAGAACTGAAAAACAGAGGGATTAATATTACGGATGATGCTATGGTGGTTGAGACTCTGACAAAGCATTCCGTAAAACTGGTAGAAGGTTCCTATGAGAATATAAAAATTACAACTCCGGAAGATTTAGGCATAGCAGAACGGTTTTTGGGAAATATTTGAAAAATAGCTGAAAAAAACACCGACTTTTCACTTTAAATTTTTCGCTAAAATTTTCTGAAAAAAGTTGTTGACATTACAAATCTTATTTGTTAGAATAATCTTTGCGCTGACAAAAGCGTGCGACATGGAGAGGTATCGAAGTGGTCATAACGAGGCGGTCTTGAAAACCGTTTGTCCGCAAGGGCGCGTGGGTTCGAATCCCACCCTCTCCGCTGGAGATACCTTCTCCGCGAAGACTATATTTTAAAATGAGTCAGTTTAGTTTGGAGAAGTACCCAAGAGGCTGAAGGGGCTCCCCTGGAAAGGGAGTAGGTCGTTAATAGCGGCGCGAGGGTTCAAATCCCTCCTTCTCCGTTTGATGGGTGACCATCATAATGCAAAGCTAAGTCAATGAAGAATTGCTTTGCTTGAACCTTGACAAATAAACAGCAATGCAACCCTGAAAATTCTAAAGAGTAAAAACGCATCTAAAGATGCAGCATC
>JAFQQI010000040.1 GCA_017411305.1 Lachnospiraceae bacterium
CGGTAACCAATCTCTAAACAAAATGCAAATGGATATTTTGCCAATGTCTCTTCTGTAGAATTCAGTGCAAACCACATTTCTTCCTGCTCCTGCTTTGTGCATGTAAATTCCATATCTCTTGCAAATCCGTGCTGTCCCATGGTATATTCCTTACCCTCATAGGTGAACTTGCCATCTCTTGGCTTACCAACTACCGGGAACAAAACAGGAGAATGTCTTCCCCAATACTTACTGTCTCCACACCAAAGATATTCTGTACCATTCTTATCCACAATCGAGGTCAATTCTGCCCCAAAGCTATCCACACTTACTGTTAACATTTCATTTTTTCATTCATATTTCATTTTTTCATTCGTCTGCTTATTTTTCGTTATTCCCATGCCATAATCCTTTTATCCTATAAACACTTATAGTGAATTACATTTCACGGAAACATAATTCACTATAATAAATTAACTTATGAAACTGTTGAACAAATCAACTGCATATCGCCCTGCAGCTCTACCTTTCCATATCCATTCGGAATGATGAAATGGTCACCCTTCTTAATAAACTGTCCATCAATGATACCATCACCCTCGATGACACTCATAATTAAGAACGGATAATCCTGATTTATCTCTGCATTACCTGCTACATCCAGCTTCCATACCTGATAATAATCACAAGAAATGAGAAGATTCATCTTATTTGGCTCCACTTCTCCTACATGCTTTACACTGTCCTCTGCAGATTTTGCAGGAACAGTAATAACATCGATACTCTTTTCAATATGAAGCTCTCTAAGCTTACCATCAGAAAGTCTGTCATAATCATATACACGATAAGTAATATCAGAATTCTGCTGAGTCTCTAAGATCTGCAAGCCACCCTTGATTGCATGAACCGTTCCCGGATCAATCTGAATAAAATCACCCTTTTTCACAGGAACTTCACGGATAAACTCAGACCACTTTCCTTCGCGAACCATGGCTACTAACTCATCCTTATTCTGTGCGTTATGACCAATTACTAAGCTGGCTCCTTCCGGTGCATCTAAAATATACCAGCACTCCGTCTTACCAAGAGAACCGTTTTCATTTACCTCTGCATAGGCATCATTCGGATGTACCTGAATACTTAAATCCTGCTCTGCGTCAATAATCTTAATTAATAACGGGAATACTTTGCTATCCACATTCCCAAACATTTCCGGCTGTTCTGTCCACATCTTACTTAATGTTTTTCCATCAAAGCTTCCACCTTGAATCACACAGTCTCCATTTGGATGAGCTGCAACACCCCAACATTCTCCTGTCTTTTCTCCCGGAACCGCGTAATTCCACTCAGTACCTAGCTTCTCACCGCCCCAAATCATCTGCTTAAAAACAGGCTCCATA
Source organism: Lachnospiraceae bacterium (assembly GCA_017411305.1). Classification (GTDB taxonomy): domain Bacteria; phylum Bacillota; class Clostridia; order Lachnospirales; family Lachnospiraceae; genus Suilimivivens. Next base: position 1,380 of record JAFQQI010000040.1, read on the forward strand.
TGTAGTATTTCTTTTTTCATCTGATTCACACTTAAAATCCTTCCATTTGTTTCCATAACCTTCTGATACCAGAAAGCTGAATCCTTTACAATACGTTTCTGCGTCGCATAATCCACATAAACGAGGCCAAAACGTTCATTGTAACCCTTATCCCACTCAAAATTATCTAAAATGGTCCACAGGAAATAACCCACAATACCAATTCCTTCATCCGCCGCACGCTGTATACATGAAAGATACTTATCTAAAAAATCAATTCGATTCGAATCATGCACCCTACCATCTGCCGACACCTGATCATGGCAAGACATACCATTTTCAGTAATATAAATCGGCATCTGATATCTCTCATATAGGAATCTAACACCCCAATAGAGACATTCCGGTGTTACCGGCCAGTTGGTCGCCGTCTTCGGGAATCCATCCGGTCTATCCACATATTCTGGCTCTCCATTTTTACCGGCTCGAACCCAGTAACCATTATAGATATTCTGTCCCATGAAATCAAGCGGTTGGTGAATCAGCTCCATATCCTCGTCCGTAATCTCAGGAAGATACTCTGCATACTTCTTCAAGCCTTCCTCCGGATATTTTCCTAAAAAGACAGGATCATTGAACCATGCTACATTCCAAGTCCAGTTACTAATTGGCTGGTCAAATCCAAAGTAAATTTTTCTTGCAGCTTCAATATCCTCCGGACTCTCTGTATAAGGATAAGCGACACCACAAGTTGGTGCATAACCAATCTTAATTGGCTGCTTTGCATGTTTTCTTAGCTCCTGAACAGCTCTACCATGCGCTTTCAGTGCATTATGAGCAATCTGAAATACTTCTTTCGGATCTAACTTTAATCCTGGTGCATGCACACC
>JAFQQI010000041.1 GCA_017411305.1 Lachnospiraceae bacterium
TATATCAGAACCGGTGTTGTGGAAGATTCAAAGAAAAGAAGGCGTATTGATTCACTGCATGAAAAAAATTTGTTTAAGGTAAAGCCGATGCCGGGATTTGAAATCTAGTATAAAGAATTGATAAGGTGAGTAATGGATGATTTCCATTGCTCCCTTTTCATATTACCAGAAAAGTTGCAATACGACATAAAAAGCGTCGTGAAGCAATCTGTTTTATGGTGGAGCGCATTGCTATCATTTATATTGAAAGCGAGGTTCAGACCATGAGAACAGAGAAGAAAGAACTTAATGTACAAATTGGGAAGAGGTTGCAGACCGTCAGAGAGAACAGTGGATATACACAGGAAGCATTTGCAGAACCAAAGTCTTTTTATTAGTCTTTTAAGATATAGATTGAAAAAGATTTAAAAAAGTGTTATTTTAGAAATGTAACATAAAATAAGTTACATTTTTAAAACAAGGGTGATTCGATGAAAGATTTTATAGAAAAAAGTTTAAGAAGACCTATTATACTTGCGGATAATGCAGAGATTTTTAAAAAGCTTCCATTAAAATTTAGAGGAAACTATGAGTTGTTTTCTGTATATCAGGATAGTGTCGAATGGATTATTGCAAAACCTAAGAAAGAATTGCGCTTAAATGCACTGCGCTATGATAGGAGTCAGATCGAGAAAACTGCAGGTTTGAATTGTGCTTTGTATTTTAATAAATTAAATTACTATACAAAAGAAACTATGTTGAATGAGGGTATTCCGTTCATTTTAGAGGGAAAGCAAGTGTTTCTGCCATTCCTTGGAATGCTTTTGTCGGAAAAGGATGATAGAAGGTTAGTGCCGGTACACACAATTTCGTTTTTAACACAAAAGCTCATATTATGTGCTTTGTATGAAAAATGGAATGATATGAATGCGACAAAGATTGCAGAAAAGCTTGGTGTTACCAAAATGTCGGTAAGTAGATGCCTGGATGAAATAGAGTATTTGGACATTAAGATACTGGATAAGTCTGGAAAAACAAGAAAAGTATCGGTTAATGAAGAAATCAGAGTACTATGGGAAGAAATTAAGCCGGTATTGAGGAATCCGGTTATAGCAAGATTTCAGTTAGCAGAGGATATTCGGTTGGATAAGAAAGCCGGTATATCTGCACTTTGCGAATTTTCCATGCTATCAGATAATGTGTATCCTACTTATGCGGTCACAAAGGGCGATTTAAAAGAAACAAATATTAAAAAAATACGACAAATATCTATTGGAGAAGAAATTGGTTGTGAAGTATTGGAACTTGGCTATTTTATTGAGTACAACGGAAAAATGGTACAAGATCCTCTTAGTGTAATGTTAAGCTTATCTGCAGAAGATTTGGAAGATGAAAGAGTACAGATTTGTATTGAGGAAATGTTGGAGGAGTACGTATGGTAAGAGGATTAGATACATTCAGAGAATATTTTAGAGGTTTTGAAAATCAGTATGTTTTAATAGGTGGTGCTGCCTGTAATATTTTGTTTGCAAATAACGAAGGACAATTTAGGGCAACAAGAGATTTAGATATGGTACTGATTGTAGAGGCATTGACACCGGAATTTGGAGAGAAATTCTGGGAGTTTGTAGAAGCTGGACAATACAGAAATAAAGCAACCAGTGCGGGAAAACCACAGTTCTACAGATTTGATAAACCAGAAAAAGAAGCATATCCGAAGATGATAGAGCTTTTTGCTAGAACGGATTTTGAATTAAAAGAGATGGATGGGTTGACACCAATTCATATCGATGACGAGGTATCCAGTCTTTCTGCTATTTTGCTGAATGAAGATTATTATAATGTATTACTTGCGGGTAGGGAGGTAGTACAGGAATTATCAGTACTAAGACCGGAATATTTAATTCTTTTTAAGGCAAAAGCATACTTGGATTTAAGTGATAGAAAAGAAAAGGGAGAGAATGTTGATTCACGTGATATACGAAAACATAAGAATGATATTCTTCGAATTGCAGTAGAGTTTGTTTTGGAAAGCGTTACTACTTTGCCGACAACAGTCATTAAAGATATGGAACAATTTATTATCCGACTGGAAGCAGAACCCTTTGATGCAGGAGTGTTGAAAAACTACGGTGTAGGTAATGAGGAATTAGTAGATAATCTCAGAAAACTGTATAATATGTCATCAAATTAATAACGAGATTTTTTGGAGCTTATCAGCAGTGTGATAGAATCCGTTGATTGTTCCGCAATTGTTAATATTAAAGTTATATGTTATGATGTGAGTGATAACTTCCGCCTTGCAAAGGAGAAAACATATATGGTCAATTACTATTTAATAACTGCGGTTTTGGCAGTAATTAATTTATTTGTTTTGATTTTTATTTTTGAACCAAAGAAAACTAACTATTATTTTATGATATTGTTATTATTGTTTGCCTTAACCAATGGCGCTTATTTGGCAATTTCGGTGTCCACAAGCTTGGAAGAGGCGGTTTTGGCAAATAAAATTTCCTATCTGGGTGGCTGTTTTATGCCTCCCATTGTTCTTTTCCTGATTATTGCGATTTGTAATTATACGATTAAACCTTGGTTAAGGTGTGTGCTCTACAGCTATAGTGCAATTGTATATTTTTCAGTGTTAACAATTGGATACAGTAATATATATTATGACCGGATTTATCTTGATAAATTTATGGATGCAACAGTGTTAGGACATACATATGGTCCGGCACATAAAATGTTTTATGTCATATTGTATGGTTACTTAATTATTCAGATTGCATTGCTGATATACAGTTTGGTGAAAAGGCGCGTGGTTTCAAAATACAGTTTGGGAGCCATGTTGCTTATGGAAGGTGTCACCATCAGTTTGTTTATAGCAGGTCGCATGATCAATCCCAATATTGAAATTATGCCTTTAGTTTATGTGACAGACGGCTGGTTTTTCCTTTATATGTATCAACGGGGAATGGTATATAATGTTGAAGATAATATTGCCGGTTCTTTTGCAAAGCAAGGGACATACGGTTATATTATGTTGGATACGAAATTGAATTATTTAGGTTGCAATCAGACTGCTGTAAGTATTTTTCCCGGCCTGTCAGAATGTGTGGTAGACCATACGATTACTAAGGTTCCGGAAATGGAAGTGGTTTCAACCTGGATTGGCGAATATTCCCAAAATGCCAGGAAAGTTTTTAATTATGAAAATAAAGAAAGACATTTTGAGTGCAGAATTGAGTCAATTATGTATGGCAGAAAAGTCTGCGGGTACATGGTTGAATTGCGGGATGATACAGACAGATGGCAAAAAATCAATCTGATTTCCAAGCACAATGCTGAATTGCAGGAACTGACGGTACAGCTTGAAAAGGCAAAAGAAGAAGCAGAAAGAGCCAATAAGGCAAAATCTGATTTCCTGGCAAGGGTGTCCCATGAAATCCGCACGCCGGTTAATGCAATTTTAGGGATGAATGAAATGATTCTTCGGGAAAGCAATGACGATGAGATTCGTAATTATGCTGACGATGTAAAAAATGCGGCATTGTCATTACTTAGCATTATCAATGAACTGCTGGATTCTTCAAAAATAGAATCCGGTATGATGGAAATCATTAATGAGAACTATCAATTAGGAAGTGTTTTGAATGATTTATATACGATGGTCAGCATCAGGGCGAAGGAGAAAGATTTAAGTTTAAGCTTTACTGTTGATGATAAGATGCCCAGGGCATATTGCGGTGATGCGAAACGCATTAAACAGGTTGTGTTAAATATTCTGACAAATGCAATAAAATATACCACACAAGGTTCCGTCTTATTAAAGGTAAGCTGCAATAGGATTGAACAGGAAGAAGCTGTTTTGATGTTCTCCGTAAAGGATACAGGAATCGGAATCCGGAATGAAAATATTGAAAAAATTTATGATGCCTTCCAGAGATTTGATCTTGAAAAAAATAAAAATGTAGAGGGCACAGGCCTGGGAATGAACATTGTACAGCAATTTTTAAAGCTGATGGGCAGTGAACTGAAAATTGTAAGCGAGTATGGAAAGGGAAGCGAGTTTTCCTTTGAAATAAAGCAAAAAGTAGTTGATGCTACGCCGATAGGAGATTTTAAAGACAAAAAATCTTATTTGGCAAAGAATAGCGATCAAAAGAATGAATTCACGGCACCGGATGCAAAAATTTTGGTGGTAGACGATAACAAAATGAACATAAAAGTGTTAAAAGGCTTGTTAAAGCAAAATAAAGTACAGCCGGATGAAGCCATGAGCGGGAAGGAATGTCTTGCTTTAGCAGAGCAGAATACATATGATTTGATTTTTCTCGATCACATGATGCCGGAAATGGATGGAATAGAAACACTACATGTCATGAAGGAAAAGAAGTTGTGTGAAAATACTCCGGTTATTATGCTTACGGCAAATGCTATCGCCGGTGACAGAGAACGATACTTAGCAGAAGGATTTGATGATTTTGTATCAAAACCGGTTATGCCCCAGGCACTTAATGAAGTGCTGTTAAAGTATTTGCCGGAAGAAAAAGTATTATAGATAGATTTATCTGAACTTTTGGAGGAAAATATGATTAGAATAGTAGCAGACAGTACCTGCGATTTATCAGCAGACTTAATTCAAAAATACGGGATCCGGATTGCACCGTTACACATTGTGTTGGGTGAAAAAGAATATTTAGACGGTGCGGAAATTACCCCGGATGAAATTTACGAATGGGCTGACCTCCACGGAGAAACGCCTAAAACCTCTGCCATCGGTTTTGAGGATGCCTCAGAGGTGATTGGGCAATTATCCGGTACGGACGACGAGATGATTATATTTACCATTTCCGAAAAGATGTCAACAACAGCAAATGTATTTCGCATGGCAGCCGAAGAACTCAGATTGGATAAAAAGGTAACCGTCATTGATTCTGCGAATTTATCAACAGGAATCAGCCTGATGATAATCAAAGCTGCAGTAATGGCAAAGGAAGGAAAAAGCAGAGAAGAAATTTGTAAAGAGATTGAAGTGTTGAGAGGGATGGTGCGTTCTTCCTTTGTGGTGGATACCTTGGTTTACCTGCATAGAGGAGGAAGATGCAGCAGTGTAGCAGCTTTGGCAGGCGGCGTTTTGAAGCTACATCCCAAGATTGTTGTTGCAAACGGTTCCATGAGTGCAGATAAAAAATATCGCGGCAACATAGGAAAAGTAATCATTGACTATGTAAAGGATTTAGAAAGTGAGTTAACAAATGCAGATAAGGACCGGGTATTTATCACTCATTCCGGCTGTGAACAGGAAATCATTGATGAGGTATATACTTATTTAGAGAATCTTCATCATTTTAATGAAATACTAATTACAAGAGCCGGTGGAGTGATTTCTTCCCACTGCGGTCCCGGTACTTTGGGAGTGTTGTATATTGCCGGGATATAGTTTTTAGTCGCATGATAACAAGCTTCATAAACAGGAAAAACAAAACGCCCGCTTCCCATGTGTTATGGGGAGCGGGCGTTTGTCATATTCTAATAGGTTTACATTTTAGAAGTCAACTTCAGTTCCGTAATATACACAGTTAAATAACCGTTCCATAGTAGCAGGGTCGATTGCTCTGGGGTTAGAGCCTGTACATGCATCACCTACTGCAAGCTCGGAAATTTTAGCGATTTTTTCTTTGAATTCTTCTTCGATGATACCGAATTCCTGAAGGGTCTTAGGAATGTTCATCTGTACGTTGAAGTCATCAATCTTTTCGCAAAGGCTGTTAATCAGAGCCTGTTCGGAAGTTCCTGCAAGTCCCATTCTTCTTGCAATTTCAGCATATCTGTGAGCTGCTACGGCATCTCTAGCGTTGTACTTGATTACATAAGGAAGATACATTGCGTTGGCACAGCCGTGAGTAATATGTCCGGTTGAGAAAGCAGCACCGGTTTTGTGAGCCATGGAGTGTACAATTCCAAGCAGGGCATTGGAGAATGCCATACCTGCAAGACACTGTGCATAATGCATTTGTTCTCTGGCAACCATGTTTCCTTTGTAGGAAGCAGGAAGGTAATCAAATACCATTTCAATTGCCTGAAGGGCAAGAGGATCTGTGAAGGAGCAGTTGCAGGTAGATACATATGCTTCAATTGCATGTGTTAATGCATCCATACCGGTATAAGCAACCTGCTTTGCAGGAAGACCTTCTACCAATTCAGGGTCAACGATTGCAACGTCAGGTGTAATGTTAAAGTCTGCAAGAGGATATTTTACACCTGTCTGGTAATTGGTAATAACAGAGAAAGCAGTAACTTCTGTAGCAGTTCCGGATGTAGTAGGAATCGCTGCGAATTTTGCCTTCTGTCTTAATTTGGGGAAGTTAAAAGGAATACATAATTCCTCAAAGGTAACTTCCGGATATTCGTAAAATGCCCACATAGCTTTTGCTGCATCAATAGGAGAACCGCCGCCCATGGATACAATCCAGTCAGGCTCAAAAGCACGCATTGCTTCTGCACCGCGCATTACGGTTTCTACAGAAGGGTCAGGTTCCACACCTTCAAATAATTCTACTTCCATACCGCCTTCTTTTAAGTAGTTAACTGCTTTGTCAAGGAAGCCCTGACGTTTCATGGAGCCGCCGCCCACAACTAAGATGGCCTTCTTGCCGCCTAAATTTTTCAGTTCGGCTAAGCTTCCTTTGCCGTGGTAAACGTCTCTCGGTAATGTAAATCTTGCCATTGTAAATCCCTCCCAAAATATAGTATTATATGTATATAGCTATTATATCCGTGAATGGAAAGAAAAACAATATATTTTGTTATTATTTTAACAAAATGTGGCATGTTTTTTTCTCAGAAAAGGTGACAGAATATGAGTAATGCAAAAGACAAAAGAATTAAAAAATTAAGAAAGAAACGGATTTGGCCATCAGTACTGGGATTATTTCTGATTTTATTACTGTTTTCCATTTTGATTTTCCTGGCGCTTGGTGTAGCATGTCTGGATGTTGTACAACGGAAAATCAATCAAAGCAGTCATCGTTCCGACGGGATTGCCGGGCTATATGAAGAATATAATGAGAATAATGCCGAGCAAATTCATGCCTCAGTATTGACCTATATGGATTTGGAAAAGGAAATCGCGACTGTGGCGGTTACAGGTAAGGATGGCGCACAGATTTGGTCCAGTGACGGGACTTATCCGGATGCCGGTAAGATGGCTGAGTTTGAAAGAGGGGAAAGTACATTAGACTCCGGAATCCAAATGCTTATTGAAGAAGATGCGGAACAGATTTTTTCAGACGAGGGAAATACCCTTGTAATCAATTCGGATATTATCGGTAAGCTTGATTTGGTGAGTTTATTTGCTCAAGGTGAGATACTTTCTGACAGCGGAGAGATTTCCCTCCTCCAATTAAAAGTATGGTTTGCGGTTCCCGGAGACGAATGGAATGTATTTGTGCTGAATCATATCCATGTGTACGCAAGTGATTTGCTGATGCTTATCGTGACGCTTGTATTGTTTGCGATTATGATAGGTATTTTTGCAATCTACTATATCATTTCCTTTATCAGCGTAATTGTAAGTATGCGGAGAACGGATAAAATCATATATACGGATGTTGTGACCGGTGGAGACAACTGGTTGTATTTCGTTAAAAAGGGTACTTCACTGCTGAAGAAAAACCGCGGAAACAGACGGAAGTATGCAATGATTCATTTGCGGATGCATAAATACAGAAGCTTTTGTACCTGTTTTGGTGTACAGGAAGGGGAAGAGCTGCTTGAGAAGTTTTATTATGCACTAAAAAAGAAACTGAATCATAAAGAAGCTATGGCCTATCATGAAAATGCAGAGTTTGGCTTATTGCTTTATTATACGGATAAAGAACAACTTGCGGTACGCATCGAGGAGCTTCGAGAGACTTTAAATGGTGTCCTGCCGGGAATGAAGATGTATTTCTGCTTTGGAGTGTGTCAGGTAGAGCCGGGGCAGAAGGATGTAGAACAGCTTTATAATAATGCTTTGATTGCCTGTGAAATAATGGGTGAAGACACCGAAAATAAGATCGCTTTCTTTGATGAAGAAATGAACAAGCAGAAGCTGTGGGAGCGTAAGGTTGAGGATGAGATGGACCGGGCTTTGGCCAATAAAGAATTTAAGGTTTATTTACAACCTAAGATTAGTGCTGTGGAGGAACGGTTGGCAGGAGCGGAGGCTCTTGTCAGGTGGATTCATCCGACAGACGGATTTATTCCGCCGAATAAGTTTATTCCGATTTTTGAAAACAATGGATTTATTCTTAAGCTGGATGACTATATGATTGAAGAAGTAGCAAGGCAACAGGCGCAATGGATTACAGAGGGACGCAGAATCGTTCCCATTTCAGTAAATGTATCCAGAGCCCACTTCACCAGAGAAGACTTGGCAGAGCATATATGCAGTATTGTTGATAAATACAAGGTGCCGCACAACGTGATTGAATTAGAGCTTACGGAAAGCGCGTTCTTTGATGATAAAGAAGTATTACTTAGTACGGTAAAGAAACTGAGGGATTATGGATTCCCGGTATCCATGGATGATTTCGGTGCCGGATACTCTTCATTGAACTCTCTGAAAGAACTTCAAATTGACGTACTGAAAATTGACGCAGATTTCTTCCGGGGTGAAAATGTAGAAGAAAGAGGCATGCTGATTGTTTCAGAGGTAATAGATCTGGCCAAGAAACTGAATATGAAAATTGTTGCGGAAGGCATCGAGAGTAGGGAACAGGTAGACTTTCTGATTGAGCAGGAGTGCGATTTGATTCAAGGGTATTTCTTTGCCAAGCCTATGGCTGTAGAAGAATTTGTTGAGAAATATAAAGAATAAGCAGAAGGGTTAATTAGCAAGAAATTACATAAAAAGTAAAAGAAAAGGATTCGCTTACTTTTGGGATAAACCGAAGCAAGTGAATCCTTAATTTTTATTTCAGTGTCCTTTTACCACTGATTCCAAACAAGAAGAATTATGGTAAGCAGTGTAAGGAGAGCGATAAATCCGTATTGTATCACGGAAACAAATACGCTGTGAGCTTTCGTTTTGATGTGTGGTTTGTCTGAGACCTGTAACAATCCGATTGCCGTATACAGGATACTGATAACAACATAGCGGTAGTTGGCACTGCAGGTATATGGGTACTTCACGACAAACAGGATGAAGGTGATTACCACAAGCACATATCCTACAAGTAAATAGATACCAAGTTCTTTATTTCCTTTTTTAATCTCACGAATCTGCATGGTGATAATAACAAAAAAGAAAATTGCACCAAGTAACATAGCAAGGATTAAGGAAATCCGACAGCCCATCAATAAAGTCCCGGATAAATCCGGACGAACCTCATCAAATAGGGAGGTACGGAATAAAATCTGCCAGATATTGCAAATCTGTTCTCCGTTGATGGTATGGAAAGGATAATCAAATTCAAGGGGCGGTGTTAATCCGTAAATATCCCAAATGCCAAGGTCACCGATATACTGAACCGATTCTTCCGTCAGTACGGGAACACCGGGATTGGTATCATAAAATACCAAATTGCGGATGACATAGGAAAGACCAATGCCGGCAGTCACCACACCGAAAATTGCAAATTCACGAACCGACTTCCATACCCGCTTTTCTTTACATTCGGAAATAAAATGAAGCAGGAAAACTGCTGCCAAAGGAAATGCCATAACGGCGCAGTTTAGCTTGGTAATCATGCCAAAACCCAGAGAAAGGGCAATTTTTAATAAATTTGTTAATGTTTTGTTCTCCATCCAATTAAGCCCAAAGTAAAAGCAGGTAAAGGTTAGGAGTGTACAAAGCATATCATTGTTTACACTGGCTGACATAAAAATCATACCGGGATGGAAGGTGACCAGTGCCATGGCAAGTAATATGCAGGTGTCGGTGCATTTCATCTTTTTGAAGATGCCGTAGGAAACCGGCAGACAAAGACAGGAGTACAAAACAGTCAGAGCCTGGATGTTTTCGAAGGCATAACGTTCATATACGCCAAAGAGCATCTGAAGGTCTATGTACAGACAGGAAATAATGTGATGCACCGGCGGATGATAATAAGAGAATAACTTGTATGGACTGAAATCCGGCAAATGTCCGAACTTACATAAGTATTCTATATAACCAAGATGACCGGGATTAATCAAATCATCTGACAATCCGGAAAAATATCCTTCGTCATGTTGCCGGTCGGTGACACCGGTAAAAACCGCATAAAAGCTGCGGATGATGACGCCGCCTAAGATAATCAGAAATACTTTATCCTCAACGGTTAATTTTTTATAACGCAGTAAGAAGTAACAAAGAGTGCCATAGGTAAATAAAACAACCACATATACGCCCGATTTGGCTTCATGGCTTAAATTGATAAAAGCCGGAACTGCCTGCATCAGGGTAGTAGCGATAAAAGCAATGAATATCATAACAATAATTCGGTATTTCGAAAAAAATGGAGTAAGTTTTTTGAACATAAAAATCCTCTTTCTTTTGTACTGTCAGTCCTTATTATAAAGAAAGAAAAATCTTTTGGCAATACTTTGCAAAAGAAGTAGGACATGTTATACTTTACGTTATGAAAACGAAACTAATACAAATTTCAACAATAAAGCAAAATAAGGGAACCGATGCTGTATTATCCGGGCTTATGATACTGATAAGTGCGGTGATTTTTGGTATTTGCATCATAAGCGGTACGGGAAATGATATTTGGTATGATGAGTTGTTTTCCGTTAAATTTATGGAGTGCGGATACGGAGAAATAGCGGCGCTTACGGCTGCTGATGTACATCCGCCGGTATACTATTGGTATCTGAAGGCTTTCTGTGATATCGGAAAACTGATAGTGCCCGAAGCCTCTTACGTGGTACTTGCGAAAATGGCTTCTGTGTTACCCTTTGCAGGCATTTGGATTTATGCATTTACGCTGATTCGTAAGCGCATGGGACTTCCGGTAGCAGCGCTGTTTTTGTTTTTTATCGGTGCCATGCCGCAGATTTCCAATTATGTGATAGAAATCCGTATGTATGGGTTGGCGCTGTTTTGTATCACAGCATTGTTTCTTCACAGCTACGAAATGATTTTGGAGAATAAGAAAGGACACTGGATTGCCTTTTTGATTTACGGAATCATAACAGCTTATATCCAATATTATGCCTGTGTGGCGGTAATCGCAGTATATATAGCATTATTTGTGTATTTTTTCGTGGGAAAAGAAAAATTACAGTTAAGAAAACTGATATTATGTGCCGGATTATCGGTAATTGCTTATCTTCCGTGGATACCTTTCTTTATCGGCCAAATACGGAATGTCAGCAGTAATTACTGGATTCAGCCATTAACCTTCCGAAGCATTTTCGGCTGCATTAAGTATATTTTTCTGCCGGTTGCTTCCTATGCCGGTGTGAAGAATTATATATTGGCTGTTTTGATGATTGGTATTTTCGGATTGTTTTATTCTTATGCGCTTTGGAAAGAAAAGGACTTAAAGGTACGTTACCTGCTTCTTTCCGGTATTTTTATTCCGGTGTTTGTGGCGTTGACGGGGTTTGTGGCATCTGCCTTAAACAGACCTATATTTGTATATCGTTATTTGATTTCCGGCTTGGGCGCTGTATGGCTTGTGGCAGCCTATGTACTTTTAAAATACCGCAGAGAGCTGATTGTACTTTTGGCACTGATTCCTTTTTTGATGGCGGGAAAAACCAATATGGACGGTTTTGTAGCAGAAGAGAGCAAGAAGCTTTCCAATATGCAGCTGACGGATGCTTTTTTTGAAGAGTTTCCCAATGATGCGGTGGTTTTGTGTAATTTTAATCATGTTCAGGCACTTGCGGCATATTATCTGGATAATGAAGTGGTGCTTTACGGCGGAGAGCCGGAAAGCCTGATTGCCAGGCTGATGCCTAATTGTGTGGGTATGCCGGAGACAGAGCAGATTCAGATGCTGGTATCGGAAAATGAGGTGTATTTTTTCGGAAGCTTTAACGCCAGAGAGGACTTGCTGAAGGAATGGGAGCAGTACGGAATTACCTATACCGAAGACGGAACCTATCTGTTGGAACGGTATTGGTTTAATGTATATCATTTAAAATCGGCAGAATAAGAATGAGGCAGTAACTGACAGTAAAGAGGTTTGAGATGAGTTTGACGCAAAAAGGAAAACAGTTTTTTAAGGAAAATAAAATCTTTTGCATTTTTTTTGCAGTCATGGTGATTTATTATACCTACAACATGTTTGCAATAAAACCATGGTACGATGAATTATATACCTATTATTTCTTTGTATCCAGAGGCCCGGTCTATTCAGCGATTCATTGGCCTGTGCCTAATAATCATGTGTTCTATTCAGTGCTGTCGGCGTTTTTGGATTATTTAGGAAATTCATACATTGGTTTAAGAGGAATTTCCCTGTTGTCAGCATGTGCCAATCTGGTGTTGCTTTATAAGCTGGCAGGGAAATTTATAAGCAGCCATCTGGCAGCAGGCTGCACCTTTTTATATGCAGCCATCTGGCAGGTAAATAATTTGTCGGTACAGGGAAGAGGATATACCTTATCCATTTTGTTTTATTTAATTTCTTTGCATTGTCTGTACCGGATTTGCAAGGAAGAAGCGGGTAAAGTTACATACATTGTATTTGCAATTAGTTTGACCGGAGGATTATATGCACTGATTAGTTCTACCTTTTGGGTGATTCCGGTATGTCTGACCGGTGGTGTGGTATTGTTATTTCTCAAGAAATACAAGACCTTGTGGAAGCTGATTGGAGTATCTGTAGCGGCAGCCGCTATGACGTTCTTTTTGTATTTACTGATTTGGCTGGCAATCGGTTCCAATCTAATGTCAAAGGATCCGGCCAATGCTTATTATGGTGTTTACCAGGTGACAATTATTTTAAAAACACCGATTGAAGCAATGATTACCGGTATGGAGTATATGCTGGCAACCCCTTATATTCAGGGAGATGCCAGAAGCTATATTGTTGCAGAACTGTTCGACTATCTGACAGGGGTGTTTAATTTGTTTTATACCAATGCAGGCAGTTATCTTACCGTATTTTGTGCAGTTATGGGGATTACAGCGCTTATCGCGGCAATCAAAAACCGGGGCAGAAACATGGCAAAATGGTTCCTGGGAATTTACTTTGCAGTTACCGTAATCATGGTGCCTGTAATGCTGATTATTCAAAGTGTACAGCCCTATTACCGGGTATTTACCTTTTTAGGTGTGCCGGTTGCCATGCTGCTTGCATGGACAGTGCAGTATTTGGTGAATATAAGGGAAAAGCCGGAAACTTTGGCACAAATCAGTTGTGGACTTATGTTGCTTATCAGTGTGTTTTTCCTGACCCGGGAGGGATATAATTATCAGTATGCAGACAGGGAAAATGAAATTGCAGAGATTTTTGAAGAAGAAGCAGCACAGATAGATACCATCTGTTATATGGATGATTACCAGAAATACGTGCTAAAATTCCATTACGGTATGGACCCTGCCGAGGTATCTATGCAGGAAGCAGAGTATGTCCTGCTTCCAAAGGAGCTTCATGATGAAGATTATACAGTGCCGGCCTGGCCGACTCTGTACACGCATGAAAGCGTCGATTTTGTATGTCTTTCTAATGACTTTACCATGATAAGAGAAAGTAAAGCCTATGAGCTGTATCAAAGAAAGTAAGGTGCACTAGGCTACAGAATATGGCAGAAATGCGAAAAAGCAGTATTAGGAAGGCAGATAGCCGGACAGACTTCTTTGACGGTATTGAAGCGGAGACATTCCGGTCATTTTTTTGAATTGTGCGGACAGATAATCAATGTGACAGTATCCGCATTTGCCGGCAATTTCACTGACAGACAAATCAGTATTTGATAAAAATATCTGTACATTACGAATCCTGATATTGTTCAGATATACATTATAAGGCATACCCAACTGTGCATGAAAAAGGCGTGAAAAATAGCCTGCGGAAAAACCTACATGTTTAGCAGTTTCTTCCATGGTGGGGCGAAGCATGTAGTGTTGCTCCATATATGCTATGGCATCAGAAATTTGAGGTGAAAGAGGAGAGGGCTCCAAATAAGAACCGGTGGGAAGATGCTCTTCCAATACAGTGGTAAACAGACGAAATAACATCCCTTGCAGGATAAATTCCTTGTAAGGGGTGTCTTTTTTATATTCCATAAGCATTTCAAATAACATTTGCCTGATGTGATTTCGGGATTTGGGGGTAAAGTGGTATACATAGGTCTCATACAGTGTTTTGAAAACTGCGGAACCTAGTTCCCGGATAAAGGGCTCTGCAAATTTTCGGGAAAACTTAATCATGATACGTTCATAGGGTCCTTCCGACATTGCTGTTGTACGATGAAACAGATATGGCGGTGCCAAAGCAACATCTCCGGCCCCGTAGCAATAGGAAAAATGCGGGGTGATGGTACGCCGCTGCCCGTGCAGGGTCATGCCGATATTGTAATGGTCTGTTGCCATTTGCATGGATTTCATTTGATAATGTTCTTCATAACAGCCGTGATGAACCAAAATCTGCTGTCCGGGTAATAAGGGCGTAGGCATAATACAGTCTCCTAAATACATTTTGAATCTTTTTTAATAGTATGTCATATAATCACAAAAAAGGCAAGAAATGTGAAAATGGATTAAATGAAAAACTTTGTTTTTGGAGGTATACTGATTTTGGTAAAGTGAGGTGTAACTCCATGAGAGAAGAACAGTGGATTTTTTGTCCGGTTTGCCAAAGTAAAACAAGACTGAAAATGATACCGGAAACAGAAGCAAGCTTTTTGCCCCTTTTTTGTCCTAAGTGTAAACAGGAGACCCTGATTCATGTACATGAACGGAAAGTGTATGCTGCGGCGGATAGAGCGCATCATTGACAGGGAGAAGAAAAGGTTATATAATAAAACAAATGTTACATAACGAAGTTATATATTAAAGAGCCAGACGCATAGACGCAGAGTCTGATAGACGCAGAGCCGGTAAACTTGTATTCATGACACAGTTTATCGGTTTTTTTAGTGCATTCTTTGTTATTGGCCGGAAAGCGGGTGATAAAATGCAATATTACAAATTACAGTTGGGATGTATGTTGATCTTATTATACATTGCATTTATTTACCGGAAGGAATGTATGAAATACCGGAATCGGCATAAACGAAAGGTATTTGATTATTTACTTCCGGTGGGTATGTTCAGTGTGTTTTTTGACGGGATTACTGCGCACACGGTAAATCATCCTGATACCGTAAATTCTGTGGTAAACATGATTTGTCACATGCTCTTTTTGGTGGGACTGGATACATTTATCTTCTTATTGTTCCTTTATATGCGTGCAATTACGGAAGGTGTTCCAAAACCGAAGAAAAAGGGATTGCTGTTGTATATTCCTTACCTGATAAATGTGGTTGCAGTAGTGGCATTTATGCCACAGCTAGATTACCTTGAAGGAGAAATAAGCAATTACTCTATGGGAATTTCGGCATACACCTGCTTTGCCATGGCCGGGATTTATATTATTCTGACCTGGATTACGTTTGTGGGACGATGGAAAAATATAGAAAGTCATAAGCGGTTTGGGATTTTCAGTTACCTGATGGTGCTTGGTGGTGTGACTGTTTTTCAGATGCTGCATCCTCAGGCACTAATCAGTAGTATCGGAATCACAACAATCATTATCGGAGTTTACATTAATCAGGAAAATCCTGCGGTAGAGGAACTTTCCCGTTATCATAGGGAAATGGTAATGGGATTTGCTACCTTGGTGGAAACAAAAGACGGTAGTACCGGAGGACACATTAAGCGAACTTCCTTATACGTGAAGCTGCTTACGGAGGAATTGAAACACAGAGGCTTTTATAAAGATATTTTAACGAAAGATTATATTAACAATTTATGTAAGGCAGCTCCCATGCATGACATCGGAAAGATTGCAGTGCCTGATATGATTTTACAAAAGCCGGGGAAGCTTACCAATGAGGAATTTGACATTATGAAGCAGCATTCCCAAAGAGGAGGAGAAATTATTCAGGAAACCTTCGGGCATTTGGAAAACAAAGAGTATACCCAAATGGCCTATGAGGTTGCCAGATATCATCATGAAAAATGGAACGGCAGAGGTTATCCGGAAGGGCTTAGAAAAAAGGACATTCCGTTATGTGCCAGAATTATGGCCATTGCGGATGTGTTTGATGCAGTATCCATGAAGCGGTGCTATCGGGATGCACTTCCCTTAGATAAGTGTTTTGAAATAATAGAGGAAGGAAGCGGACAGGATTTTGAACCCTTGCTGGTAGAAGTGTTTTTAGATATCAGGGATAAGGTAGAAGCTGCCCATCATGAAGTAAATAATCAGTAACAATCAGGAGGAAAAAGATATGATGACGGAAAACGGAATCTTAAGAGAAAACGAAAGACAGGCCAACAAAATTGCGGCAAAGGTAATGCGTATTACATTTCTTATTTTTACATTGGTATATTTGCTTAATGTATTCCGTGTATTTGTAGTAGATGATGTAATTATGACAATTGCTTATATCGGAGGAGGTCTTTTACTTTTATTACCGACTCTTTTGACCGATATTTTGAAATTGGATAAGGAATTTATTAAGTATATTAATGTATTTGCAGCAGCAGTTTTTGTAACCCTGCTTTGTACTACACTGACTTATCATGTGGTAGTCATTTATGTGTATCCCATTGCCATTGCGAGCTTATATTTCTCGAAGAAATTAAATATATTGGCTACTTGCTTTACGGTAGTTGGTGTTTCCGTAGGACAGTTTCTGGCCTTTTATCTTCATACGTTACAGGATGATAATTTTACGGAAATAAACGGTGTGATTATTTTCGGAATTATTCCGAGAGCTTTAATTTTGATTGCAGTTGCAGCAATTTTCACTATGCTTACGGCAAGAACGGCAGCCATGCTTTCTAATTTAATGGGGGCAGAGGAACAGGAAGCAATGCTGAATCGAATGAAAGAAATGAAGGATAGTGCTTCAAAAACATCTGAAACATTGTTTGATATGGTAACAGAACTTTCAGCCATTTCAGAAGCATCCTTGCAGAATAACCAGCAGATTACAAAGGAAACAGAAACACTTTTACAGGGATCCGTTGAAAATACCCAGGCAGTAGAAGATGCTGACAATAGGATGCAGGATATCAGCAGACAGCTTGCTGAGCTGGGGAAGATGAATCATCGCACAGCGGCGTTAACAGAGCAGATTGGTATGAATACCGAAAAGAATCAGAAACGGATGGATGAGACAACAGCCAGTATGAAGCAGATTTCTGACAGTACGGATGTCTGTAAGCAGATTATTGAAACATTAGGAGAGGAATCTAAGGAAATTATCGGTATTGTGCAAACAATTACCAGTATTTCCAGCCGTACCAATATATTAGCATTGAATGCAACCATAGAAGCAGCCAGAGCAGGAGAACAGGGCAAGGGCTTTGCAGTGGTAGCGGAAGAAATACAGAAACTGGCAGAGCAGACAAAAACAGCAGTGGAAAGTATTGGGGCCATAGTAAATCAGGTAGTGGGAAATACAGATAATGCTGTTGCTGCTATGGAACAAAATGTATGGTATACCCAAAGCGGTATGGAACATATTGAACGGGCAAATGAGTCTACGGCACTGATTACCGCTTCAAATGCAGAGCTTGTTGAACAGATTCATGCAATTGAGAAGACAGCGGAAGCAATTCAAAAAAAGAGCAGTGAAGTTGCAGAAGGTATGAACCGGATTAGTGATAATACGCAGAAGAATTGTATGGCAATCGAACAGGTAACTGCGGCCAGTCAGGAAAATAGTGCAGGCACAGAAAGTCTGGCTAAAATGGTAGTTCAGGTAAGAGCGCTTTCAGAGCAGCTGAGGCAGGTAGTGAATGACTAATTGACAATACTCTTGCATTGTCAGAAAATACTGTATCGTGTTAAAAAGTTGTTAAAATATTTGTTGATAAGGCGTTGTTGTTTTGATAAAATAAAATTGTAAAAGAGTGTTTTTGGGGGACGCCCGGAAAGAGATGACAAAACAATGACATCCAAAGAAAAAGAATATTTTTTAAACGCCGGATTTACAAAGGAACAGATAGAAGAAATTGCCAAGGGGAAAGAGGCGGGGATTCAGACAGCCCTTTATGCCAATAAGAATTTTTTGCCCATTCAGATGCGTCAGATTCGGATTGGTCTGATGGAGGGACTTTCTGTTCAAATTTATGCCAAACCCGAGTTTGACTGGTTTCAGATGGAAGAAATCAGACTGGGGCTTAAATCCGGTGTAGATGTATCGCGTTATGCCCTGGCACAGATTCCTTACGAAAAGATGCGTCAAATGCGTAAGGGACTTGAGGCAGGTATTAATCTTCAAAGTTATCTTAAGCTGGATGCGGGAATAATCCGCCAGCTTCGCAAAGGCAGAGTTGCGGGTATTAACCTTCTGAAATATATTAACGAAGGATATGATGCCGAGCAATTAAATGAAATCAGATATTCCTTAGAAAATAATATTAATATCGAACCGTACTTACTGAAAGAATACAGAGCGCCATCCATTACCCAGATAAGCAAGGGCATAGCCAGGGGAGTGGATGTAGCTCTTTATGCGTCTATTAAGTATAACTGGCGTCAGATGCGTGAAATCCGGAAAGGACTTGAAAACAGAATTGATGTAGAGAAATACAGTAGTCCCTTTTATTCCTGGGAACAGATGCGGACAATCAGATATGGCTTGGAACAGGGACTTGATGTAGACAGCTATTGTCCTTTACGTTATACCGCAGAAGAAATGCAAAGAAAACTGCAGGCTATGCTGGATGAAATCAATAAGGAGAAGGAACGTATTTTACAAAGCCAGATTAAATCCGATGACTTTTTATTTGAGTTTGGTTCCAATGACATGGAGGCTTTTGTAACAGTTCTTACCAATGAAAAAACGGTAACAACAGAGCGCTTGTTGGAAATTCTGGAGCTTAACGGTATTTATAAGGGAATCCTGGAGGAAGCAGTAGCACTGATTGTCAGCGGTAAGGCATACAGGAAAGCAGTTTTGATTGCTAGAGGGCAGATACCGGATAAAGGAGAAGACGGATGGTATGAGTATTTCTTTAACACCGATACGGAACGAAGACCGAAGGTTTTAGAGGATGGTTCCGTAGACTATCAGAATATTAACTGGTTTGAAATGGTAAAGGAAGGCCAGACACTTGCAATATATCATCCGGCAGGTGAAGGCAGGGACGGATATACCGTACGTGGAGGAGAGCTAAAAGGCAGAAAAGGTACTGAGAAGCGAATCCTGATGGGTCAGGGCTTTGCCTTGGACGAAGATAAAATAACTTATCGTGCTGCTATAGACGGTATGGTCCGTCTTGAAAACGATGAACTGCGAGTGACCAGCCATTTGGTGCTGGATGAAATCAATCTTGCTACCGGTAATATTCAGTTTAACGGCAGTATCCACATACGGGGGGATATCGGATACGGCACTGTGGTACGGGCAACGGATGATATCGTAATTGACGGCAATGTAGAAGCGGCAACCATTGAAAGTGAGGGAAGTATTGTACTGAAAAAGGGAATGAATTCTGCCGGACGGGGAATGATTCATGCAGGCAGGGATGTTGTCAGCAGATTCTTTGAATCTGCCAAGGTAACGGCAAAAGGCAATATTGAAGTGGATAAATGCTTAAACAGCCAGCTATATGCAGGCGGAATGATTAAAAGCACCCGTGTTATTGCAGGAGGTCTGGCGCAGGCAGAGAGTGGATTCCAATTAAACAGTGTAGGAAATCAGGCAGGGCTTCATACGGTAATAAAAGTTCGGATGAATTCCAAAATGCGGGAAGAAAACCGCATGGTGAAGGTGGCTATTCAGGAATCAAAACAAGAGCTTGAGATGCTGAATCAATCCTACGAGGAGTATAAAGCAAAATTCCCTCCGGAAGTCAGAAACAATATGGAAATTTTTAAAAAGATTGAAAAAGCGGTATACACAAAAGGAAAGCATTTAGAGCAGTTCTTAAAGCTGGAAGCGGAAGTGAATGAAAGCCTGAAAAAGACAAGGGAAGCAAGGGTAGTAATTACCGGGCAGGCCTTTGAGGGCTGTGTAATTGAACTGGAAGAGGCAAGATGGGAAGCTGATAACCGTCATAACGTAACCATTAAGAGACAGGACGGACAAGTGGAAGTAATTAATAACTGACACTGACAAGAGGATAATAATTATGAGAAATAAAGTTTTAATTGTAGATGATTCCAAATTCAATCGTCAGGTTCTTAAAAATATTCTGGAAGAAGATTATGAAATTCTGGAAGCTGAAAACGGCAGGGAAGCACTTGTTATCATTGAAGAACGGATGAAAGAAATTGCAGCCGTGCTTCTGGATATTGTAATGCCGGAGGTGAACGGAGTTACCTTACTGAAGATGCTGAATGAAAAGGACTATCTGAATGAATTTCCGGTACTTGTGGTAACCAGTGAACAAGACGTGGAACTGGTAGCAGAGTGTTTTGATTACGGGATTTCCGATTTTATCAGAAAGCCGGTGAATACGGATTTTGTAAAACAGAGGGTACAGAAACTGGTGGATTTGTACTTGCAAAAGAATGAGTTTAAAGAGCGCTTAGAACGTCAGACATTTACACTGCGCAATCAATATAAGCTGTTGCAGCAACAGGCAGACCAGTTGAAAAAGAGTAATGAAAGAATGATAGATGTTTTGGGTACCGTAGTGGAATACCGAAACATGGAGGAACGTTCCCATCTTACGATGGTAAAAGGATTTACGGAAATTTTGGCGAATCATATGATGCAGGATTATCCTGAATACGGTTTGACAGAAGAAAAAATCAAAATAATCGTATCTGCCAGTGTGCTTCATGATGTAGGTAAGGTAATGATACCGGATGCTATTTTATTAAAGCCCGGAAAACTGACCGGAGAAGAATTTGAATATATGAAGTCCCATTCCATCAGAGGATATGATATGATAGAGAGTATTAAAGAACTGTGGGAAGAAGATTATGTAAAATGCAGCATGGAAATCACACGTTCCCACCATGAAAAATACGATGGCGGCGGTTATCCGGACGGACTGAAGGGGGATGAAATTCCTATTTCGGCTCAGCTTGTTTCGGTTGCAGACTGCTATGCAGCACTTATCAGCGAAAGTGTGTATAAAGATGCCATTCCTTTGGATGAAGCTTTTAATATGATTTTACAGGGTGAGTGTGGCGTATTTTCTTACAAATTATTGGAATGCTTCCGCAAGGCAAAAGAGGAATTGAAAGAGGTTGCAAAAGCCTGCGGAATTACAGGAGAAGAAATATGAAATATTTAATAATCGGTGCCGGCGGAACCGGCGGCTGCATGGGAGCTTATATGACACAGGCGGGGAAAGACGTGACCTTAATTGCTCGTGGTGCACATTTGAAAACGATGCAGGAAACCGGTCTTAGGATGGAAACAACATCTAAAGGGAATTTTACGGTAGAAAATATTCAGGCAACGGACATGGAGCATTATAACGAAAATCCTGATGTGATTTTTGTTTGTGTGAAAGGCTATTCCCT
This sequence comes from Lachnospiraceae bacterium, assembly GCA_017411305.1. GTDB lineage: Bacteria > Bacillota > Clostridia > Lachnospirales > Lachnospiraceae > Suilimivivens. The sequence goes on from JAFQQI010000041.1 coordinate 21,606, forward strand.
TGATGAAACCATTCCTTTTATCCGTAGGATAGCAAAGCCTGAGAGCGTTGTAATTCCGATACTGAATATTTACGGAACAGGAAGCAGGATGCAAAAGGAGCTTCCGGATTTATTGGTAACTGACGGCTGTATTTATATTGTGGGGCTGATTAAGGAACCGGGATGCTTGTTACAAAGCGGGAATCTGTTCAAAGTAGTGTTCGGTGTCAGGGAAGCAGGCGAATATCGCCCTATTCTGGCTGAGGTAAAAAAAGATTTAGAGGATAGTGGCATCACCTGTGTGCTTTCCGATAATATCAGAAAAGATGCCATGAGAAAGTTTTCTTATATTTCTCCGGCTGCCGCTTGCGGTCAGTATTACCGTGCGGCTTCCGACGACATTCAGAAGCCCGGTGAAATCAGAGAAACCTTCAAGGCATTAATTAAAGAGGTCATGGAACTTTCCAAAGCCATGGGGATAACCTTTGAAGAGGATATGGTGGTAACAAATCTTGCAATTATGGATACACTTGCTCCCGGTGTGAAAACATCCATGCAACGCGATGTGGAAGCCGGTAAAAAGTCAGAGTTAGATGGCTTGGTTTACTCGGTGGCGCGGATGGGAAAGGAATATGGGATAGAACTTCCAACGTATCAAAAGATTTCCCAAAAGCTGAAGCAGGAGGAATAAGCAGGCAGTAACTTGCATAAGGCAGAGGTTGCCGGAGTTTGCATTATGATATAAAAAATGATAAAATAGTATCATCATAAATAAGTATTTTATATGCCGCAGCAGTTGCTGCGGCTATTGATGTAATAAAGCAGGAGAATGCAATATGAATATTATTTTATTATCGGGAGGAAGCGGAAAACGTTTATGGCCGCTTTCTAATGATATCCGTTCCAAACAGTTTATTAAAATATTCCGTACAGAAAAAGAAGATTATGAGTCCATGGTACAAAGAGTGTACCGTCAGATTTTGTCAGTGGATGAAAAGGCGACCGTGACAATAGCCACATCTAAGACACAGGTTTCTTCCATCCATAATCAGCTTGGAAGCGGAGTGGGGATTTGTGTAGAGCCTTGCAGAAGAGATACTTTTCCTGCAGTTGCTCTTGCCACTGCCTATTTACATGATGTGCAGGGGGTGCCTCTGGAAGAATCGGTAGTGGTATGTCCGGTTGATCCGTATGTAAACCAGGATTATTTTGAAGCAGTAAAGAAGCAGGGAGAGATTGCTGCAGAGGGAAATGCTAATTTAGTGCTGATGGGCATAGAGCCAACCTATCCCAGTGAGAAGTATGGTTATATTATTCCCTGCGACAAAGAGCCTGTCAGCAAAGTTGCAACTTTTAAAGAAAAGCCGGATGCCAAAACTGCCCAAAAGTATATGGAACAGGGAGCTTTGTGGAATGGCGGTGTATTTGCTTATAAACTGAAATATGTATTGGATAAAGCCCATGAGCTGATTGATTTTACGGACTATCATGATTTGCTTGCCAAATACGAAACTCTTAAGAAAATCAGCTTTGATTATGCTGTGGTAGAAAAGGAAGAACAGATTCAGGTGATGCGCTTTAGCGGTCAGTGGAAGGACTTGGGAACATGGAATACACTGACAGAGGCTATGGAAGAGGACTGCATCGGAGAAGCGATATTAAACGAAACCTGTGAAAATGTTCATGTGATTAATGAGTTAGATGTACCGGTGCTTTGCATGGGTCTTAAGGATGTGGTGGTTTCTGCCAGTGCAGAAGGAATTTTGGTTTCGGACAAAGAGCAGTCCAGCTATATTAAACCTTATGTAGATAAAATCGACCAGCAGATTATGTTTGCTGAAAAATCATGGGGAAGCTTCCGGGTACTGGATGTACAGGAAGAAAGTATGACGATTAAGGTGACTTTGAATCCGGGGCACGGAATGAATTATCACAGCCATGAGAGAAGGGATGAAATTTGGAATGTGATTGCCGGAAACGGTAATGCAGTGATTGACGGAAAAACCGTTTTGGTAAAGGCCGGAGATGTACTTACCATGAAAGCCGGTTGCAAGCATACCATTCTTGCAGAGACAGAATTGAAGCTGATTGAAGTTCAGTTGGGGCGTGATATCAGTGCGGATGATAAGAAAAAGCATGCACTGTGAAAGATGCCTGCCTTTGTTGAATAAACAGCAGATTTGTAGTAGAATAAAAAATGTCGGTTGAAAATCCGACACAAAAATGAAAAAGAAGAATATACGAAAGGTATGGATATTATAATGAAAATAGCAGTAGCAGGAACCGGATACGTGGGCTTGGTAGCAGGTGTGTGTTTTGCAGAAATGGGATATGATGTAACCTGTGTAGATGTAGATGAAAAAAAGGTAGAAGTAATGCGTCAGGGAATTTCACCCATATATGAGGATGGACTGGAAGAATTGATGCAGAAGAATAATGCAAGAGGTACCTTACATTATACCACTGACTATAAAGAGGCTTATAAGGATGCCGATGCAATTTTTATCGGCGTAGGTACCCCGGAAATGCCTGACGGTAGTGCCAATTTAAGTTATATTGCCACGGTATCGAGACAGATTGCGGAGAGCGTAGAGAAAGATTGCCTTGTGGTAGTCAAATCTACAGTTCCGGTAGGAACCAACGACAAAGTGGAACAGTTTATCAAAGACTTTTTGGTACATGACGTTAAAGTTGAAGTGGCTTCCAATCCGGAATTCCTTGCTCAGGGAACAGCAGTACATGATACTTTGCATGCCGCAAGAATTATTATCGGTACGGAAAGCAAAGAAGCGGAAGCGCTTTTGATGAAGATTTATGAGCCTTTTCAGATTCCTATTGTATCTGTCAAGCGCCGTTCTGCGGAAATGATTAAATATGCAAGTAATGATTTTTTGGCACTTAAAATTTCTTATATGAATGATATTGCCAATCTTTGTGAACTGGTGGGCGCAGATATAACGGATGTTGCCAAAGGAATGTGTTATGATGAGAGAATCGGCTCCCGGTTTTTAAATGCCGGTATCGGTTATGGCGGAAGCTGCTTCCCCAAGGATACTAAGGCATTAAAGTATTTGGCAAAAGAGCATGGGTATCAGCTTAGAACAGTAGAAGCCTGCGTGGCCGTTAATGCCGACCAGAAGACCCGCTTATTTGAAAAGGCAAAAGACCGTATGATTTCCTTTAGCGGTCTTAAGGTTGCTGTTTTGGGGTTGACCTTTAAAGCAGGCACGGATGATTTGCGGGAAGCACCGTCTATTGATAATATTAAGCTTCTTTTGGAAAACGGAGCGGATATTTATGCTTTTGATCCCAAAGGCGTGGACCGTGCCAAGCAGATTTTCCCGGAAGGTAAGCTGGATAAGGGAACCATGAATTATGTGTCTTCTCCAAAGGAGGCACTTACAGGAGCCAATATCTGTTTTGTATTTACGGAATGGAAAGATATTAAGGAAGTAACGCCAAAACAGTTTAAGGAATGGATGCATACACCGCTGGTATATGACGGACGTAATTTATATAGTCCTGATGAGATGGAGGAATGTAAGGTTGAGTATTACAGCATCGGAAGATAAACGATTAAACAGGAAACGGATTGTTATTTATCTTGTAATTACCTTTGTGTTGACTTACGCAGCGGAGATTTTGGTTATTGCACCGTTATGGGGCAGTGCAGATATGACGGAAGCATTGATTGCCCAGAATTTAACGGCAACCGTTATGATGATACCGGCATTTGCAGTGGTACTTACCCGCCTGATTACCAAAGAGGGCTTCTTTGTGAATGGTTTGTACCTTGCATGCAGTATAAAAAAGAATTGGAAATATTTTCTGTTTATCTGGTTCGGGTCAGCATTGCTGGTGATTCTTGGCGCAGCACTATATTTTGTGATATTCCCGTCAAAGTTTGACCCGGATATGAGCTATATTTCAGCAACCATTTGGGCGCAGGCGCAAATGGAAGTCAGTAAGGAAGAACTGCAGGCAACTATGATATTGCAGTTTGTGACAGGTATTTTATTATCTCCGTTTATTAATGCAGTGAATTGCTTTGGAGAAGAGTGGGGATGGAGAGGATATCTGCTTCCTAAGATGCAAAAGCAGTTTTCAATTGTTCCTACATTGTTAATAAGCGGTGTGATTTGGGGTCTTTGGCATGCTCCCCTTACCGTACTGGGACACAATTACGGTGTAGGTTATCCCGGCTTTCCGATTACCGGTATTTTGATGATGTGCCTGTTTTGTACAGTGTTGGGCATTATTTTTTCCTATGTGACAATAAAAACCAAGAGCTGTATCCCGGCAGTGATGGGGCACGGATTAATTAATGGGTTTGCATCTATCGGCATATGCTTTACTTCCATCGAAAATCCCTTTAATGTTTTCTTGGGACCGGCGCCTACGGGACTTATCGGACTTTCCGGTTTTGCAGCAGTGGCGGTTTATCTGCTTATAAAATTGCATAAGGAAGAAAAAACAGAAGCAAAACAGGAAGAAAATGCATGATTTTTGAGAAAAAGCTATTGATTTTACACAAAAACAGTGATAAGATGATTAAGAACTAAAAATGATTACAAAAAGTGGGCTGGCAAGTCCACTTTTTTGTTGCGACGAGAGGTGAAAGGATGTCAAAAAGAGAAACCTATGAAGCAAGGACGGAAGAACTGCTTCTGCCTATTGTCTCAAGGTATGGGGTAGAAATCTATGACATTGAATATGTCAAAGAAGGCAGTGACTGGTATTTGCGTGCTTACATTGACAAAGAAGGCGGTGTAAATATCAATGACTGTGAAGCAGTCAGCAGAGCACTTTCCGATGAACTTGACAGAACGGATTTTATTGCAGATGCCTATATTTTAGAGGTAAGCAGTCCGGGACTTGGCAGAATGCTCAAAAAGGATAAGCATTTGCAAAAGAGCATCGGCCGGGCAGTGGAGGTGAAAACCTACAAACCGGTAAACGGAAGCAAGGAATTTGAAGGCAACTTAAAAGCATTTGACGAAAAGCAGATAACACTGGATACTGATAATTCCGGGGAATTGGTACTTGAAAGAAGCGATATTGCCGCTATCAGGCTGGCTTTTGATTTTTAATAACAAAGGTGCCCGCAATGGGAATGCGGGCGGAAAGGGATAAGGAAAATGAACAAAGAATTAATGGAAGCACTTGATATTTTAGAAAGGGAGAAAGAAATCAGCAAAGAGACACTCTTTGAGGCAATCGAAAATTCACTGATTACTGCCTGCAAGAATCATTTCGGTAAGTCTGATAACATAAAGGTGGAAATCGACAGAGATACTTGTGACTTCCTTTGTTATGCAGAAAGAGAAGTTGTAGAAGAAGTAGAAGATGATTGTCTGCAGCTTTCATTGGAAGAAGCACAGAAAATTAAGTCTGATGCACAGATTGGAGATATTCTGAATGTAGAGATTAAGTCCAAAGAATTCGGCCGTATTGCTACACAGAATGCAAAGAATGTTATCTTACAGAAAATCAGAGAAGAAGAAAGAAGCGTTATATACAATCAGTATTACGAAAAAGAAAAAGATGTGGTAACCGGTATCGTTCAGCGCTATGTAGGAAAGAACATCAGCATCAACTTAGGAAAAGCTGACGGTATTTTAAACGAAAGTGAACAGGTGAAGGGCGAAAATTTCAAGCCTACCGAAAGAATTAAGGTATATATTCTGGAAGTAAAGAATACACCTAAGGGACCCCGTATTCTGGTAAGCCGTACCCATCCCGAACTGGTAAAGAGATTGTTTGAGGCAGAGGTAACAGAGATTAAAGACGGCACTGTTGAAATCATGAGTATTGCCAGAGAAGCCGGAAGCAGAACCAAGATGGCAGTTCGCAGTGTAAATCCCAATGTGGATGCAGTGGGTGCCTGCGTAGGTATGAACGGTGACAGAGTGAATTCTATCGTAAACGAACTTCGCGGTGAGAAGATTGATATTATTAACTGGGACGAAAATCCCGGTAACCTGATTCAGAACGCATTGTCACCGGCAAAAATTGTTGCAGTATTTGCAGATCCCGATGAAAAGACGGCAAAAGTAGTTGTTCCTGATTATCAGCTTTCCCTGGCAATCGGTAAGGAAGGACAGAATGCAAGACTTGCAGCAAGACTGACCGGTTATAAGATTGATATTAAGAGTGAAACCCAGGCGAAGGATGCACCCGGATTCCGTTATGAGGACTATATGGATGAGTACGATGAGTACGAAGAGGGTGAATATGAAGAATATGAGGAATATGAAGAAGCTGAAGACGGTGACCTTGCATAGAAAGGAGCATCCCTATGGCGAAGAAAATTCCCTTAAGACAGTGTGTGGGTTGTGGTGAAATGAAGGGCAAGAAGGAAATGATGCGGGTCCTGAAAACTCCGGAGGATACCATTACACTGGATACAACAGGCAAGAAGAACGGCAGGGGGGCCTACCTTTGCATTTCTAAGGAATGCCTGCAAAAAGCAAGAAAAAATAAAGGATTGGAACGGTCTTTTAAAATGAGCATTCCAAATGATGTCTATGACAGCCTTGAAAAGGAGTTTGATGAAGAAAATGGATAAGGTTTTATCCCTTTTGGGGCTGGCTGCCAGAGGCAGAAATCTGGTAAGCGGCGAATTTTCCACGGAAAAAGCAATTAAGGAAGGAAAAGCAAGTCTGGTAATTGTAGGAGCTGATGCTTCGGACAATACCAGAAAGATGTTTACCAACATGTGTAATTACCGTGAGATACCGATTTACTTTTATAGTGATAAGGAAGCCCTGGGCAGGGCAATCGGCAAACAAATGCGGGCATCGGTTGCGGTGACCCATCAGGGAATGGCAGAGAACATAAGAAAAAATTTGGAAGCTTTGAAATAAGACGGAGGTAACTAAATGGCAAAAATGAAAGTGCATGAACTTGCAAAAGAATTAAATATACAAAGTAAAGATATTATTGCTCTTTTGCAGGGCAAAGGAATAGAAGTAAAAGCAGCGCAGAGCTCTATTGAAGATGATGCGATTGCAATTGTTAAAAAAACATATGCAGCTCCTGCCGCAGAAAAGGCACCTGAAAAAGCACCGGCAAAAGCTGCTGCAGATGAGACGGCAAGGTCATCCGGAGAAAAGAAAGCAGAGACGGATTCAAAAGCAGAAACACCTGCTGCAAAAGCACAAGCGCCGGCAGCAGGAAATCAGGAAATGCCTAAAAAGAAAAAGAAAATTATTTTTGTAAGTAATCCTCACAACAGCAATATTCCCGGACAGCGTCAGGGTGGCGAAAGACGCCCTATGCAGGGACAGAATCAGGGAGGAAGACTTGCAAATCAGGGAAATCGTCCCGGACAGAACCAGAGAAACCAGGAAGCACCTCATAAAATAATCAGACCCCTGACCGCGCCTTCCGTGCCGGATAATATGAAGCCTGATTTTAAAGAAAATGCAAGACGCATGGAAAATGAAAGAGTTGCTAAGAATGCTGCTTTAGCTGCACCTGTGCAGGAAGTGAAAGCACCTGTAAAAGAGGAGAAGAATTTCAGAAATGAAAGACCTGAAAGAAATGAGAGACCTGAAAGAAGCGCTAATAACAATCAGGAACAAAGACCTCAGAGAAATGACTCCCGCGGAGGCTCTTTCGCTAATCGTCAGGGTAACCAAGGCGGCCGGAATGATTTCCGCAGTGGCGGCAATCATCAAGGCGGCAGCAGACCTGTGCAAGGTGGCGGTCGTCCTGAAAGAGGAAACAGCGGGCAGGATGCTCGATTCAAAAAGGCTGAAAAGCCGGGTAAGAGTTTCGTTCCGGAAGCTCCCGTTAAGGATATGGAAAAGCCCAGAACCGACGAAAAGCGCAGAAGCAATCAGGAACGTGACAAGAAGTCAAGAAAAGACTTCTTCTACGAGGAAGAGGATGGCGCATTAAAGGGAAAGAATAAACCCGGTAAATTTATTAAGCCGGAAAAGAAGGTAGAGACGGTAGTGGAAGAGCAGATTAAGGTAATAACCATTCCTGAATCTCTCACCATTAAGGACCTTGCCGATAAGATGAAAATGCAGCCTTCTGTTATTATTAAGAAGCTCTTTTTGCAGGGACAGATTGTGACCTTAAACTCTGAAATTTCCTTTGAGGATGCAGAGAATATTGCAATTGAATATGAAATTATCTGTGAAAAAGAAGTGAAAGTGGATGTTATTGAAGAGCTTTTGAAGGAAGAAGATGAAGCAGAAGAATCCTTAACAAACAGACCTCCTGTTATTTGTGTTATGGGTCACGTTGACCACGGTAAAACATCCCTTTTGGATGCAATCCGTAAGACAAATGTAACAGACAAGGAAGCCGGAGGTATTACACAGCACATTGGTGCGTATACTGTAACTATTAACGGTCAGACCATTACATTCCTTGATACACCGGGACATGAAGCGTTTACCGCTATGCGTATGCGTGGTGCAAACTCTACAGATATTGCAATTTTGGTAGTTGCGGCAGACGATGGCGTTATGCCACAGACAGTGGAAGCAATTAATCACGCTAAAGCAGCCGGTATTGAAATTATTGTAGCTGTAAACAAAATTGATAAGCCCAGTGCCAATATCGACAGAGTAAAACAGGAAATGACCGAATATGAATTGATTCCCGTAGATTGGGGCGGAAGCACGGAATTTGTACCGGTTTCTGCTAAGTCAGGGGAAGGTATTGAAGATTTACTTGAAACAATTCTTCTTACTGCAGAAATTATGGAGCTGAAGGCAAATCCTAACAGAAGAGCCAGAGGTCTTGTGATTGAAGCCGAGCTTGACAAGGGACGCGGTCCCGTTGCAACTGTTTTGGTACAAAAGGGTACACTGCATGTAGGTGACTTTATTTCCGCAGGTGCAAGCCACGGTAAGGTAAGAGCCATGGTTGACGATAAGGGAAGAAGAGTTAAAGAAGCAACACCTTCCACTCCTGTGGAAATCTTAGGTCTTTCTGATGTGCCCAGCGCAGGTGAAGTGTTTATTGCCCATGAAAGTGATAAGCAGGCAAAATCCTATGCAGAAACCTATTTGGCACAAAACAAAGAAAAGATGCTGGAAGAAACCAAGGCAAAAATGTCTCTGGACGATTTATTTACCCAGATTCAGGCAGGTAATCTGAAGGAGCTTAATATTATTGTTAAGGCTGACGTACAGGGTAGTGTGGAAGCCGTAAAACAGAGTCTGATGAAGCTTTCCAACGAAGAAGTTGTGGTAAAATGTATCCACGGCGGTGTTGGTGCCATCAATGAATCCGACGTAACACTTGCATCTGCTTCTAATGCAATTATTATCGGCTTTAATGTACGACCTGATGTAACAGCAAAGACCATTGCAGAGCGTGAAGGTGTAGACGTAAAGCTTTATAAGGTAATTTATCAGGCAATTGAGGATATCGAAGCAGCCATGAAGGGTATGCTTGATCCTGTTTATGAAGAAAAGATTATCGGTCATGCAGAGGTAAGACAGATATTCAAAGCATCTCAGATTGGTAATATTGCAGGTTCTTATGTGCTTGACGGAACCTTCCAGAGAGATTGTAAGGTTCGTATTACCAGAGAAGGAGACCAGATTTACGAAGGTGAGTTGAAGTCCCTGAAGAGATTTAAAGATGATGTAAAAGAAGTAAGAGCCGGATTCGAATGCGGTCTTGTATTCGAAGGCTTTGACCAGATGCAGGAACTTGATATTGTGGAAGCTTATATTATGGTGGAGGTTCCCAGGTGAGAAAAAACAGTATGAAAAATACCCGTATCAACGGGGAGGTGCAGAGAGTACTGGCCGAGGTAATCAGAGGCGAAATCAAGGATCCCAGAATCAGTCCTCTTACCTCAGTGGTAGCTGTGGAGGTGGCACCTGATTTAAAAACCGCAAAAGCATGGATTAGTGTATACGGTGACGAGCAGGTAATTGCAGATACACTGGAGGGACTTAAAAGTGCCGAAGGTTATATTAAAAATCAGCTTGCGAAGAAAATCAATCTCCGCAATACACCGGAAATTCGTTTTATCGTAGATGAATCCATTGCATACGGTGTCAGAATGTCTAAGTTGATTGATGATGTCATCAGCAATGACAATCGTGAAGCATAAGAAATGATTGTAACTATTCAGAGCTTACAAGAGCAAAGCCTTTTACGGGCTTTGCTCTTGCTTCGGATAGTCACAATCGGTTATAGGAAAGGCTGTATCCCATGAATATTTATGAAGAAGTAAGAGAAGCAAAAACAATCGGCATCAGCGGTCATGTACGACCGGACGGAGACTGCGTAGGTTCTGTTATGGGACTTTATCTTTATCTGAAAAAGTTATGTAAGGACGCCCGAATTCAGGTGATGATAGAAGAGCCGGCAGATATTTTTCATTGCATAAGCGGAGTTAGTGAAATCAGCAGTGATTTTCAACCTGTTACGGAGCAGTTTGATGTGTTTATTGCTTTGGATTGTGAGAAGTCAAGACTGGGAGAGGCAGAGAAGTTTTTTGACAGTGCAAAGAAAACTGTTAACATTGACCACCATATCAGTAATGCGGCAGGTTGCGGGGATGTGAATTATGTGGTGCCTACGGCAAGCTCTGCCAGTGAGTTGGTATATCAGGTGATGGAAGATAAAAGTGCAATAGATGAAGAGATTGCCAAGGCACTGTACATAGGAATCATTCATGATACCGGTGTATTTCAATATTCCAATACTTCTCCGCAAACACTTGAAATTGCGGCTAAGCTGATTGGCTACGGCTTTGATTTCCCTAAACTGATAGACAGTACGTTTTATGAAAAGACTTTTGTACAAAACCGGATTATGGGACAGGTACTGACAGAGAGCAGGCTGTACTTAGGCGGTAAGTGTATTGTGGGTGTGGCAGATATTGCCATGATGGAGAAATACCGGGCAAATACTAAGGATTTAGATGGTATTGTCAGTCAGCTCAGAAATACGAAAGGGGTAGAATGTGCCCTGTTCTTGTATGAGATGAAAGAAAAGGAATATAAAGCAAGCCTGCGTGCCAGCGGAGATGTAGATATGGCGAAGGTTGCTTCCTGCTTTGGCGGTGGCGGTCATGTGAAGGCAGCCGGAGTAACCATGCAGGGGGATGTACAGGAAATTATTGAAAAGTTAATTGCAGAAATTGCAAAGCAACTATAGAAGCAATTTTTACGGACAGGAAGTAACAGTAACATATGGAACACGGAATTATTAATGTCTACAAAGAAAAGGGCTTTACTTCCCATGATGTGGTGGCAAAGCTGCGTGGCATATGCAAACAGAAAAAAATAGGACATACAGGAACCCTCGACCCCGATGCGGTGGGGGTTCTTCCTGTTTGTCTCGGTAGTGCTACCAAATTGTGTGATATGCTTACAGACAAAGAAAAAGAATATATCGCGGAATTCAAGCTGGGATATGTAACAGATACCCAGGATATTTCCGGCAAAATACTGAAAGAGAATACGGTGGAAGTGACCGAAGAACAGGTAAGAGAGGCTATTTTTTCTTTTGCCGGCGATTACGACCAAATACCGCCTATGTATTCAGCACTGAAGGTAAATGGGAAAAAATTATATGAGCTGGCCAGGGAAGGCAAGGAAATTGAACGGAAAAGTCGTCCGGTCAGGATATTGGAAATAGAAATATTGGAAGAGAGGATGCCTGAGTTTTGTATCAGGGTACGTTGTTCCAAAGGTACCTATATCAGAACCTTGTGCCATGATATCGGGCAGGTCCTTGGCTGTGGGGCGGTGATGATTTCATTGAAAAGGACACAGTCCGGAATCTTTAAGATAGACGAGGCTTATTCTCTTTCAGAGATTCAAAGCAAAGCTGATGCAGGACAACTTAGTGAAATAGTGATTCCTGTGGAAAAAATGTTTTTACAGCTTCCGGAAGTAATGGCAGGTGAAAATGCCCGTAAGGCCCTTGATAACGGAAATCAGTTAAAAAGCGACGAGTATGTAACGCAGAAAGAACTTGCAGATGATGAGCAGGTTCGTTTGTACAATGCGGAGGGAAGTTTTCACGGGGTATATCGATACGACAAAAGACGGAAGCTTTTATGTCCGGTGCAGCTCTTTTTCGCTGGTAGGGACTGATGAAAGCGGTCGGAGAAAAACGTTTTAAGAGAAAGAAAACGGAAGGGAATCAGTATGCAGATTATAAGTGGTTGCACAGACTTTAAGCTGGAAGAAAAAAGTGCCGTGGCAATCGGAAAATTTGACGGCATTCATATCGGTCATAAGGTACTTCTGTTACATTTGATGGAGCAGAAGCGGAAAGGGCTGAAGGCAGTCGTTTTTACGTTTGACCCGCCGGCTTCTGTGTTTTTTGGAAAGACGGGAGAAGCGGAGCTTACGCCCCTTGCAGAAAAAAGGTGTCTTTTTGAAAAGCTGGGTGTGGATATTTTGATAGAGTTTCCTTTAAATGCAGAAACAGCAGCAATTTCGGCAGAAGAGTTTGTACAAAAAGTGCTGACGGAGCAAATGAATACATCCTATATTGTGGCAGGCAGTGATTTGTCCTTTGGCGCAGGCGGAAAGGGAGACAGTCTTCTTTTGCACCGGATGAAAGAGCAGTGTGGTTTTACAGTGGAAATTATCAGTAAAATTTTGTATGAAGACCGTGAAATCAGTTCTTCTTATGTCAGAGAAGCAGTAGAAGCGGGAGATATGAAAACGGCTTCCCGGTTGTTAGGAAGGCAGTACAGTATAAGCGGTACGGTAAAAAGCGGTAAGAAATTAGGACGCAGGCTGGGAATGCCTACACTTAATATTTACCCCGGAAAAGACAAGCTTCTGCCTCCTAACGGCGTGTATTACTCTGTTGTAAATTGTAGAGGTAGAGAGTACAAAGCTATTACAAACATTGGTAAAAAACCTACCGTAAACGATACGGAGACTGTCAGTGTGGAGACCTATTTGTATGACTATGAAGGAGACTTATACGGCGCAGAAGCGGTAGTTTTTTTTGTTGAGTATAAGAGAGCAGAAAAGAAATTTGAAAGTGTAGAAGCGTTGAAGGAACAGATGAAAAAAGATGTGGAAGACGGCAGACGTTATCATGGATTGGAAAGTAATGGTTAACGAAGGTGACTGAATTGACAGGGTATCCGTTCCTTGCTATAATGAAAAAGGTTTGTAACAATTTTGTAATATTTGGAGGAACGTTTTGAAAAAACTGATATATATTGGGCTTTGCATGCTTACCTGCGGTGTCATCAGCGCAACACCGTTAAAAGCAGAAGCTGCGGAGATTCCCGATAAAAATACGAACGAATCGGAAGAACTGCTTTCGGCAGGAATTGGTGATTTCTTTTCCCATGTTCTGACAGAGGAAGAATACAAGGAAATTGCAAAGAAGGCCAAGGGTGCCAGATGGGGGTATACCCATCTGGGAATCTGTAATGTGGAAGAAAACAACTTAAATATCAGGCAGGAGCCTGATGAGTCAGGGAAACTGGTAGGAAAGCTTCCGAAGAATGCGGCATGTGAAATTATCAGCAGTGAAAACGGATGGGCACATATCACATCAGGTAAGGTTGAAGGATATGTAAAAGAAGAATATTTACTGACCGGTTTTGGTGCGCAGCAAAAAGGAGAAGAACTGGCAACTGCTACTGCGGTGGCATCTGCAGATGCATTGAATGTCAGGGAAGAGCCAAATACAGATTCGGAAATAGTTACCCAGGTAGCTCAGGGAGAAAGCCTGGAAATTGCAGAGATTTTGGATAACGGTTGGGTGAAAGTATATCTGGATGATGATGAGGTGTATGTAGCTTCCGATTATGTGGAAGTAAAAGCTGACCTGAATACGGCAGTTACCATGACAGAGCTTCTGTACGGACAGGGAGTTTCCGATATCCGTGTGGAAATTTGCCAGTATGCAAAACAGTTTTTGGGAAATCCTTACGTTTGGGGCGGTACAAGCCTTACCAAGGGTGCTGATTGTTCCGGTTTTGTGCAGAGCATCTTTAAAAAATACGGAGTATCCCTTCCCCGAACTTCCCGTGCACAGGCCAATGCAGGAACGAAAATCCAGTATTCCCAGATACAGCCCGGAGATTTAATTTTCTATGCCAAGGGAGGAACCATCAATCATGTGGCAATTTATATCGGCGGCGGACAGGTGATTCATGCCAGCAGTCCAAAAACAGGAATTAAAATATCCAATTACAATTACAGAACGCCGTATAAAATGGTCAGAGTTTTGTATGATGCATAAATGACTTGATTTTCTTTTAGGAAAATGATAGACTACCTATGTTTTAAAAAACTGTAAAGAATACAGTTCATTTGAGGAGGAAAAGTATGAAAAAATTAGTAGCATTTTTATTGGCAACAGTTATGGTAATGTCTATGCTTACTGCTTGCGGCAGTAGTGAGGCAGCAACAGAGACTGCAGCAGAAGTATCCGAAAGTGCGGATGGCGCAACCAGCGCAGCTTTGGCAGATGGAGTATTGACAGTAGGTACCAATGCCGAATTCCCGCCCTTTGAGTATGTAGGAGATGACGGACAGCCTGACGGATTTGACATGGCACTTGTGAAAGCAATCGGTGAAAAGCTTGGTGTGGAAGTAAAAATTGAAAATATGGAATTTGCTTCTTTGGTAACTTCTATCGGAAGCAAAATCGACATTGCTGCAGCAGGTATGACAGTAACTGAAGAAAGAAAACAGACAGTAGATTTTTCCAACCCTTACTATGAGGCTGTTCAGTATGTAGTTCTTCCGAAAGATTCTGCAATTGCATCAGCAGCAGATTTGGAAGGAAAGACAATCGGTGTACAGCTTGGAACAACCGGTGATTTTATCGCAACCGATATTCCCGGAAGTACTGTTTCTTCTTATAACAAGGCAGTAGATGCTGTTAATGATTTGATAAACGGCAAGGTTGACTGTGTTATCATCGATAAGAACCCTGCACTTGTATTTGAAAGCAAATTTGAAGGTCAGGTAGTGGCAGTAGATGGTGCCCAGTTTGATTTTGAAATTGAAAATTATGCGATTGCGCTTCCTAAGGGAGATGCTGTTCTTGCAGAACAGATTAACAAAGCCGTTGAAGAATTGAAGGCTGACGGAACCTTTGATGAATTAGTAAAAACTTATATTGAAGCAGAATAAAAAATGAGGTACAATAATATAAGCTGATGTAAAAAGGATAGCATGTATGCTATCCTTTTTTATAAAGAGAAAGGAACGGAGCTTATGCAAGCATGGTTTGAAAAAATAAGTAAGATGTTTCATATGGCATTTGTAGAAGGTGACAGATGGAAGTTATATTTGGATGGTCTTGGAGTAACGTTGCAGATTGCTTTTTTTGCGGCAATACTTGGTTTGGCTATCGGTACGGTAGTTGCCCTGATGAAGCTTTCTGTTAAGAGAAACGGTAAAAAAACCATATGGGCGCATATTGCCAATCTTTATATTGATATTATCAGAGGAACGCCTTCGGTACTGCAGCTTTTGATTATGTGGTTTATTATCATGAAGAACTGCACTAACGGAACACTGGTTGCAGTATTATCATTTGGTATTAACAGCGGTGCTTATGTGGCGGAAATTGTCCGTGCCGGTATCCTTGCTGTTGATAAAGGACAGACCGAAGCCGGAAGAAGTTTGGGGTTGTCTAAGGCACAAACGATGATGTACATAGTGATTCCCCAGGCAATTAAAAACGTACTTCCTCCCATTGGAAATGAATTTATTGTACTGCTAAAGGAAACTGCAATTGTGGGATATGTGAGTCTGACCGACTTGACAAGAGCGGCAAATCAGATAACATCGAGAACCTACGAAGCATTTATGCCGCTAATTGGTGCTGCTGTAATTTATTTCAGTATTATTAAGGTGTTAACCGTATTGCTGGAAAAGCTGGAGAGGAGGTTGCGTAAGAGTGATAATCGTTAAAGACCTGCATAAAACATTCGAAGATAATCATGTACTGCGAGGTGTGAATTACCATATCCACCAGGGAGAAAAAATCGTAGTAGTAGGACCCTCCGGTTCCGGAAAAAGTACGTTCTTGCGTTGTCTGAATCTGCTTGAGGTGCCTACCGGCGGAGAAATCTGGTTTGACGGACAACTGATAACAGATCCTAAAACAGATATTGACAAAGTCAGACAGCATATGGGTATGGTATTTCAAAACTTTAATTTGTTTAATAACCTTACCATTATGGACAATATTACATTGGCACCTGTGAAATTAAAACTAATGAATAAAGAACAGGCCTGCGAAACAGCCTTAAGTCTGCTTGAGAGAGTGGGACTGAAAGAAAAGGCAGATGCTTACCCGAGCCAGCTTTCCGGAGGACAGAAGCAGAGAATTGCTATTGTACGTTCTCTTGCCATGAATCCCAAAGTAATGCTTTTTGATGAACCCACTTCCGCTCTTGACCCGGAGATGGTTGGAGAAGTTCTTGAAGTTATGAAGGGTTTAGCAGAATCAGGAATGACCATGGTGGTGGTGACCCATGAAATGGGCTTTGCAAGAGAAGTGGGTACTAAGGTGCTTTTCATGGATGAAGGAATTATTATGGAAGAAAACACCCCTGCCGAATTTTTTGCAAATCCTAAGTGCGACAGATTGCAGGAATTTTTATCAAAAGTGTTATAAAGGAAAATAAAGTAACAATATCAACAGTGTTGGAAAAATCCCCCTTTACACAAAGGGGGATTTATGTTATTATCAATAAGTATGAAATTTAGCCGAAGCTCAGACGTTGGAATACTCCGACCGCATCTTAGCTTTTGGCGGTTAATAATAAGGAGGAGAAAGAAATGATTTCTAAAGAAAAGAAAGCAGCTATCATGAAAGAATATGCAACCTGCGCAAACGATACAGGTTCACCTGAAGTACAGATTGCAGTTCTTACAGCAAGAATCCAGGAGCTTACAGCTCACTTAAAGGAACATCCGAAGGATAACCACTCCAGAAGAGGTATGTTCAAGATGGTAGGTCAGAGACGTGGTTTACTTGATTATCTGAAGAAGAAAGATATCGAAAGATACCGTGCTTTGATTGAAAGATTAGGTTTAAGAAAGTAATTGACGAGGCGGAGCGGACGATGTATTCGGAATCTCCGCCTTTTCAAAAGGAAACAGGGAGAGAGTCTCATACATGGCAGGTCAAGAAGTAACATAAGCTTTTTGCGCCCGGAAGGTTTATGTTGCTTTTTGACAGAGGCAAAAGAAAGTCTCAAAAACAGCTTTGTATGAAAAGACTTCTTTCCTTCAACATATCAAAAAGAAAAGGAGAGAAACTATGTACAAGACATTTTCCATGGAACTTGCAGGCCGTACTCTTAGTGTTGATGTAAACAGAGTAGGTAAGCAGGCAAACGGATGCGCATTTATGCATTACGGTGATACTACTGTATTATCCACAGCAACTGCATCCGACAAGCCCAGAGACGGAATTGATTTCTTCCCTCTGAGCGTAGAATACGAAGAAAAATTATATGCAGTAGGTAAGATCCCCGGCGGATTTAACAAGAGAGAAGGAAAGGCATCCGAAAATGCGATCCTCACAAGCCGTGTTATTGACAGACCTATGCGTCCTTTGTTCCCTAAGGACTACAGAAATGATGTAACATTAAACAATATGGTTATGAGTGTAGATCCTGCATGTCGTCCTGAGCTGGTTGCTATGCTTGGTGCTGCAATTGCTACTTGCATTTCCGATATTCCCTTTGACGGTCCCTGTGCCATGACACAGATGGGCTTGATTGACGGTGAATTTATTGTGAACCCTTCCCAGGAACAGTGGAAAGTTGGAGACTTAAACTTAACCGTTGCTTCCACCAAGGAAAAGGTTATCATGATTGAAGCCGGTGCAAATGAAGTACCTGAAGATAAGATGATTGAAGCTATCTACAAGGCTCATGAAATCAACCAGACAATCATTGCATTTATTGAAAGCATTGTAGCAGAAGTAGGTAAAGCAAAGCATGAATACACAAGCTGTGCAATTCCTGAGGAATTGTTTGCAGCAATTAAGGAAATTGTTCCTCCTGCAGAAATGGAAGAAGCAGTTTTCACTGATGAAAAGCAGGTTCGTGAAGAAAATATTAAGAACATTACAGCAAGACTGGAAGAGGCTTTTGCTGAAAACGAAGAATGGCTTGCACTTTTAGGTGAAGCAATTTACCAGTATGAAAAGAAAACTGTCCGTAAGATGATTTTGAAGGACCACAAGCGTCCCGACGGTCGTGAAATTACACAGATTCGTCCTCTTGCGGCCGAAGTTGATTTAATTCCCAGAGTACACGGCTCTGCAATGTTCACACGCGGACAGACACAGATTTGTAACGTATGTACCCTTGCACCGTTATCCGAGCAGCAGAAGATTGATGGTCTTGATGAAAACGAAGTAAGCAAGCGTTACATGCATCATTATAATTTCCCTTCCTACTCTGTAGGTGAAACAAAGCCTTCCAGAGGTCCCGGAAGAAGAGAAATAGGACACGGCGCGCTGGCAGAAAGAGCACTGATTCCTGTGCTTCCTTCTGAAGAAGATTTCCCTTATGCAATCCGTACCGTATCCGAAACTTTTGAATCCAACGGTTCTACATCCATGGCTTCTACCTGTGCATCCTGTATGTCCTTAATGGCTGCAGGTGTTCCCATTAAGAGCATGGTTGCAGGTATTTCCTGTGGTCTTGTAACAGGTGATACGGATGATGATTTTGTACTTCTTACCGATATTCAGGGTCTTGAAGACTTCTTCGGTGATATGGACTTTAAGGTAACAGGTACAACAGAAGGTATCACAGCAATCCAGATGGATATTAAGATACACGGTTTGACAAGACCGATCGTTGAAGGTGCTATTGCAAGATGTCGTGAAGCAAGACTCTTCATCATGGATAACTGTATGAAGCCTGCAATCGCAGAACCCAGACCGGAAGTAGGTCCTTATGCACCTAAGATTGTATCTATCCAGATTGATCCTGAAAAGATTGGTGATGTGGTAGGTCAGCGTGGTAAGACCATCAACGAAATTATTGCCCGTACAGGCGTTAAGATTGACATCACAGATGACGGTATGGTATCTGTTTGCGGAACAGACGCAGCAATGATGGATAAGGCTATTGAATACATCAAGACTATCGTAACCGATTATCAGGAAGGACAGATTTTCAAAGGTATCGTAGTAAGCATTAAGGAATTCGGTGCGTTTGTAGAGTTTGCTCCCGGTAAGGAAGGTATGGTTCATATCTCCAAGATTGCAAAAGAAAGAATCAATCATGTAGAAGACGTTCTGACACTTGGCGACAAGGTAACTGTTGTATGCCTTGGCAAGGACAAGATGGGAAGAATGAGCTTCTCTATGAAAGATGTTGCGCAGCAATAACATAAATTTTCAAAAAGAACAGCGTAAGCTGTTCTTTTTTTATGCATAAAACAGTCATATCTGAGGTTCTGTTTCATATATTGAGATAAAAGGTTGTACAAGGAGGCAGATATGAAAGAAAAACAAATCTTGGGAATGTTTCCGGGGCGGCTTAGAGAACGTTTCCGTATGCTTTCGGGAATAATGGACGAACTTCAGGAAATCAGGCTTTGTGCAGATATGCCGGTTAGAATTATCAGTGGAGATGCAGAATATTTTTTGAACGTGACCGGTGAGCTGTGTCACATTATTACGAGCTGTTGTTGGTATATTTCCGCAGGAGAAATGGAGCAAATATTGGATCATATATGCGGTTATTCCAGATATGCATATGAAGAAGCAATCGGACAAGGCTTTCTGACTGTACCGGGAGGACATCGGATTGGTGTGTCGGGAGAAGTGATTTTGGGCAAAGACGGGCAAATAAAAAACATGAAGTATATCCGCTATATGAATATCCGTATTGCACATGAAGTAATCGGTGCAGCAGATTGCTTAATGCCGCTTGTGCATGAAAACGGAAGACTATGCAATACTTTACTGGTAGCACCGCCGGGCTGCGGTAAAACAACCATGCTCCGTGATTTAGTCAGGCAGATTTCCGACGGGAGCAGCTATGCGGCAGGCAAACAGGTAGGTGTGGTAGATGAGCGTTCTGAAATAGCAGGCTGTTTTATGGGAATGCCGGGAAATCGTCTCGGAATCCGGACAGATGTGCTTGACGGATGCCCAAAAGTACAGGGAATGATGCTACTGCTGCGGTCTATGGCACCTCAGGTTATTGCAGTGGATGAAATCGGAAGCGACCGGGATAAACAGGCAATACAGAATATTCTGCAATGCGGTTGCAGGGTACTTGCCACCATGCATGGCAGCTCCATGGAGGAAGTCAGGAGCAGGGGGATTGAAAAAAATATGTTTGAGCGGTTTGTCTTTATGGGTAAAAAAAACGGAAAGTGTACAATTGTTTCTGTATATAAGGATTTAGGAGAAATCATATATGGTTAAGCTTTTTGGAGTGCTTTTCCTGATAGTGGGATGCGTAGGAATTTCGGCTGACCTGTGCAGAGAGAGGAAAAGACAGCAGCTGCAGCTGATGGAAATGAAGCATATGTTTTTACTGATGCAGGAAGATATCAGATATTCAGGACTTCCCATCCCCCTTATTATCCAAAAGACTGCAAAAAAGACAGACACTCCCTTTTCAGAGGCTCTTACAGCAATTGCTGCTATAGCATTACAAAATAACGGTGAGCAGTTGCAGCCGATATGGGAAAAGGAAATGCAGGCTGTTTCGGAACAACTGTCGTTATCAAAAGAACAACAGGAACTTTTATGGGAATTTCCCCAATCCTTGGGACTTTGGGAAAAGGAAGGACAAGCAAAAGCACTTTCGTATTACATAGAAGAGACAGACAAGTGGATTATACAATCAGAAAAAGAAGAAAAAGACAAAAATAAGGTAATTATGAGTCTGGGAGCAGCGGCAGGTATTATGCTGTCTGTTCTGCTGCTGTAGGCGGATTGGGAGGAACTATGGAAGTAAGCCTGATTTTTAAAATTGCTGCAGTTGGAATTCTGGTTACAATTTTGAGCCAGGTATTAAAGCACAGCGGTAGGGAAGAGCATGCTTTTTTAATAAGTCTTGCAGGATTAATACTGGTGTTGACATGGATATTGCCCTATATTTATGAACTGTTTGTCATGATACAGGATTTATTTACGTTGTGAGGAAAGGAGTTATCAATGGATGTAGTCAAAATAGGAGTGCTGGGGCTTGCAGGTGTAATGCTTGCACTGCAATTTAAGTCTGTTAAGCCGGAAATCAGCATCTATATGGGACTGGCTGTGGGAATCGTTATTTTTTGTTTTTCCGTAGATGGATTACTGGGCATATTGGACAAGATTCAGTCTCTGCAAAGCTATATAAAATCAGGAGAAGGCTATTTCGGACTTCTGTTTAAGGCTGTGGGAGTTACTTATATTTGTGAGTTTACGGCAGCAGTATGTAAGGATGCAGGTTATGGTGCCGTTGCCGGACAAATTGAAATATTCGGCAAGCTGACAGTGCTTTTTATGGGAATGCCTGCGCTTCTTGCCATAATAGAAAACATTAGTGCCTTTGCTGTTTAGGAGAAGCTTGGAATGAAAAGAAAAAGAAACAGAATCAGAATATATCTGATGGGCTTGTTGCTTTTGGGGCTGCTTTGGTTTTTTTCGGTACAAAACATATATGCGGGTAAAGTGTCTTTTGAGGAAAATAATACAGAAGCGGAAGATAACAGTTCGTTGGAAACGGCAGAAAAAGAGGCTGAACTGGAGCTGGAGCATTATTTATGGGAACAGCTTAGCCGGTATGATTTAAAGGAGGTACAACGTAGTTTTGAAGAATTGTTTCCCGGATTTTCCATAGATACACAGCAGTTGCTTTCACTTATTTTGGATGGAGAGTTTTTTTTGGCAGGTGATTTATTTCTGCAGGCTGTCAGAAAAGGATTCACAGGGGAACTGACAGGTGTCAGAGAGGTGCTGGTCAGCATTCTTGTGGTGGGCATTGTATCAGCACTTTTTTCCAATTTTTCCGATTTGTTTTCCGGAAAACAAGTTTCCCAGGTGGGGTACTATTTTTTATATCTTTTGCTTATGGCAGTGTTGACAAGAGCTTTTATTTCCGCAACGGAGCTGGCAGTATCTACGATGGAGAATACGGTTCTGTTTGTGAAAATGTTTATTCCTACATGGATGTTGACTGTGGGAGCGACGGGAAGCGGCCAAAGTGCAGCTTTTTATTATCAGGTAATGCTGATAGCGGTTTATTTGGTAGAAAGCTTTCTTTTAAACGTACTGGTGCCATTTGTGCTTTGTTATGTAGTGTTAGCCCTTCTGACCGGTATCTGGGCAGAAGAGAGACTTACGCTTTTGTTGGAACTGTTGAAAAAAGGGATTATTTTTGCACAAAAGCTTACCATGGGTGCGATTACGGGACTTAGTTTGGTACAATCGTTAATTTTACCTGTGGCTGACCGTCTGAAAATTTCCGCTCTGCGAAAAGTTGTAACAGCAATTCCGGGTATCGGCAATATGACGGATGGAGTAACAGAACTGGTAATCGGTTCTGCAGTACTGATAAAAAACAGCATGGGCATTTTGCTGCTTTTTTTACTTTTAGCCGTTTGTCTGGTCCCGCTGTTGAAATTGTTTGTGGTGGGAGGGATTATCAAACTGGGAGCAGCGCTTAGCGGTGTGGTCAGTGATAAGAGGATTGCCGGTTGTGCGGATAAGGTGGGAGAAGGCTGCTTTTTGCTTCTTAGGTGTTTGTTTACGTCTGTCACCTTGTTTTTGATTGTAATAGCGGTTGTGGCATATTCGCTATAAAGAAAGAAGGTATCATGCTCGCGATTATAAAGGAAATGGGAATATTTGTAGTGATTGCACAGGCAATTCTTTTTTTTGTGCCTAAGGAGACCTATGCAAAATATGTGAAGGTTTTAATCGGAATTATGGTGATTGCAAAGCTCATATCCCCCTTGTTTACATTGTTTTCAAATGAAACATGGGAGGAAATTGTATTTTCCGGTTATGAGGCGGAAGAAGAAATAAAAAGTACACAGGAAGTATTTCTCGGAAAAGACGGATACGATAACTTAATGCAGCATTATACCAAAATAGCAGAAGAACGGAACAGTCAGATGATACAGGAGGCAGGAAATGAATAAAAAAGTGAAGGAATTGAAAAAGGAAAATTTTGTGGTGATTCTATTAGTCGGAATACTACTTCTTGTAATTGCGTGGCCGGTTTCCGAAAAAGAAGATACCCAAATGGCAGAGTCCGGCATATCGGACACAATAAACGGTACAATAACAGATATAGGAACTGTAGAAGAAAGGGAAAGCAATCCGGCAGGACAGGACTGGGTAACTTATGCGGAATTTTTGGAGGATACACTGGAAGAAGTATTATCTACTATGGAAGGAGCCGGTAAGGTGAAAGTTATGATTACACTGGAATCTTCGGGGGAATCCATTGTGGAGAAGGATGTTACTACCGGAATAGATGCATCCACACAGGTAAACGCCGATGGAGGCAGCCATAACACAAGCGGAAACGAAAAAACAGGGGAGACGGTATACGTACAGCAGGACAGAGTATCATATCCTTATGTGAAACAGATTATTAGCCCCCGTGTGGCAGGAGTGGTAGTTTCTGCACAGGGAGGAGATAACCTGACCATAAATAAAAATATAACGGAAGCAATTCAGGCATTATTCGGAATTGATGCACATAAAATTAAAATAATCAAAATGAGTTCCAGGGAATAAAGGAGATGCGGAATTGAAAAATATTGTGAAAAAAAATCGAATTATGATTACGGCACTGGCAATTATGATTGCGGTGGCAGGTTACCTGAATTTTGCGGGTGAACAGATTACCGACGAAGAAATTATGACTGCTGCGACAGAAAATGCGGTAGGAAGTATACAGGAAGAGGGATACATAGACGATACGGAAGTAGCGGCGCTTTTTGAAATTTCTGATGAGGATATGGAGCAGGCTGAAAACGGAGATATTGAAAGTCTGGATACGGAAGTGATTACTGAGCAGGAGAATTATTTGGAAGAAACGATGGAAGAAGTAGTCGGTGAAACCATTGGGCTGAGTGAGAGTGAGACACCCGGAGAAGCAGTATTTACATCGTCGTCAAGTTTAGATACCTCTTCAGGGGCGAAGCTGTTAAAGGAACAGACACGGGCTAAAAATAAAGAAACACTCCTTGAGATTATCAACAACGTAAATATTACGGAAGAGCAGAAGCAGGAGGCAATTGACAATATGATTGCAATTACCGATATTGCAGAGAAAGAAATGGCAGCAGAAATTTTGCTGGAAGCAAAGGGCTTTCAGGATGTTGTAGTAAGCATTACGGACGGTACGGTGGATGTTGTAGTGAATGCACCGGAGCTCAGTGAAGCACAGCGCGCCCAAATTGAAGATATTGTTGTAAGAAAAACAGGGGTTGCACCGGAAAATATTGTAATCAGCACTATTACAGAACAGTAAAATGTGGTATTCTAATACAAGAGAAAATTGTGAACAGAAAGGAATACCGAAATGAAAAGAGTATTTTTGATTGTGCTTGACAGTGTGGGAATCGGAGCAATGCCGGATGCACCGGCATTTGGGGACATAGGTTGTAATACTTTAAAGTCATGTTCCGAAAGCTCCGCTTTCCATATGCCCAATATGGAAAAGCTGGGTTTGTTCCATATTGACGGAATAGATTGGAAAGAAACAAAGGAAAAGCCCCTTGCGTTGCATGCAAGAATGAAAGAAAGTTCTATGGGAAAGGATACTACCATAGGCCACTGGGAAATAGCGGGAATAGTTTCCGAAAATCCTCTTCCCGTATATCCTGAGGGCTTTCCGGAAGAGGTGCTTAAGCCTTTTCGCGAGATGACAGGAAGAGATGTTCTTTGCAATGCACCTTATTCCGGTACAGAAGTAATTAAAGAATTTGGCGAAGAACATATGAAAACCGGAGCACTGATTGTATATACGTCTGCAGACAGTGTGTTTCAGATTGCTGCCCATGAGGATATTGTTCCTGTGGAAACATTATATGAATATTGTGAGATGGCAAGAAAGCTTTTAGTGGGGAAACATGGTGTGGGAAGAGTGATTGCAAGACCGTTTATCGGGGAACCGGGCAATTTTTCCCGAACCCCAAGAAGACACGATTACTCGCTGCTTCCGCCTGCAGATACCATGCTGGATGCTTTAAAGGATGCCGGAAAAACAGTAATCGGAGTAGGAAAAATTAAAGATATTTTTGCCGGGAAGGGCTTGACCTCTTATGTATACACTACCGGAAATGAGGATGGTATTGCAAAAACACTTGATTATCTGAAAGAGGATTTTGAGGGTCTGTGCTTTATCAATCTGGTAGACTTTGATATGCTGTACGGACATCGTAATGACATTGAGGGATATGCCAAAGCACTTGCACAGTTTGACCGGGCACTGCCGGAAATGATGTCACTGATGAGAGAAGAGGATGTGCTGATGATTACGGCAGACCACGGATGTGACCCGGGATATACCGTATCAACGGACCATTCTAGAGAGTATACACCGTTTTTGATGTACGGAGCAAATATAGAGGCCTTGAATTTAGGAACACGGGAAACCTTTGCAGATATTGGTGCAACTGTGTTAAAATACTTAGGTGTGTCCGGTAAGATTGCCGGAACGCCGATGATATAGCTTGGAGGAAAATAAGTGGGAACATTAGAGAAAGAAATAAACAGAAGGCGTACCTTCGCAATTATATCACACCCGGACGCGGGTAAAACAACACTGACAGAGAAATTTCTTTTATACGGAGGAGCCATTAACCTGGCCGGTAGTGTAAAAGGAAAAGCAACAGCCAGACATGCGGTTTCTGACTGGATGGAGATTGAGAAGGAGAGAGGTATTTCTGTTACTTCTTCGGTGCTTCAGTTTGAATATGACGGATTTTGTATCAACATTCTTGATACACCGGGACATCAGGATTTCTCAGAGGATACCTACAGAACGCTGATGGCTGCAGATTCGGCAGTTATGGTGATTGACGCATCTAAAGGTGTGGAAGCACAGACACGTAAGTTGTTTAAAGTTTGTGTAATGCGTAAGATACCGATTTTTACATTTATTAATAAGATGGACAGAGATGCTAATGATACCTTTGAGCTTTTGGACGAAATCGAAAAGGAATTGGGGATAGCAACCTGCCCCGTAAACTGGCCTATCGGTTCCGGCAAAGGCTTTAAGGGCGTGTATGACAGGGATGAGCAGTGTGTAATTACTTTTTCCGATACGGAAAAGGGAACGAAAGAAGGAGAAACAAGAGTCATTCCTGTTACAGACGAGACTGCGCTTACCGGTGCAATCGGAGAAGATGCATTTGCAACCCTTACCGATGAAATTGAACTATTAGACGGTGCCAGTGCCGAGTTTGATTTAGAACTGGTGCAGGCAGGAGAACTTACCCCTGTATTTTTCGGGTCTGCACTTACTAATTTCGGTGTTGAGTTTTTCCTGCAGCATTTCCTGGAAATGACAACAACACCTCTTCCCCGTAAGTCGGACAAGGGTTTGATTGCACCCGCAGAAAATGACTTTTCTGCCTTTGTATTTAAGATACAGGCAAATATGAATAAAGCACACAGAGACAGAATTGCATTTATGCGTATTTGCTCCGGTAAATATGACGCCAGCATGGAAGTGAAACATGTACAGGGGGGAAAGGTAATGCGGCTTTCCCAGCCTCAGCAGATTATGGCAAGTGAACGGAAAATTTTGGAGGAAGCATATGCCGGAGATATTATTGGTGTTTTTGATCCGGGTATCTTTTCTATCGGTGATACGCTTTGCATGCCAAAAGAACAATTCCGATACGAAGGCATTCCTACCTTTGCACCTGAGCATTTTGCAAGGGTAAGACAGATGGATACCATGAAAAGAAAGCAGTTTGTTAAGGGAATTACCCAGATTGCGCAGGAGGGTGCTATCCAGATATTCCAGGAGTTTAACACCGGTATGGAAGAAATTATCGTAGGAGTTGTAGGTGTACTTCAGTTTGATGTATTGAAATACCGTTTGGAAAATGAATATAATGTGGAAATCAGATTGGAACCGTTACCCTACGAGCATATCCGCTGGATTGAAAATAAGGAGGAAGTAGACCTTAATAAGCTGGTAGGAACCTCAGATATGAAGAAAATTAAAGATTTAAAGGGCAATCCTTTGCTTTTATTTATTAATGCATGGAGTGTAGGAATGACTCTGGATCGAAATGAAGGATTGATTCTTTCAGAGTTTGGACGTGATTAAATGAAAAAAAAGTGGTTTGCTGCTTTTGGAATGCTGATTCTTTGTCTGACCGGGTGTTATGTACCGGAAGCAGATTATGATACGCAAGTTAAGGAAGCGGAAGAGACGAAAGAGCCGGAAGAACTTCCCTTTTTGTCGCAGGTATCACCGGAACAGACTGAGAATCTGAAACAGAAGCAAATCGGAAAGTTTTATTATGAAAAATTAAACAGATATGAGCAGGTAATCTATGTGGAAATGCTGGATGTTCTTGAAAAACGTCGCGTTGATGTGGCTCTTTCCTGTGACAGGGCAGAGGAAATCGAAAAGATTTTTCAGTATGTAATGAATGATCATCCGGAAATTTTTTATGTAGATGGGTATACTTATACCAGATATACGATGGGAGAAGAAATTAAAAAAATAACTTTTTCTGGAACGTATATCATGGATGAAGAACAGATTAAGGATTACCGGAGTAAGATAGACGACTATGTAAATGCCTGTATGGCAGGAATTTCTCCTTATATGGACGATTATGAAAAGGTGAAGCATATTTACGAGTATATTATCGGACAGACAGAATATGATGCCGAAGCGCCGGATAATCAAAATATTTGTTCTGTTTTTGTTCATGGAAGAAGTGTTTGTCAAGGATATGCTAAGGCCACCCAGTATCTGCTTAGAGAGGCCGGCGTGGAGAGCACCCTTATTATGGGCAGAGTCGCGGGCGGAGAAGGACATGCATGGAATCTGGTGTGTATCGATAATGATTTTTATTTCGTGGATACCACATGGGGAGATGCTTCGTATCAAATGGTAGAAGGTGGTGACGCTTTTTTTGACAACAGTATACCACCCATTAACTATGATTATCTTTGTGTAACTACTGCCCAAATGGAAAAAACGCATACGCCGGACGATAAAGCCACGATTCCCATATGCGAAAATATGGAGAATAATTATTATGTACGTGAAGGACTTTATTTTACGGAAATGGACAAGGACAAGCTTACTGCCATTTTTTCCGATGCTTATGAAACGGGGAGCACTTATGTTACTTTAAAATGTGCCACAGAGCAGGTGTATGCGGAAATGACAGATTATCTGATTAAGCAGCAGGGGATTTTCCGGTATTTAAGCAGCGGAGAAGGTTCGGTATCTTATGCGGATAATAAAGAGCAGTGCAGCATCAGTTTTTGGTTATAGAAGAGAGGATGTCTAAGGCGCAATAGACAAGTTCTTCAGGGAAGTTTTTTGTCTTTAGACTATGCAAAAACAGTAATTTTTGATATGATTAACATGTATATCTGTAAACGGAAGAAACCAAAGGAAGGAAAATATCATGGAAAAAGTAATAGAACAGAACACATATGTATTACAGGAGGATGACGGAATCGGAACCGTAAAGATTGCCGATGATGTAGTAGCCATTATTGCAGGGCTTGCAGCAACTGAAGTAGAGGGTGTTGTTTCCATGGCAGGAAATGTCAGCCATGAACTGATGAGCAAGATGGGTGTCAAGAAGCTTTCCAAGGGTGTTAAGGTGGAAGTAATCGGTAAAAGTGTAAAGACAGATCTTGCACTTGTAATCGAATACGGCTACAATATTCCCGCCGTTTCCCAGAAGGTACAGGAAAAAGTAAAATCCACCATTGAAAATATGACCGGACTTAGTGCAACAGATGTAAATGTCCGTATAGCAGGCGTGGAGATGACAAAATAACAGACAAAAGCAGGATAAGTTCATGAGTAGAAGAGAATTGAGAGAGCAGATTTTCAAGCTGCTGTTTCGTGTAGAATTTAATCAAAAGGAAGAAATGCCTGAACAGATGCAACTCTTTTTTGAAGAGGAGGAGAATCAGGCAGATGTTGCAGATGCTGCATATATTACTGAAAAGTATAACAAAATAGCAGAAAAACTTGATGATATTGATAACGCTTTAAATGAAAAGGTTCAGGGCTGGAATACTGCCCGTATGGGTAAGGTTGACCTGACAATCTTAAGACTGGCAGTTTATGAAATCATGTTTGATGAGGAAGTACCCACCGGTGTGGCAATTAATGAGGCAGTAGAACTTGCCAAGAAATTCGGACAGGATTCTTCTTCTGCTTTTGTAAACGGTGTGCTTGCAAAATTTGCATAAAAGAATTTGAGGCTATGATAATGCCGAAGAAATCAGGGCAAGGTGGTTGACATGAAAAATGTATATACCGTTGGCCAGGTAAATTCATATATTAAAAACATGTTTTCCCAGGATTTTTTGTTGCAGAATTTGTCTGTGAAAGGTGAAGTAAGTAACTGCAAATATCATTCCTCGGGACATATATATTTTACACTGAAAGATATGAAAGGAACGATTTCCTGCGTGATGTTTGCGGGAAACCGTTCCGGTCTTGCATTTCGGCTAATGGAAGGCTTACAGGTAATCGTACGCGGAAGTGTAGATGTTTATGAACGTGACGGTAAATATCAGATGTATGCCAAAGAGATTACCTTGGACGGTGCCGGAGCACTTTATGAACGGTTTGAAAGGCTTAAAAAGGAACTGGCAGAGCAGGGCATGTTTGATGCCTGCTATAAGAAAAAGATTCCCGCCTATTGCAGGACATTGGGTGTGGTTACCGCATCTACAGGAGCTGCAGTAAGGGATATTATTAATATTGCTACCAGACGTAATCCTTATGTACAAATCATTCTTTATCCGGCTCAGGTTCAGGGAGAGGGTGCGGCAGCCAGTATCGTAAACGGCATTCGGGCACTGGAAAAAGCCGGTGTGGATGTGATGATTGTAGGACGCGGCGGCGGTTCCATAGAAGATTTGTGGGCCTTTAACGAAGAAATGGTAGCTCAGGCAGTGTTTGACTGTAATGTACCGGTTATTTCTGCGGTAGGACATGAGACGGATACCACTATTATTGATTATGTGGCAGACTTGCGTGCGCCGACTCCTTCAGCAGCAGCGGAACTTGCGGTTTATGATGTAGCACTGACCTTTCAAAAAATGCAGGAAAGAGAAATGACTATGCAAAGGTTGCTTCGTAATAAAATTGAACGAAGCAGGGCTTACTTAAAAGCATATGAAGCCAAAATAAGGATGAATTCCCCGATGGGCAAAATCAGGGAAAAGAAGACATGGTTGCTTCATCAGGAAGAAAAACTGGAAGGTGCCATGAGAAAACGGATTTCGGATAAACGTCATAAGCTGGATATTTATATAGAAAAATTAAAAGGGCTTTCTCCTTTGGAAAAGCTAAATCAGGGCTTTTCCTATGTTTCTGATGAAAAAGGAAGAAATATCAGGGATATCCGCCGGGTGGCATTAGGTGAGATCTTACAGATTTATGTAAAGAACGGTATTCTGAGAGCGGAGGTAACCGGCAAGGAGGAGTATCATGGAAAATAACAAGAAAGAATTTAATTTAGAGGAAGCTTTTTTGGCACTGGATGAAACAGTAATGCGTTTAGAACAAGAGGACATTTCTTTGGAGGAATCCTTTGCAGAATACCAAAAAGGAATGGAACTTCTGAGAAAGTGCAATGAAGCAATTGATAAGGTAGAGAAAAAGGTTCTGGTTCTGAACGAAAAGGGAGAAACCGATGAATTTTAAAGAGCAGTTAAATCAAAAGATAATTCATATCGAAGAAGTTCTGGGATGTTTTTTGCCAAAGGAAACCGGTTATCAAAAAACGGTTTTGGAAGCAATGAATTATAGTGTTATGGCCGGAGGAAAAAGACTCCGCCCCATGTTTATGGAAGAATGTTTTAAAATGTTTGGCGGAGAAGGAGAAATTATTTATCCTTTTATGGCAGCACTTGAAATGATTCATAATTATTCCCTGGTGCATGATGATTTGCCGGCAATGGATAATGATGAATACCGCAGAGGCCGTAAGACAACCTGGACGGTTTACGGAGACGGTATGGCAGTACTGGCAGGTGACGGACTTTTAAATATGGCCTATGAAACTGCTGCTAAGGCATTTGATATGACGGACGATGCTGCTATGCTGAAACGCATTGCCAAAGCACTTCAGATTTTAGGAAAGAAATCAGGCGTATACGGCATGATTGGCGGACAGACAGCCGATATGGAAGCAGAGGACGGTAAATGCTCTCTGACGGAAGACGTGCTTCTGTATATTCATGAGAATAAAACAGCTGCATTGATCCAGGCGGCCATGATGATAGGTGCGGTGCTTGCTGGCGGGGATGAAGAAGCTGTTAATGCAATGGAGCAGGCGGCGTATAATATCGGTATTGCATTCCAGATTCAGGATGATGTTTTAGATGTAACAAGCACTACTGAGGTGTTGGGAAAGCCGGTAGGCAGTGATGAAAAAAATCATAAGCTGACTTATGTATCCTTAAAGGGACTTGAGCAGTCCCGTAAGGATGTGAAGCGGTTATCGGAAGAAGCAATTGCTATTTTAACGGCTTATTCCCAAGCAGAGGGAAATCAGGAGAATTTATTTTTAATCGAGTTGACACAATCGCTGATAACCAGAGAAAAATAACCTAAGAAAAGAAGGGCAAAAGTATGTTACTTGACAATATCAAAAAGGCAAATGATATTAAGAACATAAGGCCGGACAATTATCCGGAGCTTGCAGAAGAAATCAGACAGTTTTTGATAGAGAAAATTTCGAAAACAGGTGGTCATCTTGGCTCAAATTTAGGAGCAGTGGAGCTTACTATGGCTCTCCATCTGTCATTTAATCTGCCTGAGGATAAGATTGTATGGGATGTAGGACACCAGTCTTATACCCATAAGCTTTTGACAGGCAGAAGAGACGGATTTGAAAACTTGCGTAAGTATCACGGAATGAGCGGATTTCCCAAGCGCAAAGAAAGTGATTGTGACTGTTTTGATACCGGACACAGCTCCACCTCTATTTCAGCAGGCTTGGGGCTGGTAAAGGCCAGAGATATCCAGGGATTAAACCATAGTGTCATTTCTGTTATCGGTGACGGTTCCCTGACCGGCGGCATGGCCTATGAAGCACTTAACAATGCGGCAAAACAGGAAACAAACTTTATTATTGTATTGAATGATAATAATATGTCCATATCCGAAAATGTAGGTGGTGTGTCTAAATATTTAAATAATATCCGTACCGCCGATACCTATTTGGATATTAAAGAAGGCATTTATAATACGCTGAAGGATGTTCCCAAATACGGAGGCAAGGTGGTACAGGGAATCCGCAAGGCAAAGAGCAGCTTTAAGCAATTGGTAGTTCCCGGAATGTTTTTTGAAGATATGGGAATCACCTATTTAGGACCTGTTGACGGTCATAATATTCCTGCTATGCTTCAGATGTTCCAGGAAGCAAAGCGTGTCAGAAATACAGTGTTGGTGCATGTCATTACCCAGAAAGGAAAAGGTTTCGCACCGGCGGAACGTCATCCTGCAAGATTTCACGGTGCAGAGCCTTTTGACGTAAAAACAGGTATTCCCACAAAACCCAGAACAGTTGCAAATTATACCGATATCTTTTCAACCGTAATGACCAAAATCGGTGCAAGGGATGAAAAAGTAGTAGCGATTACGGCAGCAATGCCTGACGGAACAGGATTAAAGCGTTTTAGAAACTTATATCCTGACCGGTTTTTTGATGTGGGAATCGCTGAAGAGCATGCGGTAACCTTTGCTGCAGGGCTTGCTGCAGGAGGCTTAAAACCGGTAGTGGCAATTTATTCTTCCTTCCTGCAAAGGGCATATGACCAGATACTTCATGATGTTTGCATTCAAAATTTGCCGGTAGTGTTTGCCATTGACAGGGCAGGACTGGTAGGCAGTGACGGAGAAACCCATCAGGGAATTTTTGACTTGTCCTATTTGTCATCCATTCCTAATATGCATGTGATGGCACCCAAAAATAAATGGGAACTTTCCGATATGATGAAATTTGCATTGCAGCTGGGAAAACCTATTGCTGTGCGTTATCCCAGAGGAGAAGCATATGCAGGCTTGCAGGAGTTCCGTGCACCGATTGAACTCGGAAAAGCAGAAGCCCTGTATGCGGAGGGCGAAATCTGCCTAATGGCAATAGGAAGTATGGTAAAATCTGCAGAAAAGGTCAGAGAGCTTTTGCGTGAAGCCGGCCATAAGTGCAGTGTCATTAACGGCAGATTCATTAAACCTATTGATGAAGATGCAGTTCGCTGGGCAGCAAAGAATCATAAGCTTGTGGTAACCATGGAAGAAAACGTGGCAAGCGGTGGTTACGGAGAAAAGGTCAGAGAGTATATGGATTCTCTTTCTGTTGACAGCAAGCTGATGAATATTACCATTCCCGATGAATATGTAGAGCATGGAAATGTTGATCTGCTGAAAAAAGAAATCGGTATGGATGAAGAGAGCATTGTGAGCCGTATTCTGGCAGAAATGGAAGCAATGGAAGCATGAAAGAACGTTTAGATGTGATTTTAGTACAGGAAGGGTATGCAACCTCCCGCGAAAAAGCCAAGGCAATTATTATGTCCGGTAATGTTTTCGTGGATGGGCAGCGAGAAGATAAAGCAGGAACCACCTTTGATTTATCCAAAATCAAGTTAGAGGTCAGAGGCAATACCTTGCGGTATGTCAGCCGCGGCGGATTAAAACTTGAAAAAGCAATGCAACAGTTTGGGATTGTGCTTGCCGATAAAATCTGTATGGATATCGGAGCATCTACAGGCGGATTTACGGATTGTATGTTGCAAAACGGAGCAAAGAAGGTGTATTCCGTAGATGTGGGGCATGGTCAGCTTGACTGGAAATTACGAAGTGATGAGCGCGTGGTCTGCATGGAAAAAACAAATTTCCGGTATATGAAGCCGGAGGATATCACAGATGTTCTTGCGTTTGCATCTGTGGATGTTTCTTTTATTTCCTTAACCAAAATTTTAATACCTGCAAGAAGCTTACTTTGTGATATGGGTGAGATGGTTTGCCTAATCAAACCGCAATTTGAAGCAGGAAAAGAAAAGGTAGGAAAAAAAGGGGTTGTAAGAGACCCTGATGTTCACGAAGAAGTAATCCGTAAAGTGATTGATTTTGCGGATTTTATCGGTTTTGATATTTTACATTTGGACTTTTCTCCCATTAAAGGACCGGAAGGAAATATCGAGTATTTGGTGCATCTGTGTAAAAATCCGGATAAAGTGACAAAGACACTGCAAATTACGGAAGCAGATGCTGAAGAAGAACTAAGAACAATTATTGTAGAAAAAAGCGGTTATTCTTACCAAACGGATATCAGTAAGCTGATTGAAGAAACAGTAGATGCAGCGCATCGAAATCTGAAGGTGACAGAGTAAAAGCATGGATGAGATAAGAGGCAGGAAGGTACGCAAAGGTGCAACATTTTTATATTATCACCAACCAGTCAAAGGATCCGGAATTTAAAATTACAAACAGAATAACAGATTACCTTGCATCTCATGGCAAAAAGTATACTGTATCCAGTGAAAGGCACACAGATGCCGGCAGTATCCCGGAGGATGTGGATTTGGTTCTTGTTTTAGGCGGTGACGGAACATTGCTTCAGGCGGCAGCGGATTTGGCTGACAGTCATGTGCCTTTTCTTGGAATTAACTTAGGGACACTTGGTTTTTTAACAGAGGTAAATAAGAACGATATCGAAACAGCCCTAGGCAGAATTCTTCAAGGAGATTACGAAATCGAAAAACGGATGATGCTGGTAGGGGTAAGCTATGGAGCCCAGGGCGAAAAAGACAATACCAGGGCATTAAATGATATTGTTATTACCCGTAAAGGTTCCTTACAGATTATTAAGTTTAATATCAGTGTTAACGGACAGTTTTTACATAAGTACCATGCAGACGGCATGATAGTGGCAACCCCAACCGGTTCAACGGGATACAATCTTTCCGCAGGAGGACCGGTAGTAGACCCTAAAGCACAGTTGATTGTTCTATCGCCTGTTTGTCCTCATTCCATGCAGCATAGCAGCATTGTATTATCACCGGAAGATGAAGTTACCATTGAAATTGAAACAGGACATGATGGCGCAAACCAGGAAGTAGAAGCAATATTTGACGGAAGCCATAGGGTGTCTCTATTTACAGGGGACAAAATAGTAATCAGGCGTTCTGAGAAAACTACAGGAATTATGAAGCTGAATCAGGCAAGCTTTTTAGAAAATTTGCATCGCAAGATGAGTGACTGATGAAAAATAGGAATATGGTGTGAGATGAAAAAAAACAGACATCGAAAAATCAAAGAATTGGTGGAGCAGTTTGAAATTGAAACTCAGGAAGAACTGGCAGATAAACTTCGGGAGGCCGGTTATGCGGTAACACAGGCTACTGTCTCCAGAGATATCAGGGAAATGAAGCTTTCCAAGGTGCCCATGGGAGATGGCAGGCAGAAGTATACCATTTTGGTACACAGTGACCATTATCTAAGCGATAAATACATCCGTGTACTGAAAGATGGTTTTGTTTCTATGGATATGGCCCAGAATATATTGGTAATAAAGACTGTTGCAGGTATGGCAATGGCAGTAGCTGCTGCAGTAGATGCCATGAAGCTTAAGGAGATAGTTGGTTCTATTGCAGGAGACGATACCATTATGGTAGCAGTGCGTACCGTAGAAGATACCAAATGTGTAATGGAAAAAGTGCGTAGCGTGCTTGAAGAATAACCGGCTTTAGGCGGGAGGAAGTAGTAATGCTTGAGAGTTTGCATGTAAAAAATCTGGCATTAATTGATGAGGCCGAGGTAACTTTTACCGATGGCCTTAATATATTAACAGGCGAAACGGGTGCCGGTAAGTCAATTGTTATCGGTTCCGTAAATCTGGCTTTAGGTGCCAAAGCAGATAAAGATTTTATCAGAGCCGGTGCAGAGTATGCGCTGGTTGAGCTTATTTTTTCATTAAATGATAAACAAAATCAAATCATAAAAGATATGGAACTGCCTACGGAAGAAGACGGAATGCTCTTGTTGCAGCGTAAAATCAGTCCCACCAGAACCACCTGCAAAGTGAATGGTGAAACGGTAAGCTCCGGACAATTAAAAGCGCTTTCGTCAGTTCTGCTGGATATGTATGGGCAGCATGAACATCAAACGCTTTTAAAAGCATCCAAACATAAGGAAATGCTGGATGAATATGCGGGGGATGAAATAAAAGAGCTGAAAGAAAAATTAAATGCCCTGTATCGTGAGTATCTGCAAATAAGGGATGAACTTTCAGAAAATAATTATGATGATGCAGCCAGAAAGCGGGAGGCAGATCTGTTAGCATTTGAAGTAAATGAATTGGAAAGCGCTGCGCTCCTTCCGGGAGAGGATGAGACATTAGAAAAGAGCTATCGCAGGATGGTCAACGCTAAAAAGATAAAGGAAGCCGTTTTTATTGTACACGGCATGACCGGTTATGAGGATAATAACAGTGCCGGTGAGGCAATCGGACGGGCACTTCGGGAGTTAAGAAGCGTATCGGCTTATGATGAAAATGCAGAAGAATTATGTGACCAACTGGCGGAAATAGATAATTTATTAAATGATTTTAACCGTTCTGTGGCAGACTATAGAGATAGCTTGGAGTTTGATGAAGAAGAGTTTGTCCGGACAGAAGAACGCTTAAATATCATTAACCGCCTGAAGGATAAGTATGGAAATACTTATGAACTGATGATGCAGGCATTAGATGAAAAATCAACACGGTTGGCTAAACTTGAGAATTACGAAGAATATTTGAGGAAGCTGGAACAAGTACTGTCCGAGAAAAAAAAGTGCGTTTTGTCGCTTTGTGCAGAGATTTCGGAAAAGAGAAAAGCGGCAGCAGAAAAATTATCGGAGAAGCTGACTTTAGCGCTCATTGATTTGAATTTTTTGGATGTGGATTTTACAATTTCGGTATTACCGGATGAAGAGAATTTTACCGGTGATGGCTATGACAGTATTACATTTATGATTTCAACGAATCCCGGCGAGGCGAAAAAGCCTTTGCAACAGGTGGCAAGCGGCGGCGAGCTTTCCAGAATTATGCTGGCTTTTAAGAGTGTATTTGCAGATGAAGAAGGAACAGATACGTTGATATTTGATGAAATCGATACCGGTATCAGCGGAAGAACTGCGTGGAAGGTTTCCGAAAAGCTGGGGCAGTTATCAGCAGAACATCAGATTATTTGTATTACACACCTTCCTCAGATTGCAGCTATGGCAGATACTCATTTTCTGATTGAAAAACAAGTGGCAAACGAAAGAACCGTAACACAGATTCATAAAATGAACGGGGAAGAGAGCCTGTATGAACTTGCAAGGCTGCTTGGCAGCGGCAGTGTAACGGAAGCTGTACTTAATAACGCCAAAGAAATGAAAGAAACGGCAGATAAGGTGAAATAAACGAATTTGAAACATTTGGCAGATAAAAATAGTATTCGGTTAACTAAAATAAAAAGATTTTCACATACTAAGGGAGACATGCGAAAGCATGTCTCCCATTTTTTTAGGAAACTTCTGTGAAATGAGATGACTTAAAAAATGGAGGTGAATCAAAAAGAAAAGGATGTGAGAATGTGAAAACAGATGATAGTATCAACTGTTCCGTAAGGATATTAACATATAGAAAAATCTTATACATTTTACTGGCGTTGGGGGTGATATTGGTTATGTTTTCCCTGTATTATACGTTATGGAATCGTGTGCCGTCTACAATTATGGTAAAAGCAGGTGTAGAGCAGACATTGGATTTCGCCCTTCCCGCTTCCGGCAAACTACATCGTGAGGATGCTGTGGAAACAAGCGGAAATGTGAGGAAATATGAATCCGCCAACGGCATGGAAGAAGTACTAATCGATTTTAGCAGTCCGGTTATTGTAAAAGCAAATCAGGTTG
Organism: Lachnospiraceae bacterium; assembly: GCA_017411305.1. Taxonomy (GTDB): domain Bacteria; phylum Bacillota; class Clostridia; order Lachnospirales; family Lachnospiraceae; genus Suilimivivens. The sequence goes on from JAFQQI010000041.1 coordinate 59,674, forward strand.
ATACTTATACAATGAAACTTAAGCTTTTTGGCGTCATCCCGTTAAAGGATGTAGATGTTAAGGTTATTCAGGACGTAAAGTTAAAGCCTGCGGGGATTCCAATCGGCATTTATGTAAGGACTTCGGGGGTTTTAGTAGTAGCAGTCGGAGACTTTGAGGGAGAGGACGGACAAATGTGCGAACCTGCAAAATATGTATTACAGGCAGGTGATTATATCTTGGAAATGAATGATGAGGAAATAACAGGAAAAAAACAGTTGATTGAAAATATCAGCCACTCGGAAGGTCAGGAGATTGTTTTTAAAATCAGGAGGGACGGAGAAGAATTTTTAGTCCGCGCCAAACCAAAAGCAAATAAAAGCGGAGAGTATAAGATGGGTATCTGGGTGCGTGACAATGCACAGGGAGTAGGGACTATGACCTATATTGATGAAAATGGCGGTTTCGGGGCTTTGGGTCACGGCATTAATGATGTGGATACGGGTACCTTGATGGAACTTGACACCGGTACATTATATCATACAGAGATTATCGGCATTACCAGAGGACGCAGCGGTTCTCCCGGGGAACTGACGGGGTTTATCGAATATGACGATAACAATATTATGGGGTCTATTACTAAAAATACTGCGAAAGGAATTTTTGGTTCCTGCTGCGAAGAAACGATTGCAGCCAATGGATATGAGTATATGCCAATTGGTCTGAAACATGAAATTGAAATCGGTGATGCGCAGATTTTTTGCTCTTTGGGAGATGTGGTAAAAATATATGATGTAGAAGTCACTGATATTCATTTAGAAAATGATAATATTAATCGGGGAATCATTATCAAAATCACGGATCCGGAGCTTTTGGCAGTAACAGGAGGAATCGTACAGGGGATGTTCACGAGTTATAATGGGAGCAACAACAGGAAAGCTAGAAAAATAAAGGGTTTCTTGATGTTCTAGTCCTATTTCATTGACCACGAAATAGTGTACTCTTGCGCAAGATACAACAGAATACTTACTAACCAA
>JAFQQI010000042.1 GCA_017411305.1 Lachnospiraceae bacterium
AAATTTCGAACATATCACTAATAGCAATCAGTTTTTCCATATCAGGTGTCGAGTCCCCCACTTCCCATTTTGAAATGGTTTGCCGAGAAACATTCAAACGATTAGCAAGTTCTTCTTGTGATAAGCCTTTTTGTTTTCGAAGATTATACAATTTATTATGAAATTCCATCTTTACCAATCCTACCTTTCCATCCTTTTACCATAACAAATAACAACATTCCTAACACTACTGTTGTAATAACACTTGCTTCTATTCCGTAATCTGCACCATTGAGGATACTAGTATCTTTTACACTAAAAAGAACTACTCCTTTTGAAACACTTTCACTTCCACTTAAGGACAAACCCATAATCACATATAATATAAAATTCCATGCACTATGTAACCCACAAGCAATCCAAATATTAGACCGCCATAAAACAAGTATTGAAAAGGTAATCGAAACCAAATACAAGTTTATAATTCCAACCACAGCATACACGAAATCCGCTTCAATCAAGCTAGACAAATGTGGAAAAACAAATGCAGTTGAACTAATTAGAATTGCCAATGGTATAGATATTCTATTTTTCAATGAATTGAGCAAAAATCCTCTGCACATGATTTCTTCCGTGGCACCTTGAATACCAAATGCCAATATCCATAACAAAATACTTTTAATATTAACATTTGTGCTGAATCCATAAAAGCTAATGGAACCACAGAGGCAACCTATACCTAATATTATAAACAAAAGAATCGTGGCAACTAATGCTCCTGCCAAATACTCTATAGGATTTCCTGAAAAACCTACGAATTTAATATTTTTCTTCTCAACAAATCTGCAATATAATAGGGTTACTAAGGAAAATACTAGGAAACCATAGTAGGGTAACAACTCACCAATTTCCCCAGCTGGCATTATGCCGTGCAAAGGGTCATAGCCCATGCCATATAAAATCCCAATTATTACTCCTTCTCCCAAAACTGCCGAAAAAACATATATCAGAATGAATGCCAATAATTTCTTTATTATGTATTCAGCAGATGACATATTTGTTTCGTTGTTGAACGGATTTAGATTATAAATAATACCTTTCTTCATCAATGTTTCCTCCTTGTATTACTTGATGAAAATATCGTATTACTTTTGTTCTAAAAACACTACCAACCATATCAATCAATCTGTTAACGCTCTTTAACAATCCTGTTAAGTCCAGTTGCACTGCCTGATTTACAGGCAAATGCAATGTAAAATTCAAATTCTTACATGCTTTCAACTCTTCACAAAGCTGTAAGTTTTGAGCACAAATTAGCAAATTAAATTTTTTTCATTATCCGCATTTAATTCAATATAGCCGCATTTTGGACACACATAACACGAAACAGCACTGTTCCTCTCAGCTTCAAAGATGCCATTCCGCTTATTGGTTAAATAGACAACTGTACCAACTGCATCACCTTTTAGTTTTGCCTTAAACATCTCTTCCTTACATCTTAAACAATCCATCCTTGTTAGCCTCCATAACATTAATTTGTCTATTTCATTTTTGAAATTATTAATCCAGCAATCGAACCAATCATAAGTCCAATTCCAACAGCTAAACCTCCCCAGACAAATTGTCCAAACATAGCCAAAATACTCATGATTACACTACCTGCCAACATTCCAAAACACATTCCTAATGCCATGTATTTTGACTGCTTTTTATTGCTCTTATTTTCCTTGCTTTCCATTTAGATTACTTCCTATAAATTCAAATTTGCTTTAGTAAATATTTTTCAAATGCTTTACGATTGTCAAAATGTACCTCTTTAAAAAACAAAACTAACCAAATAACAAAAGATGGGATAGCCATATATGGTGATAGAAAATAGGACAATAATGCTCCTATTAGCATTATAGCAGTCCATGTAAAACACTGGTTTCTTATATCACGAGCAATACGGGCTTTATCATACAAAGCTTGTTCTTCTTTTGAAAACGAATTAAAACCTGAAACAAGTTTTGCTGATTTTTCCTTAAAGATTGCAAATAATACTCCTATAATTGCAAATGGTATTACTAAAACTCCACATAGATAAAAGCCTATATTCATAAAATGTACCTCCTTCCGTTTTACGTCCGGATTTTAAAAGTCCGGGGCGCAAACTTATAAACCAGCGCACAAGCTATCACACTGTATAACAGACAAAATACAATTGTCATGATCCCAAACACCACAGTGGACATCTTGATCCTTATCATCATATAGCAGACCATATAAGTTAACCACATGATAAGCTGGTAGGTACCGCTCTTTATTTCTGTCCCGGCATTATATGGCTGCAGCAAATAATAGATAGTCAGATAATGGACGGAGAAGAAAACACTAAGTGCTGCAATTGACACAAACAAAACTATGTAATTCCAAGGATTATCGGTTCCCCCGGAAGCATACAGCAACAGCGAAAGTCCCGTTCCGATTACTGATGCCGGCAACAGATTGACCTTTATGATCTCCCGAAGACGTATCTTGAACAGTTTCAGGATAAATTTAGGCTGTTTATAAAAGGGATAGGTCAGCAGGCTGTGATCGCAGTTTACAAACAGTGCTCTGGTAAAACCGGTTCCCCTGTTGATCATATACATAACAAACACGAAATAGGGAAGATACAAAAGTAATACTCCGTTGACGCCTTCCTTCAATTCCGGCATCAACACAAACCCCAGCAATACTGCGGCAATCACTGCCATGGACACATAGGTTATTTTCTTTGTGGACTTCCATAGGATTTTCTGATGCCTTTTGATAAAAAGCTCATTCAAATATTCAAATCCTTTTTTACTGCTGGTAATATCCGCATCCGCACTGATCAGCTTATTGCTTGCCTCACGCTGCAGCTTCGCCTGCGCAGAAGGATCCATCTGCATCATGGAACCTGCTAACAGCTCCTGATACATGGCTCTGTAATCCCGAAAAGCGATTACTTTTCTTACAGAGATCAATCCGCCTGCCACAAAAAAGCACATAGCAGTCACACTTACTTTCACCGGCAGGAGAATTCCCAGCGCCGGCAGCCCGTAAGCCACGGCCAGAAAAACAGCAATGATCCACCATATCAATTTATTCAGCTTGTTTTCATTACCCACATTTCCGTTTTTCTCATAATCCCGCAATTCAGCTGCTGCCACCATCAGCTTTGCCCCTGCCACAAAAAACGGTATCAAAAGACATTGCCACCAGGTAAGACCGGCACCTTTGCCAAACAAGAAACTGCACAGCAAAAATCCCACCAATACTTTCCCGATAGCATAGAAATAGTTTGTCAACGCATATTCTCGGGCATTCATCCCCAGCAGGATCATGGCATAGTACTTATCCTTCGTAGGGTTAAACATATAGGTATTCATTACCGCCCCGATCAGTGTCAGTACCAGCAAAAGATGCAAAAACACCTGCCCCTGCGATTCTGCAGGCAGAGAGTAAAGGGAGGCGGCACCTACGATCATCAAAAGATAGTAAAGCAGCTTACCCAGAAAAACCGTAAGGATTTCCCATATTACAGAAAGGACATTTGCAAAGATCTTAAATCCCTGAATGTGGTAAACACCTTCCGGAATGATCCGTTTTAACAGCGGTATCTGTTTGATGGAATACAGTATGGAATTCACGCGGTATGTATTTTTTAATGCAAAAGACAAACGCAAGGTTTTAATCATTTCCATCCTCCCGAAGGGCTGCTATAATCTTCTCCTTAAATTCCCTGTTATCCAGCTCCTCTTTATCTACCCGTTCTAATTCCCCATGGCTGAGCAATACAATCTCATCGCACAGATCCAGTGCCAGATCCATAATATGCGTGGAAACAATGATCACTCGCCCTTCTTTCAGATTCCGCAAAAGCTGCTTCATTTCTTCTGCCACCACAACGTCCAAAGAGGTCAGCGGCTCATCCAATAAGAGTACATTAGGCTTTGAGATAATATTTACCAGCATCTGCATTTTATTCTTCATACCGTGAGAATAGTTTTTTAAAAGCCGGTCACGATCCTCTGTTTCAATACCCATATATTCAAAATACTCATCTATGGTCTTCGGTTCAACAATGGAATCTTCATGAATATCCAGGAAAAACTTCAAAAACTCCCTTCCGGTCATAAATTCCGGTACTGTTGGTGTTGACAGGACATAACCGATATCCTCCGGCAACACATTTCTGGTCTGCTGTTCTTCCTCCAGATATATTTTCCCGGAGTCATATCTGATATCCCCATTCAGGCAGTTAAATAGTGTGGTCTTACCGGCACCGTTCCTGCCTAACAGACCATATATTTTTCCGTCTTCAAAGGCGTAATCGATATCCTTCAAAACCTGCTTCTTCTCATAGCTTTTTATTAAATGCTCAATACAAAATTTCATATATCTTTTTCCCTCTACACTTCCGGATTCTTTGGCATCACAAGTGCAGCAATAATATAAGCCAGTATGCCGCTGCCTCCCATGCAGCTGAAAATTGCCCAGACAACACGGACCACAGTAGGGTCAATATTAAAATACTCTGCAACACCTGCGCATACGCCATCTATTATTTTGTTATTTGATTTGTAAAGTTTTTTCATATATGTATATCTCCTTGTTAAACTATTATCACATTTATTTACAGTTCATCCAGTATCTCTTTCTTCTTTTGTTCATATTCTTCTCTGGTGATCAGGGATTGAACGTATAAATCTGTCAATTTCTTTAATCTTGTTTCAATGCCTTCTTTGCTATGTTCATCTGCCTGGACAGGATTTTCATCAACACTATAGATGCGCCGACCTAATCCGGTATGGGAAGTCACCGTCACGTCCTCCCCATCCCCATCGACCTCAATCACATGGCTGTCAATCTGCTTATCCGTAAAACCATTCCGATAATTTACATAAGTGATATATCCGGCCACTGCCGTCCAAAAAAGTCCAAACAATCCGAAGGTGGGCACCACAATAAATAGTCCGATCAGACAAAAAATAATACCTACTATAAATCCAAATTTTGACTGACCTTTTCCCGGTCTTACATGTATCTTCCTGCTCATCTCTAATATTCTTATCCTCTTTTTAGTTCACGCTTCCTTGCCACAAATTTCCGTTACCTTATTTCGTTTTATGAAATGCATAAGACAAACAGAGGCACCCTGCGGCCAAAAGAATCGATGATACAATTCCTTCTCCAGTATTTAATATATGGTTAATTGTCCCTATGATAAAGCAGCATGCAGCTAATGCAAACATAATACTTAACATTTTATATTTATTCATTTATTCTTTCTGCTCCAATCCTTGTTTATCCCTGCTCTACACTCAATGTTATATACGGTTCTCCCTCATTGGGACTCTTTAATCTAACACCAATGACTGTTTTTTGCCGTTTTTCTTTCTGGGATATTCCCGGATTCTTACTACAAAATCCAGGTTCACAACCTCAGGCTTTCCCTTATTCTCAACCAAGAGGGCATTGCCGTTGATCTCCTTAATCGTACCTTCCAGTTGATTATTGAAGGTATAAATGATACATTCTTTTTCCATGAATCGTTTTGCCAGTTCTAACATTTCCGTTTGTTCCTTCCTCTTTTTTCTCCGGATATGATTTTTAATCCAAACCTTTTCGTTTCTGTGCTGAATGCACAGAACAATGATTAATATTAATATAACAATATAACTTGTATTCAAACCGTTACCTCCGCAGCCTTGTTACAAAGCTGCTTTTTTCACCAGTTCCTGTAGCTTAATCTTTGCTTTTTCCTGCTCTGAATTTACAGATGAATATACCGTATTCAGTTTTCCAAGCAGGGAACCTATCTGTCCTTTCACATTCTTTACCTGCCCTTGTGCTTCACTGATACGGTTCATCACACTCCAGTCTGCAAATAATCCGTCAAAGAAATAATCTGCAAACCGAAGGAATCCATCGATATTAACCTGCATATCTGCCATAATCTCTACATCGGTAAGCTCTGTCTTAAATCTACGAAGGGCACCTTGAAGTCTCTCCACCTGTCCCTGTGCTTCATCTAAATGGCTGTGCTTTACGGCATCCGCTATGATTCCGCCGCCAAGAATATCCCATGTTCCCCAGCCTTCTGCACTGGATAAACTGTTCAAAATATTGTCCGCAATACTTTCCGCACTCTTTCCTGCGGAAATTGCCTCTTCCAATTCCTTTTTTTTCATATCCAGGCTCGTGATCTGAGCCTCCAACCGGAGTATCTCTTCTGCTTCCGGCACACCGGACAGCTTTACAGCCGCCTGCTTTTCTTTCAGAACTTCCTGATACCGTTCCTTACTTCTGCGAACTCTGCCGTATTCTAATTCTTTTTCACGAAGCTGTGTTTCCACAGCCTGCAATTCACTATAAGCGGCATCATACTTCTCTGCTGCCTCATAAGCTTCCCGCTTCTCCTGTGTCAGCTTATCATCCAGCTTTCCGACCACCTGATAAAAATAATTGGTAAGGCTGCGTCTTTCCAGACGATCCACATCCAGATTTTCCTTGTCCCTCTGCCGGGATAGCTCCTCAACCTGCTCTTCCAACATGCTTTTTTGTGCCCGAAGCTCCTTTAATATCGTTTCCAGACGATTTTTCATAGCTGACTGCTGCTGCAATTCTCTCAATTCATCATCGTACTGTCTCATAAATTTATATCCTCTCTGTTCCGGAAATTTCTCTGTAAAATGCTGCTGTGGCTGCTTGTCGATACGGTCTTAACCACAAGTTGCCAATACCGAAAGTAAAGGAACACAGGATGGACCAGCCGATAAAACTAAGCTGAAGACAGAACAGCCGAAAACGGTTTCCATCCATCATTTCCTTCGATCTTTCAATCGCCTCACGGGCAGTCATTTCCGGATACTCAGCCAGGATAAACCCGGTCATGGCATAACTATAGTTTGCTATAATACCCGGGATGATGAACAGCAAGGTCCATAAAAAGGTATACAATGTCTTTAAAAATCTGGTTGCGGCTGTTGTTTTCCAATTGCTAAAATAAGCAAACAAGGACTCCAGCTTCCCTTCAGACCGATCGTTCAGCTCCAGATTAAATCTGGCATAGCCGACTTCTATCACACTTCCCAACACGAAGTAAACAGCGGCCAGCAATATGGCAGCGATAGCAATATAGACAGCGCTTCCTATCAGGAATGCCCCAAGTTGCTCATTTATCCCGCCATGAGTAGAAAGAATTGTCTGTCCAGCGTACTCAAAACTCACATTCGTCCCTTCTGCCATATCAATGTTCAGTTTCACTTCAGGACCATCAGATCCTAAACCACCTAACAGGCTTGCAATCAATCCCGCAACCACCGCAATGCCCCATTTTCCTCGTAACGCTTCTCTTGCAATATATCGAAAATCTGCTGCGTATTTCATATGTACCCCTCTCCGGTTCCATACTTCGGAACCTATATATGATATCTTTGATATGCTTACATTATATAATATATGAGGACTATCGTATAGATAGATATTTTGCACAATAGCTTACCGGAACGTGCAATTTCAGGTATTTGAATATATCAATCTTTTGCATTTTTCAGTGCCAAAACCAAACCATACACTGCCAAAGCAAGAAATGCTATCACTGGTGTCCACTCCATACCATTTAAGCAGCCCCATACCCGGCTTCTTGCTCCCGGCTGAACGGTAAGGGCACCTGCAATGAACCAACCTACTAAACCGAATACTCCACTAATTAACATTGCTGCTCCGAGAATCACTTTTTTCATATACAAAAACCTCCTTATTATCAGTTTCTTCTATCTCTTCTCTAAAAAATTCTTAATCACTCACCGTAAGTAATTAATATTGTTTTTCCGGTATTATCTATAAACACATCC
>JAFQQI010000043.1 GCA_017411305.1 Lachnospiraceae bacterium
AAGAAAGTCATGGTACAATGTATACATTATTCAGAAGGATAATTTCAGGGCTGAAGCTCTTTCGTAAAGTTATAGATATAGATTATGATTATGCAACGCTGGGAAGGTGTTGTTTTCTCTGAAGGGAAAACAATGCCTTTTTTTATGAGCAAAAGTTACAGGAATTACGCATAAAGAAACGCAATTCCCCGGAAATGGCAGAGCGGTTTTTTGAAGAGTGGATACCATTAGAGCAGTGTTATTTTGAAGTCATGAAAGTAAAAGAACGCTGCAATATGGTAATAAGCATTTTTAAATAATATCATTTATTGTATTACAATATTTGCGCAATTCAAATCTTTACCAAGGTCATAAACCTTACCGGATTTCAATCCAACTACCTTAGGTCTCAAAATATAGTGAGGGTCATTTTCGACAACTCTTGCCTTTTCTCCGTTACTAAGCTGTACGGTACAACCTACAGGGTAGAGAATCATACTCTTCATAAAACTTTCAATCACACGGATATCAAGGTCCGGCGTCATGGACATAATAAGTTCGATGGCATCCTGTTGAGAAAAAGCTTTCTTGTAGGGACGTTCCGTTACCAAGGCGTCATAGATATCTGCTACGGATAAAATTCTGGCATAAGGGCAGATTTGCTGTCCCGTAAGACCCATGGGATAACCCTGGCCGCTGATTTTCTCATGATGCTGTAATACACCCATGGTAATTGCTTTTGATACATTATTTTTTTCAAGCAGTACCTTATACCCGATAACGGGATGCTGCTTCATAACGGCAAATTCTTCTTCGGTCAGTCGCCCCGCTTTGTTCAGGATTTCAAGAGGAATCTGGGACTTACCCAAATCATGCAAAAGACCGGAAACACCGATTTCAAATACTTCTTTTTTGCTCATGCCGTATTTGCGGGCAATAACCATGGCCATGGTAGCAACGTCCACACTGTGCTTGAAGGTATATTCATCACTGACCTTCAGCGTATTGATATCGATGGCAATAGCGTCATTATCAGTAATTGCTTTCATTAAATCATTGGCAATATTATTGGCTGTATCGGAAAACGAATCAGAGTCCGTATTACTGTATAAGTATTGGATACCTTCTGAGACACGTGCCTTTACACTTTCGGAGAGCTGTACCTTGGCTCTGTCCGGCACCTTGAGTTTTTCAATGGTTTCTAAGGTTTCAAGAGGGACATTTTCATCCTCAGGGTCTTCTTCCCCTTCCCTGGTGTAAATACCGGGAACACCCATCTTTAAGAGTGCTTCAATCAGGTAATCATCCAGTGTGGTTCCGCGGGCAATCAAAATACGACCGGTTCTATCCACGATAGCCTGGTCGATTACAGCGCCTGCTTTAAGTTGTCTGGTTCTGATGAAAGTTCTTTTTATCATGTAAGTGTTCCTGTCGAGTCTTTCTTAAAAAAATGTACTATAAAATATTAGCACGATATGTCCGCAAAATCAATAAAAGTCCTATTGTTATTTATGAAAAAAAATGATAAAATATATTTAACTATAAGGGGAAGTGTGCCGATATAGTGGTTGAAAAGAAAATGAGGAACAGGGAAGTTCCTTTTTGAACAGATTGAACAATGATGTTCAATCACAAATCAAAGGAGTGATATTATGGGAATCAGTATTAATGTTAATACCAAACAGGATTATTCTTATTTATTCCAGAATCTTTCCGGCAGTAAGGGAAGCAGTATGGGGAATTTGAATTTCCTTTCAGATTACGCAGCAATTAAGAATGGCAGCTACGGTAAGCTGATGAAGGCTTACTATGCGAAAGATACAGCAGACAGTTCGTCTAAAGCATCTGCCGGCAAGACAGACAATAAGGCGGATAATAAAACAGATATTAAAACAACTTCCACTGCCAAAGATTCGGCAGATACCTTGGCGAAGATTCAGAAGTCAGCAGATGAACTTAAGGAATCCGCAGATAAATTGATTGCAAAAGGGAAGGATTCCCTCTTTAGTGAGAAGGAAATTACGACCAAGGATGAAACCGGAGCAGAAACAACAGCTAAGGGATATGATGTGGATGCCATCTATAGTGCAGTGTCCGATTTCGTAAAGGATTACAATGAGCTGATTGACAACGCAAGCGATTCTAATTCCAATAATGTATTAAGTAAGTCACTGACTCTGGTAAATCAGACGGCGGCGAATAAAAACTTACTTGAAAAGGTAGGAATTACGCTGAATGATGATGATACACTTTCTATTAATGAGGAAGCTTTCAAGAGTGCCAATATGACAACGGTGAAATCATTGTTTAATAATACCGGTTCTTATGCATATAAAGCTTCCGCGCAGGCATCCTTAATTGATTTTGCCGCAGAGAATGAGAGTAGTAAAGCCAATACTTATACCATGAACGGAACCTATGGCAATAATTATTCCATGGGAAGCATCATGGATACCTGGTTCTAAAAGAAAAGCCCGGTGCAGTTACATGACACTGCACTGGGCATATTTTTTTGGTGACATTCCCACAGCCTTGGTAAAGGACTTAAAGAAGTTACTGTAATCGGAAAAACCGCTTTTTTCATAGGCTTCCGTAGCACTTGCACCATCGTTAAGCAGAGATTTGGCAATACTGATGCGCCTTGCGCAGATGTATTTATTGATGGTGGTGCCGGTAGCTTGTTTGAAAATTCTGCAAATATAGGATTCACTTAAGAAAAATTCTCCTGCAAGCTGCTCAATGGTAATGGGGGTAGTGATATTTTGATTGATATAAGCAAGAATATCATCTACCTGATGATTGTAGGCATAAGCAGTTACTTCATGTGCCTCATTGGTTTGCAGGGTAGTGTTAATCAGTACCATCAGTTCCATAAAGGCAGTCTGTTCCATAATATCATGTCCGTAGCCTTCCGCCCCTGTAATTTTGTTAATATAATAAAGAAAACGTTTCTGCTGTTCCTTATTTAAAGAAATTTTATGGCTAAAGTCCTCAGGCCTGTCGGAAAAGCAGGCATCCAGATTAGTTTCCGCGGTAGAGAGCCGTTTGGTAAAGTCAGGATGAATGGAAAGAACAATCCGTTCATGTACCATTTTATCTACTTGGGTAATCTTATGGCTTTCGTACTGGTTGATGATAAAAAGGTCACCGGGCTCAATACTGTAAAATTTGTTATCAATCAGAAACTGTTTGCCGCCGGAAATAGAATAGTAGATTTCGTAGCAGTCATGGATATGCATATCCATGGCTTTTTCTTCTTTATATAGATGAGCAATGGCAAAGGTCTGTGTGGAGGCACAATTTTCCATTGCCTGTTTACAGGAATAAAGCTCTTCCATAGCGTTCCAGACTCCTTTTTTACATGTTTATGTAAACGCTTTCATAAATTTAGCTTAATTATAACCAAAAAGTTCAAAATTTGCAATGTTTTTATCCAAATTTGAAAGGACATAGATATTTTTATATAGTATAATGAGTTACATAGGAAAGAAAGGGAGGGCTACAAATGGAGTTAAGAACAGCCGCTTCACCCAGAGATGTGAAGCATTATACAACAGAAAGACTGAGAGAAGAATTTCTGATTCAGAACTTATTCGTACCCGGCGAAATTAAGCTGGTTTACAGTCACATTGACAGAATTATTACTGGCGCAGCAGTACCCACATCTCCCATCGTACTTACAGCAGGGGATGAGCTTCGTGCGGATTATTTCCTTCAGAGAAGAGAAATGGGTGTTATCAACATCGGCGGAGCAGGTATCATTACCATTGATGGTAAGAAGTATGAGGTAGGCTTCAAAGAGGGTATGTATATCGGAATGGGAAGCAAGGACATCGTATTTGACAGTGTAGATGCATCTGCACCTGCTAAGTTCTATATTAACAGTGCACCTGCACATACGACTTACCCCACAGTGCTTATTAAGCCGAATGGAACACCGGAAGAAGGGGTTGTTATCGTTAAGGATGAAAATAAGGTAGAACTGGGAAGCCTTGAAGATGCAAACCACAGAGTGATTTGTAAGTATATCCTTCCCGGACAGGTAGAAAGCTGTCAGCTGGTTATGGGTATGACCAAGCTTGAACCCGGCAGCGTATGGAACACCATGCCTTGCCATACACATGACAGACGTATGGAGGTTTATCTTTACTTCGAAATGCCTGAGGATGCATTTGTAATGCACTATATGGGTGAACCTACCGAAACAAGACACATCGTAATGAGAAATGAAGAAGCAGTGATTTCTCCCAGCTGGTCTATCCACTCCGGATGCGGAAGCAGAGCATACACCTTTATTTGGGGTATGGTTGGTGAAAACCAGGCATTCGACGATATGGACCATGTAGCAAATAAAGACTTAAAGTAAACAGTATATTCGCTGCCGTGAGAGCAGCCAACAATAAAGTATAAAAGGAGATTAAAACAATGAGCGATTTTATGAAGAAATTTTCCTTAGAGGGAAAAGTAGCACTGGTAACAGGAGCATCCTACGGTATCGGCTTTGCAATTGCAAGTGCTTATGCAGAAGCAGGCGCAACTATCGTATTTAACGATATCAAGCAGGAATTGGTAGACAAGGGTCTTGCAGCATATGCAGAAAAAGGCATCAAAGCGTACGGTTATGTTTGTGACGTAACAAATGAAGAAGCAGTAAATGCTATGGTTGCTCAGATTGAAGCAGAAGTTGGCGTTATTGACATTCTTGTAAATAATGCAGGTATCATTAAGAGAATCCCTATGTGCGAAATGAGCGCAGCAGAATTCCGTCAGGTTATTGACGTTGACTTAAATGCTCCTTTCATCGTTGCAAAAGCAGTTATCCCCGGCATGATTAAGAAAGGTCACGGAAAGATTATTAACATTTGTTCCATGATGAGTGAGCTTGGACGTGAAACAGTTTCTGCATACGCAGCAGCTAAGGGCGGTCTTAAGATGCTTACAAAGAACATTGCATCCGAATATGGTGAATTCAACATTCAGTGTAACGGTATCGGACCCGGCTATATTGCTACTCCTCAGACAGCTCCTCTTCGTGAGAAGCAGGCTGATGGCAGCAGACATCCTTTCGACCAGTTTATTATTGCAAAGACTCCTGCAGCACGTTGGGGTGAAGCAGAAGATTTACAGGGACCTGCAGTATTCCTTGCATCCGATGCATCTGACTTTGTAAACGGACATGTACTTTATGTAGACGGCGGTATTCTTGCTTACATCGGAAAACAGCCCTAAGAACTAAATGACTGATATACGTGATGGGCAGGGCAAAGAGCTGTGCCCGTCATGTAATGAGGAAGGAATAGAATATGAAGATCGCATTAATTAACGAAAATTCACAGGCAGCAAAAAATGCCATGATTTGTGAAACCTTAAAGAGTGTAGTAGAACCTATGGGACATACCGTACACAACTATGGCATGTACTCTGCAGAAGATGAAAACCAGCTTACTTATGTACAGATTGGTATTCTGACAGCGGTTCTTATCAATTCCGGTGCAGCTGATTATGTAATCACAGGCTGCGGTACAGGCGAAGGTGCCATGCTTGCATGTAACTCTTTCCCCAAGGTACTTTGCGGACACATTACTTCTCCCCTTGATGCTTATCTGTTCTCACAGGTAAATGACGGAAATACCATCGCACTTCCTTTTGCTGAGAACTTCGGATGGGGCGGAGAACTGAATTTACAGTATATTTTTGAAAAATTATTCTGTGCACCCGGTGGCGGCGGATATCCGAAGGAAAGAGTAGTTCCTGAGCAGAGAAATAAGAAGATTCTCGACCAGGTAAAGGAAGTAACTCATGTAGACCTTGTTACAATCCTTAAGAACCTTGACAGAGATCTTGTAAAAGGTGCTTTATCCGTAGGCGGTGTAAAGGAATACTTTTTTGACAATTGCAAGTGCGATGAAATTGCAGCTTGTGTGAAAGAAATTCTTGCATAAAAATAAAGGAGAATAGTATGAACGCAGTTTTAGAACAAATCAGCAAAATCGGTATTGTTCCGGTTGTAAAGATTGATAGAGCAGAGGATGCGCTTCCTCTTGCAAAGGCACTTTGTGCAGGCGGTCTTCCCTGCGCAGAGGTTACCTTCCGTACTGACGCAGCAGCAGAAGCAATCAAGATTATGACAGATAACTTTCCTAATATGTGCGTAGGTGCAGGTACGGTATTAAACGCAGCGCAGGTTGACGCTGCAGTAGATGCAGGCGCTAAGTTTATCGTAAGCCCCGGTTTAAATCCTAACACAGTGAAATATTGTATCGAAAAGGGTGTGCCCATTACTCCCGGTACTTCAAGCCCCAGTGATATTGAAGCAGCCATCGAGCTTGGTCTTGATGTGGTTAAGTTCTTCCCTGCTGAACAGTCCGGTGGTCTTGCAAAGATTAAGGCAATGGCAGCTCCTTATGTAAATATGAAATTTATGCCTACAGGCGGAATCAGTGCAAAGAATTTAACATCTTATCTTGATTTCCCTAAGATTATCGCATGCGGCGGTTCCTGGATGGTTCCCGGCGACCTTATCAACGCAGGAGAATGGGACAAGATTGAACAGCTTACAAGAGAAGCGGTACAGACCATGCTTGGATTTGAACTTGCACATGTTGGCGTAAATGCAGAAAACGAAGAAGAAGCGTTAAAGGCAGCAAACAGATTCGCATTTATCTTCGGTATGCCTGCTAAGGTTGGAAACAGCTCCATTTTTGCAGGAACAGCACTTGAAGTAATGAAGACTCCTTACCTTGGAAAGAACGGTCACATTGCAATCAGAACCAACTACATCGAAAGAGCAGTAAATTATCTTACAACAGTTCTCGGAGTTGAGTTCAATGAAGAATCTGCAAAGAGAGATGCAAAGGGTGCATTAAAGGCGATTTATTTGCAGGAAGAAATCGGTGGATTTGCAGTACATTTAGTGCAGAAGTAAATGTGTTGAGTGCTCTGTCCAATAACATTTCCACGAAGGCACGCTCTCGCTACATGCCGCCAGCAGCGGTACATAAGGTGCTAAAGGACAGCACCTAAGTACCGGCGGCGTCAAAGTACCTTCTTGGGAAATGTTATTTGGCACAGAGCACAGGAAAATATTCTAAAGTTTAAAATTAAAAATTATTCAAAAAAGAAAATTAGAGAGGAAATCAGAACAATGGCAAAAGTAATTACAATGGGCGAAATTATGCTCAGATTATCTACACCCAATAATGAAAAGTTTATCCAGGCTGATGAGTTTGATATTAACTACGGCGGTGGTGAAGCAAACGTGGCAGTATCACTTGCTAACTACGGACATGATGCAGAATTCGTAACAGCAGTTCCTGACAATGAAATCGGTGAATGTGCAGTTGCGGCACTTCGTAAATACAATGTAGAAACAAAGCACATCGCAAAGTGTGGTGAAAGACTTGGTATCTATTTCTTAGAGACAGGATCTTCCATGAGACCTTCCAAGGTTGTTTATGACAGAGCACATTCTTCTATCTCTACAGCGACAGAAGCAGACTTCGACTTTGATGCAATCTTCGAAGGCGCTGACTGGTTCCATTTTACAGGAATTACTCCCGCTGTATCCGATGCAGCAGCAGAGCTTACAGAAAAGGCTCTTATCGCAGCTAAGAAGCATGGCGTTAAGGTTTCCGTAGATTTAAATTTCCGTAAGAAATTATGGACATCCGAAAAGGCTCAGAAGGTTATGACTAACCTGATGAAGTATGTTGATGTTTGTATCGGTAACGAAGAAGATGCAGAATTGGTACTTGGCTTTAAGCCCGGCGAAACAGACGTAACAAGCGGCGAGCTTGAGCTTGCAGGCTACAAGTCAATTTTCGAACAGATGGTAGACAAGTTCAACTTTGAATACTGTGTATCTTCCTTACGTGTAAGCCGTTCAGCTTCTGATAACGGTTGGTCTGCATGTATTTACTGCAGAGATACCAAGGAATTCTATCACTCCAAGGAATACAGCATCCATCCTATCGTTGACCGTGTAGGCGGCGGTGACTCCTTCGCAGGTGGTGTTATTTGTGGATTAGTAGACGGTAAGGATTTCAAGGCAGCTCTTGAGTTTGGTGTAGCTGCATCTGCATTAAAGCATACCATCCCCGGCGACTTCAACTTAGTTTCCAGAAAAGAAGTTGAAACACTTGCAGGCGGAGATGCTTCCGGACGTGTACAGAGATAATTAGTGAAAGAAAAGTAAACGAAGAAGAAAGATGCTTTTCGGAGAATATCCGGGAAGCATCTTTTTTATGTAAGTTTGAATGCAGGCAGGGTCAGGCACCGGATGACGTTTACGCGGATATAATGCTCATAGAGACATTTTTTTACATTGGAGGGAAAATGCGGAAATGAATCAGACAATTCTTTGGGCAATGGCGGGAACGGGATTCACCTTTTTTATGACTATACTTGGTGCTAGTGTGGTGTTTTTCTTTGCAAAAGATATCAGTATTTATATGCAACGGATTTTTTTGGGATTTGCTGCAGGAGTTATGGTTGCTGCAGCAGTATGGTCACTTTTATTGCCGGCAATTGAACAGGCAGAGCATGCCGGGCAGATAGGGTGGATACCGGCAGCAGGGGGATTTCTTATGGGAAGTATTTTTTTGCTGTTGGTTGACCGGCTGTTGCCCAGGGTATATAAAAAAGAAAGCGAAAAGGGGGAGCAGTATTCTTCTTTTCACAGAACCGTATTACTGGTACTTGCAGTAATTCTTCATAATATTCCGGAAGGCATGGCAGTAGGGCTTGCTTTTGCAGTTGCTGTGCAGGGAGGTACGGATGGCTCAGCCCTTGCAGAAGCTTATGCGCTTGCACTTGGAATCGGTATTCAGAATTTTCCGGAAGGCGCAGCTGTTTCCTTGCCCCTTCGTAGGGAAGGAATGAACCGTCTGAAGGCTTTTCTTGTAGGAAGCGCATCCGGTCTGGTAGAATTTGTATTTGGTGTAAGTATTGCGGCAATTGCAGGAAAAGTGACAGCTTTTATGCCCTGGCTTTTGTCCTTTGCATCCGGCTGTATGATTTATGTGGTAGTAAAGGAACTGATACCGGAAGCCCAGCAGGATGAAAAAAAGATATCAGGAACCTTAGGAATTCTATTAGGCTTCCTGATTATGATGATACTGGATGTGGCGTTGGGATAATGCCGTCTAAAAATAAAGTAAATTATTTAAAATGTCGAATTGTGCAAAATGACGATTGACAGCTACGCAGGAATTTGCTACGATGAGTTCACTTCAAAAATATCATATTAATTATTTTAATTCTAAATTCTGATAACTTATCTAAGCATTCAGAAATTATCCAAAAGAGAAAAGAACAAATCGGGAGGTGAAAGATTATTTGAACGTCCGTAAAAGGAACTGTGACGGGCAAAGTGTTTTGTTATTTTTGTTTTCGAAAGAAAGCTGTTTTCATAAAAGACAGATATTATATCCGGAAGAGACGATTAAAGTGGAGATTGAAGGCGAAGCCTTGGATTTTACAATGCCGCTAGAATTTTTGCTTCAAAGGGCAGAGGAGGGTTTCTTTATTGATGAAAAATATGTCGGTGACGGCGGCTATCACTTTTTACGAAATGGAAATAATGAGCCGGTACTGTTGGTGCCGGTTCCTGAAAAAGACACTTTGGACAGTTGCAAAAAAATGAATTTTGTCAAAGAAGTGATAGAAGTGGGGAAGGACTTTGGAAAGGATATTTTTTATGAGTATGCCTCCTTTGGCAGTGAAAATATCTTTTCTCTTTACAGGGAGAGAAGCAGGTGTAAATTAGAAGTGCTTTTGGGCAGAGAAGACAGTGGAATGGCAGAGGTTTATGTAAATGGAAAAGCTGTCAGAAATACGCTCTTTCTTGTCCTTGGCGATATGATAACCTTTATGGGATTATCCATACTAATGCTTCGGGATATGATTTTATGTACAACCTTTTTCGGGAGAATGCGGATGACGGAAACAGAGATGCTTCCAATGATGGAAGAACGTCCTATCCGTGTATTACGGGAACAATCAGTAAGGAGCGTGAGGGTAGAAGAGCTTACTTATGATTGGAGGGCATTACATCGGGATAAATTTGAGTTGATGCTTCCTGAACCGGCTGGAAAGGAGCATGTGCAGCCTTTGTTTTTGTCTATTGGTCCGTCAGCAACCATGATGCTTCCCGTACTTCTTATGGCAGCCCTTGGCAGTGTGTCAGGACAGAGCAGTTACTATCTGATTACAGTGGCAATGACGACTGCATCGGCAGCGCTTTCCGTATTTTGGGGGCTTATGAATCACTTTTACAGGAAACATGCAGCAGAAAAGAAGGAAGAGCAAAGAGTAATCAATTATACCTTGTATTTACAAGAAATGAAAAAGTATCTGGATGTATGTATGGAAGAAAACAGAGAAATTTTATGTAAGAGATACCCTCATTACAGTAGCTTTCTTTCAGAGGATACGTCTGTAGTTAAGGTAAGTTATGGCAGGCGTGAAAATTCGGGGGATACAGAACAAATCCGTTTGGGATGCGGGGACATTCCGTTTCAAATGGAGGTAATGCTACCAAAGAAAAGGTTGGAACCTGTATCGGACGAGCTGATAAAAAAAGCCGGTGAAATAAGCAAAGCATATGCGAAAATAAAAAATGTACCGGTAGGTATTTCTCTGAAGCAAATGGGAAGAATCGGATTTGCAGGTGCAGATGTATATTCTCTTTTACTACAGTTTTTGCTACAGGTGGCCGCAAATTATGATGGCAGAAGCCTGAGAATCATTTATTTGTATCATGACGGCTATAGGGAGGAAGAACAAATAGCAGAATGCTTAAGATGGCTTCCCCATGTGTGGACGCAGGACAAAGATACCAGGTTACTTGCAGGAAATGGGCATGACGCAGGAGAAGTGGCATCTGCCGTTACGTCTATTTTGTGTAAACGTAAGGAGGAAGGACAGCAGCTCCATTTTCTTTTTCTGATTTCTGATTATCACTTAGCGGAAGGGGAAGGTCTGTTGGAGCATTTGCGGATGCAGGGAGAAGAAGGAATCACTATCTGCTATGTGAACCGGAAAAAGGAGCAACTGCCGGGTGACTGTGAATGCTTTGTATTACAGGAGGAGAAAGAAATACGGTACTTAAAAAAAGAAACCGTTATCAGGCAGCCGGTGGAATGGGAGTACTGTAGATACCGGGAAGCGCAGAGATATATGCGAAGCATGGCAGGACTTCCGGTTTTATCCGGGAACAGAGGAGGCATCCTAAGTCAGGTATCTTTTTTAGATTTGTATGATTGTGACAGGGTTGAAGATTTAGGCTGTCAGAGTAAGTGGAGGGAAAACCGGACAGGTGAGCGGATGCGGGTGCCAATCGGTTATGGAGAAGGCGGCAAAAAAATCTGTTTGGATATTCATGAGAAATTCCACGGTCCTCATGGGCTTGTAGCAGGAACTACGGGAGCCGGCAAAAGTGAATTGTTGCAAACGTATCTGTTGTCTCTTTCTGTGTCATTTTGTCCGGAGGATGTAAGCTTTTTTATTATCGACTATAAGGGCGGCGGAATGGGAGATGTTCTGGCAGATCTGCCTCATTGCAGCGGTATTATTTCCAATCTTTCCGGGAGACAAATCAAGCGGGCATTACTTTCCATTAAAAGTGAAAATTTACGCCGGCAAAGCTTGCTTAGCAGAAATAAGGTCAGTCATATCGAAGAATACAAAGAACTGTATCAGGCCGGGGAGGTGTCTGAACCCATGCCCCACTTACTTTTGGTGGTGGATGAGTTTGCAGAGCTGAAAAAAGAAGAACCGGAGTTTATGCAGGAAATCATCAGTGTATCACAAGTAGGCAGGAGCCTTGGTGTGCATCTGATTCTGGCAACCCAGAAGCCGGCCGGCTGTGTAGATGACAAAATATGGAGTAACACAAGATTCCGGTTATGTCTGCGTGTTGCAGATAAACAGGACAGTACGGATATGCTGCACAGACCGGAGGCAGCCTTTTTGACAGGAGCCGGCAAAGGATATCTGCAGGTGGGAAATGATGAGCTGTTTTTGCTTTTTCAGGCAGGCTATTGCAAAGCACCTTATCAGCCGGGAACTAAAAGCCAACGAGCAACAGCGCTGGTATCTGTTACAGGACGGCGATTGTCTATAAAAAAAGAAAAATCCCAAAAGCAAAAAAAGCAATTGGAATGTGTCAGGGAATATCTTAAAGCCACTGCACGGGATGGCGGATATCAAAATGCAAGAGAACTTTGGATGCCGGAGCTTTTGGAGCAGCTTACATTAAAAGATGTGGCAGAATGCGATAAGGGAGTTTGCATCGGCCTTTGTGATGACCCCGGACGACAAAGGCAGTATCCTATTTTTTATCAGCCGGAAAGAGACGGGCATTTATGTCTTTGCGGTGGTCCTGCCACCGGGAAAAGTACTTTTTTACAAACTCTGCTATGGCAGCTTTGTATGCAGCATTCACCGGAAGAAGTGCGGTTTTTACTTGCAGCATCAGACGCGGCCGGAGTAAATTGCTTTGAAGAAATGCCTCATTGCCTGGGCAGTATGAAGGAAAGCCGGGACGGAGAATGCTTCTTTTATCATTTAGAGCGCTTTTTGGAACAACGGAAAGCACTTCTTGAGGGCATCGGTTTTGCCCAGTATCAAAAACGACAATCACAAAAGATACCCATTTTATTTGTAATCATTGATAACTACGGGAGCTTCCGCCGGATGAGCGGGGATGCTTATGAGGAATTGATTGAGAAAATAGCAGGAGAGGGTTTAAACTACGGTATTTATCTTGTTATGACGGCATTAGGGGCAGGTGGCAGTGAGATACCTTCAAAGCTGTTTGAGAAAATCAAAACCACCATAGCACTGGAGCTTAGTGACAGAGTCATGTACGGAGATGTGCTGCGCAGATACCGGATTGGCATTTTACCTAAGGAAGGTTGTAAAGGCCGCGGCCTTATCAAATCGGAAGAAGAAATTATGGAAATGCAGGTTCCCGTATTTTCAGAGGAGGATGATTACGGCAGGATAGAAGCCGTCAAAGAAAAAGCCTTATCATTACGAAAGAAACAAATGGATATGCCTCATAGATTTCCTTATATTCCGTACAAAGAAAATTATCAAAATCTGCTGGAACGATTTATGAAAGAAGAGACAAAGAAAGATAAGATTCCCTTGGGCTATGTAAAGGAAAGCGGATTTATGGAATGGTTGCATTTGCAAAAAGGAAAGCCCTTTGTTATTACCGGAGGTCATGGAAGCGGCAAAAAAAGTTTGCTGTCAGCACTTTTGTACGGCTGCATCCGTCAAGGAATGCAGGTAGTACTGTTTGATAAGCGTAAGGAATTTGATTTAAAAGAAAAGACAGTTACGGTAATTGATGGTTTGCCTGAATGGAACAAATTGAGGAAGGAATTATCAGAGAAAAAGGAAGGCTCGCCTATGGTGTTGGCAGTAGGGAATCTGGCAGATTTTGCGAATACCATTCCTTATGAAGAAAATATGCCTCCTATGTTGATAATTTCCGGAACCAATGAGGAACTTACCCTTATAGGGAATCCGTGGTATGAGTGGCTATTGACAGTACAATGCGGAATTTGTCTTGGCGGAAATGCAGGAAGTCAGAGAATTCTTGCGTTTGAGGATTTGGGTTATGAGCATATGAGCCGCAGTAAACCGCCGGGGTACGGTTATCTGAAGCAGGGAGTGGGAAAACCCACCCGGTTCCTATACTTACCGTTGTTGGAGACAAAGGATACGAAAAAAAAGGGTATGGAAAAGGGAGAAAAATAAGAAAAAAAGGAAGGAACAAGAATGATATTGGTGGACGTACATGCCTTACAACTGGGAGAGGTCTATGACTTTGAAGTGGATGAGGATAAAACTGCAGATGAGCTACTTGGGGACATTGTAACATTGATTTGTAAAAAAGAAAATAAAAAGCAAAAGAAAGAAGGTAATTATTACTTATATGCCCTGAATAAGGAATGCGTTTTAAGAGGTGCGTTAAGCTTTCGGGAGCAGGGAATCAGAAGTGGGGAAAGATTAGTGCTGGTTTAACCGGACAAGGAAGAAAATTAAGGCTATGGGAAAAGAAAAAGGAGGGATTACAGTGTATGACTTACAATTTAACGGTGGCAGGCTAAAACAACTTCAGGAGGAAATGATTACTGTTTACAGCAATTTGGTCAATGCGCTTAAGGAGGCGGAAAGTGAACAGGAATATTTGTCCGGCATTTGGAAAGGGGATGCGGCCGAAGGATTCATGAAGTCGCAGAATATCCTTTTTCAGAGGCTGGGAGAATGTGCACAGCAAACGGAAGAACTGCTTTTATTATTGGAGCATGCGGAAGAAAGTTTCAGGACATGTGAGAAGAAGGTAAGCAAAATCGTAGGTGAAAAGTGTTTGTGGGAATGGTAGGAGGAATCAGCAGATTGGGTAACTTGGGTGATACAGGCAACACGGGCGCAGAGTTTTTAGTGACGCCAAAGGAGCTTATTCATAGTGCGTTGTTAATGGGCAGCGCGGCAGAAAAAGCAAAAAAGGAGCTTTTAAGGCTTAGCGGATTAGTACAGGAAACAGACAGCTGCTTTCAGGGAACTGCAAAGGAGTTTTTTGTGGGGAAAGCGGATGCATTGGTTTCGGAATGGAAAAATTTATTAGATGGTTTACATAACAATATAACAGTCCTGCAGGAGATTGCAGATAATTATGAACAGGCAGAAGGAGAGAATGTCAATGCCGTTATGGAAAATGGTAGTTAATTTCGAAGAGCTTAGAGAAATTTCAGGAGATTTAAGCCGGATTTCCGGGCATGTACAGGAGATGGCAGAAAATCATGGGTCACAGGTGATAAGCGGTATAAAAACTGCTTGGGGAGGGGGAAATGCAGATGCTTTTATTGCAAAGGAGGTGAAGCTTTTAAATCGTCTATATGAGGTGGCAGAGGGATTTCGTGAAGTGGCAAATCAGCTGGAAGAAAAAGCCGAACAGATTTATACATTGGAAAAAGGCAATGTATTGACGGCACAAACAAGAACTTATTAAGGAGGTAAAAAGATGGCAATGATTCAGGTAACCTCACAGAGGTTAAGAAGCGCAGCAGAAAGTCTGCAGAATTTAAACGGGCAGTTTAAGAGCAAAGCAGGTGAACTGGCAGGAAAGGAGCAGGCACTTTGTCAGATGTGGGAAGGACAGGCTAAAAATAATTTCCATACAGCTTTTGACAGGGACAGTCAGCAGATGGAGGTGTTTTACGGATTGATTAATCAGTATGTGCAGGCACTTATCGAAATTGCACAACGATATGAGCAGGCAGAAGCCAGAAACGCAGAAATTGCAGGCAGCAGATCTTATTAAGGAGGTATCAAAATGGAAGGGATATTAAAAGTAACACCGGAAAAATTAATACAAACATCAGGAGAATTTGATTCATTGGGTGGACAGATGAAAAACCTCACAGGAGAAATGCTTTCCCTGATTAATGGTTTAAACGGTATCTGGCAGGGAGAAGCTGCTTCGGCTTATCAGGGGAAATTTGAAAATCTTTCCGCCGACATGGAGAAGCTGTATCGTATGGTGCAGGAACATGCAAGAGATTTACAGGAAATGGCAACCCAGTATCAGAGCGCGGAAAGCGGTAATACGGAGAAGGGTAGCAGCTTAAGAAACGGTGTTGTTGTTTGATGAAGCAGAAGCTTATAGTATTGCTTCTGTGGGGATTTATATTATTCGGATTAATAGTGGGGTATCAAATGAAAGGAAATTATGAAGTAAATAAAATGCTTTCCCATATGAAGTGCAAATACGGAGAAGAGTTTACTCATGTGGAAAGCTACGGAGGACAACCGGGAAAGCCTTATATTACCATGCTGGTGGAGCGGAAAGCAAATCCAAGCCAGGTAGCTTTGGTCAGGGTGAGAAGTTATAACGGACGCAGATATTATGAGGATAATTTTTTGGCGTATCTGTTAATGGATGAGCTGGAGGAAAAAGTTCTGGCATTGGCAGAAAAGTCTTTTGGCAAATGCAAGTTGTATTATAAGATTCCGGTGTTTGTATTTCCCGGAGAGTTCGGAGCAGATATGAGTGCGGAGGATTTTTTGAAAAACCCTTATGCCATGGCTCAGTTTTATATTTATCCTAAGAGTGCATCTAGGGATAAAGAATCCTGGGAGAAGAAAATGCAGTCATTTATTAACAGAAATGCTGGGGAAGGCTATCAGATACGCGGGACTTTAAGCTTGCCGGCAACGGAAGACAATTATGAGATGATTCAAAAGGATAATTTTGCAGAAAGTGATTATCTGGGATATGAAACTTTTGGGGAATTGGTTTTCTCTATGGACCAAGAAGGGAAAACAAGATATGTGCGTTGGATTAACAGATAAGGAGGCAGTATGAGCGAAGAGGAAATCAGTACGGTACTAAATACATATATGTATCTTGATTACCGGGAAGCCGATGACGGAATGAGTATAGATGAAATAGTAAAAGAACTGGCCTCTTCGCCGGACTGCTGTCCGGGCGGAATTCACTACGGAGAGTATATGATTCTTTCACAAGCGGCAGAAAATCCGGAGATAGGTTCACTGATTATTGACAATCAAAGTCATTTCATGGGATTTGACAACGGGACTGCAGCATGCAGCTTCCAAACACCGGATCAAAGCTGTACCTATATCGTATACAGAGGAACGGTGGACGGAGAGTGGCCTGATAACGGCATTGGTATGACGGAAAGCTCTACCGTTCAGCAGGAGAGAGCGCTGTCTTATTTTGATGCAGTGATAGAACGGTCTGATATCGGCAGGGAACAGCGTCTGGTGGTGACCGGACATTCCAAGGGCGGAAATAAGGCCCAGTATGTGCTAATGTCTTCAGAAAACGGAAATCTGGCGGATGTCTGCTACAGTATTGACGGGCAGGGGTTTTCCGAGAATGCCATAGCGACATGGAAAGCAAGCTACGGAGAAGAAGAATATGAAAAAAGACGAAGCAAAATCGTAGGTGTATACGGAGAAAATGACTATGTGAATGTGCTGGGACATTCTATTGTGCAAAAAGAAAACATTTATTATATCAAAACACCTGTGGAGAAAACGAATTTTGCCGGATATCATGACATTAAGTATATGTTTGCAAGGCAGCAGGTAAATCCCCAAACCGGTCAGATGGAAACCATATTTTCCGGAAAAAGAAATGCATATGCACTAAAACGCGGCGACCTGGGGAATTACGCCGCCCGGCTTTCCGCAGATGTGATGAATTTACCGGAGCATCGTCGTGATGGCTGCGCGGCAGTGATTATGCATCTGATGGAAGTAACAAGGGGAGGCAAAGAGGGAATTAACGGAGAAAAATTGTCCCTGTTTGACCTGGATGATTTCTTGACTGACGGACCGGAGCTTATTTCTGACAGTTTGTTTTTTTCAGGAGCAGGGCTGGGGTTATTGTGGGGGGTTTTTCAGAAGCCCACACTTGCCGGAGGAATGCAGGGAGATGTTTGCCTTTTACTAAATAAAGAAAGACTGAAACAGCGGGCTGAAGAATTAAGACAGCTGGCGATATTGATTCAAAAGGAAACGGAAGCAGTGTTACTTGTGCAGGAAAAGCTTTCAGCTGCGATGAAAGGCGGCTTTGACATGAAGCATAAGCTGACTGCCCTGGAAAGAGAGATGAAGAAGCTGAAACTGTCATTTGAATATTCATCAAAGCAGCTTATAGAAATTACACAGATGTATACAGGATGTGACGAGACCGTTTTCAATTCGTGAGGAATATGATAAAATAAACTCTAAGAAAGGAAGGATTAGTTATGGAGCAGAGAAATGCAGGCAATTCAGACAGAATCACAAGAGAGTATTTAGACTCCCTTTTACTGGAAATGCGGCACATTGATAATGTGAAACCGGATACAACCTTTAAGCTTTACGGAGAAGAGTTTACCACGCCGATTATGATGGCGGCTTTGTCTCATCTGAATAATTTACATGATGATGGTATGGTAGAAATGGCAAGAGGTGCATATAAAGCAGGTGCCGTAAACTGGGCCGGAATGGGTGATAAGGAAGAACTTGAGCGCATTACGGCAACAGGTGCCCGTACCATTAAGATTATTAAGCCTTATGAAAATAATGAAGATATTTTTGATAGAATCAGGCATGCCGAAGCATGTGGGGCTTTAGCGGTAGGAATTGATGTAGACCATGCTTTTAACGGAAGCGGGGAATATGATAATGTACTGGGATATGCCATGAGACCTAAGACCTTTGAGGAAATCAGGGAATTTGCGGCATCTACCAAGCTTCCCTTTATTATAAAAGGTGTTTTAAGCGAAAGAGATGCCTATAAATGTTTACAGGCAGGTGTAAGAGGTATTGTAGTATCCCATCACCATGGCATCATGGAGTATGCGCTGCCACCCCTTCGTGTGCTCCCTGCTATTTGCAAGGTGATTGCAGGACAGATACCGGTTTTTGTAGATTGTGGTATCATCAGCGGTATGGATGCATACAAAGCACTGGCTTTGGGAGCTACGGCTGTCAGTGCAGGCAGAGTGATTATGGAGCCCCTGCGTGAAAACGGAGCGGATGGTGTTTGCCGGAAGATACAACAAATGACGGCGGAGCTTAAGGGGGTAATGGCCAGAACAGGATGTGCTGACCTTGTACATATGGATTCTACCGTCATTTGGAAACCATAGTATCTATAAGAGACGGTTATATTTGGAATTCACGGAACGGTCCTGCATCATTTGCAGGATCGTTTTTGATAATACGTTTATATTCACTGGGAGTACAACCCAAAAACTGCTTAAACACTTTATTAAAGTAACTGGCATTATTAAAGCCCACACTGAATGCAAGAGAAGACATGGAATGTGCCTCCGGGTCGTTGCGCTGAATCATTTGCGTGGCACGGAAAATGCGGAACTTCATCAGGTATTCAATAGGTGTTACCTGTAAGGTCCGTTTAAAACAACGGCAGCATTCGCTTTTACTGATATGGATGGAAGCAGCAAGCTGCTCCAAGGTAATTGGCTCATTGAAGTGCATTTCAATGTATATGATGGCATCCTTTACACGGGTTTCATCTGTTGAAATGGTAATTTCCTTGGTCTTGGTAATGTTTTGCGGAATCACCTGCTCCAGAAGTAAAATCCAAAGACGGCAAAGGTATGACTTGATTACCAACTCATAACCGTATCTTTTGGTCAGGTTCGCAGCAATGACGTTATTGGTAAGGTCCATTATCTGTTCCAAAGCGGGGTCACGCTCATTGAGCTCTTTAATACGAAAGACAGGAGAACTGATTACGGGAACCAGATATTTACTGGACATAACCGTATTGCCATAACCAAATAAAAATGCGGGATGAAATACAACGGAATAAAAACTGCAATTGGCAGTATCGTCAATGGGCTGAATGGCATGCATAACATTTTGATTAATCAAAATGCCTTCTCCGGGCCGGAGGCGAATCTTTTTTTCATCAGTCAGGAAATCCGCTTCGCCGTGATTGATAATGATAATCTCTATCTCAAGATGCCAGTGCCAGCGGATTCTTTGCATATACATCTTGGACAATTCAATATAATATACCTGAACGGGAAAGCCTACATCTCCAAGCTCTGAAGTGTTTTCTTCCAATGTCTGCAAAGAAAGTTCATTCATGGTTTTTCCTCCTTACAAAAGACTCAAAGTACCGGATGGAATACGGCTAATATTTTTATTGTAATGTACTTTGTGCGGATGTTCAACTCAAAAATAGCAGAAAAATGATTGCTCGTGGAGGAAAAGGGATATATGGCTAGTCAGAAACTGGAAAGCTTATTAAGTCTGGCACTTTTGGCAAATGAAGAGGAAAGGAGTCGTTCGGGGCAACTATCGGTTGGGTATGAACCGGAAAAAAAGGTATGGGAACTGATTGTCAAATATAATGGTGATATCAGCAGATTGGAAAGCAATCTGATACAGGTGGAAGAACTGATAGCAGGATATGCCATTGTAACGCTTCCCGAAAACCTGATAGAAACCTTTACCCGCCTTTCAGAAGTAGAGTATGTTGAAATGCCCAAAAGACTATTCTTTTCCCAGCTTCGGGGGAAAGCAGTATCCTGCATTTTCCCGGTAACGGAAAGAGAGCCTTTTTTGACAGGAGAAGGCGTTTTGGTGGGAGTAATTGATTCCGGCATTGACTATCAAAGCCCTGAATTTCTGAGCAAAGATGGAAGTACGAGAATTCAGGCAATTTGGGATCAGAGCCTTACTGCGGAAGAAGTAAATGAAGCAGTAGGAGCAAATGGAGAATTTGCAGGAACGGCAATGCCGCCTGCCGGTTTTAAGACGGGCGTAGAATTTGATAAATATCGAATTGATGCAGCCCTTAAAAGCAGGAATCCCGGGCAGCTTGTTCCAAGCTTTGATACCTCGGGACATGGGACGGCAGTAACAGCTATTGCGGCTGCAGGCGGTAACTTCGGAAGCGGACAATATCAGGGCGTAGCACCGGAAAGTGAATTGCTTCTTGTAAAACTGGGCAGCCCCATAGCAGGTTCTTTCCCCAGAACCACAGAACTGATGCGAGCTCTTACTTATTTGGTAAAAAAGGCGGTAGAGCTTGAAAAACCCCTTGCAATCAATTTAAGCTTTGGGAATACATATGGCGCTCATGACGGCACTTCGTTACTGGAACGTTTTCTTGATAATGTGGCGGAAATCGGGAAAACTGTTATTTGTGTAGGAAGCGGAAATGAAGGAGCAGCAGGGGGACACGTTTCCGGAAGAACAGAGGATGTGCAAGCCGGAGACAGCTTACGGGTAGAACTGAATGTGGCAGAATACCAAGGTACGTTCAGTGTACAGCTTTGGAAAGAATATGTGGACCGGTTTAGCATCACTTTGATTTCACCCTCAGGAACCAGAGAAGAGATTGATACTTTTCGTACCGGCATCGGCAGAGTGACCATAGAACAGACGGAAATTCTGATATATATAGGGGAACCTTCTCCCTATTCTGTGAATCAGGAAATTTATTTTGATTTTCTTCCGATGGGAGCTTATGTTAGCGCCGGTGTGTGGGCGTTTGAACTTAGGGAAATAAATACCGCTTTGGGAAGCTATGATTTTTATCTTCCTTCTGACAATGTATTAAATGCGGGAACCGGTTTTTTTGCACCGCAGCCGGATAAAACCCTGACCATTCCCTCTACGGCATCCAAAGTGATTACGGTGGGAGCATATGATGCAGTATATGACGCCTATGCTGACTTTTCGGGAAGAGGATATCCGCTTCAAAGTGTCGTTGGGGAACGGGTGAACCAGGGAAGCATTAAGCCGGATATTGCAGCTCCCGGTGTGGCTATAAATACCATCGGTCCCCGGGGCACCTTTGTGCAGGTGTCGGGAACGTCTTTTGCGACCCCTTTTGTAACCGGCAGTGCGGCACTGTTAATGGAGTGGGGAATTGTTCGCGGAAATGACCCTTATTTGTACGGGGAAAAGATAAAAGCATATTTGAGAAAAGGCGCAAGAGAGATTCGGGGAGAAAATGTGTATCCCAATGAACGGGTGGGGTACGGAGCACTTTGTGTGGAGGATAGTTTACCGGGAAATTGATTCACAAGAAGAGAATTATTATCAGTGATACATAAAGAAAGGAATTCTTAAGAAATGAAAGTAACCTACATCGGTCACAGCGGTTTTTTGCTGGACGTTTCAAATGCATACTTCTTATTTGATTATTATGAAGGGGATATTCCGGAAATGAACCGGGAGTATCCCCTGGTAGTGTTTGTCAGTCATAAGCATGCAGACCACTATAATCCGGCAATTTTTGAACTTGCAAAGAAATATCCCAACGTACATTATGTAGTGTCCCGCGATGTCCCTGTGAAGTGGAAAATTCAAGAATATATGCAACAGGGTATTTCCTTGGAAGACAAAGTGTCTGTTGTGCGTAAAAACACAGATACAGAGCTTGTCTTACCCGGACAAAAGGAGACTCTGAAAATTACTACTTTGAAATCTACTGATGAGGGAGTGGCATATTTGCTTGCCTATCGGGAAAAGAAATATTATCATGCAGGTGACTTAAATCTCTGGCTTTGGGCAGGAGAATCAAAGCAATATAATGATAATATGCGCATTAAGTATTTCAGGGAACTGGAAAAGCTAAGGGGAATCCAACTGGAAGCAGCCTTTCTGCCTTTAGATCCGAGGCAGGAGCAGGATGCTTTTGGGGGAATGGAAAGTTTCCTTGAACATGTGCGGGTAAGGAAAGTATTTCCCATGCACTTTTGGGGCGATTATTCCGTTATAGAAGATTTCTTAAGGAAACATCCTGAGTATGAGGAACAAGTAGTAAAGGTTGGAAAGATGGGACAAGCTGTTGACATTTCTTAAGTTTAGTAATATTTACAATAATTTAATAAATTGCAGATCTTCGTTTATTTGACTTTGTAAACAGGAAAGACTATAATAAAAAATTAGCAATAGAAAGGGACGGTTAATAAAATGACAAAAATTGATATTGTTTCAGGATTTCTGGGCGCAGGAAAAACAACATTGATTAAAAAACTTTTAAAGGAAGCACTTGCAGATACTAAAGTAGTTCTGATTGAAAATGAATTTGGTGAAATCGGTATTGACGGTGGCTTTTTGAAGGAAGCGGGAATTGAGATCAAAGAAATGAATTCCGGTTGTATTTGTTGCTCCTTAGTCGGCGATTTCGGTACCTCCTTGAAAGAGGTTTTAAAGACATACACGCCCGAAAGAATTTTGATTGAGCCTTCCGGAGTAGGTAAGCTTTCTGATGTCATGAAAGCGGTATCCGATGTAATTGATGAACAGGAAGTTGTGTTAAACAGTGCAGTTGCTGTAGTCGATGCTTCCAAATGCAAAATGTACATGAAGAATTTCGGTGAGTTCTTTATCAATCAGATTGCACATGCGGGTACGATTATCTTAAGCAGAACAGGCAATATCAAGGAAGACAAGCTGAATAAATGTATTGAGCTTATCAGAGAACACAATGAGAAAGCAACCATCATCACAACTCCTTGGGATGACTTGGACGGAAAAGATATTTTAGATACCATTGAAGGTGCCAAAGATTTGGAAGCACAGATGCTGGAAGAATTAAAGCATCACCATGAGCATCATCACGACCATCACCACGATCACGGTGAAGACTGCACCTGCGGATGCCATGACCATGGCCACGACCATGAGCACCATCATGAGCATCACCATGAACACGGTGAAGACTGCACCTGCGGATGCCACGACCATGGCCACGACCATGAGCATCATCATGATCATGAGCACCATCATGAACATCACCACGAGCATGGTGAAGGCTGTACCTGCGGATGTCATGACCATGATCATCACGGACATCACCATGCAGATGATGTGTTTACCAGCTGGGGTATGGAAACACCTGCTGCTTACTGTAAGCAGGAAATTGAAAATATTCTGGAAGAGCTGGAGCAGGAGTCTGTTTATGGCTTTGTGCTTCGTGCAAAGGGAATGGTACCCGATAAAGAAGGCGGCTGGGTTTACTTTGATTATGTGCCTGGTGAGAGCAATGTACGTCCCGGCAAGGCTGACGTAACAGGTAAGTTCTGCGTAATCGGTTCCAAGCTCAAAGAGGATAAGCTTGCAGAGCTTTTTGCAGCAAAAGCATAATAGAAAGAAGGAACAAGATGAAACCTGTTTTTATCGTAAACGGATTTTTAGAAAGCGGAAAAACCGAATTTATCCGCTATACATTGGCGCAACCCTATTTCCAGGTAAGAGGAAAAACGCTTCTGATTGTCTGTGAAGAGGGAGAAGAGGAATATGACGATGTGCTTTTAAAGAGAAGCAGAACTGTCATGGAAGTAATTGATGAGGAAGAGGATTTTACCCCCACGCAGCTTTTGGAACTGGAGAAGAAGCATAAGCCGGAGCGTATTATCATTGAATACAATGGTATGTGGAATTATAAGGAGATGAAGCTGCCTTTTAACTGGAAAATTGAACAGCAGATTACCACCATTGATGCGTCTACCTTCCCTATGTATTTTACAAATATGAAGTCCTTGCTTGCAGAGATGCTTCGTAAATCAGAAATGATTATCTTTAACCGTTGTGACGGGATTGAAGATTTAAGCTCCTATAAGAGAAATGTAAAGGCGATTAATCAGCAGGCGGATATTATTTTTGAAGACTCCCAGGGAGAAGTAAACCAGATTTTTGAAGATGACCTTCCTTATAGTCTGGATGCACCTATTATCGAGCTTACCAATGAAGGCTACGGCATTTGGTATTTGGACTCCCTTGATAACTTAGAGCGATATATCGGCAAGACCATTCAGTTTACGGCTATGGTATTAAAACCGGAAGAATTCCCCAAGGGATATTTTGTGCCCGGACGCATGGCAATGACCTGCTGTGCCGATGATATGGCCTTCCTTGGATTTGCCTGCGAGTATGAGAAAGCCCATACACTGACCAATAAGCAATGGGTAAAAGTAACCGCTAAGGTGGCAAAGGAATATTTCGCAGATTATAAAGGCGAGGGACCGATTCTTAAAGCAATCAGCGTAGAACAAACCAAGGCGCCGAAGGAAGAAGTAATCAGCTTTGTTTAGGAAAAGAAGGAAGGGAAGCTTTTATGTATCAATATACGGTCATACAGTGGCTGTTCTTTTTCTACTTTTACTGTTTTTTCGGATGGGTATTTGAATCTACCTATGTATCTCTTAGAAAAAAGCAGTTTGTAAACAGAGGCTTTATGAGAGGACCGTTTCTGCCTATTTACGGAAGCGGCGGCATTATGATGCTGGTGGTTTCCATGCCCTTTCAGGATAATCTGTTCTTAACCTACATAGCGGGCTGTATCGGTGCGACAGCGCTTGAATTTATTACCGGAATGGCCATGGAGGCATTGTTTAAGGTCAGATATTGGGATTATTCCGACCAGAAGTTTAATTATAAAGGTCATATCTGTCTATCCTCTACCCTTGTTTGGGGATTGCTTACCATTCTGATGACCGGATTTCTGCACAGAGGAGTAGAAAACGTAGTTTTTGCACTGCCTGATATGCTGATAACAATCGTTACAATAGTGATTTCCTGTATTATGATTGTAGATATGACGCTCTCTGTTAAGGCTGCAATGGATTTGCGCGATTTACTGATTGCGTTGGAGAAAGCAAAAGAGGAGATGGAGCGGATTCAGAAGAGATTGGATGTTATTGTTGCAGTTGCGAATGATGAAATTGAAACAAGACGCATGGAACGTAGCATGAAGATAGATGAACTGATGGAGGATATTGAAGAACGTTTCCATTCCTTTAAGGAACGTATGAGATTAGAGCCATCTGCCTTTGTAGAGGAAATCAGGGAGGAAATTCAGGAGCTTAAAACCAGATATCTGGTGGAAAAGGAGCAACGCCGACACTTTAAACGGATACGCAGCCTATATCAGCGGAGTTTGTTAAAAGGAAATCCAAGTATGCGTTCCGTGAAGTTTGAGGAAGCTTTGGAGGAATTGAAAAAGGCAGTAGAAGAAAAGCTTCACAGAAAATAAGAAAATGCAAAAATCAAGGACATTCAGAGGAATGTCCTTTTTTGTGCAAATGTATGATATAATGTAATAAGTAGACAGGAAAACAACTGCCACTGAAAGCGGCGCCAAAAGTGAGGAGCAAGATATGCATGCGATAGGAATTGATATCGGAACTACCAGTATCTGCGGAGTACTGCTTGATGCCCGGACCGGGAAATTAATTAAGCGGCAAACCATCATGAGCAATGCATTTATTCCGACGGAGAATTCGTGGGAAAAAATTCAAGACACGGAAAAACTCATCTCGATTTCAAAGGAAATTTTGGATGGTCTGTTGGATGAGGAAACAGTGGTAATCGGTCTGACAGGACAGATGCACGGAATCGTCTACACGGATGAAAACGGAAACGCACTCAGTCCTCTCTATACCTGGCAGGACGAAAGAGGCAATCTTCCCTACCGGGATACCACCTATGCAAAGTATATGGATAGCTTTGCAGGCTATGGCAATGTGACAGATTTTTATAATAGGGAAAACGGTCTGAGGCCGAAGGAAGCGGTCAGCTATTGTACCATACAGGATTATCTGGGAATGGTATTATGCGGACGAAAGAGACCTGTCTTACATAGTAGCAATGCAGCAAGCTTTGGTTGCTTCGATGCGGAAAAGATAACCGATGAGTATCGGCTACTTGGAGAATATAAGAAAGTGCCGGTAGCAGTGGCCCTCGGAGACAATCAGGCAAGTGTATTTTCTACTTTGACGGATGAGTCGGGTATATTAATCAATATAGGAACGGGAAGTCAAATTACCGTAGTTTCCGATAAGCCAGTGACGGGAGAAAATATAGAAGTAAGACCCTATGTAGAGGGAAAATACCTTGTTGTGGGGGCGGCACTTTGCGGCGGCAGAGCCTACTCTATGGTCAAGGATTTTTTCAAAGAGATAATACAGACGGCGGGAGGCGATGCTTCGGATGTTTACGGTATCATGGAGCAAATGCTGCGAGATAAGAGTGAGACTACGCTTAAGGTGGATACCCGTTTTGCGGGCACAAGGACAAGCCCCGGTCAAAAAGGCAGTATCAGCGGAATTGACATAAACAATTTTACACCGGGAGATCTGACACTTGGTATTTTGGAAGGCATGACAAATGAACTTCTTGCGATGTACCGGAGTATGGGTATTCAAAAAAGCGGCATTGTCGGATCGGGAAATGCAATCAGACATAATCGTAAACTGATAGAAATTATTGAGAAGCGGTTTGCACAGGAGCTTAAGATCCCGCTACATGAAGAAGAAGCTGCTTACGGAGCGGCATTGTTTGCGCTTGTGGCATGCGGTAAATTCAAAAATGCAGCAGAGGTACAAAAGCTAATTCACTATACGAAGTTACCTTAAGATAGGAGGAGCATCATGAATCAACCGATTTTTTTTGAACGAAACAGAGTAGGACGTGTATATACAGGAGGTAAGTTGTTTGCAGGCTTTTTCGGAGATGAGCCGGTAGATAATTTTTTGCCGGAGGAATGGATAGCTTCTGCGGTAAAAGCGGTAAATAGAGTGATGATTACCGAAAAGGATGGTGTTTCTAAGCTGGAGGGCAGTGAAATATATTTTGATGATGTGCTTTCAAAGAATCCTGTGGAAATGCTGGGAAGCAGCGGTAAGATGCGTATTTTGGTAAAGGTGCTTGACAGTGCTGTGCGCTTGCCTGCCCAAGCACATCCCGATAAGGCGTATTCGAGAAAGCATTTTCACTCTGAATATGGTAAGACAGAAAGCTGGATTATCTTGGACACCAGAGAAGATGCAAAGCTGTTTTTCGGTTTTCAGGAAGGTGTGGACAGAGAAAGCTTTTCGAAAGCTATTGATGACAGTAAGACTGATAAGGATGCTATGGAACGGCTCATGCGTTACCGGGTGCCGGAGAAGAAGGAGGTATTCCTTGTACCAGCCAAGACGGTTCATGCAATTGGCGCAGGCTGCCTGATTTTGGAAATTCAGGAGCCCACTGATTTTACCATTCAGCCGGAGCATTGGTGCGGGGATTATGAACTAAACGATATGGAAATGTATCAGGGCGTCAGCAAAGAGGATGCCATAGAATGCTTTGATTTTGCCCCTGCGCCGGATACCAAGATGATTCCCAGGCTTCTTGCAGCAGAAAATGGTGCATTGTATGAGAATTTAATCGGAGAGCAGGATACGGACTGCTTTGTCATTAACCGGATCAGACTTAGTGGTGGAGAGCATGTGATGAAGCTTTCTGATACCTATGGGGTTTATATTGTAACAGAAGGCGAAGGCGCTGTAACAGGAGCAGGCTATGAGCGAAGGGTCAAGAAAGGTGATTATTTCTTTATGCCCTGCAAGCTGATGGGACAATATAAGCTGGCAGGCAATATGGAATGTGTAGAATGTTACTAAAAATCGGAATAGCAAGAGCGTAAAGAGGATATGCCATGAAGCAGTCATTAAACGGACAATGGACTTTATATTTTGATAAGCAAAAAAGCAAAGAAAGCGGTGCTCTTTCAGAACTTCGCAAAGCAGAAATGACGAAGATTCCGGCAACGGTTCCGGGAAACGTAGAGCTGGATCTTATGGAGAACGGGTATTTGCCTAAGGATATATATATGGGTGAAAACATCCTGGAAGTACAGAAATTCGAAGATTATGAATGGTGGTAT
Organism: Lachnospiraceae bacterium; assembly: GCA_017411305.1. Lineage (GTDB taxonomy): Bacteria > Bacillota > Clostridia > Lachnospirales > Lachnospiraceae > Suilimivivens. The sequence goes on from JAFQQI010000043.1 coordinate 28,211, forward strand.
GAAACCTGTTTTCAAGCACCGGAAGGTTTAGGAGATAGGAAAGTTACACTTTGCTTTGAAGGAGTGGATACCATTGCAGAATATGTGCTTAATGGTGAAGTCATCGGTCAATCCCGGAATATGTTTATCCCTATCGAGCTGGATGTGACCGGAAAGCTGAAAACAGAGGGCGATAACCTGTTGCAGGTGCATTTATATTCCGTTATGGAGGAGGCTTTTAGCAGGGAATGCCCCATGTACTCCCTGATGAACGGCTGGGACCAAAACTTTGACTCTGTAGGAGTGCGTAAAGCAGCCCACAATTTTGGCTGGGATATTATGCCCAGGGCGGTAAGCAGCGGACTGTGGAGAGACGTATACCTTCACGTGCAGGAGAAGGTAGAAGTAGGACAGCTTTATTATTACACACGATATGCAAATGAAAAATCTGCCATGCTTCGTTTTTGCTATGATTTAGAAACAGAGATGGTTAAGGATTTGTGTGTGGAAATTTCCGGTAAATGCGGAGATTCTGAATTTTGTATAAAGAAACCCATGTGGTTTAAGGCCGGTTGGGCAGAGGTAGTTATTGACCACCCTAAGCTGTGGTGGCCTTACGGATACGGAGAAGCGTCTTTATATGATACAATGCTGACCTTTTATTCCAAAGAAGAAGTGATTGCGCGAAAAGAGATTAAGGTTGGTATCAGAACCGTGGAACTAAGGCGGACAGAGGTGACCAACGGGCAGGATGGCTGTTTTTCATTTTTGATGAATGGTGTGAAGGTGATGTGTAAGGGCTCTAATTGGGTACCCATGGATGCCTTTCACAGTCGCGATAGAGAACGTTATGACAAAACATTGGAGTTGTTTTCAGATATAGGCTGCAATATGATCAGATGCTGGGGCGGTAATGTTTATGAAGAAGAAACAGTATATGATTATTGTGATGCTCACGGTATTATGATTTGGCAGGATTTTGCCATGGGCTGTCACCCTTATCCGCAGGAGGAAGCATTTCTTGCAGAAATCAGAAAAGAGGCAGAATCGGTGGTGCGTAAGTTTAGAAATCATCCGTCATTGGTTCTTTGGGCAGGAGATAATGAATGTGATGAACTGATTTTCCAATCAGGCAGCAATCCCAATAAAAACCGTATCACCAGAGAGGTACTGCCGCAGGTGATTGAAGCCAATGACTGCAGCAGACCGTATCTTCCCAGTTCTCCTTATGTTTCCCCTAAGATTGTGGAGAGCGGAAATTACAGAACTATTCCGGAAGCGCATCTTTGGGGACCCAGGGATTACTTTAAGAGTTCTTATTATGTGGGCTCTACTGCACACTTTATCAGTGAAACAGGATATCATGGATGCCCGGCAAAGGTATCTATTGAGAAATTTATAGACAGTGACCATTTATGGCCGTTGGACAATAATCCACAGTGGGTACTGCATTCCTCTGACCAAAGGGGAAATGATGCCCGAATTCATTTGTTGCCGAAGCAGATAGCCCAGTTGTTCGGGGAAGTACCGACAGATATTGAGGAATTTATTTTCGCATCCCAAATATCCCAGGCGGAAGCAGATAAATTCTTTATTGAAAATGTCCGGACACAGAAGGAAAAGAAAGGTGGAATTCTGTGGTGGAACCTGATGGACGGTTGGCCTCAGTTTTCGGATGCGGTTGTAGACTATTACTATGAGAAGAAAATAGCCTATGATTATATCAAGCGTTCCCAACAGCCTTTTGCCCTGATGTGCGGCGAGATGGATAATTGGCATCTTCCGGTTATAGCATCTAACGATACCTTGAAGGAGGTATGTGGTTCTTTTACAGTACAGAACTTAGAATCAGAGGAAGTGCTGCTGACAGGAGAGTTTGAAGTGACACCTAACAGCAATGCGTTGCTTGGCAGGATACCTGTCATGTATTCGGAGAAAGGAATGCTGTTACTTAAGTGGCAGATAGGGGAAGAAGAATATTTCAACCACTATTTGTACGGCATGCCCGCATTTGATTTGCAGAAGTACCGGAAATGGTTTTCAAAGCTCCCTAAATAGGAAGAAAAAACAGGTGGAAAAGCAGGTCGAAAAAAATCAAAAAATTTGGGAAAAAATTTGAAGATTAGGTATTGACGAAAATCAATCTAAATGTTATGATATCATTCGTGGCGTGAGTCACGAGTAACGCGGAAGTGTCGGAACTGGCAGACGAGCAAGACTAAGGATCTTGTGGTGGTTACACCGTGTGGGTTCAAGTCCCATCTTCCGCATTAACCTTTTAAGAAAAAGCCTTGAAAATTCAAGGCTTTTTTCTTTTGACTATATAAAATTTTTTTGTTACACTTTGTTACACCGCTTTTGGCTTGAAAACTTTGGCAAATACATCTGCTTTTTCTGTAAGTGGTGTAACAGAATGAATATAATATTTCTGTGTTGTAGAAATATCTTTGTGACCTGCAAAGTCGGAAATCATTCTGTCTGGTAAAAGTTGGCTATCATGTAATTCCGAAATACAAGTTTTTCTAATTGCATGGTTTCCGCTTGGCTTACCAGAGATAATAAAGCGGTCTTTTTCATTTCTTATGCCGTTACATCTACGAAGTACATTATTCACAGCATATTCATGCATTCGTTCGCCAGACTTACTAAGAAAAATATAATCTTCATCACTTCGTCCATTGGCTTTGTTTTCATCAAGTGCCATTTTAATATACTTTTTGGCATCTGGTGTTAAAACCAAAGTTCTAATGCCCGCGTCTGTTTTTGGGTGCTGTACCACTCTATAACCATCTGCGTATATCTTACCATTTTTATCTTTGGTGTAGTTTTTGCTTTCTGCTCTGCAAATATGAATGGTATCTTCTTTAATATCACATTCACGAAGTGCCACAAGTTCGCCAATTCGCAGACCAAGATTAAAATTTAAACAGATTGCTAAATAAGCGGTGTTTTTGGTTTTATTAAATTGTGCAAGTGCTTCTTTAATAACTTCGCTTTTGGTGTCGCTAGAATAAATAATTTCTTCTTCTGGTTTTGCTTCTGTCTCAACGAAAACATTTTTTGAAGGCATACCAAGTTGGCGTGGCAGATTTATCTGCACCATATTGTGACTAATGCAATAGTCATAGAGTTGGTTCATTAAACCTTTGACTTCCAAATATCTCTTTTTTGTAAGATTTCGTTTATCAATCAGTTCTAAAAGCCAATCCGATAAATCGCCAACTGTCATTTTTGAAAGTTCTACTTTGATAATGGTGCTGTCCTTATAGTAGGTGTTCCAAACCCATTGCAATTTGTTGGCTGTGCCCTTTTCGGAAGATAAATATTTGTATTCTATAAACTTAGCATATACAGCTTCTAAGTTTTCCTTTTCTTCGCCCATTGCTTTGTAATAATCAACTATGAAGTTTTCAAGGTTCTCTAATGTGGCTTTTGCTACAAGTTTCCCATAACGGCTTCCGTCTGGGAGTTTGGTTTTCCAGCGTCCGTCCTTAGCCTGCCACACTTTGTAATTTTCTTTATGCTGTTTTAAGATTGTATCGCGTCTCATATCGTCCAATTCTTTCAACACATCATCTACATTAAGGTTATCTCTCTTTGGAAGATTATTCAATAACTCAATCACATTTTTTACAGTATTCAATTCATTACGGTTCATAGCGTCCTCCTTAAAAAAGGTGCTAACCGCAACCAGTTTGCAAGGCTGATTGTATGGTTAGAAGTTATGAACCCGTGCACGCGTTCTTGTTACACTTGCATCATATCATGCATAAAAATTGAGAATTGGGGCTCGAAAATTGAGAACAGCACATTGCACAAAAGTGAAAAAACGCTTGACAAGATTTTGAAGATTTTAGAACCAAAAAATCTATACAGAAAGAAAAAATCAAATCAATTTTTTAGCCCTTGAAAAAGTTTGTGAAATATTTTTTGCCAAAACCCTTGACAACTTTTTGGGGTCAAAAAATAATCAATTTTCTAGCCATTTTTAGCCCTAAAATGCCGAAGTATTTCCATGAAAAAGGCAAGGACTAAGCCTTGCCCTACCGCCATCAAAATGCACCGAGCCACTTCGTGCCATGCCGCATTTTTCAGTTGGTGTAATTATCTGGTGCGTTCCATTTCTTCTAATAGTTCTTTCGCCTTTCTTATGTTCCTTTCTTCCAAAGCCTTTGCTTCTAAAAGTAGATGATTGTAATGGTCTGCTAGTTTATTGTATTCGTCAGCCATTTTATCTAGTTTTTTATCAAGTGCTTTCTTTTCTTCTTCCATTTTCTTTTTATATTCTTTGGCGTTAAGTCCTGCCACTTTTCCAGAAGTGCCTCTTTCTACATCAAAGCCATGATGTTGAAGTACAAGCGGTAATTTGTCATGGATAGAAGTAATAAAATCTCTTGTGATTAAGGTTTTAGAAGATAAGCGATTGTCCTCCGTTATCAATAATATGTCCGCATGTAGATGAATACCACCCTCATCGCAGTGAGCCACAGCGAGAACTACATTCCCATTTGTTCTAGCGTTCATATATTGAATGATTAGTGAATTGTAGCGGTCTAATTCTTCAATGGGAAATTCCGCAGGAAAAGAAAAGATACATTCACATATCCAATTACTATCACTACGCACACGATTACCATTGGCAATCACTTCTTTGTGTATGCGTTTCTTACAATGTGAATAAAGAGTTTCTTTTGGTTCTACATATATGCGGTTTAAGTGTGTGCGTTCTGGGTCAATGTCTGGATTGTCATAATTCTTGTTTAATCTGCGGTTGTGTTTATCCAATCCAAATAAAGCACCGCTTTTATAATTCTGACAATGAAACGAAAATAAAGCCATCTCAATTCCCTCCCCTCATAATGCCAATGACAAGACCGCCTATGCTTCTAAATCTTGTCAAAGGCATAAGCCCCTAGACCTAATGAGATTAGGTCTTTGGGGCTTTTGCTTTATCGTTCTTCATCGTCAAAATTAGGACGCTGGTATTTTTCGACCATTTCTTCAAATTGTTCCGTTCCGCTTTCAGCTGCATTTAGTCTTTTTGTTTCTTCCATGCATTCCATTGATAAGCGTTGGAGCATTTCATCTAATGTTTCTTCTTTCAATCTAATCACCTCCTCAAACCTAATATGTTGGTTGCGGTGATCCCACAATTTCAAAAATGGCTATACAGACCAAACACAAGCACGCCAGAAAAATCATGCTTTATATACCAATAAAAATAATGTGCCTGCGTGTGTTGTCTTACTTGACATAGACAACACTTTGGGCGGAAATCAAGGAGGTATATATGGCTACAATATTTGATTTGATATGTGAGCAACATGAAAAGAAAGAAGCATTTAAAAACAAGATTGTAGAGAAACGACTACAAAAGAAGAATTTGAAAAGGGTGGTTAATTATAATGTGAAGCACACCACCTATTTCAACAAAGAAGAATACATTTTGTATAGTTTGCCAATCGTAACCAACTTTGGAAGCAAGACTAAAAGAGTAGAGTATTTCGTTGGTGCAGACGGAAAAGAGTACAATTTGGAAACAGGTGCGGTTCGTACCGATGAAAGCATTGAAAAAAGTGCGGTTTCTAGTTTGAAGCGTACCCAAAAGAAAATCTATGAGTATGCGTTCGCAAATGATTGGAGTGGTGGTTGGTTCTTCACTATCACTTTTGACCCTGAACAAGTAGATAGTTTTAATTATGAAGAATGTTATAATCGTGTCTATCAGTTTCTAAAAAATGTGAAAGACCAAAACCCAGATTTTAAATATCTATTTGTTCCAGAATTGCACAAAAGCAAGCGTTGGCATTTTCATGGCATTGGTGTTAATTGTGATAAGTTGAAGTTTGAAAATAGTGGCATTGTTAAGAATGGAAAAGAAATCTATAACATCAATAAGCGTAGTTTCAAATATGGTTTTACTACCGCCACCAAAATAGAAAGCACCGAAAAAGTGAGCAACTATATCACAAAGTACATAACCAAGGAACTAATTACCATGTCCAAAGGACAGCACCGCTATTTATATAGCAAGAACCTAGCCAAGCCACAGAGTGAAACGCTATTTGAAGAAGATTTGAAATTTATGGAGTTGCTTCTTTCCAAGAATAAAGACCTAGTGAAGATTAAAAAAGTAAAAGATGAAGAGCGTGGAATTGAAACAACATACATCACGATTAAAAAGAATGCGTGAAAGGTATTTGTACATGTTGGAAACCGTGATATAATGGTTGTTGCGTTCAAATATAATTTCAGAGGAGTTTTGTAATATGTATGGATTAATTGGTTCTGTATTAAAACATAGCTATTCAAAAGAAATACATAAGTGCTTTGGGTTAAATGATTATTTGTTGTTTGAATTAAATGAGCAAGAATTTGTAAAGAAAGTTACTGAAAAGTCTTATAAAGGATTAAATATAACTGTACCATACAAACAGAAAGTTATGAAGTTGATTGATATAATGGATGAAGATGCTCAAATAATTGGTTCTGTTAATACAGTAGTGAATAACAATGGTATATTATTTGGATATAATACAGATTATTATGGCTTTAAATATTTGCTTCAAATACATGACATTGACATAAGAGACAAAAAAGTTATGGTGTTGGGTAATGGTGGAGTAGCACAACCTGTGTTTCACTATTTGAGAACTTATGGAGCAAAAGAGATTATTGTTGTAAAACGACAAGCGACTACTGGCGTCATTACATATGATGAAGCATTAAACTTACATAGTGATGTTGATATAATTATAAATACCTCACCAATAGGAATGTTTCCTAATGTAGATGAAAGTCCAATGACCTTAGAGGGATATTATAAATTATCTGCGGTTATAGACTTAATTGCAAATCCAAAGGAAACACAATTAATGAAATATGCCAAAGAAAAAAACATTCCTGCATATGGTGGTTTAGAAATGTTAGTAGCACAGGCTAAAAGAGCGGAAGAACTATTTTTTGAGATAGTAATTCCTGATGAAGATATAGATAAAGTAACACAAATAATTAGCGAATATATGGACAAAACATGTTGAAGATAATTGTTAAATATGCAAAGTCATGCGGAAGTTTGTTACACTTTTGTTACACTTGAAGATGATGTGCTGAAAAGCCCCTTTCTATCGTGTTTTTTTAGGTACAAATTCATTCAAGTCCCATCTTCCGCAGTAACCTTTTAAGAAAAAGCCTTGAAAATTCAAGGCTTTTTTCTTTTGCCCTTATGAAATTTTTTGTTACACTTTGTCACACCGCTTTTGGCTTGAAAACTTTGGCAAATACATCCGCTTTATCTGTAAGTGATGTAACAGAATGAATATAATATTTCTGTGTTGTAGAAATATCTTTGTGACCTGCAAAGTCAGAAATCATTCTGTCTGGTAACAGTTGCTCATGTTGGAAAGCGTGATATAATGATAGATAAATTGAATTTATCTGTTTGAGACAAAAGGGAGAAGACATTATGAAACATTGTGGAACACAGAGATTAGAAACCGAAAGATTGATTTTAAGGAGATTTGTTAGCGAAGATGCAGATGCTATGTACAAAAATTGGGCATCAGATAGTGAAGTAACCAAATTTTTAACATGGCCTACACATTCAAGTGCTGATGTAAGTAAATATGTAACAGATGATTGGGTAAATTCTTATTCTAACGAGAAATATTATCAATGGGCTATTGTTTTAAAAGAAAATGGGGATGTGCCTATTGGTAGCATAAGTGCTGTTGATATGAAAGAAGACATTTCCATGGTTCAGATTGGATATTGCATAGGGCGTAATTGGTGGAATAAGGGAATTACTTCTGAAGCAATGCAAGAAGTAATGAAGTTCTTTTTTGAAGAGATTGGAGTTAATCGTGTTGAAGCTAGACATGACCCTAAAAATCCTAATTCTGGTAAGGTAATGGAGAAGTGTGGAATGAAATATGAGGGAACTATGCGAAGTGCAGACAAAAACAATCAAGGAATTTGTGATGCAGTTTATTATGCATTGTTAAAATCAGAATGGGAAAAGTAATAGGATATTCTACAAAATTTCATTTGTAAAGGTTATGCGGAAGTTTGTTACACTTGAAGATGATGTGCTGAAAAGCCCCTTTCTATTGTGTTTTTTAGGTACGAATTCATTCAAGTCCCATCTAGAGCAGGTCAAGCGACCTGCTTTTTTTCGTGTTTATTATTTAAAAAATTATATCTTTTGTAGGGAGTATTTAACATTGGTATACTTTCGATAACATTGACGAACAGGAATAAATCATCTTACAATGTAATAGACGATGTACATAATACTATTAGTGATACAGGAATGCATAAAGAACAGCGCCATAGGAAGACAATCTCACGACAGGCATCATAAATGAAAGGATTTTATGACAATGAAAAAAATAGAAGCACTATGTGCAACCTGCAACTTAGGCAGGATAAAAGGTACCATACAGCAGGTATCAGGCGGATTATTACACACTATGTACCATGTGTGTACAGAACAGGGAGAGTATGCCATTAAGTGGCTGAATCCGGATATTATGAAAAGACCGGATGCTATGCAGAACATGATAAATTCCGAACAGATTGCGCATAAGTTCTTAGGTGTTGTGCCGCTAATAGCAGCAAAGAGCTTTGGCGGCCGGCATGTGATAGAATCAGGCGGCGATTGTTACCTGATTTATGATTGGCTGGAAGGCAGAAGCATTTTTGTACCTGAAATTACGGAGTATCATTGTACACAAATTGGCAGGATTTTGGGACAAATCCACAGTGCAAATGCAGAAGTAAGAGGAGTGATGCCAAATACAGAAGCCAGGGGGATGTACGATTGGGATGCTTATTTGAATCTTGCGGGAAATCAGCAGGCAGAGTGCTATCATACCTTAAAGCAGAACTTAGACAGGATTAAGCAGATAGATGAAACTATAGTAAAATATCAACAGGAAATTTTGCAAAACCAAGTAATCAGCCACAGAGATTTAGACCCTAAAAATGTAATGTGGAATCAGGGACAGGCTTACCTGATTGACTGGGAAGCTGCAGGATATGTGAATCCTTTTCAGGAGCTGCTGGAAGTATTAAATTATTGGATTGCGGATAAAGAGGGGAATTATCAGAGAAAGCATTTTGATGCATTATTATGTGCTTACATGGAGAACTGTAAAATTTCCGGTGTGAATTGGGAAGCTGTCATGGCATGTAGCTTTGATGGGATGTTAGGATGGCTGGAATACAACGTAAAGCGGGCATTGGGATTAGAAGGCAGCAAAAAGGAAGATTGCATAGAAGGAAATAAACAAGCAGAAGCTACCATAGAAGAATTGAAAAAGTATGAATTGCAAATCAGCTTGCTTATGCAGTGGATAAAGGATGCAATAAAAGGATTATAGAAATACATTTTCTTGTATAAATAGGAAATTTATACTACAATGTAAAACAGAGGTATTATAAAATGCTGATAACAGCTATACAAAGTATTAGAAGCAGATGTGTAAATGCGAGGAAGGTATGAACGATAAGATTAATCGCGGGATGAAAATTATAAAGTGGATACTGGGGATTTTTCTAATCTTTTCTTTTTTGTTCTTTATCATTGGAGAAAATGTATTGCCGGAAAATGATGTCATGGAAGGCAGTACTTTTCAGAATTTTGAAGCACAGTGGGTACAGGAGATGCCGGATGGCAATAAGGTTCCTGTTACGATTCCCGGAAGTTGCGATGTTTCTTACGGAGAGTGGGGTGTTATTTCTACACAGCTTCCGGAAAATCAGACAGATACCTGGCTTTGTGCGCGTAGTATGCAGCAGGAGTTGAATATTTATGTGGGCGAAGAATTGCGTAAAGCATATTCGACCTTAGAAACCCAGAAGTTTGGCAAAACAAGTACCATGACTTATGTACTTTTTCCAATCTATGAATCTGATGCGGGCAAAACACTTCGGATTGAATTTATGAGTAAGTCAAATTATGCCAATTATGTCAGTGATATTTATCAGGGAGAAGAGGAAGACATTAAGAGCCATTTTCTCTATTATTATGGTGCCGGAGCAATATTGGCAGCACTGATTTTTCTTATCGGCCTGATGGTTATCGTAGTTTGTATGCTTATCCGGGTTTGGTATAAGCAGGAAGTGGACCTGCTATATTTGGGGCATGTACTTTTAATTGCATCTACTTGGTTGATTGCGGAATCAAAAGTACGACAGTTTATCTTGCCGAGTACTACAGTGGCGATGTGGATGGGATTTTTGATGATTGCACTTTTGCCTTATCCCTTTGTTTGCTATGTAAACGATGTTCAAAAAGGACGATATCAAAAGGCCTATTTTGCAATCGGTGTTTGCACCGTGATTAATTTCGTGGTAATGATGGTGCTGCAAATGTTTAATATCAAAGACTTTTTTGAAACCATGGGCGGCTCCCATGCAATTATCATCGCTCTCATTTTGCTGATGATTATTACGATAGTCAGAGACACAGTTAAAGGATATGTCAAAGATTACAAAGAAGTAGCAATCGGCTTTATCGGCGTTTCCGTAGCCGGAATTTTTGAAATGAGTCTGGTTTATAAAGTAGATACACGATTGAACGGGGTTGCACTGGGTATCGGCTTAATTATTTTGTTGTTTATGTGCGGACTGAAAACCATTCGTGACTTTGTTAAAGTGGAAAGGGATAAGCAGACTGCCATTGCGGCAAGCGAATCAAAGGCAAAGTTCCTTGCCAATATGTCTCATGAAATCAGAACACCGATTAATGTAGTTGTCGGCATGAACGAAATGATTTTGAGAGAGAATAAGGATAAAGCAATAGAAGAGTATGCAAACAATATTAAAAGTGCCAGTCATATGCTGTTGGGACTGATTAATGATGTTTTGGATTTTTCCAAAATCGAAGCAGGAAAATTACAAATTGTGGAAAGTGATTATTCTCTTGCGACCCTGATTAATGATGTCATATTAGGTGCTAATGTCCGTGCAGGTCAAAAAGCGTTAGAAGTAAAGCTGGATATTGATGAAAGCATGCCTGCAGTATTGAAAGGGGATGAAATCCGTATTAAGCAGGTTTTAAACAATCTGTTATCCAATGCGGTAAAATATACGGAGCAAGGAAGCGTTACGTTTTCTGCCAAGGGATTACGTGAAGAGAACCGGTTCTTCTTACAGTTTTCCGTTAAGGACACCGGTATGGGAATCAGTAAGGAAGATATGGAAAGGCTGTTTGACAGCTTCCAGAGACTTGAGCTTTCCAAAAACCGATACATACAAGGTACAGGGCTGGGACTTAATATTACCAAACAATTGGTAATAGCCATGAACGGTACCATTGATGTACAAAGTAAACCCGGAGAAGGCAGCTGCTTTACGGTACAAATTCCTCAGGAAGTGGTAGATGAAACGGCCATGGGAGCTCCGCGAGCAAAAACAAAGGAAAAAGAAGAAGCACCGAAAAAAGAATTTCATCTGGTGGCACCTGATGCCAAGATTCTTGTAGTAGATGATAACAAGATGAATCTGATGGTTATCAGAGGACTCTTAAAAAATACGCAGGTACAGCTTGATATGGCAGGCGGGGGAAACGAATGCCTGAAGATGACAAAGGATAAAAAATACGACCTGATTCTTATGGACCATATGATGCCGGAACCGGACGGTGTACAAACCTTCCATATGATTCAGGCGGATAAAGACAATCTTAATCGGGAAACGAAGGTAATCGTTCTGACTGCCAATGCGATTGAAGGTATGAGAGAACAATATATGTCGGAGGGATTTGTGGATTATCTGTCGAAACCGATAGAAGCAAGAAAGCTGGAGGAGACGATAGCAAAGTATTTGGAAAAAGATTGAAAATAAAGGAAAAAACAGATAGAATAGTAATTGAGAAATTTTACCGATGTTAAGGGTGGAGAAATGATAAATATTCAAAGTCTTGAAAAATTGATACATATACTTGCCACGAATGAGAGCTCTGATGTGGTAATTCCTTCCGCGTTTGAAGAACTCGGCAGTCAATATGGGATAGGGGGAATACAGCTTGATTTTACGGTGGGAGGAAATTTTTTCCTGAAAAGCGGGATGCGTAAGCATGCGTTCCTATACCGAAGCAAGCTGCCTATGGAAGAGGCTTGTGGTTTTGAAAAGCATTTTACAACAGGCGAGAATGGCAATGTGGTTTTTCAGATTTTTGCAGATTGTAATAAGAAGTCTTTTTCCGATGAGGAAAAGAAGGATTTGGATGTCCTTATTGATTTGATTTTTATTCATTGCGGTAGATGGCGTCTGATTAATCTTGTTAAGTATATGGGACTGAATGACAGTCTGACGGGACTTCCCAATTCGGGCGGCATTCTGACTTATATGGACGGGCTTCTTGCTAATGGAGAACTTACAGACTATAATGCATATTATTTTAATTTATCTCGTTTCAGTCTGGTAAATAAGAAGTTTGGTTCTAGAGAAACCGATCAGATTATTGTCAGATACTGTAATATTCTTAAAGCATTTTTGACAGGTAAAGAGCTTTTGGGACGACTTGGCGGAGATAATTTTGTAGCATTGATTCAGAAAGAAAGAACCGAGGAATTCTTAAAGCTTTTAGCCGGTGTGGAGGTAGAAGGAATGCTGGCCGGAAGAAATGTGCCGGTTATGATATCTGCGGTAGCCGGTGTTTCTGAAATCGATGAGCACATCAAGGCAAGCGGACAGGTTCTTGATGATTGCAGTACAGCACTGAATATTGCCAAGCATGTGGAGAAGAAGCCCTATATGTTTGTATCTCCCGAGCTTCGAAAGAAAAGCTTTAAACAGAAGCAAATTGTATCAAGCTTTACCAAGGCAATCGGTAATAGGGAATTTAGTGTATATTATCAGCCTAAGGTACATACGGAAAATTACAGTATTGTAGGAGCTGAAGCCCTTGCCAGATGGATTCAGGACGGTAACGTGATCAGTCCTGCAGAGTTTATTCCCGTTATCGAGCAGACGGATATGGTATGCGCTCTTGATTTCTATGTGCTAGAGCAGGTATGCATGGATATCAGGGATTGGCTTAAGAGAGGAATCCAGCCGATTAAGGTTTCCGTGAACTTTTCCAGAAAGCATTTATCAAACCCCAATCTTGCCAAGGATATCATGAATGTACTGGATAAGTATTCTACCGAAAGTAAGTATATAGAAGTGGAGCTGACAGAGACTGTGGATGAGGTTGAGAGCGATTTACTGGTTCACTTTATGGAAGAACTGAAGGGCTATAATGTAAGTATGTCTATTGACGATTTCGGAACCGGTTATTCTTCCCTGAATATGCTCCGTTCCTTCCCGGTGGATGTGCTGAAGATAGACAAGAGCTTTATTGACAATCTGGAAGAAAATGACAAGATTGTTTTATCCAACATTATTAATATGGCTACAGAACTTCAGATGGAGGTTGTGGCTGAAGGTGTGGAAACTGTGCAGCAGCTTGAGTATCTGCGTGAAAATAATTGCCGCGTGGTACAGGGCTTTTTATTTGATAAACCATTGCCGAAAGAACAATTTGAGGACAAAATCCATAGAGGAAGTTATTCGGAAGAATTGGCAGGTATCAAGCGGTAATAATGGGTAAAAGGGAGAATTTACATGAATGAGGAAACAATACAGGTACAGGAAAATGCATCGCAACCTGTACAGGAAGAGATAATACCGGAAAAAAAGAATAAAAAAGGATTTGTTATTTTAGCCATCGTATTGCTTTTTATATTCTTGGCGGTTATCGGTGCTATCATTGGAGTGAAGTGGTGGCAGAGGAAACAATACGGGCCGGAAGCCTTTGATGAATGTATGGAAGAGCTTTTCAGGGATGAAATTTCCTTAAATACCATTAATTTGCATTATACACTGGCTTATCCGGAGAACTACGGAATTACGGATTATGAAGTGTCATTAGGAACTTATTCCCTGGAAGAGTTTGAATCCGGTTATGAAGAAATGGAAGCATTACTGGAGGAAATCGAACGCTTTGACAGGGACAATCTTTCCAAAGAGCAGCAGTTGACTTATGATATTGTAGTAGATTATCTGGAAACGGAGCTGGCAGCAGAGGATTTTATTTTATATTCCGAAATATTGGGTCCTACCACCGGCTATCAGGCCCAGCTTCCCGTATTGCTTGCAGAATACACCTTCCGCAGAGAACAGGATATCGAGGATTATCTGGAGCTTGCAGCAAGCGTGGACGAAATCGCAGAACAGATTATCGAATTTGAAAAAGAAAAGTCAGAAGAAGGACTGTTTATGTCCGATTATGCGGCAGACGCTATCATTGAACAGTGTGAGGATTTCATAGAAGATCCGGAAGAAAACTATATGATTGAAGTGTTTAATGATAAAATAGAGGCTTTTGAGGGACTTTCCAAAAAGGAAAAGGAAGCGTACTGTAAGCGCAATCAGGAAATCATTACTACAGATATTGTGGCAGGATATGAAATACTGATTGAAGGCTTGGAGGAGCTAAAGGGGACAGGCACCAACGATCTGGGCATCTGCCATTATGAGAACGGCAAGGAATACTATGAGTATCTGGTACGTTCTACTACCGGTTCCAACAAGTCTATCAAAACACTGGAAAACGAAACAGAAAAGTTTTTGAAGGATTATATGGTTAAATTGCAGACAGCTTATTTAGATAATCCGGAGATTTTGGATCAGCTTACCGAATATGAGTTTGAAGCTCTTGAGCCGGAGGAAATTTTGGACAATCTGGAGGAACAGATTAAGGAAGATTTCCCCAAGGCGCCAAAGGTAAATTACACGGTTAAGTATGTACATACTTCTATGGAAGAAAAAATGAGCCCTGCATTTTACTTAACTCCTCCCGTAGATGATTTCGAAGGAAATACCATCTATATCAACAAGAAGTATACGGAAGGCGATAGTGCAGGTACCATGAATCTGTATACGACCTTAGCCCATGAAGGATATCCCGGACATTTATATCAGAATGTATATACATCGTCCTGTGATTTACCTCTTGTGCGGAATCTGTTTTCTACGACAGGCTATTCCGAAGGCTGGGCTACTTATGTAGAGCATGAATACGGTTATGTATTTGCAGGTATGGAAGAAGACCTTGCAGATTTGTATGCCGGAAATCAGGCAACCAGTCTGGCATTAAGTGCATATCTGGATATGAAAATTCATTATGACGGCTGGGACAGAGATGAAGTGTTTGCTTATTTAGAAAACTTTGGTGTAGCAGATAAGGAAGCTTCCGATGAAATGTTTGACTACATTGTGGAAGAACCGGCCAATTACATGGGATACTTCATTGGTTATTTGGAGATGCTGAATCTCAGAGAGGAAGCCCAAAAGAGGCTTAAGGATGATTTTGATGCAAAGGATTATCACGATTTTATTCTGAGAATCGGACCGGCACCATTTTATATTATTGAAGATTATATGAAGGATTGGATGAAAGAATAATAAGATGTGAGCGGATAGACAGATAGGGTCTACCCGCTCTTTTTTATGAAAAATGAAAAAAGGCATTGACAAATATTACCTATAGGCATATACTTTGACTGTGAAATAATTTGACAATCAAACAATTTCAAAATCAAACTATTTCGTAGTCAAACAAAATCAAAACATAAAAAGGAGAAAAAGACATGTTAGAAAGAATAGCAGAAATCATTAAGGAACAGTTAAACGTAGGAGACGTAGAAATTACAGCAGAAACAAAGTTTAAAGAAGATCTGGAAGCAGATTCTTTAGATTTATTTGAGCTTGTTATGGCATTGGAAGAAGAATATGATGTAGAAATCGACTCTTCCGATTTAGAGAAGATTACTACTGTTGGTGCAGTTATGGATTATTTAAAAGACAAAGGCGTGGAGGCATAAAGCTTAATGGAAACAAAGATTACAAAACTGCTTGGAATTAAATATCCTATTATTCAGGGCGGTATGGCATGGGTAGCGGAATATCATCTGGCAGCTGCCGTATCAAATGCAGGCGGTCTTGGAATTATCGGTGCAGCCAGTGCACCGGCTGAAATTGTCAGAGAACAGATCCGTAAGACAAAGGAATTAACTGATAAGCCTTTTGGTGTTAATGTAATGCTGATGAATCCCAACGCCGAAGAGGTTGCCAAGGTGGTAATCGAAGAAGGTGTAAAGGTGGTAACAACAGGAGCAGGTAATCCTGCTAAATTTATGGGAGCCTGGAAAGAAGCCGGCGTAAAGGTAATTCCTGTTGTAGCCAGCGTGGCAATGGCGAAGCTGATGGAGAGAGCCGGAGCAGATGCAGTGGTTGCGGAAGGAACAGAGTCCGGCGGACATATCGGTTCTGCCACCACTATGACATTAGTGCCGCAGGTAGTGGATGCTGTAAATATTCCTGTTATCGCCGCAGGCGGTATTGCAGACGGAAGAGGATTTGCAGCAGCAATGATGCTGGGGGCAGAAGCAGTACAGATGGGAACCCGTTTTGTTGTGGCAAAGGAGTCCATTGTACATGCAAATTATAAAGAACAGGTAATTAAAGCAAAAGATATTGATTCCGTAATTACGGGAACAAGTACCGGTCATCCCGTTCGTCAGATCCGTAACAAGATGACTAAGGAATACTTAAGACTGGAAAAAGAAGGGGCTTCCTTGGAAGACCTTGAGTATTTAACACTTGGTGCACTTCGCAAGGCAGTGATTGACGGAGATGTAGTAAACGGAACCTTAATGGCAGGCCAGATTGCAGGCTTAATTGATAAAGAAATGACTTGTCAGGAAATGATTGAAGAGATTATGACGCAGGCTAAGGAGCTTTTGAACAAATAACAGGTACTAAAAGCTCTTTGGAAAGGAGAACTACTTACATGAGTAAAATCGCATTTGTGTTCCCGGGACAGGGCGCACAGTATCCGGGAATGGGTAAGGATTTTTATGAGAATTCAGAAACTGCGAAAGCGGTATTTCATCAGGCAAGTGAAGTGACAGGGCTGGATATTCCGGCTCTTTGCTTTGAAGAAAATGAAAATCTTAACCAGACAAAGTATACACAGATTGCTATGGTGACAACGGAGGTTGCTATCTTAAAGGTACTGGAGGAAAATGGACTGAAACCTGAAGTGACTGCAGGATTAAGCCTCGGTGAATATTCTGCTATTGTGGCATCCGGTGCCATGAAAGCAGAGGATGCTTTTCAGACAGTGCTTCACAGAGGCGCATTCATGCAGGAAGCGGTACCGGAAGGAGGCGCAATGGCAGCAGTACTTGGTCTTGAGTATCCTGTCATTGAAGAAGTGCTTTCTAAGGTTGACGGTGTGGTTTCCATTGCCAACTACAATTGTCCCGGACAGATTGTAATCACCGGATGGGCAGATGCAATCGAAAAGGCAACACAGCCATTAAAAGATGCAGGAGCAAGACGTGTACTTCCCTTAAAGGTAAGCGGTCCTTTCCATAGTCAGCTGCTTACAGGTGCAGGTGAGAAGCTTGGAGAAGTGCTTAAGAATGTGGAAATTTCTGAATTTAGTATTCCCTATGTGGCAAACCTGACAGCCGATTATGTAAAAGAGGCAGCACCTGTAAAAGAACTTTTAATGAAGCAGGTTTCCTCCCCGGTACGCTTCCAGCAATCTGTGGAACGTATGGTAGCAGACGGTGTGGACACCTTTATTGAAATCGGACCCGGAAAGACCATTGCAGGATTTGTACGAAAAATCAGTCCTGAAAGCAAGGTTATCAATGTGGATAAGTGGGAAGATTTAGCAAAGTGTTTGGAGGAAATTTAAGATGCTTGAGAATAAAGTAGCATTAGTCACCGGAGCAAGCAGAGGAATCGGCAGGGCAACTGCCATTAAGCTTGCATCCTGTGGTGCAACGGTTATTGTAAATTATCAGGGCTCAAAGGAAAAAGCAGAAGAAGTGGTAAATACCATTTTGGCAAATGGTGGTCAGGCAGAAAGCTACGGCTGTGATGTATCTGATTTTGAGAGCTGTGGAAATATGATTGGAGAAATCATTAAGAAGTATGGTCATCTGGACATTCTTGTTAACAACGCAGGTATTACAAGAGACGGACTTTTGATGAAGATGAGCGAAGAGGATTTTGAAAAGGTTATTAACGTGAATTTAAAAGGTGCTTTTCATACCATCCGTCATGCATCCCGTTATTTCCTTAAGCAGAGAAGCGGAAGCATTATTAATATTTCATCTGTATCCGGTGTTTCCGGCAATGCAGGCCAGGCAAATTACAGCGCCGCTAAGGCAGGTTTAATCGGTCTTACTAAGAGTGTGGCTAAGGAGCTCGGCAGCAGAGGTATCAGAGTAAATGCGGTGGCTCCCGGGTTTATTGAAACCGATATGACGGATGCAATGCCTGAGAGTGCAAAGGAAGCAATTAAGGGACAAATTACCATGGGTCGCATCGGTACACCCGATGATATCGCAGGAGTTGTGGTATTTCTTGCATCGGATGCATCTTCTTATGTAACAGGACAGACCATTGCGGTAGACGGCGGAATGGTATTTTAGGAAAGCAAAGAGAGGCTGTAAAAATGAGTAGAAGAGTAGTTGTAACAGGAATGGGAGCCATTACTCCCGTAGGATTAAGTGTAGAAGAATTCTGGCAGTCCTTAAAGGAAGGAAAGCATGGATTTGCTACCATTACAAAGTTTGATACAACAGAGTACAAAGCCCATGTGGCAGCAGAAGTAAAAGGCTTTGAAGGAAAAGAGTACATGGATTTTAAGGCAGCGAAGCGTATGGAACTTTTCTCCCAGTACGCGGTTGCAGCAGCAGGTGAAGCTCTTAAGGATTCAGGTATCAATATGGAGCAGGAAGACCCTTATATGGTAGGCTGTGCGGTAAGCTCCGGTATCGGAAGCCTTCAGGCCATGGAAAGAGAATATGACAAGCTGGTAAACAGGGGACCTTCCAAGGTAAATCCATTGTTAGTTCCTATGATGATTTCCAATATGGCAGCAGGAAATGTTGCAATCCAGTACGGTTTAAAGGGAAAAAGCCTTAATGTGGTAACTGCATGTGCATCCGGCACCAATTCTATCGGTGAAGCATTCCGTGCGATTCAGTATGGGGATGCAGATGTGATGGTGGCAGGTGGCGCAGAAAGCTCCGTAACTCCCATCGGTGTGGCAGGCTTTTGCTCCCTGACCGCATTATCCACGGTGGAAGACCCTGATAAGTGTTCCCTGCCTTTTGATAAGAACCGCAGCGGTTTTGTTATGGGGGAAGGTGCCGGTGTTGTGGTACTGGAAGAATTAGAACATGCAAAGAAGCGCGGCGCACGCATTTATGCAGAAGTAATCGGATACGGATGCTCCAATGACGCCTATCACATTACTTCTCCGGCAGAGGACGGACAGGGCGCGGCTAAGGCCATGCTTGCAGCCATGAAGGATGGTGGTGTTGTACCTGAAGAGCTTACTTATATCAATGCTCACGGAACGGCAACCCATCACAACGATTTGTTTGAAACCAGAGCCATTAAGCTGGCATTTGGTGACCATGCAAAGAAGTTGCGCATCAACTCTACCAAGTCTATGATCGGACACCTTTTAGGTGCTGCCGGTGCAGTAGAATTTGTTGCCTGCGTAAAGCAGATGGAGGAAGGTTTTATTCATAAGACAGTAGGTTACACAACGCCCGATGAGGAAATTGACCTTGATTACTGTAAGGAAGCCTATGAGGAAGCAGTGCCTTATGCATTGAGTAATTCTTTGGGATTCGGCGGACACAATGCAAGTATTCTGTTAAAGAAATACGAGGCATAGATTAGACAGAAACGGATAAAAGGCAGATGAATAGGGCGGCGGGATGCCGCAGATGGAAGGAGCAGGCGTATGTCATTACTTAGTGCAAAAGAAATTATGGAGATTATTCCCCACAGACAGCCCTTTATGCTGATAGATACAATCGAAGAAATGGAGCCCGGTGTAAGAGCCGTTGCAAAGAAGTGTGTTTCCTACAACGAACCCTTCTTTAACGGACATTTTCCCGGAGAACCGGTTATGCCCGGT
Organism: Lachnospiraceae bacterium; assembly: GCA_017411305.1. Lineage (GTDB taxonomy): Bacteria > Bacillota > Clostridia > Lachnospirales > Lachnospiraceae > Suilimivivens. Next base: position 48,198 of record JAFQQI010000043.1, read on the forward strand.
GTGCTGATTATTGAAGCATTGGCACAGACCGGTGCGGTGGCAATTCTAAGCCTGGAAGAGAACAAAGGAAAAACAGCGTATTTTGCAGCCATTAATTCAGCAAAATTCAAACAGAAGGTAGTGCCGGGCGATGTGCTGATGCTGGAGACAGAAATTATTAAGGTGAAAGGACCGATTGGAATCGGTAAGGCCACAGCACTTGTAAACGGAAAGGTTGCAGCCCAGGCTGAACTGACCTTTGCCATTTCATAGGGCTTAAAGGCAGTAAGAAAGGTTTAATATGGCTAGATTATTTCATAGAAACCGGTACATCAACATCAAAGGAGAAGATGCGCCGGAGGCAGTGAAAGCTGCAGAACAAAAAGAAAACAGAAAAAAAGAAGACAGAAAAAAAGAAAAACCGGAAGAGAAAGCAACGGTTGTTTGTCCTGAATGCGGAAAAGTACTTGATAAGGACGCAGTTGTTACTAACGCCTATGTATGTACAGCCTGCGGAAGCTATTTCCGTGTACGGACTAAAAACAGAATCCGTATGGTTTGCGATAAGGGAACTTTTATTCCCTGGTTTGAAGACTTGGAAGTCAGCAATCCTCTTGATTTTCCCGGTTACGAAGAAAAACTTTCCGATGTGAAGGAAAAGACAGGCCTTCATGAAGGTGTTACCGTAGGTCTTGGCGAAATCTTTGGGGAAAAGGTAGCACTGGGTGTCTGTGATGCCAGATTTTTGATGGGTAGTATGGGACACGTAGTGGGTGAAAAAATAGCCCTTATGGTAGAAAAAGCTACCAAGGAGAAGCTTCCCGTGGTGATTTTCTGCTGCTCTGGCGGTGCCAGAATGCAGGAAGGGATTATTTCCCTGATGCAGATGGCAAAAACTTCTGCAGCATTACAAAAGCACTCCGAAGCAGGACTTCTTTATGTACCGGTGTTGACAGACCCTACAACCGGAGGTGTGACTGCAAGCTTTGCTATGCTGGGTGATATTATTTTGGCTGAGCCTGGTGCATTAATCGGTTTTGCCGGTCCCAGGGTCATTGAGCAGACCATCGGTCAGAAGCTTCCGGAAGGTTTTCAAAGAGCGGAGTTTTTGGTTGAGCACGGCATGGTGGATGCCATTGTGGAACGTGATGATTTAAAGAGAACTCTTTATGAAATTGTAAAGAGCCATCGGATTTCTGCAAGCAATACGAATTTTAGTTCTTTTACTAGTGAACCTGTGAAATTCAGACCCTCTGAGATTTCCAAAGAGCGTATGGTAAAGGAAACAAGAAAGACTCCCTGGCAGAAGGTAAAGGAAGCAAGAAGCCTAACCCGTCCGGCAACACTTACTTATATTGATATGATTTTTGATGATTTTATCGAATTTCACGGTGACAGAAGCTTCGGTGATGATAAAGCCATTATCGGCGGAATTGCATGGCTTTACGGACAGCCTGTAACCGTAATCGGCGTACAAAAGGGCAATGACGTAGAGGAATGTACCAAGCGCAATTACGGAATGACATCTCCGGAAGGATACCGTAAGGCACTGCGTCTGATGAAGCAGGCAGAAAAGTTCAAACGTCCCATTATCTGCTTTGTAAATACCTCCGGTGCTTATCCGGGCATGGAAGCAGAAGAAAGAGGACAGGGAGAAGCTATTGCAAGAAATTTATTTGAAATGGCAGGTCTCAAGGTGCCGGTGCTTTCTATTATTATTGGTGAAGGCGGCAGCGGCGGTGCACTGGGGTTGGCAGTAGGAAATGAAGTGTGGATGCTGGAAAATTCTACCTATTCTATCCTCTCGCCTGAAGGTTTTGCTTCCATTTTGTGGAAAGACGGTAAGCGTGCGGAGGAAGCGGCAGGTGTTATGGGCATTACTGCAGATGATTTAGCTGCTCTTTCGGTAATAGAGAGAATCATTCCGGAGTTTGGCGGTGCAGACAGTGTTACAGCCCGTGATATTGCAGGCTTTATGAAGGAAAAAATGGTTGATTTCTTAAAGAGATTTGACGGCATGGACGGAGAAGCCATTGCACAGGATCGTTACATGCGTTTTAGAAAATACTAATATGTGAGGCATTTATGAAAAAAGACATTGCTTTGAAAATCGGTGATTTGACAGCAAAGATACCGGTGATTCAAGGGGGGATGGGAGTAGGCGTCAGCCTCTCTTCTCTGGCAGGAACTGTAGCCCTTAACGGCGGCGTAGGAGTCATTTCCTCCGCCCAGATTGGCTTTCGTGACCCTATGTGGGACAAAAATCCTGTAGAAACCAATTTGAGAGTGCTGAAAGAAGAAATAAAGAAGGCAAAAGAAATTGCAAAAGGCTGTGGTGTAGTTGCCGTAAATATCATGGTAGCAACCAGGTTTTACGAGAAATATGTAAAGGCAGCCGTAGAAGCGGGAGTAGATTTGATTATTTCGGGAGCAGGACTTCCGGTGGAACTGCCTCAATTTGTGAAAGACTCAGGAACCAAAATTGCTCCCATCGTATCTTCGTTAAAGTCCTTTGATGTTATCAGTAAATATTGGAAAAAGAAATACAATAAGCTTCCGGACATGGTAGTAATCGAAGGCCCGTTAGCCGGCGGACATTTGGGCTTTAAAGCGGAAGAACTTGCCCATATTGAGGCGATGAACTATGAGGAAGAAGTAAAACGGATTATCAGCCGTGTCCGGGAAACAGAGGAAGGAAGCAGAATTCCCGTGGTAGCGGCAGGCGGTATTTATGAAGGTAAGGATGCTCTTGCGTATATGGAAATGGGCGCTGACGGTGTGCAGGTAGCCACCCGTTTCGTAACTACTTATGAGTGTGATGCGGATATCCGTTATAAGGAAGCGTACATTCAGGCAAAAGAAGAAGATATTATTATCGTGAAAAGTCCTGTAGGAATGCCCGGCAGAGCCATCAAAAATCTGTTTCTGGATCAGGTGGCAAAAGCAGAGGTGGTAAAGGATAAGTGCCATCAGTGCCTTGCCAAATGTAATCCTGCAGAAATTCCTTATTGCATTACCGATGCCCTGATAAATGCAGTAAGGGGTCTGACACAGGAGGGACTTTTATTCTGCGGTGCCAATGCCTATAAAGCAAAAGAGCTTGAATGGGTAGCAGATATTATGAAAGAATTTGAGGAGGAATTGTCATGACGACAAGAATTATAGGTACGGGAAGCTGTCTGCCTAAGAAGGTGCTGACCAATACGGAAATGGAGACAATTGTTGAAACCTCCGATGAATGGATTAAAAGCCGTACGGGTATAGAACAGAGGCATATGGCTATCCAGGAGACAACTACCTCTTTGGCTGTAGAAGCAGCAAAAAGAGCACTTGAGGATGCTAAGACACAGGCGGAAGAAATTGACCTGATTATTGTAGGCAGCGTTTCCACAGACAGACACTTTCCATCAACAGCCTGTGAAGTACAAAGTGCCATTGGTGCCGTGAACGCAACAGCCTTTGATATTAATGCGGCATGCTCCGGATTTTTATTCGGACTTGGTATTGCCAATGCATACTTTGCATCGGGAACCTTCCGCAAAGCATTGATTATCGGTGCAGAAGTACTTTCTAAGATGATGAACTGGGAGGATCGGAGCACCTGTGTACTGTTTGGAGACGGCGCAGGAGCAGCAGTGGTAGAGAAGTCAGAAGAGGGTATTATCAGCATGACTCAGGGTTCTGACGGAGCAAAGGGCGGCGTGCTGAGTTGCTGTAACAGACCGGTAAACAACCCCTTTGTAACAAATGATACAGCCCTTGATTATACATCCATGAACGGACAGGAGGTTTACAAGTTTGCAGTACGAACTGTTCCGGAGGCAATCAGCAAGGTGCTGGGTGATGCAGGCGTAAGTCCTGATGAAGTGAAATATTTTGTACTGCACCAGGCAAATATCCGGATTATTGAAGCAGTATCCAAAAGATTGGGACAGTCGATGGAAAAGTTTCCCACAAATCTGCAGAAATGTGGTAATATATCAGCAGCAAGTGTACCCATTCTTTTGGACGAAGTAAATAAGGCAGGAATGTTAAACAAAGGTGATAAAATTGTATTGGCCGGTTTCGGTGCAGGCTTAACATGGGGTGCTGCACTTGTTACCTGGTAGAAAAGGATTGTGATAGTATGAATCTTGATCAGACTCTGAACACGTTATTAGTGTCTTTATTTCATGATATTTTAGATATAGAGGAAAAATCCCTGATTGTGGATGAATTCAGTGATATTACCGTAAATGATATGCATGTGATAGAAGCTATCGGCATGGAGGAAAAAAGACCCAGCTCTGTGGTAGCCAAAAGCTTGGATGTAACTATGGGTACGCTGACAAAAGCGATTGACGGGTTAAATGAAAAGGGTTATGTAAACCGTGAGAGAAGCACACAGGATAAAAGAGTAGTGCTTCTATCCCTCACGGAGAAAGGTGAAAAAGCATTTGACCATCATGCGGAATTTCACAGAAATATGATTAAGAGCGTCATTGCACAGCTGAGTTTAGAGGAAAGAGAGATTCTGGGGAAAACCCTAGAAGACCTTACCAAGTTTTTAAGAAGCCTTTAGGGGCTTCTTTTTTTAGATTTTTATATTGAAAAATAAAAAAGGATTTTGAGAAGAAATGCCGAATATTAAATTAGGAGCTTTGTTGGAATCTGAATCGGCATAGGAGCAAAAGATGAATATCCGAGAAAATCTGGAACGTCTGGAAAAAGAATATTTAAGTCCTTATGCGGCTTACAGTGCAGAATCAAGAGGCCGTCTGCGTCCTGAGGAGCAGTGCGACATCCGCCCTGTTTATCAGAGAGACAGGGACAGAATCTTACATTCCAAATCTTTCCGTAGACTAAAGGACAAAACCCAGGTATTTCTGGCACCGGAAGGGGATCACTATCGGACCCGTCTGACCCATACCTTAGAGGTTTCCCAAAATGCAAGAACCATTGCCAAAGCCCTTCGTATGAACGAAGATTTGGTAGAAGCCATTGCTCTGGGACATGATTTGGGACATACTCCCTTCGGTCATGCAGGGGAAAGGGCGTTAAATGCGGTTTGCCCTTTCGGATTCAGTCACAGTGACCAAAGTGTAAGAATCGTGGATTTGCTGGAAAAGGGCGGTCAGGGACTGAATCTGACCCATGAGGTAAGGGACGGAATTCTGAATCATCAGACCAAAGGAATGCCCTATACGCTGGAAGGCAAAATTGTCAGATTTTCCGATAAGATTGCCTATATCCATCATGATATGGATGATGCCATCCGTGCAGGAATCCTGAAGGAATCGGATGTGCCTAAGGAAATCAGTGATGTAATCGGCTATACCACAGGAGAGAGACTGGACCATTTTATTCATGATATCGTAAGTACCAGCTATGATAAGAATGACATCATGATGTCAGAGCCTGTGGCAGAAGCCATGCAGAAGCTTCGCAGATTTATGTTTGAACGTGTTTATCAGAATAAGGAAGCCAAAAGCGAAGAGGGAAAAGCAGAAATGCTGGTGCAGACCCTGTACAGCTATTATCGCCATCATTTAGAGCTTCTTAGCGACGACTGGATTAATTTAATTAAAAGAGGCGAGCCGGAAGAAAAGATTGTATGTGATTACATAGCCGCTATGACGGACCGGTTTGCTATTTCCAAATACGAGGAAATCTATATTCCCAAGTCATGGCAATTATAAAAGGAAGGCAGTTTTATGTATTATCCGGATGAAATAGTTGAAGAAGTACGCATGAAAAACGATATAGTGGATGTGGTTTCCGGATATGTCAAAATCCAGAAAAAGGGAAGCAGTTATTTCGGACTTTGTCCTTTTCATAACGAAAAGTCCCCTTCTTTCTCCGTTTCCCCAAGCAGGCAGATGTATTATTGCTTTGGCTGCGGTGCAGGCGGTAATGTTTTTACCTTTGTAATGGAGTATGAAAATTATTCCTTTCCGGAGGCCATTAAGCACCTGGCACAGAAGGCAGGAGTTTCCCTTCCGGAAGCAGAATATTCCGAAGAAATGAAAAAAAGAGAAAGTAAGCGGAGCAGGCTTCTTGAGGTAAACAAGGAAGCAGCCAAGTATTTCTTTTACCAGCTTCGAAGTGATAAGGGAGAAGGCGGTTATGCTTATCTTAAGAAACGGCAACTTTCCGATGAAACCATCAAAAAGTTTGGTTTAGGCTTTGCCAATGTGACAAGCAATGATTTGGTAAAGTACCTAAAAGGCAAAGGCTTTGAGGACAAGCTGATTCAGGAAGCAGGTCTTGCTAGCTTTGATGAAAAGTATGGTATGCATGATAAGTTTTGGAACAGGGTCATGTTTCCCATACAGGATATTAACCATAGGGTAATCGGCTTTGGCGGCAGAGTCATGGGGGATGCGAAACCCAAGTATTTAAACTCTCCGGAAACCATGATTTTTGATAAAAGCCGTAATTTGTACGGTCTGAACTATGCCAGAACCTCCCGCAAAAACAATGTGATTCTTTGCGAAGGATATATGGACGTCATTGCCATGCATCAGGCAGGATTTACCCAGGCAGTAGCTTCCCTGGGTACGGCATTTACGGAAGGACAGGCTTCCCTGCTGAAGCGCTATACGGAAGAAGTAATTTTGGCCTATGACAGTGATGGGGCAGGTACCACGGCAGCCCTTAGGGCTATCGGCATTTTAAAGGAAGCAGGCCTTACCGGCAAGGTACTGAATTTAGAGCCGTATAAGGACCCTGACGAATTCATTAAAAATATGGGGACGGAAGCCTTTGAGGAACGGATGAAAGCGGCAGAGAACAGCTTCTTCTTTGAAATTCGTATGTTGCAGAAGGACTATGATTTACAGGATCCCGAGTCCAAAACAAAATTTTACAGGGAAATTGCCAAAAAGCTTTGCGGCTTTTCAGAAGAGGTGGAACGGGACAACTATATACAGGCAGTGGCCGATAAGTACAGTATCGGTACCCAGAATTTAAAAAAACTGGTGTTATCTTATGCAACACAGACCGGACTGGCAAAGCCGGCAGAGCGTCCCAAGTCGGGCATCCAAAAGAAGAATACGCCGGATGAGATGCGTAAGAAATCCCAAAGACTGTTACTTACCTGGCTGGTAGAGGAGCCGTCTTTGTACGGAAAAATCAAAAAATATATTTCCACGGAGGATTTTACCGAGGATTTATATAAAAAAGTAGCTGAAAGGCTTTTTGCAGACCTGGAGCAGGGACAAATGAACCCCGCAGCCATCATCAGTCTGTTTTCTGATGAAGAGGAGCAGAGGGAAGTAGCAGGTGTCTTTAACACCAGATTAAAAGAATTGACTACCAGGGCAGAGCAGGAAAAGGCCTTCCATGATATCGTTTTAGCGGTAAAACGTAACAGTTATGAATATTATTCTGCGCAGCTGGGAAGTGACGTTTCGGCGTTAAACCAGGTAATTGCAGGAAAAAAAGCACTGGAAGAACTTAGCAAAACGCATATTTCACTGGATTAAGGTCAGACTATAATTAAAATCAGTAATAAAAGCAGGAAGGATGGAACCTAAGAATGGACGAAAATGTACAGGCAAAGCTGGATGAGAAAGTAAAAAGTCTCTTAGCCGTTGCCAAGAAGAAAAAGAATGTTCTGGAATATCAGGAAATTGCTGAGTATTTTGCAGACATGGCTTTGGGAGAAGAACAAATTGAGAAGGTCGTGGAATTCCTTGAACAGGGCGGCGTAGACGTACTTCGTATTACAGAGGATGTAGAGGATGAAGAAATCATTCTTTCCGAAGAAGATGAAGTGGATATGGAGAATATTGACCTTTCCGTACCGGAAGGTGTCAGCATTGAAGACCCTGTCAGAATGTATTTAAAGGAAATCGGTAAAGTGCCGCTGCTTAGTGCAGAAGAAGAAATTGAACTGGCACAGAAGATGGAAGACGGGGATCAGGAAGCGAAAAAACGCCTTGCAGAGGCCAATCTTCGTCTGGTAGTAAGTATTGCCAAAAGATATGTAGGACGCGGAATGCTGTTCCTTGATTTAATTCAGGAGGGTAATCTTGGTCTGATTAAAGCGGTAGAAAAATTTGATTACCGTAAGGGATATAAGTTTTCAACTTATGCTACCTGGTGGATTCGCCAGGCAATAACAAGAGCTATTGCGGATCAGGCAAGAACCATCCGTATTCCTGTGCATATGGTGGAAACCATCAATAAGCTGATTCGTGTCAGCAGACAGTTACTTCAGGAATTAGGCCGTGAACCTACCCCTGAAGAAATTGCAGAGGAAATGAATCTTCCCGTAGAAAGAGTCAGAGAAATCCTTAAGATTTCCCAGGAACCTGTTTCCCTGGAAACCCCTATCGGTGAAGAGGAAGATTCCCATTTGGGAGACTTTATCCAGGATGACAATGTACCCGTACCTGCAGACGCAGCTGCCTTCACCTTATTGAAGGAACAGCTTGTAGAGGTGCTTGGTACTTTAACAGAAAGAGAGCAGAAGGTACTTCGCCTTCGTTTCGGTTTAGATGACGGAAGAGCCAGAACCTTGGAAGAGGTTGGTAAGGAATTTAACGTTACCAGAGAGCGTATCAGACAGATTGAGGCCAAAGCGCTTCGTAAATTACGTCATCCCAGCAGAAGCCGTAAGCTGAAAGATTATCTTGATTAAGGATATTGCATATGAGCAGACAGGTAGAGCTATCAAAACGTATGCAGGCAGTGGCGGATATGGTGACCGTTGGAAACAGGGTATGCGATGTGGGGTGCGACCATGGATATGTTTCCATTTATTTGGTGCAGGCGGGGATTTCTCCCCGGGTCCTTGCCATGGATGTCAATAAAGGACCGCTGAAACGGGCTGAAGAGCATGTCAAAGCGTATGAAAAAGAAGCCTACATAGAGCTTCGCCTTTCCGATGGACTTTGTGCATACAAAAAAGGGGAAGCAGACAGCCTTTTATGTGCCGGAATGGGCGGCAGATTACTGATGAAGATTTTGGAGAGGGAACCGGACAAAACGGAAAGCTTCCGGGAATTGATTTTGCAGCCCCAGTCGGAACTGAAGTTATTTCGTAAATTTTTAAGAGAAAAGGGATATTCCATCCTTGCGGAAAATATGATTCTGGAGGATGGAAAGTTTTACCCCATGATGAAGGTGAGCCCCAAAAGCATGGGAACAGGGACTGAGATACAGGATGAGGATACGGAAAGCATGGACTTATTAGGACCTTATCTGTTACAGAACCAAAACCCTGTGCTTCTTGCCTATATCCGGCAGGAAATACAGGTAAAAGAGGGTATTTTGGAGGGGCTGAAGAAGCAGGAGCAGAAGGAAAAATTATTGCTTCGGAGGCAGGAAATTGAAAAAGAACTGGTGTTATTAAAAAATGCCGTTCAAAAGTGGTATTGAAGGGAGGTTTTTATGGTTACAATTACAATCGACGGAATTGCTAAGACATACCCCAAAGGAACTACTTATGAGACAATCGCAGAGGAATATCAAAGCCTTTACAACGGCATGATTGCTCTGGTGCTTGAAAACGGTAAAATCAGAGAGCTGATGAAACCGGCTAATAAGGACTGTGTTCTTTCGTTTTTAACACTTAAGGACACCATCGGACACAAAACCTATGTCCGTACTGCACTGATGACGCTGATAAAAGCCGCACAGGATGTGCTGGGAGCAGATAAAGTGCAGAAGATGAAAGTGGAATTTGTAATCGGGCAAGGGTATTATCTTGACGTAAAGATGGATGAGAAGCTTACCGACGAAACAGTAAAGCAAATCGGCAGAAGAATGCGTGAAATGGTGGAGGCAGATTTGCCTATCACCAAGAAATCCTATCCTCTTGAAGAGGCAAAGGAAATCTTTAAAATGCAGAATATGAAGGATAAGGAGAAATTATTCCGTTATCGCAGAAGCTCTTTTGTGAATGTGTATTGTCTGGATGGTTATTATGACTATTATTACGGTTATATGCTGCCAAGCACCGGATATCTGAAATGCTATGATGTGATGCTTTATGAAAACGGAATTCTGCTTCTGATACCGGGAATGGAGAATCCCGATAAGCTTTCATACTTTGAACCGAAAGAAAAACTGTTCCACACCCTGAAAACCTCTTCTTTATGGGGAGAAATGATGGGGATTGACTCTGTGGGAGATTTAAATGATACCATATGTCAGGGAACCATGAATGACATGATTCTGGTACAGGAGGCACTGCAGGAGAGAAGAATCGGAGAAATTGCTGAGGAAATCGTAAAACGCGGAAATGTGAAGTTTGTTCTGATTGCAGGACCTTCATCCTCGGGGAAAACAACCTTTTCCCACCGTCTTTCCATTCAGCTTCGCAGCTATGGTATGAAGCCTCATCCCATTGCACTGGATGACTATTTTGTAGACAGGGAAAAGACACCCAGAGATGAAAACGGTGATTACAACTTTGAATGCCTTGAGGCAATTGATATTGAACAGTTTAACAGTGATATGAACCGTTTGCTTCAAGGGGAAACCATAGAACTTCCTAAGTTTAATTTCAAAACCGGCAAGAGAGAATATAACGGAAACTATAAAAAGCTGGGACCGGAAGACATTCTGGTCATAGAAGGAATTCACGGATTGAATCCAAAGACAACACATTCCATGCCGGATGAAAGCAAGTTTAAGATTTATATCAGTGCTTTAACCAGCTTAAATATTGATGAACATAACAGAATTCCTACAACAGACGGCAGACTGCTTCGGCGAATGGTTCGTGATGCGCGTACCAGAGGTGCCAGTGCCAAAAGGACAATAGGAATGTGGCCTTCCGTAAGGCGTGGAGAAGAACAATATATTTTCCCCTTTCAGGAAAGTGCAGATGAAATGTTTAATTCTGTTTTAATTTATGAGCTGGCTGTGTTGAAGCAGTATGCAGAACCGCTTTTGTTCAGCATCACTGAAGAAGAGCCTGAATTCTATGAAGCGAAAAGGCTTTTGAAGTTTTTGGAATATTTTCAGGGGATTGACAGCCATAATGTTCCCAGCAATTCCATTTGCAGGGAATTCATCGGAGGCAGCTGCTTCCAGGTATAAGACAACAGCATAAGGATAAAAGGAAGAAATCAAGTAGAATAAATGATCGCGGCTGCCATAGGGCAGGTGAGGAAAGTCCGGGCTTCGCAGGGCAGAATGCCGGATAACGTCCGGTGGAGGCGACTCCAAGGATAGTGCAACAGAAATATACCGCTCCCCAGGGAGTAAGGGTGGAAAGGCAGTGTAAGAGACTACCGCCTGTACGGTAACGGACAGGGCACATGTAAACCCCATTCGAAGCAAGACCAAGCAGAAAGCGTTTAAGCCGGCCCGGTGAGCTTTCAGGTAGGTCGCTTGATGCTGCCGGTAACGGCAGTACTAGATAGATGATCATTCACGACATAACCCGGCTTATCGTTCTGCTTGATTTCTTTTTTTGATTAAAATACAAGCGTTATTAAAATGCATTATCTGCTAAATGGAGATTTGATATGAGAGTAAGAGCATGCCGATGCTTATTTTGTATATTCATAGTTGGGCTTGCAGTGCTTTGCGGTTATCGGCAGAGTCGGGAAACCATGCATACGGTAAAGGTGCTTCGTGCTCCTGATGAAGAACAGGCATTTGAAAACATACTCTGCAGCTGTGTACGGCTTCAGGGAGAGGGACATTACGGAAGCGGAACAATTTACCGGATTACGGAAGAACAATTGATTATCATAACCAATAAGCATGTACTTCAATATTTCGGACAGGACGGTATGGTTACCTTTTTTGACGGTAAAAGTGCTGCGGGAAAAATCCTGTACTTAAGTGAAGAATATGATTTGGGATTTTTGGCGGTAGATACGGCTTCTTTTTCAAAGGAAGAACTATCTGCCTATGCTGCAGTGGTATGTGGCTCGGACAGCTATGATAAACTGAAAAAAAACGACTGTATTTTTATGGTGGATATTGCTACGGATTTGAAAAATCCGGTAAAACACAGCGGCGAAGTGATGAATCCGAGGAAATATCTTGAGGATTACGGAAAGGAAATGTTCTACGGAGATGCCTATGCCAAGGAGGGTATGTCCGGCTGCGGTGTGTTTGATGAATATGGATACTACCTGGCTCTTTTGTCAGGAGGCACGCAGTATAATGAAATCGCAGCGGTGCCGCTTAATGTGATAGAAACAGAGTATAAAAGGATAAAAAAATAACCCGGTTCACATGACGGTATGAACCGGGTTTTGTTCTATGGATTATGCGAAATACTTAAGCCATCTTGTTTACAGCCTGTGCTAAACGGGAAACTTTTCTGGCAGCTGTATTCTTATGATAAACACCCTTTGTAGCAGCCTTATCGATTGTTGCAGTAGCAGCAACCAATGCTTCCTGTGCAAGAGCCTTATCACCTGCTTCAACAGCAGCGAGAACTTTCTTCATAGCTGTCTTAACGCCGGACTTGATAGCTTTATTTCTTTCAGCCTTTGTTCTGTTTACTAAAATTCTTTTCTTTGCAGATTTAATATTAGCCACGATGTACACCTCCTATTAAAATCATCAGTTTCTTGAGATGTTTCATTAAAGCCGGAGACACGACGTCTTAATGTAAACATACGCATATTATTGTAGCTGTAGTTTCCTCATCTGTCAATATCTATTTGGAAATATTTGAAAAAATATTTGAGAAAGAGTAACAGCTCCGCGAAATGAGTATACTGTAAACAAAAAAAGAAATCAAGCGGAGGATGAAATGGGAAGCTTTAAGATAAGAACGGATCTGGCGCTGGAAGCCCGGGAAAGCGTGGAAGAAGGCGCAGAAGAGCTACGGGGAGTGATTGTGGAAGAGGACTATCATGAGGATAGCGAGGTTCGTATTACACGAGTGGTAATCGAAAGTAAGAACAGTGCCAAAGTATTGGGCAAACCAATCGGTACTTATCTGACATTAGAGGCACCTGCCATGATATTACCTGACGAAGATTATCACAAAGAGATTTCAGGAGAACTTGCAAAACAGCTTCGAAGTGTGATTCCCGGCATCGATAAAGAACCTTCTGTTATGGTAGTGGGACTGGGAAACAGGGATGTAACGGCAGACTCCCTTGGTCCTAATGTAGTGGATAATCTGGTGATTACCAGACATATGGTAAAGGAATTCGGTAAAGCTGCCTATAATCAAAGTCACGTCCCCGTTATCAGTGCTCTGATCCCCGGTGTCATGGCCAAAACCGGTATGGAAAGTGCGGAGATTATTAAAGGGGTAGTGGAAAAGACAAAACCCGATGTGGTATTGGTGGTGGATGCATTAGCTGCCCGTTCTACCAAACGGCTGAACAGAACCATACAGATTACGAATGCCGGAATCCATCCCGGTTCCGGAGTGGGAAACTACCGCAACTCCATTACAAAGGAAAGCTTGGGCGTTCCGGTAATTGCGGTAGGAGTACCCACGGTGGTGGATGCTGCTACCATTGTAAATGATGTTTTCAGAAAGATGTTCGCAGGAATGGAAAGTGAACTTAGGGAGATTCAGGAAGAAATTCAGGTAAGTATGGGTGAAATCTACAACATGTATGTAACAGGAAAAGATGTAGATTATGAGATTAAGCAAATCAGTCATATTATCTGTGATGCCATTAATGAAGCCTTAGAGCTGCAAAGTGAATAGAGAATGAATGTCCGGTTGGGAGCATATACTGTTACGATTTGAAATGAAATATGATCAAAAACAGTATTCCCTACGGAGGAATGTTCTGCATGCGAATTAAGGACCGGAAAGTTGCAAAAAACATAATAATAACGATTGTTATATTTATAGTTATCGGAAAAGGAGCACTATTCCTCATTCAGGAAAAGAGAGAGAGCCTTGAAAAAGCTATGGTGACTTTTTTGCAAAAAGAAATGGAACAGGCTTATTTTATGCCGGCAAGCTTTATTAGCGCAGATACCGCAGACATGGGAATCCATAAGATACCGGACCGGATTATCCGGGAAATGCTGCCGATATATGCTTTTGCAGAAAATACAGTTGGGAAGGAAGAAAATGAAGATGAAATGATGGCAGAGTTTTTCAGGCAAAGAGAAGGCAGCGATGAAGACAGAAAGGATATTGAGGAAGAAAAGCTGGATTATGGGAAAGACGCTCTTCATATAGAAAACAGTATTTTAGAAGAGATGGAACGGGAAAACCGTGCCTTTGCAGAAAAACCGCCACAGAGCGGTGAAAATACTGTAAATCCGGAAGTTTCTGCGGAAGAAGCTGAGAAAATGGCGGGGCAGGATACCAAGGGTCAGGTTGTTGACGGAGAAGAAAATGACTTTGTTATAGCACAATATCCGGCTTATACCTATGATTGGGAGGAACAGTGGGGATATGAGGAGTTAGTCTCTAACTTCTATGCAGTGGATGCTTCCACCTCTCTGAAGGAAGAGTATATGAATCTGGATGAGCTTTTATATCGGGATTTGTCAGTGGATTTAGAAGCTGAGGGTCCTCAGATTTTGATTTATCATACCCACTCCCAGGAAGCCTTTGCAGATTCTGTTGAAGGAGATGCTTCCACTACCATTGTCGGAGCCGGTGAAAAGCTGGCAAAGCTGTTATCGGAGGAATACGGATTTAAGGTTATGCATCATACCGGTGAGTATGATGTGGAGAATCGGGATTATGCTTATTCTAATTCATTACCGGAGATTGAACGGATTTTGGAGGAAAATCCCTCTATTGAGGTAGTCATTGACTTACATAGGGACGAAATGCAGGAAGGCAAAAAGCTTCTTATGGATTTGCAGGGGCGTCCCACGGCACGCTTTATGTTTTTTGACGGCATGAGCTATATCCGTAATAAAGGGGAAATTACTTATTTGGAAAACCCTTACATACAGGATAACCTGGCCTTTTCTTTTCAGGCACAGGTTACTGCCAATCAGTACTATCCGGGAATTGCGCGGAAAATCTATCTGAAGGCTTACCGCTATAATCTGCATTTGTGCCCTAAGAGCATATTAATTGAGCTGGGAGCCCAGACAAATACGGTGGAAGAAATCATGAATGCCTGCGATCCCCTTGCCCACATCATTTCCATTGTTTTGAACGGCGAAGTATGATATAATGCTGGCAGTAGAAAAACAAGCGCTGCTTTAGCAGCATTTGTTTTATAGAAAGGTACGAATTTAAATGGCACAAATAGACCAGAGTAAAATCAGAAATTTCTGCATTGTAGCACATATCGACCACGGTAAGTCTACTTTGGCAGACAGAATCATTGAACATACAGGACTGCTTACCAGCAGGGAAATGCAGGCACAGGTCCTTGACAATATGGAGCTTGAAAGAGAAAGAGGCATTACCATTAAGGCCCAGACGGTACGAACCGTTTACAAGGCGAAGAATGGGGAGGAGTATATTTTTAACCTGATTGATACTCCGGGACATGTAGACTTTAATTATGAAGTCAGCCGAAGCTTAGCGGCCTGTGACGGCGCTATTTTGGTAGTAGATGCTGCTCAGGGAATTGAAGCACAGACGCTGGCCAATGTTTATTTGGCACTGGATCATGATTTGGAAGTGTTCCCCGTTATCAATAAGATAGACTTACCCAGTGCAGAGCCGGACAGGGTGAAGGATGAGATTGAAGATATTATCGGTATTGAAGCCCAGGATGCCCCGCTGATTTCTGCCAAGAACGGCATTGGAATTGAAGAAGTGCTGGAAGCAATTGTAGAAAAAATTCCGGCGCCCGGCGGCAGCGCAGACAACCCTCTTCAGGCTCTTATTTTTGACTCCCTGTATGATTCCTATAAGGGCGTTATTATCTTTTGCCGTATTGTAGAAGGCCGCGTTTCTAAGGGGACAAGCATCCGTATGATGGCAACCGGTGCTACTGCAGAAGTGGTAGAGGTTGGTTATTTTGGTGCAGGAGCGTTTATTCCCTGTGAGGAGCTTAGTGCCGGTACGGTAGGCTATATTACAGCATCTATTAAGAATGTAAAGGATACAGCAGTAGGTGATACCGTTACCGATAACAAAAGACCATGCGCAGAACCGCTTCCCGGTTACAAAAAAGTAAACTCCATGGTTTACTGCGGTGTATATCCGGCAGACGGAGCAAAATATCCCGATTTAAGGGATGCGCTTGAAAAGCTGCAGCTAAATGATGCTTCCCTGCATTATGAACCGGAAACTTCTATTGCATTAGGCTTCGGATTCCGTTGCGGATTTTTGGGACTTTTACATTTGGAGATTATTCAGGAGCGCTTGGAAAGAGAGTATAATCTGGATTTAGTTACAACCGCACCGGGTGTTATTTATAAAGTATACAAGACAAACGGAGAGGTAATCGAACTGACCAATCCTTCGAATCTGCCTGACCCTGCAGAAATCGAATATATGGAAGAACCTGTAGTTTCAGCAGAAATTATGGTAACAACCGAGTTTATCGGCTCCATTATGGAGCTTTGTCAGGAAAGACGAGGCAGATATCTTGGTATGGAATACATGGAATCGGCAAGAGCCTTATTGAAATATGAGCTTCCCCTGAATGAAATCATCTACGATTTCTTTGATGCACTGAAGTCACGTTCCAGAGGCTATGCGTCCTTTGATTATGAGCTGAAGGGATATGAACAGTCAGAACTGGTGAAACTGGATATTCTGATTAATAAAGAAGAAGTGGATGCCCTTTCCTTTATAGTACATAAGGAGAGTGCATATGAGCGCGGCCGCAGGATGTGTGAGAAGTTAAAGGATGAAATTCCCAGACACTTGTTTGAAATTCCCATTCAGGCAGCCATCGGCGGAAAAGTAATAGCCAGAGAAACCGTAAAAGCAATGCGTAAGGACGTGCTTGCCAAGTGTTACGGCGGTGATATTACCCGTAAGAAGAAACTGCTGGAAAAGCAGAAGGAAGGAAAGAAGCGTATGCGTCAGGTGGGTAATGTGGAAATCCCGCAGAAGGCCTTCATGAGCGTACTGAAACTGGATGAAAACTAAAGGTAAGCCGCTTAGTATCTATCTGCATATTCCTTTTTGCGCAAGAAAGTGCCTCTATTGCGATTTTTTATCTGCGCCTGCAGACGATGTTACCAAAGCAAGGTATGTGGAAAGTCTGATTACGGAGATAAAAGCAGAAGCGCCTAAGTATGAAGCCTATGAGGTTCGGACTGTTTTTATCGGAGGGGGAACTCCTTCCATCCTTCCGGCAGAAGCAATCGTGGGGATTATGGATACCTTAAAGGAACAGTTTTGTTTTGCAAAAGAAGCAGAGATAACCATTGAAGTAAATCCCGGCAGTGCAGAAGCGGAAAAACTTCTTGCTTATTACAGAAGCGGAATCAACCGCTTAAGCATTGGGTTACAGTCTTCCCATAACAGCGAATTGCAGCAGTTAGGACGGATTCATACCTATCAGGACTTTCTTAGAACCTATCGGGACGCTGTTAAATCAGGATTTAACAATATCAATATTGACCTAATGTCAGCCATTCCCGGACAGACCACAGAGAGCTATCGGGAAACCTTAAGACAAATATTACATTTGTCTCCCATGCCTGCGCATATTTCGGCGTACAGCCTGATTATAGAGGAAGGAACGCCTTTTTATGAGAATACACCGGAGCTTCCGGATGAGGAAGCTGACCGTGAAATGTATAAAATAACAGATGATATGTTGAGCGGGTCCGGATTTGAACGATATGAGATTTCCAATTATGCCCGGAAAGGATATGCCTGTAAGCACAATAAAGTATATTGGAGAAGAGGCGATTATGTAGGCTTCGGTATCGGAGCGGCCTCTTTAATTGATAATGTCAGATTTCACAATGATGAT
>JAFQQI010000044.1 GCA_017411305.1 Lachnospiraceae bacterium
AAGAATGCTATTAATACAATTGCAGCAGCTGTTAAGAAGGTATCTACACAGAGATCTGCACTTGGTGCAGTTCAGAACAGATTAGAGCATACAATTAACAACCTCGATAACGTTGTTGAAAATACAACAGCAGCAGAGAGCCAGATTCGTGATACAGATATGGCTACAGAGATGGTTAAGTACTCTAATGCTAACATCCTTTCACAGGCAGGTCAGTCTATGCTTGCACAGGCTAATCAGTCTAACCAGGGTGTACTCTCAATCTTAGGATAAGATTTATCTTGGATAATCCGAGTTCATAAAGTACTAAGAGGATTTAATCCTTACCATAAAGAGGAGGGCTATCGCGTAAGCGGTAGCCCTTTTCATATTTAAAATCTAATTGTGAAAGCATTTCTCATAACTTATATAAATAAAAGTTTTATCATATTGTATATTTTCGTTGTTTCTTGAACATAATTATGCTATGATTATGTCGAGAGAAAGGAGCGATACATTATGCCACTTATTATACCTATTAAGGACTTACGCAATACAACCGAGATTTCCAACATCGCACACAAAGAGCAGGAACCTATTTTTGTTACGAAAAACGGATATAGCGACTTGGTTGTAATGAGTAGTGAATTGTATGATAAATTTGCAAGAATAAATCGCATTGATCAAGCTATCTTCGAGTCTGAGCAGGAAATTGCAAACGGAGCAGAAGCAGTGGATGCAGAAACAGTTTTTGCAGAATTGGAGAAAAAACATTTTGGATAAATACAAGGTAAAGGTCAACCCGAGAGCAATCCGTGATTTAGACAACATTTATGAATATATCGCTAGCGAGAAATTGGCTCCTGAAAATGCCAAAGGACAGGTTGAACGTATTAAGGAATCTATTTTAGGTCTAGATACTTTTCCTCAATCACATCAAGAGCGTAATGAAGGTAGATATGCAGGAAAAGGCTACCGACAGTTGGTAATTGATAACTATATCGCTATTTTCCGCATTAACGAACCACAAAAAACAGTTTATGTGGTAACAATACAGTATCAGGGACGGAATCTATAAGATAAGAAAGAAATTATGGCGAATAACCACAAATATATAACCCCCGAGGGAACGTTTAAAATATTTTCGGATATCTATAAACTTTCCCTCTTTTTTTGTCGATATAACTAATGAATCTATAGATAAAAAGTAACTATTCAGGTAGGTCGAAGCATTTACTGCTGAGACCGTAAGAAAATGATACGGTAAGCAAAAATCCCATCGCTGAAAGCGATTTTAAATGGATTTTTGCATCGTAATTATGAACGCACTGAATAATTACGATAAAAAAGTAACTGTGGGTAGTTGGACAGTTATGCTAAAACCACAATATTTTATAAAGGATACATGTATAACATGGAGGTGATTCGCATGTATGTAGAGCCAATGGGACAGATGAGAGCATTTAAGCCGGTCACAAAGGTGGAAGTAGTAAAGCCAGAGATGGAAAAGGTATCTTATGCAGAGTCCAAGGAAGGAATAGCAGAATACCATGCAAAAGAAAGTAGTACAAGCCAGGAGATGGGAGAAAAGAATCCATATAATGAGCCATCTGCGGCAGACAATGACAGGATTAAGAAGGCGTTAAAGGAGATGAATGCCCAGCTTCCGAATTCGGAAGCGAAGTTTGGGATTCATGAGGAAACCAACAGAGTCATGATTAAGCTTGTTGATAAAGATACTCAAGAGGTGATCAAAGAATTTCCACCAGAGAAAACACTGGATATGATTGCTAAGTGTATGGAACTGGCAGGAGTTCTAGTCGATGAAAAGTTATAGTTACTGTTCGTACACTGTTACGGGAGCAAGTGAACGGTAACCAGTTGTAGAAAGGAACAGGTAAAGCGTTATGTCAGATTTGTTAAGAATGACCGGTATGTATTCCGGTATGGATACAGAAAGTATTGTATCACAGCTGGTACAGGTTAAAAGCCAGAAAGTAACGAAACTAAAAAATGAGCAGACAAAGCTGCAATGGAAACAGGAAGCATGGCAAGACATGAATAAAAAGATATACAGTCTCTACAGCAGTACGTTGTCTGATTTGAGATTTTCAAGTGCATATCAGAAGAAATCAACAGTTAGTTCAGATACGACGAAGGCTACCGTAGTTGCAAGTGAATCAGCCGTAAATGGCACACAGACATTGAAGGTTAAGCAGCTTGCAAAGTCCGGTTATCTGACAGGTGCAGAGCTTAAGCAGAAGGAAGTACAAGAAACAAAGGACGGAACGACGGTTACCAAAAAAGTTGACTGGACAGCGGATGATAAGCTTTCTGATATAGACAGTTCTCTAGTGGGTAAGAAGATTACGATAAGTGTAGGAACTGGTGATGAGAAAAAGGAAACCGTAATTGAAATTACGGAAGAGATGAAAATTCGAGATTTCACAAGTAAGCTGAAAGAAGCAGGAGTCAATGCTTCCTTTGATACTACAAATCAGAGATTTTTCATCAGCTCTGCTGGTACAGGTTTGGATAAAGAGTTTTCTATTACATCTGAGAATTTGGATTCCGGAAGCAGTGTGCTAAGTGCTCTTGGCATTGATGAAAACGATCCGAAATGTGTACGTGTAAAAGCACAGGATGCTGTCATTGAGTTAAATGGTGCAGAGTTTACATCTGATAAAAATACATTTTCCATTAATGGTTTGACCATTAACGCAGTGGGTGTTACCGATGAAGAGATATCAATTGTAACTTCGACGGACTATGATGGTATCTATAACACGATTAAAGATTTCATTGAAGAGTATAATGATATTATTAATGAAGTAAATAAAAAATATAATGCGGATTCTGCTAGAAAATATGATGTTCTTTCCGATGAAGAGAAGGAATCCATGACGGATGAACAGATTGAGAAGTGGGAAAATACGATCAAAGATTCCTTGCTTCGTAAAGATAATAACCTTTCTGCTATTATGGATGCGCTCAAGAGCTCTATGTCAGAGGGAATAGAAGTAAATGGAAAGAAAATGTATTTGTTTGACTTTGGTATTGAAACATTAAGTTATTTTGAAGCAGAAGAGGATGAGAGAAATGCATACCATATCTTAGGTGATAAGGAAGACGATAAAGTGTCTGGAAAAGACGATAAGCTTAAAAAAGCGATAGCATCAGATCCGGATACGGTTGCGGAATTCTTCTCAGGTTTATGTAAAAAAATGTACACCAAACTCGACGATATCATGGAAATGACAGACTACAGAAGCATTTATAAGGTCTATGATGATAAGAGACTTAAAAAAGAGTATGACGACTATACCAAGAAGATTAAGGAAGCAGAAGATAAGCTAAATGACTACGAGGACAAGTGGTATGATAAGTTCGCGGCAATGGAAGTAGCATTATCAAAGTTACAGTCCAATAGTAATGCAGTAACAAGTATGTTGGGCGGAATGTAAGAAAGTAATAGTTACCAGAAAATGATATAATCAAGCAGATGTAGGGAGAGAGGGTAAAGCATGCTGAAACAGAACGGTTATGCACAGTATCAGAACAGTAAGATTATGACGGCGTCGCCGGCAGAATTAACATTGATGTTATATGAAGGAGCCATTAAATTTGGCAACATTGCTATTTTGGCAATGGAGAATAAGGATCCGGCTAAGGCGCATGAAAATGTGGTAAAGGTAGAAAAGATTATTCAGAATTTCCGAGAAACCCTTGACAAGAGATACCCGATTTGGGAAGATTTTGAAAAGGTATATGTATATCTTTTAAGAAGATGTCACGAAGCAAATATTGCGAAGGATCCGGAGATTATGCAAGAAGTAGTTAAGCATCTACGTTCCATGCGTGATAATTGGAAAGAAGTTATGAAGAAGGTTGCTACCGATAAGAGCAATCCGGCAGCTCAGGCAAGAGTAGCCGGTGGCCAGCGCAGCAGTGTTGGCTACGCACCCTCGGCAATGAGGAAGACAGGAACTTGATAAGACAGAAAAGAAAGGATACTCGTTACTGAGAACGCAGTGAACAGTAACAGTAACAGGGGGAAAGGCATGGCAGAAGGTTATTTACAGATTATGATTGAAAGCCTTGAAAAGAAAATTGTAGTATTAGACCAGATTATGGAGCTCAATGTGAGACAGGCTGAACTATCATCACACCAACCAATGGACATGGAAGCGTACGACAAGACTATGGATGAGAAGGGGACACTGATTGATGAGATTAATAAGTTGGATGATGGTTTTACTTCTACTTATAAGTTGGTGAAGGATATCGTTCAGCAGGAACCGGAAAAGTACCGTGATAAGGTGCTGCAAATGCAGGAACTTATTCGTGTGGCGGTAGAAAAAGGTGTTACCATTGAAGCGCAGGAAA
>JAFQQI010000045.1 GCA_017411305.1 Lachnospiraceae bacterium
GCACTTGTCAAGTGTGAGTGCTAACAAATTATGTGAATTTTTTGTGTCTTTTTCGCTTATATTTCCAGTAATATATTTGACATCCATTCTATTTTCCACTGTCACCATAGTTAGATAGTACCCTTGCAGAAGGATCATTTACATCGCAGCCTTCCCACTCCCTGTTCGGCATCCAGAAATCTGCAACCATCTCAGACTGACCCGGATAATACTTTTCAAAAATCTCTCTATATAATAAGGATTCTTTTGTAAATGGTCTGGCATGGGTATAGCTTTTACATCTGCTTTCAAATTCTTCGGCTGAATATTGCTTTTGTGCATATTCCTTTAAATAATCAACCATAGAGTGTCCAACAGCATCTGAAAATGCGGCCTTTTCTCTCCAAAGAATTTCCTTTGGCAAATAATCTCCTTCCTCAAATGCATGACGAAGCAAATATTTTCCCTTTCCATATTTATTTAATTTCAATTCCGGGTCTGCGGACATAACATACTTTACAAAATCAATATCTCCAAATGGTACTCTTGCCTCCAATGAATTCACGGATATGCAGCGGTCCGCACGAAGCACATCATACATATGCAATTCCCTGATTCTTTTCTGGGATTCCTTCTGGAATGCAGTCGCATCTGGTGCAAAGTCCGTATATTTATAACCAAATAACTCATCCGAGATTTCGCCTGTCAGAAGCACTCTGATGTCCGTCTGCTCATGGATTGCCTTACATACTAAATACATGCCCACGGATGCCCGGATGGTGGTAATATCATAGGTTCCCAATAACTGAATAACCGTTTCCAAAGATGCCAGCACCTCAGCAGACGTCATGTAAACTTCCTTATGCTCACTGCCAATATAATCTGCTACCTGCTTTGCATACTTCAAATCAATGGCATCCTCACTCATACCAATGGCAAATGTCTTTATGGGTTCCGTGCTTTTCTTCGCTGCAATCGCACATACTAACGAAGAATCCAATCCCCCTGAAAGTAAGAATCCTACCTTTGCATCTGCAACAAGTCGTTTCTCCACACCTGCCACAAGCTTATCGTGGATATTTCTGCAAACGGTCTCCAAATCGTCATAACAAACGTCATCTACCTTTGCAATATCACAGTAGCAAACAAATTGACCGCCTTTATAATAGTGTCCCGGTGGAAACGGCATGATTTTATCAGTCAAGCCCACTAAGTTTTTTGCTTCACTTGCAAAAATAATTGCTCCCTCTTTATCGTATCCATAATATAACGGACGAATTCCTATTGGGTCTCTGGCGGCGATATATTCTTCCAAATCACCATCATAAATGATGCAGGCAAACTCTGCATCCAACATGGCAAACATCTCTGTTCCGTATTCTTTGTAAAGGGGTAAAAGAATTTCGCAGTCTGAATCACTTTCAAATGCATATTTTTTTGAAAGCTCCTGCTTCAGTTTTTCAAATCCATAAATCTCTCCATTACAAACCACATAGCTTTTTCCTAGCTTAAAGGGCTGCATGCCGGATGGTGTCAGTCCCATAATAGCCAATCTGTGAAATCCAAGAAATCCATCCCCTGTATCCACAATCCGGCTATCATCAGGTCCTCTCGAAATTGTCTTGTCAAATCCTTTCCTAAACGCATCAAAGGCAGCACTGCGGCTGCAATAACCCATAATAGAACACATATGAATGTACCTCCAAAATTTTAGTAATTCAGCATTCTATAGGGCAAGTGCTGTGCTCGCTGTGCCACCTATATTTGTTCTCATTTTCCAAGCCTCAATCAAGACTCTGTCAACTAACGTGTAACGATACGGCGCACCTACTAAGAATCCTCTTTTCAGATTGCAGCTCGAAAAGTGTTATTCATACAGGCTCATGCTGCATGGCTCCCACCATCCCATGCTCGCTGTGAGCGATTTCCTGTATTACTTCTCTTTTCTCAAACGCTTTTCATAAATATTCTGTTATTAAAGAATGTATTACTCTACATCCTGCAACGCATCAAATCCTTCTTCACCGGTACGAACCTTTACTACATTTTCAACATCGTAAACAAAGATTTTTCCGTCACCGATATGTCCGGTGTAAAGTACCTTCTTAGCAGTTTCAATCACACTGCGTACCGGAACCTTACTTACCACAATATCAATCTGTACCTTAGGAAGCAGATTTGCTTCTACCTGCACACCACGATAATATTCAGGCTTACCCTTCTGAACACCGCAACCCA
>JAFQQI010000046.1 GCA_017411305.1 Lachnospiraceae bacterium
AATTATATCGGATTATTGGCAGATGTACAATCCATCTGTCTGTTTGTCGTACAAAAAAACAGATAACAAAATTAAAAAAACAAGATACAAGTAAGCTTTTCTTAACTTGCATCCTGCTTTTTTATTAACTAAATGACATTGCCCTTATAGGGCTTTTTTTACGGATATGGCTTTTACAGGGCACATTTCCTGGCAACAAAAGCAGGAAATGCAGCCTTTTTTCTTAAACACAGCTTTCCGATTCTTGATTTCAATAATATGTGCAGGACAGCTTTCGGCACATTTACCGCAACCCACACATTGATTGGACTCAACTTGGGGATAGGATTTTAAAACCTTGGCAGCAAATTTAGCAAAAAGTTTACCGAAAGCACCCGGCAGGAAATCAGAAAAATCCAGACTCAGGCTGTCAGGTACTTTAAAAGGAGTTATTTCTTTGGGAACCGGATCGCCGATGAGTTCTATCTCATCAGGTCTTGCAAGACCAAGTGCAACAGCCTGAGAGATCATTTCAATTTTCATGGGATCAAGGCCCATAAGCTTTGAGGCAAAATAGTCCTGTGTATAAAAATCTTTGGCAGCAAGAACCATATGTAAGGGATAAACAGTGCCACCGGTGGGACCATTTCCTTCCATGGCATCAATAGCATCAATTACGGTAACCTGAGGACTGACTGTTTGCGCAAGCTCCACCAGCATTCGGGAGAAGTCCTTAAGTTCCGGCCATAGATAATGAAGCTGGGGCTTCTCCAAGCCGGGAATGACACCGAATAAATTTTTGATGCCGCCGGAATAACCGGTCATGGCATGAGTCTTGAGCTTGCAAATATTAATAATATAGTCTGCTTCTAAAATAGGTGTAATAATATGAAAACTGTGGTTGGCAAAGCCTTCGGGACAATTGATGTTGCCTGCACTAAAATCCATGTTCAGCTTAATCTGTGGTTCTAATTGCTTCATACCGCAGACCTTATAAATATTATTCATATATTCTGCAGTGTAAAGACCGCCGGAGCTTTCAGCCAGAGTAATATCCGTAATACCGTGTTCGTTTAGCCACTGTGCCACTGCCTTAATTACCATAGGGTGTGTTGTGGCAGAAACATCGGGACTTTTGGCAAGAATCAGATTGGGTTTAATAGCCACTTTCATGCCGGGGTGAATATCCTTTGCAATCTCAAGTGTCTCAAAAGCCCGACAGATAGCAGGATAGATTAACTCTTCCTTGTATTCTTTTACAATATGTAATGTTTGAATCATATGATTTCCTCACAAAGATAGTTGCTTTTCGAATAATATGGAACTTTATTGTACCATGAGAACCATAAATAGAAAAGTATGGAGTACAGAGATTATGGGTTTTGTCAATACCGTTAGCGCTCATTTTTTTTGTGAAATCTGCGGATTTTACCAAAAATCTGCGGATTGTGCAGGGAATATTGTAAAATATAGTTTATTTAGTATAATATATCAGAAATAAAAATCAGATAAGTTTTACATAAGGTCTTTTGCAAAAGGAATAATAGTGATAAAATATCTTAACTTTGTTTGTGTTTGCATTAGACGATGTAGCAAATATGGGAGATGTATTTATGAAAATTTATATTTGTGATGATTCCCAAAGCGATTTATTGCGTTTACAGCATTATTTGAAAAAATACGCCCAGGAAGAAAATTTAGAAATTGAAATTGAAGAGTTTCTGACAGCAAGAGATATGTTTTTGGCACATAACGCTGCTAAAGAGAAACCGGTACTTTTGTTCCTTGATATCTATATGAATCAGATAGACGGTATTGAGGCAGCAAAGAAGCTTCGGGAAGCAGGAATTAAGACAAGCATTCTTTTTACCACTTCCTCCATGGAACATGCTATGGAGGCTTTTCAGGTACATGCAGACGGATATTTGCATAAGCCTTTTGACTATGAAGCTTTTAAGCATGCCATGAGCAAGGTAAGCGGTCAGTTGCAGACAGATTATAAGACAATAGAGGTCAGAATTGAGAGGATGAGCCGGAAGTTCCGCGTTCGTGATATCTGTTTTGCAGAATCGGACAATCATGGTGTACAGATTTACTGTATGGACAATGTTTACCGTGCCAATATTACTATGGAGGGGCTGAAGGAGCAATTGACAGAAGAAACTTCTTTTGTCACGTGCGGACGAAGCTACATCATTAATTTGGCATATGTAGATTCCATTGACAGTGAAGTAATTAATATGAAAAATAATGAGATGATTCCCATACCGGTACGAATCAGGAAACAGATTAGGGAACAGTATCAACAATATTTACAGGAGAACTAGGAGAAGCATCATGTCAGAAAATGAAAAACTGGAATATTTAAATGAACGGGGAATTAATACCAAAGCGGGCATGAGATATGCGGATAATTCCCTGGAGTTTTATGAACAGCTGATAGAAATTTTTTTGCAGGAATATGAAGGAAAGCGTCAAAAGGCAGAGGAAGAGTACCAAAATCCTACAGAAAAATATACAGTATTGGTTCATGGTCTTAAAAACAGTGCCCGCTATTTAGGTGCGGATGAGCTTGCAGATATGGCATTTGCTCATGAAAAAGCATCCAAGACAGGGGATGTGGCATACATAACAGATAATTTTGATGCCATGTTACAGATGTGGGAAAAGGTAGTGTCCGTGTTTAGCGGTATCATGGAAGCATAAAATGCAAATCCGAATTATGATGTATGAGAGCGTTGATATTTTATCAGCGCTTTTTTTATTACAAGAAGAAACGAAAAAAAGATAAGTAATAAACAATATATAAAAATACAACAACAATTAGGAAGCAAAATCGACAATTAGGAAGAATTACTTGCGAAAAAAATGCAAAAGGAATATGTTGTACTCAGAAAAAGAAAAGCAACAAGATTTAGTTTGTGAAGATAGGAGAATTATCATGAAAAAGAACTTTGGAAGCAAAATGGTGAAGAAAGCAATTACCTGGGCAATGGTTATTACAATGTCATTGTCAGCATCCATGAGCAGCTTGGCAACAGCAACAGTATATGCAGAAGAAAGACCGGAAGCGGTAACGGAAGTACCTGATATGATAGAGGAAGAGGTAAGGGAAGCTGCAGAAGCAGCAGATGCGGCAGCTGATGCGGCACAAGCGGCAGCAGATACTGCAACAGAAGCGGTGGAAGCTATTGAAAATATAGATATTGTACCTGCACAGAATGATATGGCAGCTGCACAAACCGCTATGACAGATGCAACCACAAAAGCAACGAATGCAGCAACTGATGCAGGGGTAGCAAAAGATACAGCAACCGTTCAGGCAACAGAAGCAGAAGAAGATTTGACAGAAGCAAAGACAATTGTAGCAGAATCCGAGACAAAGGTAGCGGAAGAACAGGCTAAGGTGGATGCGGCAGCGCAGGCAGTGACTGATTTAGCAGAAGGAAAAACAGAAGAAGTAAAGACAGCAGTTGGTGAAAAGAAAGAGGAAGCCCAGGAAGCAGCTGATGAAGCAAAGGCAGCTTTGGAAGAAGCCCTGAAAGCAGATAATGCAGCAGATGCCCAGCCGGCTGTAGATGCAGCAAACGCAGCTGCAAAAAAGGCGGAGCAGGCAGTGGCAGATGCAGAAGCAATTGTAGATGCAGCACAGGCAGAATTAGCTGCAAAAAAGGCAGAGTATACAGTAGCAGTCGAAGCAGCCCGGGAAGTAGAAGCAGATTATGAAGCAAAGCTTGCTGCAAAACAGGCAGAAATCGCAGCGCTGGAAGCTCTTTTGGCAGATGCAGAAAATAAATATGCAGGTGCAGTAGAGGCAGCAGGAGCAGCAACACAGGCAGCAGCAGAAGCACAGGCATTGGCAACAGAAGCAAATAGCAAAATTCAGACAGAAAATCAGACAGCAGCGCAGGCAGCATCAAGTGCAGCCACAGCAAATGCCACAGCAAGCACACAGGCCGGCATTGCAGAGGATAAGGCAGAAGAAGTAGCAAATATGCATGTTACTCCTGCTCAGGAAGAAGTAGATGCAGCACAGGCAGTGGCAGATGAAAAGACAGAGAAGTACAATGCAGCAGTGGAGCAGGAAGCGGCAGATAAAGAGGCTGCAGATGTAGTGTATGAAGAACAAATAACAGCAGCACAAGTTGTAAAAACCGAAGCAGAAAAAGCAGCAGCAGATACAAGAGATGCCGACATAGAAGCAATCAACAATGATACAAAATATCAGATAAATATTGAGAATGCGGAAAAAGAGTATCATGCAATCAAGAAACATGATATCTGGTGTTTCCTTGGCTTCTGCGATAAATGTGATGCCGAAGATAGACTTAATGCAGCGAGAGAAGCAAAACAAAATGATATTAATAAAGTAAACGAAAACTACAATACTGCAATGGCAAGCGCAAGTACTGCATACAGTACAGCAGTAGCAAATGCAGAAACGGCAAAACAGAATGCATATGCAACAGCTGAGAGCAACACCCTGACAGCTCAGAATGAAATGAACGCAGCACTGACAGTTGTGGCTGATAAGATGATTCCGTTAAATGCAGAAACCGAAATCCGTGATACGATTCTTTCAGCAATGACAGATGATGTGGATGCTAACCAGAAAGTAATTGATGGAGTAAGTGAAGAACTTGGCGAAGAAGGTGCACAGTACCTTGAATTTATGAATGACTTAAATGCTTACATCTGGGCCACAGAAGAAAGAAACGGTAGCTGGATGTGGGAAGGTTCCTGGTGGGACGGAGAAGACTTAAAGGTTGAAATCGAAACGAAATACGGCGATGGCTTTTTGGAAGATATATGGAATGTTATTGCCATTGATAAAGTAAAAAATGAGTTAACAGACAGTAAGGCAACTGCAGAGGAACTTGTAAAAGAACTGCAGGAAAAGGAAGTAACATTACAGTCCAAACAATCTGCAGTTGAGGCGGCAAAGGCAGCAACAGAAGCAGCAACAGCAGCACAGACTGCAGCAACAGAAGCAGCGAAAGTGGCAACAGCAGCAACAGCAGCACAGACTGCGAAGAATGCAGCTGACGCAGCTAAGGCCGATGTGGAAGCAAAAAAAGCAGAAGTAGAAGCATTAAAAGCACAGTTAGAAGCTGCACGCGGCAATTACAATAAAGTCCAGGAAGCAGCAAAAGCACTTGAAACAGCAAAGTTAGAGTTAAAGGATGCAGAAGCTAAAGTAGAGGCTGCTCAGGTTATGTGTAAAGAGACACAGGACAGCTTAAAAGAAGCAAAAGCAGCGCAGGCAGCAGCAGAGAATTATGCAAACTGGGCAAATGCATTGGTAGAAGAACATTATACAAGAGCTTATGCACAGGCAGTAAAAGATGAAAACGGAAACAAGACTCCTTCTACAGAAAATCTTCTTGATTACGATGTAAAGAATGAAAGTGTAGTATCCAGACCTACCACCGATTTTGTTTCCGTAACAGGTACAGATTCCGTAAAGGTTCCTTATGCAATCTACAGAGATTACGTTGAAGCGATGTATGAAAAATACGATGCTACCAAAACAAACAACGGAAAAGGAACATCAACAGGTTCTAATATGGATGTTCTCTATTGGGAAGTTGTAGATGGTAAATTAACAGGGGTATATTATGAAACTCTTGATGAACTTGAAGACGGAACCTACTTTGTAGGATATACCTTTAAGAAAGAAAGTGACGGATACCACATTGACGGAGTTATGTATGAATATACAGCACCGGTAGAAGAACCTACACCTGAACCTTCAGCAGAGCCTGCACCGTCAGATGACGATGATGAACCTGTTATTGTTACCATTGAGGAAGAAGAGGTTCCCATGGCAGCAGCTCCCATTCAGGAGGCACCTGCAGCAGCACAGGCACCTGTAGCAGATATGCCTGCAGTACTCGGTGCAGTAAGAGAAGCAGATGCAGCAGTACTTGGCGTAACAAGAGCTACCGATTATGCAGTTCTCGGTAAGAGAAGAAGACCCGAAACAGGTGACAGTATGGCAATCGTGCTTTGGGCAATGTCAGCACTTGGAGGGGCAGGAACGGCAGGAGTATCCGGGGTAAAGCTCTTAAAGGGCAGAAAAAAGAAATAATAACGAATCAGTCTCCAAACTAATCTTAATCCATAGAATCGTTCCCTACATTTATGTAGGGAGCGATTCGCCATATATGACATCTAAAAAATCCGGAATTACAGATAAATCGTAGAGCTGATAATACAGATGTGATATAATAAGTGAAAAGCAATGTTTATGATATATTAATCCATTCACATTTTAATTGATAACGGAGAAAAACAATGAAACATATTTTAGTAGTAGACGATGATATGATGAATCTGGTACTTGTAAAGCATGCACTGTCAGGCATTTACAAACTTACCTGTGTGACATCCGGGCAAGAAGCCATAGCAGCTCTGGAAGAAAAAATTCCGGACTTGGTTCTTCTGGATATAGAAATGCCTGAGATGAACGGCCGCGAGGTCGCAGCAATTATGAAGGGCAATCCTAAGTGGAAAGACGTTTCGATTGTGTATCTGACTGCTAATGCGGACCCGGATACGGAAGCGGACTGTTTCAAGACAGGAGCAGATGATTTTATAATTAAGCCTTTTGTACCTGTGGTGGTGCAGAGACGTATCAGCCGTCTGCTGGAACTGAAGGATTTAAGACAGCGTTTGGAACTTCAGCTGGAACAGAAAGAAAAGCAGATTAAAGATGTAACCAGAATCTCTGTTACCGATGCTCTTACAGGCTTGTTTAACAGAAGCTATATGGAAAAGAAAATAGCAGAGCTTCTTGCCGAGGGAAGCAACGGAATGCTGTTTATCATGGATATGGACAATTTTAAGCAAGTAAATGATACCTTTGGACATATCGCAGGAGATAAAGCATTACAGATATTTGCAGATGCAATCAAAAAGAATACAAGAAGAATGGATGTCATCGGCAGAATTGGCGGCGATGAGTTTGTTGTATTTTTTGCAGATATGACGGATAAAGAGATTGCAGCAGAAAAGGCACGGGCGATTACCAATTCCTTTTTGGAAAAATTCAGAGCAGCCCATTGTATGGATAATGTATCTGTTTCCATCGGAATTGCAAGTGCACCGGAGGACGGAACTGATTTTACCACATTATATAAACGGGCGGATAAAGCCCTTTACCATATTAAGAATAACGGAAAAAGTTCTTTCCATTTCTTCGACGAGAAAAAAGAGCTTATTTCTCCGGTAGATAATACAGATGTTGATATTAATAATGTGCGTGACCTTATCGAAGGCAAAATGGATACCAGTAAAGGTGCCTTTCAGGTGGCTTATGATGAGTTCCAAAAGATATATGACTTTGTATCACGCTGTGTTACAAGAAAACAGCAGAAGGTACAAACCGTGCTGTTAACTCTTCATGTTATGGATAAGCAGGATGTTTCAACAGAAGAAGTAGAGCATGCTATGGTGATGCTTCAGGAAGCAGTTAAGGATTCCTTAAGAGCCGTAGATGTAGGAACCGGATATAGCAGTCGGCAGTATATGCTGATTCTGATGGACGCAGATATGGAAAACGGTACCATGGTTGTGGAAAGAGTGGTTTCTAAATTTTATGATTTATACGGACGCAATGGAATTGAGCTTACCTATGACATTCAAACCATGCATCCGGAATTGAAATAGGAGAAAGGCATGAAAAAATTTGTAGTTACTGCAGCTGTTATATTAACCATAATAATTGTAGGAATCTTTTCGATTACTGCAAAAGAGCAGACTGCGGAAATTACCGATGTACAAACAAAGGTGGGACTGATTTTAAACGGAAGCAGCATGGATAATAACTGGGGGCAGTCACATTTTGAAGGACTTTCAGAATGCGCAACAAGGCTTAATCTGAGTATTCTTTATCGTGAAAATGTGCCGGAGGATGTTAGGTGCAGAGAAAATATTCAGGAACTGATAGACGAAGGCTGTGAAATAATTATTTGCAATTCCTTTGGTTTTGGCGAATGGGTTGTGCAGATGGCAGAGAAATATCCGGATATTTATTTTTACCATGCAACCGGTGTGGAAGAGGGAGATAATCTGGCAAGCTATTTTGGCAGGATTTATCAGATGCGTTATTTAAGCGGTATTGTGGCAGGACTTCAGACAGAAAGTAATGAAATCGGATATGTTGCGGCATTTCCTATTTCAGAAGTAAACCGTGGAATTAATGCATTTGCTTTGGGTGTGAAAAAGGTAAATCCGGATGCAACGGTCTATGTGGAGTGGACAGGCTCATGGACAGATGATGTGATGTGTGAGGAAGCAGTAAATACATTATTGGCAGAGCATGATATTGATGTTCTTGCCATGCATTCCGATTCTAACAAGCCCCTTGAGATTGCGGAGGAAAAGGGGATTTGGTCTATCGGATATAATATTGACAACAGCGCAAAATATCCTAATACCTATTTAACGGCGCCGGTATGGGAATGGCAAAATTTTTATGAACCGCAGATACTGGCATGTCTGCAAAAGAAATTCCACGGAAAACATTATTGGGAAGGGGTAGAAACAGGTCTTGTATCTCTTGCTCCTTTTACCGTGAATGTAAAACCGGGAACAGCGGAAGTTGTGGAAGCAGAAAAAGAGAAGCTTGAAAGCGGTCTGTTTGATGTGTTTTACGGACCGATAACCGACAATGCAGGTAACCTTCGGGTAGCAGAAGGGGAAAGTATGTCGGATGCTTCCATGCTGAATGAATTTGACTGGTACGTGGAGGGGGTAGTGACAGATGAAGAATAGCAGCAAGCGTACACATATATTATTTTTTTTGGGCACAGCAGTACTATTATGTATTGTACTGTCGATTGTTTTTTTTAACAGAACAGATGAAAAAAAGATTAAAGTGGGCTTTATCCTATCAGGCAGTATGGACGAAAACGGATGGAACGGAGAGCATTACCGGGCTATTTCTAAGGTGTGCGAAGAATATAAGACAGAGCTACTTGTAAAAGAGAATATTGCAGAGTTTTCAGGACAGTGTGTTACGGCAGTAGAAGAGCTGATAGCGGAAGGTGCCGAAATGATATTTTTAAACAGCTATGGTTATTCGGAAGAAGTAAGCGGTTTGGTAAGTAATTACCCGGAGGTGGCTTTTTATGCTAATTCTTCAGAGTATCATACGGAAAATATGACTTCATATTTTGTCAGGATGTACCAGGCCAGATATCTGTCCGGAATCCTGGCCGGAATGACTACGGATTGCGATAAAATCGGTTATGTGGCAGCTATGTCCAATAACGAAGTGAATCGCGGAATTAACGCTTTTACACTGGGGGTAAAAAGTGTAAATGAAGATGCAAAAGTGATAGTAACGTGGACAGGCAGTTGGGATAACGAAAAAGCAGAGAAATGGGCAGCAAGAGAATTGATTGAGAAAGCCGGTGTGGATGTGCTTACCTATCATCAGAACCAGAATTATGTGATTCAGGAGGCTGACGCACAGCAGGTGGCATCTATTGGGTATCATAAGCAATTTGAAGGCTTTTCCCGGTTATATTTGACATCTGCGGTATATAATCTGGAGCCGGTGTATAGTGAATTAATAAAGGAATATATGAAGGGAAAAGGAAATTCCCGTACGAATTATTGGATTGGTATTGAAAACGGAGCAGTAGGATTATCCTCTTATTCTGAAGAAGTGACACCGGAGATGCAAACAGCGGTTGATGAGGCAATAAAACGGATGCTTAGCGGTGATGATGTATTTTCAGGTGTGATCTATGATACAGAGGGAAATCTACGCTGCGGTGAAAATGAAATCATCAGTGATGAAATACTGTTAGAACAGTTTGACTGGTTTGTAGAGGGTGTGGAATTCTATGAATAACAAATTAGGAAAAAACGGCAGAATTATTGTCAGTGCGTTACTTTTTACATTGGTAGTTGCTTTTGTAGGGATTTTAATGCACTTTAAACTGCGGGAACTGCTGGTAAATTACATGGAAAATCAAGTGGCAAAACAGGCAGAAGCCTATGCAGGCATATATAGTTCTAAGCTGATTATGGAATTTAGGCGTATGCAGAATTCTGTTGAGTTTATTAACTGGGAAAATATTGACGGGGAGGAAACCATCCGGATTGAAAAAGTATTTGCAGACCCGGTTGAAGGTGTTCAATATGGTATTTTGGGTGTAGGCGGCAAGGTCCTTTTCGGAGAGATGCTGGACTTTGCGGAATTCCCGGGAATACAGGATTCTTTTCGCGGGAATCCGGCTGTTTGCTATAGTAAAGATAAGGGAATGTTGCTGACGACCCCCGTGTTTAGCGGAAAAAATATTAAATATGTATTGTACGAACTTTTTGATGCAGAATTGTCTGATACACAGGTTACCATGAATTCTTATGCAGGAGATGCCAAGATTATTATTGCATCTAAGAGCGGGCAAACTATTTATTCTATTTCTGATGAGGAATATCATGGATTATTCGAAAGTAAGGAAGCAGAAATTGCATTTGAAGAAATCCGCAAAAAGTTGGATACCTCCATTGCGGCAGCAGCACTATATGGTGATAACTTTTTGTTTGTAGCAGAGGTTGACCAAACAGATTTCTACATTGTGGGTATTGTTCCGGAGGATGTGGTTTCGGAAGGCGTTTCGGATATCTTTACTTTGATAGTATGGGTGTTCGGCCTGTTGCTGTTACTGTTTGGTATCGTGATGATTTATTTATTCGGTATGCAGGAAAAAGCAAGAGAAAGCGAAGAACTGCGTGCAGCTAAGGAAATGGCAGAAAAGGCGAACCGTGCTAAAAACGATTTCCTGGCAAACATGTCTCATGAAATCCGTACACCGATTAATGCCATTACCGGTATGAATGAGATGATTATCAGGGAAAGTGCTGAGAAAGATATCCGCAAATATGCTTTGGATATTAAGTATGCCAGCCAGACTTTGCTATCACTAATTAATGATATTTTGGATTTCTCCAGAATTGAGTCAGGTAAGATGGAAATAATAGAGGACAATTATGAAGTAGCATATCTGCTCCGGGATGCAATTAATATGATCCGTGCCAGGGCGAAAAAGAAAGGACTTCAATTCAATATTTCTATCGACAGCAATATGCCGAAAATTTTGTATGGTGATGCTGTTAAAGTGAAACAGATATTATCCAATATTCTGAGCAATGCGGTGAAATATACAAAACGGGGAAGTGTTCATTTGACAGCGGACAGTAATGTTCAGGAAGACGGTACGGTTATTTTACGGATGTCCGTAAAGGATACCGGTATCGGTATCAAAGAAGAAGATATTCCCTTATTGTTTGAAGGCTTTGAACGTCTTAATATCAAAGAAAACCGTAGCATTGAAGGAACCGGTTTGGGACTTGCCATTATTGACAGGCTGACGAAGCGTATGAACGGAAAGATTACCGTAGAAAGTGTTTACGGAGAAGGCTCTACATTTACGGTATATCTGCCTCAAAAACTAATAGATGCTACGCCCTTAGGAGATTTTGAAGAAAATTATCTGAAAGACCGAAAAGATGCAATGGTATATCATGAAAGCTTTACGGCACCGGAGGCGAAGATTTTGGTTGTAGATGATAACGAAATCAATTTGTCCGTGGCAAGAAGCTTATTGAAGAAAACGCAGATGCAGATTACAGATTGTAAGAGCGGTGCAGAATGCCTTTCCTTGATGAAGAAAGAACAATATGATGTAATTCTGTTAGACCATATGATGCCGGAAATGGATGGCATCGAGACATTAAAACGTTCCAAAGAAATGGAAGATAATCTGTGCAGCGAAACACCGGTAATTGCATTAACTGCCAATGCAATGTCGGGAGTGCGTGAGATGTATCTGAATGAGGGCTTTGATGACTATCTGAGTAAGCCTATTGAGGGCAAAGCGCTTGAGACGATGCTGATGAAGTATCTGTCGAAGGACAAGATTGTGTTGTCAACAGAAAAGGAAAAAGTGACGGTTTCCCAAGTGAAGGCGTCAGAAATACCGGAAGAAAAAACTGTTACATCAGATGAAGGACAGGAATATTTAAGTGTTTCTACCGGCATGAAGTACTGTGGTGAAAGTGAAGAGATTTATCGGGAAATGTTGTCCATGTTCTGCAATATCAAGGAACAGAAGAAAAAGCAGTTGGATGACAGCTTTGCAGAAAAAGACTATACCAATTATGTTGTCTATATCCATGCGTTAAAGTCTTCTTCTTTAAGTGTGGGCGGAAAAGCTGTTTCGACACTTGCGGCAGAATTAGAAAAAGCCGGCAAGCAAAAGGATTTTGATTATATTAGAGAGAATCATGCAGAGGCTATGAGGTTGTATGATTTGACCGTAGAAGCAGCTACAGAGTATTTGAAGAATCCTTCTTGACAAAAACCATAAATGCTAATAAGATAAGGATAATTAAAAGTAAAGGCGTTGAAAAAGAGGAGTACATGTACCCTGACCGTCAGAGAGTAAACCCTGCAAATCGCAGTGCTGAGAGGTTTTCGGAGAAGGAGCATGGAAGGTAGCTTTGGAGCCGGAGCGACGAATGCGATAATGCTTATCAGTAGTTGTTCACGGATTATCCCCGTTACAGGATAGGATTTTATGCAAATGCTGTTTGCTGAAATCACTGAGTGATAAATGAAGGTGGTACCGCGTAATTAACGCCCTTCACAGATGAAATGTCTGTGGAGGGCATTTCTATTATTTTAAAGTCGGATAGGACAAAAGAATTTGTTCAAAGCCTATGCACCAAGCATTCCACTGAGCCTCTTAAAGTTAAAATCATGTTCAGCAGAGGCTTCCATGATTTTTGAGTCTCAGTTTCATGGCGCAAAAGGCTTTTGAACAAGCTTCTTTTGTATTAGCTGACTTGTCAAATAAAGAGAAAAGGAGAGACGAAATGAGTAAAGAACTCGCAAAGACTTATGACCCAAAGGGTCTGGAAGACAGACTTTATCAAAAGTGGCTGGATAAGAAATACTTCCATGCGGAAGTAGATCATTCCAAAACACCGTTTACCATTGTGATTCCGCCCCCAAATATTACGGGACAGCTTCACATGGGACATGCCCTTGACAATACTATGCAGGACATTTTAATCCGTTATAAGAGAATGCAGGGATATAATGCCCTTTGGCAGCCCGGCACAGACCATGCAAGTATTGCAACAGAAGTTAAGATCATTGAAAAAATGAAAGAAGAAGGCATTAGTAAGGAAGACCTTGGAAGAGAAGGATTTCTTGAGAGAGCATGGGACTGGAAGAGAGAATACGGCGGACGTATCATTAGCCAGTTAAAGAAGCTTGGCTCTTCCTGCGATTGGGACAGAGAACGTTTCACCATGGACGAAGGCTGTAATAAGGCAGTAACGGAAGTATTTTGCAAAATGCATGAAAAAGGCTGGATTTACAAGGGAAGCCGTATCATCAACTGGTGTCCTGTTTGTAATACCTCTATCTCTGATGCAGAAGTAGAATATCAGGAACAGGCAGGTCACTTCTGGCATATCAAATATCCTATGATTGAGGACGACGGCAGTGTAAGTACTACACGCTTTATTGAGTTTGCAACTACCAGACCGGAAACCATGCTTGGTGATACTGCGGTAGCGGTAAATCCTGAGGATGACAGATACAAGGATATGATAGGTAAGAAGCTGATGCTGCCTATCATCAATAGAGAGCTTCCTGTTGTAGCTGATTCTTATGTTGATATGGAATTCGGTACCGGCGTTGTTAAGATTACCCCTGCCCATGACCCTAACGACTTTGAAGTCGGAAAGCGTCATAACCTGCCCGAAATTAATATTATGAACGATGATGCTACCATCAATCAGAACGGTGGTAAGTTCTGTGGAATGGACCGTTATGAAGCAAGAAAGGCAATTGTAAAAGAACTTGATGAAATGGGCCTTCTTGTTCGTATTGAGGATTACAGCCATAACGTTGGTACTCATGACAGATGTAAGACTACCATTGAGCCTATGATTAAACAGCAATGGTTCGTAAAGATGGATGAACTGATTAAACCTGCGGTAGAAGCGGTAAAGAGTGGTGACATCCAGTTGATTCCTAAGCGTATGGAAAAAACCTACTTTAACTGGACCGACAATATTCGTGACTGGTGTATTAGTAGGCAGCTTTGGTGGGGACACAGAATTCCTGCATATTACTGTTCTTGCGGAGAAATCGTTGTTTCTGCAAATACGCCCGAAAAGTGTCCTAAGTGTGGAAACACTCATTTAGAGCAGGATCCCGATACCTTAGATACCTGGTTTTCATCAGCACTTTGGCCCTTCTCTACTTTAGGATGGCCGGAAATGACAGAAGACCTTAAGTATTTCTATCCTACAGATGTTCTGGTAACCGGATATGATATTATTTTCTTCTGGGTTATCCGTATGATTTTCTCAGGCTTTGAACAGATGGGAGAAAGACCCTTCAAGACCGTATTATTCCATGGTCTGGTAAGAGACTCTCAGGGACGTAAGATGAGTAAGTCCTTAGGAAACGGTATTGACCCGCTTGAAATTATTGAGCAGTATGGTGCCGATGCACTTCGTCTGACACTCATTACCGGTAATGCACCGGGTAATGATATGCGTTTCTACTACGAGAGAGTAGAGGCAAGCCGAAACTTTGCAAACAAAATTTGGAACGCATCCCGATTCATTATGATGAATATGCCTGAGAACGGATTAGACGTTACAGAACCTGCCCTTGAGCCTGTTGACAAGTGGATTCTTTCCAAGTTAAATACTCTTGCAAAAGATGTAACCGACAATATGGACAGCTTTGAGCTTGGTATTGCAGTTCAGAAGGTTTATGACTTTATCTGGGATGAGTTCTGTGATTGGTATATTGAGATGGTAAAACCCCGTCTTTATAATTCCGACAATCAGGCAAGCAAGGATGCTGCTCTTTGGACCTTAAAGACAGTTCTGATTGATGCATTAAAGCTTCTTCATCCTTATATGCCTTTTATTACAGAGGAAATTTTCTGTACTCTGCAGTCCGAAGAGGAATCCATCATGATTTCCAAGTGGCCTGAGTATAAGGATGAGTGGAACTTTGTCAAGGAAGAAAAGGATATTGAAATTATTAAAGAAGCCGTAAGAGGCATCCGTAATGTCCGTACGGAAATGAACGTAGCTCCCAGCAGAAAAGCCTTTGTTTATGTAGTAAGTGAAAACGAAGATATCATCAATGCATTTACGGAAGGTAAGCTGTTCTTTGCATCCCTTGCTTATGCATCCGAGGTTTCCGTTCAGAAGGACAAAGCAGGTATAGCAGAGGACGCAGTTTCCGTTGTGATTGCCAATGCAACCCTTTATATTCCTTTTGCTGAGCTGGTTGACTTGAGCCAGGAAATCGAGCGTCTGGAGAAAGAAGAGAAGAAGCTTATTGGTGAGCTTGCACGTGTAAACGGCATGTTAAATAACGAGAAGTTTATGTCTAAGGCACCGGAAGCAAAGGTGGCCGAGGAGAGAGCGAAGCTTGAAAAATATACCCAGATGATGGAGCAGGTAAAAGAAAGACTTGCCCAGCTGAAGAAGTAGGAATCAGAGGAGTTGACAGAGTGTGTCGGCAGATTTAAGTTACAGTGATACAGAAAAGTATATTTTAGATATTCCCAAGTTCGCAGGCAAGCATACTCTTGAGGATACGCGCAAACTTTTCAAAAAACTTGTGGGAGAAGATTTCCCCGGTAAAGTGATTCATATTGCAGGCACAAACGGAAAAGGTTCCGTTTGTGCTTATTTGCGTTCCATTTTGATGAAAAGCGGTTGTAGTGTAGGTATGTTTACATCACCTCATTTAGAAATCATGAGAGAGAGGATATGCCTTGGAGAAGAAATGATTTCCGAGGAAGAATTTACAGACGCTTTTGTCAAGGTTAAACAAGTATGGGAAGCTTTGTCAGAGGAAGCGGATGACGAAGAAAGAAAGCGGTTGCATCCCTCCTTTTTTGAAATGCTGTTTTTAATGGCTATGGTTTACTTTAAGGAAAAAGAGCCGGATTATATTATTTTGGAAACCGGTCTTGGTGGCAGACTGGATGCTACCAATGTGTTTGATAAGCCGTCCGTTTGTGTGATTACAGAAATCGGATTTGACCATATGCAGTATTTGGGAAATACCATAGAAGAGATTGCAACAGAAAAAGCAGGTATTATTAAGAACAAAGTGCCGGTTGTTTTTGTCAATAAACGTCCCGAAGTGACAGATATTTTAACAGAATATGCCGAAAAAGCAAAAAGTCAGGTGCATTCTATCGGAAAAGACAGTATTTTGAATGTGAATATCCGCAATAAAACCATTGATTTTTCCTTTCATAGTGGTTATTATAATTATGATAGTCTTTCTCTTAATACGTCTGCCCTTTATCAGACAGAGAATTCTTCTTTGGCGGTTAAGGCGGCGGAAATTTTAGGTGAGGAAGATAAAAGGATTCACCCCGAAAGCATCAGAGCGGGATTAATGGCAGCTCATTGGCCGGGCAGGATGGAAGAAGTATTGCCCGGAGTCTTTTTAGACGGAGCTCATAATGAAGACGGTATAGAAGCATTTTTGCATACAGTTTGTAATGACAGTTGCAACGGACAACGATTTTTGCTGTTTGGTGTTGTGGCAGACAAGCAATATGAGAATATGATTAAGCAGATTGTAGCATCCGGTGGGTTTGCTGAGGTGGCAGTTACGCCTCTTGAATCGGACAGAAGTGTTTCTATTGACAGATTAAGGGAAATATGGGAGCAATATAACATTCGCTGCAGTTTCCACCAAAATGCAGAAGAAGCGTATCATCATCTTGCAGAAAAAGTGAAAGGGGCAGATGTTATTTATATTGCCGGTTCGTTATATTTGATAGGGCAGATGAAGACCCTGATAAGGAGAATATCAGATGATTGATTTTGAAGAGGAATTAAAGAAATTTCATCCCAGCCTTGAAGTAGAGGATGCGGAAGAAGCAATATACAATGAAGATTTGACGGATATGGCAGATATCTTAATTAAAATGGTTGCAAAGGCAAAACCCGAAGAAGAATAGGAGAACGGCATGATTTGTTATAATTGCGGATGCCGTTTGTCAGAGCATGATTTTTGTACAGGCTGTGGCGTAGACGTCGGCCTTTACAAAAAAATAATCTATATGTCTAACCGTTATTATAATGACGGTCTTGACAAAGCGTCGGTAAGAGATTTATCCGGTGCAATTGTAAGCTTACGGCAAAGTTTAAAATTTAATAAGAATAATATTGATGCAAGGAATTTGTTGGGACTTGTGTATTTTGAAATGGGTGAAACAGTGGCTGCCCTAAGCGAATGGGTTATCAGTAAGAACCTGCGTCCCAAGAAGAATATTGCTGATGATTATATTGATATGATACAAACCAACCAGTCCAGACTGGATGCCATTAATCAGACAATTAAGAAATATAATCAGGCACTTTTGTATTGCTATCAGGATAGTCAGGACCTGGCGGTTATTCAGTTAAAAAAGGTGCTTTCCTATAATCCTAAATATGTGAAAGCCCATCAACTCTTAGCGCTTTTATATATTAATATTGAGGAATGGGAAAAGGCTCACAGAGAACTTTTAAAATGCAGTCAGATCGATACCAATAATACCACGACGCTCCGTTATCTGAAGGAAGTTGAGCACATGCTTATGCCGGAAGAAGGAGAGAAGGCAACCAATAAGAAAAAGCTGTTTTCGGATGATGTAATCCGCTATCAAAGCGGTAATGAAACCATAATCCAGCCAATCAATATGAATGAGCGTAAGGGAGTAACCTCCTTGCTGAATTTAGGAATTGGTCTGATTATCGGGATTGCAATTGCATGGTTTTTGATACTCCCGGCTCAAATCCAGAATGCCAAAGCAGGTATTAATTCCGAACTTCGGGTAGTCAGTGAACAGTCGGATGCCAAGACAGCGACCATTGATGAATTAAATCAAAAGGTTCAAAGCCTCACGGATACCAATGCAACCTTGAAGGAAGAATTGCAGTCTTATCAGGGAACGGATGGTGCACTGAAAGCTACGGACGGACTGATGATGGCAGTCAGTACTTATCTGGCAAACCCTGAAGATATTGAAACCATAGCTCTTTATATGGAGTCTCTGGAAACAGAGGAAGGCGACAATGTTACAAGGACAGCATCCTTTGAAACCTTGGAGAGCAGTTTCCTTACTCTGGTATCTCCACGTTTGGCTACGCACTATTATGATATCGGTTATGCAAGCTATCGTAGTGATGATTATGAAAATGCGATTCCGAATTTGGAGAGAGCGTACCGATATGACAATACAAACGGTGATGCATTATTCTACCTCGGTACTTCTTACAGAAGAACAGGTGACAATGCGAAAGCGAAAGAGATTTATGCACAGGTGATTGATGATTTCCCCGGAACCGAAAAGGCAAGAAATTCTGAAACCTATCTGGCAGAAATCAATAATGAAAATTAATAATGTGATTACGAAAGAGAACATGGAAGCATGTTCTCTTTTTTGATAGAAAGGGGAAGAAATGGAAGAGGATTTTAAAGTAATTGATAATTATCTCATGGTAAAAATGCCGGAAGAGGTTGACCATCATAAGTCCACCTATATCAGTCAGACAGCAGACAGCTATATCGTGAGGGAGGGGGTAGGCAATGTGGTGTTTGATTTTGAAGATACAAAATTTATGGACAGCTCAGGTATCGGCATTATTTTGGGAAGATACAAGAAGATTTCTTATTTTGGGGGTAAAATATTTGCTATTAATGCAGATACCAGGATTAAGCGCACATTAATGATATGCGGTTTACATAAAGTGATTGAGATTATGGAATAAAAGTGAATTCGAAAAGAAAGGACAGTTGCAAAATGGAAGCGGAAAAAAGTATACAGGAAAAGGTTAGAAGCAGGAGAGAATTGAAAAATGAAATGAAACTGGAGTTTGATGCGGTTTCAGAAAATGAAGCATTTGCAAGAGTGGCAATAGCTGCATTTGTTGCACCGCTAAATCCTACCATAGAAGAACTTGCAGATATCAAAACAGCGGTATCTGAAGCAGTAACAAATGCCATTATCCACGGCTATGAGGAAGCCTTTTATTTGCCGGAAGAAAAAGAGAAAAAGGTTGTGATGCACTGCTTACTTTTGGGAGATGTATTGCATGTGGAAATAATTGATGAAGGAAAAGGAATTGAGAACATTGAACAGGCAATGGAGCCCTTGTTTACCACAAAGCCGGAGATGGACCGTTCGGGAATGGGATTTGCTTTTATGGAAGCCTTTATGGATGATTTAGAGGTTATTTCGGAACCGGGAATGGGAACTACTGTATTGATGAAAAAGAAGCTGGGTATTACCCCGTGGATTAATCAAGAGGAGTAATCTATGACAGAAACAACAGTACTAATCAGGCGGGCACAGTCAGGAGAAAAGGAAGCGAGAGAAGTACTGATAGAAGAAAATCTGGGACTGGTTCATCATATTGTAAAACGGTTTGCCGGCAGAGGCTATGAAATGGAGGACTTATTTCAAATCGGTGTTATCGGTTTGATGAAGGCAGTAGATAAATTTAATACATCCTTTGAAGTGAAATTCTCTACCTATGCAGTTCCGCTTATTTCAGGTGAAATTAAACGTTTTTTACGTGATGACGGAATGGTAAAGGTGTCCAGAACTTTAAAAGAAAACGGCATGCGGGTTAAATATGCAAGAGAACGGCTGTGTAAGGAGGAAGGGCGTGAACCATCCTTAGAGGAAGTGGCAAGAGAGGCAGCATTGACTGTAGAAGAAGTGGTATTGTCTATGGAAGCAACCATACAGGTGGAATCTATATACCGCTGCGTATACCAAAATGACGGAAGTGAAATTTGTCTGGCTGACCAGTTGGCAGATGACAGAAAGGATGAGCAGGAAATGCTGCTGAACCATATGGTAATCGGACAACTGCTGGACGGCCTTCCTGATAAAGAAAAACAGCTGATCAGGCTACGTTATTATCAGGACAAGACCCAGACAGAAGTAGCAAAAATGATGGGAATCAGTCAGGTCCAGGTGAGTCGTATGGAAAAGAAAATTTTGCTTGGTATGCGAAAAAAGATACAGGATGAAAAGTAGAAAAGGGAATTAGTTGACATAATTCTTGCGTTATAGTAAAGTAAATGTGGAAGCGTATGTATAACTGTTAAGATACAGAGGAATTACAGATGAAGAAAAGAAAAATAGCATTATTATGTTTATGTATGGCAGGCGTACTGTTTTGTAACAGCATGTCTGCTTTTGCTACAGAAAATACAGAAAGTGAAGTACGTGTAATTACCGGATTTGAGGAATTGGAGGATAATTGCATTGTACTGGATGAAAGGGGAACACAGGAGGAACTGATAGAGCAAATGCCGGAATCTCTTGTGGTGGAACTGGACGGAGAAGAGGAAGAGGAAATTTCCGTTACATGGGAAAGCGAAGATGATTATGATGAAACCAATTATGATTATTATGAATTTTTCCCTTGCTGGGACGA
Organism: Lachnospiraceae bacterium; assembly: GCA_017411305.1. Taxonomy (GTDB): domain Bacteria; phylum Bacillota; class Clostridia; order Lachnospirales; family Lachnospiraceae; genus Suilimivivens. The sequence goes on from JAFQQI010000046.1 coordinate 20,500, forward strand.
TGAAAAATATGTACTGTCCGAAGATTTGGACTCTTATTGGGACGTACCCTGCATGCAGGTAGTAGCACCTGCCAAAATGTCTGAGGAGGAGCTTGCGTACATAGAAGAAGCAAAAGAAGAGCTTAAGGAGCTTTTGGAAGAAGAAACGGTTCTGGCACTGGTATATCTTTGTGATAAATACGGTTTAAAGGAAGAAGCAGATGGAGACAGTGATACCCTGATAGAGCTGACTACCGGTACTACAGTGGAAATTCGCGGAGTAGTAATTGATAAGGCAAGAAACATCTGGTATCAGGTGGCTTGTCCTTTTGAAGAAGAAACATATATCGGCTACGTGGAAAGAAGTAATTTAGCTTATTCCAATGAATCCTTCCTTGAATGGGAAGCAGAATATATGTCTTCCTACATGGCTATGATGATTAGTACGTTTTCCCGCTCCTATCCGGATGTAGATACATTTCCGGAATCCTATCAGGATGCACTGACAGAACTGAAAGAGAAGCACCCGAAGTGGATTTTTGTAAGACAGGATGTGAATTTGGACTGGGAAGATGTCATTGAGGGAGAAAGCTATGGAGCCAGAAATGTAATCAGCAATAGAAAGCCTGATGCTTATCTGGACGGTGATTGGGGACAAGGATATTCTTATGCCTCCGATGAAGCCATAGCATATTATATGGACCCCAGAAACTTCCTGGATGATACCAAAGTGTTTCAGTTTGAACAATTGACGTTTAACCATTCATATCATACCACCGGTGCGGTACAACTGATGTTGAAGGGAACCTTTATGCAAGGAGAACTGCCGAATGAAGATATGAGCTATGCTGAAGCTTTTTATGAAGTGGGTGCGGACTTGAAGGTTAGCCCCTTCCATTTGGCCAGCCGTGTATATCAGGAGCAGAACCCCGGAACATCACCGCTGATTTCAGGAACCTATAAGGGCTACGAAGGCTATTACAATTATTTTAATATCGGTGCATCAGGAGATGATGATAAAGAAGTTATTGTTGCCGGCTTATCTTATGCGAAAGGTGCCGGATGGAATACCCGTTATAAATCTATTAAAGGCGGTGCCAAAGTAATTGCAAGTTACTATATTTTGAAGGGGCAGGATACCCTTTATTTGCAGAAATTTAATGTAGACGGCAGATATAACAGCTACTTTACCCACCAGTATATGCAAAATATTGTGGCGCCGGCTTCTGAGTCTTATAAAATTAAACAAGCGTATGTCAATTCAGGAACCGTTGAGAATTCATTTGTATTTAAGATACCGGTGTATCGTGAGATGCCGGAGGAAGCATGCCCGGTACCGGGAACAGTTGTAAAAGCAACACCGACTCCGACAGCAACACCGATACCAACAGCGACGGCAACACCGACGCCTACACCGACGGCAACACCGTCACCAACACCGACGGCGACACCAACACCGACGGCAAGTCCTACGCCTAAGGCAACGGAAACACCGACACCAACGCCCAAGGCCACAGCGACAGCAAGTCCTACGCCTAAGACCACGGAAACGCCGACACCAACGCCCAAGGCAACACCGACGACAAGTCCTACGCCTAAGGCAACGGCAACACCGACACCAACGCCCAAGGCCACAGCGACAGCAAGTCCTACGCCTAAGGCCACGGAAACGCCGACACCAACGCCTAAGGCAACAGCGACGGCAAGTCCAACCCCTACGGCAACAGCGACGGCAACACCGACGCCTACACCGACGCCTACACCGACGGCAACACCGACACCAACGCCTAAGGCAACAGCGACGGCAAGCCCTACGCCAAAGGCAACGGAAACGCCGACACCAACCCCTAAGGCAACAGCGACGGCAAGTCCTACGCCAAAGGCAACGGAAACGCCGACACCAACCCCTAAGGCAACAGCGACGGCAAGTCCTACACCCAAGGCAACAGCGACAGTAAGTCCTACGCCTAAGGCCACAGAAACGCCGACACCGACCCCTAAGGCAACGGAAACACCGACACCAACGCCCAAGGCCACAGCGACGGCAAGTCCTACGCCTAAGGCAACGGAAACGCCGACACCAACGCCAAAGGCAACAGCAACGGCAAGTCCTACACCTAAGGCAACAGAGGCTCCTACTCCTGAGGCAACAGAAACACCTACGGAGAATCAGTTGATTCCGGTATTGCCGCAACCGACAAATAAGCCGGATTCCGCTTTAAATAAACAGCAGGAAACAACTACAGTTTCAGAAGAAACAGCCACGGAATCACCGACGGCTACTCCTGAGAGCAGTAATAATACACAGAATTCAGAGACGCAAACAACACAAAGCACAGAGCCTGCTAAGGAACAGAAAACTGTTGTAATGACCATGGAAGAGAATACCAAGGTTTATGCAGAAACACTGGAAAAAATCAAAGAGGAAGGAACAGAAATGGTTCTTGCTATGAACGAAGAAGTAACATGGACCATTAACGGAAGTGAGATTACGTCTGATTCCTTAACAGATATTGACTTTGCAGTGACGGTAGGCAGCAGTGAGATTCCGGAGGAAAAACTCACAGAATTGGTTGAGGGAGAAGAGAAGTATGTAGAGATGTCCCTTGCCCATGAGGGCGAATTCGGATTCGATGCAGTCCTGACCATAAGCCTCGAAAACGCAACACCGGGAGAATATGCAAATCTGTTCTACTACAATGAATCAACAGAGGAGTTTGAGTTCCTGTGTGCAGCGCCTATCGGAGAAGACAACAACGCAGCATTTAACTTTAAACATGCTTCCGATTATGTGATTGTGATTAGTGAGCAGACGATGGATGACAAAGTTGAGATAATTCAGGAAGCAAGAGAACAGACAAAGCTTTTGCAGGAAGCAGAGCATAAAGCAGAACTGGCGGCAAAGGATGCGCCTGCAGAGGAACCGGTTAAAGCAACGGGAATCATTATTCTGATTTTGCTTGGAAGTATTGCAATAGCAATTGGCGGAATTCTGATTATTAACAGAAAAAAATAGAAGGAATGAAACATCATGGGAAAGGCGGAATATCCTTATCTTTATGAAACACATTTGCACACCTGCCAAAGCAGCAGGTGTGCAAGAAATACCGGAGAAGAAATGGCAAAAGCCTGTAAGGCAGCCGGTTATACAGGAATGATTGTTACGGAACATAATTGGTACGGTAATAATTGCTTGGACAGTGATTTGCCCTGGGAACAATGGGTGGAACAATTTTGCAAAGGCTACGAGAATGCAAAGGCCTGGGGGGATGAAAACGATTTTGATGTATTTTTCGGTTATGAAGCCAATTATGCAGGTACGGAATTCTTAATTTACGGTGTGGACAAACAATGGTTAATGGCACATCCGGAAATAAAAGACGCTACTATGGAAGAGCAGCTTTCATTAATTCACGAAGCAGGAGGGCTGGTGGTACATGCCCATCCCTTCCGGGAAGAACCATATATTCCGGAAGTGAGACTTTTTCCTGAGTATGTGGACGCAGTGGAAGCAATTAATGCGACACATTCCAATCATTTGAGTGCCAGTCATAATAACCCTACGTGGGATGAACTGGCAATTGCCTATGCAAAGAAGCATGATTTGCCTATGACAGCAGGCTCTGATGTACACGGTATCCAAATTCTTGGTGGCGGTGTGGCATGTAAAAAAAGACTGACTTCCATACAGGATTATTGCAGGCTGATACGGAGCCGGGAAAACTATCTTTTGACTAACGGAGATGAATACTACAATAAATCAGGAGATAAAGTAGAAACAGAATAAGATGCGGGTATGCTTGAAACACCCCATGACATGGAAAAGATGCCGCTACATGGGCATCTTTTTGCATCATTAGTTATTATGTGAGGAAGAGAAAAAAATGAAGTTTTTGCACACAGCGGATTTGCACATCGGAAAAGTAGTGAATGATTTTTCCATGTTACAGGACCAAAAACTGATATTGGAACAGATAAAGGAAATCGCTCTGGCAAGAGAAGTTGACGGAGTTCTTTTGGCAGGAGACATTTATGACAGAGCAATTCCTGCAGGAGAAGCCGTGTTATTACTGGATGATTTTTTGACAGCACTTTCTAAGGAAGGAATCTGGGTATTTTTAATCAGTGGAAATCATGACTCACCGGAACGACTTTGTTTTGGAGAACAAATGCTGGCAAAGCAGAAAATCGGAATCGGTAGTGTGTATCGCGGGGAACTGACTTCTTTTGTTTTAAACGGTGAAAAGGAAAATGTGGAAATAGTATTGCTTCCCTATGTCAGACCGGCAAATGCAGATGCAAAGACCTGTAACGAGGCAGTGGAAAAAGTACTTCGTAAATACCGGGAGAATGCGGACAGTAACAAGATAGGGAAAGCAGATGAGAATAAGCCTTTCAGAAGAATATTGGTAACCCATTATTTTGTTACGGATGCAGGAAAAGAGCCGGAACTGTCGGATAGTGAAAGCACAGTTCATGTAGGAGGCCTTGATAATGTAGAGGCATCTTTGTTTGACGGCTTTGATTACGTGGCACTGGGACATATTCATAAACCCCAACAGATAGGAGAAAGACCCGTTTATTATGCGGGTTCGCCCCTGAAGTATTCCTTTGGAGAAACCCTGCAGCAAAAGTCTGTGAGGTACTTGGAACTAAATGAGGACCTGCCTATACTCAGTGAGACAATTCCCCTCCGGCCTGTGCGGGAAATGCGTAAGGTGAAAGGGACCTTACAGGAGATTATGAACCGGGCTGTTTTGGAAGGCCCGGAGAGAGAAGACTATATACAGGCTGTTTTGACAGACCGAAACGAACTGATAGATCCTATCGGCACCTTGCGGAGTGTCTATCCCAATGTGATGCAGATTGTCAGGGAAAATAAGAACGATGTCAAAGGAACACAGAATGCAGGAACCTTAATGAAGGAAAAGGAGCCGCTTGCATTGTTTGAAGAGTTTTATGAATTGGTGTACGAAGAACCGCTGAGGGAAGAAGAACGGGAAATTATACAGGAAATAATGAAGACTGCGGCAGAATAAGTATCATTTCAGGAAATGTGAGAGATAAGAATGAAACCGAAAAAACTGATCTTGTGTGGATGGGGACCATACAAAAATAAACAGGAAATTAATTTTGAACAATTGGATGGCAGAGGTCTTTTTCTGATTACCGGACCTACGGGAGCCGGAAAGACTACACTTTTTGATGCAATTACTTATGCATTGTATGGAAATATGAGTGGACTTGTCCGGGAAAAAAACAGTGTCAGAAGTGATTTTGCCGGGGAAGATATTCCGACTTATGTGGAACTTTTTATGACGCATGCAGGAGAGTGCTATCATATTTACCGAAATCCGGAGTATTTGCGTCCTAAAAAGAGGAAAACGGGAACCTGTGACATGACTAAGGAGAAGGAGCGTGCGGTTCTGACTCTTCCGGACGGAAGTAAGATAGAGGGAGGAAATGAGGTTAGTAATAAAATCAGGGAGATTCTTCGACTGGATTACAGACAGTTTAAGCAGCTTTCCCTAATTGCCCAAGGCGAGTTTGCCAAGCTCATGACAGCTTCTTCCGGAGAAAAATCCCGGATTCTCCGGGAAATTTTTGATACAGAGCTGTTTGATAAAGCAGCAGGCCTTTTGCGCGGGCGCAGCGGCAGTCTTTTTAATCAGGTAAAAGAATATCGGCATAAAATAGAGGAAGATGTGGCATTCTTTACTCCGATGGAAGAGAATGCCTGCAGGTGGCAGGAACTGACAGGTTCTACCGGTCTTTGTTATGATGAGATTCTTAGTTTTTTACAAGATATAGGGAAAGAGCAAGAAGGCTTATTAAAAGAAATCAATCTTAAGAGCAGTAAAATCCAGCAGGAAGTGGATTTACTAACGGCACAGGTAGCGGAAGCAGAAAGAAGGCTTTCTTTGGAGCATCGGTATGAGGAAGAAAAGAAGAAAAAAGAAAAGCTTTCAGAACAGACATTACTTATGACAGAATATGAGGAGCGACTTAGTAAGGCTCAAAGGGCCTTGTCGGTGAAAACTTACGAGCAGGCATGGCAGTATGCTACCCAAAAAGCGCAGGAACTGCTGTTAAAAAATACTGCATTGGAAGAAGAAACCGAAAGAATGAAAGGCCAGTTAAAGGAAAAGACGGAATTTGTATCCAAGCAGAAGCTGATAGAGCTTGCATATGAACAAAGACAGCAGGAGCAACTCCTTTCGGAACAGCAAAAAGAACTTTCCGATTCTCTTGCAAAGCAGCAAAAAGCTCTTGCTTCTTTACAGGAGGAATATTTAAGCGCGGAAAAGAAAGAACTGGAAGCAAAGGCGGATTATGAAAAAGCAGATCAAAGCTACCGCCATGCCGTAGCAGGAATTTTGGCAAATGATTTACAGGATGAGGTACCATGTCCGGTATGCGGTTCTTTACATCATCCCAAGAAAGCAGTACTTTCAAAGGATATGCCTACTGCAGAAACGGTAAAGGAAAAAAAGCAACTCTTTGAAAGAAAACGGCAAGACAGTCTGTCTCTTCACGGAAAGACTGCTGCCTGCAAAGAAAGAGCAGAGAGTATTGCCGAAGCTGCAGCAACGGCCCGAGAGAAAAGAGAGGTACTTCTGGCGGAAATAGAGAAACAGGATTCCTTTGTCAAGGAGTATACACAAAAAACACCGGTCAGTAGTTTCCTACAGGAAAAAAAGGCCTGTGAGGTGTTGCAGATACAGTTAGAGGAAAAAGAAGGGCTTATAGTAACCGGAAGAAAAGAGTGGAAGCAGCAGTGCATTCATGAGAAAGAAGCAGCAGAGCACTTTGAAGGAAAGTGTGCAGAAAACGGATTTGAAACAAAAGAGGCATATCATCTGTCCTTTATGCCGGAGGAAGAAATGGAGAATCTACGAAAGGTAACCGCTGCCTACCGGGAAGAAAAGCATGCCAATGAACAGATGCTTTTACATCTGAAGGAAGAGCTTTCCAAAATACAGCTTGAAGATATTTCGATATTACAGGAGAAGCTTTCCCGGGAAAAGAAAAGGAGAGAGGAAATCAGCAGTCAGCAGTCGGCTAGAAATCATTATGTCCGGGATATCAGGCGACTGAAGGACGCTTTGCAACAAAAAATCCAAAAGCAGCAGAAGCTGGAAGCAGAGTATGGTATTATAAAGAGGCTGGATGATGCGGCTAATGGGAATAACCGCTTACGTCTTATGTTTGAACAGTATGTGCTTGCCGCTTATTTTGAGGAAATCTTAAAAGCGGCCAATATCAGACTGCGCACCATGTCGTCAGGAAGATATGAATTGAGGCGGGCAGAAACGGTAGGAGACGGACGTAAAAAAGATAATCTGGATATGGAAGTATTGGATTATTACACGGGGAAATACCGTTCTGTTAAGACTCTGTCAGGAGGGGAAAGTTTTAAAACTTCTCTTGCACTGGCTCTCGGAATGAGTGATGTTGTGCAGGCATTAAGCGGCGGTATTAAAGTAGAGACGCTGTTTATTGACGAGGGATTCGGAAGCCTTGACAGTGAATCCCTTGAGCAGGCTTCGGTAACCCTACAGTCGTTGGTGGAAAAAGACAGACTGATCGGAATTATTTCCCATGTGCCGGAACTGGCGGAAAAGATTACAAATAAAATCAGAATTCATAAAACCAATGCTGGTAGCAGAGCAGAAATTGTGGTATCCTAAGGTACGTGCAATAACAGTAAGTAAGGATTAAAGGAAAAAGAAGAATGAAGCAAAAAATATTATCTGTGATATTGATGCTTATGTTAGCGGTTTGCACCGGATGCGGCAATGGCGGAGAGCCTACCAAAGTGATTTTAACAATGGGCTTTTCGGAGGATGAAGTCTTTCGAATTGAAAATGCTTCCTGCAGTAAGCAGGAAATCATGCTGTTGCTTACCAATATACAGAATCAATATGAAAATATATATGGAGCGGAAATTTGGGAAAAGGATTATGACGGCATCACTTTGGAACAGAACGTGAAGGAAAACGTACTTGCCCAGATATCCCGTATTAAGACCATGAGTCTTCTTGCAGAGCAGTATGGTGTCTCTTTAACCGAAGAACAGGAGCTTTGCCTTCAGGAAGCGGCTAATGCATATTACGAAACGTTAAATGAAACTGAAATAAAGGTACTGGGAGTGACACCGGAAATGATTAAGGAGTTGTATCGGGAATATGCCTTGGCTGATACAGTGTATGAATATATCATAAAGGACATTAACCCGGAAATCAGTGATGATGAAGCAAGAACCATTACGGTGCAGCATATTATGTTCAAAACCTATGAGATAGACGGAACGGGACAGGTGATTGAATATTCCGATGAAAATAAAGAAGAAGCCTATCGACGCGCCCGGGAAGTGTTAAAACTTGCAAAACAGGAGGACAGTGACTTTGAAGAACTGGTGCTTATGTACAGTGAAGGGGAAGAAGGAACTGTTTCTTTTGGAAAAGGAGAAACAGAGAGTGCTTTTGAAACAGTAGCATTTAAATTGGAAACAGGAGAAATTAGCGAGATTATAGAAAACTCAGACGGTTTTCACATCATTAAATGCATCAGTACCTTTGACCGGGAACAGACTGATATTAACAAAGTGAAAATTGTAGAAAAAAGAAAAGAAGAGGTATTCGGGCAGGAGTATGAAGCTTTTGCACAGACACTGAACAAGAAGCTGAATGAGGAACTGTGGAAGAAGATTTCTCTTTGCAGAAATGAGGAAATTGTAACCTCATCGTTCTTTTCGATTTATGAGCAGTATTATGAAAACTGACATCATGCAGACTACTTTATAAAAATTTAAGAATTAATAAAACCTTGTATTTCCAAGGGAAAACGGCAATTATTAGCACTCTGTCAAAATGAGTGCTAATTTTGTCTTGACTTTTAAAGATAAGGGAATTACACTTGTCTTTAGTGAATATTTTATCAGTACTATTTTTACAAAGAAGGAGTGATTATCGTGGCAGCAAAGCACGGCAGTTTATCAATTAACAGTGAAAATATTTTTCCGATTATTAAAAAGTGGTTATATTCCGACCATGATATTTTTTACAGGGAATTAATTTCTAACGGATGTGACGCCATTACCAAATTGAAGAAGCTTGATATGATGGGTGAGTACGAGTTGCCGGAAGGATATAAGGCAAAAATACAGGTACTTGTAAATCCGGAAGAAAAGACATTGAAATTTATCGATAACGGTATCGGTATGACCGCAGATGAGGTAGAGGAATATATCAATCAGATTGCATTTTCCGGTGCAACGGACTTTATCGAAAAGTATAAGGATAAGACAAATGAAGACCAGATTATCGGTCATTTCGGTCTGGGCTTTTATTCTGCATTTATGGTAGCGGATGAGGTGCATATTGATACCCTTTCCTGGCAGGAAGGTGCCAAGCCTGTCCATTGGGAATGTGACGGCGGTACTGAGTTTGATATGAAAGACGGCGACCGCACAGAAGTGGGTACCACCATTACCCTGTTCCTTAACGAGGATGTACTTGAATTTTGTAATGAATATAAGGCAAGGGAAGTAATTAAGAAGTATTGTTCCTTTATGCCTACCGAAATATATCTTTCCAAAGAAAATAATACAGATACCCAGATTATCAAAGTAGATGAGAAGCTGGATACAGATACGGTAATTGAGACCATTAAACCTGAGAAGGAAGAGGATGAATACAAGCTTAAGATTGCAAAAAGACCTGAGCTTTTAAATGAAACCCAGCCTTTGTGGATGAAACATCCCAATGAGTGTACCAGAGAAGAATATCTTGAATTTTACCGCAAGGTATTCCAGGACTATAAGGAGCCTTTGTTCTGGATTCATTTAAACATGGACTATCCGTTTAATTTGAAGGGTATTTTATATTTCCCCAAGATTAACATGGAATACGAATCCATTGAAGGCGTGATTAAGCTTTATAACAATCAGGTATTCATTGCCGATAACATCAAGGAAGTAATTCCGGAGTTTTTGATGCTTCTTAAAGGTGTCATCGACTGTCCTGATTTGCCGCTTAATGTATCAAGAAGTGCCCTTCAGAATGACGGTTTTGTAAAGAAGATTTCTGATTACATTTCTAAGAAGGTAGCTGATAAGCTTTCCGGTATGTGTAAGACAGAAAAGGAAGAATATGATAAGTATTGGGATGACATCAGTCCCTTCATTAAGTTTGGCTGTCTGAAGGACGATAAGTTCTGTGAAAAAATGACAGACTATATTCTCTTTAAGAATTTGGACGGTAAGTACCTGACACTGCCCGAATGTTTGGAAGTAAACAAGATTGACCCTGACGAAGCCACAGAGGGTGAAGAGGAAAACAGCAAAGAAGCAGAGGTTGTAGATGCAGACGGTAATGTGGTAAGCGGCGAGGATGAGGCTGATACAGAAGAAGCAAAAGAAAAAGTGATTTACTATGTAACCGATGAAAAGCAGCAGAGCCAGTATATCAGCATGTTCCGTGCTGCCAAGATGGATGCGGTTATTTTAACTCACAATATTGACCAGCCCTTTGTATCCCAATTAGAGGCTAAGAATGAAGGCATTAAGTTCCAGAGAATTGATGCAGACCTGACAGATTCCTTTAAGTCCAAAACAAGCAAAAAAGCCGAGAAGGAAATGGAAGCAGCAGCAGAAGCCATCGGCAAGGTAATGCAAAAAGCTCTGAAGAAAGAAAAGATTGCTGTTAAAGTAGAAAAACTGAAGAATAAAAAGATTTCTTCCATGATTACTCTTTCCGAAGAAAGCAGAAGAATGCAGGATATGATGAAGATGTATTCCATGCCGGGTATGGATATGGGTGCATTTGGTAAGGAAGGTGAAACACTGATACTGAATGCAAACCATCCGTTGGTGCAGTATATCATGGAAAATACAGACAGCGATAACGTTGGCATGATTTGTGAGCAGCTTTATGATTTAGCACTGCTTCAGCATGCACCTCTTGAACCGGAAGCTATGAGCAAGTTTGTAGCAAGAACCAATGATATAATGATGTTGCTTACGAAATAAGTATTACGACAGTTTATGATGAAATAAAGCTGTAATGGCTGTAATGTGACAAAATGAAAAGCCTCTGCATATGATAAAAATAAAGTCATATGCAGAGGTATTTTTATGCCTGAACATCATTTGCGCATGCAACAGACAGATAACACACAGCAGGGAAGACTGCAAATCAATGTCACCTCTTCTTTGGGATTAATTCCCATACAGGATGCAACAATTACCATTTCTTATACAGGGGTTCCTGATGTTACCATAGAGAGAATTACTACGGACTCTTCGGGACAATCAGAAGTCATAGAGCTTGCGGCGCCTCCCATTGAATATAGTATTGAGCCTACCCGGCAGATGCCCTATTCTGAGTATAATATTCAGGTGGAGGCACCGGGATATGAAACGGTAAATGTATCCGGAACTGAGATTCTGCCGGAGGTAACTGCGCTCCAACCGATTACCATGACCCCTCTTGCAGGGGCAGGGGAGCCTTCTGAGACGATTGTCATTCCGGACCATACCCTGTACGGAGAATATCCGCCCAAGATTCCTGAAGCCGAAATCAAGCCCATGGATGAAAGCGGGGAAATCGTTCTTAGCCGTGTTGTAATACCGGAATTTGTGGTGGTACATGACGGTGTGCCCCAGGACTCTACGGCACCAAATTACTACGTGAGATATCGGGATTATATTAAAAATGTGGTTTCTTCAGAGATTTATGCTACCTGGGATGAAAATGCCATTTATGCCAATACGTTAGCCATTATGTCATTTACCCTTAACCGGGTTTATACAGAATGGTACAGAAACCGCGGATTTAATTTTACCATTACATCATCTACGGCGTATGATCAGAAATGGATTTATGGCAGAAATATTTATGCAAATGTGGGGAGAATCGTAGATTCTATTTTTGCAAATTATCTTTCAAGACCCGGTGTCAGACAGCCTATTTTTACCTCCTATTGCGACGGCCAGAGGGTAACCTGCGACGGCCTGAGCCAGTGGGGCTCTCAATATCTGGCAAATGAAGGGTACAGTCCTATTGAAATTATCCGATACTATTACGGAAGTGACATGTTTATCAATACTGCAGAAAGTGTTTCCGGAGTGCCGTCCTCCTGGCCGGGTTATGACTTAAATCTTGGTTCCTCTGGTGATAAGGTGCGTCAGATTCAACAGCAGCTTAACAGGATTGCAAGAAATTATCCTGCCATTCCTACAATATCGGCAGACGGTATTTACGGTCCTGCAACACAGGAAGCGGTAAGAACCTTTCAGGGGATTTTTAATCTGCCGCAGACCGGGATTGTGGATTATCCTACCTGGTACAGCATTTCTAACATTTACGTAGGGGTTTCCCGCATAGCAGAACCTTAAAAGCGGTTGCGGAAACGGTTTGGATAATGGTATACTATAAATAGCGGTTTTTATGAGCAGAAGCAGAACGAGTAAAGGAGTACCACGGTGCAAAGCGCAGTAGATAAAATCCTGTCAGGAGAATTTAGCGTAAATACCCATTCTTTGGATTTTTCCTGTCCGAGAATTGAGCTTTCAGTGCGTCCAAATGAGCAATATGAAGGCAGCTTTACGGTTTTCGGTCCCGAAGGTCAGGTAACGGAAGGCAGAGTCATGACCAATAGGCTACGTATGAGGTGCCTGACAGAAAAATTCTACGGCAATGAGGAAGAAATTGCATACTGCTTTGATGCTTCTGATATGGAAGAGGGAGAGTGTGTCAAGGGAGAATTCAGCATTATTTCCAATCGGGGAGAATATGTGATTCCTTTTGAAGTTACGGTTGCTACCGTGGGATTAACTTCAAGTCTCGGAGACATCCGTAATTTGTTTCACTTTACCAATCTTGCCAGAACGAATTGGGAGGAAGCGGTGAAACTGTTTTATACCGAAGAGTTTGCCAAGGTATTTCAGGGAGCAGATAAACAGTACTATGCCGTGTACCGAGGTCTTTGCGCAGGAAAAGAGAACCAGCAGAATGTAGAAGAATTTCTGTTGGAAATTAAAAAGAAGCAAAAGGTAGAATTCCTGCTGGAAGAAGATGAAATCCGCATTTCCAATCCCAAGGAGGATGTGGAATATAAAATTGTAATCAATCGTAACGGCTGGGGATTTTCTACGCTTAAGGCAGAAACCGACAGCGGATTTATTGTAATAGAGAAAGATACCGTCAGAGACGAGGATTTTTTGGGAAATTGCTACAGGCTTCCCTTTTATATTGCAAAGGAAGCCTTACATGCCGGAAAGAACTACGGAGTAATAAAGCTGTATAATGCTTATGTGTCATTAACAGTAACGGTGACGGTGCATTGTCAGTCCGTTTCCATGAAAGTGCCGGGAAAAAGACTGCGCAAAAATCACCTTATCATGGAGTTGATGCAGTATTATGAAGCATTCCGCGCAAAAAAAATACACGCGTCTTTGTGGATGCAGGAAACCGAAAAAATATTAGAACAGTTAGAGCAGACAGATAGCAGAGATTTAAATACCAAATTGTTCAGGGCACAGCTTTTGATTACCCAGGAGCGATATAATGAGGCAGACTGGTTGTTAAAACAGGTGGATGCTCTGATAGGAGAGCCTTTTGAGCCTAATAGTTATTGCTATTATTTATATCTGACAACTTTGATTCATACACAGGAAGAATACGTGGAGGATGTTGCTGCCCGGGTAGAACGGATTTTTGTGCAGAATTCCGAGCAATGGAGAATAGCATGGCTGATGCTGTATTTATCGGATGAATACAGTAAGAGTCCTTCCCGTAAGTGGATGGCACTGGAAGAGCAGTTTATGAAGGGCTGTAACAGTCCGGTGCTTTACATAGAAGCCTATCATTTATTATTATCTAATCCTACATTGCTGATGAATCTGAAGGATTTTGAACAGCAGGTACTTTATTATGCTGCCAAAAAAGATATTTTAAATGAGACAATGGCCCAACAGATTGTATATCTGGCTGCCCGGGAAAAGACTTTTTCTAAGAGGGTATTCTTTTTGCTGAAGAAATGCTATGAGCTGTTGCCTGAGGATGAAACACTCCAAGTAATCTGTTCCCATCTGATGAAAGGTAATTTAACAGGAAAAGAATATTTTAAGTGGTATGCTTTAGGAATTGAAAGTAAGCTCAGAATAACAAGATTATATGAGCATTATATGATGTCCTGTGATTTGTCGGAACAGATACAGATTCCTAAGATTGTACTGATGTATTTTGCATTCGACAGTAACCTGGACAGTGTACATAATTCCTTCTTGTATGCTTATGTATACAAGCACAGAGAGGAATTCCCTGAACTGTATGAAAGCTATCGTATGCAGATAGAGCGGTTTACCGTATCCCAGGCATTGCAGGGTAGGAACAATAAATGGCTGGCGACATTGTACAGTCACATTTTCACACCGGCGATGATGACACCGGAAATTGCAGCAGGACTGTCCGAGGCATTGTTTATTCACAGTCTGAAAATTAAAAGAGATAATATACGCAAAATTATTTTAATCTACGAAAAAGAACGCAGAGAACAGGTATTTCCTGCTCCCGGGAAGGAACTGTATCTGCCTGTTTTCGGCAGTGATGTGTGTCTGCTTTTAGAGGACGGAGAGGGAAACCGTTATTGCAGGGAAGAAGATTATGAATTGCAGCGTCTCATGATTCCTGATAAGCTTGCCTATATGGCTGCTCCTTATGTGGAGAATAAGGAGGAGTTCTTGCTGTGGCAGTGTGAAAGAGGAAAAGCGCTTGCAGTAGTCAATAATGAAAATATCAGACAGATGAGAGTTTTGGCAGAATCAGAGCTTATTCTGGAATCATTGCAAAAAGAAATCTGTATGAAAGTAATCCATTATTATTATGACAGTGACATGATTCAGGAATTGGATGAATTCCTGACAGACCTTTCCATCGATCAGATAGCAGCAACTGATTATGCGCAGGCAGTAAGGTTTCTGATTATCAGAGGAATGTATGAGAAAGCATATGAATGGATTAAAGCAAGGGGAAGCTTTGCAGTAGAGGCTAAAATGCTGATGCGCCTTTGCAGCTATATGATTGCACTGGAACCGGATATTTGCATAAATGAACTTACCGTTCTTGCCATGGCAGCCTTTACGGCAGGCAAATATGATGAAAATATTCTGAACTATCTGGTGAAAAATTACAACGGAACATTAAAGGAAATGCGTAACATTTGGAAAGCAGCAAAAGCCTTTGGTGTGGATACCTATGAAATCAGTAACCGGATTTTGGTGCAAATGCTTTATACAGGGGCCTTTATCGGTACGAAAACAGAGATTTTCAGGGACTATGTATCGGGAGGTGCTAAAGCAGAGCTGGAAATAGCAGTGCTTGCACAAAGCTGTTTTGATTATTTTGTAGGTGAAAAAATAACAGACGAATATTTGATGCAGGATTTGCAGAGAGTTATTGAAAGACAGGAAGAAATCCCATTGGTATGTAAGCTGGCGTATACTAGATTTTATGCTGAAAATAAGAAACTGATTAATGAGAATATTTCCAGATACTTAATTGTTTTTTTGCGCCAGTTGCTTGCAGAAAATATGTATTTCCCGTATTTTAAGGAGTATGCGGACCATATTGCTTTTATGAGGCAGTTTTCGGACAAGACCATGATACAGCATAAGCTGGAAGAAGGAAGCAGTGCAGTTATCCATTACTTTATGGAAAAGGATGGCAATAGGCAGGGAGAATATATCCGGGAAGAAATGAAGGATATGTTTTATGGCATTTGTGTGAAGCAATTTATCCTGTTTTTTGGTGAAAGATTGCAATATTACATTACAGAAACGGATGACGACAAAGAGAGCCTTACCAGAAGCGGAACCTTAAGCCGCAGTGATACCGACAGAGAACAAAAAGAAAGTAAATACAGTTTGATTAATGATATTGCCATCGGCAGAACCCTCCATGATGATAATACAATGGAGATGCTTTTGCAGGAGTACTTCGAACAGGAATTTTTGGTAAAGGAGTTGTTTCATACAATCTGAAACAGATAGTGTGAGGAAAATATGCTGACAGGACAAAAAGAACAGGCAGGGAAAAAGAATAGCGGAAAAGTAATTGTGGGCTATGACTTAGGCAGAGTAGTGTCTCAAATCAGCTATTGCCTGCCGGACGGCAGCATGGCAGAAACGGTTTCCAGTGTTGCCGGAACAGAGCAATATAACATTCCTACGGTGTTGTGTAAGCGCAAAGGTGTCAATCAGTGGTTTTACGGAAAAGAAGCACTGAAATATGCAGCTGACGGTGAAGGAATACCGGTAGAGAACCTATTGCTTTTGGCAGAGAGAGGCGAGGATGTTGTAGTGGAAGAGGAAAGCTATGATCCGGTTGCCCTGCTTACCTTGTTTGTGAAACGTAGTTTGGGTCTTCTTAATATGCAGGTTTCCTTAAACAGAATGGATGCACTTATGTTTACGGTGGAGGATTTGTCACCTCGCATGGTGGATGTGCTTTCCAAGATTGCAACAGGACTGCAGCTAAAAATACAAAATATTTATTTCCAAAGTCATGTGGAAAGTTTTTATCATTATGTACTTTACCAGCCAAAAGAATTATGGAAAAATAATGTGCTTATTTTTGACTACAGCACTCATTTAAAGAGTCTGCATCTGGAATGTAATAAAAGGACAACTCCTCAGGTTGTTTTTATACGCAACAGAGAATATCCGTCTATTCAAAGAACTGTTTTTGCTGAGGATGAAGCACAGAGAAATAACGAGAAAAAACGTCTGGATGAGGCTTTTTTACAGGTTGTGGAGGAAGAAACGGAAGGAAATATGATTTCCACGGTATATTTGCTGGGAGACGGTTTTAAAGATAACTGGGCATCGGAATCCTTAAGGACCTTATGCAGAAACAGAAGAGTGTTTCAGGGAAATAATCTTTACAGCAAAGGTGCCTGCTATGGTGCAGTAGAACGCTTGACGCCGGGGCAGGAAGGTAAAAATCATGTATTTTTAGGAAGAGATAAGTTGAAAGCCAATATCGGAATGAAAATCCTGCGCAGAGGTGAGGATTCCTATTTTGCCATATTAGATGCGGGAACCAATTGGTATGAAGTGACAGCTGATTTTGAAGTAATCCCGGAAAAGGAAAGTGTATTAGATTTCCTGATAACTCCGCTTACGGGCGGAAATGTAATTGACAGACAGATTGTACTGGATGGTTTACCCGAACGACCGGAGCGTACCACCAGACTTAAGATTCATATGGAAATGTCAGCAGTAGATCAGGCAGTGATTACCGTAGAGGATTTGGGCTTCGGGGAGCTGTTTCCCAGTAGCGGAAAGGCTTGGACCCATACCATCAGCCTGACAGAGCGGTAACGGGGCAGAAAAAAGGAGGTGTGAAAGCAATGGGAAGAACCTTATTATGTACGGGCAAATATGCGGAAAAGCCCTATCATTTTGAGAATATTTTCGTGAATGTTTATTGCATAGAAGAACTTTGCTATTTGCTTTCAGCAAATCCTTTTATCATAGATGCAAGCATCATGGACAGAAAGCTGGCAGAATGGATAGATACAGAATGCGGACTATCAGAACTGGGGCATCAGTTACTTAATCTGCTGCATAAAGGAATTCAGCCGGGGATTTTTGTGGATGCAATTCTTGACTATGTAAATTATAATACCAAAGCAGAGCGGGAAAGAATCCAGGAAGCCTTACAGGGAAGTGCGGGACTTACGGAGCTTGAGCGCGCCAAAAAGCAGGGAGACTATCTGGTAAAGAACAGAAAGTATCAGCTTGCTATAGCAGAGTACGACAAGATATTAATGCAATTACCGGAGGCAGAAACAGAGCTTCGGGCATCGGTATATCACAATATGGGTGCCGCGTACGGAAATTTGTTTCAGTTTGAAAGTGCGGCCAAATACTTTAAACGCGCTTATGAACAAAATGGGCAGGAGGAATCCTGCATCCGGTATCTGATAGCACAACGTGAGTTAATGTCAGAGGGAGAATACATTGCTTTTCTTGCGGAAAATGCAAAGTATTATGAAGCTTCATTAAAGGTGGAGCGGCTACTTCAGCAGACAAAAGCTCAGTTTGAAGCAACAAGGGAAAACCGAATGTTATCTGCCCTTAAAATCTACAAGGATGAGGGAAATGCCGCTTCCTACTATGAAGAAATGGACAGAATTATTTCAAGGCTGAAGGAAAACTATAGGGAAAGCGTAACAGGCTAATCGTGAAAGCAAAAAAGCACTTGAGAGGGAATAGGAAGACAGATGGGTATTATACAGAAATTCCTGGAATGGAAAAAGAATAGAGAAAATCCCATATATGAAATAGATGACTGGAACGAAATTGTTTATGACAGAGACGACCTGCAGATAAACGATAAGGGACAGCGTCAGGAGTACGTGAAAGGGTGCCTGGAGCAGATTGCGGAGGCTTCCAAAGAACTTGAGAACCTTCAGTTTGAGTACAATATGGTAACCTCCTACCTTAAGGATATGGAAGAAATTGAAGCCCTTCCGGAAGGAGAAAAAGAAATTCTCAGGGAACGGGCCAAAAAAATTGATGCGCTGGAGAATCAGCAGTCCGGTTATCGTGAACGGAAAAAACGTATGGATGAAGCCCAGTTCCGTCAGATGGAGCGCATGGAAGAAGAGGTTTTGGAAGGGTGCAGAAAGCTCAGTGAAGCAGAGGAATATCAGGATCTTATCAAGCGTGATTTACGAAGACTGGACGGCGAAAAACAGGCCTATTATTTCCGTAAGAATGAACTGCACAGAATACTGGAGGATACCAGAGCCATGGCTGTTGTGTGCAGTACTGCGGTAGTAGTCTGCATCCTGATTCTGATGGTAATGCAGTTCGGCTTTGAAATGAATACCAAGCTTGGTTATTTTGCAGCTGCTGCACTGGGTGCCGTTGCCATTACCGCAATTTTTGTAAAGCATAATAATTCCGTAACAGAGCTTGCCCGGGTGGATAATGCCATCGGCAGGTTAATCCGCCTGCAGAATACGGTCAAAATCAGATATGTGAACAATACCAATCTTTTGGATTATCTGTATTTGAAATATAAAGTTTCCAGTGCAGGGGAACTTAGTAAGAACTGGCAGCAGTATGTGGAAGAAAAAGAAGAAAGAGAACAGTACCGACAGGCAGAGCGTGACCTTGATTTATATCAGAAGGAACTTTTACATGAGCTGAGACGTTATCAGGTGAAGGACCCGATGGTATGGTTGCATCAGATACCTGCACTTCTTGACAAGAAGGAAATGATAGAAATTCGTCATAGTCTGATTATCAGGAGACAGTCTCTGCGCAGACGGATGGATTACAATAAAGAGGTGATTGCCGGAAAGGCACAGGCAGAAATTAAGGACTTGGTAGAAAAGTATCCTAAGTATGCGAAAGAAATTTTAAGTATCGTCGATGATTACGAGAAAGACTTTTCATAAATTTCATGTTATAGAGGTCTTTGCTTGACGAATTAACTTTACCATGATAGCATGGTGGCGTATAGTTGATACACTTTAGTAGAAAAGAGGAGAAATATGAAAAAAGTATTAGTATTGATGTTGACAGCAGTAATGACAATGGGACTTTTGGCAGGCTGCGGAAGCCAGACAGCAGAAGAAAACACTTTTACAGTAGGCTTCGATGCTGAATTCCCGCCTTATGGCTATATGGATGAAAACGGCGAGTATACCTGCTTTGACCTGGAGCTTGCGCAAGAGGTTTGTGACCGTAACGGCTGGACTCTCGTAAAGCAGCCCATTGATTGGGATTCTAAAGATATGGAGCTTTCATCAGGAGCCATTGATTGTATTTGGAACGGATTTACCATTAACGGACGTGAAGATGATTACACTTGGAGTGTTCCTTACGTGGACAACAGTCAGGTATTTGTAGTGGCAGCAGATTCCGGAATTGCAACAGATGCAGACCTTGCAGATAAGATTGTTGGTGTGCAGAAGGACTCTTCAGCACTTGCAGCATTGGAGGGAGATGCAGCAGATTTAACGGCAACCTTTGGGGACTTAATCCAATACACCGACTATAATGTTGCTTTTATGGATTTGGAACAGGGAGCAATTGATGCAATTGCTATTGATATCGGTGTAGCAGATTATCAGATTGCTTCCAGAGGCGATGCTTTTGTGAAACTGGAAGAGAAGCTGTCCACAGAACAATACGGTATCGGATTTTTACTCGGTAATGATGAGTTGAAAAATCAGGTAGAGGAAACGCTTCTGAAAATGGCGGAAGACGGTAAATTTATGGAGATAGCCGAGAAGTATGGTCTTTCAGACAGTGTTTGTCTTGGAAAGTAATTGAAGAATAAAATACGCGACGAGGCAGAGAGTCTTCTGCCTTGTTGCTTTGTAATCGAATAAGCGGTTCGCAGGAGCATGCCTGCGTTTCGTCCGGTCGGAGGATAAAATGAGTATATCGGTAATTCTGATGCAATTGGGAAAAGGTATGATAGTGACGGCAGAGATTTTCTTTCTGACGTTGTTGTTTTCGTTGCCTTTGGGACTGGTGATTGCTTTTGGCCGTATGGCAAAGAATTCGGTTGTTAGTCTTTTATGTAAAATTTATATATCGATTATGCGCGGAACACCGCTGATGCTACAGTTGATTGTAGTTTATTTTGCGCCGTTTTATGTGTTGGGACTAAAAATACCGAATTATAGATTTCCGGCTATTATTATTGCATTTGCGCTAAATTATGCAGCTTATTTTGCAGAAATATACCGCTCCGGCATTGAGTCAATGCCCATCGGGCAGTATGAAGCAGCCGAGGTTCTGGGATACAACAAGGGTCAAACTTTTTTTAAAATTATTTTACCCCAGGTAATAAAAAGAATTTTACCTCCGATAACGAATGAAACCATTACTTTGGTAAAGGATACTTCTCTTGCTTTTGTGCTTGCCCATGCTGAGATGTTTACGCTGGCAAAGCAGATTGCTGCAAAGGAGACAAGTATTATGCCCCTTATGATAGCAGGAGTGTTTTACTATATATTTAATCTCATTGTAGCAAGTGCCATGGAAAGACTGGAGAAAGCACTGAATTATTACCGTTAGCAAAGCAGAAAACGGATGTGTGAATCGGAAAGAGGTTAGAATGGAAGAACAGGTATTACTTACAATTAATCATATGAGTAAAAGCTTTGACAGTGAAGAAGTGATAAAGGACATTTCTCTTTCTGTAAAAAGAGGTGAAGTTGTTTCAATTATCGGTCCCTCCGGCTCAGGTAAGTCTACCTTGCTGCGCTGTGCCACTATGTTGGAAAAGATGGATAGGGGAGACCTTATTTATCTGGGAGAACCGGCTGCATGGGAGGAAGGCGGAAAATGTGTGTATGCGCCTAAAGCAAAATTGAGAGAAATACACAAAAATTTTGGATTGGTGTTCCAGAATTTCAATTTATTTCCTCATTACAGCGTTATGAAAAATATAATTGATGCGCCCATGACTGTGGAGAAGATATCAAAAGCAGAAGCAACAGAGCGTGCCGAAAAGCTGCTTGCCCAGTTAGGACTTTCTGATAAAGCGGATGCTTATCCGTATCAGCTTTCAGGAGGTCAACAGCAGAGAGTATCTATTGCAAGGGCATTAGCATTACAACCCAAAATATTGTTTTTTGATGAACCTACCTCAGCTCTTGATCCGGAGCTTACGGGTGAAGTACTTAAGGTAATAAAAGAATTGGCAAAGGAGCATATGACCATGATTATTGTTACTCATGAGATGCAGTTTGCCAGAGAACTTTCCGATAGGATTATCTTTATGGAGCAGGGAATTATTCAGGCAGAAGGAACGCCGGAAGAAATTTTCCATTCTGACAACGAGCGTGTAAGAGAATTTATCGGCAAATTTCAAGCATAGACAACACGGAATTATGACAAAAAACAGACAAGGAGGACACTTTAGTGGGTGGATTTTTTGGAGTAGCATCAAAAAAAGATTGTGTATTTGATTTATTTTTCGGAACAGACTATCATTCCCATTTAGGAACCAGACGTGCGGGAATGGCAGTATATAATAAAGAAAAAGGATTTGACAGAGCAATTCACAATATTGAAAATTCTCCGTTTCGTACCAAATTTGATAAAGATGTGAATGAGATGAAGGGAAACATGGGAATCGGATGCATTTCTGACTATGAACCCCAGCCGCTTTTGGTACGCTCCCATCACGGAACCTATGCTATCAGTACAGTGGGAAAAATCAATAATATGGATGATATTGTTCAGAAGATTTTCAAAATGGGACATTCTCATTTTTTGGAAATGAGTGGTGGCGATATTAATGCGACAGAGCTTGTGGCAGCCATCATTAACCAGAAAGAGAACCTGATAGAAGGGATTCAATTTGCGCAGGAACTGATAGAAGGTTCTATAACAATCTTACTACTGACGGATAAGGGAATTTATGCTGCCAGAGATAAAATGGGAAGAACGCCGGTGGCAATCGGAAAAAAGGAAGAAGCCTGCTGCGTTGCATTTGAGAGTTTTGCATATTTAAATTTAGGATATTTGCCGGAGAGAGAATTGGGTCCCGGTGAAGTAGTAATCGTAACGCCGGAAGGCGTCCGGACGTTAGTAAATCCCGGAGAAGATATGAAAATCTGTACCTTCCTATGGGTGTATTACGGATACCCGTCTTCTTCCTACGAAGGTATCAGTGTAGAAAAGATGCGTTATAATTGCGGAAGTCTGCTTGCGCAAAGAGACGATGTAAAACCGGATATTGTAGCGGGAGTACCGGATTCCGGTATTGCACATGCAATCGGATATTCCAATGAGTCGGGAATTCCTTTCTCAAGACCCTTTATTAAGTATACACCTACCTGGCCCAGGTCATTTATGCCTACCATCCAAAGTCAGCGTAATCTGATTGCAAAGATGAAGCTGATACCGGTGCATGACCTAATTCAGGACAAGAGTTTACTTTTAATTGATGACTCCATTGTAAGAGGAACCCAGCTTAGTGAGACTACGGAATTTTTGTATCAGAGCGGAGCAAAAGAAGTGCATATCAGACCGGCATGTCCCCCCATCTTATATGCCTGTAAATATTTGAATTTTTCCCGTTCTACATCAGAGATGGATTTAATTACCAGAAGAACCATTAAGGAACTGGAGGGAGAAGGCAAAAATGTTAATTTAAGTGCTTATTCCAACCCGGAAACACCGGAATTTCAGGAAATGGTAAGGAGAATCGGAGTAAAACTGAACTTTACAACGCTGCGATATCACAGACTGGATGATATGATTGAAGCAGTGGGAATTGACAGAAGTAAATTATGTACTTATTGCTGGGATGGGAAAGAATAAATATGATAAATAAGAAAGAACCGTTGACATTTGCGGTTCTTTTTATTATACTTTTTTAGAGCAAAGCGTTAAAACTTTAAATCATATAAGTGAAATCGGACATTGTAAACGTACAATGCAGATAAAAGAAAAGGAAACAAAACAAGATGACAATTGTAGATGTATTGGAACAAAACAGCAGAAGCTACGGAGACGAAGTGTGTTTAGTAGAAATTAACCCGGAGGTAAAGGAAGTCCGCCGTGTGACATGGAAGGAATATGAGCTTATGGAGCCCAGCCCCATGACCCATTACCGAAGAGAAATTACATGGAGAGTTTTTGATGAGAAAGCGAACCGTTTTGCTAATCTTTTGATGTCAAGAGGCATAAAAAAAGGTGATAAGGTTGCTATTCTTCTGATGAACGGATTGGAATGGTTGCCTATTTATTTCGGCATTTTAAAAACAGGTGCGCTGGCAGTACCGCTTAATTTCCGATATGCATCAGATGAAATTGAGTATTGTGTCAATTTGGCAGAAGTGGATGTACTGGTTTTCGGACCGGAATTTATAGGGCGAGTGGAGGAAATAGCAGATTCTGTCAGCAAGAACCGATTGATTTTTTATGTGGGAGATAACTGTCCCAGCTTTGCAGAGGATTATAATGCCCTTACCAGCAACTGTTCCAGTGTAGCCCCGAAAGTGGTTTTGACAGAGCAGGATAATGCGGCAATCTATTTTTCTTCCGGAACCACAGGTTTCCCCAAAGCAATTTTACATAATCATGAAAGTCTGATTCATTCCTGCAGAGTGGAGCAGAATCATCATAGCCAGGGACGAGATGATGTATTTCTTTGTATTCCGCCTTTATACCATACAGGTGCAAAGATGCATTGGTTCGGCTCCCTGCTTTCAGGAAGTAAGGCAGTACTTCTTAAGGGAACAAAGCCGGAGTATATACTGGATGCGGTATCCAAAGAAAAGTGTACCATCGTATGGCTTCTTGTACCTTGGGCACAGGATATTTTAGAGGCGATTGAAAGCGGAAGATTAAATCCGGCAGACTATGAATTATCCCAGTGGAGATTGATGCATATCGGTGCACAGCCGGTTCCTCCCAGTTTGATTAAGAGCTGGAAAGCTGTTTTCCCTAATCACGAATATGATACTAACTATGGTCTTAGTGAGTCTATCGGGCCGGGATGTGTACATTTGGGAGTAGAGAACATTCACAAGGTCGGTGCTATCGGTAAACCCGGTTTTGGCTGGCAGGTTAAAATTGTTGATGAAGAAAGAAATGAAGTAACAAAGGGTGAAGTGGGAGAACTTGCAGTAAAAGGTCCCGGTGTTATGACCTGTTACTATAATGATGAAAAAGCAACCGATGAAGTGCTTGATGACGGATGGCTCTTTACCGGTGATATGGCGATGGAAGATGAAGATGGCTTTATTTTCTTAGTTGACCGTAAGAAAGACGTTATTATCAGTGGCGGTGAAAATATTTATCCCGTTCAGATTGAAGATTTCCTTCGGAATAATAATAAGATTCATGATGTGGCGGTAATCGGTATTCCTGATAAGCGTTTGGGAGAGACCACGCTTGCAGTGATTGAGTTAAAGCCGGATACAGAGTGTACCGAAGAAGAGATTAATGAATTCTGCAAAAAGCTGCCTCGTTACAAGAGACCTCATAAGGTGATTTTTGCGGATATTCCAAGAAATCCTACCGGGAAAATCGAAAAGCCAAAGCTTCGTGAGAAATATTGCGGAACCAGATTGGTGGAAGCTCAGAACAGAGGATAAAACATAAGAAGGTTGTTTGCAGAAGAAAAAGCAGGCAACGGAAAGGCATAGAATTTACATATGATTATCAAGATATTAATGTTAGTAGTATTTTTCGGCGTTATGCTCGGAATCGGATTTTATTGCAGAAAAAATGCGACCGATGTAAACGGTTTTGTATTGGGTGGCAGAAGTGTGGGCCCGTGGCTTACTGCATTTGCCTACGGAACTTCTTATTTTTCAGCAGTTATTTTCGTTGGATATGCAGGGCAATTCGGATGGAAATACGGTATTGCATCCACATGGATCGGTATCGGTAACGCAATATTGGGGTCTATGCTGGCATGGGTTGTTTTAGGCAGAAGAACCCGCATTATGACGCAGCATCTTGACAGTGCAACCATGCCTGAATTTTTTGGAAAAAGATTCGGGTCACAGGGACTTAAGATTTGTGCGTCCGTAATTGTATTTATTTTTCTGATTCCTTATACAGCATCCTTGTACAACGGTCTTTCCAGATTGTTCGGAATGGCGTTTGACATTGACTACACAATTTGTATTATTGTTATGGCTGTACTAACCGGTATTTATGTAATTGCCGGCGGTTACATGGCAACAGCCATTAATGACTTTATTCAGGGATTAATCATGCTGGTCGGCATTGTGATTGTGATTGCTGCCGTACTAAACAATAACGGTGGATTCATGGAAGCAATTAATGGACTTGCAATGGTAGAAGATGCTACGGTTACATCTCAGCCGGGTGCATTTGCATCTTTCTTCGGGCCAGACCCGCTGAATCTTCTGGGAGTTGTGATTTTAACATCGCTGGGAACATGGGGACTGCCTCAGATGGTACAGAAGTTTTATGCCATTAAGAGTGAAAATGCGATTAAGAAGGGTACCATTATTTCCACATTATTCGCCTGTATTGTAGCCGGTGGTTGCTATTTCCTGGGCGGATTCGGAAGACTATATTCTGACAGAGTAGATATTGCAGCAGAAGGATATGATGCCATTATTCCTGCCATGCTTTCCGATTTGTCTCCGGCATTAATCGGGTTGGTGGTGATTTTAGTGTTGTCGGCATCCATGTCTACCTTGTCTTCACTGGTTATGGCATCCAGCTCCACGCTGACCTTGGATGTGCTTAAGGGACATGTAATAAAGAATTTAAACGAGAAAATGCAAGTATTCATTATGCGGGCTCTCATTGTCGTGTTTATTGTAATTTCCGTTATTTTAGCGATTGTTCAATACAAGAGTAATGTAACCTTTATTGCCCAATTGATGGGTGTATCATGGGGAGCATTGGCGGGAGCATTTCTTGCCCCTTTCTTGTATGGTTTATATTGGAAGAAGACAACCAAAACAGCCTGCTATGCAAGTTTCATTTTCGGTGCAGGTCTGATGGTAGCAAATATGCTGCTGCGTAGCAGCTTTCCGACATTGTTGCAGTCGCCTATTAATGCGGGTGCGGCAGCTATGATTGCGGGACTTGTGATTGTTCCGGTTGTAAGTCTTTTTACTGCAAAACCGGATGAAAAGTTGGTAGAAGAGACTTTTGCCTGCTACAATAAGAAAATTGAGGTGCCTCAGAAGCAGTCTTTGAGCGAATAGTAATCAGATAGCTGTTATTTCCGATAAGTAAACGGAAATAACAGCTCTATTTTCTTGCAAGCCATAAAATTATGGTGTATAATGCACTTACGGACATATCAAATGACAAATCGTGATAGAAATCCCATAATACACTATTGATAAATAATGAGAGTAGTTACTTTATGATTGTATGAATGGAGGAATTTATGAGAGAAAAGTATGAGTCTTTGGCACTTGCTGATTTAAAGGCAATTGCAAAAGCAAGAGGACTGAAAGGTACTTCGACTATGAAAAAGTCAGAACTGGTAGAGCTGATGCTTGCAGAAGATGAAAAGGACAAGGCTGCCGGTAAATCCGTACAGCCCAAGCCCGTAGTGCAGGTTGTAAAAGCAGCAGACAAGCCTGATGACACAGCTAAGGATAATACCAAAGAAGAAAACAAAGATGATGAAGATAAATATCCTGCAGAGCTGGACAGCGGTATTACAGCCCACGGAATTTTAGAGGTTATGCCTGACGGATATGGCTTTATCCGTTGCGAAAATTATTTGCCCGGTGACAGAGATGTGTATGTGGCACCCAGCCAGATCAGACGTTTCGGCTTAAAGACCGGTGATATTCTTGAAGGTAACACCAGAATTAAAACCCAGGGTGAAAAGTTTGCGGCGCTTTTATTTGTAAAGAGCATTAACGGCTACACACCGGAGGAATCAGCCAAGAGAAGAAACTTTGAGGATATGACACCTATTTTCCCCAATGAAAGACTTCATCTGGAGATGCCGGGAGCCAGCGTTGCCATGAGAGTTATGGATTTAATCAGCCCTGTGGGTAAAGGCCAGCGTGGTATGATTGTATCACCTCCCAAGGCAGGTAAGACAACCCTTCTTAAGGATGTTGCAAAGTCTGTAAAACGCAATGCGCCTGAAGTGCATTTGATTATTCTTCTGATTGATGAAAGACCGGAAGAAGTAACCGATATCAGGGAAGCAATTGCAGGTCCCAATGTAGAAGTTATTTATTCCACATTTGATGAATTGCCGGAGCATCATAAGAGAGTTTCGGAAATGGTGATTGAGAGAGGTAAACGTCTCGTAGAACATGGTAAAGACGTTATGATTCTGATTGACAGTATTACCAGATTGACACGTGCTTATAACCAGACCGTTCCGCCCAGCGGACGTACCTTATCCGGTGGTCTTGATCCGGCAGCGTTACATATGCCTAAGCGTTTCTTCGGTGCTGCAAGAAATATGAGAGAAGGCGGCTCCCTTACCATTCTGGCAACAGCACTTGTGGATACCGGAAGTAAGATGGATGATGTGGTTTACGAAGAATTTAAGGGAACCGGTAACATGGAACTGGTGCTTGACCGTAAGCTTTCCGAGAAGAGAGTATTCCCGGCAATTGACATTCCTAAGTCAGGAACCAGAAGAGAAGACCTTCTGCTTACTCCCGAAGAACTGGAAGCAATCAATATTATCCGAAAAGCACTGAACGGACTGAAGCCGGAAGAAGCAGTTGACAAGATTCTTGATATGTTTGCAAAGACCAGAACAAACCAGGAATTTGTAGCAATGGTTAAAAAAATGCGATTTATCTAAGAAAAAATACTTGCATACTGTGTTAAGCTATGTTACAATTAAAAAGCTGTTTCAGAAGAAGCAGTATGCACAATTGTGCAGCGGATGAGAACAAGTACAGTAACATAGTTTTTATAGAGAGGTGAAAGAAATGAGAGAAGGAATCCATCCTAACTACTACCAGGCAACAGTAACATGCAACTGTGGCAACACATTTGTAACAGGTTCAACCAAGCAGGATATCCACGTAGAAGTTTGTTCTAAGTGTCATTCATTCTACACAGGTCAGCAGAAGGCTGCAAGAACCGACGGACGTATTGATAAGTTCAACAGAAAGTACGGTGTAGAAAGCAAATAAGTTTATTTCAAAAGGTTGAGGTGTTGCATCTCAACCTTTTGTTTACATCGTAGGAAGGATATATTCATGAAGAAGAGAAAGAGACGTAATCACTATTCGGGAATCGGCGGACAGGCGGTACTGGAAGGTGTCATGATGAAAAACAAGGATGACTATGCAGTAGCCATCCGAAAGCCTGACGGGGAAATAGAAGTTGAGGTTGACGTATTCAGAGGTACCTTATACGGAAAGAAAATAAAAGAAGTACCTTTTATCAGAGGTGTGTTTAATTTTATTGATTCCATGCGACTGGGCATGAAGACACTGAATTATTCAGCATCCTTTTATGAGGATGAGGAAGCCAAAGAAACAGTAGTCGATAAAGCACTGAATAAGGTTTCCGGCGGTAAAGCAGAGCAAATCATGATGAGCTGTGTGACTGCATTTTCCATTATTCTGGCAGTTGGTCTTTTCATTTTATTACCTTATTTCTTAACCGCTTACTTTGCGCAGAATATCAGAAATGCATCTTTGGTTGCGATTATTGAAGGAGCTATCAGGATTGCAATCTTTTTACTTTATGTGGTAGGAATCAGTCTGATGAAGGATATTCACAGATTGTACCGTTATCACGGTGCGGAGCATAAGTGTATCAATTGTATTGAGAGAGGTTATCCTCTTACCGTACACAATGTGAAAAGATGCTCCCGTATTCACAAGCGTTGCGGAACCAGTTTTATGTTCCTTGTTATATTTATCAGTATTATTATGTTTTTCTTTATCAGAGTAGAGAATCCGGTGTACAGAATTCTTCTTCGTATTGCATTAATTCCGGTTATTGCAGGAATTTCTTATGAAATTATCCGTTTAGCAGGAAGAAGCAACAATATTCTGGTACAGATTATTTCATTTCCCGGTATGCTGCTTCAGAGGCTGACAACAAAGGAACCGGATGAAAGTATGATAGAGGTTGCCATTGCTTCCGTAGAAGCTGTTTTTGACTGGAGAGCTTATTTAAAGAGTGAATTCGGCTATGATGAAAATGAAGTAAATTCGGAAGATGAAAAGGACGAGAATGCAGAAGAAGAGACTGTTTTGTCAGAAGAAAGCAGCTTTGAAGCAGATTCAGAAGATAAAGAGAGTTAGTCATGACATATAGAGAGTTATATGACTGGGGAAGCGCACAGCTTACAGAGGCAGGGATTGCTGAGGCATCTTTAGATGCCAGACTTTTATTGGAAGAGGTGTGCGGTACAGACAGAGGTTATATGCTGGTGCATGGAGATAATCCTGTTACCGATTTGCAAGCCGAGGCCTATAGGGAGTATATTTCCCGTAGGAAGAGCCGTATTCCGTTACAGCATATTACAGGATATCAGGAGTTTATGGGACTTCGGTTTCAGGTAACAGAGGACGTACTGATTCCCAGGCAGGATACGGAAACATTGGTGGAAGAGGTGATGCGATATTTGCATGACGGAATGCGCATTTTGGACATGTGTACCGGAAGCGGTTGCATTTTACTCAGCCTGTTGCATTATTCCAATGATTGCGTGGGAGTAGGCAGCGATATTTCACAAAAGGCGCTTGCTGTAGCAAAAGCAAATGCAGAAAGTCTTGGGAAAGAAGCTACCTTTGTACAAGGCGATTTGTTTGAGCCCATAGAAGGTAAATTTGATTTTATCGTTTCTAACCCACCTTATATTCCAACCAAGGTGATTGAGACCTTGGAGGCAGAGGTAAAGGATCATGATCCTATCAGTGCCCTTGATGGTATGGAGGACGGATTATATTTTTACCGTAAGATAGTAGACCGGGCCGGAGAATATTTGTACCCCGGCGGAATGCTGTTTTTTGAAATCGGCTGTGAGCAGGCAGAAGATGTAAAGAAGATGATGACAGAAGCAGGATATCATGATGTTACTGTTTGCAAGGATCTTACAGGCCTTGACAGAGTCGTATACGGAACCTTTCCCGGATGATGATAGCCTGGCTTTGTTTCGAAATATAAATTGTAAGTTTGCATGTGCCGGATGGCGCAGAAATGAGGGATAATCATGTTTGATAAATTAGATGACATATTGATTCATTTTGAAGAAATTATGAATGAATTAAATGAGCCGACCGTAACCAACAATCAGGAACGTTTCCGAGCATTAATGAAGGAGCAGAGTGATTTAACACCTTTGGTTGAGGCTTATAAAGAGTATAAGCAGTGCAAGCAGGACGTAGAGGATTCTCTTGCCATGCTGGAAACAGAATCTGATGAGGATATGAAAGAAATGCTGAAGGAAGAATTAAGTTCCGGCAAAAAGCGTATTGAAGAGCTGGAGCAGGAATTAAAGATTCTGTTACTTCCTAAGGATCCTAACGATGATAAGAATGTTATTGTAGAAATCAGAGCAGGTGCAGGTGGTGATGAAGCCGCACTTTTTGCAGCAGAAATGTATCGTTTGTATGTTCACTATGCAGAAGGACAGCGCTGGAAAGTAGAAACTATGAACGTGGATGAAATCGGTATCGGCGGTATGAAGGAAGTAAACTTCATGATTTCCGGTCAGGGCGCTTATTCCAAGCTGAAATATGAAAGTGGTGTACACCGTGTACAACGTGTACCTGAAACAGAATCCGGCGGACGTATCCATACATCTACCATCAGTGTGGCAGTTATGCCGGAAGTAGATGATGATATCGATATTGTGATTGAAGATAAAGATATCAGAATTGACGTAATGAGAGCTTCCGGAAACGGTGGACAGTGTGTCAATACAACAGACTCTGCCGTACGTCTGACTCACTACCCTTCCGGTATTGTAGTTTACAGCCAGACAGAAAAGTCCCAGCTTCAGAATAAGGCAAAGGCTTTTGCCCTGTTAAAAGCAAAGCTCTACGATTTAGAGCAGCAGCAGAGACATGATGCAGAAGCAGAGATGAGAAGAAGCCAAATTGGTACCGGTGACCGTTCCGAAAAAATCCGTACCTATAACTTCCCTCAGGGCCGTGTTACCGACCATAGAATCGGCCTGACCCTCTATAAGCTGGATAAGATTATGAACGGAGATATTCAGGAAATTATCGATGGCTGTATTTCAGCCGACCAGGCAGCGAAGCTCGCAAAGATGAACGAATAAGCTATGAGTGCAGAATATAATAAAGAACGCATGGACTGTTTACAGGACAATGTGTTCTTTTTATATTCTATAAGAATGCAAACGAACACTGAAAGGCGAAAGTACGAAGTACGAAGCCTTGAAGTGAACGGTTGCATGGCACTCATAGCGTGTGCAGAAGGTGGGCGTTCGGGCTATTCGTAACGTGATACTAGGTCAGATAATAAGACTTTTAGGACGAGTTGAGAATTTGAATAGTTGAGCTAGAAAAGGAAGTGCTTTGCCTTGACTTTAAGTAGTTAAGGTAAGGCATTTTTTATTGCAGTTACATTGGAGAGTTGGGGCTGGGGACGGCGCCCATACGTCAAAATAGTGTTGTGGAAATAGTTTGGAAACTTTATAATGAAATAGGAAAATATATATTGAGGGGTATCTGATATGTCTGATTACAAAGTTGCGAAGTAAGAAGATACAAAGAATTAGGTAAATTCCAATAGAACGAACAGTTAGAAAAACTTGAATTTTTATGATAGAGAGGATGGTTGAAATGTATATATCAGAGTATTGTGAAGTTGATTATGAAGAAAAGTATAATGTGGTTTTAGTAAAATGGAAAAAGTTTTGTTGTAATCAAGATTACAGGAAACCGTTAGAATA
>JAFQQI010000047.1 GCA_017411305.1 Lachnospiraceae bacterium
ATGAAGAAGCCTATGAAATGGTAGTTAATTATGTGGGAGAAGAAGAGATGTTTCGGTTTAGGATGAAGAATAAGTACAGAAAGGACGGGAAAGTAAATATGTGTCAGGGATTACGGGAATGGATGGAAGATGAGAGAAATGTAGGAAGAGAAGAAGGACGAGAAGAAGGAAGAGAAGAAGGAAAAGAATTAGGTGAGTCGCGTGTTAACCGTTTGAATCAATTGCTAATAGAAGCAGGGCGAATAGATGATATCATCAAAGCAGCA
This sequence comes from Lachnospiraceae bacterium, assembly GCA_017411305.1. Lineage (GTDB taxonomy): Bacteria > Bacillota > Clostridia > Lachnospirales > Lachnospiraceae > Suilimivivens. Next base: position 267 of record JAFQQI010000047.1, read on the forward strand.
TCTGACCCCATATATCAAAAGAAACTTTTTAACGAATTTGATATTTAGCTATTGCTATCTCCGAATTAATGTGTTAGAATATCCCTCGGTGGCGAACAAGTGTATTTGATAGAAAGACAACCAAAAACATTTGTCCGCGCACGGGGGATTTTTGTTTGAGTTTACATATAACGGTATATTTGTTATTATGGGGTAGCTTATGGGAAAACGATATTATGTAGTAAAGGAACAGGCCGTTCCGGAGGTACTGCTTAAAGTAGTGGAAGCCAAAAAGCTTCTGGATTCCGGGAAAGTACAGACCATTAACGAAGCGGCAGATAAGGTTGGAATCAGCCGCAGTTCCTTTTATAAGTACAAAGAAGACATTTTTGAATTTCATGAACATTCACAGGGAACAACCATAACTCTGACCTTTCAGATGGAGGATGAGCCGGGACTGTTATCCGATGTTCTTCGGATTATTGCAGAATTCGGTGCTAACATTCTGACCATTCATCAGAGTATTCCGATTAGTGGGGTAGCTTCATTAAGTTTAAGCGTGCAGGTGCTTCCCACTACAGGGAATGTTTCGGAGATGTTAGAAGCACTGGAAGGACATCACGGTGTTCGAAAAGTAAAAATATTGGCCAAGGAATAAGATGAAAAGTTTTAAGGCTATAATAGATAGGCAATTAGGAGGAATGAAAAATGATTCAGGTAGCAGTTTTAGGATACGGCACAGTAGGAAGCGGTGTTGTAGAGGTAATTGAAAGAAATAAGACAGAGATTAACAAGAAATCAGGGGAAGAACTGAATGTGAAATACATTCTTGACCTTAGAGATTTCCCCGGTGACCCTTATGAAGATAAAGTAGTACATGATGTGGATGTGATTTTAAACGATTCTGAGGTAAAAATCATTTGCGAAACCATGGGTGGACTGAAGCCTGCTTATGATTTTACAAAAAGAGCTCTTCTTGCAGGAAAGAGTGTATGTACCTCTAATAAGGAACTGGTGGCAGCACACGGTCCGGAGCTGATTCGGATTGCCCATGAAAATCAGTGTAACTACTTATTTGAAGCAAGTGTAGGCGGCGGTATTCCGATTATCCGTCCTTTAAATTATTCTCTGACTGCAGAGAAAATTGATGCCATTACCGGTATTTTAAACGGTACCACCAATTACATCTTATCTAAAATGGAAAGAGAGGGAGCTGACTTTGACAGTGTTTTAAAGGAAGCACAGGAAAAGGGATATGCAGAGAGAAATCCTGAGGCGGATGTGGAAGGCTATGATGCCTGCCGTAAGATTGCCATTCTTTCTTCCCTGATGACAGGCAAAAATGTAAATTACGAAGATATTTATACAGAAGGAATTACCAAGATTACCGCAACAGATTTTCTGTATGCAAAAGCTATGAACAAGACAGTGAAGCTTCTTGCCCAGAGCAAGGAAGTAGACGGTAAATACTATGCCATGGTATCTCCGTTCTTAATAGGAAAGGACCATCCCCTTGCGATGGTAAATGACGTATTTAATGCAGTGTTTGTACATGGCAATATGCTTGGTGACTCTATGTATTACGGAAAAGGTGCAGGAAAGCTGCCTACGGCAAGTGCGGTAGTTTCCGACGTAGTGGATTGTGCAAGACACATCGGTAAGACCATTATGTGCTTCTGGGATGATGAAAGGGTAACCCTTACCGGTATCGAAGAAGCAAGCAGAAAATTCTTTGTAAGAGTGGCAGCTGATAAGGAAAAAGAAGCAATTGCAGCATTTGAGAGCATGGCAGTTGTAGAAGCCGATGTTCCCAGCGAATTTGCTTTTATCACAGATGTAATGACAGAAAAGGAATTTAATGAAAAGGCGGAGAAGGTAGGAATCATTAGCCGCATCAGGGTGGAAGCATAAAATGATACAGTACCTTCTGCTTGAAAGGAAGTAACAGCATGAGTGATAAGAAATATATCGTAGTATTAGGTGACGGAATGGCAGATGAGCCCATTGAAGCATTAGGAGGAAAAACCCCTCTTGAATATGCCGATACGCCAACTTTGGATAAATTAAGCAAACTTTCCGAAATCGGAATGGTACATACCATCCCGGAAGGAATGAGCCCGGGCTCTGATACGGCCAATCTTTCCGTTCTGGGATATAATCCTAAAGTATATTATTCGGGACGTTCCCCCTTAGAAGCGCTGAGCATCGGTGTACCCATGAAAGACTCCGATATTGCTCTTCGCTGCAATATCGTTACGATTTCAGAGGAAGAGGTTCCCTTTGAAGAACAGACCATTATTGATCACAGCTCCGGAGAAATCAGTACCGAGGACTGTGCGGTTCTTTTGGAAGCGGTAAAAAAGGAACTGCAGGATGAAACCTATCAGTTTTATGTAGGAACCAGCTATCGTCATTGTCTGATTTGGGATAAGGGCGAAGTAATCAAGCTGGTACAGCCTCATGATGTACTGGGCCAGGTCATCGGACAGCATCTTCCTACAGATGAGCATTTGCTTTTTATGATGAAAAAGAGCTATGAGATTTTGAAAAATCATCCTTTGAACATAGAACGGAAGAAGCAGGGACTTAATCCTGCTAACTGCTGTTGGTTCTGGGGCGCAGGAACCAAACCTGCACTTTCTTCCTTTGAAGAAAAGAACGGCAAAAAAGGAATGATGGTTTCTGCAGTTGATTTGCTTAAGGGCATCGCGGTAGGTGCCGGTATGGGCGTTGCGAAAGTAGAAGGTGCCAACGGCGGCTTACATACCAATTATGAAGGTAAGGTTCAGGCTGCGCTTGATGCTCTTCAGAGTGACTACGATTTTGCTTACATTCACGTGGAAGCGCCTGATGAGATGGGACACCAGGGTAGTGTGGAGAAGAAGGTAAAAGCAATTGAATACCTGGATTCCAGAGTAATTGCTCCCTTGACAAAAGCACTGGACGAAGCTAATATCGAATACAGACTGCTTGTGATGCCTGACCATCCTACGCCGATTCGGATCAGAACCCATACGGCCGACAGCATTCCTTACTTATTGTATGACAGTACGGATTTGAAAGCAGAAACATATAATTATAATGAAAAGGAAGCTGCAAAAACAGGAACATTGGTAGAGCAAGGATATACCCTGATTGACAAGCTGTTCGAAAAGAATGTATAAAATATCGGTGATGAGCCGGCTTAGATAAAACAGTAACAGGAATTATGAGGAGATTAATAAGTTATGAAAAAGGTAGTAAAGTTCGGTGGAAGCTCCCTTGCAAGTGCAGAGCAGTTTAAAAAGGTAGCGGACATCATTCATGCAGATAAGGAAAGACGTTTTGTAGTACCTTCTGCACCGGGCAAAAGATTTTCTGATGACATTAAGGTAACAGACATGCTTTACGGCTGCTATCGTCTTGCAGAAGCGGGAAAGGATTTCAAAAAGGAACTGGCTGCGATTGAAGATCGTTATCAGGAGATTATTGATGGACTGGGTCTTTCCCTTTCCTTAAAAGATGAGTTTAAGCTGGTAGAGAAGAACTTTAAGGAAAAGGCCGGTGAAAACTATGCTGCTTCCAGAGGAGAATATTTAAACGGTATTATCATGGCTGCATACTTGGGCTTTGAGTTTGTGGATGCTGCAAAGGTAATCCGCTTTAAAGAAAACGGTGAGTTCGATTCCGAAATTACCAATGAGATTTTAAGTCAGTATCTGGCAGATAAAAAGAATGCAGTTATTCCCGGATTTTACGGTGCTTATGAGAACGGCGTGGTAAAGACCTTCTCAAGAGGCGGTTCCGATATTACCGGTTCTATTGTTGCAAGAGCCATTAAGGCAGATGTGTACGAAAACTGGACCGATGTTTCCGGTATTTTGGTAGCAGACCCCAGAATCATTGAAAATCCGGAGCCTATCGATACCGTAACCTACAGGGAACTCAGAGAGCTTTCCTACATGGGCTTTAGCGTACTTCATGAAGATGCTATTTTCCCTGTAAGAAGAGAAGGTATTCCGATTAATATCCGTAATACCAACAGACCGGCGGATAACGGTACATGGATTGTAGAAAGTACCTGTCAGAAGTCCAAGTATGTAATTACCGGTATTGCAGGAAAGAAGGGCTTTTGCTCGGTAAATATTGAAAAAGAGCAGATGAACACCGAAATCGGTTTTGGCAGAAAGGTACTTCAGGCCTTTGAAGATTACGGAATTTCTTTTGAGCATGTCCCCTCCGGTATTGATACTATGACGGTATTTGTGCATCAGGATGAATTCATGCACAAGGAGCAGAAGGTGGTATCTGCCATTCACAGATTAGCAGATCCGGATGCCATTGATATTGAAGCAGACCTTGCCCTGATTGCAGTAGTGGGACGCGGTATGAAGTCTACAAGAGGTACAGCGGGACGTATTTTCTCCGCACTTGCTCATGCCAATGTCAATGTAAAGATGATTGACCAGGGTTCCAGTGAGCTTAATATTATTATCGGTGTGACCAACGATGATTTTGAAGCAGCCATCAAAGCAATTTATGATATCTTTGTAGTTGCGAGACTGTAAGAGATTGCAGTTTTAAAACAGTCAGAAAGATAAAAGCAAATAAGAAACAAACATGATAAACGGCAACTCCTGACATAAGGAGCTGCCGTTTCTTTTAATACACAGTAACTAAATTTTCAAAGGGCACTGTTTCATCCCATACAAATTCCAGATATTTTTTTGCGGTTTCTACTCTCTGGCTTGTGGCCGGGAAGGTGAAAATAGGAACCAGTTCTGAATAGGCATAGGTTTTGGTTACTAAAGGAGAATCTGCAATAAAGATACCGATAGGAACAGGTTCTTTCATACTGCTTGGATCCCTGTGAAGCTCCGCTTCCTGTGCCGCTTCTTCGGCAGTGGCATTGTTCCGCTCATCGTACTGTGCCTGGACGGCAGGATCTGTGTCATCAGCGGCTTCCAGTGCTTTCACTTCTGCATAATCAATATAGTAAATGTTGCCTTCATAGGCAGATAATTCTTCTTCTGTAAGGATAGTACGTAAATCGCTCATCATGCCGTTGGTGGCGAAGTTATAACAAATCTGGCTGTCCAATACCAGTACATCCAAATCCTTGGTCTGTACCTGCGCAACCAGCTTATAAAAGGTGGAATAATCATAATCCGTTGAACCACTATAGGAAAGAGTGGATAAGGTATCAATGAAGCAATCGTAATTCTCCGTATCTAATGCTGCATATTCCGCAAAAGCCGCTTCCATAGGTTCCTGATCCAGATACGAGGAATTCAGCATAATGCCATTGAAAATATAATCTTTGGCTGTAACCATATCATGAACCAGATTGCCGCCGAATACCAGCACGGCAATAATGGCGATTACATGAAATTTGTAATAGTACCAAAAGTATTTCCATTTTTCCTTGAAGGTCATGTCCTTCATTTTCTGATGCTGCTCTTTGATTTCGTCTACCAGACCGCGGTAGGGTCTTGGTTCTTTTTCCGTCTTTTTCATATGAAATGTTTTCCTTAAAATTTACTGAAATTATGTCTTGCTAAATTAGTCCGAGTGTATTACAATACTCACAATATTAATCATAACGATTCTAAAAAAGACTGTCAATGAGACAAAAAGAATAATCTCTAAAAAAATGATGAAATATTTCTAAAATATGAAATACGAAATTATACGAAACATGCTCTTGAAAGTTTTTTGAAAATATACTATCATAATATATTATACACTTTTGAGGGTGGGATAGAAATATCTGATAGAAAGGTGAGGAAAAACATGAACGAAACTTATGTAGAAGTAATGGTAAAAAGAAAAACACCCGCTTATATGATGCTACTAAAATTTGTAAGCATTATGTTGACAATCTGTTTTATTTTTGTAGGAATGATTTTTTTGCCGGCATTGATTATTGGAATAGTAATCGGAATTGCCGCTTATTTTATTTATATGAATGCTGATTTAGAGTATGAGTATTTATATGTAGATAAAGAACTGGTAGTGGACAAGGTTATGGCGAAAAGCAAGAGAAAACGTGTGGCAACCTTTGACATGGGTAAGCTGGAAATTATGGCTCCCATTAAGTCCTACCATTTAGATAATTATAAGAACAGAACAGACAAGGTAGTGGATTACAGCTGCGGTGAGGAAAGAAAGCCGGACCTTCGTTATGTTTTCTTTTACGATGGCAAGCAGAAGGTGATTTTTGAACCCAACCAGGAAATGGTAAAGGCAATTCAGACCATAGCGCCCCGCAAGGTGTTCAGAGACTAGGTAACAATTAAATTAATCATAAATTCATACAGGAGGAGAGAAAATGGGTCAGATTATTGGTGAAGGAATTACATTTGATGATGTGCTTTTGCAGCCTTCTTACTCAAACGTGATTCCGAACGCGGTGGATTTAACAACATGGTTAACACCCAAAATCAAGTTGAACATTCCTATGATGAGTGCAGGAATGGATACGGTAACAGAACATAGGATGGCAATTGCCATGGCAAGGCAGGGTGGTATCGGTATCATCCACAAGAATATGTCCATCGAAGCACAGGCAGAAGAGGTAGACAAGGTAAAGCGTTCTGAAAACGGTGTCATTACGGATCCTTTTTCATTATCTCCCGAACATACCCTTGCAGACGCAGATGCGCTTATGGGTAAGTTCAGAATTTCAGGTGTTCCCATTACAGAGGGACGTAAGTTAGTCGGCATTATTACAAACAGAGACCTTAAGTTTGAAACAGACTTTACCAAGAAGATTAAAGAATGTATGACTTCTGAAGGCTTAATTACAGCCAAAGAAGGTATTACATTAGAAGAAGCAAAACAGATTTTAGGCAAAGCAAGAAAAGAAAAATTACCGATTGTAGATGATGACTACAATTTAGTTGGTTTAATCACCATTAAGGATATTGAAAAGACAATAAAGTATCCTTTAGCAGCAAAAGATGCACAGGGAAGACTGCTTTGTGGTGCAGGTGTTGGTATCACTGCAAACGTTCTTGACAGAGTGGCAGCGCTTGTGGCTGCTAAAGTAGATGTTATTGTACTTGACAGTGCACACGGACATTCCCAGAATGTATTAAACTGTGTAAAGATGGTAAAAGAAAAATATCCTGACCTTCAGGTAATCGCAGGTAATGTGGCTACAGGAGAAGGAACCAGAGCGTTAATCGAAGCAGGCGCAGATGCAGTTAAGGTTGGAATCGGCCCCGGTTCCATTTGTACCACACGTGTGGTTGCAGGTATTGGTGTTCCTCAGGTTTCTGCTATTATGGAAGCTTATTCCGTGGCAAAGGAATACGGAATCCCGATTATTGCAGACGGTGGTATTAAGTATTCCGGTGATATCACAAAGGCAATTGCAGCAGGCGGTAACGTTTGTATGATGGGTAGCATTTTTGCAGGTTGTGACGAAAGCCCCGGAACCTTTGAATTATATCAGGGACGTAAATATAAGGTATACCGCGGTATGGGCTCCATTGCAGCCATGGAAAACGGCAGTAAAGACCGTTACTTCCAGGAAAATGCAAAGAAGCTTGTTCCGGAAGGCGTAGAAGGAAGAGTTGCATACAAGGGCACTGTAGAAGATACTGTATTCCAGTTGCTGGGTGGTCTTCGCTCCGGTATGGGTTACTGCGGCACACAGAATATTGAAGAATTAAAGCAGAATGGCAAGTTTATTAAGATTTCTGCAGCTTCCTTAAAGGAAAGTCATCCTCATGACATCCATATTACGAAGGAAGCTCCGAACTATAGTGTAGATGAATAATTAAGGGGATTAAAGGAAGTTCTAAGGCATTTGCCTTAGAACTTCTAAACTACGTTTATTGGGGAAACAAAAGGAGGGTCTATGCTGACAGCCAAGGGGAGTAAAGGGATTCAGGTGGAGCCGGCAACCGTTGTACAGGGGCTTATTGATGACAAGAACCTGGAAAGATGGCAGCGTTGCTTTTGTCAGGTTACGAAGGTATTTACCTGTTGCGTGAACCATGAAGGAGTTCCGCTTACATCATTCGGAGGAGACCCGGATGAAGCCGAAAGAATTAAGAAGCTGATTGATAAAGATGCGCTGCGTGATATGCTGTTTCGTGTATCTGAAAGCACATTAGAGGATCAGGCAATAGAAGAGACTGCATATCCCAACTTGAGACAGGCAGTTGTTTCCATAAAATCAGGAGGTAAGCCAATTTTCAGTTGGCTTGTTTTTGCTGTTCTTTCTGATGCAGTAAAAACGGAGGATTACGAAAACGCTCCTTTAGAAGATTTTTCTTCCACAATGACTGAAAAAGAATTTGCAACAATTGTGGATGTGCTCCGGGCAGTATCCGAGGAATTGATTCAATATAAAATTTCCGTGTATGATGCACAGGCTGAAAGCAGAAGAAGCCGATTTTCAGAAAAAGAAATGAAGATGACGCTTCGAAGAACGGAAACGCTTACCGAGGTGGTCCAGCTACTGGAGAGCGATGATGCAGTAGAAGAAATCATGCAGAAACTGTTAAAAGCAGTTAGTGAATTTCTGGATATCAGTTCAGCAAAAATCTGTCGTATCAAAACAGGCGGACAGACTATGGATATTCTTGCGGATTGGAATAAGGAAGGTATTGCGAGAAACTTTGAAGGAACCGTAAATCAGCAGGTGCCGTTTTTCCTTCATACCAAAAAGGCATTTGTGCTTTCGGGGAAAGCTTCTTTAAGTGCAGAAGAACGGGAAGACATGGAAGAGAGGAATATCAAATCCATCATTGTACTTCCTATAGTAATAAATGATAAAATTAATATGTATGCATGCTTTTGCGAGGAAGAAAATGAACGTATCTGGCAAGTGGAAGAAATCACTTTTTTAAACGATGCTGTTAAAATTTTACAGAGTATTTTAACCAAACGTATTCAGAAAAATTCTTTGGCAAGTTCATATGCATCATTGGAAACTATTTTAGACAACGTTGGCGGTGCTGTTTATGTACAGGATTTAACAACAGGTTCTATATTGTTTTTAAACAGAAGCATGCATCATACTTTTGAGCGTGAGCTGAAAGAAGGAACCATTCAGGATTTAATTGAAAGTGAAATCCGTGCAGATAACGGTATGGGTGAAATAAACCTTCCCGGCAGAGAACGGTGGTATGAGCTTTATTATACCCGCATGAACTGGGTAGACGGAAGTCCCGTACGGCTTTGCGCATTATATGATGTAACCGAAAAGAAAATTTATCAAAAGAAAATAGAGCAGCAGGCATATACAGACTTTTTGACCGGATTATATAACCGAATGTGTTGTGAAAGAGATTTAGCAAAGTATGTGGATGAAGCCCAGAGATACCATAAGAAGGGAGCACTTTTGTATCTGGATTTGGATGACTTCAAGCATATTAATGACGGACTCGGACATCAGTACGGTGATGTGCTCTTAAAATCCATTTCCCATAGTCTGCAGCGGGTAGAAGGAATCAGAAGCACCTGCTATCGAATGGGCGGAGATGAATTCGTCATTATTATTCCCCCCGGTGATTATGAGAAATTTGAAGGTATCATCGAAGGAATTAAAGATATATTCATGAAGCCATGGTATCTGAAGGATGCCGATTATTACTGTACCATGAGTATGGGTATTGTAGAATTTCCGGAAAGCGGTTGCATGGTACATGATTTGATTAAAAAGGCTGATATTGCCATGTATGAAGCAAAGAAGCATGGTAAAAACCGTGTTGCCAGATATTCGGACAGTATTGAATCCAAGTCCGGTAAACGTCTTGATATGGAAAAGAACATGCGTGATGCGGCAACAGACGGATATCAGGAGTTTGAAGTATATTTCCAGCCGATTATTGATATTCAGAAAGAGGGACAGCCTTGTACCGGTGCAGAAGCACTGATTCGTTGGAACAGTACGGAGCTTGGCTTTATTCCGCCATCAGAATTTATTCCTCTAGCGGAATATCTGGGACTGATTAATCCTATCGGAAACTATGTGCTTCGTGAGGCTTGTAAATACTGTAAATATTGGAATGACAACGGCTATCCGAATTACCGGGTAAATGTTAATCTTTCCGTGATCCAGCTTTTGCAGACGGATATTGTGGAGATTGTAGAGCAGACCGTGAAGGAATCGGGAATCAATCCCCGTAACCTGACGCTTGAGGTTACCGAGAGTCTGGCAATCAATGATATGGAGAGAATGAAGGAAATTCTCGGCAGTATCAAGCAATTGGGAGTAAGAATTGCACTGGATGATTTTGGAACGGGCTATTCTTCCCTGAATCATATCAGGGAGATTCCTTTTGATGTCATTAAGGTAGATCAAACCTTTATCAGAGATTTGGAAAAGGATGCCTATGCCAAGTCCTTTATTAAGATGGTAGCTGATTTGGCAGAAGCAATCGGAGTTAATCTCTGCGTGGAAGGTGTGGAAACCAAAGTCCAATATGAAATCCTTTCAGAAATGCGTGTGGGATTGCTTCAAGGCTTTTATTTTGACAGACCTATGCAAAGGAGCGCTTTTGAAAAGAAATATGCTCCAAACCTATATAGTACAGCTGAAAACACAGAAAAAGCTACAACTGAAAAAGGATTGGAATAATGTGCTAATCTGTGCTATCATGAGATACAGAGCAACAATGAGGAGGTAAAGCCGGAAGTTATGCCGGCAACTGACAGGTTATGAGTGAAAAAGAAATGAATGTGAGTGAAATTGCGGAATCAGAAGAAAAAGAAGTTGTTTCCAGAAATTTTATTGAACAGATTATTGATAAGGATTTAGCGGAAGGTGTTTATGATTGTGTACACACCCGTTTTCCGCCGGAGCCTAACGGTTATCTGCATATCGGACATGCTAAGTCAATTCTTGTAAATTACGGACTTGCACAGCAGTACGGCGGTAAATTTAATATGCGTTTCGACGATACTAACCCTACCAAGGAGGATATTGAGTTCGTAGAATCCATTAAAGCAGACGTACAGTGGCTGGGAGCAGATTATGAGGACAGACTGTTTTTTGCATCCGACTATTTTGAAGAAATGTACGAAGGTGCCGTGAAGCTGATTAAGAAAGGCAAAGCCTATGTATCCGATTTGTCAGCAGAGCAGATAAAGGAATACAGAGGCGGTTTTACGGAGCCGGGGAAGGAAGATCCGTACAGCAACCGTTCGATAGAAGAGAATTTAAAATTGTTTGAAGAAATGAGAGCCGGTAAATATGCCGACGGTGAAAAAGTACTTCGTGCAAGAATTGATATGAAGTCATCCAACATCAACATGCGTGATCCGGTTATTTACCGCGTGGCTCATATGAACCATCACAATACGGGGGATAAGTGGTGCATTTATCCGATGTATGATTTTGCACATCCTATTGAGGATGCGATTGAAGGAATTACCCACTCTATTTGTACGCTGGAATTTGAAGACCACAGACCTTTATATGACTGGGTTGTAAGGGAATTAGAGTACCCGAATCCTCCCAAGCAGATTGAACAGGCTAAGATGTATCTGAAAAATGTAGTAACCGGTAAGCGTTATATTAAGAAGCTTGTACAGGATGGTATTGTAGACGGATGGGATGATCCCAGACTGGTATCCATTGCAGCATTGAGAAGGCGTGGCTTTACTCCTGAGTCTATCAAGATGTTTGTGGAAATGTGCGGTGTTTCTAAAGCAAATTCCATTGCAGATTATGCGGCACTGGAATACTGCATCCGTGAGGATTTAAAATTAAAACGTCCCAGAATGATGGCGGTACTTGATCCCATCAAACTGATAATTGATAATTATCCGGAAGGTCAAAGCGAAATGCTTGAGGTTGCAAATAACCTTGAGAATGAGGAAATGGGAAGCCGTCAGGTTCCTTTTGGAAGAGAACTTTATATTGACAGAGATGACTTTATGGAAGAGCCTCCCAAGAAATATTTCCGTCTCTTCCCCGGCAATGAGGTACGATTGATGAACGCGTATTTTGTAACCTGTACCGGCTTTGAAAAAGATGAAAACGGTAAGGTAACAGTGGTACACTGTACCTATGATCCGGAAACCAAGTGCGGAACCGGATTTACCGGACGTAAGGTAAAGGGAACCATTCACTGGGTACCTGCCAAGGAAGCAGTGAAAGCAGAAGTCAGATTATATGAAAATATTATTGATGAAGAAAAGGGAGTATATAATGAAGACGGAAGTCTGAATTTAAATCCCAATTCACTTACGGTACTGAAGGAATGCTATGTAGAACCTGCGCTGAAAGATGCGAAGCCCTACGACAGCTTCCAGTTTGTAAGACAAGGATATTTCTGTGTGGATGCTAAGGATTCCAAAGAAGGAGAGCCTGTATTTAACAGAATTGTGTCATTGAAGAGCTCTTATGTATTACCGAAGGCATAACTTAATTATTATTTACTGAGATGTAGGAGGAAGTAGCATGGCCGGATTGTTATCTGGATTGGATAAATTGGGATTAGGTAAGTTAGAAGGCATGGATTTGTTCGAAGAACAAACAGAACAGGTAACAGCAACGCCGGAAAAAAAGCCTGTAAAGCCTCAGTTTAATGAAGAAGAGGTTTTATTTGACAAGACCTATGAATGTCCGGTTTGTTACGGCACAATTAAAGAACGAACCTTGAGAACCGGTAAGGTAAAGCTGCTTCATACAGACATGGATTTGCGCCCTGTGTATGAGAACATGGAGCCTCTTAAATATGATGTTATTACCTGTCCCCATTGCGGTTATGCAGTATTGTCCAGATATTTTCAGGGACTGACTTCCGGTCAGATTAAGGAAGTAAAGGAGAAAATTTCAAAGTCCTTTAAAAGTTCCGATGAGAAGAAGTCAACCTATACCTATGAAGAAGCTATTGAACGTTATAAGCTGTGTTTGGTCAATACCATTGTAAAGCATGGTAAGGCAAGTGAAAAGGCGTATATTTGTCTGAAAGCCGGATGGTTGGTCCGCAGTATGATGGAGAATATGGATCCGGATGATGCAGATTATGATAAGAAGCGTCAAAGTGCCAGAGAGCAGGAAAAGGAATTCCTTCGTAATGCGTTGGAAGGTTTCATTGCTGCAAGACAGTCTGAGAGTTATCCCATGTGCGGTATGGATGAGATTACAGTAGAATATCTGATTGCGGTACTTGCAATGGAATTTGAAAAGTATGATGTGGCAGCTAAGCTGATTACACAGATTATTGTATCGCCGTCAGCCAACAGCAGAGTGAAGGACAAGGCAAGGGAAGTAAAAGAGATATTGCGCGTGAAAATGCGGGAGAAAAGCATTTAAGAATTATGAATGAGCTTGCAATCACTTTAAAAGCAGGTACAGGAGAGTATCTGTATTTGCAAATCTATGAATATATTAAAAAGGAAATCAGAACAGGGAAGCTTCGAAGAAATGAGAGGCTTCCCTCTACGCGTTCTTTGGCAGAATATTTACAGGTAGCACGCAGTACGGTAGATTTGGCTTATAGTCAGCTTTTGGCAGAAGGATATATTGAGTCAAAACCATATAAAGGCTATTTTGTATGCAATATGGAGGAATTGTTTGATTTAGAAAAGCAAGCTGTAATGCATGCAGTGAAAAAAACGGAAAGAGTAAGTGCAGTGCAAACATCTGTGGAAAAAACCACAACGAAATTTGATTTTTCCCCTCATGCTATCAGTATGAAGGAGTTTCCGTTTGCTACATGGAAGAAGATTACAAAAGAAATTCTTATAGATGCAAACAGCGAAATGTTTGCGCTGGGAGATGCCCGGGGGGACTATGAGCTTCGGGAAACAATTGGCAGATATTTACATGCGGCAAGAGGTGTGAACTGTGACCCGGAGCAAATCATTATTGGAGCGGGAAATGACTATTTACTTATGCTGCTGGAGAAAATCTTAGGTGCAGATGTATGCGTTGCAATGGAAAATCCAACCTACCGCAGAGCATACCAGGTATTTAAATCCTTTGGATATCGGATAGATTTACTACCTATGGACGAGAATGGAATTCAGATGGAAGCACTATACCAATCAGGAGCAAAGGTGGCATATGTAATGCCTTCCCATCAGTATCCGACAGGTGTAGTAATGCCTATCAGAAGGCGTATGGAGCTTTTAAAGTGGGCAGAAGCAGAAGAAGGGCGTTATCTGATAGAGGATGATTATGACAGTGAATTCCGTTATAAAGGGAAGCCGGTGCCGGCATTGCAGGCATCGGACCAAAGCGGAAAGGTGATTTATTTGGGAACTTTTTCCAAATCCATTGCACCGGCAATCCGAGTGGGATATCTGGTGCTTCCTAAGATGTTACTTGAAAAATATCGGGAGAATTGCGGTTTTTATGCATCTACAGTGTCCAGAATTGATCAGAGAATTTTAAATGAATTTATTAAGGATGGATACTTTGAGAGATATTTAAATAAGATGCGCAAAGCATATAAGGAGAAGCATGATTACTTATTAGAACAGCTTACCTGTTTTGAGCGTACGTTTGATTTTTCAGGTGAGAATGCAGGCTTGCATATACTTCTGACTGCAAAAAAAGAAATTCCGGCTAAGGAGTTGATTACGGCGGCAGAAGAAGAAGGAATTAAGATATATGGGGTATCGGACTCACTACTGGGAAATGTAAATGAAAAGTATTTACATACGGTTATGCTGGGATACGGTGCATTGGAGAAAGATGAAATCAAAGAAGGAATTGATAAGCTGAAATTGGCATGGAAGAACTACATATAAAAGATGAAACAGCATTGACAAAATGAAAGGGGAGCTTTTGCTCCCCTTAGTCATTTCCTACAAAAATCAGGCTTCATCATCGTCGAAAAACTCTTCAACGGTTTCTTTCATTTCTTCTGTCTTTTCAGCAACTGCTTCAGCAGCAGATTCTACATTATCGGCAACTGCTTCGGCAACATCCTTGATTTCTTCTGAAGTATCCTTAGCAGCATCTTCGGTTACATCAACCGCATCAACAACAGCTTCTTCAGCGGCATCTTTAGCACCGGAGGTAATATCCGTAAAGTTTGTATGATATCCTTGGGAATCAGCAACGGATTTAACAGTTTCTTTTACCTGCTGTACGGAATCGGAAATAACTTCCTTTGCCTTCTGGAAAGCTTCTGTTGCAAATGCTTCAGCCTTTTCGAAGTTAAGAGGCACATAAGAACGCTCCTTGGCAGTAGGAATATCTTCATCTAAATCTTCTGCAAAATCATCAAAATCATCATCGAAATCTTCATCTATAGGCTCTGTATTTGCTTTATCTTTCTTTTGAAGATAAGCATAAGTACCGTAAGCGGCTGCACCGGCTACTGCGGTAAGAAGTAATAATTTTCCAATTTTCTTAGACATATGAGTGCTCCTTTCGGGGATAACAAAATAATGAGTTTTACTATCTTATATCTTAATACTATTTTGCAAAAAAGAAAAGAGAATATGTATAAAAATATATGAAAAATGAGTAAAAATATGAAAGTGAATTGCAGACATCAAAAAATTATGTTATATTAAAATTCGACTAATAAAGTCAATAGTAAGAAATTATATGGGGTGATGGGATGAATGATAAGTTTTTTGATTTAAAGAAGGAAAAACAGGACAGGATGATTAATGCAGCCCTGAAGGTGTTTGCCTTAAACGGTTACAAGCATGCAAGCACCGATGATATTGTAAAGGAAGCAAGTATCAGTAAGGGCTTATTGTTTCACTATTTTATCAGTAAAGTAGGATTATATGAATTTGTATATGATTACAGTGTCAGATATATGATGCTGGAATTGTCTACAGGAGTCAGCAAGGGGGAAACTGATTACTTTGAATTGATTTGGCAGATTTGGCAGGCACAGCTGCAGGTGATGCACACCTATCCTTATATGCTGCTGTTTTTAAACGAAAGTAAGAAAGAGGATGTCAGTGAAGCACTGATGGTAACGGAGGATAAGAGAGGAGTATTGCCGCATCAGCTGAATCAGATTATGAGAAGGGCTGACTTTACGAAGTTTAAGAAGGATATCGATGTGGATAAATTGACCGGAATGATTGGTTTTACCTTAAACGGTCTGATGACAGAACAGTTTTATGCAGGTGCATTCCAGCCGGAGCTGTTTGGGGAAGAGATTAAGTCTTATCTTGCCATGACAAAGAAAATGGCCTATAAGGAAGACTAAAGAAGGAGGAAAAGAACATGAAAGAAACCTTATATACAATTCCCTTAAATGATGCGGTGAATGCCAATGATGAATGTCCTTTTTGCTTCATTGAGAGAGAAGTAGAGCAGGATTTGCTTGATTTTGTGTTGGGAAGCGGTTCCTCCTATATGGAGAGTGACGTCCGTGATATAACAGACAGAACGGGTTTTTGCAGGAATCACTTTAAAAAGATGTTTGATTACGGAAATACCCTTGGAAATGCATGGATTCTTAAAACCCACTATGCCCGCATGAACCGGGAAATGGCAGAGCAGTTCAAGAGCTTTGCACCAAATAAGTCAACACTAATGGGCAAGTTTAAAAAGGCTGCATCCAGACAGAATCCTATCGGTATCTGGGCAGAAGAAAAGGAAAAATCCTGTTATATCTGTAACCGCTTTGCAGATACCTATGAAAGATACATGGATACCTTTTTCTTTATGTATAAAAAAGACGAAGACTTCCGACAAAGGATTAAAAACAGTAAAGGCTTTTGCTTACATCATTTCGGGGATTTGTGTGAAGCTTCCGAAAATAGGTTAAGTGATAAAGAAAAGAAAGAGTTTTATCCGGAAATGTTTGAGCTCATGCAGAAGAATATGGAGAGGCTGCAGGAGGATGTTTCCTGGCTGGTAGAAAAGTTTGACTACCGGAATAAGGATGCTGACTGGAAAAATTCCAAGGATGCCATCCAGAGAGGTATGCAGAAATTGAAGGGCGGTTATCCGGCAGACCCGGTGTATAAGATGAATAAGTAAGATCAAATGGCAATACTTTTTAGTATCCAATATATAATACCAAATGCCCAACTGGTGAAAATTCCGTATAAAATAACGGGACCGGCAATGGTAAATATTTTACAGCCGATACCGAAAACCTGTCCTTCTTTTTTGTATTCAATGGCAGGAGATGCTACGGAATTAGCAAATCCCGTAATGGGAACCAACGCGCCGGCGCCGCCGAATTTGACAATCGGGGCGTATAATCCAAAGCCGGTTAGCAGAACGCTTATGAAGACAAGAATCAGGGAACAGAAGCTTCCTGCGGTCTGCTTGTCCATGCCCAATGTATTTAAAGCATAATTGGTCAGAAACTGACCCAGCATGCAGATAATTCCGCCAACGACAAATGCCTTAACCATTTGCAGGGGAAGAGAATGAGTAGGTGTAATTTGTTTTACATATCTCTCATAATCTTTGGCAAGTTGTTCTTTGACGGGATTTTTTGATTCATTCATAATTTGATAACCCTTTCCGTTTGCTGCAATTCTTTCTTTACCGGTTGTCCGGCAATTGTTTTTAGTTTGTGAAATATTACAATTTTTATACCGGGTCCGGTAATATTTTTTTAAGAATTTTCCTGAATATGTTTCTTGTGGATTGCAAGGCAGAGTGATAGAATAAAATTATAAATAACAAATGAGAAATCAGGAACTTGAAATGGTTAATTTTGCAGGATTGGAATTTATATTTCGGTTTTTACCGATTTTTTTAATATTATATTATGTAGCGGCTCCCAAATACAGAAATACGATTCTGCTTTTGGGAAGTCTGTTTTTTTATGCCGTAGGAGAACCGGTATTTTTTTTGCTGCTTATTGTGCTTACCTGCCTGAACTATTTGTTGGGTAAGAGAGCGGGACAGTTTAGAAATGCTTACAAAGTCCACAAATGGCAGGAAAAAGAAATGCAAAAGTGGATGCGCGGGGCCGTGGTGCTGGATGTGTCTGTATTAATTCTTTTTAAAGTGCTTGCAACCTTTGCAGACAGTAGCCTTTTGCCTCTTGGTATCAGTTTTTACATCTTCAAGATGATTTCCTATCAGGCAGATTTAAGTCGGGGAACTATCAGAGGAGAAGTTTCATTTCAATCTACCATGTTGTATTTTACCCTTTTCCCACAGGTGATTTCCGGTCCTGTCATGAGATATGAAGAGGGCTTTTTTTCAGAAGAACGGGAATATAGTTTAGAGCAATTGGAAGAGGGACTTAGCTATTTTGTTATGGGACTTGGAATGAAGGTGCTTTTGGCAGACCGTCTTTCCATTTTGTGGAATGATTTGCAAATGATAGGCTTCCAAAGTATTTCCACACCCCTTGCATGGTTTGGCATGGCAGGCTATTCCCTGCAATTATATTTCGACTTTTGGGGCTATTCCCTGATGGCATCCGGAATTATGGTGATGCTGGGGTTTGATTTCATTGAAAACTTCAGACATCCATATGCCGCAAAGAGCATCGGAGAGTTTTACAGGAAATGGCATATGACGTTAGGAAGTTTCTTTAGGGATTATGTATATATCCCTATGGGAGGCAGCCGTTGCCCCAAGAAAAAGCTGATACTTAATCTGGCTGTAGTATGGCTGCTGACCGGCTTCTGGCACGGGAATGGATTGAATTTTATCATTTGGGGTATTGTTTTGGGCATTTTCATAATTATGGAAAAGCTCTTTTTCGGACAATATCTGAATAAGGTTCCTTTTTTGGGACATTTCTATGTACTGTTTTTGATTCCTCTTACCTGGGTGGTATTTGCGATTACGGATTTAGAACAGCTGGGTATTTATTTTGGCAGACTGTTTCCTTTTATCGGCGGCGAAGGAATTGCTGTTAATACTGCGGATATAGTACGATATGGTGAAAGCTATGGTATCCTGATGCTGGCAGGTGTGATTTTGTGTATTCCTAAGGTATTTGATACCATTCAAAAACATAGAAAGAATATTGTGGTGGTGCTTCTTCTTACGGCAGTATTCTGGTATTCTGTGTATTTTATGGCAAGCAGTACGGGAAATCCGTTTATGTATTTGAATTTTTAACGATGAGAAAGTGAGAAATCACTTTGGGAGATAGCATGAAGAATATAAAAAAGTGTCCTTTATTTATTATATTGTTCAGTAGCGGATTGCTGTTTACACTTTTGGCGGCAGGCGGGCTTAGAACCATCTATCAGACGCAGCAGTTTGAATGGCAAAAAGAACCACTACTGGCAGTTGTGTTTCGGGGACTGAATGAAGAAATTTATCCATGGCAGTTGATGACAGAGGGAAATGACAACTTAAGCAGTAGCAGTGGAGCCGGAGGAAAAAGCGGCGGAGAAGATATGCCGGGAGATGCTACGGAACCGGATGCGACGCCTACGCCGACCCCTACTGTAACGGAGGCGCCCAAGGCAACCAATGCGCCGCAGGCTACTACGCCGGTACAGTCACCGTCACCTACGCCGTCACCTTCACCATCCCCTACGCCGTATGTGCGCCCCACTCCAATGAGAGAATCTACCTATGAGGAATATACAAGCCATATATCGGCAGATATTTACGGTGACGCAGGAGTGCTCCATGCGGCAGAATATGAATTTGTCAAAGTAGATGAGAGTTATTTTGATGATGCTCTTTTTATCGGAGATTCCCGAACCGTGGGACTTCGGGATTATTCGGATTTGTCACAACATGCGGATTTCCTTTGTGAAACTTCGTTGACGGTTCATAAGGTTTTTAAACATGATTTCAAAGGAAAAGGAACATTAGAAGAAGTACTGCAGGCGAAGGAATATGGTAAGATTTACCTGATGGTGGGGATTAATGAACTGGGAACCGGCACAACGGAAGACTTTATGGCGAAGTACACGGAAGTGGTAGAAAAGCTAAAAGAGTTAGAGCCGGAGGCCAAAATCATTATTCAGGCAAATATGCATGTAGCTGCAGAGAGAAATGAAAGCGATGCCATATTCAATA
Source organism: Lachnospiraceae bacterium (assembly GCA_017411305.1). Taxonomy (GTDB): domain Bacteria; phylum Bacillota; class Clostridia; order Lachnospirales; family Lachnospiraceae; genus Suilimivivens. Next base: position 20,134 of record JAFQQI010000047.1, read on the forward strand.
ATGGTAATATTTCCGCAAGAAATCATGCTATTGCCACATTAGCGGATAATCAGCAGATTTTCTACATTGATGTAAATGAAGCAGTATGTGACGAAAACGGTTGCCTATCGGAAGAATATACCTATGACCAAATTCATTTATTGGGCAAGTATAACGACTTATGGAAACAGTTTTTACTCAGTCACGGAATTCAGGAAGAAACAGAATAAAATGAATAAAAACCTTCGGATGGGAAAACCTAACAAAAAGTTTTTTCATTCGGAGGTTTTTTATGGAAGGAAGTAGCGGCGCAATTTTTGCACAGGGAAAACAAAGTATTAAGATACCGGTTCCGGTTTATATAAGAGCAAGTGCATCCGTAGTGGGGACCAAGGAAGGAGAAGGACCCTTAGGAGATTTGTTTGATGTGGTTGGTGTGGATGATAAATTCGGATGTGATACCTGGGAAGAAGCAGAGAGTACCTTGCAAAAAGAAGCATTGCAGATGGCAATCGGTAAGGCAGGGTTAAGCAGGGAAGATATCCGTTTTTTGTTTGCCGGTGACCTTCTTGGTCAATGTATTGCCAGCAGCTTTGGACTTGGCGGGTTCGGAATTCCGCTTGTGGGAATGTATGGCGCCTGTTCCACCTGTGGGCTTTCCCTATCCATGGCAACCATAATGATTGCGGGAGGAATGGCGCAGTATACGGCTTGTGTAACCTCCAGTCACTTTGCCAGCGCGGAAAAAGAGTTCCGATTTCCTCTTGCTTACGGGAATCAGAGACCGCTTTCTGCTTCATGGACGGTGACAGGCAGCGGAGCCTTTGTGGTAAGCAGTAGCAAAAGCGATAGTGACAGAGCCCTGATTACAGGAATTACCATAGGAAAAATTATGGACTTCGGATTAAAGGATTCCATGAACATGGGAGCTTGTATGGCCCCGGCGGCTGCTGATACCATACTTACCCATTTGCGTGATTTCAGGACAAAACCGGAGGACTATGACAAAATTATTACCGGAGATTTAGGATATGTAGGGCAAAAGGCGCTTTGGGATATGCTGAGAGATCAGAATATGGATATTTCCCATGTGCATATGGATTGCGGTATCGAGATTTATGACAGAAGCCAGGATGCCCATGCAGGAGGCTCCGGTTGCGGCTGCAGTGCAGTTACACTGTCAGCCTATATTTTGAAACAGCTGGAGGAGGGCGTATGGAAAAGAGTACTGTTTGTGCCAACGGGAGCACTTCTGAGTAAAACCAGCTACAATGAAGGGCAAAGCGTACCCGGAATTGCCCATGCCGTGGAGCTGGTGAGCTGTGTGGCCTGATATTTAGCGGGGGTGCTTTCTTACAGGCATGGCAGAAATAAGTTTTCTTAATAGATAAATCACGAAACAGCTTCCCAAAACAAGTAGTGTATAACTGCCAAAGCCGGAAAAGTTCCTTTGTAGGATGCGGGAAAAAAGCGGCAGTCCCAAGACAATGCCGACATACCAGAAAAGCGGCAATAGCGTGCTACGACAAAGAAGCGAGTGAGTAGCTTCGGCAGTGCAGTATTTACACGAAGAAGGGAGAATTCGTTTATTTATGACTTTATCTGTCAAGGAATAGAAAAATAATAAAGAAGAGAAATACACCACCGTGCCTATTAGGGTATGCAGTGTATCAGGGGAAAGCAGGGCAGGTAAAAGACCCTGCTTTTTTAAATAAAGAGGCAAGTAAATAGCAATTAATATTCTGACTGCATTGGTCAAAATTGTGTAACAATAAGCAAGAATCAGACTGACAGGGAGCCACAGGGACTGTAATACCTTGTGAACCGATATGCGGTGCAGAAAGGAGAAAAACAGCATCCCTACTGCAATCATCATAAAATTGATACCACTGCAGGAGGCTGCTATCAGAAACCGCAAATCATGGCTGACGTAGCCTGCATGAGGCTCCCAGAGGAAAGGAGCCCCGCAGATAAGGCTTACAAGACCGGAAACCGGTGCAAGAAGAAAACGAAGTGTATCGGCATCGGTACTCTCGGCAAAAAGCTTCATGACAATCAGAAAGACTGCTCCGATCAAGTAATAGTAATAATATTGTTTTAAAAGTGTTTTTAGCGGTGTCATAAAGAAGTCCTCTGTGTAATTTTACGTTTCTTTTTAAAGCTTATTATGGAGAAGCATCCGGCAAGTACTGTAAACAGAAGCGTTCCCGGCTCAGAGCCTACGGAATATCCGCAACCGATGGCAAGGTTAGAAACATGAAGGGGTAAAGGGTTAGGCTGATCCACATCCGTACTTTCGCCTTCCGGATTTCGTATGGTTTCTAACACTGCCACAAAGGAGGTATAGGAGGTTGCCATACTGTAAGTCAAACCAATGCGGGTTACCTCTTCCTTGATAGCTGCGTTGTCTTTGAAAGTGCCGAAATCTGACAAGCGTTCCACACGCTTTCTTGCCCACAGATAGGGAAGCGCACAGTTGCTGTTGTCTATATTTTTTTCGCTAATCGGGATATCCGCTACATAATCTTCAGCACCGCACTTGCCTGTGACGTGAATTGTGCCTGCAGGCTCGCCCTTCCACTTGCCAAAGAGAGTAATGGGCTTCATGGCATAAAGGGTAGAAGGAGTAACCGGCTCCACGTGATAGGCATCAAAACCTTCATAGGTTACCTGAATATCCGTAAGCAGAGGCGCTTCCATATAGGTGCGGAAGTATTTCGCGGTTTCGTCGGCATCTGCTTTATCTGTTACGATAAAAGACTCGCCCTGACCTGCATTTGCAATTCCTTCAATCAAATGGCGGTTAACACTTGTGCCAATTCCGAAGGGGAAGAAGGTTGCCTCATCTAAGTTTTCACAGATAATGTCAAAGGTTTCGGTTTCGCCGGAAATATAGCCGTCAGTAATAATAACAATACTGCGGGCAGTATTCTCCTGCTTTGGCAAATCAAGGGCAGCTTGTACAGCGTTGTTTAATTCCGTACCGCCGTAGCCGTGCTGTCGGTCAATAAGCTTAAGTGCCCGATCAATGTTTTTAGGCGAAGCGGATACTGATTTGGGAGACAGTAGTTCATTATCATTGCAAAACAATATTAAGTTAAAGCTATCTTCTTTTCGCAGGTCAGATACTAAATTGCGAATCAGTTCTTTGGCAGTATCTAAAGGATAACCGTCCATGGAACCGGACACATCCAGTACAAAAACATATTCTCTCGGAACGATTTCTTCCGGTTCATAATGTGCCGGCGGTTGGATGTTCAGCATAAAAAAGTTTTCAGATTCTCCGGTGCTTAAGGTAATGCCGGAGCTGATGTTTTCACCGGATAACTTGTAATCTAAGATAAAGTCACGGTTTCCGGCATAATCAGCAGGGTCTGCCAGAGAAATATGAGCAATACTGTTATCATCCCAGTCAATGTTGATTTTGTGGGATTTGCTGGTTAGTCCGGTAATGGGAACGCCGGTGGAGAGATTGACCCGGATATTGTACTCAGCATCCGGTGTATTCCCATCAGGAAGGTAGGGACTGCTCAGCCACTCGGTATCTGTCAGGGCGGGCAGGGTACCTTCTTCCTTTGCTTTTTCTACATTGACATAGCGGGGACCGACTACCGTAGGAAAGGCAAATTGGTAAGTACCTTCTGTAGGGGTTATTAATTCTGTATAATGCAACTCAATGGTGATGGTGTCACCGGGCATGATATTTGCCACATCCATAGTAAAGACATTGGGTGTTTCCTGAGTTAACAGGGAAGCACTTTTTCCTTCGCTTTTGGCCGTTTCAAAGGTCTCTTCTGCTTCTTCTTTTTCCTGAATTTGTGCTCGTACCATCTGATTGCCTACGGTCATGGTCATGCCGTGAACGGCTGCCTTGGTAGAACAAGGAAAGACATATTTGGCATTAATGGGATTAGCACCTTCATTGGTATATACCTGAGTGACATAGGTTTCCGCAATGGAACCGTTAATGTTGACGGTAACATCGGTTTTCTTTAAAGGAAAACTTTCTGTTTCCGGATGCTCACTTTCCACAAAAAAGTAGGGAGCGTAGGTTTTGTCTTCATCTTTTTGGGGTTCTGCGGCATAGACCGTAGGGGTCAGTGTGGTAAAAAGCAGAGCCATGCAGATAAGACTTAAGAGAATTCGTTTGGTTTTCATTTGATACACCTCGTTAGCTTTTGTATTGTTTCTAAATACAGCTTACAGGGCAGGGGCATCAAAGTTGCATCGGATTTGCATCAATTTGGCATAATTTTTGCATCAAAGTTGCATCATTTTGGGAGATTGTGGATAGCATTCGGAAAGAAATAATGCTATACTAGGCGCAGAAGAAAAACAAGCGACGCGAAGCGGCATTGTTTTGATGACAACAGGAGAAAACGACATATGAAAAATGGCTACAACAAAACAATCATTTCCTGCTTTGTAGGATACATTGTACAGGCAATTATTAACAATTTTATTCCTCTTTTGTTCCTAACCTTTCAGAACAGCTACGGAATTTCTTTAGGTAAGATTACACTTTTAGTAACCTTTAATTTCGGAGCTCAGCTGGTGGTGGATATCCTTGCCATCGGTTTTGTGGACAAAATCGGCTATCGGGCATCCATGATTATTGCTCATGTATTTGCGGCAGCAGGACTTGTATCGCTTACGGTATTGCCGGAGCTGTTTGCAGATCCTTTTGTGGGACTTTTGTTATCGGTAATGATTTATGCAGTGGGAGGCGGACTTCTGGAGGTGCTGGTAAGTCCTGTAGTAGAAGCCTGTCCTACTGATAATAAAGAAAAAGCAATGAGTCTTTTGCATTCCTTTTATTGTTGGGGACATGTAGGAGTGGTATTATTGTCTACCCTATTCTTCCAATTGTGCGGAATCGGAAACTGGAAGATTCTGGCTATTTTGTGGGCAATTGTTCCATTACTGAATGCGGTGGCATTTACCAAGGTTCCTATGGCACAGCTTTTGGAGGAAGGAGATACAGGTCTTTCCATGAAGGAGCTGGCATCTATGAAAATGTTCTGGGTGTTAATGCTGATGATGCTTTGTGCAGGAGCCAGTGAACAGGCTGTCAGTCAGTGGGCCTCTGCTTTAGCAGAAAAAGGATTTGGTATCAGTAAGACGTTAGGAGATTTAATCGGACCTATGGCATTTGCAATATTAATGGGGTCTTCCCGTGCCTATTACGGAAAATTCGGAGATAAAATTAATTTGGAAAAGTTTATGATAGGAAGCAGTATCCTTTGTATTATTTCCTATTTGATGATTTCCCTGATTCCTATACCGGCACTTGGATTCTTAGGATGTGCGTTGTGCGGACTTTCAGTAGGAATCATGTGGCCCGGAACCTTTAGTGTGGCATCTGCATCTATGCCAAGAGGAGGTACTGCCATGTTTGCACTGTTGGCGCTGGCAGGAGATATGGGATGTTCTTCCGGTCCAACTTTTGTAGGTTTTGTGTCAGGAGCTTTTGGGGATAACTTGAAACTGGGCGTGTTAGCAGCAATTATTTTCCCGACACTTCTGATTCTAGGCGTACAGAATATCAAAAAGCTGCGGAAAATAAGTGGCTGAAGATAGCAGAATAGGTTAGTAAATTTGTAGAATCGGTTATTGTGACAGGTACCATGGATTCGTATACTGAAATTAAGAAGAAAAGCTACTGCGGTTTTGGGGTGCAGGCAGCAGAAAGAGAAAGGTGTTTTTATGGAGCAGAAAATAGAGCAGTTACTTAGTCAGTTAACACTGGAAGAAAAATTAGATATGATTCACGGTGCGGGACTGTTTCGCACGGAAGGTGTAGAGAGACTTGACATTCCCGCCTTTTACTTTTCTGACGGACCGCACGGAGTACGTGCCGAGTTCCAAAACAGCAAGTGGATTTCAGCAGGAAATGATGATGATTATGTAAGTTATCTGCCTTGTAACAGTGCCTTGGCATCTACATGGAACAGGGAGCTTGCTTATGCTTCCGGCAGTGTACTTGGTGAGGAAGCAAGGGGAAGAGGTAAGGATATGATTTTAGCCCCCGGCATCAACATCAAGAGAAGTCCCCTTTGCGGCAGAAATTTTGAATATCTGACAGAGGACCCTTATCTGGCAGGAGAGATGGCGATTCAAATAATTAAAGGCATCCAGCAGCATGATGTGTCTGCCTGCGTGAAGCATTTTGCAGTGAATTCCCAGGAGACAGACCGGTTAATGGTAGATACTCTTGTAGATGAGCGCACCTTAAGAGAAATCTATCTGCCTGCATTTAAAAAAGCTGTGCAGGAGGGTGGCAGCTACTCCATTATGGGAGCTTATAATAAATTAAATGGTGAGCACTGTTGTGAAAATCCTGTGCTTTTGGATGAGATTCTTCGTAAGGAATGGGGATTTGACGGAACGGTAGTCAGTGACTGGGCAGCTGTTCACCGCACCAAGGAAGCGGCAGAGGTTTCTTTGGATGTGGAAATGTCCGTAACCGATGATTTTGATAATTATTATTTGGCCAATCCCTTGAAAGAGCTGATTCAAAAGGGAGAAATAGAAGAAAAGCTTGTAGATAATAAGGTACGTAATATTTTACGGATGATGTACCGTCTGAAGATGCTGGGAGAAGAGAAAACCCTAAGAAGCAGCGGCGCATACAACACACCCGAGAACAGGAAGGCAATGCTTGCAGTGGCAAGGGAATCTGTGATTCTATTAAAGAATGAAAACAAAAAACTGCCTTTAGAGCCAAAGAATATGAAGAAAATTGCAATGATTGGTCAGAATGCACGCATGTTGCATGCAAATGGTGGCGGCAGCTCGGAAATCAAGGCATTGTATGAAATTAATCCGTTGATGGGTATGAAAATGTTACTTGGCGGCAATACCAAGGTGTGTTATGCACCCGGCTATATGATTCCTACCAAGGAGCAGGAGTCAGAAGTCAACTGGCAGCAGGACAGCGTAAATCTTGAGACTATGGCAGCCGTGCAGGTGCCTGTAGAACTACGTGATTTTACAGATACAGAAGAGGGAAAACGTCTGCTTGAAGAAGCAGTAGCATTGGCAAAAGAATGCGACGAAGTGATTTTTGTAGGTGGTCTGAATCACGATTATGATACAGAAGGAAATGACAGGGGCACCATGAAACTGCCTTACGGCCAGGACAAGGTAATTGAAGCCCTGTTGCAGGTAAAGCCGGATATGACCATTGTAATCGTGGCAGGTTCTCCTGTAGAAATGCCCTGGAAGAATCAGGCAAAAGCCATTGTATGGAGCTATTATGCGGGGATGGAAACAGGAACCGCACTTGCAGAGGTATTGCTTGGCAAAGTGAATCCTTCCGGTAAGCTTGCAGAAACCTTCCCTTATACCTATGAGGATACGCCTACAGGTAAAAACGGTGAGTTCGGAAAGCCGGGTAAGGTAGAGCATAAGGAAGGTGTGTTTGTAGGATACCGTTATTATGAGTCCAAGGAGGTAGAAACTTCCTACTGCTTCGGCTACGGATTGTCTTATACTGAGTTTGTACTGGAGGATTTGGCAGTCAGTGCAGATGGTGGTAGCGTGAGTAAAGATGCTACCGGAGATATTTGTGTCAGCCTAACGGTTCGCAACATTGGAAGCAGAGAGGGTGCTGAGGTGATTCAGCTTTATACAGGACCTGCGGAGAAGAGCGATGAGCATCCTGTGAAGGAGCTTAAGAACTTTGTAAAGATTTCTCTGGAAGCAGGAGAAAGCAAGAAGGTAGAAATGAAGCTGACAGCAGAAGATTTTGCCCATTATGACATAGAGAAAAAAGCTTTTGTGACAAAGCCCGGTGTGTATAAAATCATGATGTGTACTTCCGTGCAGGACATTGGCCTGGTAGGTGAATGGAACTATCAGAATTAATAAATGGATGATTTCCGGAACTGACCGGGGCTGATGCCCACACGGCTGGTAAAGGCGTTGATAAAGCTGGCAGATGAGCTGTAGCCCAAGGAATCTGCAATATCTGCAATAGTTCTGGTGGTGGAGCGCAGAATGGTTTTGGCATAGTTGATTTTTAATCCGGCAAGATACTCAATGGGAGAGCAGCCGGTTTGTGTGCGGAATTGATGAGATAAATAGCTTGGGCTGATATTGACATGTGCAGCAATGATATCCAGGGACAGTGGTTCCTGGATATTTTTTTTCATATATTCGATGACCTCAGCAATGGTATCGGAAACAGAGGAAGGCGCACCGGTAGTAACATAATTAAAGGATTGCATTTGACACAGAATCTGATAGCTTGTGCAGGACAACGTAATATCAGAAGGATATTCTCCCTGTTCCAAAGTAGTAAGCACGGAAAATAAAGCATCGGAAAGCTGTGTGTGGTTAGAGAGGCGGAAAACGGGAGCGTTATTCTGTGCAATGAGATGATTGGTAACGGTAACCATAGTGGGGCCATCATAGTGGAAAAAAATAAATTCACAAGAAGAATTACAGTAATAAGCATGAGGCTGATTACAGTTTAGCAGAATGATTTCGCCGTCTGATGCCGTATAATGCTGAGACTGATAATTTACATGAAGTTCTCCGGAAATCATATAGATAAATAGCGGAGAAGCATTCCCTTCTCTTACAATGCGATAGTTTTCATTACAGTAAAAATGTCCGCACAGCAGCATGTGGCAGTAATATTCCCGAAACATTTCTGATGGCGAAAAGAAGTAGTATGCAGATTCGCCGACGGTTCCTTTTTCATTACATTTCATAAAATCAAATTCCTCTTACCAATAAATGATATACGTTTTTTTTGTTTAAAACACTTCTCATTTTCAGCATAGAAAAGAAAAAAAGGTTTGTCAACTAAAAAAGCAATTTGAATAAACTTTTGAACAGCCCTAAGTAGTGATTCCACGGTACTTACATGATAAATTGGATATAGAAAGAAAAAGGGGTATGAATGTATGAATTATTACTTGGGACTGGATGTGGGCGGTACAAATCTGGTAGCAGGTGTGGTGGATGAGGAATATCGTATTATTTCAAAAGTGAGCATACCTGCAGGCGCGCACCGAACTATAGAAGAAATCACAGATGACATGGTGGCGGTTTCGCTACAGGCAATCAGCAAAAGCGGATTGTCGGAAGGAGATATCAGCAAATGGGGGATTGGGATGCCGAGTTATGTAAACCCCAAGACGAAGCTTCTGGTACATGCCAATTGTTTTGGCTGGAAGAATGTTCCTATTTATGATTATTTGGAAAGGAAGCTTTCTTTACCGGTTCAAATTGAAAATGATGCCAACTGTGCAGCCCTGGGAGAAGCCCTTGCAGGTGCGGCCAAAGGAGTTGAAAATGTTGTTATGTTAACCATAGGAACCGGACTTGGCGGCGGAATCATTATGAACGGGAAGATTTATTGCGGAGCGGACAGAATGGGCGCGGAGCTTGGTCATGTGAAGCTGGTGTATGACGGAATTCCGTGTACCTGCGGTCAAAAGGGATGTGCGGAGGCATATTGCAGCGCAACAGCTCTAATCAGACAGGCCAAAGAGGCAGTGCGCCAAAACAGAAATTCCTTGCTTTGGGATTTGTGCGGTGGCGACATAAATGCAATAGAAGGGAAAACCATATTTAAGGGAATTGAAATGGGGGATGAAACTGCGAGACAAATATTGGAGCAGTATACAGAGTATTTGACTTGTGCAATGTCCACCTATATTACATTATTCAGACCGGAAAAAATCATTCTGGGCGGCGGAATTGCCCAGGCGGGAGAATTATTGTTAGCACCTATCAGAGAAAGACTGATTCCAAATACCTTTGCAGGAACCGAAATCGGTGTTCCCACGGTGGAAACAGCAAAATTAGGGAATGATGCGGGCATTATCGGTGCCGCGTTTTTATAAAAGGAGGAAAAGAAAAATGAGAGATAAGAAAGCATTATTAGATTCTATGAAGGGCGGTTTAGTGGTATCCTGTCAGGTACAGCATGATGATCCTACTTATTCCATGGATTTTGTGGTAAAAATGGCAGTAGCGGCCAAATGGGGAGGCGCAGTGGGAATCCGCGCCAATTCACCGGACCAGATTAAAGCAATCCGTGAGCAGGTGGATTTGCCGATTATCGGATTATATAAAATCTGGCATGATGATACGGATGTATTTATTACCCCTACCCTAGAGGCTGCAAAGCAGGTATGGGAAGCAGGGGCTGAGATTATTGCTCTTGACTGCACAAGTCAAATTACACATGAGGGAAGACCTGCCTACGAGTTACTTCCCATTGTAAAGAAGGAAATTCCGGAGGCAATTATTTTTGCGGATGTATCAAACTACGAGGAAGCAAAAAGAGCAGTGGAGCTGGGTGCGGATATTGTAGGTCCTACCTTATATGGTTATACCGAAGAGACCAAGCATATCGAAAGCCCCGACCTTCGTGAGTTTGCCAGAATGTGCAGAGATTTCGGAGATAAAGTATGTATGATGATGGAAGGTCACGTATATACGCCGGAGGATGCAATGAAATGTATTTATCTAGGCGCCCATTCCGTAGTAGTAGGCAGTGCTATTACAAGACCCCACCTAATTACAAAGAGATTTGTGGATTTATTGTCAGGTTATCAGAACAATTGGCGTGAAGCAGAAAGAAGTAAGCACTAATGGTTAAATTTGATGTAAACGGTATTCAGAATGTGGAAGTAAGCAAAAAAATTCCCTGCGAAAAGCCTCTGCTTTGGCAGCTTGAGCTGATGGAGCGTTATACCGAAACCCACCGGAAGTTTTCGAGCTGTTCTAAGGAACGGAGAGAAGCAGAATGCTTAAAGGTATTATTTCCGGCACTGCTTAGGGAAATTGAAGAAACGGATTTGTTTGCGGGAAGACTTGATTTTCTTCCTATCGGATTTGGCGCAGTAACCTCCGTGGGCGGCGTGGGACATTATTGTGTTTTTGCCAAGCTGCGGGCTTTTGAGAAAGAAATTGGGGAAGCTTATCATGACCGTGTTGAGGCGTTGTATCAATATTGGCTTTCCCATGATTTGAAGACCCGGTATTGTAAAGAAGTATTAACTGAAACTACAATCGGAAGATTTATTGATGTGGAATATCCCTTGATTGCAACAGCCAGATTGTCAGGAATGATGCTGGATTACCGGAAGCTTCTTGATTTGGGAATCGCCGGTCTTCGTGCGTTACTTCAGGAGCAGAGCAGTCAGGAGCCTGATAATGAATTTATCCGGTCCTGCTTTATGTGTCTTGATATTTACAAAGAAAGTGCCTGCTACCTTGCCGAAATGGCATATAGGCAAAGAAATCAGCTTGATGTCACAAATACAAAGAGATACCAAGAACTTACAGATATGGCAGAGGCACTTGAGAAAATCAGCAGCAACAAACCGGAAACCTTTTTGGAAGCGTTACAGGCGTTGTGGTTATATGCACTGCTTGCAGGCTGCATCAATTACGGACGTTTGGATGAGTTGCTTGGTTCTTATCTGGCAAGGGATTTGGACAGTGGACGTATGACCGAAGAACAGGCTTATGCGTATGTGAAATCCCTTTGGACCATGGTAGAAAACCGCAGAACCACGGTGAACGGCAGGATTATTGTAGGCGGAAAAGGAAGAAAAAATCCCGAGGATGCGGATCGATTCCTTCATATCGCCATGAAGGTGGCAAAGGACTGCCGCTATGTAGAGCCCCAGTTTACCTTGCGCGTGGATGAAAATACTTCTGAGGAAATCTGGGATGAGGCGTTGGAAGCTCTTGGAGCGGGTGCTACTTACCCAACAATCTACAATGATGAGGTAAATGTGCCGGCAGTAGCCTACGGAATGCGGGTGGATGAAGAAACAGCAAGCAGATATGTACCTTTTGGCTGTACGGAGTTTGTACTGTGGGGACAAAGCACCGGGACGCCTAACGTGTGCATCAATCTGCTAAAGCTCCTCACGATTTACATGAACCGGGGCGTTGACCCTATGGATGGACAGTACAAGTTAGGACCCATTCAGCCAAAGCAGTTTGAAGAGATGACTTCTTTTGAAGAATTCTATGATGGCTATCGGGAGCTTTTGGATTACTATATGGATTTGTCCATTGATGCGCAGTATCGCTCCTATGAGATTATGGACCAACATGTAGGCTTCCTTTTTAACAGTATTTTGATGGATGACTGTATTGCAAGAAGAAAGCCGCTTTTGGACGGAGGCGTGCGTTATTTAGGCGGTACCTGTGAAACCTACGGAAATATCAATACATCAGATTCCTTATATGTAATTAAGAAATTGGTGTTTGAGGAAAAGAGCGTTTCCCTGCCTGAACTGATTAAGGCAACCATAAGCAATTTTGAGGGCTATGAGCTGCTTCGAAAGAAATGCATTGCCCTTGAGAAATACGGCAATGATTGTAAGCCGGTGGACGATATGGCAAATGATTTGTACGAATTTGTTGCCAAAGGAATCCGGGAGCGTGGCATTTTAAAAGGAATGCAGTATTATTTAATTGTTATCAGTAACAATTCCCTGAATTCGGAGTGGGGGATGCGGACAGGGGCATCTCCCGATGGAAGACTTGCGGGAATGTTTATGAACCCTGCCAATAATCCCCAAGGCGGTGCTGACAGAAGCGGTCCTACGGCAATGCTGAATTCATTAAGCAGATTTGATGCAAAATACCATGGTGGCTCGGTGCAGAATATCAAGTTTTCTACGAGCATGTTCCGTGACAATAAGCTGTTGATGAAAACGCTGTTCAAGACCTATTTTAAAAAGGGCGGTTGTCATTTGATGGTAACAGTAGTTGACAGCGGTGCACTGGAGGATGCTATGGAGCATCCCGAAAACTATCCTAACTTAATTGTACGTGTGGCCGGATATTCGGCAGTATTTGTGGATTTGGCGGATTGTGTGAAGCAGGAGCTCTTAAGCAGAACACTTTACGATGAAGGAAAATGCAGGGTGTAAATCATATGAACGCAACAATTTTTAATATTGAGCGGTTTGCCATTCATGACGGACCGGGCATACGGACCACTGTGTTTTTTAAAGGATGTCCCCTAAGGTGTCCCTGGTGTGCAAATCCGGAATCACAAAAAGCTGCAAGGCAGCTACAACATCAGTCAAACAAATGTAGTACCTGCCAAAGCTGTGTAAGGAACTGCCCGAATGGTGCGATTCTTTGTAAAGAAGGCAGGATTGCCATAAACCGTGAAGCATGTAAGAAGTGTGAAGTCTGTGTGAAAGTATGTCCTAACGGGGCATTGTCCATTGTCGGGCAAGAACAAAGCATAGAAGAGATTTATGAGGTGCTTATACGGGATAAGGACTACTATGAAGCCAGCGGAGGCGGCATTACTTTATCCGGCGGGGAAGTCATGCTACAATGGAAAGTGGCAAAAGAGCTTTTAAGAAAAGTAAAGGCAGAGGGAATCCATACGGCAGTCGAAACCTGCGGGGATGTACCGATAGAGGCTTTTGAAGAACTGACCGGATATGTAGACTTGTTTTTGTTTGATATCAAGCACATGGATGCAGAAAAATTAAGGAATGTGACAGGGGGAAGCTTGGAGCGGATTCTTCAAAATTTGTCCTATCTGACAAAGCAAAAAGAACATCAAATGATTATCAGGGTGCCGGTGATACCGGAATTTAATGATGATGCTGCGGTTATGACACAAATTTTTGAGCTGGCACAGCGGTTTGGAATTCCTGAAGTGCATCTGTTGCCTTATCATACCTTGGGGATTCACAAATACGAACAGCTTGGCATGACCTATCAAATGAAAGAGCAGGGAATGACAAAGGAAGAACTGCAGCCCTATGTAAGAATGGGAGAGCAGATGGGTCTTAGTGTAGGTATCGGTGGTTAAAGGAGAAGGAGAACAACAATGGAACAGAACAAAGAAAAAACAATCGGGTTTTGGAAAAAGGATGCAATGGGGTTACCTTGTTTTCAGTATACAGGAACACTTCCTTATGAGGAATATTTAGAAAACGGACAGAAGGTAAAGCTGCCGGAGGACCCCTGGTTTTTGCTTGGTAATTATCAGCTTACGGTATTTACCCATGTAAGTGGTGAATATGAGTTGATTACAGGACAGCGTTCCTGGGGAAGAGTGAATCAGGGAAAACATAAGAACAGTGGGATAAACAGAGCAGAGCTTACAATAAATGGAAAAACGTATCGTCTTGCCGGAATGGATTCTTTATCCATTGACCCGTTAAAGTGTGTAAGAAGCTTTGGCTGCGGTTTTGCAGATTATGCCTATGAGATTGATGGAGTGAAGGTAAGCAGACGCTTGTCAGTTAAACCATCAACCAATCCCTATGACGGCGCATCCGCGATGCTCTGTGAAGTTATGTTAACCAATACATCTGATAAAGAGGCAGCTATCCGTTATGAGGAAGGTGTGACTGCCAATTACAAAGAAATACAATACCAGCAGGCACCGGAAGGAACAGGCAAGGTACAGTATACCTATGAAGCGTATGAAGAAGCTGAGAAAAATACTGTGGGCGTACAAATCAAGGCTCATTATACAGACCCCATGCTTTGTGCAAAGAGAGAAGATATTTCTTTATTTGAAGGCTTTCCTCCCTGTTTGTTTATAGCCGGGATTTCTAATGCCAAAGTTGCTGTAAACAGTGAAAGGGAATTAGTAGGTACATATGCCGGTAAATTGATGCAGGAGGAAAGCATTTGTTTACAGATGATAATAGGCTATTCCTTTGAATACGGGGTATCAAATCTGATTGATATCAGAAGAGATTTATCCACCTATGTATCGGGAAAGCAGGAAAAGATTCAGTCAGCGTATGCAAATGAGTGGCTAAATGCGTTACCTGCCTTTGAGAATGAGAAGGATGAAGCGTTAAGAAATGAACTACGTTGGCATGCCTACAGCTTAGAGGCAATGGCAACCTACAGTGAGTTTTATCAGGAAACTAAGATTCCCCAGGGAACCTGTTATGATTACTCCTGGGGTGTTCACGCAAGTGCCAGAGATAATTTCCAGCATGCATTGCCTCTTGTGTACTATAATCCGGCACTGGCAAAAAGCGTAATCCGGTATATACTGAAAAGAACCACTCCCTTTGGTGAAATCAGATTGATTGAAAAAGGCAATGCTTATGCCGATAATGAACGGTATTTTACCAGCGACCAGCAGCTCTATTGCTTATTACTTATTACAGAATATCTGCGGGTGACGAAGGATTATGAGCTGTTGCATGAAAAGGTAGCTCCCTACCCGGTAACCGGTCAGAGGGAAATGACAATCTTAGAGTTTGTACAAAAGATTTATCTTTTCCTAAGGGATACGGTAAACGTGGGACCACACGGACTTGTCAGACTTTTGAACTCTGATTGGAACGATACGGTGTATTATGTACTGAAGGTTCCCTATAATACAGTGGTGCTTGATGGGGAATCCCACATGAATTCTGCCATGGCCATCAGTATTTTGCAGGCATTGACACCGGTTTTAAGAGAAATCAGTGGTAAAGAAAGCTTTGCCGGTGAACAGGCAGTAATTGGTACGCTTTGCAACAGTATGGAGGTATATCGTAAGGATATTCTGGATGCATTTTTAAAGGATATGGGAGAGCGGGCTTTCCCCCGCAGAATGTATTTTGCAGGCAAACCCTACGGGGAAGAGAATATGTTCTTAGAGCCCCAGGGATTTACCCTGCAGATTAGAGAGCTGTCCTTAGAGCAGAAGCAGACTCTTTACAGCGAAATGCAAAAAAGGGTGTACGACGGTGAAAAGCTTGGTGCCAGAGAGCAGCAGACCCCCGAATTTGAGGACGACCACTACGAAAAAGGCTCCCGTGAAAACGGCGGATTCTGGTGGGCATTGAACGGACCCGTTATTGTAGCCGTGAATGAGTTCAATCATGAGGAAGCAGTAAGGCTTTTGCAGAATATGTCATTCGGCAATTATGCAAAGCAGTTTCCAAAGTATTGGTCCTCTTATTGGTCGGCAGCCGATAATGTGGAATCCTCGCTGATTATTGAGGAAGGTCTTCCGGACCAGTCGGAAGATTATAGTTGTATTCCGATTTATTGTGCACATCCCCATGCATGGATGGTATACTGTTATTACAAAATAAACGAGTAACATTTCCGGGGGTACCTATGAAAAAAGTCAGATTTGGAATTATCGGAAGTAATTTTATTGTAGACCGCTTTATGGAAGCAGCAAAACAGTGTGCAAATGCTGAAATAACAGCCATCTACTCAAGAAATAAAGATAAGGCACAAAGGCTGGCAGATGAGAAAGGGATTCCGTTGTCATTTGACAATTTGGAATCTTTTTCCGACTGTCGGGAAATGGATGCGGTATATATTGCAACACCTAACAGCTGCCACATGAAGCAGACGTTGATGATGCTCAGGAAAGGGAAGCATGTGCTTTGTGAAAAGCCGCTGGCGTCCAATTTTAGGGAAGCAGGTATTATGTTTCAATGTGCTAAGGATAATGGTTTATTTTTGATGGAAGCCATGCGTCCTGTATTTCATCCTGCTTATCAAGTGATAAAAGAGAAGCTGAAAGAAATTGGTCCTATCAGACAGGTGACTTTATCTTATTGTCAATATTCATCAAGGTACGATAAATTTAAACAGGGAATTGTGGAGAATGCTTTTAATCCGGCATTATCAAACGGAAGCATTATGGATATCGGATGCTACCCGATTCACGTAATGGTGATGCTGTTCGGAATACCGGAGAAAATGATGTCTATGGGGATTAAGCTGCCGGAAAGCATTGACGGAAACGGCAATATTCTTGCTCATTACGGTGAATTCCTTGTAAATATCGGTTATTCCAAGATTACAAACTCCTATTTGGCAAATGAAATCCAAGGAGAAAAGGGAAGCATCAGATTTCACAATGTATCAAGTCCTGAATCTATTATTTGTAAAATAGGTAATAAAGAAGAGCGTATTGTAATGTCAGTTCATAAGCAGGATATGATATATGAGCTGGAGCAGTTTGTGAGTGCGGTTCAAAGCGGAGTATATACTGATGTATATCAAAGTTATTCTCTTGAAACAATGAAGATAATGGACGATGCAAGAAAACAGATGGGAATTGTATTCCCGGCAGACAGATTATAAAAATTTTAGAATCATAATTAGCACTCACCTCTTGACAGTGCTAACAACTGGTGCTATATTTGCTGTAGAACAAACGTAAACATAGTCATGAGGAAAGGCGGGTATACTGATAATCAGTAATGCCGGCGGAGAGGAGTGCTTATGAATATTAATAAATTTACACAAAAATCATTACAGGCAGTAGAAGGTTGTCAGAAGCTTGCGTATGAGTACGGCAATCAGGAAATTGAGCAGGAGCACCTTTTGTACAGTCTGCTGACCATGGAGGACAGTCTGATTCCCAAGCTGATTGAGAAGATGGAAATTCAGCTGCAGTATTTTATCAATCAGGCAGAAGATTTGCTTGCGAAGAGAACTAAGGTACAGGGCGGACAGCCTTATGTGGGCCAGTATTTAAATAAGGTACTGATTTCTGCGGAGGATGAGCTTAAAGTATTCGGGGATGAATATGTGTCTGTGGAGCATTTGTTCCTTGCCATGATTCAGCATCCTAACAAAGAAATCAAAGGATTGTTTAAGGAATTCGGTATTACCAGAGAGCGTTTTTTGCAGGCTCTTGCATCCGTCAGGGGAAACCAGCGTGTGACCAGCGACAATCCGGAAGCAACCTATGATACCCTTGCCAAGTACGGTCAGGATTTGGTAGAGCGTGCCAGAGAGCAGAAGCTGGATCCGGTCATCGGCAGAGATAATGAAATCCGTAATGTAATTCGTATTTTGTCCCGTAAAACTAAGAATAATCCGGTGCTTATCGGAGAACCCGGCGTAGGTAAAACTGCAGTGGTCGAAGGGCTGGCACAGAGAATCGTTAAAGGCGATGTACCGTTGGGGCTTAAGGATAAAAAGATTTTTGCACTGGATATGGGGGCATTGGTAGCAGGTGCTAAGTATCGTGGTGAATTTGAGGAACGTTTAAAGGCAGTTCTTGAAGATGTAAAGAACAGTGACGGACAGATTATTTTGTTTATTGACGAACTTCATACCATTGTAGGAGCCGGCAAGACTGATGGTGCTTTGGATGCCGGAAATATGTTAAAGCCCATGCTTGCAAGGGGTGAGCTTCATTGTATCGGCGCCACCACGTTGGATGAATACAGACAATATATTGAAAAGGATGCAGCCCTTGAGAGAAGATTTCAGCCGGTATTAGTGGAGGAGCCTACAGTAGAGGATACCATTTCCATATTAAGAGGATTAAAGGACCGTTATGAAGTATATCATGGTGTGAAGATTATGGATAATGCACTAGTCAGTGCAGCAACTCTTTCCCATCGGTATATTTCCGACCGTTTCTTGCCGGATAAGGCTATCGATTTGGTGGATGAAGCCTGCGCACTGATCAAAACAGAGCTGGATTCCATGCCTACCGAGTTGGATGAAATGAGACGGAAGGTAATGCAGCTGGAAATCGAGGAATCTGCCTTGAAAAAAGAGGATGACCGATTAAGTAGGGAGAGACTGGATGTTTTACGAAAAGAGCTTGCGGAGTTAAAGGATGACTTTAACAATCGTATGGCACAGTGGGAGAACGAAAAGGCTTCCGTAGAGAAGCTGTCCAAACTGCGTGAGGAAATTGAAGATATTAATAACCAGATTCAAATTGCCCAAAGAGAAGGCGACTATGAAAAAGCGGCAGAATTAAGCTACGGAAAGCTGCCTGCTTTGCAGAAACAATTGGAAATTGAGGAAGAGCAGGTGAATCAAAAAGAGTTATCGTTGGTTCATGAAAGTGTATCTGATGAGGAAATTGCACGGATTATTTCCAGATGGACCGGTATTCCGGTTGCCAAGCTGACAGAAAGCGAGCGGAACAAAACTTTACACCTGGATGAAGAACTGCATAAACGAGTGGTTGGTCAGGAAGAAGGCGTGACCAAAGTAACGGAAGCGATTATCCGTTCCAAGGCAGGAATCAAAGACCCTACGAAGCCAATCGGCTCCTTCCTGTTCTTAGGACCTACCGGTGTGGGTAAAACCGAGCTTGCCAAATCACTGGCAGCAGCCTTATTTGACGATGAGGGCAATATGGTGCGTATTGATATGAGCGAGTATATGGAGAAATATTCCGTATCCCGTTTAATCGGAGCGCCTCCCGGATATGTGGGTTATGAAGAGGGAGGACAGCTGACCGAAGCAGTCAGAAGAAAGCCTTACTCTGTGGTTTTGTTTGATGAAATCGAGAAGGCCCATCCGGATGTGTTTAATGTGCTTCTTCAGGTACTGGATGACGGACGTATTACCGATTCTCAAGGACGGACGGTAGACTTTAAGAATACCATTCTGATTATGACCTCTAATATCGGTGCGTCCTATCTTCTGGAAGGAATTGACTCTGATGGTCATATTGAAGAATCTGCCGAAAAAATGGTAATGGAAGAACTGCGTGCGCACTTCAGACCGGAGTTTTTGAACCGTTTGGACGAAACGATTCTCTTTAAGCCTTTGACCAAGGGAAATATCGGCGGTATCATTAAGTTGATTGTTGCCGACCTGAACAGAAGACTGGAGGATAAGGAACTTAAAGTAGAACTTTCACCGGAAGCAGAGCAGCTCATTGTGGAAGATGCTTATGACCCTGTATACGGCGCAAGACCTTTGAAACGATATATTCAGAAGTATGTGGAGACCCTTTCCGCAAAACTGATTTTAGCGGATAAGGTAGCGCAGGGAGATACCATTTATATCAATGTTAAGGATGGGGAACTGGTAGCGGAAGTGAAGTAACTTTTGCATGAAATATGAATTGTGATTGAATTAAGGGGTAAATCTTCGGATTTGCTCCTTTTCACTTGATTGACGCAGATGTGCGGTGGCTGTATACTGTAGAGGGTAATAAATTAGAATTATGGAGGTATTTATGAAAACTATTATTACGATACAGCATACACAATCGGTTCATCATACAAATGGAATGGTGGGTTCCTGGACGGATTGGGAGTTGTCGGAATTAGGGGTAAATCAAGCAAAAAATATAGGAGAAAAGTTGAAAACTGAATTGGATGGAAGAAAATTTGTAATGTATTCTTCAGATTTGTTACGAGCAAAACAAACCGCAGAAAATGTTGGAAGCTATTTAGGAATAACGCCTATATTAAGAAGCGAACTTAGAGAAAGAAATCTTGGAAAGTGTTGTGGAAAATCCGTTCAATGGTTGCGTGAAAATATAGAACAGCAAGAAAAGACTATTGATGATAGATTATTTTCGGATGCTGAAAGCCGTAGAGATGAATGGAATAGGTTAAAACCTTTCTTTGATGAAATAATGACGAATGATGAAGAAAATATTATTATTGTATCACATGGAGATTTGCTAAGTGTATTCAATACTATGTTTTTGGGATTAGATGTTGAAACAATTAATGATTGTGAAATGTTTGGATTAGCAGGTGGTGTTTCTTATATGTTTGAGAATAATGAAGGGAAGAGATTTATCAAACGAATTAGTGATATGTCATATATTTAATCAAATCCTAATTTGATAAGTTGCCGTTTCAAAAAGCATCCATTCACTTTGGGTTAAGTGGATAGGTGCTTTTTTGAATCTGCCTGCTTGAAAAAGAGGCAGTTATCTGATATAATCGATTTTACAGCAAATATTTTATACTTTTTCAAAGGTTCTTGATTGATTCTTTTATCTAAAAATTCTTAGTAATTCAAATCATTTCCCTTGAAAAACAAAATCATATCTAAAGGAGGATTTCTATGACTCAAAATGTATGTATTCCTTCAGGCAGTTCTGCTGCCTGCACATTACCGTTCCCTTCTTTTACATCAAAAGAGGCGGTAGAAACCTATTTCAAAGGCATTCCATGTGCATGGGACAGTTTTCTGTTGCTCCCCATAGAGATGCAGCAGGAGCTTGTAAATTTTTGCCTTGGTAAACAGGGATTGAAAATTACCTATGATTCCGTATTTCGAAAAATGTTTCATCCGCAAAGTAAAAAGGGATTGCTTCGTCTGGAAGCACTGTTGTCCGCTATTTTAGAGCGCAGGGTAAAGATTGTGAAAATTATTCCTCGCGAGGGGACTCAAATGAGCGAAAACGGGAGTTTTGTGGTGATGGATATTTTGGTACAACTGGATGACGGCTCTTACGCCAATGTAGAAATGCAGAAAATCGGTTACAATTTTCCGCTGGCAAGGGCCGACTGCTACATTTCTGATATTATTATGAGGCAATATGTGGATACAAAAGCCATTCTAGGTAATAAATTTACTTTTCATGCCATGAATAAGGTATATAGCATTATCTTAATGGAAAAAAGTCCAAAAGAATTTCACACAGAAGACGGTAGCTTTATTCACAGACGCAAAGCGACCTTTGATACAGGCATTTACAAGCAGGAATGCGGACTTCATGAGGAACTCTTTTTATGCCTTGACAGTTTTCGTTCTGTTGTACATAATATAACTAAAAACAGTAATGAGTTAGAAGCGTGGATGACTTTTCTAAGTGAAACAAGACCGGATAAAATTCATATGCTGATAGAAGCCTTTCCTGAGTTTGCACCTGCTTATCAGGAAATCACTGATTTTGTCAAGAATCCAAAGGAGTTGATTGCGATGCTGTCAGAGGAACTTTATATTATGGATAAGAATTTAGAACGACTTATGGTAGAGGAAGCACAGGAAGAAGCAGCCAAGGCGAAATCAGAATTGAGTGCAACCAAAGCAGAACGCAACATTTTTAAATTAAAATGCAAAAACAAAACGCCGGAAGAGATTGCGGAAGAATTGCAGCTCCCTATAGAATATGTGAACCGTGTATTAGAAGCTGAATAAGCCCAAGATGTACCGGCGCCTAAAATTAAGGTATGGTAAATATTTCCGCGAATCATTACAAAGCGAATAGATGTTTTGGAATTGAACAGACTATTATTTTAGGATATACTGTTACTGTACGTTTTTTGCTACGAAGGATAAAGAATCAGAAGGAAGATAGCAAAAAAGGAGAGTAAAGGGTGACAGAAGAATTTTACAACGAAGCAGATTATGATAGACGGCGCAGGGAACGGCTGGCGCAGATGAAGCGTCTGAAAGAAAAGCAAATGCAGCAGCGCAGACGTTTGAAAGTATTAGTACCTGCCGTACTGGTTGCGGCATTGGTGGTTGGAATCGGTGTGAATGCCTTATCGGGGAAATCCCAAGAGAAGAAGGCAAACACAAATGCTGCAAACACTGCTGACAAAGGAGAAGATGCTGCAAGCACCGCTATGAGTAACACGGCTGAGAATAACACTGCCAAGAATAATACTGCCAAGAATAATACAGCTATGGGGAATGCTGCTACCACAGTTGCGGATGCAGGTACTGCAGCAATAGACGATGTTACCGGCCATACCTATTATGCCAAGGAAACTGATGCCACTAAAGCAATGAACGGCGATGTTTACAGTAATTACGGTATTTTTATTGACAGAGACAGTAATACGGTGTTGGCAGAGCGAAACAGCACCACTAGAATGAACCCGGCATCCATGACCAAAATACTGACTTTGTTAGTAGCGGTAGAAGAGTTGGAAAAATCCGGAAAAATCAAACAACTGGATGATACGTTTACCATGACATTGGAAATTACGGATTACGGATTTGTCAATGACTGTAGTAATGTAGGTTTTTTGGACGGGGAAAAGGTGACAGTAAAGGATTTACTTTACGGAACCATTCTTCCTTCAGGAGCCGATGCAGCTGTGGGGCTTGCTACTTATTCAGCAGGAAGCCACGAAGCCTTTGTGGAACTGATGAATGCAAAGGTTGAGGAGTTGGGATTATCAGAAACGACCCATATTACAAATTGTGTCGGAATTTATGATGAAGAGCACTACAGTACCGCTTATGATGTGGCCATGATTATGGAAGCAGCCATGGATAATGAACTTTGCCGGGAGATTATGGGGGCAAGAACTTACACCACATCCATGACAGAGCAACACACGGAGGGGATTACCGTTTCCAACTGGTTTATCCGCAGAATAGAAGACAAGGATACCGGTGGGAAAGTGCTTTGTGCCAAAACAGGCTATGTGGTACAATCCGGAAGCTGTGCCGCAAGCTATGGCAAAGACCATAACGGCAAAGAATTTATTTGTGTAACAGCTGATGCTCACAGTAGCTGGCGGTGTATTTATGATCATGTGGCACTGTACAGTCAGTTTTCAACAGCAAAGGAGGAAATTGTACAATGATACCGAAAGACCCGGTAATGCTTTTAAGCTTTTTAAATCTGAAACTGAGAGACTATTATCCTACGTTTGAGGCACTTTGTGAGGACTTAGATATCAGCGCTGCAGAGACAGAAGAAAAATTGAAAGCCATTGGTTATGAGTATGATAAAAGCAGAAACCAATTTGTATAATAATAGAGGAAGAGTTCGCATGCAGACTCTTCCTTTTGCATATAGATAAGATTAAGAAACCCAAAACGGTGAACAATGAACAGCTTAAGAAAAAGAATTGCAGCTTGCCTGCTTGTTTTGTTTTTTTTGATAATGATTTACATAATTGGCTGTTTTGAACAGGGAGTAGTACCTGTAATGGGACAGATAAATGAAGGACAAAAAAAGATTGCCCTGACTTTTGACGATGGCCCCCACCCTTACTATACCGAACAACTGCTTGACGGACTCAAAGAGCGTGAGGTAAGAGTTACTTTTTTTGTAACAGGAGAGCATGCAAGTCTGCATCCTGATGTTATTGCACGTATGAAAGAGGACGGGCATGTTATAGGTAATCATACTTACAGTCACATGCAGCTAAATAGCGGAAACAGAGAAAAGTTTAAAGATGAGTTGGTGAAAACAAATAAGGTAATAGAGGCTATTACCGGAGAAGAGGTGATTTATGTCAGGCCTCCTTACGGAAGTTGGGACAAGAAGTTAGAGGAAGAACTGAATATGTTCCCGGTATTGTGGACGATTGATCCGTTGGATTGGTGCTCTGACAATGTAGACGGCATTACAAGAAAGGTGGTTTCCAAGGCAAAAGAAAATGATATCATTTTGATGCATGATTACTATCCGACAACGATTACGGCAGCATTCCGGATTATTGATAATTTGAAGGAACAGGGATATGAGTTCGTAACTGTGGAGGAAATACTATTTGACTAAGAATTGAGAATAAGAATTGTGAATAGTGCATAATTCATCTTTAGAATCGCATGTAAATCTTGACACGGTGATAACGAAGTAGGAAAATATAATATATAATCGGTAAAGAAAGGTGGGCTCTGCTTATATAAGCTGGTGCCGTAAGGGTATGGATAAAATGAAAATTAGTGATTTTATGGATTTGGGTATGCTACAGAAGATACAGGATCAGTTTTCCGATGCGACCGGTCTTGCTGCTATTGCAACGGATGCAGAAGGAAATTACATTACGAAAGGAAGTAACTTTACAGACTTTTGTATGAAATATACCAGAGCCAGCGCAGAAGGAGCCAAGCGTTGTGTAAAGTGTGACACAGAGTGTACCGGTACATATTTTTGCCATGCGGGACTTATGGATTTCGGAACAGATATTGTGGTAGAGGGTGAAAAGGTTGGTTCCATTATCGGCGGACAGGTTCTTCCGGTAGAGCCCGATGAAGAAAAGTTCAGAGCGATAGCAAAAGAGCTTTCCATTAATCCGGACGAGTATATTAGTGCACTGAAAAAGGTGCCCATCCGTTCTGAAAAATCCATTCGTGCAGCAGCAGGTATGCTGGGAGATGTGATTAACAAGATGGTAAATCTTGAATATATGAAATACTGTAACAGCAAACGTTTGGAAATCTTTGATGAAGAGCTGGAAACAGCTACCCAAACGGTTGATGTAATAAACAAGAAAACCAAGGAACTTGAAAGCATTGCTTCCAAACAGAACATTTTGGCACTGAATGCATCCATCGAATCTGCAAGAGCCGGTGTGGCAGGTGCAGGTTTTGCAGTTGTTGCTAAACAGATGGGAGAACTTGCAGGCATTTCGGCAGGTATCCATAAGGAAATCAGTGATGCGGCAAAACAGATTAAGGATTCTGTAGAGAAGATGAACCAGAAGAACAATCAGGAATAAAGTAAACTGCCATACCCGTATTCATGCGAAGGTATGGCAGTTTTTTGCATGACAGTAAGATTCTGCCATGCTTATTTTTTGTTAAATATTCCTTGTTGACTACCTATAAATACGTTATAATAGAAAATGCGTGAGTCTGCGATGTGAGCTTGTAATCTATAAAGAAGCGATAATTGCCGGACTTTACAATGTTAGAAACGACGGGATGAGGAAAAATGGATTTATTTGAATATATGCGTTCCTCCAATATGGAAAAAGAATCTCCGCTGGCAGCAAGAATCCGTCCCACAACCTTAGAGGAAGTGGTAGGACAACAGCATATTATCGGTAAGGACAAGCTGCTTTATCGGGCTATTAAAGCGGACAAGCTTAGCTCCATTATTTTTTATGGTCCTCCCGGCACAGGGAAAACAACGCTGGCAAAGGTAATTGCCAATACAACAAGTGCTGAGTTTACCCAGATTAATGCTACCGTAGCCGGTAAGAAGGATATGGAGGAAGTAGTAAATAACGCCAAAAATACCCAAGGAATGTATGGGAAAAAGACCATATTGTTTATAGATGAAATCCATCGCTTTAATAAAGGGCAACAGGATTATCTGCTTCCCTTTGTAGAGGACGGTACCGTTATATTAATCGGAGCTACTACAGAAAACCCCTATTTTGAAGTAAACAGTGCGTTGATTTCGCGTTCCATTATTTTTGAATTAAAGCCTCTTTCCGGGGATGATATTAAAGCATTAATTAACAGGGCTGTTTATGATAAGGACAAGGGAATGGGAGCATATGATGCCGTAATTGAGGAGGATGCTTTGGAATTTTTGGCAGACTTATCCGGCGGTGATGCCAGACATGCCCTGAATGCCATTGAGCTCGGTGTGATGACCACAAACCGTTCTGATGACGGCAAGATACACATTACTCTTGAGGTTGCCCAGGAATGTATTCAGAAAAGAGCAGTCCGCTATGATAAAACCGGTGACAATCATTATGACACGATTTCTGCCTTTATTAAGAGTATGCGAGGTTCAGATCCGGATGCGGCAGTGTACTATCTGGCCAGAATGCTTTATGCAGGGGAAAGTGTGACCTTTATTGCAAGAAGAATTATGATTTGTGCGGCGGAAGATGTAGGAATTGCAGATCCTCAGGCATTACAGATAGCGGTAAATGCGTCTCTTGCAGTGGAAAGAGTAGGAATGCCGGAAGCACAGATTATTTTATCGGAAGCAGCCATGTATGTGGCATGTGCTCCAAAGAGTAATGCTTGTGTGAAGGCCATAGGAGAAGCAATGAGCACTGTAGAGCAGACAGGAAATTTGCCGATACCATCTCATTTACAGGATGCCCATTATAAAGGGGCAGCAAAGCTGGGACATGGGACAGGCTATTTGTATGCCCATGATTATCCGAATAATTTTGTAAACCAACAATACCTGCCTTATGAGTTAAACGGTAAGGAATTTTACAGACCTTCCGGTAACGGCTATGAAGTGAAGGTAAAAGAGCATATGCAAAGAATCAAGAAAGAAGCTAAAGGAAAAAGTCCCAATGAATCATGAGACAAAAAAGAAGAGAAGAAGAGTAAAAAATAAAAGGGTAAGAAATAAAAACGTAAGAGAACCCAAAATGCGAAGCAGAGTTACCATTATTAAAGTGCTTGGTCTAATCGCAATTATTGCAGCCATTGCAGCAGGGCTTATTTATTATTTTTTCTTTAGTGACAAAGCAGCGTCACAGGAGGAAGTACCGGTATCCCTTACGGATATGCAACAGGAGCAGACAAAACCTATGGAGGAAGAGCTCCCCGAAAGCGAAATCGGCTCCGGGGTATTGTCCCATATTGTGACAGCAGGAAATGCAGTAGATGAAGCTTACAAAAGCAGACCAACCAGCTATGAGCTGGATGCAAATGCAGCAAACTTTGC
The DNA here is from genome assembly GCA_017411305.1 of Lachnospiraceae bacterium. Taxonomy (GTDB): domain Bacteria; phylum Bacillota; class Clostridia; order Lachnospirales; family Lachnospiraceae; genus Suilimivivens. The sequence continues at coordinate 47,165 of JAFQQI010000047.1, forward strand.
AACAATTTCTTCCTGTTTAATCGGAGAAGGCAGTAAAGTTGAGGTCACCGTTACAGGAGACGGAATTCCTGTCAGTGATGACAAATACTATTATTTGTTTTCAATTGATACCTTTGATACAGGGATTTCCGAATCAGATGAATATATTGATAAGGTGTACAAGGATACAGAAGTATCGTTGAAAGCATCCCTGCATTATAACAGTCCTAACAGCAGATTATTTGATAAGTTTGTTGTTGCAGTGAAAAAGGACGATACCTTTGTACAGGTTAGTCAGCCAAAATACATTACCAATCCGGAAGCTATTGCCAAATACAGCAATGTGTTCCAAACACCCTCATCTAAGAAGGGAATTTTGGTGGATCCCAATAAACTTAGAGGAAATGAACTGAATGACTTAGGCGTAAAGCAGGCAGCTTATAATATTCCGGTTGCCAGATTGCTTGGCCCCAGTACCAGCAGTGCATATCCCACCGTCTATTATACGTATAACGGTAAGACTTACACTTTGAATGGTCAGGTGATTGCAGAGTATGACTTGGTATTTAGTACTCTTACAGCAAAAGGAATCAGTACCACAGCGATTATTTTGAACAATTATTCCGGTGCATACCCGCAGCTGATTCACCCCAAGGCAAGGGGCGGCGGCTCAGCCCCCTATTACATGTTTAACGGTGCAGAAGAATCCGGTGTGGAATATATGGCAGCTATTGCCACTTTCTTAGCAGAACGTTATTCGGATAATAAGCATGGAAGGATTTCCAGCTGGGTTATTGCCAACGAGATTAATGCCCGGAAGGAATGGAACTATATGGAGTATACGGATATTGAAACTTACGTGGAGGAATATGCCAAGGCGTTCCGTGTATTCTATACAGCTATTAAGAGTGTCAGCAGCAGTGCAAAGGTTTATATGCCCATTGACCAGCAGTGGGACAGAAATATCAAAGGAAATACCAATTATGACGGTAGGGATATTTTAGATGAGTTTAACAGAAATATTTCTTCCAAGGGTAATATAGATTGGGGACTTTCCCAGCATCCGTATAATGTTCCTCTTACGGAACCCCGTATCTGGAAGTCAACCAAATATGTAAAGCATAGTGTAAATACGTCTATGCTGACCATGGATAATATTGAAATTCTGACGGATTACATGCAACAGGAACAGTTCCTGAATGAGGACGGGGAAGTCAGAAGTATTATCTTAAGTGAACAGGGATATACTGCAGCTTCAGGGGAAGCCATTCAGGCAGCGGCATTTGCCTATGCATATTACAAGACAGAAGCAAATCCTCATATTGACAGCTTCCTTTTAAACAGACAGACGGATGCTCCGGAAGAAGTAGCCCAAGGATTGTCCTTTGGACTTAACACTTCGGGCGGACACCACAGACAGCTATATAATGTGTTTAAGTATATTGATACTCCACAGCATGCAGAGTATACAGACTTTGCGAAGAGTATTATCGGAATCTCAAGCTGGAGCGAAATTTACTAAAATAATTGCCCGATAATATACTGGTAAATATCCTGGTTTTTCTTCTGCCAGTTGTCGCATATGGCAGCAGCAGTTTCTTCACCGGGAACAGAAATAGTAATATCGATTAAATTAATACCTTTGTCCTTTGCAACAAGATGGGCTTCATATTCGCCGGAAGTAGATTTATAATAATCCGACAGAATAGAAACCTCGTTGCGAAGGGCAATTTCATTTTCCTTGAAGTAGTCGTTTATATCCTCTTTGATGGAGGGACTAATCTGATTTCCGAAAAAGGAGAGGGTTTCAGAGCCGTCTTTTGTCAGCAACAGGTGAGTACGGTTACGGATAGATTGCGCAGTAACAAGACCGGCATCAATTAACTCGCCGATGGCTTGCTGAAGTGTCAGGAAATTGGTATATTCCCGTTCTAAAATAAAGTCACCGATTTGTGCTTTTGTCAGCGGAAAATCAACACGGCTTAACATATAAAGAACAATTAATTTGTAGAGTGTTAAAGGTTCCTGCATGGTTTCTCCTTTTTTGTTAGTTTTCATAATACATGCCCTGGTAAGCAGCAAGTTCCTTCATGGTATGATGCAGAGTGTTCAATACATCACGTTTATTACTACTCCAGGTAGGGGCAAGCAAAAGATTACGGGGAGCATCTCCCGTAACTCTGTGAATCACGATATCAGGACGAAGATATCCGATACAAGCAATCAGGGCTTGAATATAATCTTCTTTCTTTGCAAAAGAGCAGGTGATGCCGGAACTTGTTTCATTTAAGCTGTTTTTGTAAAAATCAGCCAAATCCGTATGCTCTAATATGTGCAAAAGCTGCAATTTAATTCCCCATACGGGTAATGCATTCAGATGTTTAACAGAAGCCAGCATATCTTCCAAAGACTCACCGGGAAGTCCCAAAATTAAGTGCACAATGACAGGGATTTCCAGCTTATGCAAAGCTGATACAGCTTCATGAAAACAGGAAAGGGGATAGCCTCTCCGGATGAATGAGGCAGTCTTTTCATGGATTGTCTGTAGCCCAAGCTCCACCCAGATAAATTTATCCGGGAATTTGCTTTTCAGCGCTGCAAGCAAAGAAAGAACAGCATCCGGCAGGCAGTCCGGTCTGGTGGCGATGGAAATGCCGACTATAAAATCCTCCCTAAGTGCGGCAGTATAAATTGCTTCCAAATAGGAGATTGGGCCGTAGGTATTGGTATATGCCTGAAAATATGCGATATACCTGGAACCTGTCTTTTTGCCGGAAAGACGATTCCGGCCATCAAGCAGAGCCTGTCTGATTTCATTAGGAGATGAAAGGGCAGAAGCAAAATCACCGCTTCCGCCTTGGCTGCAAAAGATACAGCCTCTTGTATCGAGGCTGCCGTCTCTGTTGGGACAGGTAAAGCCCGCATCCAGAGCTATTTTGTACAGCTTTTCTCCAAAGGTTTCTTTACAATAAGTGTCTAGTGAATAATAGGGCTTCATATTATCGAACAATATGAGCCTTTACCGCTTCGGCAACTACTTCGGCTACCTTAGGATTAAATGCCTCAGGCATAATATTATCTTCATTTAGTTCTTCTTCGGGAACAAGTGAAGCAATGGCAACAGCCGCTGCGAGCTTCATATCTTCTGTAATCTGGGGAGCACGTCCTTCCAAAGCTCCTTTGAAAATACCGGGAAAAGCTACTACATTATTTACCTGATTAGGGAAATCACTTCTGCCGGTTCCGATGATTCTGGCACCTGCTGCCTTGGCAACATCAGGCATAATTTCCGGAACAGGGTTAGAAAGTGCAAATAAAATAGCATCCTTGTTCATGGAAGAAACCATTTCACTGCTTACCACGCCGGGAGCGGATACACCGATGAAAATATCAGCACCCTTCATAGCATCGGCAAGAAGACCGGTTTCATTGTTCGGATTGGTTATTTCTGCCATTTTTTCCTTCATCCAGTTAAGTTTTTCCCTGTTTTTGGAAATAATACCTGTGGTATCGCACATCACAATATTAGTAAAACCGTAGGTTAATAAAAGTTTCGTAATGGCAACTCCTGCGCTACCGGCACCGTTTACTACAACCTTACAATCTTCTTTTTGTTTCCCTACCACTTTAAGACCATTGATAATACCTGCAAGTACTACGATAGCGGTACCGTGCTGGTCATCATGAAATACGGGAATATCCAAAGTGGCTTTCAGACGCTCTTCAATTTCAAAGCATCTGGGAGCACTGATATCCTCTAAGTTGATACCTCCAAAGGTAGGAGCAAGATAAGTGACTGCCTTGATGATTTCTTCCGTATCCTGGGTATCCAAACAGATGGGAACTGCGTTAACACCACCGAACTCTTTAAACAAAACGGCTTTCCCTTCCATAACGGGCATTGCTGCATGGGGACCGATATTACCAAGACCAAGAACAGCACTTCCGTCGGAAACAACTGCTACCGTGTTGGCCTTCATGGTATAAGTATAAGCGGCTTCTTTATCCTCGGCAATGACCTTACAGGGCTCGGCAACACCGGGAGTATAGGCAAGAGATAAATCTTCTCGATTTTTTACGGGTGATTTAGAAACGGTTTCGATTTTGCCGTTCCACTGCTCATGGAGCATTAATGCTTTTTCATTTGTTGTCATGATAAATACCTCACTTTATATTTCTTTATATGTTTGTGATAAAGATAATTGTTTTCAGAAGTAATAAGTATTATTAAATTTGGTAGGCAGTCCTTCCCGATATAAATGTGAATCATTGGAGAAACTAAGAATCACCGGTGCAGAGAGTCCGTCTTCTTCTTCCTTAAAATGAATCACAGTCATGTTGCTGTGCCCCATATCAAAGTGGGAGCAGACAGCAGGATAAGGAATGTCCAAAATACTGCTTAAAAAGGCAAGTCCGAAATTGTTGTGGGCAAATAATGCCACACGGTTTGGATTTGATTTCGTAACCTTGTAAGTACCGCTGCCCGGGATATGTTCATATCCCAAAGAGGCAAGAAACTGATCGGATGCCTGCCTAATACGTTCCATACCACCTTTAAAATTACAAGCCGGAAGGGCAGGATGGGTATACCAGTTTTCCCCTAAAGTGCGCATTTCAGCAGAGGCCAAAAGCCGCCTTGTAGAAAGATCCTCTACCGCCCAAATCCGTCTGCCGTCCTCCTTTACAATGGAAAAATCCATATAGGCATGATGTTCATTGGCAAAATCCAAAAGTGTCATTTCTTTTTTGAGCAGTTCACAGGTAGGCTGTGCTGTCTGTATGGCACGGTTAGAGGTGGACGCATAAATACTGTCAATACCGTAAAGGGCAAGGCGTTTGGCAACAGACTCTGCCTGACGTTTTCCAAGGGGAGTCAGCTCGTCGGGATCATAGGTAGGGTCTCCGTGTCTGATGTAGAATAATAACATGTTATTTTACCTCTTTTATTCGGCAAGATATCGTTTTTCTGCCCACTTAATGTCTTTTAACGCAAAAGGGGAGGATTTTAGTTTGGTTCCGTCCTTTAAATACACTTTGAAGGGGGTATATTTATCCACATAAACGATATTGCACATGGCATTTCCGGTTAACAATACCATGTGGGTAAACATGGCTACCTCATCATAAAAATTGTAGATATCGGAAATGATAGGAATTCTGGAACCGTTTTTCAGGTGAACATCAATGCAATTATCGTGGGATACTGCATATACAATATCGTCCTCCTGTACATAAAAAGTACCTGCTTCCGAACGAAGCTCGATGGTAGGAATCCTGTTTTGCTGTATGGTAACAGCCTGATTAAGTACTGCGGAAAGCTCAGCAGTTTTAATGGGCTTATCCAAAAATAAAAGATTGGATGGACATTCGGAAAGTGCAGATGCCGCCTCCTTGTAATTAACCGAAGAGGAGCAAAGGACAATGGGCGCACTGACACCGAATTTGCAAAGAGAAAGGGCGAAGGTGAGTCCATCCGCCTCGTCAGTAATCAAATCGATGAAAAATAAATCATAAGGCATGGGATTTTTGGCAAGAACTTCCGGTTGACCAAACGAGTCTGTATAAAAGACACCTGTGTCGTTTTTGCGTTTGTCGGATTCTCTGCCCAAAAGACGTTCCAGTTGCTTCCGGTCAGCTATGTTTTCATCGCAGATTGCTATATGCATTGCATGTCCTCCGTCAGAGTGTGGATATTGTAATGGGAGCGCTGAGAATTGCGATTACCAGAATAATCTGCAGAATCAGTATAGCAGGCATTCCATATACAAAATACCAATGTCTCGTTTTATGACGAAAAGCATACATTCCAAATATGGAACCTATGCTTCCGCCAATAAGTGCAACGATAAAAAGGGTGGCTTCCGGAATCCGGAAGGCCCTTTTTTTCGCTTTATGTTTATCGATGCCCATCAGGGCAAAACCGATTATGTTTACTGATATAAAATAAATAATTAATAAAGTAATTACGTTCATTGTAATCCTTTCTGCTACCGCGGACGGCGTGCTTTCTGAATTACAGTTCGCCACGCTCCTGCATCTTCATGGCACGAACCTTGGTAGAAAGACCAAAGAGGTTGATGAAGCCTTCTGCGTCATGGTGGTCATATAAGTCACCTGTAGTAAAGGAAGCGATGCTTTCATTGTACAGGGAATAAGGAGAAGTAGTACCGGCCTTGATGATGTTGCCTTTATACAGCTTGAACTTAACTTCACCTGTTACATACTGCTGTGTAGATTCAATGAATGCCTGAACTGCTTCACGCAAGGGGGAGAACCACTTGCCTTCGTAAACAATCTGAGCCATCTTGTTGCCCATATCCATCTTAGCTGCATAAGTATCACGATCAAGAATTAATTCTTCTAACTGCTGATGTGCTTCGTAAAGAATGGTTCCGCCGGGAGTTTCATATACACCACGGGACTTCATGCCTACTACACGGTTTTCTACGATGTCAACAATACCGATGCCATGCTTGCCGCCTAATTTGTTCAGTTCACGAATAATGTCGGAAACCTTCATCTGCTTGCCGTTTACGGATGTGGGAACACCCTTTTCAAAGGTCATGGTAACATATTCGCCTTCTTCGGGAGCCTTCTCGGGAGTAACGCCGAGTACTAACAGATGATCATAGTTGGGCTCGTTTGCAGGATCTTCCAGTTCCAAACCTTCATGGCTGATATGCCATAAGTTACGGTCACGGCTGTAGCTGGAATCTGCTGAGAAAGGAAGGTCGATTCCATGAGCCTTACAGTATTCGATTTCAGATTCACGGGAATCCATAGTCCACTTGTCATTTCTCCATGCAGCAATAATCTTAAGGTCGGGAGCAAGTGCCTTGATACCGAGCTCAAAACGAATCTGGTCATTTCCCTTACCGGTAGCACCGTGGCAGATAGCAACAGCGCCTTCTTTGCGGGCAATTTCAACCAGTTTCTTTGCGATAAGAGGTCTTGCCATGGATGTACCTAATAAATATTTGTTTTCATAAACTGCATGTGCCTGTACACAGGGAACCACGTATTCGTCACAGAATTCATCTGTTACATCTAAAATGTATAATTTTTCAGCGCCGCAGAATTTGGCTCTTTCGTCAAGTCCGTCCAGCTCTTCTTCCTGTCCGCAGTCGATGCAGACACAAACTACTTCATAATCGAAGTTTTCCTTTAACCAGGGGATGATGGCTGTAGTGTCAAGACCGCCTGAGTACGCTAAAATTACTTTTTCTTTCATGATAAATGCCTCCATATGTAATATGTTATTTTTGAAGCCGCCTTTTCTGCTAGTTTTACCTATTAAAAGGCGGATATTCTATCGACAAGCCATAATATACTACAATTTGAAGAGAAATGCAATACCTATTTTGCATATTTAAAAAATAAAACTTCATATTTTTGCATAAAAATCAAAATAAGCTTGCATAATATGCATAAAAGGTGTATAGTTATGCATAAATGAAAATGAGGTGAATATTCTTATTAAAATGGTTGAGATTTTTGGAAAGAAAGAGTATATTAATTTTGTGTGCGTTTATTACAGATTAGTCTGTAAAAGCATGTATGATTCAAAAGAACGGAGAATGGAAACATGAGTACAAAAACAAAGATTTTTATTGACGGAAGTGAAGGAACTACCGGACTTAGAATATATGAAAGATTTGAAGGAAGAGATGATATTGAACTTTTAAAGATTTCTTCCGAGCTTAGAAAGGATCCTGCAGAAAGAAAACGTCTGATTAATGAATCAGACATTACTTTCCTGTGTCTGCCCGATGCAGCAGCCAAGGAATCTGTCTCTTTGGTGGAGAATGAAAACGTAATTATTATAGATACCTCTACAGCCCACAGAACGCAGGAGGGCTGGGCGTACGGCTTTCCGGAGCTGTCTGAGGGCCATAGAAGTGCCATTAAGAACGGTAAGAGAATTGCAGTTCCCGGCTGCTATGCAACAGGTTTTATTTCCTTAGTATATCCCATGGTGGCAGAAGGAATCATGCCTGCGAATTATCCGGTCAGCGCATTCGGACTTTCCGGATACAGCGGAGCCGGCAAAAAGGTAATTGCGGCTTATGAAGCAGAGGAACGTCCTACAGATTTCGATGCACCCAGAGAGTATGCTCTTACCCAGCAGCACAAGCATTTAAAAGAAATGAAGAAAATCTCCGGTCTTGAAAGAGAACCGCTGTTTTCTCCCATTATTTGTGATTACTACAGCGGCATGGTAATGACCGTACAGTTATACACCCATATGTTACAGGGACAGCAGACAGTAGAGAGTGTACATAAAATGTTAAGTGACTTTTATGCAGGTCAGAAGTTTGTAAAAGTAATGCCTCTTGATGCACAGGCTGGAGAGGGCAATATGCTTGCAGGAAATGCCTGCTCCGGTTGGGATGGACTTAAAATTTTTGCTACCGGTAATGACGAAAGAATTGTTCTTTCCTCTCAGTTTGATAATCTCGGTAAGGGAGCATCCGGTGCGGCAATCCAGTGTCTGAATATAGTGCTGGGATGTGAAGAGGATAGGGGATTGCAGTTATAATATTTGTAATACCGCCTAAATGAAGAGAAAGTAGATTTTGGCGGGCGAAAAGAACGAGCAAAAAAGTATGGCGTCCGCTTGAGATGAGAAAAAGTGAATTTAGGCGGAAAAAAAGCAGGAGCAGAATCCGCTTAGGATGAGAAAAAGTGGATTTAGGCGGAAAAAAAGCAGGAGCAGAATCCGCTTAAGATGAGAAAAAGTGGATTTAGGCGGAAAGGAAGCAGGAACAGAATCCGCTTAAGATGAGAAAAAGTGGATTTGGGCGGAAAGGAAGCAGAAACAGAATCCGCTTAGGATGAGAAAAAGTGGATTTAGGCGGAAAGGAAGCAGGAATAGAATCCGCCTAAATGAAGAGAAAGTGACAATGGTCTAAATAGCATGTTTGAGGTAAAACGTGTTAAAAGGAGAACACAAAATGGGCTTATTTGATTTTTTAAAGAAAAAAGAAGAAGTGATTGTAAATTTTGAGGAAATTGATTCTAATGAAAAGGCAATAGAGCTTGCGAAGAAGGGTGCACTTGCCCCTCTGTACTTAATGCCTCTTAGATTTAACGGACCTGAGTCCGTAGAAAACCGTTTATTTGTTCCGAAAGAAGTCGTTAAATTAAAGGACAGATATGATGATATGGTTGAAGATTTGCTTAGACAGGGAAAGGTATCAGGATATTCCTGTACACCGGAGTATAAGGGCAAAAGCTTTATTCCCTGTAAGCTAACAATTGAAGCATCAAAGGATAAAGAACCGGTATTTACAGAGACAATTAATATCTGGTAAAGGACAGACAATTACATGAACGAACTGATACACGATGCAACGTTATATGAAGATATCCCGTCGCCCGAAGGTAGGGAAGAAAAAGAGATGGCGGTATACAGATTGCTGAAAGAGCTTGCAATTCCTTATAAAAGACTGGATCATGAGGAAGCGGCAACCATTGAAGCCTGCCGAGGGATTGATGAATTGCTGGGAATACATATGTGTAAGAATTTATTTTTGTGCAATTCCCAGAAAACAGTGTTTTACTTGCTTTTGATGCCGGGAGAGAAGAAGTTCAAAACCAAGGAGCTTTCTAAGCAGATAGGCAGTGCCAGACTTTCTTTTGCATCGGCAGAGCATATGGAGGAGCTTCTGAACATTACGCCCGGCTCGGTTAGTGTTATGGGGTTGATGAATGATAAGGAAAACAGGGTAAACCTTTTGATAGATGAGGATGTGCTGAAGGAAGAGGTGCTTGGTTGTCATCCTTGTGTAAATACTGCAAGCCTGAAGATGAATACAAAAGATGTGATTGAAAAATTCCTACCTTATGTAAACCACTCATACAGAGTGGTACATCTTGTGGGAGAAGATTAAAAGAGGTACGTTATGACAGTAAGAACAATGACCATAGAAGATTATCAGGGTGTATATGATTTATGGATGACCATTAAGGGCTTTGCCATCAGAAGCATTGACGATTCCAAGGTTGGTGTAGAAAGATTCCTGAAAAGAAATCCAACAACCAGCGTGGTTGCTATAGAAGACGATAAAATTGTAGGTAGTATTCTATGTGGTCATGATGGCAGAAGAGGTTGCCTTTATCATGTATGTGTACATGAGGATTATCGTATGCGCGGTATCGGTAAAAGCATGGTAGTGCACTGCATGAAGGAACTGGAAAAGGAACAGATTAGTAAGGTTTCCCTGATTGCATTTACCCAGAATGACATTGGTAATGCATTTTGGAAGGAAATAGGCTGGACCAAGAGAGAAGACTTGAACTACTATGATTTCACGCTGAACAAAGAAAATATTATTAACTATAATAAATAGTGCAGAATAAAATATATTACATAAAAAGATAAGGAATGAAAGCAATGATTTATAAGAATGTATTAGAAGCCATTGGTCATACTCCCATCATTGAATTACAAAAAATGGTAGATGAAGATAGTGCCAGAGTACTTGTAAAATATGAAGGCCTTAATGTAGGTGGGTCTGTGAAGACCAGAACTGCGCTGAATATGATTCTGGCAGCAGAAGAGCAGGGTATTTTAAAACCGGACTCTATTATTGTGGAGCCGACCAGTGGAAATCAGGGAATCGGCTTAGCGCTTGTAGGTGCAGTAAAGGGATACGAAGTAGTAATTATTATGCCCGATTCTGTCAGTGAAGAAAGACGCCTTTTGGTAGAGCATTACGGCGCAAAGGTAGTGCTGATTCATGACAAGGGGAATATTGGCGACTGTATCGATGAGTGTGTAAAGACAGCTATCCGTATGAAAGAAGAAAATCCCAGAGTGTATGTGCCGCAGCAGTTTGAAAATCAGGCAAATCCCATGGTACATCGTCATCACACAGGCTTGGAGATTTTAGAGCAGGTGGCAGGTCCCATTGACGGATTTTGCTCCGGAATCGGAACAGGTGGCACCATTACTGGTATCGGCGAGACCTTAAAGGCGTTAAATCCTCAGATTACTATTTGGGCAGTGGAGCCGGAAAATGCGGCAATTCTTGCTGGTGGTACAGTAGGAAACCATATTCAGATGGGTATCGGTGACGGCGTCATTCCCACAGTACTGAATCAGCAGATTTATGAAGATATTGCCATTATTTCTGATGAAGAGGCATTACAGACAGCGAAAGACTTGGCAAGATATGAAGGTATTATGTGCGGCATTTCCAGCGGAACCAATGTAGCAGCAGCGCTTCGCCTTGCAAAGAAGCTGGGTAAGGGTAAGACAGTGGTTACTATTTTACCGGATACTGCTGAGAGATATTTTTCTACGCCGCTATTTCAGGATTAAGAGAAACAAAAGATGCAGTAAACAATGAAAAGAATAGGTCATCAAGATACATACCATGAAAGGAATATCATATGAACAAACAGATAGTTATATTGACTGTTTTGGGACTACTGATGCTGGCCGGATGTAAAAATAATGACGATGATATAACTGCAAAAACAGAGATATCGGCTGAAATTGTAGAAGAAACAAGCGTGTCTGCAACAGAAGAGGCTGCAAAGACAGTAACCAAAGAAGCAGACACAGAAGAACAAAAAGCAGAAGAACCAAAAGAGACGGAAAAATCTGCAGATACAGAAGAAACCCAAGAGGCGGAAGCTGTAAATGCAGAAAAGTCTGAAGAAGTCGCAGATGCAGAGAAGCCCCGAGAAACAGTAGACGAAGAAGCAATTACATTTCAGTTCCCAAACGAAGCGGTCAAAGGATTTGTAGAGCAGACAGTGGTGCTTTCGGAAAATACCATGATGGAAGCCTATGAATGGGTAAAGGAATCCCAGGTTTTGCGTGTCCGCGTACAATACAAAGAGCAACCGGAAGATAATTATCTCCACAAGGAAGACTATTTCTTCTTTTTTGCAAATGGAGAAATCGTGGAGACTTTGTATGTGGACTATCCTTCAAAGGATTTTGAGAATATGGATAAACCCAGATATGTGGCGGAGGCCTGCGATTTTGGAGCTCACATGGAGGATGTAACCTTTGATGGCAGAGAAGATTTGATTATCTCGCTTGGATATGGTGGCAGTGCCACATTTGCATGTGCCTATATTGCTACGGAGGACGGATTTAAGTACAACCAATCTTTTGAAGAGATTCCTTCCTATGAGGTTGATGTACAAGAACAGGTCATTAGAGGAAGCAACACGCATAATGCGGTTTCTTATTCAGAGTATGAATACCGGTATGAAAATGAAAGCTTTGTATTGAAAACAGAAAGAAATTTTGAATATAGCGAAGCAACCGAACAACATGAATTGGCAGAAGAAATAAAATATTGAAGCCTAAAACGAAAACTGGTTTTACTGTAAGAATAATAAATAAGTGTACAAACACAGAAAAGAGGACAGTATGAAAGTAAGAACAGGCGGTGTGACCGCAGCAAAAGGTTTTGAAGCAGCAGGTGTAGAAGCAGGGATTAAGTACAAAAACAGAAAAGACATGGCTATGGTGTATAGTCAGAAGCCTTGTGTTTTGGCAGGAACCTTCACCACAAATGTAGTTAAGGCAGCCCCTGTTCTTTGGGATAAAAAGGTAGTAGAGGAATCTCCTTTCGGACAGGCAGTAGTTATCAATGCAGGAATTGCTAATGCTTGTACCGGCGAGGAAGGCTATTCCTATTGTGATAAGACCGCCAAGGTGGCAGCAGCAGCCCTGAATATTCCGGCGGATTCCGTTCTGGTGGCATCTACAGGTGTCATCGGTATGCAGCTTCCCATTGACAGAATTGAAGCCGGCGTAGAGAAGCTTGCTAAAGCAAAAGCAGAAACTTTGGAAGCAGGCACTCTGGCAGCAGAAGCTATCATGACAACCGATACCATTTCCAAGCAGGTTGCGGCAGAAATTGAAGTTGGCGGTGTGAAGGTAACCATTGGCGGTATGAGTAAGGGCTCCGGCATGATTCATCCCAATATGTGTACCATGCTTGGATTTATTACTACAGATGCTGTGATTACAAAAGAAGCATTGACTAAGGCTCTTAAAGAAGATGTGGTGGATACCTTCAATATGATTTCCGTAGACGGAGATACATCTACCAATGACACCTTATTGATTATGGCAAACGGCATGGCAGAGAATCCTGAAATCAAGGTAGATACGCCTGAATATGAAGAGTTTAAGGCAGCCCTTCATTATGTCAATGAAACTCTTGCAAAGATGATGGCAGGAGACGGGGAAGGAGCAACCGCACTTTTAGAGGTTAAGGTGACAAATGCTGACACCAAAGAAAACGCACGTATATTAAGCAAATCAGTAGTTTGCTCAAGTCTCGTAAAAGCAATGATTTATGGACATGATGCCAATGCAGGAAGAATCTTATGTGCCCTTGGTTATTCCGGTGTACAGTTTAATCCTGAGAAAATTGACTTATATTTTGAGAGTGAAGCAGGAAAAATCAAGATTTATGAGGATGGTGTTTCTACAGGATATGATGAAGCTGTAGCAACGACAATCCTGTCAGAAGCAGAAGTGACTGTATTAGTCGATATGAAGATGGGAAATGAAACCGCTACAGCATGGGGCTGCGATTTGACATATGATTATGTTAAAATAAACGCGGATTACAGAAGTTAACGTTTTTGTGAAAAATGCGCATAGATTTCCTGCATGATTTGTGATACGTTTTTATTCAACTAACTATTCACTATTATTTTGAATTAACTCTTTTGAATTATCTTTTCGCAAATCAGGAGAACTCTATTACATATGTTTTGTCCATTAGGCAGGATTAATTTACCTATATTAAATGAATATTTTAATCTGACTACCGATGAAACGATTGTAACAGATGAACGTTTTTCCCATATTAAGCAAAATCATCCTCAAGATGTAGATTTGTTTAAATGTTATGGGAAGATATGCATTGAGCACCCGGACATAGTTGTACAAGACATAGTAAATCAAGGTACAGTTTTTATGATTAAAAAGTTGCCGGATACAAATTTGAATGTTGTTGTCCGTTTGGTGCTACAGGGTGAAGACGTAAACAGAAAAAATTCTGTGATGACTTTTTACAGAATCCGTGAGAAGAATTTGGAAAAACTCATAAATAAAAACAAACTTCTTTACAGTAAATAAGTTGCAAGCTATAATTAAATTGTAAATAACATATAATCAATATAGCCAGGTATTTATTTGAAGTAGAGATTGTGCTGCTACGCACCCTTGTGGTCAAAAGAAATGCAGGAAGGGGCACACCTGCCAAATAAATACTTGGTTTTTTGATGTATAAAAGAAAAGGAGATACTACCATGGATATGGAAAAAATTATGAAAAAAGCGGAAGTACTGATTGAAGCCCTTCCTTACATACAGAAATTTAACCGTAAAATCATCGTTGTAAAGTATGGCGGCAGTGCTATGAGCAACGAAGAGTTACAAAAAAACGTCATTAAGGACGTAACCCTGCTTAAGCTGGTAGGTTTTAAGCCCATTATTGTACACGGCGGTGGTAAGGAAATCAGCCGGTGGGTAGAAAAGACAGGTAAGGAAGCAAAGTTTGTTAACGGGCTTCGTGTGACTGATGCAGAAACCATGGAAATTGCGGAAATGGTTTTAGGCAAGGTTAACAAGAGATTGGTAACCATGGTAGAAGAACTGGGTGTAAAAGCAGTAGGTATCAGTGGCAAGGACGGAAAGCTTCTTAAGGTAGATAAGAAGTATTCAAGCGGTGAGGATATCGGTTTTGTAGGTGATGTGAAAGAAGTAAATGCGAAGATTCTTTACGACCTTCTTGAGAACGATTACCTTCCTATAGTTGCACCTATCGGATTGGATGATAATTTCGATACCTACAATATTAATGCGGATGATGCAGCTTGTGCCATTGCAAAGGCAGTAGGTGCGGACAAACTGGTATTTTTGACAGATATTGAAGGCTTATATAAGGATATCAATGATAAGAGCTCCTTTATTTCCAGAATTACTGCATCAGAAGCAGACGAGTTAATCTCTGACGGATTTATCGGCGGCGGCATGCTTCCTAAGCTGAATAACTGTACTTCTGCAATTAAGAATGGTGTAAACAGAGTGCATATTTTAGACGGACGAATCAGACATTGTCTGTTGCTTGAAATTTTTACCAATGAAGGGATAGGAACCGCCATTATTAAAGATGAAGACAAAGCATCTATGAGCGGGGTATAGGGATAGACAAGATAAAAGCAATAGTGAAAACGGTGGCGTAATCTGCAGATGTGTACAGAAAGCAGCCGGCAGAAAGGAATGAGCATTATGGAGAATATGAAGCAATACATTGACGAAGCAGAAGCAGCGCTTTTACATACCTATAATCGTTATCAGGTAGTACTTGATAAGGGAGACGGTGTGTATTTATATGACATCGAGGGCAAGAAATATCTTGATTTCTGCGCGGGAATTGCAGTATTCGCACTGGGCTATAACAATCAGAAATATAATGATGCCTTAAAGGCGCAGATTGATAAGCTGATTCATACATCCAATTATTACTATAATGTACCTGCTATCGAAGCAGCAAAGAAGCTGAAGAAGGTCTCAGGTATGGACAGAATTTTCTTCACCAATAGTGGTGCAGAAGCGGTGGAAGGTGCCATTAAAGCGGCAAGAAAGTATGGCTACCTGAAGGATGGCAGAACTGATCATGAAATCATTGCCATGGAGCATTCCTTCCACGGCAGAACCATGGGTGCCCTTTCCGTAACAGGAAATCCCAAGTACCGTGATGCATTCCAACCCATGATTGGTAATATCCGTTTCGCACAGATGAATGATTTTGACAGTGTTCTTGCCAATGTAAATGACAAGACCTGTGCGATTTTGTTTGAAACCGTACAGGGTGAAGGTGGTATTTATCCTGCAACAGAAGAATTTATGCAGAAGGTAAAAGCACTTTGTGAAGAAAAGGATATCCTTTTGATTTTGGATGAAATCCAGTGTGGTATGGGGCGTACCGGTTCCATGTTTGCATGGCAGAAGTATGGCATTAAGCCGGATATCATGACTACTGCAAAAGCACTTGGATGTGGTGTGCCTGTGGGTGCATTTATGATGACTGAAAAGGTAGGGCAAAGCTCGCTGGTTGCCGGAGACCATGGCACCACATACGGCGGAAACCCTCTTGCAACAGCAGCTATCAATGTTGTGCTTGATTTATTTGAAGAGAACCATATAATAGATAATGTGAATTCAGTGGGTTCCTATTTAGAAAAGAAACTGGATGAACTTGTGGAGAAATATGACTTTATCAAAACCAGAAGAGGTGTAGGTTTCATGCAAGGGCTTGTGTTTGATAAGCCTGTAGGACCTGTGATTTCAAAGGCTCTTGAAAAAGGTCTGATATTAATCAATGCAGGAACGGATATCATTCGTTTTGTTCCGCCTCTTGTGATTACTAAAGAGCATGTGGACGAAATGATTGCCATTTTAACGTCTTGCCTGAATGAAGGATAGAAACGGAGAAACAGATGAGTCTTAAGAAACGACTGAAAGCAATTGTAATAATAGCCGCTTTGGCAGGACTTGTTTTTGGTGTTGCAAAATACGGAAATCAGAATGATACAGCATCTGAGCTTCCTATTTTCACGGAAAGCAAAGAAACAGTGTACTTGTGGTATACGGATGAAGTACTGACCTCTTATTTAAGCGGAGCGGCAGTTACTTATAACGAAACCCATGATGTGCGAATCGTACCGGTACTGACCTCCGGTTTGGAGTATTTGGAAAGCATTAATCAGGCATCGCTGACGGAAGAAGTTCCGGATATGTTTATTTTAACACATGATTCCTTGGAAAAAGCATATCTGGCTGGACTGGCAGAAGAAATTCAGCCCACCGGAGGGCTTGTTTTAGAAGATGCTTATATGGAAACGGGCTTGGAGGCAGCAACCTATAAAGATAAAATTATCGGCTATCCTTTTTACTTTGAAACCAGCTCTCTTTTGTACAATAAAACCTATTTGGAGGATATGGCAAAGAAGCAGCTGGAAGCAGAGGCAGATTTGCAGGCGGCTCAGGAAGCGGAAAAAGAATTGGAAGAGAACGGCCCTGATGCAGCAGGCGATGCAGACGAAGGAATGCCGGATTTGCCGGTTACCGGTGAAGGTGCGGAAACGGCTGAGCTAACCGAGGAACAAAAGCAGAAGATTGAACAGAAAATGCAGGAGATGCTTCCGGCTACCATTGAAGATATTAAGGCTGTTGCGGATAATTATGATGCCCCTGATGAGGTGGAAGTTATCTTCAAGTGGGATGTGACGGATATCTTTTACAATTATTTCTTTATCGGTGATGCAATTAATGTAGGCGGAGAAACCGGTTGGGATATTTCGCAAATAGATATTTACAACCAAAATGCGATTGAAAATATGCGTGCTTATAATGAACTAAACGCATTCTTTTCTATAGATACCGGTGAAATTGATTATGAAAAGGTAATTGATGAATTTGTTGCGGGAAAAATTGTATTCACTATGGCTACGACTGATGTAGTAACTAAGCTCGAGCAGGCAAAAGAAGACGGGCTTCTTACGTTTGAATATGGTATTACCCAGACGCCGGATATTGACGAGGAACGGAAGGCAAGATCCTTGTCCGTGACCAACTGTGTAGTAATCAACGGTTATGGCGAAAACAGGGAAGCGGCCAATGACTTTGCCGGTTTCTTAACCTCTGAATATAATAATATTCTTTATGCAAGAACAGGTAAAGTTTCTTCTGCCAAAGGAGTGGATTACGGTTACGAAGCACTGCAGGAATTTGCCAAAGAGTACGAGGATTCCATTTCATTGCCTAAGATGATTGAAACCAGTAATTTCTGGGTGCTTTTGGAAGCAACCTTTGCATCTGTTTGGGACGGTGCAGATGCAAACACAAGTCTGCAGGAATTATCAGAACAAATTATGAAACAGGTAACCGGACGTGAATATGAGGAACAGTATATTCAGGAAAAGCCGGAGCCGGAAGAAACAGAGAATATACAGGAAACTTCTTCCGATTCATAAAACCAATGATTAAATAAATGAATAAAAACCAATGATATGGGCATTCTAAAACAATAAAACCGGGAGGCTGCATATGATTGGTTTTTTTATTGCATTAATTTCAGGAGCTTTGATGAGTATACAAGGAGTATTTAATACACAAGTGACAAAAACGTCCGGCATTTGGGTAGCAAGCGCATTTGTGCAGATATCGGCATTTGCTGTATGTATGGGAGCTTGGCTTCTGACAGACAGAACATCTTTTGCCACACTGGGAAAGGTGGAACCTAAATATATGTTATTGGGCGGTGCCATCGGAGCTTTTATCACCTATACGGTGATTAAGAGTATGGAAATGCTTGGACCGGCAAGAGCAGTGATGCTGATAGTAATTGCCCAGCTGATTGTGGCGTATGTGTTAGAGCTTTTAGGAATGTTCGGTGTGGAAAAGCAACCCCTTGAATGGAGGAAGGTAATCGGTATGCTGATAGCCATTGCAGGGATTGTTATTTTTAAATGGAAATAGAGAAATACCCTTGTAAAACCCATAAATTTACTTTACAATAATAAGGTGTCGTTATTCGGGACTCTTTTTTGCACGCAGGCCAAAAAGGAGTGTACGATGAAAAGAAGAATTTTTATATTTATTTTGTTTTTGGTCATAGTTTTGACTTTATTTAGTGCCTGCAGAAAGAAAGAATCCGTTGCAATTATGTCTGCAGATAATGAACTGCTTAATGATATAACAGTATCAGATACTGTAGTAACAGATGAGGATTCAGATGAGGCTTCGGCTAAGGATACAGAAGAAGATTCAGGCAAGGATTTTGGCAGGAATTCAGACAAGGAAGCGGTAAGCCTTCTTGTACATATTTGCGGGGCAGTGAAAAATCCGGGTGTTTATGAACTCTCAGAAGGAGACAGAATCTGTCATGCAGTAGAAAAGGCCGGAGGCTTTACGACCCAAGCGGATCAAAATTATTTAAATCAGGCACAAAAAGTAACGGACGGAACGCGGATTTATATACCAACACAGGAAGAAACCGCTTTAGAGACAGAAGACATTCTGTTATTGACCGATGATTTGCAACAAGCACATGCGGGTGAAAGCGGCTTGATTAATATTAATACTGCCGGGATGGAACAGCTTTGCAGTTTGCCGGGAATTGGAGAAGGAAAAGCACAAAATATCATAGCTTATCGGGAAGAGAAGGGAAGCTATACATCCATAGAAGAAATTATGAATGTCGAGGGAATTAAAGAGGGATTATTTGAAAAGATAAGAGACAAAATTACGGTTTCTTAAAAGGAGCATTTGTAAATGGGAAAAAAGGTTCTGGTTGTTGATGATGAAAAATTGATTGTAAAAGGGATTAGGTTTAGTTTAGAACAAGACGGTATGGAAGTGGATTGTGCTTATGACGGAGAAGAAGCACTTCAGAAGATTAAGGACAATGAATACGATATCGTATTACTTGATATCATGTTGCCCAGACTTAACGGGTTTGAGGTGTGTCAACAGGTAAGGGAGTTTTCTGCGGTGCCCATAGTTATGTTAACTGCTAAGGGCGAGGATATGGATAAAATCCTGGGACTTGAATACGGAGCAGATGACTATATTACTAAGCCTTTTAATATTTTAGAGGTAAAGGCAAGAATAAAGGCAATTATGCGTCGTACCATGCCAAGGAATAAGGAAACTGCCAAGTTTTTGGAAAGCGGAGACATGCGTCTTGATTGTGAAGGAAGACGGGTTTATGTGGAAGATAGGGAAATTAACCTGACTGCCAAGGAATTTGAAGTACTTGAATTGTTAATTAAGAATCCCAACAAAGTATACAGTAGGGAAAGCCTGCTTAAAATTATTTGGGGGGCTGGTTATCCCGGTGATGTGAGAACAGTGGATGTACATATCAGACGACTTCGTGAAAAGGTAGAAACAAATCCCAGTGAACCGAAGTATGTGCATACAAAATGGGGAGTAGGTTATTATTTCGCATAGGTGCTGTCATGAGAGAAAAAATCAAGAAATTATTCTTTCAATTAAAGATATGGCGGAGCTTAAAGGTCCGCCTTTTTATCATTATTTTTCTAATGGGGCTAATCCCCGGTTTAATTATTCGTGCAAGCATTTTGAATAGTTATGAAGACCGTGCCGTAGCAGTGCGTAAATCTGACGTTCAAAATCAGCTAAAAATCATTGCAAATCACCTGATTACATACAATTACATGCAGGATACCTCCTCAGAGGTCATTAATGCGGAGTTGGAGCAGCTTTCCAATCTGTATAGCGGTCGTGTACTGATCATAAACGGTAATCTGAAAGTTATTAAGGATACTTACGGAATCAGTGAAGGAAAGACAATTATTTCTACCGAAGTGATTAAATGCTTTAAAGGAACCGACATGGCTAATTATGACAGTACAAACGGCTTTATTGAGATTACGACACCTATTGTAGAGACGGTATCTGAGCAGATGGCGACAGAAGCAGTTCCGGCCGGAACAGAGCTCACAAGAGGAGTTATGTTAACCAGTGTATCCACAGATATTATTACCGCCACCATGGATATATTAAATCGGAAGGTTCTGATTATTGAGTGTATCATGATTGTTTGTCTGTTTGTAATTGCAACGATGCTTGCGGGTGCACTGACCAAACCATTTGAACGGATTTCCAAGGCTATCGGTGAGATTAAGGAGGGTTATACCAATGAACCGATTTCAGTGCCTGATTATCTTGAAACGGAGAATATTGTAGATGCGTTTAACAGCTTGCAAAGCCGTATGAAGGTGCTGGACGATTCCCGGCAAGAGTTTGTGGCAAATGTGTCCCATGAACTAAAAACTCCTATGACATCAGTCAAGGTACTTGCAGATTCGCTTATGACTCAGCAAGATGCTCCGGCAGAACTTTATCGGGAGTTTATGGTAGATATTGCAGAAGAAATAGAGCGTGAGAATAAGATTATCAACGATTTGCTTGCCTTGGTAAAGTTGGATAAAGCGGCAGGAGATTTAAATATCAGCGTAATTAATATCAATGAATTGACAGAGATTATTCTAAAAAGACTTCGCCCCATTGCAAGGAAAAGTGACGTTGAACTGCTTTTGGTAAGCACCAGAGAGGTGGTGGCAGAGGTAGATGAAGTAAAAATGTCACTGGTCCTTACTAATCTAATAGAAAATGCCATTAAGTATAATAAGAAGCACGGGAAGGTAACAGTAACCCTGGATGCGGATCATCAGTATTTTACTGTTGAAGTGGCGGATACTGGGATGGGAATTCCTCCGGAATCCCTGGAACGCATTTATGAACGTTTTTACAGAGTAGACAAATCCCATTCCAGAGAAATTGGTGGTACGGGATTGGGGCTGGCTATCACAAAGAATGCAGTACTTTTGCATAGAGGAACCATTAAGGCAGAGAGCATTGAAACAGAAGGAACCCGGTTTACGGTAAAGATTCCTCTGACACATGTGGCTGTATAAAAGGAGCATGTATGAAAAAAAAGAAGATAATAACAGTGATTCTTCTGCTGATTTTGTTAGGATTGATGCTAATATCCTGCAGAAGGAAAGAAACGGAAGGGAAAAATAGTTATAATATACATTATGTAAACCAAGATGCTACTGCAGTACTATATTATGAATATATGACGCAGAGTACGGAGAAGAGGGATGTTTTACAGGAGCTAATCGGAGAACTGGGAAGGATTCCGGAAAAGTTGGAATATCAACCGCCTCTTGCCGGTAGCTTTAAAATTCTTAATTATGAAATTAAAGAAGGACAGCTGATACTGAACTTTGATGGCGGTTATAAAAAGCAGGAGCTGATTACGGAAATACTGACAAGAGCAGCTATCGTCAGAACGCTGATGCAGGTGCCGGAGGTGCAGTATGTCTCATTTTTGGTAGACGGAGAACCTTTAACTGATGCATCCGGTAACGTAGTTGGTGTAATGAATAAAGAAACATTTATTGATAATGCGGGAAATGAAATCAATGCATACGAAAGAGTGAAATTGGTGCTTTATTTTGCCAACGAAGAGGGGGATAAGCTAAATGCTGTGACCAGAAATGTAGTGTACAGCAGTAATTTTTCGCCTGAACGTCAAGTTGTGGAGGAAATTATTGCCGGTCCGAAGCCTCATGATATCAGCTCTGTCAAGAATAAAAAGGCTTATCCGGTTATGAATCCGGCTACTAAAATTATCAGTGTAAATATTCGCGATAATGTGTGTTATGTAAACCTTGATAGCGGATTTTTGGAGAAAACCTATGATGTTGCATCGGAAATTCCAATCTATGCGTTGGCAAATTCATTGGTGGAGCTTTCTAATGTAAATAAGGTACAGATTTCAGTGAATGGTGAAACGAATTTAAATTATACGGAAAGCATTAGCTTAGCTACTTTATTTGAAAGAAACCTTGACTTGGTGGAAACCGGAAATGAGTAAGGAGGTGTTGTTTCAACCTATATGAGGAAAAGACCGTTAGCAATGGTCTGCCTTGTAATTATTGTTTTTTTATTTTGTTCTACAAAGATTGTGAAAACTTCTCCTCCCGATTTTTTGATATGGGAGGGGAAGCGTATTGCTGTAACAGGCGAAATTTATGCTAAAGAAACTTATTTTAAGGCAGACAAAGAGGTTTCGGTAGTCTATGTTAGGTTATCTTCTGTATTTTACGGAAGCGACCGGACAGATATTCGGTTAGGAGATTACCGGGCAATATGTTATTTGAAAGAAAATCAGACGATGCCCAAATTAGGCAGTATCGTTCATATGACCGGAATTATGCAAGGCTTTGACAAAGCAACAAATCCGGGTCAATTCGATGCAGAATCTTATTATCATATTTTAAAAATATCTTTTCGATTAAATCAGACAGAAATTCAACAACAATCCCACACTTACCATGAGATAAAAGAAACACTTTACAAGTTAAAATGCAGATGCTCGGAAATTTTTGATATCACTCTCGCACCGAAGGATGCATCCGTTATGAAAACTATGCTTTTGGGAGAGAAGAAAGCGGTAGACGGGGAAAGAAAAGAACTTTACCAAAAAAGTGGTATCGCACATATTTTAGCTATTTCCGGCTTGCATATTTCCTTAATCGGAATGACACTGTTTAAAGTATTACGCAGATTGGGAATACCGGTAGCAGTTTGCACTGTGGCATCAACCATACTGATACTTCTGTATGGCTGTATGACAGGCTTTCCGGTTTCTGTAATCCGGGCAGTAGGCATGTTCGGTATTCATATGCTGGGGCGGATGTGCAGGCGGACTTATGATATGGTAACTGCAGTGGCGGTTATGGCCGTCTTAATTTTGATTGAGCAACCTTTATATTTTTATAGTGGCAGCTTTTTGCTTTCCTTTGGCTGTGCGCTTACAATTGCGCTTTTATTGCCGGCGCTTACAAAGAAACGCCTAAAAAAAGAAAAGGAACTAAACCCGTGGCTTGTCAAGTTCGCAGGAGGACTGACAGTTACGATTGGGATACTTCCTTTGCAAATGTGGTTCTTTTATCAGATACCGCTTTATTCGGTGTTGCTTAATTTATTAATAATTCCTTTAATGAGTCTGCTACTGCCGTCAGGTATGCTGTTGCTTGTTTGTGGTATGGTTGCAAGTAATGCGTGGTATCCGGCTACAGAAGTTGTAGCAGAAGGAGTAAGATATCCGGTTGAAGGGATTTTAGCAGTTTATGATAGCGTATGCAGTATTGCAACAAAATTGCCGGGTGGACTTTGTGTGACGGGAAGGCCGGCAGTATGGAAGGTCATATGTTATTTTGGAGCTTTGCTTGCAGTAATTATCCGGCAGAAAAAACTTTCCCTGAAACAGAAATGGTTACTTGTGGGCAGTGCGGTAATACTGCTGATGTGGCCGATGCCGAAGCAGTGCAGCATTACTTTTTTAGATGTGGGACAGGGGGATTGCATTCATATTCAAAGTAAGTCGGGAAATCATTATTTGATTGACGGCGGCAGCAGCTCTGTATCAGATGTGGGTAAATATCGGATTTTGCCATATTTGAAATATCATGGTGTAAGGGAGCTTGAAGCGGTATTTATTACTCATCCTGATGAAGATCACTGTAACGGGATTAGAGAGTTGCTTTTTTTGGCATTCGGCGAAGGCATTGATATGAAAAGGCTATGTCTTCCGGATATCGGTAGCGTTGCAAGAACAGAAGCGTATGAAGAACTGGTAGCAGCTGCTGAAAAGGCGGGGATTCCGATATCCTATTTTTCGGAAGGAATGTCACTGCAGGATGATGAGCTTTATTTGAAATGTTTGCATCCGGAAAAGGGATATATAAGTAAGAATGAAAATGCTTATTCACTTGTTTTTCTGATGAAATATGAATCCTTTGAAGCTTTGTTTACAGGAGATGTGGAAGGGGAAGGAGAGGAAGAGCTGATACATGTACTGCAGAAAGAAGTACAGGCGCCCATCGATGTGCTTAAGGTAGCGCATCATGGTTCAAGATACTCTACATCAGAAGAATTTTTATCTTTAACTCATCCGAAAGTGTCAGTGATTTCCTGCGGGGAGAATAATTCTTATGGACATCCCCATAGGGAAACCTTAGAGCGGCTTGCGGCATTCAATAGTCAGGTACTGGTAACAAGTGATAATGGAGCTGTTACTTTGAAATTACCATAAAAGACATAAAAAGTGAAAAAAGCGGACGGTAAAGAGAAGTCGCGTCCGCTTAAAAGTACAAAAGTTATAAGAAGCGGACGGCAAAGAGAAGCCGCGTCCGCTTAAAAGTACAAAAGTCATAAGAAGCGGACGGTAAAGAGAAGTTGCATCCGCTTAAAAGTACAAAAGTTATAAGAAGCGGACGATGAAGAGAATTTACATCCGCTTAGAAGAGTAAAGCGGGTAAGAAGCGGACAACAAAAGAAAACGCGATCCGCTTAAAAGTATGAAGAACACAGAAGAGAGGACTTATGATATAGGTAAATAGAAAATTATATAAAAACTAGAAGGAGGAAATAATATGCATCATTTTGAAGCGGCATTACGTGAAGAAGTATCAGCGTTAAAGAAACTTAAAGTCAGTGTAAGCAGGAGATTGGAAAAAGCATCGAAAGGATCATTGCGCATCTCCGGTAAAAGAGGTAAATATGAATGTTATGTGAAAAAAGAAGGAGATAAGAAAAACGGACAATATTTAAAAAAATCAGAAATCGCAACAGCGAAAGCATTAGCACAGAGAGATTATGACAGAGAACTTTTACAGACAGTGGAAAGAAGAATCAAAATTATCGAAAAATTTTTGAAAGGATATCATGAAACAAGTTTAAAACGATTGTATGGAAAAACCCATCCGTTTCGGCGAAAAATAATTGAAGTGGCAGAAATCTCAGATGAGGAATATGTGAAAAGATGGGAAAATTTAAATTATGCACCTATGCCATTTTCAGAGGGAACGCCGGAATATTATACAGAGAAAGGAGAACGTGTGCGCTCTAAATCAGAAAAAATAATTGCAGATAAACTGTTTCTTCTTGGAATTCCGTATCGATATGAATATCCTCTTATAGTGGGCGACGTGGAGAAAAGACCGGATTTTACAATCTTGAAGATGCCTACCCGAGAAGTAGTTTATTTGGAACATTTCGGAAGAATGGATGATATGACTTATGTAGAGAATAATGTCCGTAAGCTACAAATGTATGAGAACAATGGAATATATATTGGTGTGAATTTGTTTATTACATTTGAAACAGCAACAAAACCATTAAACACTAAGGAATTGGATAAAATGCTTCAATGTATTTTCCTGTAAAAGCAAAGGTGACTAAAAATATACAGTTAAGCAAGAAAGCGATTGCCATTATAAACATTATCATCTAAAATAATAGATGTAAGCATGCCGGAAGGGAAGCAAACCGGAAATGCAAGATACAAAATGCAAGATGCAGAAATGCAGAATATGGAAATAAAGAGGGATAGGAATCATGGTTACGTGGTTTTACTTTATTATATTCGTCTTATCTTTAATAATGCTTATCAGGGTTTTGGTCACCAATAAGAAGGTAGATACCCTGATTTTGGTAGGGATTGGTTTACTTGTCATAAATTGTTTGGGCAGATATTTGCTTGCTTCTTCGAAAACCTTGGAGGTAGCAATTCTGGCAAACAAAGTCATTTATGTGGGTGCGTGTTACCTCCCGATAATCATGTTGCTTTTTCTGGGAAAGTTATGTAATATTCATATTCACAAAATATGGATTGCATTATTAACACTGGGTTCGTCTATTGTTATGGGAGGAGCCCTTACCATCGGTAAAATGGAAATATACTATAAGAATGCAGAGCTGGCATTTGGAGATGGTTACAGCTACCTTATCAAGACCTATGGTCCCCTCCATAAATTACATATTGTCATGACATTCATATATATGGCAATAATGATAAGCTTTGTTATTTATGCTATCCGGCACAGAAAAGAAATATCAACCCGCACGGTAGTTACTATCAGCGGAATTGGGTTAGTAGTATTTTTCACTTATCTGATTGAGCGTATCAGTGGCAGTAGTATCAGCTTTTTGGCAATAGGGTATTTAATAGGAATTGCTTTTTTAACCAAATATTTTGAACGAATTAATATGTACGACATGTCTGCTAATATTTCTAATTCCTTAGAAAGAATGAGCAGATGCGGCTATTTGGCATTCGATAATAAGTATCGGTATATCAGTGCAAATACCTTTATTAAAGAGCTGTTTCCGGAAATAGAAACATGGATTGTTGATGAAGAAGTTCCGGTTTCTGACAGCTATTTTTATAAGGTGGTTGTTGAGTATCTGAAAGAATGGAACGGTCAGGAGAATATTAATAAAATTATTAATATTAATAAGGATTATTATAAACTGAGTATCCGACGTATTACATATGGTACAAAAGGAAAAAACGGATATTTACTGGAATTTAATGATTGTACCATGGAAAAGAAGTATTCAGATGCCGTAGAAAATTACGGTGAGGCCATGGAACGTGATGTAACAGAAAAAACAAGAGCTTTACAAGATGAGCAGAAGAAGACAAAGAATCTTTATTTACAGACGGTTACAGCACTAAGCGAAGCGGTAGATGCTAAAGATCGGTATACCAGCGGTCATTCTAAGCGCGTTGCGGAATACTCCCGTCGGATAGCAGAGCGTCTGGGAAAGAGTACAGAGGAACAGGAAGAAATATATCGTGCCGGACTTTTACATGATATCGGTAAAATCCGAATTCCTGTTGAAATTATTAATAAAACCGGAAAGCTTACAGATGAAGAGTATGATATTATCAGAATTCATCCGATAACAGGATATCATATATTACGAGGAATTGCCGGGGATAATGTAATAGCAACCGGTGCTAAATATCATCATGAACGATATGATGGTAACGGATATCCTAACGGGTTGGCAGGAAACGAAATACCTGAGGTGGCAAGGATTTTGGGAGTGGCCGATTCCTACGATGCTATGACCAGTAACCGTAGCTATCGTGACGGATTACAACGGGAAATCGTGCGTGGAGAAATCGAAAAAGGAAAAGGAACCCAGTTTGATCCTAAGGTGGCAGATATTATGCTGCAAATGATTGACGAGGATAAAGAATACAACATGCGGCAAAATGATACCATGAGGCGTAAAATCCTGGTGGTTGATGATGAAATGATTAACCGGGCAATTATTACACGGATTATGAAGGATGAACCCAGATATGAAATCGTATCATCAGAGAGTGGTAGTGAAGCACTTGCTTTATTAGATCAACAAAGATTTGATTTGATTATGCTTGACTATATGATGCCGGAGATGGACGGACTGGAAACTTTAAGGCGAATCAGGGAAAAATTCACAACGCCTGTTGTACTGATGACTAGTGATAAGACATTGGATACGTCCAAAGAATTTGCAAAACTGGGATGCGATGATTATGTTACAAAACCGTTTTTACCGATGATATTAAAGGAAATTATCCACAATATGACAGAGCGGACAGAAATATAAAAGTATGCAGCGATTAAACGAAGACATTAAGACGGGACAATTGAAGAATCTTTATCTGCTTTATGGGGAAGAAGCATATCTGCGCAGACAGTACCGCGACAGGTTGAAGAAGGCAATTATCGGTGATGATACCATGAACTATCATTATTTTGAAGGGAAGGATATTTCTCTGGGAGAAATCATTGACCTCGCGGAAACCATGCCTTTTTTTGCGGAAAAACGGTTAATTGTGCTGGAAAACAGCGGGCTGTTTAAAAGCGGCGGCGAGGCTCTTGCAGAGTATATATCGGGACAGGCAGAAACTACCACTTTTTTACTGGTAGAAGCTGAGGTGGATAAGCGCAGTAAGCTTTATAAAGCAGTGCAAGCAAAAGGAACTGTTGCAGAATTTGCCGTGCAGGATGAAGCTACTTTAAAACGCTGGATTCTGGGAATGATGAAAAAGGAAGGAAAACAGATTTCATCTGCAACCTTGGAGTTCTTTTTGGAAAAAACAGGAACAGACATGGAGAATATCCGCAAAGAGGCAGAGAAGCTTTTCTGCTACTGCATGGACAAAGATATTATTACAGCTGAGGATATCGAAGAGATTTGTACGAAGCAGTTGAGTAGTCATATTTTTGATATGGTTTCAGCGATTGCAGATAAAAAGCAACAGAAAGCACTGGAGCTTTATTATGAACTGTTGGCACTGAAAGAGCCGCCTATGAGGATTCTTTTTTTGATTGCCCGGCAGTTTAATCTGCTAATGCAGGTCAGAGAGTTGAAAGGAAAAGGTTTTCAGAATAAAGCAATCGGGGAAAAAGTGGGTCTTCCCGGATTTATTGCAGGAAAATATATGGCACAATGCTCCCGCTTTAGCAAAGAAGAGCTTAGGCAAGCGGTAGAAGCCTGTGTGGAAGCAGAAGAAGCAATTAAAACCGGTAAGATGAATGATAACATGAGCGTAGAGCTTTTGATTATCAAATATAGTAGCTAGAGGGACTAAATGATGTCAAGGAGCAGATTAACAACATTATGCTATATCGAGAAGGATGATTGCTATCTGATGATGCACAGGATATCCAAGAAAAATGATATTAATAAGGATAAGTGGATAGGTATCGGCGGACATTTTGAGGAAGATGAAAGCCCGGAAGAATGTTTGCTCCGGGAGGCGAAAGAGGAGACAGGACTGACACTTACTTCCTATCAATTTCGGGGAATTGTAACCTTTGACTGTGAAGATTATCCTACAGAATATATGTGTCTGTATACTGCTGATGGTTATGAAGGAGTCATGACAGAATGCACGGAAGGGAAACTGGAATGGGTGCCTAAAAAACAAATTCCGGAACTTAATTTATGGAAAGGCGACTTAATTTTCTTTGATTTACTAGAGAAGGAAGAACCATTTTTTTCTTTAAAACTTTGCTATTATAAAGACGGAACCCTTTACAGGGCAGTACTAAACGGTGAAGAATTGGAGAATGTGCTTTGATGTGCACATTCTCTTTTTAATATCAGTATTGACATATCAATAAATAGTGATATAATGAACATATGAATAATTGTTCATATGTTTCAAACGTGAGAAGAATGTTAGGAAATAGGACAGGGAAAGGAGCAGATATGAAGCAGACAGATGACAGAATTGAGCAGTGTGCATATATTCATGTGCATGAGGAAATTGTGAAGCAGGTGAATAAAGAGATTCCTGATGAAGAGAAGCTTTATGACCTTGCTGATTTTTTTAAGGTATTTGCCGATTCTACCAGAATCAAAATTTTATATGTGCTTCTTTGTTCAGAGATGTGTGTATGTGACTTGGCACAGATTTTAAATATGACACAATCGGCGATTTCCCATCAGCTGCGGATTCTAAAGCAGATGGATCTGGTCAGAAACCGAAGAGAAGGAAAGACAATTTTTTATTCTTTGGCAGACGATCACATCAAGGCTATCTTAAATCAGGGTATGGAGCATATTAATGAATAAATCAAGAAAGTGAGGAATCAGAATGAAAAAGACTTATATTTTGGAAGATTTGGATTGTGCACATTGTGCAGCAAAAATTGAAGAGGCAGTAGGAAAGCTTGAAGGCGTCAGCAAAAGCACCGTTACACTTTTGACCCAGAAGCTGGTGATTGAAGTAGAGGATGATAAGGCCAAATCCATTTACAAAGATATTGAGAAGATTGTAAAGAAATTTGAGCCTGATGTGGAAGTAATTGAAAAATAATTGTAGGGAAATGCGAAAACAGATAACGGAGCTGTAAATTATGAGTAAGAAGCTAAAGAAACGAATCAAAAGGGTTGTAATCGGAGCAGTTGTGTATCTTGCGGCTGTATTATTTCAACGGATATTCGGTACATTGCAGTGGTTTTGTCATCTGACAGTATTTTTGGCAGCCTATCTTATTATTGGCGGTGATGTTGTAAAAAATGCATTGCGTAATATGGGTAAAGGCCAGATATTTGACGAAAACTTCCTGATGACGATTGCAACTGTCGGAGCGTTCTTTGTGGGAGACTATCCGGAAGCTGTTGCGGTTATGCTCTTTTATCAGGTGGGTGAGTGTTTCCAATCCTATGCCGTAGGCAAATCAAGAAAGTCTATCACAGCCCTTATGGATATCAGACCGGACTATGCAAATGTGTTCCGTGAAGGCGAATGGGTAGAGGCAGATCCGGATGAGGTATTAGTAGGGGATAGCATTCTGGTGCGCCCCGGTGAGAGGATACCCCTTGACGGTGTAATAGAAAAAGGGAACTCATCCCTGGATACCATGGCTCTTACCGGAGAAAGTATTCCCAGGGATGTATCGGAAGGTGACGAGGTTATCAGCGGCTGTGTGAACAAAAACGGTGTGCTGGAGATTACGGTGTCAAAGCCTTATGGTGAGTCCACTGTAGCAAGAATTCTCGATCTGGTGGAGAATGCAAGCAGCAAAAAGGCCAAGGCAGAGAATTTTATCACCAAGTTTGCTAAGTACTATACACCTGTGGTAGTTATTTGTGCGGCACTTCTTGCAGTGATTCCGCCTCTTTTATTGGGTGGCGGATGGAGTGACTGGATTTACAGGGCACTTTCTTTTCTGGTTATTTCGTGTCCCTGTGCACTTGTTATCAGTATTCCTCTTAGCTTTTTCGGTGGCTTAGGCGGTGCAAGTAAGGAAGGCATTCTGATAAAGGGAAGCAACTATTTGGAAGCCCTTGCGGATACGGAAGTAGTTGTAATGGATAAGACAGGAACCCTGACCAAAGGGAACTTTGCGGTTTCCAAGGCAGTGCTTTCTAAGGAAGCTAAGGAGAACGGTATTGTACCTGTGAAGGCAGAGGATATCAGCGAAAAAGCAGAAGCAGGAAGTACAGAAGCAGGCAGTACAGAGGCAAGCGGTACGGAAGCGGTATTATTACAGCTTGCGGCTTATGCGGAAAGCTTTTCCAATCATCCCATTTCCAAATCATTGCTTGTTGCATACGGTAAGACTGTGGATACGTCTCTTATTACCAATGCCGAAGAAATAGCCGGACACGGAGTAGTGGTAAAAATCGGTAACCGTGAGATTTTGGCGGGTAATGAAAAGCTTCTTACAAGCAGAGGCATTGCATTTGAAGAAGCAGATGAAGCAGGAACTCTAATTTATGTCGCAGAAGGAAACTGCTATTTGGGATATATTTTGATAGAGGATGAAATCAAACAGGATGCTGCTAAGGCAATTAAGGATTTAAAGGAGTCCGGTGTGAAAAAGATAGTTATGTTAACCGGAGACCATAGGAAAGTAGCAAAAAAGGTGGCAGAAACACTTTCTTTAACAAGCTATTATGCAGAGCTTCTTCCAGGGGATAAGGTTTCCAAGGTAGAAGAACTGTTTGCTGAAAAATCTGCAAAAGGTAAGCTGGCCTTTGTGGGGGACGGTATTAACGATGCACCGGTACTTGCCAGAGCCGATATCGGTATTGCTATGGGCGGACTTGGCTCTGACGCAGCTATTGAAGCGGCAGATGTAGTCATTATGACGGATGAACCTTCCAAGCTGGCAAGAGCTATGAAAATTTCAAGAAAGACGCTGGTGATTGTAAAGCAGAATATTGTGTTTGCAATCGGTATTAAAGTGCTGGTATTGTTGCTCGCAGCAGCAGGCATGGCATCCATGTGGGCAGCAGTATTTGCGGATGTTGGTGTAGCTGTGATAGCAATTTTAAATGCCATGAGAGCATTAAAAGCATAAATATATAGGAGGTTACAAATGAACGAATTTCGGATTACGTCACCGGACGGTAAGTTAGAGCTCTTATTGTCCCTTCAGAACGGAACACCCTTTTATCAGGTGATTCTTGCAGGAAAGCCTGTGCTGAATCCCTCACCTTTGGGAATTTGTATGGCAGAGGTAGATTTATCCCGGGGACTTACACATGAAAGCATCGCTTATGATGCCATTGATGAGACCTATTCTTTACCTGCATTTAAAAAGGCAGTATGTAAGAACCAGGCAAGTATAGTGCTTTGGACCCTGCAAAAAGAAGATAAGACCTTGCAGATTGAAGGTCGCGCTTATAATGACGGAGCAGCTCTGCGTCTGGTGCTTCCGGGTGAGGGAGAAGCAGAAATTATTTCAGAAGCAACAGGATATGCGTTGCCGGATAGTGCAATACGTGTTTACGCACAGAAGCTGATTTTCTCTTATGAGGACCATTATAATCCGGTTCCTTTCAGCGAACTGCATCAGAATCCCTTTGCATTCCCGGTACTTACGGAAGCCCTTCCCGGTGTGTTTACATTATATGCAGAGGCAGGCGTATTCGGTAATTACGGTGGCTCTCATCTCCGTTCTACAAAAGAGAATAAGCGTCTTTTTACTATTCAGAAGGCACCGGATAAATTAGATAACATTCACGGCAAATACCCCGTTACAACCCCATGGCGTGTTATCATGGCAGGAAGTCTGGGGGATATTGTAGAATCCAATTTGCTTGAAAACTTAAATCCTCCGTCTATATTGAAAGATGCAAGCTTTGTTAAGGGCGGTGTGTGTGCATGGAATTGGATGGTGGAAAATGATTCTACTAAGGATATTGACCGTATCCATGATTTTGTAAACTATGCGGCAGAAATGGGTTGGCCTTATTATCTGGCTGACGGCGGCTGGCCCGGACATATTGATATTCCTGAACTGGTAAAGTATTGCGAAGAACGTAAGATTAAGGTTTGGCTTTGGGAACACAGCGCACAGATGCGTGACTATCAGACCGCTTATGATAAAATGAAGCTTTGGAGCTCCTGGGGTGTAGTAGGGCTTAAGATTGACTTCTTTGAATCAGACGGTCAGGAGAGAGTGGCACAGTATGATATGTTGGCAGAGCTGGCTGCAGAGTTTAAGCTGATGCTGAATTTCCACGGTGCTACCAAGCCTGCAGGTGAAATCCGAACATGGCCTCATGTGATGACAAGAGAAGCTGTTATGGGTGGTGAATATTTACAGAATTTCTCCACCTTCCTGCCTATGGGACCGGATGCGGCACATAACTGTACCTTACCCTTTACCAGATGTGCAGTTGGTCCTGCAGACTATACGCCGGTAACTTTCGAGACTTATTTGACAGGTACTACAGACGCACATCAAACTGCGCTTACAGTGGTAGGTACCAGCTACATACAGAATTTCAGCGAAAAGCCGGAAGTAGTGCTAAAGCATCCTTGCAAGCCTTTCTTAATGGAAGTGCCGGCCTGCTTTGATGAAACCAAGCTGTTAGAGGGAGAACCTGCATCCCACGTAACCATGGCAAGAAGATACGGAAAGGATTGGTATGTCGGAGCCATTTGCGCACGCCTTCCCAGAAATGTGGAGCTATCCTTTGATTTCTTAGAGGATGGAGTGACTTATGAAGCAGACCTTTATTGCGATGACCTTTCCGATGAGCTGCCGTTTGATGCAGCAGTAGGTGCGCTTCCTGCTCCTACACAGGAAATGGTGGATATGCTGACAGAGTGTACCCAGCGTCCGGCATCCCACCTGCATGATATGCACAAGGTGAAGGTAGAGCACTTTACTGTGAAGAAGGGTGATGAAAAGATGATTCCCCTTTCCGTTAACGGTGGCTTTGCATTAGCCATTCATGCAAAATAAACAATATCAAATACAATATTTTTTCAGAAATTGAAATGCTGCCGGTACATTGCCGGCAGCATTTTCATCTCAGTTGGTTGTAAAATCAATATCATATTTTTTGCCTTGCGAAAAAAGAATTCCATCAGTAAGCGTAATGCTAAGAATACAAGTGTTCTCATCATCAAAATTATTATGACCGTTGTCAATCCAGGCAGAAAAAGCAGCTTTAAGCTTTTTCGCAATAGCTTCGTTTTCCTCTTTTCCAAAATAACCAAGGCTGGTTCCGCTTCCATGACCGGTAAACCAATCACCGGCAATCGCTACTTTGGGATTATTTTCAATCTGTTTCATTTTATTGGAGAGGGCATAGGTGATTATATAAAAGGTACCATCTTCATAATAAGCATTTACATTCCGGACATATGGCACACCGTTTTCCAAGGTTGCTAATGCAAGAATTGTATCCTTTCCAAAGCGCTGAGTCATGATTTCTTTTGTTTCTGAATTAAGCTTCTGCATTTTCATTCGTCTCCTTTTCATTTTTTAGGCTATTTCAATATTATCGATGAGTATTTTAAAAATAACAAAATACATTTCTGATTCATTCAGATACTTTTGCTTCAAAAGGGGATATGCATTCATCATTTCCTCTTTGATATGTATGGACTCTTCAATCTCGGCTTTTCCGCTAATTCTAATCCACTTGCGTGTATGCAAATTATAGGTGGCAATCTCAAGCAGAGAATTCGACATTAAATCGGAATATACATTTTTGCGTTTGTCTGTAGCAATAAGCAGTTCTTTACCATTAGAGTATATCATTCCCAATGGTCTTACTTTAGGCTGGTTGTCAACTGATGTTGCCAAAAAGAAAAATCCGCAATCACGAATAAACTGATAGCAATCGGTGATAGATGTTTCTGAATCACTTTCTCTGATTTCCTGAATGCTGTCATTAAGCAAAAAATCAATGCTGCATCCAAACAGCTTACTCAATGCAATAAGTTTATCTGTTTCCGGAAAGGTTGCATCCATCTCCCATCTGGAAACGGATTGCCGTGATACTTTTAAAATTTCGGATAATTCTTCTTGCGTTAATCCTTTTTTCTTTCGAAGCAATGATAATTTTTCTCCGGTAGTCATATGATCACCTCCGATATCATTATTATAATTCTATAGACGAAAAATAGGAACCCACTTGGACGTGCGAAATGTAAACTTTAACGTGCAAAAATTTAATTGATTGTGAAAAGAAAAATGATATACTAAAAATTAGATAATTAGAAGCATAATTACAGGAGCAAAACAATGATTGAGAAACAATTCGAAACCCGTTGTGGGAACATTCATTATTTTACCGGTGAAAACGTAGATAAGGAAAAGAAAAACTTAGTCTTTTTGCCGGGGTTGACAGCTGACCACAGATTGTTTGATAAACAGATTGCCTATTTTAAGGATAAGTATAATGTCTTTGTGTGGGATGCACCGGGGCATGCTTCTTCATGGCCTTTTTCTTTTGATTTTACGCTTATGGATAAAGCAAAGTGGCTGGATCATATTTTAGAGAAAGAAGGAATGGACAGACCCATTATCATAGGACAATCCATGGGTGGATATGTGGGACAGGCATATGCACAGCTGTTTCCTGAAAAACTGAAAGGTTTTGTATCTGTTGATTCAGCGCCCCTTCAGAGAAAATACCTGACAGTAGCTGAGCTATGGTTACTAAAAAGGATGGAGCCGGTATATCGTTACTATCCATGGAAATCATTGCTGAAATCCGGGACAAAGGGCGTTGCCACAACAGCCTATGGAAGAAGTCTGATGTATGACATGATGATGACCTATGATGGAAATCAGGAGCGTTATGCCAAATTATCAGGACACGGTTTTCGGATTTTGGCAGAAGCCATAGAAGAAAATTTACCTTATGAGGTTACTTGTCCTGCACTTCTGATTTGCGGAGAGAAGGATAAAGCGGGTTCTTGCATCAGATACAGTAAAGCATGGCACAAAAATACAGGTATCCGTTTGGAATGGATTAAGGATGCGGGACATAATTCCAATACAGATAAGCCTGAGATTGTAAACCGGCTCATAGAGGAATTTGTGGAGTCCTTGTAAAGTGTGGAGAGATAAGAATGAAGAGAAGCAGACTGTCTTATGATGAGTGGAAATGTATTTTATCAAAAGAATTGTGTGGAAGCAGAGTGACTTCGAAACTAATAACGGGATATATTGGGTTAATTGAAGTCCGGGAAGTCAGCAAAGCGCAGACATGGAAATTCAGAGGCGAAGATATTATTGTTTGTGATAAAGGAATTAAGTGGTTGAGTATCTTGCCGGAAGATGATTGGTATTGTATTACGGCAATGATGAATGAAAAGGAAGAGATTCTGTTGTGGTATATTGATATGATTGCCGCACAGGGAATTGATGCAGATGGGATACCCTATATTGATGATTTATATTTGGATTTGGTAGTCTACCCTGACGGAACGGTTCTTGTGGATGATATGGATGAACTGGAGGAGGCACTCAAACAAAAGGATATTACACAGGAACAGTTTGACCTTGCGCTTGCAACAAGTGACAGACTACAAAAGGGATTGCTAAGTAATGTCAGTGATTTTGCGGAGTATACTAAGAAATGCTTAGAGATGATAAGATAGATAGGTACAAAAAGAAAATCTGCAAGTATTTTCTTTTTAAACGTTTATCAAGAACACCTCTTTCCGCTCAATCTGTTATTTTTGCATTTAGAGCGGAAGAAGGATTTGCTTTTGCACCGCTCATTTCCTTATATTGGCATTTTAAGCGGAAGAAGGATTTGCATTTGCACCGCTCAATCTGTTATTTTTGCATTTAGAGCGGAAGAAGGATTTGTTTTCATACCGCTCATTTCCATATATTGCATTTTAAGCGGACGAAAGATTTGTTTTCGCACCGCTCAATCCTTTATTTTTGCATTTAGAGCGGAAGAAGGATTTGTTTTCATACCGCTCATTTCCGTATATTGGCATTTAGAGCGGAAGAAGGATTTGTTTTCGCACCGCTCAATCCTTTATTTTTGCATTTAGAGCGGAAGAAAGATTTGCATTCACTCCGCTCATTTCTTCAGTTGGAGATTTTAACGAATAATGATAATGTCAATAATGAATAATGATAATGTCAATAATGATAATTGACATAACAGAAAAATCGGTTTATAGTGAAATGGCAGAGCATACCCCCGTGGGGTATACCTGTCATTTCTTTCATGATAATTTAAATTATGAAAATAGGAACAATTTTGTAGGAAGAGGATAATTATTATGAGTGAAGAAGTAACTTGCTGTTGTCATCAGAAGAATACGCCCAGAAGTAAGGAACAGCAAAAGCAGTTACAGAACAGGCTAAACCGTATGATTGGACAGTTAAACGGTATCAGCCGTATGCTGAATGAAAACAGATATTGCGGAGATATTCTGACCCAGGTGGCAGCGGTGGAGAGTGCGCTGCAAGGGTTTGGCTATATTGTGTTACAGGAGCATTTGCAGACCTGCGTTATTGAAGAAATAGAAAAAGGCAACGAGGGGATTATGGAAGAGGTCATCGACTTGGTAAAAAAGCTGAAATAGGTAGGCCTTTGCGAAACTCGGATATACACTTCCTATACTGTACAAAATAAACAAATTCATCGCAGGGCACGCTCTGTCTACTTGTCGCTCGTAGCGGTACATAAGGTGCTAAAATACAGTACCTAAGTACCGACGGCTCCAAAGTACCCTTGCTCATGAATTAGTTATTTTGTACACCGTATCAGTCTATTTAACGAGTTTTGCAATCACTTATGTAAGAATAGCAGTCAGAGAGGTAAGGTTCAATAATGATAAAAGAAAAATATGTAGTGACAGGTATGACCTGCTCAGCCTGTTCTTCCCATGTGGAGAAAAGTGTGGGCAAACTGCCGGGTATGGAAAAAATCAGTGTGAATCTCCTGACAAACAGCATGCAGGTAGAATATGATGAAGCTGTTTGTGACACCGAGAAGATTATAGCGGCAGTAGAGAAAGGCGGTTATGGTGCATCGCTGATGCAGGATAGTTTGGAAGCAGCGTCGGTGCAGAAAGAAAACAGAACAAACGAATTAGCAGGAAGGGAAGCCCTCAAAGGTAAAAAGGAGAACCGTGCCATGCAGGTCCGCCTTACAATATCCATTGCTTTTATGATTATTCTGATGGCAGTTTCCATGCATCATATGGTTTTTATGTGGCTGGGGATTCCGGTTCCGGCATTTTTACATGATTTATTTCATGGAAATGAAAATGCAATTACCTTTGCATTTACCCAGTTTTTACTGGTGCTACCGATTATTTATGTAAACCGCAAGTTCTTTCAAGTAGGATTCAAATCCCTGTTTCATTTCAGCCCCAATATGGACTCTTTGGTAGCCATTGGCTCCGGTGCGGCGCTGGTGTACGGCGTGTTTGCCATTTACCGGATGGGCTATGGTTTGGGACACGGGGATGCTGAGCTGGTAAGCAGATATGCGTCTGATTTATATTTTGAGTCCTCCGGCATGATATTGACATTAATTACCGTCGGTAAGTATTTGGAGACCCGTTCGAAGGGTAAGACAAGCGAGGCAATTGAAAAGCTTATGGATTTGTCTCCTAAGACAGCTATTTTGCTTTTGACCAATGGAGAAGAAAAGGAAATTCCTACCGAGCAATTATTAAAAGATAATCTGTTTGTAGTAAAGCCCGGAAGCCTAATTCCTGCTGACGGTGTAGTAGTGGAAGGTACTTCCAGCGTGGATGAGGCAGCCATTACAGGCGAAAGTATTCCGGTAGAGAAGCAGGCAGGGGATTTGGTAGTTTCCGCTACCATGAACAAAGCAGGACGACTGATTTGCCGTGCAGTGAAGGTGGGTGAGGATACTACTTTGTCTCAAATTATCAGATTGGTGGAGGAGGCATCTTCTTCGAAAGCACCGATTGCAAAGCTTGCGGATAAAATTGCAGGCATTTTTGTTCCTGCTGTAATGAGTATTGCAGTAGTTACCTTTATCATATGGATGGCAATAGGCGGCGGTTTTGAAACTGCCATGCAGTGTGCCATTTCCGTGCTGGTTATTTCCTGTCCCTGTGCGCTTGGATTAGCAACTCCTGTGGCAATCATGGTAGGAACAGGTGTGGGCGCTAAGAATGGAATCTTGATTAAGTCAGGAGACGCATTGCAGGCGGCAAGAGATATTGACACCGTGGTACTTGACAAGACAGGAACCATCACCGAAGGAAAACCTAAGGTAACAGATGTATTGGGATATGCCAATGGGCTGAGCATTGATCATATTTTGTTGCTGGCGGCTGCTGTAGAGAAACCCAGTGAACATCCTCTTGCAGAGGCTATCGTTCAGGAAGCGGAAAGCAAAGGAATGATAATTCCAAAAGTAGAAAACTTTGAAGCGGTATTTGGTAAAGGAGTACAGGGTGTGTATGAGGACAAAGAATTTTTTGCCGGTAACCGCAAATTTATGGAAGAAAAGGAGGTAACCCTTTCTAAGGAGCAACAAGCAGCTCTTGCCGGACTGGCAGAGGAGGGAAAGACACCGCTTTTGTTTGCAATGAAAGCAGGGGGACAGGCCGGCAGAGGAGAACTTCTTGCCATTATCGCAGTGGCAGATACTGTGAAGATAACTTCTAAACAGGCAATCAAAGCGCTTCATGATATGAAGATAGATGTAGTTATGTTAACCGGCGACAACCTAAGAACAGCAGAGGCTGTCCGCAAAAAGCTTTCTATCAATCAGGTTATTGCAGAGGTGCTTCCCGAGGATAAAGAAAAGGAAATCAGACGTCTGCAAAAGGAAGGCAGAAAGGTTGCCATGATTGGTGACGGAATTAATGATGCACCTGCATTGGTAGCAGCAGATGTAGGAATTGCCATCGGAGCAGGAACAGATGTTGCTATTGACAGTGCAGACATTATTTTGATGAAGAGCAGTCTTACAGATGCTATTACCGCTATTCGTTTAAGTAAGGCGGTAATTCGCAACATCAAGCAGAATTTATTTTGGGCATTCTTTTATAATGCAGTATGTATACCGTTGGCAGCAGGAGCTTTTTATCCGGCTTTTGGTATCCGTTTAAACCCTATGATAGGTGCGGCAGCTATGAGCATGAGCAGCTTGTTCGTAGTGGGAAATGCACTTCGGCTGCGAAATTTCAAGGCAGAAGCAATACGGACTTTAAGGGAAAACGATGAAACAAACGGCAAAGAGGACAGTACAACGGAGTATATGCAAGCTGATTATAAATACAATGAAAATAATGAGATTCAAAATAAGGAGGATATGACTATGAACAAAACAATGACTATTGAAGGAATGATGTGCGGTCACTGTACCGGCAGAGTGCAGAAAGTGCTTGAGGCAGTACAAGGCGTTGCAAGTGTTACCATGAGCCTTGAGAACAAGAGCGCCGAGCTGGTGCTGAATGCAGAGGTGGCCGATGAAACATTGAAGGCTGTTGTAACAGAAGCAGGATATGAAGTAATCGAAATCCGTTAATAAAAAAGCCCTTATAGGCAATGT
The DNA here is from genome assembly GCA_017411305.1 of Lachnospiraceae bacterium. Classification (GTDB taxonomy): domain Bacteria; phylum Bacillota; class Clostridia; order Lachnospirales; family Lachnospiraceae; genus Suilimivivens. Next base: position 87,851 of record JAFQQI010000047.1, read on the forward strand.
CATTTAGTTAATAAATAATAATTAGATTCTTATGTTAGAAATAATATAAGAGTCTTTTTATTTTGTAAAAATAGTTGACAAAAAGGATAAAATGTGCGGCCGCTTTCGCTACCAATCTGTTTTTAAGGTTGCGAA
>JAFQQI010000048.1 GCA_017411305.1 Lachnospiraceae bacterium
AGTCCTCTGCTCTACCAACTGAGCTATCTGGGCTCATGCTCGTGGCACAAAAATTATTTTAAGATAATGAGTTTGCTTTGTCAAGTATTTTTCGAAGATATTTCCTTGCTTTTTTAGGGATGTTTTTTTATACTATTAAGTAACGTTCCAATTTGAATGAGGTAGGTTACTTATTATGAAAATAAAAAAAAGAATATTATCTCTTATAATGATATGCATACTTTGCTTTTCTGTTACCGCATGCGGACCTTCTGAAGAGAAAGTGCTTCAGGCACAGCAGAAGTATACGGAACTGATAGAGAAACATAATCGGGTAGTAGAAGCACATAATCAGATTAGTGACAATGCGTATGATGAGCAGCTTCTTGCACTGAGAGAAAAAATTACGGAAGTGGAAGCATACAATCTGAACGATATGGAGGACGAGGAAATCGATTTACTCATTCAGATTATGGACTCTTTGATTGGGACCTACGATGAATTTCATGTGGCACTTACCCAGGTAAAGGAGCAGGAGGATGCAGCAATTATTGTAACGATTCCGGTTACGGTAGTAAATAATACCGGCAAAGCAATTTCCGCGTTGAAATTGTATGAGCAGGGAAATCAAGAGTTGCAGGTGAACGTACTTCAGAATTTGACTCCCTTGGAAGACGGACAAACTATGACCGGATTGATGATTCAGAGAGATGCAGAAAACACTGCATGGGTGCTTACCGTAGAAAGTGGTTCAGGGTCTGAGGATGTAAAAAGCGACGATTCCAAAAAGGATGATAAAGAAAAAGACGAAAAGAGCGGCAATGCAGAGTTAATTCTCCCGGTAGAAGAATATACGGAAGAGGGTATAGAGCTGATACTTGTATATGATGAAGAATCGGAAGCCATTGTTCTTGCCGGGCCGGAAGAAGTCTCTGAAGAAGAGGCAGAAGATGTAGCAGAGGAGTCTGTCGCTGAAGAATCGGCCAACTAAGAGGTATAGGAACAGTAAGCAGGTGAAACTATGGAGAAAGCGTACAAATTAGAATTTGCCAAAGGAAAAGACGGCAGTTTATTTGTAAACTGCTGCGGTTTGTCGCGCACGGAACCTCTTCACAGCTTTGGACCTGCCATTAAGCCTCATTATTTGATTCATTTTGTATTAAGCGGAAAAGGAAAATTTTCTATCGGCGGGAAAGAATATCCACTTGAACAGGGATACGGATTTTTGATACCTCCGGAGGAATTGGCATTTTACCAGTCGGACGAAGAAGACCCATGGACCTACGTCTGGGTAGGATTCGGCGGAAGTTTGGCACCGGATTTGGTGAAATCTATGGGCTTTTCCTTAAGCAATCCGATTTTTAAATCTGAGAAGGAAAAAGAGCTTTATCAGGTTGTGAAGGATATGATGGAGCACAATACCTTCGGCGTAGCAAATGACCTTCGCAGGAACGGGCAGCTACAGATGTTTTTGTCCCTAATTGCAGAGGGAGCTACCATAGAAGAGAAGGGTGAGAGCAGCCGGGCAGATAATTATGTACGACGTGCGGTAGAGTTTATACAGGGTAATTATTGTAACCCCATTAAAATTACGGATGTAGCGGATTATGTGTGTATCAACAGAAGTTATTTATACACCTTGTTCCATGAAGCAATGGGAATGTCGCCCCAGCAGTTTTTAACCACATTTCGTATCACCAAGGCTACGGAGCTTTTGCAACTGACGTCGCTGCCGATAGAAAGTATTGCACTTTCCTGCGGATATACAGATCCTCTTGTTTTTACCAAATCATTCAAGCAGATGAAAAAAATGTCTCCTTCCGCCTACCGCAAAGAGATGCAGAAAGGGGAAACCCGAAAGAATAAAGAGTATTTAAAGCAGGTTGAGGATTTCATCAATCAGATTAATCAGATAAACAGTTAACATTTTGACAGGTTTGCACAACAAACCTGTCTGTTTTTTTTTAGGACGATATCATACCATAAGAGTAATAAAGGTATTTTATTTCGGAGGGAAAACAATGAAAGAAATCATTTTAAAGAAATTTGAAGAAGTATTTGGTGACACAGAAGGTGTTAAGGTATTTTTTGCACCGGGCAGAGTAAATTTAATCGGAGAACATACTGACTATAATGCAGGTCATGTATTTCCCTGTGCACTGACAATTGGTACTTATGCGGTAGCAAGAAAAAGAGAGGATAAGAAGCTTCGTTTTTATTCCATGAATTTTGAGCAGCTTGGTGTGATGGAATCAAGTATTGAAGGATTAAAGCCTGAGAAGGAAGCTGATTGGACCAACTATCCTAAGGGAGTGATGTGGGCATTTGGTGAGAGAGGATTTGAAATTCCCTGTGGTATGGACATCTTATTAAACGGTAATATTCCCAACGGTTCCGGACTTTCTTCTTCTGCATCCGTGGAAGTACTGACAGGCGCAATTTTGCGTGATTTCTTCGGATTCGAAGTAAGCAATCAGGATTTGGCTTTAATCGGACAATTTTCCGAAAATAAATTCAATGGTGTAAACTGTGGTATTATGGATCAGTTTGCCATTGCCATGGGCAAAAAAGATCATGCGATTTTCTTGGATACTGCTGACTTATCCTATACTTATGCTCCTGTGAAATTAGAGGGAGCTAAGATTGTAATTGCATGCAGTAACAAGAAGCGCGGACTGGGTGATTCCAAATACAATGAGAGAAGAAGCGAATGTGAAACTGCTCTTGCAGAGTTACAGACCGTGATTGATATTGAAGGTCTCGGCAATCTGACAGAGGAGCAGTTTGAAACCTATAAGTCAGCGATTAAGGATGAAGTAAGAGTAAAGCGTGCAAAGCATGCGGTTTATGAGAATCAGAGAACATTAAAAGCAGTAGCAGCTCTTGAAGCAAACGACATTGCACAGTTCGGACAGCTGATGAATGCTTCCCATGTTTCCCTTCGTGATGATTATGAAGTAACAGGAATTGAGTTGGATACTTTGGTGGAAGAAGCATGGAAGGTAGATGGTGTTATCGGTTCCCGTATGACAGGTGCAGGCTTCGGTGGCTGTACGGTAAGTATTGTAAAGGATGAGGCAATTGAAACCTTCAAGAAGCAGGTAGGTGAAGCTTATCTTGCTAAAATCGGTTATGCGGCAGACTTCTATGTAGTGGAAGTAGGCGACGGCCCTATGGTGCTGTAGAGAGTGAAGAGATTGCAAAGATGATTCAGACGATAGAGAGGTTATGGCGATGATACAGGTTGCTATCAGAAAATTAATTGCTTACGGAATTAAGACAGGTCTTGTTCCGGAAGAAGATAAAATATATACCACCAACAGATTGCTGGAGCTATTTGGTTTGGAAGAATTGGTGGAGCCTGATGAAAAGGCTTTGGCAGAGGTAGAAAATACGAAGCCGGAGGAACTTGAGTCCATTCTTGCAACGATGCTGGATTATGCGTATGAAGCAGGTCTGATGGAGGATAATGGTGTGGTATACCGTGATTTGTTTGACACCAAGATTATGAGTGTACTGATGCCCCGTCCCAGTGAAGTAATCGGCAAATTTAATGAACTGTATGAAAAGAGCCCTAAGGAAGCTACCGACTATTATTATAAGTTAAGCTGTGATTCTGATTATATCCGCAGATACCGCATCAAAAAGGACATGAAGTGGCTTGCGCCCACACAGTATGGTGACCTTGATATCACCATCAACCTTTCCAAGCCGGAAAAGGATCCGAAAGCGATAGCGGCAGCTAAAAATGCCAAGCAGTCCGGTTATCCCAAGTGTTTGCTCTGCATGGAGAATGAAGGCTATGCGGGAAGAGTGAATCATCCTGCAAGACAGAATCACCGTATCATTCCTGTGACTATTCAGGGAGATAAATGGGGCTTCCAGTATTCTCCTTATGTATACTATAATGAACATTGTATTGTGTTTAACGGGCAGCACATTCCGATGAAGATTGAACATAATACCTTTTGCAAGCTGTTTGATTTTGTAAAGCAGTTTCCTCATTACTTCGTGGGCTCCAATGCGGATTTGCCTATCGTGGGCGGTTCTATTTTGAGCCATGACCATTTCCAGGGCGGTAACTATGAATTTGCCATGGCGAAGGCACCTGTAGAAAAAAGCTTTGCGGTAGACGGCTTTGCAGATGTGGAAGCAGGTATTGTAAAGTGGCCTATGTCCGTGATTCGTTTAAGCGGCACAGATACAGACAGCATCATTGCACTTGCGGACGTAATTTTGGAAAAATGGAGAGGCTATACAGACGAACCGGCATTTATTTTTGCCCAGATGGATGGGGAACCTCACAATACCATTACACCTATAGCCCGTAAGCGCGGTGATAAGTATGAGCTGGATTTGGTACTGCGTAACAACATTACCACGAAGGAACATCCTTTGGGAGTTTATCATCCTCATGCTAATCTGCATCATATCAAAAAGGAAAACATCGGTCTGATAGAGGTTATGGGACTTGCTGTTCTCCCTGCCAGATTAAAAGGTGAAATGGAGCAGTTGAAAGAAGCTATCCTTGCAGGAGCGGACCTGCGTAAGGATGAAGTGCTTGAGAAGCATGCGGATTGGGTTGATGAGTTTAAGCTAAAATATGACGTGATTAACGATTCCAATATTGATGAGATTGTGGAGAAGGAAATTGGTCTGGTATTTATGCAGGTGCTGGAGGATGCCGGAGTATATAAGAGAACGGCACAAGGTATGGAGGCATTTGAGAGATTTATTAAGAGTATTTAATAATATAGGAAAGATTCAAGAAGCAGAGGCGTAGTTCCTCTGCTTCTCCCGTCTATGGAAAATTTGGATTCGGGCATTACCCGGGCCTTAATAGAAAATTGCCTTATAGAACACTAGCTAATTGTTTTACAGATACTATTTTCGAGACTATAACTTATATATACGATAAAGTAAAGGAGTGTTTGTGATGAATGGTACTGGAGATATTATTTGTAAAATGCGTCAAAATAAAAATATGACACAAGAAGAATTTGCCTCCCGCTTAGGTGTAACGCCACAAGCGGTAAGCCGATGGGAAAGAGGAAATAGTCTTCCAGACATTTCGTTAATTGAGGGAATCTGTAAGATTATTAACAAGCAATGTGTAAAGCTGTTAATAGCTTGTTTGAAGGAGGATTATCCGGGTGTGGTGGAAGGACTTGTGCCGGAGAAGATTAGTTATTTACAAGTGAAAAAGAAATTGCAGGAAGTGTTACAGAAAACGGGGAATATCAGAGACTTAATACATATTTTGTCATATTTTAAAAATCGTAGGATAAAAAGAAAGTTTGGCTTAAAAACATATTTAATTTCAAAAATTTGGCAAAATGGTTTACAATTAAACTAAAATGATAGATAAATAAACTTGACGGATTTATGATGCGGATGTATATTTAGTTTAAAAGATAAGCAAAATAGTTTCAAAACAACCTAAAATGAAAAAGTGAAGGTGAATAAAATATGAATTTATATTTTGAATTGTTAAAGAAACCTATATTTTGTATGGAAGATGTAAATGTATTTTATAACAATATAGAGAGTGCACGCTCTGCAGTTAAACGATTAATGAAGGAAAAAATGGTGGCTAAAATTCGAAATAATATGTATACCTGTATTAGTGGGGAAACGGGAGCGCCTGTAGCGAATCGTTTTCAGATTGCCAGTCATATAACCCCTAGTTCTTATGTATCGCACCATACGGCTATAGAATATTATGGGATTACAGAACAAGTTTTTTATGATGTCTATGTTTCTTCCGAAACAAGTTTTCGAGATTTCTCATTTGATGGATATACCTATCGTTATGTGGCGTCTAAAAGCTTAGTAGGTGTAGAGAAGCCGGCCTCTAGTAGCGGAATTGCTGTAACAAACATAGAGCGAACAATCATTGATTGTATTAAGGATATGGATAAAATAGCCGGAATGGAAGAAGTTGTGCAAAATATAGAGAGTATGGGACAGATGCAGGAAAAGAGAATCTTGAAGTATTTGGAGCTTTTTCAGAATCAGTTTTTGTATCAAAAGATGGGATATCTATTATCCGAACGCCAAGAGCAGATAGGATTGTCAGATACATTTTTTGATAACTGTAAAGTGAAGATAGGAAAGAGCAAACGCTATCTGACGCGTGACCAAAAGGGCGGTCGATATGATGATGAGTGGAAACTGATAGTGCCGGAAGGCTTATGTGATTTGAAGAACGGAGAGATGGTTTTATGAAAAATATGAAAATTGACGCTAATGGAACAGAAATTAGAGTAATGGGTGATGTTGTAAATGAAGATGCATACATTTCACTAACAGACATTGCAAAATTTAAAAATCCGGACAATGCATTTATTGTAGTTGCAAACTGGATGCGTAATTATTCAACGATTTCATTTTTGGGGTTGTGGGAGCAAATTCATAACCCCAATTTTAAACCTATCGAATTCGATAGGTTTAAAACCAAAGCCGGTGATAATGCATTTACATTGACACCGCAACAGTGGATAAATGCAACAGATGCAATTGGGGTTATTTCTAAATCTGGACGTTATGGTGGGACCTATGCTCATTCAGATATTGCATTTGAGTTTGCGTCATGGATTTCACCAGAGTTTAAACTGTATATCATCAAAGATTATCAGAGATTAAAGAAAGATGAAGCGGAACGTCTTGCAATTGGATGGGATGTAAAAAGAGAATTGTCCAAAATTAACTATCGCATTCATACGGATGCGGTAAAGGAATTCTTAATAGCTCCAACATTATCCTCGCAAGAAATGACTTATACATATGCTTCAGAAGCAGATATTCTTAATGTGGCATTATTTGGAAAGACAGCTGCACAGTGGAGAAGTGAACAAGGGATTAATGGGAGGTATCCCAATATTCGCGATTTTGCTTCTGCGGAGGAATTGGTTGTGCTTATAAATCTTGAAGATACGAATGCTGACTTGATAAGGCAGGAAGTGCCTAAAATGGAGAGACTTAAACTATTAAGAGAAAAAGCATATCGTCAGCTTGAAATTCTTAAGAAAAATCAAGAAACGATAAAAGCATTAAAGCAAAATCTTATAGAAGATACAAGCAACTAGCGCCAATGGATGCACTAATAAGACTACAAACAGTTATCATATTGGTGCATTGTTCTTGTATGATTTGCTTATCCTGTAATAAAATGTATTCTTAAAAAACTATTGAAAAACATTTTAAATTAACTTACGCTTTATTAAGGAGATCCTTTTCACTAAAATGAGGAGAGAGAAGCTATGAAGTGTGAAGAATTGTTTTATGATATGATATTCAAGAGAAAATCCTTCCATTTATTCAGAAATATCGGAGAGGGAAGAATCAGTAAGGAAGAACTTCAGGATATTGAAGAAACATACAAAAAACTGACACCGTTATTTCTTGAAATCAGGACCGCCATCAGAATTGTTCCGGCAAAGGAAACAACCTGCAAGCGGGGGCAGGAGTATTGCGTTTTGCTTTACAGCGAAAAGAAGGAGAACTATCTGCAAAATATCGGGTACTTGGGAGAACAGCTGGATTTATACCTGGTTTCCCGGGGAATCGGAACACTGTGGTTTGGGATTGGTAAAGTGGAGGAACCGTCTTGTGATGGGCTTGACTTTGTGATTATGATAGCCATAGCCAAAGTAGATGATGCTAAAAAATTCCGGAAAGATATGTTCAAAAGTAAAAGAAAGCCACTTGAAGAAATTTGGAACGGTGAATTTTTGACAGGCGTATCAGATGTTGTCAGGTTTGCGCCCAGTGCCTGCAATACCCAGCCATGGTTTGTGGAGAATAAGGAAGATGAACTGCTGATATATCGGTATAAGAAGCCGGGGAAGCGGGGCATTATGCCGGCGGCGCAGGTTTCTTATTATAACCGGATTGATGTGGGCATTTTCCTATGCTTTATGGAGTTGTGCCTGAACCATGAGGGAATAGCCTATGAGAGAACACTGTATGTTGACTTGGGCGAGAATGCAGAGAAAACATTAACAGCAAAATATAAAATAAGAGAAAAAAGCCAATAAAATGCTGAGAACCCAAATATAGAAAGTATGAGGAAAGTACGAGAAAGGCTAAGAACCGTTACTATGAAATTTTTATTAGTAGGCATTAATGCAAAATATATCCATTCCAATCCTGCCATTTATAGCCTGAAGGCTTATGCAGGAGAGGAATTTGCACAGAATATCGAGCTTACAGAGTATACCATTAATAACCGTAAGGAAGAAATTCTTTCAGATATCTTTCGCAGGAAACCGGATGTAATAGGCTTCTCCTGCTATATCTGGAATTTTGGTATGGTGCAGGAGCTATTGCTTGAACTTCCTAAGCTGCTTCCGGGTACGGATATCTGGCTGGGCGGACCGGAGGTTTCCTTTGATGGTGCCAAGCTTCTGGAAAAATATCCCGGGGTTACGGGAATCATGTCAGGTGAAGGTGAGCAGACTTTTAAGGAACTATTGGTATACTATAAAGGAACTATAGGTAATTTAGAAGATATAAAGGGTCTCATCCTCCGCAATGGTGCAACAGCCCAAAGAGAGCCTCTGGATATGGATACATTACCCTTTTTATATGATGATATATCAGTCTTCGATAATAAAATTATTTATTATGAATCCTCCAGAGGATGCCCCTTCCGATGTAGCTATTGTCTTTCTGCCATTGATAAAAATGTGCGGATTAGGAACTTTAGCACCGTCAAACAGGAACTAAAGTTCTTTTTGGAACATCAGGTGCCGCAGGTAAAGTTTATTGACAGAACCTTTAACTGTAATCACGAGCATGCCATGAATGTGTGGAAGTATATTATGGAGAATGACAATGGTGTCACTAATTTCCACTTTGAAATTGCGGCAGACATTATGACAGAGGAAGAAATTGCCTTGTTAAAGCAGATGCGTCCCGGTCTTGTGCAGTTGGAAATCGGAGTGCAGTCTACTTATGAGCCGACTCTGCGAGAGATTAACCGGTTTGTGAATACAGCGCATATTGCCAAGGTAGTACGTGAGCTTCATGAAAGTGAAAACATTCATATTCATTTGGACTTGATAGCAGGACTTCCCTTTGAGGATTATGAGACTTTTGCCAAATCTTTTAATGAGGTATATTGCATGGAGCCGGAGCAGTTGCAGCTTGGTTTCTTAAAGGTGTTAAAAGGCTCGCCAATGGAAGATAGGGCAGGGCAGTATGGCATTGCCTATCAGTCCATGCCGCCCTATGAGGTTCTTTATACCAAGTGGCTAAGCTATGAAGAACTTTTGAAATTAAAACAGATAGAGGAGATGGCCGAGCTTTATTATAACTCTAACCAGTTCCGTCATACCCTTAGAGTACTTGTTACTTGCTTTGACGGTCCCTTTGCCATGTTTGAAGCCATAGCGGCTTACTATGAAGAAAAGGGGTATTTTGTGCAGGCACCGGCAAGAGGCTACCGCTATCAGGTAATGCTTGATTTTGCCCGTAAGACGGATCCCGGCAGAGAGGGCTTATATAGGGAGCTTTTGACCTATGATTATTATCTTAGGGAGAAGGCAAAGAGCCGTCCGGATTTCGCGAAGAATTTGGATGAGTACTATGAGCAGATATGGGCTTTTTATCAAAGGGAAGAGGCAGAGCCTGTTCATTTAAATGCATACAAAGAGTATCATGCAAGACAGATGATGAAAATGACACATATGGAAGCATTTATATATCCTGTCTGGGAAAAGGATATAGAGAAGATAACCTTAGCTTCAAAAGAGGCGCCGATGGATACGGCGCCTGCTTATGTGCTGTTTGATTACAAAGAACGGAATCCGCTGACAGGGGATGCAAGGACTATAAAAATATAGATTTTTGGGAGATATTCTAACAATCCATTTTCCAGCCGCGGCTTGTTTGGTAAATACCTACAAGCATTAGAATGATTGCAACAATTTGAATGATTATTTTGTAATGATCCAAAGCAGGATTGCTTATAATCAGTGCACAGGAATTTAACAGTAAACCGCTTATTAACAGTGGGGAAGGACCGTTCTGCTTGGGGAGGTTGGTTGCTTCTCCTTTGCGTTCCTTTAATTCTGCAATGATGTGGTTAGTTTTGAAAGTCATTTTTGCACAAGCAAAGACAAAAATGCCAATTAAAAGAATAAAACAGAACAGCATAGGTTTGCTTGCCGGTGCTGTCAGCTCAAAACTGATTATTTCAATCATAAAGCAGATTAATTCAATCAAAGTAACAACTTTGAACATGTTGCGGATTTTAGTATAGTGTGTAATCAGTGAATCTACATCGGAATATAGAATAAAATCGCCATCCGCAGCCTTTTTGCGCAGAAATACCCAGTAGCCCCAGGATTGTACGATTTCAACTCCGGTTTCTTCCATGAAGCTGCGATAGTCATCAGATACGGCGAACAGCTTGTCGTTAAAATCAATTTGATAAACATATTCGCCGGGCTCGGTCTTTTCAAAAGAATAGATTCCGGCAAAAAAACCGGTTAAAGCATAGCCTTTGGCAGCCATTTCATTTAACCAAACAGTTTCTTTGTCTTTGTCAAAATAAAAACGGAATTTTTTCATATTAGTGTTCTCCTTTCATAAGTGTTGCGTTGGCAACCAGTTCTTGCAGGCGTTTTACTTCTTCTTCAAAAACCTGCTTTCCTTCTTCTGTAATCAGGTATTCTTTTTTCTTGCGGGATTCGGTATCTTCGCTATGAATGATAATCCAGCCCTTTTTGACCAGGGATTGAATCGCACCGTATAGAGTGCCGGGACCTAAAACCACTCTTCCCTTTGTCAGATCTTCTACTTCCTGAATTATGCCATATCCGTGATTAGGTTTTCTGACTGCAAGCAGTATATAAAAAAGTGCTTCTGTCAGGGGAATATTTTTTTCCATTGTTCTACTCCTTCCATATGATTTATCGCATGCTGATATATCGACATGCGACATATCGTGATTACAATATATCATCTGACGATATATCTGTCAAGGATATATTGTTCATAATTTTTGACGACTTTTTCTTTCAATAATGCCATATACTGTAAAGACAATATTAGCAGGACATTACAATGGCGCAGGTACTTTCTAATATTTCCGATATTATTATTCCGGTTCTTGTTTTTTATATTGTGGCGTATGGAGCAGTGAGTAACTGTAAGGTATATGAAGACTTTGTGAAGGGAGCCAAAAAGGGACTTCAGACAGTGGTGGGGATTGCCCCCACGCTGGTGGCACTGATGGTGGCAGTAGGAGTGCTTCGAGCTTCCGGCTTTCTGGCTTTCTTGGGAGAACTGTGCAGACCGGTAGCGGAGCTTATTCATTTCCCCGGGGAGCTGGTGCCCCTTGCCTTTATTAAGATGTTTTCATCTTCCGCTGCTACAGGACTTGTGCTGGATATTTTCAAAACCTATGGTACGGATTCTTATATAGGACGGCTTACGTCCATAATGATGAGCTGTACGGAAACTATTTTTTATACCATGAGTGTATATTTTCTGGCAGCAAAGGTAACAAAGACACGATATACCTTAAGCGGCGCGCTACTGTCTACTCTTGCGGGAATTATAGCAAGTGTGGTAATTGTAGGGATGATGTAGTGCGGTACTCCTTAGGAGAGAGACCCTTTTGCTTTTTAAAGATTCTGCTGAAATATAAAGGGTTATCATAGCCTACAATGGCAGCAATTTCGGAAATTGTATAGCCTGTGGTTTCCAGCAGGTTTTGGGCATTTGCAATGCGAATGGAAAGAATATATTGCATGGGGGTCATTCCCGTATAATGCTTAAAGCTTCTGATAAACCAGCAGGTACTTACATGGCGTGAGGCAGCGTACTCTTCAATGCTGATATCTTTATGATAATTTTCATTGAAGTAGTAGGTTGCCTTTTCGATTTCTTCCTGGATATAGCTGTTTCCCTTTTTCTCTTGAAGTTGCCTGTCCATTAATAAAAATATCTGACGCAGCATGAGGGTAAGCAGCTCTTCATAACCGGGTCGGCACATCTGAAGCTCCTGAATCATCTGACGGAATAACCATTGATATTCTGCAGAGGTGCCGGAAAAGATAACATGCTTATCGGAAGGGATATGATAATTGCTTAAAATTTCTTTCACTTTACCGCCGGTAAAATGAACCCAGTACACCTCTGTTTTGTCTGTGCCGTAATAGACATATTTTTGCGGCTCTTTGGGATAGTAAAGAACCATGTGCCCGGCAGGTACTATTTCTTCTTTGCCGTCGAAAAAGAAATGGGCCTTTCCTGCAGCCACATACAAAAGCTGATAATCCGGTCTTCCTTTGGGACGTAAGGTGGGAAGCTGGGTGATATTGGAAAGGCGGTAGGTGCCGCAACTGCTGACGATGAGGGGCTTGCTGTTGTCTTTAAAGGATATTTGCGAGTTGTTTAAAAAAGCGGAATTGGTGTACATGGAGGTCCTTTCTGCTACAAAGGCGGGTACTGTTAAGCGTATATTGCAAAGAGATTGTGCTTACACATTAATTGTATCATTTTGTGCATGTTTTGTCTAATGTAGTATATGGAATAAATGTATATTTGAAATGTATAATATAAAAAAATGCATAAGAAATAAATGCGGATTTATAAAAATAAATGAAGGAATAGTAAGACAGGAGGCAAAAAAATGAAACCGGACATCAAATGGCTGGACAATCCGGAGGTCTTTCGTGTAAATGTACTTCCGGCATGCAGCGATCATCAGTTTTACCAAAGCAGGGAAGAAATGAAGGAAGGTAAAAACTCACTTTCTCTTTCCTTAAACGGAACATGGCAGTTCCTTTATTCAAAAAATGCCAAAGAAAGACCGGAGGAATTTTATCAGTCTGATTATGCAGAGCGTACCTTTGAGGAAATCAAAGTACCTTGTCACATCGAAATGGCAGGCTATGACAAAATTCATTATATCAATACCCTGTATCCCTGGGAGGGTCATGAATTCAGAAGACCGGCCTATAGTCTTTTAGGGAAAGCTAAATGGGAGGGGATGTTCAGTGAAGCGGAGTATAATCCCGTAGGATCTTACCGCAAGAAATTTGATTTGCCTTCGGAATTTATGGGAAAAAGAGTTGCTATTTGTTTTGAGGGTGTGGAGCAGGCCATGTACTTGTGGCTCAACGGAGAATTTGTGGGCTATGCAGAGGATAGCTTTACTCCGTCCTGGTTTGACTTAACACCTTATATCAAAGATAAGGGAAATGTTTTGGCAGTAGAGGTGCATAAGAGAAGCACTGCGGCTTTTTTAGAGGACCAGGATTTCTTCCGCTTCTTCGGAATTTTCAGAAATGTAACCCTTTATGCTAAGCCACAGATGCATGTAGAGGATTTGTGGGCAAAGCCGGTTCTTTCAGAGGATGGGACGGGAAGCCTTGGGGTAGACCTTAAGATTTCTATGCAGGAAGGAATGACAGGCAGAGCGGAGATTACCCTGACCGACAAAGAGGGAAAAGAACTGCTTACGCATACCATGTTACTTCCCGGTGATGTGCGTGGTAAGCAGCAATGTGCAGGCGCATTCCGTGAGATTTCCTGTGAGATGTCGCAACGTGATTTGGGAAAGGTGACAGCATGGGACAATCATAATCCGTATTTATATCATCTGCAGGTTGTACTTTATGATGAGGCAGACAGATTGGTGGAAGTGGTGCCTTATCAAATCGGATTCAGAACCATTGAGATTAAGGATAAGGTTATTTACTTAAATGGCAAGAGACTGATTATCAATGGTGTAAACAGGCATGAGTGGAGCGCCGAAGGCGGTAGATGTATCGGCATGGAAGAAATGCAAAAGGATATGGCATGCTTCCTTAGAAACAATATCAATGCAGTGCGTACCTGCCATTACCCTGACCAGATTCCCTGGTATTATCTTTGCGATAAAAACGGTATTTATATGATGTCAGAAACCAACTTGGAATCCCATGGCTCCTGGCAGAAGCTGGGTGGTACGGAGCCATCCTGGAATGTACCGGGAAGCATCCCACAGTGGAAGGCAGCAGTGCTTGACAGGGCGAGCAATCATTTTGAAACCTTTAAGAATCATGTCAGCATTTTATTCTGGTCTCTTGGTAATGAATCCCATGTGGGAGACGACATCGAAGCCATGAACGTGTTCTTTAAGGATAAAAAGGACGGAAGACTGGTGCACTATGAAGGCGTCTGCCAGGACAGAAGCTATGAGGATACGGTATCTGACGTTGAGAGTAGAATGTATGCACCTCCGGCGCAGATTCGGGAGTATTTGGAGAATAATCCCAAGAAGCCTTTTATCCTGTGTGAATATATGCATGATATGGGAAATTCCATTGGTGGTATGGGCTCTTATATTAAACTCCTTGATGAATTTGAAATGTATCAGGGTGGCTTTATCTGGGACTTTATCGATCAGGCAATCCTGGTAACGGATGCGGTGACGGGAAGAAAGGTAATGCGCTACGGCGGTGACTTTGATGACAGACCCTCTGATTATGAGTTTTCCGGTAACGGAATTGTATTTGCGGACAGAAGCGAGAAGCCCGCGATGCAGGAAGTGAGGTATTATTATGGCTTGCACAAATAAAGCATTAAAAATTGTATATGGAGACAGCACGCTGGGGATTCATGGCATGTGCGGGGAAAAAGATTTTCACTATATTTTTTCCTATGCAAAGGGATTTGAATCTTTGGTAAGTGACGGAAAAGAATGGCTGTACAGAAGCCCGGTTCCGGCTTTTTGGAGAGCCCTTACGGATAATGACAGGGGAAACAGCTTTCATTTAAAGAGCGGTATGTGGCTTGCGGCAGATATGTTTATCCGCTGCATCGGTGCTCGGGTGGTAGCAGACGGTGCGGAAATACCAATGCCTGTTGCACCGGAAAACAATAAATACAGCGATAACGAAACTGCAGAGAGTATGAAGATTGTATATACCTATGAGACCATTACCGTGCCTTCGGTGCAGGTACAGGTTTCCTATGAGGTGGATATAGAAGGCGGTATTATGGTTTGTGCACATTATTTCGGTAAAGAGGACCTTCCGCAGCTTCCGGTATTCGGACTCCGCTTCCTGATGCCTACCTGTGCGGATAAATTTGTATATGAAGGTCTTTCGGGAGAAACCTATCCTGACAGAATGGCAGGCGGTATAAAGGGTGTTTATGAGGTGGAAGGACTTCCGGTGACTCCTTACATGGTGCCTCAGGATTGCGGTATGCATATGGATACAACATGGGCGGAGATTTATCGCAGCAGCGAGCTGGATAATACCCGGAAAGAAAGGAAACAGACAGTGCTCCGATTGGAAGCTTGCGAGAAAAACTTTGCATTTTCCTGTTTGCCCTACACACCTTGTGAGTTGGAAAACGCCTTCCATCATGAAGAGCTTCCCCCTGCCAGAAGAACGGTGCTTACTGTTTACGGCGCAGTCCGCGGCGTAGGAGGTATCGACAGCTGGGGAGCGGATGTGGAAAGTGCTTATCATGTGGATGCTACGAAGGATATAGAGTTTTCCTTCCGCATCAAGCCCTAAGCATATATGAAATCCTAAACTTAAATCAGTCCCATAGACTTAAGGAGATATAGCCAAAAGGTCAAGGTGACAGAACTCAAAAGGGTAGTGGTTACTACCACACTGGAGGTTAATATGCCTTCATGTTTCATGTTTTTTGCCATGATATAACAGCTGACCGTGGTAGGGGATGCCAGCATGATAAGGATAGCTACCAGCTTTTCGGCAGTAAAACCCATAAAGACGGCAAGAGGCAGAAACAGTACGGGCCATAGTCCTAACTTAATAAAGGAACAGATAAGCGTTGGCTTTAGCATAGCCAGCGCTTTTTTGCCCTCAAAACCGGCGCCTAAGCCAATCAAGGCAAGGGGAGTTGCCAGCACGGCAAAATAATTGATGGTTTTATTTACTATGACCGGAAAAGAAATGCCTAAAGCAGAAACAAGCATTCCTGCAAGGATGCCGATGATAATGGGGTTGGTAAAAATACCTTTTACGGATTTTTTCACAGCAATCCGGCGATAAAGGCTATCGGAACTACTACCGGTTGTACCGTCCCCGGCGATTGAAGCTTCCCCTGCGGAAGGAGTAGTAAAGGACAAAATAATAACTGCAGCTACGTTATAGAGAGGAACAGTACCGATAATCATGAGAGGTGCCATTCCGGCATTTCCGTAAATGTTCTGAATAAATGCAATGCCAAGCACTGCAGCACTGCTGCGGTAGGATGCTTGTACAAATTCTCCGATTAGGTCCTTTTTATGGTACACTTTTGCTGTTATAATCCAAGTAGAGGTAATGCAAAACAGGGTACATAAGAAGCAAAACAACACATATGAGGTATCCCATACCGATGCAAAATCCGACCCTGCAATATCCTGAAAGAGCAGTAGGGGCAGGGTGATGTTATAATTAAATTTATTCAAGGTCTTTACAAAAGACTCGTCCATTACTTTGAAGTTTTTAAGAAGATAGCCGATGACCATCACCAAAAATACGGGAACAGTGGCATTTAAACTGAACATCAGGTTTTCCATAAAAACGCTCCTTTCGTCAAAATGAGTATAGGAGCATGAAGGAGGTTTGTCAAATAAAATGAAGCTGATATCTGAGATGAAAAGTATATTAGAAATTGATAGGATGCCGGAGATAATTGCTGTGGTAATTATAATGGCAGTAGTGATTGCCGTATTTCTTTTTTGGCTCAAAGGTCGGAGAAGATATGTGAACTCTTATGAGGATATGGAGGGGCATGAGTTTGAATATTATTGTGCGGAGCTTTTAGAGCAGAGAGGATTTGTGGAGGTAGAGGTTACTAAGGGAAGCGGAGACTACGGCATTGATATTTTGGCAGAGAAGGAAGGGGTTACTTATGCCATTCAGTGCAAGCGGTACACCACACCGGTAGGCGTCAAGGCGATACAGGAGGCTTATGCCGGCCGGGATTATTATGATCGGATGGTAGGAGTGGTGATGACCAATCAATATTTTACAACCCCGGCGGTAGAAGCGGCAAAGAAGCTTAAGATTCTGCTTTGGGACGGAGGCTATCTGGAGAGTATGACCCAAGAGCGGAACGTAGTCCGCTAAAATCACAAGGACCGCATTCCAGCACGAACTGATGAAAACGATAAAGGCTAAAGCTGCTTCCCCATAAAGAAGCGGCTTCTTCTTTTAACGCATTCATTTCCAAAAAGCCTAAGTAATATTTCAGATAATTACATGGCTCCTCACGGATGTAATCATAAATACGCAGTACGGTATCAGGGTTTGTAATGCCGATACTGCTCAAAATCTGTTGTACCTGACGCGGCTTTGCGCCATCATAATGGATAGCGATATCCAAAAGGGCGTACATACCGATATGAAGATTACGGTTTAGGCGGCAGGCTTCATAATAGGCAGTAGCGTAGCCGTTGTCTTTTACATAATCTTTAGCATACTCATAAGAGAGATTCTCTACATAATAAGCCCAACCTTCTACATAACCACCGTAGTGAAGCAGGTGGCGGATGCAGGAAGCATCTGCTTCATTCAGATAGGATTGGCTGTAAACAGTTTGATACAGATGTCCGGGATATCCTTCGTGGGCAAGGGTGGTATACAGATTTAAAGTGTCCGTATTGTTTTTCGGATTGATATAAATAATGTTTTCCGACATGTCATCAATAGGCGGTGTTAAGTAATAGGCAGGACTGCAGTAATCCTGCATGGAGGATGAAATGGTTTTTACGGTGGCAAGGGCATTTGTATTATCTGAAAGCGGAGGGAAATCCGTTGCCATTTTGTTCTTTAGGTCATTAAGAATCACACCCGGTTCTGAAACCGGCAAAGCAAAAGAGGACGCCACTTTGTTGTTTGCAATTTCGGGATATTTTTCAAGTAACGTAAGTAAAGCAACATAGTTCTGTCTGAAATCGGCAAACAGCATTTGCTTGATTTCAGGTACAGAACGGCTGCTTGCGGTGGTAAAAGCAAGTAAATATTCATAGTAATTTTTTCCCAGGGGATAATGGCAGAGGCCGTAGTTGTTTGTGCCCTTTCCCATCAGCAGGGTGAAGGTATCCGCAATCTGCTCATAGGCGGGGACGGTTACCGTAGTCAAAAGACGGTGGTTTTCGGACAGATAAGCTTTTGCTTCATCGTCGGTTATCAATCCTTTTTCTTTCATGGAATCCAGCCGTTCCCTGAAGGTAACAATTAAAAAGTGTGTGCCATCTTCCAACAGTTTTGGGTCCATAATGACGTTGCATTGGTCAATGACTTTTTGGGCGGAAGCATCACTCATGAAAAGTCCTGCTTCTGCCTTTTCTGTTTCATATTGCAAAAGACCTTCCAGATAAGCCCTGCTTTGTTCTAAAATATCCAGATAATCCTCTACATCCTGTTTGCGACGAAAGGCATAGTCTGCAAGTAAAATGGGAAGCCCTGATTGGATACCTGAATTCGGTGAAAAGGGTTCACTGTAGTAAGAATAAGTATTTCCTTCCAGACTAAGGTTTAAGTGTCGCATCAGCAGATGATATGTAAAAGCATCCTGGGAGCTTAAGTTTTCCGGTGAAATGGAAGAGAGGGTAGTAAGGGAGTCCTTAAGTGCTTCACCATCTGCATTTCCAGGGTCCGTATGATAAATGGGAAGTATTGCTTTCCCGGATAATCCATAGTTTTCCGGATAGGCAATAGTGTAGTGAAGATTTAAGGTGTTAGCGGATAAATCCGACAAAAATAAATCTTTGGTAAGGCGGTCGAAACGGGCACTGTCACTGTAAAAGGTACCAAGCCCTAATAGAATAAGCGCAATGCAAAAGGGAATGACAGCACAGAAAACACGCTGTTTTAAGGTCATTTTTTTCATAAAGGACATGAATTGCCTCGTAAGAAATTCTTATTAGGATTATATGTTTCAATCCTCAAAAAAGTACAGTAAAAGTGCTGAAAAAAGCGCAAGAATTAAGAAGTATTTAGCATGAATCGCATATAGACGCTTAGGGGGAAATATGTTAAAATTATAACTATCCTGAGACCTAAAATAATGGGTAATAAACAACTTGTAAGAAGGAGCATACAAGTTGTAGCATTATAGATAATAATATTACGATTGGTAAGAACGGAGGTAAGCATGAACAATCTTGAACTCAAGAAAATTGCCAACGAAGTTCGTAAAGGCATCGTTACGGCAGTACACAGCGCAAAGGCAGGACATCCCGGCGGATCATTGTCAGCAGCAGATATTTATACTTATCTGTACTTTGAAGAAATGAACATTGATCCCAAAGATCCCAAGAAGGAAGACAGAGACCGTTTTGTATTATCCAAGGGTCACACAGCACCCGGTTTATATTCTACTCTGGCAAACAGAGGATATTTCCCGGTAGAAGATTTAACCACTCTTCGTAAGCTGGGTTCTTACTTACAGGGACATCCTTCCATGCAGTATATCCCCGGCGTAGATATGTCCAGCGGTTCCTTGGGACAGGGTATTTCCGCAGCGGTAGGTATGGCGCTTGCAGCGAAAATGGATGAGAAAGATATCAGAGTTTACACTCTTTTAGGTGATGGTGAAATTCAGGAAGGACAGGTATGGGAAGCTGCCATGTTTGCAGGACACCGTAAGCTGGACAATCTGGTAGTTATCGTGGACAACAACGGACTTCAGATTGACGGCCCCATTGATCAGGTATGTTCTCCTTACCCCATTGATAAGAAGTTTGAAGCATTTAATTTCCATGTAATCAACTTAGATGATGCCCATGACTTTGACAAAATCAGAGCAGCTTTTAAGGAAGCAAGAGAAACCAAGGGAATGCCTACTGCAATTATTGCCCACAGCTTAAAGGGCAAAGGCGTATCCTTCATGGAAGGAAATGTAGCATGGCACGGAACCGCTCCTAATGATGAGCAGTATGCCGTAGCAATGGCAGATCTTGAGAAAATCGGCGAAGAATTAAATAAGGAGGGAGAAGCATAATGGCAGACGTAAAGAAAGTAGCAACCAGAGAAAGCTATGGTAACGCATTAGTTGAGCTGGGTGCAGAATACCCCAACCTTGTAGTATTAGATGCTGACCTTGCGGCAGCAACCAAGACAGGTGTGTTTAAGAAAGCATATCCCGACAGACATATCGATTGCGGTATCGCAGAATGCAACATGACAGGCATTGCAGCAGGTTTATCCACTATGGGTAAGATTCCTTTCGTCAGCAGCTTTGCCATGTTTGCAGCAGGAAGAGCCTTTGAGCAGGTAAGAAACTCCATCGGCTATCCTCACTTAAATGTGAAAATTGGTGCAACCCATGCAGGTATTACGGTA
Organism: Lachnospiraceae bacterium; assembly: GCA_017411305.1. GTDB lineage: Bacteria > Bacillota > Clostridia > Lachnospirales > Lachnospiraceae > Suilimivivens. The sequence goes on from JAFQQI010000048.1 coordinate 20,295, forward strand.
GGTGAAGACGGTGCATCTCACCAGTGTAACGAAGATATCGCATTGATGAGAAGTATCCCCGGCATGGTAGTTATGTGTCCCGCTGATGATATTGAAGCAAGAGCGGCAGTGAGAGCGGCAGCAGAATATGTAGGTCCTGTTTACATGAGATTCGGACGTGCGGCATGTCCCGTTATCAATGACAGACCTGATTATAAATTTGAAATCGGTAAGGGTACCGTAGTAAGAGAAGGTAGCGACGTTACTATCGTAGCAACCGGTATCTGTGTAGGCAGTGCATTAGAAGCAGCAGACAAGCTTGCAGAAGAAGGCATCAGCGCAGAAGTAATCAACATCTGTACCATTAAGCCTTTGGACGAAGAAGTGATCATCAATTCCGCTAAGAAGACAGGAAAGGTAGTAACCGCAGAAGAGCATTCTGTAATCGGTGGTTTGGGCAGTGCAGTTTGTGATGCACTTTGCAAAGCTTATCCCGTACCTGTGATGAAGATTGGTATGCAGGATGTATTTGGCGAGTCCGGCTCTGCAGCAGCCTTGATTGAAAAATATAAATTGGACGGCAAGGGCGTTTATGAGCAGGTTAAGGATTTCTTGAAATGATGAAGTATATTTTGGCACCTTCACTCTTGGCGGCAGATTTTACTAAGCTGGGAGAGCAGATAAAAGAAACTGAAGAAGCAGGAGCAGAGTACCTTCATATTGATGTGATGGACGGGCTTTTTGTACCCAGTATTTCCTTCGGAATGCCTCTGATCGAATCTATCCGGCCTGCCAGCAAGCAGTTTTTTGATGTGCACTTGATGATAGTAGAGCCGGAGAGATACATTGACGAGTTTGTCAGATGCGGTGCGGACAGTATTACCTTTCATTTAGAAGCAACCAAAGACCCTCAGGCAGTTATTGATAAGATTCATGCCTGCGGCGTACAGGCAGGTATTTCCATCAAGCCGGGAACCCCTCTTGAAGAAGTGTACCCTTATGTGGATCAAGTGGAGATGGTGCTCATCATGAGTGTAGAACCGGGATTTGGAGGACAGGCTTTTATCCCCGAGTCGTATGACAGAATCAGACAGCTTCGTAATTATATCGAGGAAAATGGACTTGTTACCGCAATCGAAGTGGACGGCGGTGTAGGCAAGAAGAATATCCGTGAAGTTATTGAAGCCGGTGCTAATATTTTTGTGGCAGGGTCAGGTGTATTTCGAAAGAATACAATTACAGATAATGTGAATAAGTTTTTGGAAGCGTTTTAAAAACGAAAACATGATTATACGCGGACAGGTTAAATAAAACAGTTTATTTTAAAGAATACAACCGGGGTTATGGTTGTATTCTTTATTTTTAATATAGTATCAGACTTGACAAAGCTAATTGCATTAGCTATAATGGCTAATATGATTAGCTTTTAGAATTTAAACTACTATTTATTGTAAGAGGATATAATCTCGGAAAGAAGGTTGTTATGCCAAGACAAGGATTGGATAAAGAAGCAGTTATTGAATATGCGGCTATGCTGGCAGATGAAATTGGGTTCTCCAATATAACATTAAAGCTACTGGCAGAAAGAATGAATATCAAATCCCCCTCTTTATATAAACACATTGATGGTCTTGACTCTTTAAAGAAGGAACTTATGATATATGGATATAAGCTGCTTGAGGGAATGATAATCGATAAGGTCATGGGAAAATCAGGAGATGATGCGGTAAGAGCATTATGTAATGCTTATTACGAGCTTGCCACAAATCGTTCGGGAGTATTCCAGGCAATGGAGAATTACAGAAGATTTGTGGACGAAGAGAGTAAACAGGCTACGGACGGAATTTTTAAAGTTACATCAAAGATCTTTTCAGTGTATGATTTGAGTCCTGTGCAGAAGGCACATTTGGTAAGAACCTTTCGAGGCTTTTTGCAAGGTTTTCTGACACTGGCAGCTAATCACCTTTTTACGGATTCTATTGATATCAAAGAAAGCTTCGATTTATCGGTGGATGTACTGATTGCGGGTATAGCATATCTGAATAAATAGGAAAGTGAGGGATCAGATATTCATGAAGAAGAAAATAAAAAGATTCATTAGTATATTCAGTATGGCTGCGTTCATTTTATTACAGGCTGGCTGCGGGCAGGGAAATATGGAAGAGCAGAAAATTGTAGCCGAACAAGAAAAACCTGAGCAAGAAAATGAAGAACAACAGGAGAATTCTGCGGAAGATAATGAAGTACTGGAGATAGAGACAGATGGTAAATACCTGGTAGTTACAGACGAAAAAGCATACAGGGAATTATCATGGGATTATACGGTGGAGAGTGATATATTCTTTGGGCAGGCAGAGGGGATTAGCGGACTTGAAGACTTGAAACTGGATATTTACAGGACGGATAAGGAAGGCCCGAATCCTGCGATCATTCTTTTACATGGCGGCGGATTAACTTCCGGTGATAAGGCTAATGAGAGCTTGATTAAAAATTTGGCGATTGATTATGCTAAGATGGGATATGTTGTAGTGGTGCCAAATTACCGTTTGGACAAAGTGATTTCGGCGAAAGCGTTGAATAATGCAATGATAGATGCAAAATCTGCTTATGAATGGGTTTTGGAAAATGGCGATGATTACGGAATTGACACGGATTTTATTATTTTGGGCGGATACTCAGCCGGAGCTGATATTGCCATAAATACATATTATTCCAACTTTTTTGATGATATGAAAAGGGAAAATGTCAAATGTGTTTTAGATATTAGTGGTGGTCACATTTATTATAGTATGGCACGAGGGGAACTGGCAGGTTGTGTCATTGTACATGGAACGGCGGATACGACTGTGGATTTTAGCAAAGGTGAAGCAACTGCCAAACAGTTGGAAGACAATGTAGTTGACGTATTATTTTATCCTCTGGAAGGAATCAATCACGATATTCTCATTAAATATGATGAGGTTCGTAATTTGATGGCTGAGTATATATACAAAAGCATCACGGGAATAGAAACTAAAATCGATATAAAGTCGGAGATTTCGCAAGAGCATCAGAAGTCTCTTGCCAGACAGGAAAATGGAACAGCTTATCATGTAAAGCAGATTGACGTAGTGATAGATGGAACTCTGGATGAGTGGGTAGGTACAGAGGCAATCAGAATGGACCAAATCAAAGATGTAGGCGACACAGTTCCTGATGAAAATGATTATTCGGGAGAAGTTATGGTAGCCTGGAATGAGGAGAATCCTACCACTCTCTATCTTGCGGCAACAATTAAGGATGATGCAATCAAGAACTCTGTTCCGGCAGACGGAAAGTGGTATTTGGATGATTGTTTGGAAATTGCATTTGATTTTACCGATGAAAACCTGGAGCAACAGATTTTGAAATGGGTTATCGGCTTAGAAGGGGATGATTTGTCCGTATATGCAACCCCTAAAAATACAAAAGTAGCTATATCGCAGGAGGGGGATGTTTATATTTGTGAAATGAGTATTGACATCAGCAAGGTGCCGGAGGGAGCATATCAGGGAGATATAACCCCTAGTTTTTCGGCTGAGAAAAGCATCGGATTCAGTATTAGCTATAATGACTGTGAAAATGGGGCAAGGGAACATCAGATGGGCTGGACTCCCGGTAAGGCCGGTGATAAAGCTTCGTTTGGAACGTTGTATTTTGAGAAATAAATGAGATTCGTGTGTGGCGTGCTGACAGTCCTTTCCGGTAAGCCGATAAACCTCTTGAGATTCCAAATTCTATGACAGGTTTAGGCATGTTTCATAAGAACGGCATTGCGGATAATGTGGATAAATATGATTATAAAATACTTTGACACGACATCTATATAGTGTTATTATTATTATGAAAAGAGTGCTACCGATAGACGGTTAGCCGCATATAATGATTAAAACAAAAATAACCGCTTAGTTTGCAGACCGGCGGTTATTTTTGTGTCTTATTGCATCCTATTGAGTATCCGAGTCCAAAAGCAGTCAGCAATAAGCTGATAACTGCAATCAAAGCTTCAATCGTCAACATTGGCATCACCCTCCTTTAGCAAGATTTCCGCTTAACAGCAGATTTCTATGTAAACAGAGGGTCACAGTCCCTCTGCGAGAGGGCTAACCGCCTACCGTAAATGGTAGCACTCATGAAGGAATTATAACAAACTGTTGGGATTTAATCAATGAGTTGATGCTTTTTAGTGAATAAATAGCAACTTGCACAATAGTAAGATTGAGGTTTATTTCTGACGTAAATCATCAATCAGTTGAGAAATATGAGCGGATTGTTGCAATTTGACATTTAAGTGAAAGAAGTATATGATAACAAAGGAACTCAACGAGTCTCTTCATCATGGGGACCACGTTGGGTCTTTTGCTTTTAAGGAGATGTTAAGTGCATGGAAAAACTGGGAAGAAACGATAAATGCTGGTGTGGCAGCGGCAAGAAATACAAAAGCTGCCACATGGCGATTGATGATAAAATTCATTATTATGAATTGCAGGGACACATTGTACCGGACAGGGATATGTTGAAAACCCCGGAGCAGATAGAGGGCATTAGAGTCAGCAGTAAAATTAATGTGGCAGTGTTAGATGCAGTAGAAAAAATGATCGGTCCCGGTGTCAGCACAGAGGAAATAGATAAGCTGGTTTATGATATGACTACTGAAATGGGTGGTATTCCGGCACCCTTAAATTATGACGGATTTCCTAAGAGTGTATGTACCTCTATTAACGAAGTGGTTTGCCACGGAATTCCGTCTTCCGATGTGATTTTGAAAGATGGCGATATCGTCAATGTGGATGTATCCACTATTTATAACGGATATTTTTCCGATTCTTCCCGTATGTTTTGTATCGGTAAGGTAGATGCAGAAAAGGAGAAGTTGGTTAGAGTGGCAAGGGAATGTATTGATTTGGGGCTTGAGCAGGTAAAACCATGGAACTTCCTTGGCGATATGGCACAGGCAATCAATGACCATGCCAAAGCAAACGGCTACAGCGTGGTAGTGGACATCGGCGGCCACGGTGTGGGACTGGAATTCCACGAGGAACCCTTTGTCAGCTATGTAACGAAGAAGGGCACGGAAATGCTGATGGTTCCCAGCATGGTATTTACTATTGAGCCAATGATTAATGCGGGAACTTGTGAGATTGAAATTGATGAAGCAGACGGCTGGACTGTTTATACAGCAGACAGAAAGCCTTCGGCACAGTGGGAGGTTACTGTAGTAGTAATTGATGATGGGTATGAAATATTGACTTGGTAGCAAGAGGAAAAGAAATTAGTATATTGGTAAATAACTTAACAAAGCCCGGATTGTGAATGCACAATTCGGGCTTTTGGTATTTCCGCGGATGTAACTGTAGAGCGGTTCGGCTTCCGCTTAGCTTCAGCTTTGTTTTTGGGCGGCCTTTAATCTGGCATTTTCAGCTTTTAAAGCTTCGATTTCTTCAAGAAGTGAGAGGACTTGCTGCTTGGCAAACTCATCCTTCAGAGCCTTAATTTCGGCATCCTTTTCAGCGATGATTGCAGCAATTTCTTCTTCATGCTTCTTCTCAATGATATCAATGTCAAGAATTAACGATTCGTCTGTAAGCACGTTTAATACCTCCATTTCATCATAATGGGAATAAATGTGTTGATATAGCCGGTGAGTCAGCTGCTTTAACCGTCTGGCATCATCTGTGGTTATATTATTTAACGTTAAATTTTGTTCGATTGATTCGATTATATCATGCTCGATTAAATATTGCAATGCTTTCAAATTTTCTTCGGAACGCTCTTTTTTCATGAGTGCCCGTAGCTTCAAAAGCTGGAAAGGAATCAGAATAATCATTTTCCTATTATTCAGCTCCTCCAAAGAGGTTTCTAAGAATTTAAAAGTAGAAACCTTATAAAGAAAGTAGCCTTGAGAACCAAAATTTAAACGTAGGTGATATTCGTCCGGAGCTTTGGCGGAGGAATAAAGATAAATAATTTTGGGTTCCGGAAAAAGTAATTCACACCCGCTTTCAATACTGTTTTTTTCTATGTAGCCGTCTTCATTGGTGAGCATGTTTACAGCATATCTGCGGTTGCGGTCAGCGTGTCCGTAGCCGTAATCAAAAACCCGGAAAATAATATCTTCATCCTCGGTCATCTGCGCCTCCATGTGGTAGCTGTACTTTCCGTTAATGGTCAGGATGGTATCTGCCAAGATGCGGCGCAGCTCATTGTTTTCAAATTCGGTCCAGTTGTAAGCGACAGTACTGTCTGTAGGATAATCGGTATCAAACAGACCGTTGATCAGGTTGATGACTGCCTTTGATGACAGGGTCAAAATTTTTTTAAATACTTTATCATAGATATGATAGACGTTATCAGACATAATTAGATTCTCCTTTGCTTTAAGATATGTTTTTGCTTAATTGGAATTTTTATCTGTGAAAAATATAGTTGATGGGAACAATGTGAATAGTTTGAGTTTTATCAAATGGTAAAAGAATAATAGAATCAGAATTGTTATAAAGCGTCAAAAATCCTCAAAGGCATCACCTCGCAATCGGCCTGCAAATCAAAAGCATGAAATCTCAAACTTAAAGATTTGAAAACTTGGTTGAATCAACCGCAGAAAAAAGGAATTTTAGTTACATCCGAACGGATAAGGAAAGCATAGCATAAGAAGAAAAATATTGCAACAAGTTAGTAAGACTTGAGAAGGACTGTGATTGTGAAAGCATCAGAATAATGATATAATTGCAGTAATCAAAAAGATACAGTTATTTAGGAGAGGACACATTATGATAAACACAACATTTGATGGTGCGACAAAACCATTAATTATTCCGGAAAGCTTTTATGGAAAACATGAAAAAAAGTGTGATGTTTGCGTTATAACTTTCTCGTGTAAAGTAATAGAATGGGCACTTGCAAATTTATCTTGTGAGCAGGTGGCCGAAATCGGCTGTTGTAACGGTAACAGACCAATATACATAACTCAGTGGAAGGGAAAGAAAATTGCTTTTTATATGACACTTGTTTCTTCCTCCGGAGCAGCAACTTGTATTGAAGAGGCACGTTGCATGATTGGAGCTGATAAGTACATTTTGTTTGGTTCTTGTGGTACCTTGGATTTCGGAAGAACAGACGGAAAACTAATAGTACCGACTCATGCTTATCGTGACGAAGGCCTTTCTTATCATTACATACCGGCATCGGAATATATTGAAATAAAAAACTGGCAAAAGGTTGCGAACTATTTTGAAAAGAAGAATATACCTTATGTAGCGGGGCGGACGTGGACTACAGACGCATTATATCGTGAAACTGCCGGAAAAGCAGACAAGCTTCGAAAGGAAGGATGCCTGACAGTAGAGATGGAGTGTGCCGGTGTGCAGGCGGTATGTATGTATCATGGGTTGGAATTGTATAATTTTCTGTTTGCCAGTGACTGCTTAGACGCAGAGCAGTGGCATAACGAGCTTTTGGGGAGTGAGAAGGAGTGGGATGCCCAAATTAAATATTTTATTTTGGCCATGAATATGGCAGTAGAGTTATAGGTAAGAAAAAGAATGATGGAGAAGTACAAATGAATCTATTTGAGAAGCTGAAACAGAGAAAAAAGGGAACAACAGAATTGCCTCAATTTAAATATCATCCTAATTTGTATGAAAGTAATGCAGTGGTGAAAAAAGAGGGAAAATGCCAATGTTGTGGACAAACAGTAAATGTTTACGTTGAAACAATGTATTGTAGTGATGATGTAGATTGTATTTGTCTGACTTGCATTGCAAACGGAAAGGCGGCACAAAAATTTGACGGGGAATTTGTGCAAGATGCGGAAGAGGTAAGTGATCGTGCCAAAAGAGATGAATTGTTTAAGCGGACACCGGGATACGTTAGTTGGCAAGGAGAATATTGGCTGGCGTGTTGTGACGATTATTGTGCATTTCTGGGTGATGTCGGTACCAAAGAATTGGAAGAAATGGGAATAGCAGACGAAGTGTTTGAAGAATATGATGCGCGGTGCGAATATGAAGATGCGAGGCTATATCTGGAAAAGGGTGGTTCGATGGCAGGATACCTGTTCAGATGCTTACATTGTGGGAAATATCATCTTTGGGTAGATGCAGATTAATTTCATACGGATGCCGCCGATAAACATGAAAAGAAAAAACGAAACCCCTTGCATTTTTCTGCAGTCTCATGTTACTATGATTGCAGATAAAGGACTGTGCAACTGGCGGAAGACGGGAAACCGTTGTGAGAGCACTCACAGGGAGCATAGTTTTGATAAGAATGCCGACCGCCTGGGCGAACACTATTAACGTGTGTCGCTCAGGCGGTTTTGTTGTCTGAATACAGTTGCCGAACTGAGAGATGCGTACAAAAATTATAAAAAGAAAGAGGTACGAGGATGAAAATGTTATCACTGAAAGAAGAACTTGCAAACAATGCTTACCCCGGACGCGGAATCGTGATTGGAAAAACACCTAACGGAAAGTATGCGGTAACTGCTTACTTTATCATGGGAAGAAGCTCCAACAGCCGTAACCGTGTCTTTGTAGAGGACGGACAGGGAATCCGTACCCAGGCATTTGATCCTTCCAAGTTAGAAGACCCCAGCCTGATTATTTATGCGCCGGTAAGAGTACTTGGCAACAAGACAATTGTGACAAACGGAGACCAGACAGATACCATTTACGAAGGCATGGACAAGCAGCTTACCTTTGAACAGTCCTTAAGAAGCCGTGAGTTTGAACCCGATGGTCCTAACTACACACCTCGTATTTCCGGTGTAATGCATATTGAAAACGGCGGCTATAACTATGCAATGTCTATTTTAAAGAGCAACAACGGTAATCCTGAAAGCTGTAACAGATACACATTCGCATACGAAAACCCTGTAGCAGGCGAAGGACATTTCATTCATACTTACATGCATGATGGTAATCCCCTTCCCAGCTTTGAAGGTGAACCTAAGCTGGTAGATATGATGGATGACATGGAAGCGTTTACCGAGATGCTTTGGGAAAATTTAAACGAAGAAAATAAGGTTTCCCTTTTTGTAAGATACATCAACATTGCAACAGGTCAGTATACAACAAAGATTATCAACAAAAACAAATAAACAGAAATAAAAAATGAAATGAGGAGAATACCCATGAACGAAATCGAATTAAAATATGGCTGTAACCCCAATCAGAAGCCTTCCCGTATTTATATGGAGGATGGTAGTGAACTCCCTGTTACCGTATTAAACGGTAAGCCCGGATATATTAACTTTTTAGATGCATTTAACGGCTGGCAGCTTGTAAAGGAATTAAAGAAAGCAACAGGACTTCCTGCAGCAACTTCCTTTAAGCACGTATCTCCTGCAGGTGCGGCAGTAGGCCTTCCGTTTGACGAGACTCTTGCTAAAATTTACTGGGTAGATGACCTTGGAGAGCTTTCCCCCCTTGCCTGTGCTTATGCAAGAGCAAGAGGAGCTGACAGAATGAGCTCCTTTGGTGACTTTATTGCATTGTCCGATATCTGTGATGCAGATACCGCACGTTTGATTAAAAGAGAGGTTTCTGATGGTGTAATCGCGCCCGGTTATACCGAAGAAGCGCTGGAAATGTTAAAGGCAAAGAAAAAAGGTGCTTACAATGTGATTCAGATTGATGAAGCGTATGTACCTGCTCCTGTTGAGAAGAAGCAGGTATACGGTATTACTTTTGAACAGGGAAGAAATGAGCTTGACATCAACAATGAGCTTCTTTCCAATATTGTAACCAAGAACAAAGAAATCCCCGAAAGTGCATTAATCGATATGAAGATTGCATTGATTACCTTAAAGTATACACAGTCCAATTCCGTATGCTATGTAAAGGACGGACAGGCAATCGGTATCGGTGCAGGACAGCAGTCCAGAGTTCACTGTACCAGACTTGCAGGACAGAAGGCAGACAACTGGTTCCTTCGCCAGTCCCCTCAGGTGCTTGGTTTACAGTTTGTAGATACTCTCGGCAGAGCAGAGCGAGACAATGCCATTGATAACTATATCGGTGATGAATATATGGATGTGCTTGCAGAGGGCGCATGGCAGAGAGTATTTAAAGAAAAGCCTGCCGTATTTACAGCAGAAGAGAAGAGAGCATGGCTTGATAAGATGCAGAATGTAACTTTAGGCTCCGATGCATTCTTCCCCTTCTCTGATAACGTAGAGCGTGCACGTAAGAGTGGTGTGAAGTATATTGCACAGCCCGGCGGTTCCGTAAGAGATGATTTAGTCATTGAATGCTGTGATAAGTATGATATGGCAATGGCATTTACAGGAATCAGACTGTTCCACCACTAAAAATGAGAATTGTCAGTGAACTTATGATATTCATTGAGAAAAACTGAATATTCTGTTATAATAATAAAAGCGGACCATACAAAAAAGAAAGCGTACATTTTTTGTATGGTCGTTTTTGCATAAAAGAAACCGGCATATCCGTAAGAAACAGACGAAAGAGAACGCTTCGGAAAGGGGTTACAATGAGTAAATATATTATGGCACTTGATCAGGGAACCACCAGTTCCCGTTGCATCCTTTTTGATAAAAAGGGAAATATCTGCAGCATGGCACAGAAGGAATTTACCCAGATTTATCCGAAGCCCGGTTGGGTAGAGCATAATCCTATGGAAATCTGGTCGTCCCAGCTTTCCGTGACCATGGAGGCTATGGCAAAGGTAGGGGCCGGCCCTAAGGATATCGCAGGTATCGGTATTACCAATCAGAGAGAAACGGCTATTGTTTGGAATAAAGAGACCGGAGAGCCGGTATATAATGCCATTGTCTGGCAGTGCCGCAGAACAGCAGAAAAAATCGATGAACTGACCGCCGGGGGCTACGCGGATATGATTAAGGAACGTACAGGACTGGTGCCGGATGCTTATTTCAGCGGTACAAAGATAGCGTGGATTCTTGATAACGTGCCGGGAGCAAGACAGCAGGCAGAAGAAGGGAAACTGCTTTTCGGAACCGTGGACAGCTGGTTGATTTACAATTTGACCAAGGGTGCGGTACATGTAACAGATTATACCAATGCATCCAGAACCATGATTTTTGATATTCATAAGCTTTGCTGGGATGAGGAATTGCTGAAGCTGTTAAATATTCCCAAAATTATGCTGCCTCAGGTAAAGCCTTCAAGCTGTTTATACGGATATACGGAAAGCTCAGTGTTGGGCGGAGAGATTCCTATTGCAGGAATTGCCGGAGACCAACAGGCAGCATTGTTCGGGCAGTGCTGTTTTGGAAAGGGACAGGTAAAGAATACATACGGAACCGGTTGTTTCCTTTTGATGAATACCGGTCACGAGGCAATTGCTTCAAGAAACGGACTTCTTACTACCATTGCGGCGAGCACCGGTGAAAAGGTGGAATATGCCTTGGAGGGAAGTGTGTTCGTGGCAGGAGCTGCTATTCAATGGCTTCGGGATGGTATGAGAATGATAAAAACAGCGGACAAAACACAGAAGTACGCCGAAAGGGTAGAGGATACCGCAGAGGTTTACATGGTGCCTGCTTTTGCGGGTATGGGTGCTCCCTACTGGAATCCTTATGCAAGAGGTACTATCGTGGGTATTACCAGAGGATGCGAAAAAGAACATTTTGTTCGTGCAGCACTTGAATCTATTGCTTATCAGACGTATGATGTACTTAAGGCGATGGAAGAGGATGCAGAGGTTTCCATTACGGAACTTAAAGTGGACGGAGGAGCCAGTGCCAATGATTTTCTGATGCAGTTTCAGTCGGATATTCTGGGAGCAAGAGTATACAGACCGGAGTGTATTGAAACAACTGCTCTCGGAGCGGCATATTTGGCAGGACTGGCAACCGGCTATTATAAGAGTAGAGAAGAGATTTGTGAAAACTGGCAGCTCGGCAAAGAGTTTGATGCCGGTATGGGTGAGCATACAAGGGAGAAACTCTTAAAGGGCTGGAAGAAGGCTGTACGCTGTGCGCTGATTTGGGCTGAACAGGAGTGAGAATATGAGGGAAATTAAGGCAGGAACCGTTTTACTGGAAGAGGGACAGAAGTTTTTGGAACGGTATCTGATTATGAAGGGGACCGTGAAGGCTTCCAATGCAGGAGGGGACTTGATTCTTCGGGCAGGAGATATTATGGGCTTGTGCGAAGCTGATAAGGATGAGGCTGTATTTACTTATCAGGCTGAGACAGATGTTTCTGTATTTCCGCTTCCAGGGGAGCAAAGATTGCTACGCGGAGCTTTAGAAAAGAATACGGATGCGGTGAGATATGTGAAAACTTCTCTCTTCCGTCAAATGAATGACATCAGTAGCAGATGCCGCATTTTGACGGTAGAAGCAGATTCACTGTGGCAGTATTTGGAAAGCTGTTACGGAAGCTATCAGGCATTTTGTAAAGAAGAAGGCAGTGAGCCGGAAACGCTTCCGGGTTATGAGGAACTGCAGAAACCGGAGCTTAAGGACCGTCCGCCGGAGTGGATAGGCGGCTATTATGCTACTTTAGAGCAGATGATGTCTATTTGGGATCATAACAATACAGACTATGATTTTGTATACGGCTTTATTATGAAAGGCTGTGCTGACATGCAACATATGGCTATCTACTGCAAAGAGATACAGGCAATCAGGGAGGAGTTATGTGATTACCTGATGAATGAAGACGGTGTTGATTTGTTCGGCCTATTGACCAATCTGTATCTAAGCAGAATAGAGGAAGGCAATACGGCACCTGAGAAGCTGTTGGCACTTAAAATAAAGATACGGGAAATTGTTTCCGTGATGCAGAAACACAGGGGAACAGTTACGGAATATTATCAAACAAGGATGGAGGAATTCGAAAAGAACGTTATGGAACTGGATAATCAGAACAACGAAAAGAACATTGATAACGCAACGGCGAGAGAAGCATTGGAAGAAATAGCAGGCTCGCTGGATAAAATTTTGAAGTATGCAGAATGCGGCGAACATGCAGAAGCTAACTTTAGACGATATCTTTTGGCATATAAAAAATTACAAAATAAAAATAGTACGGAAGAAGTGGCGCGCCTTTTGCGCCATGAGCTGACTGCGCTGTTTTATAAGATTTATGTTTCTGCTTTTCAGGTAAGTATCAAGGACAGAGATGTGCCGACAGTTGTAAAGATGTTCTTTAATTTCGGATATGTGGATGAGGAACTGGCAGGTGTAAAGAATGCGGTTTATCTGTATCAATTGGCTAAAAATATGCCTACCGATCCCGGTAAAGGCATTTATTCCATGTATGAATGGTTGATGGCTATTTATACCGGAAAGAAAGAACCCGGACGGAATGAATTTGATATGGATTACGGTGATTATCTGCGTGAGCAGAGAAAGATGGGACGTATTAATGAATCCCAAGAGAAGGCGTTGATTAACAATCACGCTTCCCGTGTAATGTATGAGCTGGAAAATGTATTTCCATCCGTAAACAAAATCAGTTTTGGCAGGCCCAGTACATTTTGTCCGGTATTTTCCAAGCATAATGTGTTAAAACCCTTAGATGCTGTACTGGTAACCGAGCAAAAGATATCAGAGATTTTTTCTGAAATCAGAAGTAAAGATTTTGGTGCATTTTACAGGGAGACCATGCTTTCAGAGGCAGACACTGCAATTCCGAAGGAAATGATACAAGTGGAAGTATTGCCCGATATTATTCTGGCTCCCAACATGGGAACCAGAGGAGTGATGTGGCAGGAAGTAGAAGGAAAGAAGCGTAATACGCCTGCCAGAATGATTTGCTCCGTATTTCAGATGGAGGATTTGCCGCTGACGATAATCCGCATGACTGCAGAATTCCGGTGGGAAATGTGTAAGCGTATTCAAGGCGGACGATGGAATGATGTATCAGAGCGCTCCCTTACCAGTGAGTATTGCGATTATGCCCAGTTCTATAAAAAGAATAAAGACCTATCGGCAGATACCAAAGAAAGAATCAAGGTTCAGCTACTGAAAGCAAGAAATAACTTTAAGGAAATGTTTATCGGAGATTATATTGTCTGGATTCGCTATGAAAGCGGCGGTTCTCCCAGATTGAATAAGCCGGTAAGAAATATCATGTTTACATATTGTCCGTTTCCTAAGACGGTTACGAGTAAACTGACAGTGAATCCCCTTTATAAGGAATTCATAGACAAACACAATCTGCGTCGTGCCCAAAAACTCCATCATGTGGAAAACGTTTGTAAAAAGTTGCAGAATACCGGAAAGCCTATACCGGAAGATTATGAGAAATATAAGCAGTTTTTAGAAATGTAAGAATATAGGATGGTTTTATACTTCCGACGATTAATACCAAATAAATATACAAAAAAATACGAAAATTTTTGTGAATTATTCAGCCTCCGGATTTGTCTTAATCGGTTGACATTCGATATATTTAATTTATAATTTAAGTAAATTTACTCATTTTAAGTAAATTAAGACTATTGAATGTGAATACAAAACAAATCCGGAGGTTACTTATGTCAATTGCATGCTATGAAAATTTATCTGAAAACATTGTGAAAAGCTTTAAGCTTGATACGAAAAATACCAGCTATGTAATCGGCGTGGTTGATGAAGAGCAGTTTCTCGGACACATGTATTACGGTGCCCGTTTGAATGATTATCATCTTGCACATATACTACGTATTAATGAAGCTCCCTTTGTACCGACTAAAAACAATCGTGACAGGGGCTCTTTTCTTGACAGCTTTCCTATGGAGTATCCGGCTCATGGTTTGGGTGACTATAGGGAGGATTGTATCAGAATTGAAACAAAGACAGGTAACATGGGACTTTCCATGAATTACATATCTCATAAAATCACTTCCGGCAAACCGGCACTTGCAGGCCTTCCTGCTACTTTTGGCACAGAGGACGAGTGCAGTAGCCTTGAAATTCTTTGTGAGGACTCCCATACAGGGCTTCAGGCAGCGCTCCTTTATACTGTGTTTGAGGATGTTGATATAATTACCAGAAGTGTAAGAGTAATCAATGCAGGTAAAGATACTGTATATTTGACAAAGGTATTCAGTGCCTGCCTTGACATGGACAATAAAGACTTTGAAGCGATTTCACTGCACGGCTCTTGGGCAAGAGAACGCTGTATTCAGAAGACTCCTGTAGGTCACGGTAAGTTTAGTGTGGAATCTACCCGTGGTAAATCCAGCCATCAGGATCATCCGTTTATGGCAATCCAGACCAAAGGAACTACACAGGAATGTGGTGAAGTTTATGCGATGAATTTCGTATATTCCGGTAACTTTAAAGCAATGGTGCAGAATGACCAGTTTGATCAGATTCGTATGGTTATGGGAATTCATCCTGACGGATTTAAGTGGAAGCTTAACCCTGGCAGTGAATTCCAGGCGCCCGAGGTCGTTATGGTTTATTCCGATGAAGGTCTCGGCAAGATGACACGTACCTTCCATGATTTCTACAGAAACCATTTAATCAGAGGTGAGTATAAGGATAAGAAGCGTCCTATTTTGATTAACAACTGGGAAGCAACTTATTTTGATTTTAATACAGAAAAACTAATTGCCATTGCAAAACAGGCATCTGAACTGGGCATTGAAATGCTGGTTATGGATGACGGATGGTTCGGAAATCGCTGTGATGATAACAGAGCGTTAGGTGACTGGATTGTAAATGAAGAAAAGATTTCGGGTGGTTTGAAATATCTGGTAGATGAAGTGAATAAGCTTGGTATGAAATTCGGTATTTGGTTTGAACCGGAAATGATTTCTCCCGACTCTGACCTCTACAGAGCGCATCCCGATTGGGCCATTGCTATTCCGGGAAGAGTAGGAACCCGCTCCAGAAATCAGTATGTGCTTGATTTAAGCCGCAGAGATGTTTTGGATTATACCTATGAAAGTATTGCCAAGATTTTGCGCAGTGCCAATATCGAATATGTAAAGTGGGATATGAACAGAGAACTTACCGATTTAGGCTCTGCCGTACTTCCTACAGATCAAATGGGTGAGCTTTATCACCGCTATGTGCTTGGTGTTTATGAATTGCAAGACAGAATGATGAAGGAATTCCCTTATCTGCTTGTGGAGAACTGTTCCGGAGGCGGTGCACGTTTTGATCCCGGTATGCTCTACTACAGCCCCCAGATTTGGAGTTCAGATGATACGGATGCAGTAGAGAGACTGCGTATTCAGGAAGGAACCGCACTGATTTATCCGCTTTCCGCAATGGGTGCCCATGTATCTGACTGTCCTAACCATACAGTAGGCAGAGTAACACCTTTTGAGACAAGAGGCTATGTGGCACTGGCAGGTACCTTCGGATACGAATTGGATGTAACGAAGATTCCTGCAGAGGACAGAGCAATGATTCCCGAGCAGGTTGCTATGTACCATAAGTACAATGATTTGGTAAGAGAAGGCGATTACTACAGAATTGCTTCTTATAGTGAAAATAATTATTATGATTGCTATGGCGTGGTAAGTAAGGACAAAAAAGAAGCGTTGTTTACCTTTGTACAGGTAATCAACAGAGCGAATTACCACAGCAGAAGAATTTTCCTTAAGGGACTTGATCCTGAAAAGAGATATGCGATTGAAGGGGAAGAAGGTACATATACCGGTGATGTGCTGATGAAAGCCGGTTATTTGATTCAGAATCCCTGGGGAGATTTCAAGGGTCGTCTGATTCATCTTACAGAAGCATAAAAATAAAGAAAGCCTGAAAATGCTCTTTTTTGAGAGTGAGGGGTAACGGAGGAGAAAAATGGCCAAGTCGGTTAAGCTGGCAGATATTGCAGCAATTTTAAATGTAAGTACGGTAACGGTGTCAAAGGCGCTTGCCGGACAGAAGGGTGTCAGCGAGGAGATGCGTGAAAAAATCAAAAAGCTGGCACAGGAAATGGGATACAAGTCACCCACTGCCGTAAAAATGATGAAAAATAAAAAGAGCTTCAATATCGGCGTGTTGATATCGGACAGATATTTTGATCAGCATGACAGTTTTTACTGGCAGATGTATCAGGAGGTGGCTACCAGAGCGGTTAGTAAGGATTGCTTTACCATGCTGGAGATTTTAAGCCAGGAAAACGAAAAGAATTTGGAGATGCCTAAGCTTCTTCAGGAGGATAAGGTAGACGGACTGATTATTATCGGTTTATTGAAGGAAACATATCTGACATTACTGGAGCAATATTGCAAGGTTCCGTTTGTCTGCCTGGATTTTTATGACAAACAGAATGAATGTGATGCCGTAGTAACAGACAACTTCTACGGAATGTATAAACTGACCAATTATTTATTTGACATGGGACATACACAGATTGGTTATGTGGGAACACTTCTTTATACCAACAGTATTACTGACAGATATTTTGGTTATTGCAAGGCTCTTTTGGAACACGGACAAAGAGTACGTGAAGACTGGGTGATTGATGACAGAGACATGGAAACCGGTAATCAGGGAAAGCTACAAGACTTTGAATTCCGCCTTCCTGCGGAAATGCCTACGGCTTTTGCGTGCAACTGTGACCTTTCGGCAGGACTTCTGATTGAGGAGCTTAAAAGGAGAGGCTATCGTGTGCCCGAGGATATTTCCATTGTAGGTTTTGATAACTATATTTACCCGGGTGTATGTGATTTGCCCATTACCACTTATGAAGTAGACATTAGGGAAATGGCAAAGAAAGCAATCAGTCATTTGATTAAGCAGATGTCAGGAGAGCAATATAAGCAGGGAATAACCATTGTTGAAGGGCATATGGTTATTAAAGAAAGTGTAAAAAAAGTAATGGCATAAGATAAGAAAACAGCGGATGGCTAAAAGGTCATCCGCTGTTTGTATTCTAAAGGGGTTGTACCATGTATTTGACGGAACAGAGAAATGAAATGATTGGTGTTATCAATTCCTACCTTGCTGCCTACTTCATGAATCTTTAAATCGGTAGTTAATAAAAGATGCTGTGCGATTTCTATCCGGCGATGATTCAAATATTTCAAAGGGGGCATACCAAAGGCATTGCCGAATTCCCTGCATAAGCGATATTTGCTTATATGAAATTGCTCTGCCAATTCATCCAGAGAATAGGAGCTTTCAAAAGAATTATCAAACAATGTTTTTATATCAGACAGATATGGAGCAACCTGAATCGGCCGGTCTTCTTCTTTGATAGAAGAAGAAATGCAAACAGTAAGCACATAGTTAATCAATGAAGAAATCATTAATTGGGATGAGATGCTGTCAGAACCGGTCAGATGCAACAGCTTCTCCAAACATAAGGCGGTATGTGAAAAGGGCGTAATGTGAACCAATGCAGGTTTGTTATCAGGCAAAAGTTCATTGTAATAGGATAAAGAAGTCCCTGCTATGAAAAAAATTTGATATTCCCAAGGCTCTATGGCAATGTCTAACCGGAAGCGTTCCCTGCAATCAAGGAACAAGACGGAAGAGGGTGTAAGGGAATAAACCTGATTGCCGACAACCAGTTTTCCGCAGCCTTCCTTTGTATAAAGAAACAAAAAGCAGTCAAGTGAACGGATGTCAAAGGAAAAAGGCATTGTTGCTTTGGTGATGCCTGCAGACAGCAAAAAGAATAAAGGAGAAGAATTATCCGGTTCAACTGTATGAATGTTCCCGGGGAAATTCTCCGGTCTGAAATCTGCAGGATGTTTCGGCGTGGATGCCATTGCATTCAGAAAAACTTTTTTTATATTCATTTTGCCGCTCCTTAATTAGCATTTTTGCTTATTATAGTATGTTTTGGTGGTTTGGGCAAATAGGAAAAATGGGAAAATAAGTTTTTAAGCTAAAATATAAATTAAATTAAGCATTTATTAGGTTGGAAAAAGGATAAAATAGGTTTAAATGACAAAAAATGGTATACAAGTTGCATAAAAACGATGGTTTAAAATTGTGGAAAAGGAAGAAATGACTAAAATGAGCAATAATAATACATAAAAAGCAATATTAAGTGATGATTAAAAAAATAAAGTAAATATAATTAAAATTAAGTTACGTGACAGACACGTAATAAACAGTTCAAGTAACAAATATAAAAGGAGGATAAGTTATTATGAAACTGAGAAAAGTTTTAGCACTGACACTTGCAGCAGTTATGACAATGTCATTAGTTGCTTGTGGCGGCAGCACAGAAACAACAGAAGCACCTGCTACAGAAGAAAAGACAGAAGCTCCTGCAGCAGAAGCAGAAACAAAGGAAGAAGCACCCGCAGCTGAAGCAGAAGCTGAAGCACCTGCAGGCGTTCCTACTTATTCACAGGTTGTTGTTGGTGAGGATTATACAGACCTTACAGCAGAAATCAAGTGGATTCACCACAAGACAGACCGTGCAGAAGACGGTACAATTGATGCTATGATTGCTGAATTCAACAAGGTATATCCTAACATCACAGTAGTTCCTGAAGCAGTTACTGATTACGCAGAAGATTCTCTTCTTCGTCTTTCTACAGGTGACTGGGGCGACATCATGTTCATCCCTGCAGTAGATAAGGCTGAATTAGGCAATTACTTTGTAGCACTTGATTCTTATGAAAACATGGACAAGGAAATCAACTTTGCTAACCAGTGGGAATTTGGCGGACAGACATATGGTGTTCCTTACATGGCAGGTGCACAGGGTATCGTTTACAACAAGGCTGTATTTGAAGCAGCAGGCGTAACAGAACTTCCTAAGACTCCCGATGAATTCATCGCAGCTCTTCAGGCTATCAAGGATAACACAGATGCGATTCCTCTTTATACAAACTATGCAGCTGGTTGGACCATGGGTGCATGGGATGCTTACATCGGTACAGTATCTGAAGGTGACAACACATATATGAACCAGAAGTTTGCTCATGATGCAGATCCTTTCGCAGATCCCGGTGATGGCACAGGTATCTACAACCTTTACAAGATTCTTTATGATGCAGTTGCTAACGGCTTAATTGAAGACGACTACACAACAACTGACTGGGAAGGTTGTAAGGGTATGATCAACAGAGGCGAAATCGGATGTATGGTACTCGGTTCTTGGGCATTTGTTCAGATGAGAGATGCAGGCGAAAACGGTGATGACATCGGCTATATGCCTTTCCCTATGACTGTTGGCGGAACACAGTACGTTGCAGCTGGTGGTGACTACTCTTTCGCTATCAACGTAAATGCTTCTGATGACAACAAGACAGCTTCCATGGTATTCATTAAGTGGATGACAGAAAAGTCTAACTGGTGCTACAACGAAGGTGGCTACACAGTTGATAAGGACGGACAGAATCCTGATATGTACTCTGCATTTGACGGATGTACCGTATTAGGTGATGCTTCTGCAATCGCTGGTGAAGAAACATTATTAAACGACATGAATGCTGAATCCGAACTTTCCTTCAATGCTGGCGGAAACGCTAAGGTTCAGAGAATCGTAGAAGCAGCAGCTACAGGTTCTGAAAGCTTTGATGACATCATGGCTGACTGGAAAGCAGCTTGGAATGATGCTCAGGCTTATCTTGAAATCGAAGCTAACTAATAAGTTTTGATAAAGTTATCTGAAATATTGGTAATGAAATAATGAATATCGGAGCCAAGGGGAGGTATCTCCTTGGCTCTAATACTCTAAAACAGCAGTGCTTTATTTGTTATTCGGGAGGAGAACTATGGCAGCAATGACTAAAGCGCCGAGAGCGCAGAAGCGAACATTAGGACAGTGGGCAAAAAGCAGGGACGGACAAAAGGTATTTGTTATGGTCGCCTTTATGATAGTGCCACTTTTGCTGCTGTTTACATTTACATACCTGCCTTTCGCGGAAATGGTGGGATTTAGTTTTTACAACATGAAATATATCGGAGCAAGAAAGTTTGTAGGATTGAGAAACTATGCGAGAGTGTTCTCAAGAGATGACTGCTTCGGCGCATTAAAGCTCAGCTTATATTACATGGGTGGTTCTATTGTACAGCTTGCATTATCTTTATATCTTGCAACCATCTTAAGCTTTAAGGTAAAAGGCGGAAATATCTTTAAGGGATTTATGTTTTTCCCTTATCTGATTAATGGTATTGCAATGGGCTTTATGTTTAAATTTTTCTACACCAGAGGCTTTGTTTTCGATACAGTGCTTCAGTGGTGCGGATTTGAACTTGAAAATCTTCCATATTGGTTAAAGGACCAGAGAATTAACAATGTTTCCCTGGTAGCAACCTCAGTGTGGCGATACTTCGGACAGAACATGGTACTCTTTATCGGTGCAATCATGTCGGTAGATTCCGAATTATATGAAGCAGCCATGCTGGATGGTGCAAATAGATTCCAGCAGTTTAAGTATATTATTTTGCCAAGTATTAAGACCATTATTATGTTGAACGTAATCCTGTCTATTACAGGTTCCTTAAGTGCATTCGAGCCTTCCTACGTTATTTCCAGTGGTGCCAACGGTACAGCTACTTATTTCGTAGTAATGCATGAAATCGCACATACACAGCAAAAGGTTGGCCTTGCGTCGGCAATGGCAGTTGTCCTGCTTTGCATTATCTTTGTGGCAACCATTCTTCAGAAGCTGTTCTTTAAATATGTATTCAGAAGTGCAGAGGATGAGGATTTTAATGCAACAGCAAAACGTGATAAAAAGCTGGCAAGATTAGCAGCTAGAAAGGCGGGAAAATAAATGACACTTATGCAGAAAATCGGAAAGTATGTATTAATTATTTTGAAATATTTTTCACTGGTATTCTTCTCATTTGTTGCGGTTTTACCTATCGTTTCCTGCTTTATCACAGCATTTAAGACAGATGTTGAATATCAGAATACCAACGTTATGGTATTGCCGGAAAGCTGGCTCAATTTTGAAAACTTTGTGTTAGCATTTGAAAAAGCAAATATGGGAAGAGCGTTTATTAACTCTGTGATTATTCTGATTTGCGTGCTTGTTGCTTCTGTATTTATCGGAACCCAGCTTGCTTATGTCCTTGACAGGTTTAAGTTCCCGGGCAACAACCTGATTAGGAACTTATTCCTGTTTGCCTCCCTGCTTCCCGGTATTGCGATGCAGATTGCAGTATACCAGGTTATGTACAACTTAGGATTCATTAACTCCTTGCTTGGTTACATCGTAATGATGTGCGGTACGGACGTTATTTCCATTTATATTTACATCCAGTTCTTTGAAAATATCAGTACCTCACTGGATGAATCCGCGATTGTGGACGGAGCATCTTATTTTACAATCTTCTATAAGATTTTGCTTCCGCTCTTAAAGCCGGCAATTGTTACATCCTGTATTCTTAAAGGTGTAGGTACTTATAATGAATATTATTCTGCAAATCTTTATTTACAGGATAAGCAGCTTCTTCCTACAGTGGCAACCTCCCTGTACACTTTTGTAGGACCATTGGGAAGCAAATACAACTTAATTTGTGCAGGTGTTATTATTTCACTGCTTCCTGCGCTGATTGTATTTATTACCTGCCAGAAACAGATTTACAGCGGACTTGTAGCAGGTGCAGTTAAGGGTTAAAATAGAAGATGATATGAGCTCTGAGATTTAGCAGAAATGACGAAAGGCATAACAATGAAAACAATTGTAGAAGAAGTTAAAAACCATTTAACAGAAGATATTATTCCTTTTTGGAAGTCTTTAAGAGACAATGAATACGGTGGATATTACGGGTACATGGATTATTATCTGAACCTGGATAAGAAGGCAGAAAAAGGTTGCATTTTAAACAGCCGTATTACTTGGTTTTTTGCCAATGCCTATACACTTCTGAAGGACGAAAGTCTTTTGGATGAAGCAAAACACGGATTTGCTTTTATGAAAAAATGTATGGATAAAGAAAATGGCGGTATTTACTGGTCCATGAAATACAACGGAGAGCCGGAGGATACAACCAAGCATACATATAATCAGGCATTTTCCATTTATGCCCTTTCCTCTTATTATGAGGCAACCGGTGATGAAGAAGCGCTTAATATGGCCAAGGAGCTTTTCACAATTATTGAAACTAAGTGTACCGATGAGCTGGGCTATATGGAAGCTTTTGATAAGGAGTTTAACCTTGTTGATAATGATAAGCTTTCCGAAAACGGTGTTATGGCGGATAAAACCATGAATACGTTACTTCATGTATTTGAGGCATATACAGAACTTTACCGCGTGGCAAAGTTGCCTGAAGTAAAGGCAAAGCTGGAGTGGATTATGGATGTGTTTGCAGATAAGGTATACAATCCGGAGCTTCACAGACAGGAAGTGTTCTTTGATGCACAGTACAATACCATTTTAGACCTTCATTCCTACGGACATGACATTGAAACAGCATGGCTTATGGACAGAGGCGTAGAGGTGCTTGGAGATGCGGCATATGAAGCAAAGATGTCTCCGATTACTAAGGACTTGACGGCACAGATTTACAAGATTGCTTTTGACGGACGTTCTCTTGCCAATGAGTGCGAGAAGGGCGTAGTAGATACACATCGTATTTGGTGGGTGCAGGCTGAAAGTCTGATAGGCTTTTTAAACGGCTGGCAGAAGGACCCTTCAAAGACAGAGTATTTGGAAGCTGCAAAAGCACAGTGGAATTTCATTAAGGAATATGTGGTAGACAAGAGAAACGGTTCTGAGTGGTTCTGGTGGGTAGAGCCGGATGGCACTCCAATCAAAAAGCCTATCGTAGAACCTTGGAAATGCCCTTACCATAACGGAAGAATGTGTTTTGAAGTGATTAAGAGACTGTCATAACACACGGGAATAAAGCATTAACAAAAAGAAGAGGAGATAGTGAGATGTTACATGCAAAGTATTATGAAGAGCTGAAGAAGTATGAAGCTCTTGTAAACAGAAAAAACGAAGTGGATACAGAGTTTTACAATGGTGTTTATGACAGATATAAGTATCCGGTACTTACCAGAGAGCATATTCCCCCGACATGGGAGTATGACCTAAACCCTGAAACCAATCCTCATTTTATGAAGAGACTTGGTATCAATGCCGTATTAAACTCCGGTGCAATTGAATTGAATGGTAAGTTTTATATGGTAGCAAGAATCGAAGGAGATGATAGAAAGTCTTTCTTTGGTGTTGCAGAAAGTGACAACGGAATCGATGGCTTTAAGTTTTGGGATTACCCGATTCTTTTACCGGACACCTGTCCGGAAGAAACTAACGTATATGATATGCGTCTGACCAAGCATGAGGATGGCTATATCTACGGTGTATTCTGCTCCGAAAGCAAGGATACTACAGTAAACGATTTGTCTGCAGCAGTTGCAGCAGCAGGTATTGTAAGAACTAAGGATTTAAAGACATGGGAGAGACTTCCTAACTTAGTAACCTTACGTTCTCCCCAGCAGAGAAACGTAGTACTGCATCCTGAATTTGTAGACGGCAAGTATGCATTCTACACAAGACCCATGGATGATTTCATTGAGACCGGTTCAGGCGGCGGTATCGGATTCGGACTTTGTGATGATATTACCAATGCGGTTATCGATGAAGAAAAGATGACTAGCCTTCGTAAATATCATACCATTACGGAAGCGAAGAACGGTGCAGGCGCAGTGCCTATTAAGACCGACAAGGGCTGGATTCATATAGCACACGGTGTTAGAAATACAGCAGCAGGTCTCCGTTATGTTATTTATGCATTTGCGACAGACTTAAATGATCCTACAAAGGTAATAGCAGAACCCTCCGGACTTTTGATCGGACCCAGAGGAGCAGAGAGAGTAGGCGATGTTTCTAACGTAGTATTTATTAACGGTGCTATCGCAAGAGAGAATGGAGATGTATATCTTTACTATGCTTCCAGTGACACCAGAATGCATGTTGCAACCACAACCATTGAGAAGCTTAAAGATTATGTATTCAATACACCTTCCGATCCTTTGAGAAGTGTAGAATGTGTGGCACAGAGATGCGACCTGATTAAGAAGAACCTTGAGTTTTTGGCACAGCAGTAAAATAAATTGAAATGAGGGAAAGAAAATGAGCGAAATTAAAATGATTGCCCCTGCGGTAAAGAATGTACCCTGGCAGGAAAGACCTGCTAACTTAGTCGGAGCACCTGTTTGGAGATACACAGAGAACCCTATTATCGGACGTAATCCGGTAGAAGGCGTTGCAAGAATCTTTAACAGTGCGGTTATGCCTTACGGTGATGAATTTATCGGTGTGTTCCGTGGTGAACAGACAAACGGTATTCCTTACATCTACATGGGAAGAAGTAAAGATGCGATTCATTGGGATTTTGACAAGGAAAAAATTCCTTTCGTGAACGAAAAGGGTGAACCTTTCATGCCCAGATATGCATATGACCCCAGACTGGTTAAGGTAGAAGATACCTATTACATCATTTGGTGTCAGGATTTCTACGGCGCTTCCATCGGTATGGCAAAGACCACAGATTTCAAGACCTTTACAAGACTGGAGAATCCTTTCATTCCTTATAACAGAAATGCAGTATTATTCCCCAGAAAGATTAATGGCAACTACATGCTTCTTAGCCGTCCTTCTGACAGCGGACATACACCCTTTGGTGATATCTTCTTAAGCGAAAGCCCTGACCTTGTATATTGGGGCAAGCACAGACATGTAATGAGCCAGGGTAGTGAATGGTGGGAGTCCGTTAAGATCGGTGGCGGTGCAGCTCCTATCGAAACAAGCGAAGGTTGGCTGTTATTCTATCACGGTGTAAGCGGAACCTGTAATGGTTTTGTATATTCCATCGGTGGAGCAATCTTAGACCTTGAAAATCCTTCCATCGTGAAGTACAGATGTGAAAACTTCCTGTTAACTCCCGAAGAATGGTATGAGGAGAGAGGCTTTGTTCCTAACGTATGCTTCCCTTGTGCAACCATTCATGATCCTGAGAGTGGAAGAATTGCAATTTACTACGGATGTGCAGACAGCTATGTTGGCCTTGCATTTACCCAGTTTGAGGATATTGTGGCTTACATTAAAGAGCACAGCAAGTTATCCGAAACAGATACAGAAATCGGTATCAGATAATAATAACGGCACGTTTATGTGCAGGAAACAAAAGGCTTGCATGGCGCAGGTCTTTTGTTGCTTCATAAGAATTTACCATGAAGCAGTATTTCAAGAAGCACAAAGTAAGAGAGGGCAGTTATATGGCATATAATGTAAACCCTGCTAAGGGATTAATTAACAAAGGAAATTGGTATCGCATCAAAGAATGCATGAAAAGGGCGAAACAAGGAGATAAGCTTACGGTTGGCTTTTTGGGCGGCTCCATTACACAGGGAAGTCTTTCTTCCACTCCGGAAACATGTTATGCTTATCTTGTATATGACTGGTGGAAAAAGAAGTTCCCTCAGGCAGAAGTGATATTTATTAACGGGGGCATCGGCGGAACAACATCCCAGTTCGGTGTATCCAGGGTAAAGGATCATGTTTTGAAATATGAACCTGATTTTGTACTGACAGAATTTGCTGTTAATGACGATAATACAGAGTTTTTTATGGAGACCTATGAGGGTCTGGTTCGTAAGATACTCAGCGACGAATGCAAGCCGGCGCTGATGCTGATGAATAATGTAAAGTATGATGACGGTTTAAATGCAGAGGATATGCATTTGGCAGTAGCGAAGGCTTATGATGTGCCTATGGTCAGTATGAAGCATACCATCTGGCCTGAGGTGGAATCCGGAAGAATTCCGAATAGAGAAATTACACCTGACGACCTTCATCCCAATGATGCAGGACATGCCCTGGTGGCAGAAGTGATTACCACCTTTTTGGAGCAGGTATATGCTGATTTGGATGTGCAGGATACGCCTGCTGCTTATGAAAGTGCTTTGCCTGTACCGATTACGGCAAACGCTTATCAGGATTCTGTCCGTTACCAGAATTATAATGCGGTTGTAGAGACGAAAGGGTTTGAAGCGGATTTACAGGAACAGAATCACATTACCGAAATATTTAGACACGGTTGGACAGCATGGAAAGAAGGAGATAAAATCAGTTTTACCATTTCCTGCAGCGGCGTTGCGGTGCAATACCGTAAGTCTGTGAATCAGCCTACTCCCATTGCCCGTGTTGTGGTCGACGGCAAGGAAGATGAGGCAATGCTGCTAGACGGTAATTTCGAAGAGACTTGGGGAGATTGCTTATATATTGATACAGTAAAGCGACATATGCAGCCGGGAGAACATAGGGTAGAAATTACCATAGCTAAGGCCCATGAAAATGATGTGGTACCTTTTTATTTGGTATCGGTAATCGGTTCCAACTAATCAAAAGGGGGAGAAAGTATGGAACTTAATAAAGAAAAAAAAGAAAAGAAACCGAAAGCAGTAAAAAAACTAAAGGTAAAAGAACCAAAGGTAAAAGCACCTAAGAAGGTAAAATTGCCAAAGGCTAACAGCAAAAAGAGCATTCTCGGTACCTTGCTTGCGGCATTTATGGTGCCTGTAGTACTAATGATTGCGTTAGGTATTGTATCCTACAATACGGCATCTTCCGGTATCGTGGAAAAGTACAAGGAATCCGCAGAATCCACGGTTTCCGCGGTAGGTGACTATTTTGATTTGGTTTGTACCAACATTTCCGGTAAGGCACTTGAAATGATTACCAACAGTGATGTGGGCGATTACTACGATAAGTATTACGGAAAGAAAGAAGGAAAAGCAATGGAAGCCTTCCGTAATGCCAAGTCCATTATCAGTAATGCCAAGTCCACCAATCAGAATATTTACAGCTGTACGGTCATTCCGGAGGGCGGCGCATATCTGTCCACCTTATCGGGCGGTATGACAGAAACGCCTATGGCGGATTTTTCAAATACTGCAGAAGGACAATATTTTGTAACTAATAATACCCAGAGAAATAAGTGGCTGGGTTATCAGACCTATCTGGATGAAAATATGCAGAGTAAACAGGAGAATTATGCCCTTGTTTACTACCAGAGATTGTCAAGGGCAGATGCTTATATCGCTATGGCTTTGGATATTTCCGTGGCTGAGGAAATGCTGGGACAGATTGATTTCGGAAAAGGCAGTGTAAAGGCACTGGTGTCCTCTGACGGAAGAGAGATTTCCTTTGAGCAGCTGACAGACAGCATTGAGGAAGCGGAAGCTGCCGCAGGTGATACAGGGTCTGTAAAGCAGTGGTTTGTAGGAAGCGAATTCTATGAAAGTACCAAAGCGGCTGAAGAAACCGGACATATGGATGTTAAGGTTGAAGGTAAGAAATATGTGTATATTTATACACCTGTAGGAGATACGGGCACTATGATTTGTACCCTGATTCCGGAAAGTAATGTGTTAGGACAGGTAGGAAGCATTAAATATATCACCATTTTTATGGTAATTCTGGCGGCAGGTGCAGCACTCGCCATTGGCTTTATTATTTCTTCAGGCATCAGTAAAACGGTAAAAGAAATGAGCGGCGGCCTTGCCAAGGTGGCACAGGGTGATTTATCCAAGGACTTTACTACTAAACGTCAGGACGAATTTAAGGAATTGACCGGAAGCTTGAATGCCATGATAGAAAGTATGAGAGCATTAATGCGTGACATGAAGCAGTTCGGTACTAAGGTAACCGGACTTGCAGAGGATGTGTCGGATAAAACCGGTGCCATCAACAACTCCATGCAGGACATTGCCAGAGCTATGGACGAAGTGGCCGGCGGTGTACAGAGTCAGGCAGAAGATACCGAAAAGAGCAATGAAAACATGATTACCTTCTCTGAAAATATTACGGCAGTAACCGGGGAGACAATCCGCATGGGTCAGACTGCTGATAAGGCAATCGGTGCTGTAGAGCAGGGAAGAGTGATTGTACAGGAATTAAGTGATAAGTCAGATACCACTGTATCTTTGACCAGAATATTGGTAAACGATATCGATGCGGTACAAAAAAGCTCTGAAGAAATCAAGAGCTTTGTTGATGTGATTAACAGTATTGCCGGGCAGACCAATTTACTTTCCTTAAATGCGTCTATTGAGGCAGCAAGAGCAGGAGAAGCGGGAAGAGGCTTTGCGGTAGTGGCAGAAGAAATCCGCAAGCTGGCTGACCAGTCCAAGGAATCCGGCGAAAAGATTCGTGAAATTGTAGAACACATCGGACAGACAACGGACAAGACCACGGCATCCGCAAGAGAAGCGGAAACCATGGTAAACCAGCAGGCGAAAGCACTAGAAGAGACCGTAAATGTATTCGGTATGATTCAGGGCTGTGTAGGTGAGCTGGTAGAAGGAATCCGTATTGTAACAGAGAAGCTGGAAGCGAGCATGACAGAAAAAGAAAACGTGGAAAATTCTCTGCAGAATATTTCTTCCGTATCTGAGGAGGTTGCAGCTTCCACCCAGGAGGTTACAGCTACCTTAGGCGAACAGGTATCCGTAATCCAGACCCTGAAGGAAGAAGTGGAGATGCTCAGAGCAGATGCTCTTGAACTGGATCAATCCATTGACAGATTTAAGATTGACTAAATAAATACAGCATAATAACGAGAAAGGAAATAGAACTATGTTTCGTGAAGATTTCGTCTGGGGCGTTGCCAGCAGCGCCTATCAGGTAGAAGGAAGAGAAGAAGGAGACGGAT
Source organism: Lachnospiraceae bacterium (assembly GCA_017411305.1). Classification (GTDB taxonomy): domain Bacteria; phylum Bacillota; class Clostridia; order Lachnospirales; family Lachnospiraceae; genus Suilimivivens. Next base: position 49,816 of record JAFQQI010000048.1, read on the forward strand.
GCGGTAAGAACATCTGGGATACCTTCACAGAGGAAGGAAGAATCCAGGATGGACATAATTCTTATGTTACCTGCGACCATATGCACAGATACAAAGAAGACTATGCCCTGATGCGTATGCTGGGTATCAAAGCTTACCGTTTCTCTATGAGCTGGGCAAGAATTCTGCCGGAAGGAACCGGAAGAGTAAACGAAAAGGCAATTGCCCTTTACAGAGATATGATTTTGGAAATGAAAAAGAATGGGGTAGAGCCTTACATTACCATGTATCATTGGGAATTTCCCCAGGCACTGCAGGATAAAGGCGGCTGGCTGAATGAAGAGGTAATTGACTGGTTTGCCGAGTATGCAAAGGTAGTAGCCGAGAATTTCTCTGATATATGTGAAAATTTTATTACCTTAAATGAGCCTCAGTGCTTTGTAGGATTAGGACACTTATCAGGCGTTCATGCGCCCGGAATGAAGCTTCCTTACAAGGATGTATTCCAAATTGCTCATAATGCACTCCGTGCCCACGGTAAGGCAGTAATTAACTTAAGAAAATATGCATGCCGTCCTATTAAGGTTGGCTATGCGCCCACCTGTGGTATGGCATATCCTGCAAGCAATAAGCCGGAGGATATTGAAGCGGCAAGAAAGACATTGTTCGGATTCCATCAGCCCATGGATAACTGGACCTGGAATGTAGCATGGTTTAATGACCCTGTATTTCTTGGAAAGTATCCGGAAGAAGGCCTTAAGAAATTTGCGGAATATCTGCCGGAAATTACCGAAGAGGATATGAATCTGATTTCCCAGCCTCTTGATTTCATGGGACAGAATATTTATAACGGCTATATGATGAAAGCAGGAGCAGACGGAGAACCTGAATTTGTAGACAGATATGCAGGCTTCCCCAAAACTGCTGCCAACTGGCCGGTTACCCCGGAATGCTTCTACTGGGGCGTAAGATTTATTTATGAAAGATACAAGCTGCCCATGTTTATTACAGAGAACGGAATGTCCTGCCATGATAATGTAGCTTTGGACGGAAAAGTGCATGACCCTGACAGACAGAACTTCCTTGATCTTTATATTTCTGCTTTGCAGAAAGCAGTAGATGACGGCGCAGATGTGAGAGGATATTTCCTTTGGACCTTCCTTGACAACTTTGAATGGGATAAGGGATATACAGAACGTTTCGGTATCGTACATGTAGATTTCAGAACCCAGAAGAGAATCGTAAAGGATTCCGCTTATTGGTATCAGAAGGTTATTGAATCAAACGGAGCAAACTTAAGCATCAACCAAAAGCCTCGTCAAATTCTGTTCCTTGATCCTGTATTTAAGCAGATGATTTGGGGCGGCAATCAGTTAGAAACCAAGTTCGGTTATCAGATTCCCGGTGATAAGACCGGTGAATGCTGGGCTGTCAGCGCACATCCTAACGGAGACTGTGTGGTAAGGGAAGGCATTTATGCAGGTAAGACCTTGTCCGAAATGTGGAAAGAGTATCCGGAGCTGTTCGGAAACAGTGCGTATGACCGTTTCCCGCTTCTTATTAAGATTATCGATGCAAAGGATGACTTAAGTATTCAGGTACATCCTGATGATGCATACGCAGGGGAACATGAAAACGGTTCTTTCGGAAAGACAGAATGCTGGTATATTTTGGATTGTCCCGAAGATGCAGCGCTTGTAGTAGGTCACAATGCAGGCAGCAAGGAAGAGCTTGCTGACATGATTGCACAGGGCAAGTGGAGTGAATTAATCCGTGAAGTGCCTGTGAAGAAGGGTGACTTTATCCAGATTAATCCCGGCACCGTACATGCCATCAAGGGCGGTCTGATGATTCTGGAAACCCAGCAGAACAGTGACATTACCTATCGTGTATATGATTATGACAGATTGACAGACGGTAAGCCTCGTCAGCTTCATGTACAGCAGAGTATTGATGTGATTACCGTACCTGCACCTTCTGCAGATGATAGCGTAAAATCCGCACTGGAGTTGCCGAAGAATGTAATGCATGAGCTGATTAGCTGTGATTATTATACGGTATGGAAATTAGATTTAGACGGAGCGATTTCCTTTGAACAGACACATCCTTTCTTAATTATGAGCGTGATTGAAGGCGAAGGCCTTGTGAACGGCCAAATGATTAAAAAGGGCGACCACTTTGTAATACCCAGTGGAATGGGACAGGTGGATATGCAGGGTGAAATGGTGCTGATGGCATCTACTGCGAAATAAGTAATAAATATTAGATAGAGATTATAAATAAAAGGTAATATGCACTGAAACAGTGCATATTACCTTTTGTAATTTATGGTAAAATAAAGAGAAAGATAAATACACAAAATAATGTTTGCAATTCAAATTTGTTTATTGTATAATTCCGTTAATATCTAAGATGTCTTTCTTGACAGATCTTATTTATTTTTACAGTGTACTTCTTTTTGCACTGTATCACGCTTCCTATTGGAAGTTCCGGCAAATTTGCACGGCAAGTCTAGTTATGCCGGCAGTCACGCCAGATTACTCATTTTAATTTTACTATGAAAGGAGTTTTTGCCTATGATGCAAAACAACAACTTAAATGTTAAAAAACGTGAATTTCGGAAACTGGAGGATTTGAATGTGATTGACAATTTCCTCTTCCAAGAACTGCTTATGCAGGAGGAGGACGGCGAAGAGTTTGCCAGAATCCTTTTAAAGACTATTCTTGGAAAGCCTATCCGCAATGTCAAAATTGTTCCCCAAAAGAATGTTCCGGGAATTGATACCGATAAACATGGTATCCGATTGGATGCCTATATTGAGGAAGTCGTAGATGTGCAAGGCGGGGAAATGGCAGATGCTGAAATTATTCCTACTATTTACGACATTGAACCAAACAACACTTATGAAAGGGAAACACTTCCAAAGCGCGCGCGTTATTATCATGGATTGATTGACACTAAATTGCTCTCTACAGGCGCCGGTTATGGCAAGTTACCAAATGTCTTTATTATCTTTATCCTCCCTTATGACCCATTTGACAGAAATCGTATGGTTTATACAGTGCAAAACCACTGTACAGAGGATATTTCTATTCCTTATGAGGATGGTGCTCGGAAAATTTTTCTTTATACCAAAGGAATGGAAGGAAATCCTAGGCAAGAGCTGAAAGATATGCTAAAATACATAGAGAAATCTACGACTGACAATATCACGAATGCAGATATTGCATCCGTCTCACAATTTGTAAGCAAAGTAAAGCAATGCAGAGAGGTGGGGATTAATTATATGAAATCATGGGAAAACGAACAAATGGCTCGCGATGAGGGACGTCAGGAAGGAAAATCAGAAATAAATCAATTAAACATACTGCTTGCCGAAGCGGGTCGCACAGATGACATCATTAGGGCGGCCAAAGATTCGGAATACCAAAATTTTCTTTTAAAAGAATTCATATATAAGCAAAACGATTAGATAAAAAAAGCGCCCTGACATTTCGAGTCGGGGTGCTTTCATAATTTATGATATAAAAATTATTACCAAGTAATTTCACGAAACCATCCGTCTCTCATGACCAGACGGTTTTCTTCGGAATGCAAATAGTTCTCTCTCTCATCATAACAGAAATCCATACGCATATATTCTGCGGCGGAAATTCCGCTTCCGTCGGGATTGGGGCTAAAGCACCTGAAGGTATATCCTTCCGGATGCAACTTATTAAAGTAAATCTTCCAAGTCATGTGGAGTCCGGCCTTTGCCATGGCGTAACCAAAATCATCGGTTTCTGTTACTTCACGGATACTGGCAGAGGCGTCGGTAATCAGTCCGAGACGTTTCTTTCCTTTGGAAAGTAAGGGAAGAGCGGCTTCTACCAAATCGAAAGTATCGCAGACACTTTTACAATAAAGTTGTGACATCTCTGTATAATCCAGACTGCCGAAGGCGGGAGTTTTGTCACTGCGGTATTCGGCCTGGATAATCAGATAATCCAATTTTCCTTCTTTTTCGATTTCCTTTAAAACAGCGTCACGGGCTGCTATATCATCAGCAGTGGGCAGTTCGTATACTGATGCGCCCAGCGTACGGAAGCGGTCGGCGGTCTTTTTCGCTTCTTCAAAACAGGTTCCTGCAATTAATACGATTTCACTCATCTTTACACCTCCCTAAAACGGCCAGAACTGGTGATAAACATCCTGCATAAGAAGTACATCTTCACAGGGAACATCACCGGTAAACTGTTCATAAGCAATCTGTGCGGTCTCTTCCGGCTCGAAGTGACCTTGTGTGGCTTTCTGACCGCTCATATAAGAGCGCACCCAGCCGGGGTGATAAAGCCGAAAGGTATATCCTTCGGGGCGCAGTTTCTGAAACAGCATTTGGGAAGCGATGTTTAATGCCGCCTTTGATGAGGTATAGGCAAACTCACCTATTCTGGTAGCCAAAGAAATGATGCCTGCCTCAGAAGAGAAGCTGCAAATCCGTTTATCTCCATTTTCCATAAGAGGAAGAAAGGCTTCTGTTACCCGTAAAGCACCCAGGGTATTTACCTGATAAATATTTAAAAAGTGTTCACGGTCATCTGTGGAAGAATGAATTCCGGCACAGTTTATCAATATATCAAGGCGGTCAGTCTTAGCACTTACCAACGTGAAGGCTTCCGTTACCGATTCGTCACTTCCTACATTCAGTGGAATGATATGTAAAGTCTCCGGAAAGGTTTGCTTTAATTCGGAAAGCGCCGGCCAGTCCGGCATAAACTGTCCCGCATATACTACATAATTATTTTCTGCGTAAATTTTGGCAAGGGCGAAGCCGATACCACGGTCTGCGCCTGTAATCAGCACATGCTTCATAAAATACCTCCCTCATAGATAGTTATTTTTTGATACACCATTTGATTGCGTTACTTAATAATTTTTGGAACTGAGGATTTTTCCATACTTCTAAAATATGACCCGGCATCAGGGAACAAAGGCGCCCCTGACCGATTTCGCGTACATAGGCAGCAGGCATATCCGCACCGTCGGCAGACGAAGATGTCATCAGAATCAAAGCATCTTCTGCGGTCATTTCAATTTGGTAATGCTCATCCCGGACAATAAAGTCCGATACGCCCTCCGTAACCGGGTGAGGTGCTGGCAGCACCTGATAGTTTACGGGACATCTTGCGGGGTGAGTTACAAATCGGCAACCAACAAAATCAATATATTCCCGGGCAGGAGCATCTACCTGCTCACCCTCTCCGGTTTCAAAAAAGGAGTTGCCGGCATGAACAGAAAGAAAGCCGCCGCCATTTTCTACATATTCCCTAAAGTCAGCAGGAGTAGCTTCATTAACACCTGCATCGAACCAGGAACACTTATTGCCGGAAGTTAGGTTGTTGCCTTTGCAATTGATAATCAGATCATACTGCTTTAAGTCAGCAGCAGTAAGCATATCTTTTGCATCTTCCATGAATTCCATGTCATCATAGAACTCTGTCAGATAGGATAGTCCTTTGTGAACTACCTCAACAGGATGCCAGATATCCCCATAAAGAACCAATATTTTTTTCATAGAAAACCTCCTTACTTTATGTGTATTTAATTATGTAAAAACTACTGCTTGTTGTAACCCCGAAAGCAGCAGTAATGTTTCTGACTAAAAGGGCTTTTCCTTCAGTTCACCGTACACGGTTGCCCGAAGCTTCTTAAAGTTTTCCTTGGTATTGGCGGCAATGACACCAAAAGGTCCATCAAGGGGCAAAGAGTCATGAAATAAGAACTCTACATATCCGCCGGCTTCCTGTATCAGCAAGGCTGCTGCTGCTGCATCCCAAGGGAAAATCCGGATTTCAAAGTAAAGCTCAACTCGGCCTGCAGCAAGGTAAGAAAGCTCCAGAGCCGCAGTGCCCAGTCTGCGTAAATCATCGCATTCATCATAAACCTTTTCGATAATTCTAAAGCATGCGGAGGCATGGCGTTTATCGTACAGACTCATGGCAGAGCAAAGGTGGGAGTGGGCGTAGTCGCGGTCTGATACGTGAATGGGCTTTCCGTTCATAAAAGCTCCTTTGCCGGCCTTGGCATAGTACATTTCGTCCCGGTAGGGAAAATAAACCACGCCGATGTAGGGAGCATTGTCTTTAAGAAGAGCTACAGAAATCACACTTAACCCTAAATCCCGGATAAAGTTAGAAGTGCCGTCAATGGGGTCAATGACCCAGGTATATTCTGCTGTCTGAAAAGCAGCGTCTCCTTCTTCACCGATAAAACCGCTGCCGGGAAGTAATGCCCGTAATTTTTCATAAAGAAAATCCTGTACTGCAATATCTGCGGAGGTTACATAGTTAGAGGCGTTCCCTTTCTGGGAAATATCCTCAATATCTTTTTTCATAAGTAGGGAAGCTTCCCTTACAATTTCGGTAATTTGTGTAATCATGTTGTTTCCTGCCTGTAAATGTTATGGTAATTATAATGATATTATAAAAGATTCATTTCGGGATTACTAGAAAGAAACGTTACAGATGTGGTAAATATTGTGTCAAAATGTTACTACAATTGGGGATGATGAGAAAAGCTTTTCTTGATAAAGTGCCGTGGAGTTGATATACTTTTATTGTTGTAAAGAAGTAAAGTATCAGGTTACAGATAGAAAGTGAGGAATATTTTATGATTAATGAACAATATAAGCAGATGTTACAGGGTAAATCTGTTATCAGACAGCTGTCTGAGTTTGCAACCGCAAGAGGAAAAGAAATCGGTTATGAAAACGTATTTGATTACAGCTTGGGCAATCCTTCCGTTCCGGTACCGGAGAAGTTTACACAGGTAATGATTGACTTGCTGCAGAATAAGACTTCTATGGAGCTTCACGGTTACAGCCCCAGTGTGGGAATCCCTTCCGTTAAGGAAAAGATTGCGGCGTCCTTAAATAAAAGATTTGACATGAATTATACAGGAAATCATATTTTCCCTACCACAGGTGCGGCAGGTGCGGTAGCCCATGCGGTAAGATGTGTGACAAAGCCCGGTGATGAAGTACTGACCTTTGCGCCTTACTTCCCCGAGTATAATCCTTATATTAATATGTCCGGTGCACAGCTTAAAGTTGTGCCTGCCAATACAGAGAATTTCCAGATTAACTTTGAAAAGCTGGAAGAGATGTTAAATGAAAAGACCATGGCTCTTTTGATTAATACTCCAAACAATCCTTCCGGTGCCGTTTACAGTGCAGAAACCTTAACAGCTTTGGCAGAACTTCTTTATAAGAAGCAGGAAGAATACGGACATGATATCTTCATCATTTCCGATGAGCCTTACAGAGAAATTGTATTTGCAGGAGTGGATGCTCCTTATGTTTCCAAGTTTTATGATAATACCTTATCCTGCTATTCCTATTCCAAATCCTTGTCTTTACCGGGTGAGCGAATCGGTTATGTGGCAGTGAATCCGAAGTGCACCGATGCGGAACTGATTGTAACTATCTGCAGCCAAATTTCCAGAGGAATCGGACATAACTGTCCTCCTTCCATTATCCAGCTTGCGGTAGCAGAGGTGCTTGATGTTACTTCCGACATGAGTGTTTACGAAACTAACATGAACTTACTTTATAATGAACTTACAGACCTTGGCTTTTCCTGTGTAAAGCCCGGCGGAACCTTCTACATCTTCCCTAAGGCTCTTGAAGAGGATGCGGTGGCATTTTGCCAGAAAGCACTGAAGTATGACCTTGTACTGGTACCTTCCGATAGCTTTGGCGTTCCCGGTTATTTCCGTATGGCATATTGTATCGATACCGAGAAAGTAGAGCGTTCTTTAACTGCTCTGCGTAAGTTTGTGAAAGAGAATTATTAGTTAGTAGAAAGAAGGAGCAATCATGTATCAGGCAGGACTTGTACTTGAAGGCGGCGGCATGAAGGGTGTATACACCTGTGGTGTTTTGGATTTCTTTTTGGATAAGGGACTGGAGTTTTCTTCCTGCTACGGGGTATCTGCAGCAGCATGTAGCTTATGCAGCTTTTTATCCAAGCAAAGAGGCAGGGCGTTTCACACCAATATTGATTATGCAGGCGATAAGAATTACTGCAGCCTTTACAGTCTTTTAACCACAGGGGATTTGTTTAATGTAGATATGTGCTATTATCAAATTCCGGACAAATTGAATCCTTATGATCACGAAACCTATGAAAAATATCAGGGCAATTTTTATAGTGTGGTAACAAACATAGAAACAGGAGAGCCTGAATATATTCCTATTAAAGATTTACATGTGGATATTGAAGCAATTCGCGCGTCTGCTTCGTTACCTTTAGTGTCACGTAATGTAGAATTTAGAGGTAAGCTTTATCTTGACGGAGGTATTTCCGACGGTATTCCGCTTAAGCGTTCCATAGAGGATGGTAATCATAAAAATATTGTAGTTATGACCAAGGAAGTTGGATATCGCAGAAAGCCCACTTCAGCACTTTCTCTTATCAAGATGAAATACCATAAGTATCCTAAGGTATATGAGCTTATGAGGGACAGACATATTGTTTATAATGATACACTGGATTTTATTGAAGAGCAGATAGAAGCAGGCACTACTTTTTTGATTCAACCTAAGAAAAAAAGTGATGTGGGAAGAATTGAAAAAAATGTGGATAAACTGACAGCACTTTATGAGGAAGGCTATCGTGATGCCGAAAGCTGCTATGAAGAGCTACTGGCTTTCCTGAAAAAATAAATCCGTATAAGATAATTGTTATCTCATGATTGGAGGAATTGAGATGTTGGAATTTTTAAAAGCGGTATTATTCGGTATTGTAGAAGGAATCACGGAATGGCTTCCCATCAGCAGTACCGGGCATATGATTTTGCTTGATGAATTTGTAAAGCTGGATGTATCACCGGAGTTTTGGGAAATGTTTTTGGTAGTAATTCAGCTGGGGGCAATTTTGGCAGTGGTACTTTTGTTCTTTCCGCAAATCTGGCCCTTTGGAATGAAAAATAATCCCTGTCCTGTGAAAACAAAAGGAGTTCTTTCCTATTGTAATAAGGATATCTGGGTATTATGGTTTAAAATATTAGCAGCCTGCATTCCGGCAGCAGTAGTGGGACTTTTATTTGACGAGTTTTTTGAAAGCTTGTTCTACAACGGTGTATGTGTATCTATTGCCTTGATTGTATTCGGTATTGGTTTTATTTTGATTGAAAACAAGAATAAGGGTGCGAAACCTCAGATTAATTCTTTAAAAGAGCTGACCTACAAGACCGCATTGATTATCGGCTTATTCCAGCTGATTGCAGCGATTTTTCCCGGAACCAGCCGATCCGGTGCTACTATTTTAGGTGCGCTTCTTATCGGAGTTTCCAGAACGGTTGCGGCAGAGTTTACCTTCTTTTTGGCAATTCCGGTTATGTTGGGAGCCAGCTTGCTTAAGATTCTGAAATTCGGCTTTTCTTTTACGGGAAATGAGTTGATGATTCTTATGACAGGTATGATAACAGCATTTGTAGTTTCCGTAATTGTAATCAAGTTTTTGATGGGCTATATCAAGAAACACGACTTTAAGGTTTTTGGCTGGTATCGTATTGTTTTAGGTGCAATTGTACTGGTATATTTTGGCTTTTTTGCGTAAAAACGGGCGGATGAGTTGACATTTCCTGATTTTTAGGGTATACTGCAACCCATAAATGGAGTGTTTTGGGGAGAATACTTTGTAAAGACGTTGACAGAAGCAATAGAAGGTGATTGCTTCTCTATACGAAAGGAGTTAATTATGGCAGAAGTTAAGAAAGCGACAGCGAAGGTAATTGCTAAGAAAGCACCTGTTAAGGAAGAAGCTAAAAAGGTAGAAGAAGTGAAGGCAGAAGTTAAGGAAGCGCCTAAGGCAGAAGCTAAGAAGGCACCTGCGAAGAAGGCCGCTGCACCTAAGAAGGAAGCAGCTCCTAAGAAAGAAACCGCTAAGAAGGCACCTGCGAAGAAAGCAGAAGCTAAGCCTGCAGCAGAAAAGAAAGCACCTGCAAAGAAGGCAGCTGCTAAGAAGACTGAGGTTAAGGAATCCGTTAACTTCCAGTTCAGCGGTAAGTCATACACTCCCGATGATCTGTTAAAGATTTGTAAGGATGTATGGATGTATGACTTAAACGGTAAGGCAGAAGACTTCAAGTCTGTGGAATTATATGTTAAGCCCGAAGAGAACACTACATACTATGTAATCAACGGCAACATCACAGGAAGCTTCTTTATCTAAATCTAAGAGCAAATGACATTAAGAAAAGCGGACATCTTCGGATGCCCGTTTTTTTGTGCTGTAAATTTTAAAGTGTTTTGCATAGAGCATAGCCAAATAATTGTTTATTTCAATGCTAATATCTTATTTCGGAATTTTTTGAATTCGCTCTTTTATATGCTGATTAACTGCCCGTCGTAAAACTCAAAGCCGTACAATTGTAACGAGTGCCAAAAGCCTTTTAAAACTTTTTGTAAAAATTCAATCAGCGGATTTTGAAAAATGTATAGCGCATTCCAACCTGTTTGAAGCGAAGCAAGTTTTGGAATGCGCTATTTATTACATCTTTAAAATCCGCTGATTAGAATTTTCTAAAAAGTTTTATAGGCTTTGCACTGTTACAATGGCGGCTTTTCAGACAGTTACTTCCGGGCAGTGCATTTATAAAAGAGCGTTTCTAAAAAATTCAGCGAAATAAGATATAAAGCCATTGAAATAAACATATTACATGGCTATATTTCCATGCAAAATCATTTGAAATTTATTTTTGGGTTTTTAGAATTTTTTAATAATTAATTTCTGGGATATCTGTTGACAATAAATAGGGATAGTGCTATTTTATGTATGGAAGGTGTTAGCACTCCATCGAATCGAGTGCTAACAAAACAAGCAAAAGAGTCGGAAAGGAGCGGTGCTTATGCAGTTAGATGAAAGAAAAGTCAAAATTTTACAGGCTATCATCCGTAACTACTTAGAAACCGGTGAACCGGTGGGCAGCCGTACCATTTCCAAATACACAGACTTGAATTTAAGTTCTGCAACTATCCGTAATGAGATGGCAGACTTAGAAGAGATGGGCTACATTTTGCAGCCGCATACCTCCGCAGGCCGTATTCCTTCCGATAAAGGCTATCGCCTTTATGTAGACGCCATGATGGAGGAGAAGGAAAAGGAACTGGAAGAACTCAAAGAGATGATGATTGAAAAAGAAGATAAGATGGATCATCTCTTAAAGCAGGTAGCAAAGCTCTTGGCGGTAAACACAAACTATGCGACCATGATTTCCGCGCCTGTAGTTCATAAGAATAAGTTGAAATTTATCCAGCTTTCCAGAGTAGATACCCATCAGCTTTTGGCTGTTATCGTGATGGAAGGTAATGTGATTAAAAATAATATTTTGCATGTTACGGAAGAATTAAATGATGAAACATTACTTAAGCTGAATATTCTTCTGAATACAAACCTTAACGGTATGGCATTGGAAGAAATCAATTTGGGAACCATATCCATGATGAAACAGCAGGCAGGAACCCACAGCGATATTGTAGCAGATGTGATTGACGCGATTGCAGAAGGAATTAAGGCAGAAGAGGATTTGCAGATTTATACCAGCGGAGCCAATAACATTTTCAAGTATCCTGAGCTTTCGGACAATCAGAAGGCAAGCGAAATTATCAATACCTTTGAAGAAAAGCAAATGCTTACCGAGTTGGTGCAGGAGAGGCTTGCAGATGAAGAGAACACCGGCATTCAGGTTTATATCGGTAATGAAACACCGATTCAGACTATGAAGGACTGTAGTGTGGTAACAGCTACTTACGAGCTGGGAGAAGGCATGAGAGGTACTATCGGAATTATTGGTCCGAAAAGAATGGACTATGACAAGGTGGTAAGCACTCTTAAGACCATTACCCATCAACTTGATGATTTATATAAAGACAGAAAGTAGAAAGGATAGGAGACATGGAAGAGAGAAAGGAAGACTTACAGGAAGAAATGACTGTAGAAAATACAGAAGAAACTCTTTCCGATGAAGCAGCAAATACAGAAGCGGAAGCTGATGATACTGTGATTGCTGGAGAAAGTACAGAGGCTGCTGCAGAGGAAGCAGAGCAGGCAGAAGATACAGACTCTGAGGAAGTACAGGATGGTCCGGGAGATAAGGCAGATAAAAAGTTTTTTAAGAAAAAAGCCAAAACAGATAAAAAGCAGGATGTCCTGAAGGAAAAAGTAGATGAGCTGGAGGATAAGGTAAAACGTCAGATGGCAGAGTTTGACAACTTCCGCAAGCGTACCGAAAAGGAAAAGACAATGATGTTTGAAACCGGTGCAAAGAGCGTAATTGAAAAAATCCTTCCGGTAGTTGATAACTTTGAAAGAGGTTTGGCAACCATTCCCGAAGAAGACAAGGGAAGCGGTTTTGCAAATGGTATGGAAATGATTTACAGACAGCTGATGACAGAGCTGGAAAAAATGGATGTAAAGCCCATACCGGCTGTAGGAGAAGAGTTTAACCCCGAGTTCCACAATGCGGTGATGCAGGTGGAAAGTGAAGAGTATGAATCCGGTGTGGTAGCACAGGAGTTGCTCAAGGGTTACACATATAGAGACACCGTGGTAAGACACAGCATGGTGGCAGTAGTAAGCTAACAAAACATTAGGTAATATAGGAGGAATAATCATGGGAAAAATTATTGGTATTGACTTAGGTACAACAAACAGTTGCGTAGCAGTTATGGAAGGTGGTAAGCCTACTGTTATCGCAAATGCAGAAGGCGCAAGAACAACACCCTCTGTAGTAGCATTTACTAAAACAGGTGAAAGATTAATCGGTGAGCCTGCTAAGCGTCAGGCAGTAACCAACGCAGACAAAACAATCGCTTCCATCAAGAGAGATATGGGTACAGACAACGGACGTACTATTGATGGCAAGAAATATTCACCTCAGCAGATTTCTGCTATGATTCTTCAGAAGCTGAAAGCAGACGCAGAAAGCTATTTGGGCGAAAAGGTAACAGAAGCAGTTATCACAGTTCCCGCATACTTCAATGACGCGCAGCGTCAGGCTACCAAGGATGCAGGTAAGATTGCAGGTCTTGATGTAAAGCGTATTATCAACGAGCCTACAGCAGCAGCGCTTGCTTATGGTCTTGATAATGAAAAAGAACAGAAAATCATGGTATACGACTTAGGTGGCGGTACTTTCGACGTTTCCATCATCGAAATCGGTGACGGCGTTATTGAAGTTCTTGCAACAAACGGCGATACACGTCTTGGTGGTGATGACTTTGATAACAAGCTTACACAGTGGATGATTGATGAATTTAAGAAGGCAGAAGGTGTTGACTTATCCCAGGATAAGATGGCTCTTCAGAGATTAAAAGAAGCAGCAGAAAAGGCGAAAAAGGAACTTTCTTCTGCAACAACAACCAACATTAACCTTCCTTTCATTACAGCAACAGCAGAAGGTCCCAAGCACTTTGACATGAATCTTACAAGAGCTAAATTCGATGAGCTGACTCATGACCTTGTAGAAAGAACTGCAGTTCCCGTGCAGAACGCTATGAAGGATGCAGGACTTACAAACGCTGATTTGGGTCAGGTATTGCTGGTTGGTGGTTCTACACGTATTCCTGCAGTACAGGATAAAGTAAAACAGCTTACAGGAAAAGAACCCAGTAAGAGTCTTAACCCGGATGAATGTGTAGCACTTGGTGCTTCCATCCAGGGTGGTAAGTTGGCAGGCGATGCAGGTGCAGGCGAAATCCTTCTTCTTGATGTAACGCCCCTTTCTCTTTCCATTGAGACAATGGGTGGTATCGCAACCAGACTGATTGAAAGAAATACAACCATTCCTACCAAGAAGAGCCAGATTTTCTCTACAGCAGCAGATAACCAGACAGCCGTTGACATTAACGTTGTACAGGGTGAAAGACAGTTTGCAAGAGATAATAAGTCCTTAGGTCAGTTCAGACTTGACGGAATTCCTCCGGCAATGCGTGGCGTACCTCAGATTGAAGTAACCTTCGACATTGATGCAAACGGTATCGTTAATGTATCTGCTAAGGATTTAGGAACAGGTAAGGAACAGCATATTACCATCACAGCAGGCTCTAACATGTCTGATGATGAAATTGATAAGGCAGTAAAAGAAGCAGCTGAATTTGAAGCACAGGATAAGAAGAGAAAAGAAGCAATCGACACCAGAAATGATGCAGATTCCTTTGTATTCCAGACGGAAAAGGCTTTAAACGAAGTTGGAGATAAGATTGATGCTTCCGCAAAATCTGAAGTAGAAGCAGATGTTGCAGCAGTAAAGGCTATTCTTGAGAGAACTAAGGATCAGGAAATGTCTGACAGTGATATCGACGAATTGAAGGCTGCAAAAGAAAAGCTGACAAACAGTGCACAGGCGCTCTTTACCAAGATGTATGAAAACATGCAGCAGGCGCAGGGTGGTGCAGGTCCTGACATGGGCGGCTTTAACGGAGCAGGCCCTGATATGGGAGCCGGAGCTGATGCAGCAGATGATGTAGTTGACGGAGACTACCGCGAAGTTTAAGAAATAACACACATATGCCGCCGTAAGGCGGCATGTTGTGCGCCCGGAGGGCGGGAGGATTAGTATGGCAGAACAGAAACGTGATTATTATGAGGTCCTTGGAGTAGAAAAGGGCGCAGATGACGCAGCCATCAAAAAAGCATACAGAGCACTTGCCAAAAAGTATCATCCTGATATGAATCCGGGAGATGCAGAGGCAGAGAAAAAGTTTAAAGAAGCATCAGAGGCTTATGCTATTTTAAGCGACCCGGAAAAGAGAAAGCAGTACGATCAGTTTGGTCATGCTGCGTTTGAAGGTGGTGCCGGTGGCGGAGGCTTTGGTGGCTTTGACTTCAGCGGTGCAGACTTTGGTGATATTTTTGGAGACATTTTCGGTGATTTCTTCGGAGGCGGCAGAAGCAGAAGAGGAAATAACGGTCCCATGAAGGGAGCCAATATCCGTACCAGTGTTCGTATCACTTTTGAAGAAGCGGTATTTGGTGTAGAGAAAGAAATTGAATTAACCTTAAAGGATGAATGTAAGACCTGCCATGGCAGCGGTGCAAAGCCCGGTACCAGTCCGGAAACCTGTCAGAAGTGCGGAGGTAAGGGACAGGTGGTATTCACCCAGCAATCTTTCTTCGGTACAGTAAGAAATGTACAAACTTGTCCGGATTGTAACGGTACCGGCAAGGTGATTAAAGATAAATGTGATGACTGCCGCGGAACCGGATATATCGCAAGCCGTAAAAAAATTCAGGTATCCATTCCGGCAGGTATTGATAACGGACAGAGTGTACGCATCAGAGATAAAGGAGAACCCGGAACAAACGGAGGACCCAGAGGAGACCTTTTGGTTGAGGTTATAGTGGCAAGACATCCGATTTTCCAGAGACAGGATTATAACATTTATTCAACAGTTCCCGTATCCTTTGCGGTTGCGGCGTTGGGTGGTGATGTAGTGGTAGATACCGTTGACGGTAAAGTGCTTTACGAAGTAAAAGCAGGAACTCAGACGGATACTAAGGTGAGACTTCGCGGTAAGGGTGTTCCTTCTCTTAGAAATAAGGATATGCGTGGAGACCATTATGTTACACTGGTGGTAGAAACACCGGAAAAGTTATCCTCAGAGGCAAAGGATTTGCTTAGAAAATTTGATGCACTTACAGGTGACAGCTTAAATGCAGCCAAGAACATTAAAGACGACAAGACAGATTCTCCTAAGGATACCAAGAAAAAGAAATTCTGGAAGTAAAATACAGGCGCATCAAAGGCGACGAAGGTTGCTTTTGATGCGCTTTTTGGGTAGAATGAGAAAAGAAAGCAGAAAAAGGAAGGATACCAATGACAAAGCATGTTCAGCAGATTTTAGAGCGTCTTACAAATGAATACGGTACAGAATACAAGTGCTATCTAAATCATGAAAATGCATGGCAGCTTTTGATTGCTACCATGCTAAGTGCCCAGTGCACCGATGCCAGAGTAAACATTGTGACGGAGGAGCTGTTCCGTAAATATCAAAGTATTGATGATTTTGCAAATGCGGACTTGAAGGAGCTGGAGCAAGATATTCATTCTACCGGCTTTTATCATAATAAGGCCAAAAACATTATTGCCTGCTGCAGAGACCTTCGGGATAAATTTGACGGAGAAGTACCAAGTGACATTGAAGCTCTTACTTCCCTTGCAGGAGTGGGGCGAAAGACAGCAAATGTAATCCGGGGAAATATTTTTCATGAGCCCAGTATTGTAGTGGATACTCATGTGAAGCGTATCTCTAAAAAGCTTGGTGTTACCAAAGAAGAAGACCCGGTAAAGGTAGAGATGGATCTGATGAAAAAGCTGCCTAAGGATTATTGGATATTGTGGAACATTCATTTAATCAGATTGGGAAGGACGATTTGTAAGGCACCTACTCCTAAATGCAGCGAATGCTTTTTAAAGGAAGTATGTAAGGAATATAGCGGAAAAAAGAATGTCAGAAAGAATAGTGCAGGAAAAAATCATGCCTAAGGACATAATGCCGAAAAGCAAAATACCGGATAATTTTACGGTGATTGATTTGGAAACAACGGGATTAAATCCCAAGACAGAAAAAATTATAGAGATTGGCGCAGTCCGTGTAAGGGACGGTGTAGTAACTGAACAGTTTACCACGTTGGTAAATCCCGGCAGAAAGCTGGAAGAGAGAATCATAGAGCTTACCGGAATTTGTGATAAAGATTTAGAAGCAGCGCCTTATATTGAAGAAGTATTACCAAACCTGATTGCTTTTATCGGAGAAGATATTCTGGTAGGGCACAGAGTGCTATTTGATTTTTCTTTTATCAAAAAGGCTGCAGCAAATATGAATATTCCTTTTGAAAAGAAAGGAATTGACACATTGAAATTAGCAAGAAGGTTTTTGCCGGAGCTTCAAAGCAAAAGATTACCTTTTCTTTGCGAATATTATGGGATTCCTTTGCAGGCACACAGAGCGGTAGAGGATGCAGGGGCAACAGCAGCGTTGTATCAGAAGCTGGCAGAAGCGTTTCCGCAGAAGGATGCATATCAGCCCATACCGCTTATTTATAAAGTGAAAAAAGAGGGTCCCATTACTCCAAAGCAAAAAGAAAGGTTATATAAATTGATAGAGCAGCATAAACTGATAGTAGACTATGAAGTAGACAAGCTGACGAAGAATGAAGCCAGCCGCATCACAGACAAGATTTTGTCAGTGTACGACCGGTATTAATTTGAGGATTCCTCCTCTAACATTTTAATAATATTGTTTTTTAACCCTGAATTTAAGCTTTCGGCAACAGGAATCAGCTTTTTGATTTTTCCGATTTCTCCCTGTTCTTTGTAAATAGTTGTCAGAAGCTTATAAGTGGAACTGACATCGGTCTTTGTGGATATCGCGAATTCCAAAACAGTTTGGGCCTGCATGACACAGCCTTTATCATACAATGCTTTACCGAAGGTCTGAAGTGTCCTTGCAAGCGTTGTATAACGTTGATCGTAAGCGGTCAACAGAGTAATATTCGGAGCACCGTATTTAAGCTTTAAGTCAGTATTGCTGATTCCGGTTAAGTTAACAATGGGGTCCTTGGATAATTCTTTTAAAGTTTCATGGCATTCGGCGATTACAGGGTCATCAGTCAGAATCGTCATGGGGAAGGTATCGAAAGGAATAGTAATATAGTCTAAGTCATCCAGAGGCTTACGACGGGTACGGTTAGCTTCATATTCCTTTTCCCAAAAGGCGTCCAGAGACTTTTTTTCTAAATTACGGTGCTTGTGAATCTCATATCCGAGCCAAGCGCAGAACACGATAAAACTTGCAAAAAAAGGGAACTTCATATATAATATCCTTTCATAGAAAACTATTTATTTGTAGGTATATATTACAGAAAGGGCTGATTTACAAATGTTTGATTTTCACAGCAAAAAAAGTAAAAAACTGGTTTCATCCATTATTGTTATTTTTATAATCCTTGCTATGATAATTCCAACTTTATCATATTTTATTTATTAAGGCAATTGATAACATTCGGGGAGATATTATGAAAAAATTAAAAAGCGGCTTAACAGGATTAGTGCTTTCCCTGTTTGCCTGCTTGTCTTTTGGCTTTCAGGCACAGGCACAGGAAGAGGAGGAGGCTATCCTTCCCGGAATTTATATTGAAGAGATGACTGTTGAAGGTCTGACTGCGTCGGAAGCGGAGGAAATGGTAAATGCTTATGTGGCTGAGCTGTGTTCCAAAAACATCAGGCTCGTTACCGTAAACGATAACGAGGTGACGATAACCCCTGCCGATATCGGATTTTTTTGGTGCAACAAAGAAATTGTAAAAGAAGCGGCAGCAATCGGACAGACCGGCAACATTGTACAACGATATAAAGCAGAAAAGGACCTGCAGTTTCAAAATAAGATTTTTGAACTGGAGTTTGATGTAGACCGGGAGCTTCTCCGTCATGTGCTGGCAGACCAGTGTTCTATTTATAACGTTGAGGCAGAAAATGCTACTTTAACAAGAGTTGATGGTGAATTTATTATTGAGAAGGGTACCGTTGGATGTATCATCAATGAAGACGAATCCATTAATAAAATATCTGACTATCTTACCGGACAATGGGATGGTCAGGATACAGAGATTGAGCTGGCGGTTACCACAGATGAACCTCTTGGCAGTGTAGAGGAGCTAAGCAAAGTAAGGGATGTTTTAGGAACCTTTTCTACCAGCTTCAAGTCTTCCAATTCATCCAGAAGTGCCAATGTCAGAAATGGCTGTTCCTTGATTAACGGAATTACCCTTTATCCGGGAGAGGAGTTCTCTACGTATAATGTAGTTGCACCCTTTACCACAGAAAATGGTTATCATATGGCAGGCTCCTATTTGAACGGACAGGTAGTAGATAGCCTTGGCGGCGGAATTTGTCAGGTTTCCACAACCTTATATAATGCTGTTCTTTTGTCAGAACTTGAGGTGACAGAACGACATAATCATTCCATGATAGTTACCTATGTGGATCCTTCTGCAGATGCTGCTATTTCTGAATCGGCAGGTAAGGATTTCCGCTTTGTAAATAATTTGGAAACACCTATTTATATTGAAGGATATACCACGGATGATAAACAGATTGTGTTTACCGTATATGGCGAAGAGACCAGACAGGCGGGTCATCGTGTGGAATATGAAAGCGAGATTATCAGTAAGACCTATCCGGATTCAGAAATGATTTATACGGATGGAGCACTACCCGTAGGATCGGTTTCTGTCCAGTCAGCCCATATCGGCTACAAAGCAAACCTTTGGAAGGTTGTATATGAGAATGAACAGGAAGTAAGCCGTGAGATGGTGAATTCCAGTGTTTATAAAATGGTGCCCAGAACCGCTACGGTAGGGGTTGCAACAGAAGACCCTAATGCACTTAATGCCATTATGGCGGCAGTGGCAACCAATAATATTGATTACGTAAAGGGCGTTGCGGCTGCACTTGCGGCAGGAACAGAAGTACCGGCTCCGCCTGCACCGCCGGCACCACCGGCAGAGGCAGTAGCGCCATCGGCTGAACAACCTGCGCAGCCTGCACCGGAGGTTTCATTGTGAAAAAAGGAAAGATATCCCAAAACGTGCTGAAACGCTCCGTTTTGAAATATATTCAGAAAGAAAATACTGAAATGTTAAAGGGTGCAGGTATAGGGGAAGACTGCGCCTTTTTAACGGATGAAGATACAATGACAGCAGTATCAACACAGACCGTTGCACTGCCTGTGTCGGATGCGGCAAAATGTGCTGTTCATGCGGCGGTTAATAATTTGGCTGCAGGGGGAGCGAAAGCACATAGCATTACGGTTTCCCTGACGTTACCCGTGGAATGTGAGGAGCAGGAACTGCAACGGATCATGAAGCAGACAGCAGATACCTGTAAGGAGCTTTCGCTGCAAATCGCAGGGGGACATACCGAAGTAAGTGATTATGTGAAGACTCCGGTAATTACCGTTACTGCATTAGGGAAGCCTTTTTCTAAAGCAGTGGATGGTGATAAGACAAACCTTGATATTGTGATGACAAAGTGGATTGGTTTGGAGGGCACCATAATTCTTGCCAAAGAAAAGGAAGAAGAGTTATTAACCCGATATCCGATACCGATTGTGAAAGCAGCACAAGGCTTTGATACATACTTATCATTAATACCTGAGGCCGCCACCGCCATGATGTCCGGCGTTTATACCATGCACGATATGAGAAGCGGAGGCGTGTTTGGTGCTTTGTACGAGCTTGCAAAGCGTATGGGCGTTGGACTTACTGTTGATTTAAAGCAAATACCCGTAAAGCAGGAGACCATAGAAATTTGTGAATTTTTTGATTTAAACCCATATGAATTGTTATCAGGAGGAAGTCTTCTGATTGTAACAGCAAATGGCGATAAACTGGTAGAAGAACTTTTGGAAGCCAATATTTTTGCGGCGGTGATAGGTAAGACTACCGATAACAACGATAAAGTGGTTTTGAATGAAGAGGAAACCAGGTTCTTGGAGCCTGCCAAGGCGGATGAGATATATAAAGTGAATTTTGAATCTGCGTAAGCAGATAGCAGGAAAGGATTGAAAAAATATGAGAGAACAGATTTTAGCCATTATCGAAAAAAACAGCCGTATCGATATCAAAGAACTGGCGGTGATTTTGGGTGTAGAGGAAATAGATATTGCCAATGAATTAAAGGCATTGGAAGAAGAAAGTGTTATTTGCGGATACCACACCATGATTGATTGGGAAAAGACCTCTATCGAAAAAGTAACAGCACTGATTGAAGTGCGTATTACTCCCCAGAGAGGTCAGGGCTATGACAATATCGCAGAAAGAATCTACAGATATCCTGAAGTAAACAGCGTATATCTGATTTCCGGCGGCTATGATTTAATGGTAACCTTAGAAGGAAAGTCTTTAAAGGCAATTTCCAGCTTTGTATCCGATAAGCTTTCCACACTGGACGGCGTGCTCAGCACAGCAACACACTTTATTTTAAAGAAATACAAAGACCATGGAACCATTATGCACAAAATTGAAGATACAAGGGAGAAGGTGTCACCGTGAGAAATCCGTTAGCAGATAAAATCGTAGATATCAAGCCCTCCGGCATCCGGAAGTTTTTTGATATTGTAAGTGAAATGAAGGACGCAATTTCGCTGGGTGTAGGTGAGCCTGATTTTGACACTCCCTGGCGAATCAGAGATGAAGGTATTTATTCTTTAGAGAAAGGCAGAACCTTCTATACCTCCAATGCAGGTTTGAAAGAACTAAGGACTGAAATTACCAGATACATAAAAAGAACCCAGGGCGTATCCTATGACCCTATCAAAGAGGTGCTTGTTACTGTAGGCGGCTCTGAGGCAATTGATTTAGCTCTCCGTGCCATGATTAATCCGGGCGAAGAAGTACTGATTCCCCAGCCAAGCTATGTTTCTTATGAGCCTTGTGCCATTTTGGCAGATGCAAAGCCGGTGATTATCGAACTGAAGGAAGAGAACGAATTTCGTCTGACAGCCCAGGAGCTTAGAGATGCCATTACCGACAAAACTAAAGTACTGATTTTGCCTTTCCCCAATAACCCCACGGGTGCCATTATGGAGAAGGCGGATTTGGAAGCCATTGCAGAAGTAATTTTGGAAAAAGATATTTTTGTAATTTCCGATGAGATTTACTCTGAGCTTAGTTATAAGGAAAAACATGTTTCCATCGTAAGCCTGCCCGGTATGCAGGAGAGAACCGTGCTTATTAACGGCTTTTCCAAGGCCTATGCCATGACCGGCTGGAGACTTGGCTATGCTTGTGCTCCCGCTCTTATCATGGAGCAGATGACAAAGATTCATCAGTTTGCCATTATGTGTGCACCTACTACCAGCCAGTATGCGGCGATAGAAGCCCTCAGAAACGGTGATGATGATGTGGCAGCCATGCGTGAATCCTACAACCAGAGAAGAAGATATCTGATGCACGCATTTAAGGAAATGGGACTGAAATGTTTTGAGCCATATGGCGCCTTTTATGTATTTCCCTGTATCAAGGAATTTGGCATGACCAGCGAGGAATTTGCAGAAAGACTACTTATGGAAGAAAAGGTAGCGGTAGTTCCCGGTACTGCCTTCGGTGACTGCGGTGAAGGATTCCTTCGTATTTCTTATGCATATTCTTTGGAGAATCTGAAGCTTGCCATGGGAAAAATTGGAGCCTTTATTACCAGACTTCGTGAGGAACAGAAGTAAAGAGGATAATGTATGGATGCGCAGGAGAGAACAAAAAGACGCAAAAAAATTATTTTTATGGTGTTGCTGAATACATTGCCTTTTTGGCTTTGCTGTATGATGTTTCCTATAGGAGCACTTACAGGGCTGATATGTCTGATGCTGCATCTTACATTGACTTATTATAATTTTGTGGAAACGAAAAAGCTACATGCATTCTTGTTACTGAATGGAGTATTGTTTGTGGCAACGGCAACAGGGTTAACAATGATGACATGGCTCTATTATCATTTTGTCAGCTCAGATGCCGAAACTCCTATTGCCGGAATGGCAGTAGCATATATTATGAGTATTTTCGTTCTGGGATTGACGGCGTTTGTAGCATTTTTTAGGATAATCCGTATTATTTATGAAAAGATAAAAGGCAAAACAGAAGATTTTGAAAATCCGGAATGTAACTTGGAAGAATAAAAAGATGGTCAGCACACTGCAGTTTTTGCAGGTGCTGACCTTTTTAACTGATATCAAGCTCCGGTGGAACATCCAGTTCCTCCGAAACATACTTGCCGTTTTTTTTGCGTTGTCTGACACACTCGGTAAGTAAGTATTCTATTTGTCCGTTTACAGAACGGAAATCGTCTTCTGCCCATGCTGCGATTGCATTGTACAGCTTGGGAGAGAGTCGAAGCGGCACTTGTTTCTTTTCGTTATCAGCCATGTTTAATACAGGGAGCCGGAATTGACAACCGGCTGTGCATCATGATTTCCGCAGAGAACAACCAGAAGATTGGATACCATTGCCGCTTTTCTTTCTTCATCCAATGTAACTACGTTGTTTTCACTTAAGCGTTCCAAAGCCATTTCTACCATGCCTACGGCACCGTCTACAATCATCTTGCGGGCGTCAATGATAGCAGATGCCTGCTGACGCTGTAACATCACTGCTGCAATTTCGGTAGCGTATGCCAGATAGGTAATACGCGCTTCCACAATTTCGATACCTGCTTCATTCACACGTGCCTGAATTTCGTCCTTGATACGTTCGGCAACAACTTCACTGGAGCCGCGCAGACTTCCGTCGTCGGCCATGCCGTCTCCGGTAGTATCTACATTGGGAGCTACGTCATAGGGATAAATGCGGACAACATTTCTCAGGGCAGTGTCACACTGCAGCGATAAAAATTCCTTGTAATTATCAACATTGAATACTGCTTTGGCAGTGTCAGTGATTTTCCATGTAACGGCAATACCAATTTCCACCGGATTTCCGAGGCAGTCATTAATTTTTTGACGGCTGTTGTTTAAAGTCATAATTTTTAAGGAAAGCTTTTTATCAACATGCTCCGTGGTAGCAACACCGGAGCCTGATATGGTTAAGCCAATCGGATGAGTGGAATCTTTTACATCGCCGCTTTGGCTTAATTTAGTTTTTGCAGCAGGATTTACACTGACACAAAACGGATTGACAAAGTAAAAGCCTTCACCCTTTATAGAGCCAATGTAATTACCGAATAAAGTAAGCACAAGTGCTTCCTGAGGCTTTAAAACCTTAAGACCGCATAACGGAAACCATGCAAGGCAAAGCACGATGATGCTGATGGCGGTCAGCGCAGCAGAGACATTAGCGCCGATAATTAATCCGATGATGGCAACAATGTACACAAGAATAACTGACAAAAGTACCAACATACCGTTTTTCTTTTCTGTTAAAATTTTTTCTTTCATAATTACACCCCTTTAAAAAATAAATTTATTTGATATCATTATGATATCATAAAGATAGTTTGTGTCAAGAGGGTATAGAAAAATTTTACAATAAAAGTATTATTTTAGCTCATATTCTATAAGTACAGATGCTTCCACTGAAATTTCACCGGGCATGACCGAAGCAGTATCTGCCGATAGTTCTTCTTTGGCAGCACTGTAGCTGTTTACCAGATTAGAACGGGCAAAATCAGTATATCTTGCTTCGGTATAACCACTGGTTTCCTGTAGCATGATAACATTGCCGACTTCGGAACCTGTGGCAGCGGCAAGAATCTTTGCCTTTTCATAGGCTGCCGTAACAGCTTTTGTTAACGCTTCCTGATAGCTTTGATCATATTTGCTTGCCATGTAAGTAATAGATTGTATGGTGTTAATGCCGTTTAAAACAGACTCTGAGAGAATGCAATCCAAATCCCCAATCGGAAGGTCGGATACAGTAAGTGAAGTGGTGGCTTCGTAACCGACTACCTTACTGGTGTTGTTACTGTAACTGTAAACCGGATGCATGTAGTAGTCTGTGGTTTGGATGGAAGCTTCGCCGACACCTAATGACTTCAACAGTTCTATTACCTGTGATATACTTTCTGCATTTTGCGTTTGGCAATCAGAAGCGTTTTTTGCTTCTGTACGCACTGCATAAACTATCTGTGCAATATCAGGCACCACACAGACTGTTTCACTACTGTTTACCGTGATGGAACGGGAGTTATCGGTCTGTGCTACAGAAATTTGTGTGGAAGGTGGTTCTGATGTTATCGGTTCTGTATTTGTGGCAAAATTACAAGCTGTTAATGAGCAGAACATAAGAACCATTAGCAAACCACATAAAAATTCTTTCGTTATTTTCTTCATAAGAATCCTCCTTAATATTGTCTTATATAAGATACGAAGAAGAAAGAAAAATTTATGGAAATACAAAAAATAATTTTTTTATTGTAAGAAAGCTGTTTTGTGAATTCTGACGATAGATAATATCTGATGATGAGTGATATACTGAAACATGAAGCAATCGGTACAAGGTGGTAGCCTCCTAACTTGGCACAAGAAGGAGGTGGTGTATATGGGATATTCATTTCAAGACTTGATATTATTTGCTACATTCCTCATTGCGCTGCTTACCTACATAGATAGGATAAATAAGCAAAAATAAAAACGCCTACCTTGTCTTAGCCGGACGGTAGGCGTTCATCGCTTATCAGGAGACTAACCACCTGCGTGGCGGTTGCTTCTTTAATGTTATTATAACAGTTTTGCTATTAATGTAAACAACAAAATAAATTTTGCCAAAATAAATTTTGCCAAAATAAATTTATTCTTTCCACTTAAGTCTGTGCAGTTCCCCTTCCATCTGCATCTGGACAAAATTCTGCTGGCGTAGAGCTTCATAAAGAACAATTGCAACAGAGTTTGATAAATTTAAAGAGCGGATTTCCGGCAACATAGGAATCCGGATGCAGGTTTCTTCATAATCTACTAATATTTCTTCGGGAATACCGGCACTTTCCTTTCCAAACATAATAAAGTCATCAGGCCCGAAATTAACATCTGTATATACATGCTTTGCTTTGGTGGTAGCCATCCAGATTTTTGCGTTTGGATGCAGCTGTTTAAATTCTTCAAAATTCATATAACGTGTTACGTTAAGGTGTTCCCAATAGTCCATTCCGGCACGTTTAATTTCCTTTTCATTTAAACGGAAACCTAAAGGCTCTATCAAATGAAGACTTGTTCCTGTAGCTACACATGTCCTCCCAATGTTTCCCGTATTTGCCGGAATCTCCGGTTGATGTAATATAATGTGCATTTATCAAATCCCTTTCTCAAAATACAGCTTTACAACATAATTTATTCTGTGAAGGACCTTTTAAAAACGTCGGCACTTATGCGCTGTATTTTAGCGCATTAGTACCGTTACGTTTTTATAGAGCGAAAGCGAGTCCAAACGGAAAAATTATGTTGTAATGCGTCTGTTCTTGTTTTCTAATCCTCATAATTTTCTTCTACCGGCAGGGAGAAAATAAATTCCGTTCCCACGCCTTCTGTACTGATTACGTTAATATGCTCGCCATGGGCATGAATAATTTCCCTGGTAATGGAAAGCCCAAGGCCGGTTCCTTTTTTGTCTTTTCCACGTGATAAATCCGACTTATAAAAACGATCCCAAATCAGCTTTAGGTCATCTTTGGGGATACCGATACCGCTGTCTTTTACCGATACAAAAATCTTGTTATGCTTTTCTGTAGTTTCAATTTTAATGATAGAGTCCTGATGGCTGAACTTAATGGCATTATCAAGAAGGTTATAAAGCACCTGCTGGATTTTGCCGATGTCTGCAATAACTAACAGTTCGTCGCCTGTCAGAATCAGCTCTATGGCAATGGTTTTGCGGCGGCAAGTACCTTCAAAGGAAGCTGCCACATTACGAATAACTCTGTTGATATCAAAGCTGGTTTTATCTAAGAGCATTCCCTTGGTATTTAAGTTGTTTAAGGTCAAAAGACTGTTAGTGAGTTTGGTCAGTCGCTCTGTTTCATTTAGAACGATGTTCAAATATTTCCCATGAAGCTCTTCCGGAATGGTACCGTCAATCATGGCTTCCAGATAACCCTTAATGGAAGTAAGGGGGGAGCGGAAGTCATGGGAGACATTGGCTACGAATTTCTTTTGGTCATCCTCAGCCCGGGCTATTTCACTGGCCATATAATTAAGTGAAGCAGCAAGATAACCGATTTCGTCTTCACTTTCTACCTGAAATTCATAATGCATATTACCTGAAGCATATTGTTCTGTGGCTTCGGTAATCTTGCGAAGAGGCAGGTAAACCATTTCCGTAAAGAAAATCAAAATAATCAAGGACAGCAAAAAGATGATTACCAGCATCAGGTAGGAGATGTTCAACAGGCTATTGCAGGAGGTTTCTATTACACTCATGGGCAGATGAATGACCACATAACCTCTTACTTTATAGTCGGAGGTGATAGGGGCAAATACGCTGAGCTGTTCTGCTTCAAAGCTGTTAAAAAAGTTTCCTATCGTATAATGAGAGCTGCCGGTAATGGTTGGGTCAAAGTCTGATATGACAGTTTCGCTCTCTAAATCAAGGGGGGCATCTGAGCTTAATATCATTCGTCCGGAGGGATTGATAATCCAAAGGGTTGCAGAAAGATAAGCATCCAGAGCATCCAACTGTTTTTTTACGGTATCAAGAGAAGTTTCATTGTCATACAAATCAGCGGCATAGGTATTGGCAATCAGGGTTGCTTCTTTGTAAAGAGAGTCTGCACGTTCACGCTTTAAATGCTCCATGGTCATGTTATCTACAAAGGTGGCAACTACAATAAAACCGAAAATGCCGAAGATTAAATAAGCAAGAAGAAACTTCAAATAAAGAGTTTTCCTCATTAACGCACCTCGAATTTATAACCAATACCCCAAATTGTAGCAATTCGCCAATTGGTATGGTCGTTTATTTTTTCACGCAGACGCTTAATGTGTACATCTACGGTTCTGGTATCTCCGATGTACTCATAGCCCCAAATCTGGTCAAGCAGCTGCTCTCTGGTAAAAACATGATTGGGAGATGACGCCAGGAAGTATAAAAGTTCCAGTTCCTTGGGCGGCATATCAACGGTTTTGCCCATATACATAACGGAATAGTTGGTCCGATTAATGGTAAGGTCGGGAAATTCCACACATTCCACATCGGGCGCTGCGGGAACTGCAGGGGCCGGTTTGTATCTGCGTAGTACTGCCTTCACACGGGCTACCAGTTCTTTGGAATCAAAGGGCTTTTCCATATAGTCGTCAGCGCCCAGTTCCAGTCCCAGTACCTTGTCAAAAATCTCTCCTTTTGCAGAAAGCATGATAATCGGAGTGGAGGATTTGGCGCGGATTTCACGGCAGACCTGATAGCCGTCAATGCCCGGAAGCATTAAATCCAGCAAGATTAAATTAGGAGCAAAGGAATCTGCCAGAAGAAGCGCGGTTTCCCCGTCGCCTGCAATCATGGTATCAAAGCATTCCTTGGTAAGATACAGGGAAATTAACTCTGCAATATTACTGTCATCGTCTACAATTAATATTTTTTGTCTGTTTACCATATTGAATCCAACCCTTTCTATTCTTTAAAAGTTACGATTGTAACGCCTGCGTCACCTTCACCGTATTCGCCCAGACGATAATTCTTTACATACTTAATTCGTTTTAAATGATTGTGTACGGCGCTTCTGAGAGCACCGGTTCCTTTACCGTGAACAACCCGTACGGTAGATAAGTGGGCAAGGTAAGCATCATCCAGATATTTGTCCAATTCGGAAAGCGCTTCATCAACAGTACGGCCCAGCAGGTTGATTTCAGGTGAAATATGCATGGATTTGGACATCTTCATTTTTCCTGTCTGCGTTTTGGAAAGAGAAGTGTTGCCCGGAAGTGCGTCTTCATCAATCAAGATTAAGTCTTTAATGTTTACCTGGGAGCGGATGATGCCGCATTGCACAAAAAGGTTCCCCTTTTGGTCGGGAAGAGTACTGACGGTTCCTTTAAGGCCCATGGACAATACCTTGACACTATCCCCTTTCTTTAACTGTTCAGGCTTTAATTCCTTCTTAGGCTTATTATCTTTTTGCTTTAATGCAAGTTTATCATTTTTATCATTAATTTTACCGCGGACCTTTTCCCTGGATTTTTCCAAATCTTTTAAAGAAGCATTCGGTCCGGCTTTCTGGAAGATACGGATGGTTTCGTCTGCAACATCCTTTGCCTCCTGCAAAATTTCCCGAGCCTGTTCGTTTGCCTCCCGGAGAATCCGTTCTTTGGCATTGTCAATTTTTTCGTTCTTTGCCTGCAGACGTTCCTTTAAGGTTTTGATTTCCTGCTTGTAGGAAGCGATTTCAAGGCGTTCCTTTTCAATGGTAATGCGGCTCTGTTCCAAATCAGACAAAAGCTCTTCGAAACTCTTATCGTCGGTTCCGATTTGTTCGTTGGCTGCATTGATAATGTAGTCAGGGAGTCCCAGCTTGGAGGAAATGGCAAAAGCATTACTTTTACCGGGGACGCCGATTAACAGTCTGTAGGTTGGTGATAAGGTTTCTACGTTAAATTCGCAGCAGGCATTTTCAACCAAATCGGTAGAAAGGGCATATACCTTGAGCTCGCTGTAATGAGTAGTGGCCATGGTGCGGATGCCTCTTTGATGTAAATGATCTAAAATAGCAATGGCAAGTGCGGCACCTTCCGTAGGATCGGTACCTGCCCCTAATTCATCAAACAGACATAAGGATTCTGCATCAGCCTGTTTTAAAATGGATACAATACTGGTCATATGAGATGAAAAAGTACTGAGACTTTGTTCAATGCTTTGCTCATCGCCGATATCTGCAAATACTTCCGTAAAAACGGAGAGCTCGCTGCGATCAAGAGCCGGAATATGGAGTCCGGCCTGTCCCATCAGGGTAAAAAGACCCACTGTTTTAAGGGAAACTGTCTTGCCGCCGGTGTTAGGTCCTGTAATTACCAATAAATCGAAATCTCTGCCCAAATGGATATCAATAGGCACTACCTTTTTGGCAGGCAGCAGAGGATGGCGACCTTTGCGGATATTAATATAGTGATTGGTATTAAAAAGCGGTTTGGTGGCATTCTGCTCCATGGCAAGGGAAGCCTTTGCAAAGGTAAAGTCAAGGAAGGTCATAATCTTCTGATTTTCCTGTATTTCAAAGGTATGCTCACCGGTTTGTGCACTAAGGTCAGCAAGAATTTTTTCAATTTCTTCCTTTTCCTGAAGAGAAAGCTCCTTTAACTTATTGTTCAGTTCTACAATAGCAGCCGGTTCAATGAAGAATGTGGAACCGGTAGAGGACTGGTCATGAACTAAGCCGGGCACCTGACTTTTATATTCGGATTTAACGGGAATACAGTAACGGTTATCGCGCATGGTAATGACAGCATCCTGCAAATAGCTGCGATAAGAACCGTTTACCATGGAAGTAAGCTGGGAATGTATTTTATCGTTGGTCAGGGACATACTGCGTCTGACATGCTTTAATCCGGAGCTTGCATCATCTGCAATTTCATCTTCTGCAAGAATACATCTGCGGATTTCTCCCGCCAGCAGGGTAAGTGGCTCAAGCCGGCTGAAATAATCGGTTAAAGAGGTTTCTTTTTCGTCATCATTTGCTTTGCGTCCGTATGCTTTGATGCGGTTAACATTATCCAAAAGCCCTGCAATTTTAAGAAGCTCCGATGGGGATAAGGTACTGCCGATTTCCAAAGAGCGCAGTGCCATGGAAACATTTTTGTTTCCGCCAAAGGAAGTGGAGCCCTTTTGAAAAAGCATGGTAAGGGCATCAGAAGTCTGTTGTTGGGCCAGATTGATTTCCTCTAAATCAGTCATTGGTATCAGAGCACGGCAAAGAGCTTTGCCCGGTTCCGAACCGGCTTTATCCGTAAGAGTGTCAATTATTTTGGTATATTCTAATGTGCGTAATACTTTCTCGTTCATAATGATCTCCCAATTAAATTGCAAATGAGTACATTCTGTTTCAGTATATCATAAAAGCAGTGGAATTGCCACATACAAAGGGCAAAAGAGCAATATCATGAGTTGCATAAAAAAGGTAGATTTGGTAAAATATAATAGACTTTTTATGTGCATAATACGAATTGGTAAGCGAGGAAATGAAAGTGACACAATTCTTAGAGAAATACAGGAAACAAGTATTCATATTGATTTTAGGCATAGCGCTTATAATGATTTATGTATATAATCTGCTGACTCCCTATTGGTCAGATGACTATATTTATGCCTTTGAAGCAAGGCAAGCCGCTTCCTTGTGGGACTTAATTAAGCAACAATACGGAGAATATTTATCCAACAGCGGCCGTATTATCGGTCAGTTTAACATCAGACTGTCCCTACTGGGAAGTAAGAATATATTTAATGTGATTAATACAGGTATGTTTGGTGCATTGGTACTGTTAATGTACGGAAATATCCGTCGCAAAAAGAAATACGATATTTTAATGTTACTTTTTGTTTTACTGTTTTTGTGGAGATATACCGTTGATTTTGGTCAGACCATGCTGTGGATTTGCGGCTCCTGTAATTATTTATGGGGCAGTGTTTTTATTCTGGGATTTGTGACCTTATGCAGGCATTTACTGGAGAATACCGACAAGATAAAGCATCCGTTACTTGCAGCAACAGGAGTGTTTTTCTTTGGAGTACTGGCCGGCTGGTGTAATGAAAACACCTCCGGAGGCGGTTTGCTTTTGGTTCTTTTATTTGCAGCAAATGACATTTGGGACCGGAAGAAAAAGGGAGAAAAGACGATACATCCCTTTATGATTACAGCTGTGGCAGGTATGTGCTGCGGCATACTGGGTATGATTTCCGCGCCCGGTGTTCGCAACAGAAGTGAAACCATGTCGGCAGGGGAATACACGGGACTGGTCGGATTGCTTTCCAGAATCTATAAGACGACCATGACCATTCGGGAATTGTTTTTTGAATTATTGATACTTTTTATTATTGTGGTGACGTTTTTAGTGCTTCAGCAGAAGCTGAAGGAATGGAAACAAATCAGGAGAAATGAGAGCATACTCTTTTTTCTGTCGGCGGCTGCAACCGCGTATGTGCTTGCCATTATTCCCACTACGGCTGACAGAGCATTTTTCGGTGCCGGAGTATTTCTTATGATTGCGGTACTGCAGGGAATTGCTGATATTGATGTGGAGAAGGAGACAGTATTAAGGGGTGTAAAATATGCATCAGCAGGTATTCTTTGCCTGTGGTTGTTCTTCACTTATATGGACGGGCTGATTAATGTTGCCAGAATTTACAGGGAAGAGACCGAACGTATTGAGATGATTAAAGCAGATAAGGCAGACCCCAACGGAGACGGTATTGTAATAGTACCCAAGCTTCGGGAAGAGTTTGCAACGCCTTTCAGCAACGGACATTTATCTGACATGGAAAATGATAAGAACTTCTGGATTAATACTTTTTATGAGTTATATTATGATGTAGGCAATATTACCGCCATTCCGAGAGATGAGTGGGAGGTGCTTTATGCAGACACCTTTGGACAGCCTAAATAAGGGACATTCAGATTCGGAATTGGGCAGCAACCCTTGTAATCTCTGCCCCAGAGAGTGTAAAGTAAGAAGAGCAGAAGGGCAAAAAGGATATTGTTTATCTGATGACAGAATCATTGTGGCCCGGGCAGATCTTCATATGTGGGAGGAACCTTGTATCTCAGGAGAAAGGGGTTCGGGAACGGTCTTTTTCTCCGGATGTAATCTGCGGTGTGTTTATTGTCAGAATTATGAAATTGCGGCTGCAGTAAAAGGAAAAGAGGTTACGGTAAGCGAGCTTTCTGACATTTTTCTTTCCTTGCAAAAAAGAGGGGCGGCGAATATTAATTTGGTCACACCGGATCATTATGTTTTGCAGATTGCGCAGGCGGTTTCAGAGGCAAAAGTAAAGGGGCTTGTTATACCGGTGGTTTATAACGGAAGCGGCTATGAAAAGCCGGAAGTGATAGAGCGGCTTGCAAGTGTTGTAGATATATATTTGACAGATTTTAAGTATATGGAGTCTGAACTGGCAGAGCGGTTATCTAAAGCAAAGGACTATCCGCAGGTAGCAAAAAAAGCATTAGAAGCCATGGTCAAAACGGTGGGAAAGCCTGTATTTGACGAAAACGGGATGATGTGCTCCGGAGTAATCGTACGGCATTTATTATTGCCCGGGCATAAGAAAAATGCGAAAGAAGTCATCCGTTATGTTTATGAAACATATGGTGATGATGTTTATATCAGTCTGATGAATCAATATACACCTTTTGAGCGGTTGCGCAGTATGGAAGGCTTTGAAGAATTCTGCCGGAAGGTAACAAAGCGGGAATATGAGACAGTGGTTTCATATCTGCTTTCTTTAGGCATACAAAACGCTTTTATTCAGGAAGGCGATACCGCAAAAGAAAGCTTTATACCTGATTTTAACAGTCAGGTATGAAAGGAAGGTTAGCGATGGGAAACAAAAAACGCAGAATGACAATCGGTATTTTAGTAGGTGGCATTTTAGACGATTTTACCAAGCTTATTTGCCGCGGAGCCATGCAGGCGGCAAAGCAGATGGATGTTGATATTGTAACATTTCCGGGGAAATATATAGACAGAGATTTGTCGAATAATCCGGAAATTATGTATGAGTACCAATTCGGCTCAATTTTTAGTTATGCCAGACAGGAAAATATTGATGCGATTGTGGCATCAGTAGGTTCCATCGGCTGTTTTACCGATGAGGCACATATTAAAAAGATGCTACAGCAGTTTGAAGGGATTCCGATTGTGCCTGTAGCATATAATCTGGAAGGCTATAGCGGGGTGACTTACGACAATTGCAGCGGTATTGAAGACGGACTTGACTATCTGATAGAAACAGTGGGGCTTAAGAAAATCGGCATGATAGGCGGAAGCCAGGTAAACACGGATGTCCGGGAAAGAAAGCGTGCTTTTATTAAAACTCTGGAAGAGCATGGAATTAAGTTTTCGGAAAAGATGTATGTAAGCGGGGACTTGTCACGTAAGAGCTTTGAGGCATATCGGACTCTGTTAGACAATAATCCGGATATAGAAGCAGTATTTTGCGTAAATGATGATACTGCATTCGGATTATACGAAGAAATAAAACGCCGCGG
This sequence comes from Lachnospiraceae bacterium, assembly GCA_017411305.1. Lineage (GTDB taxonomy): Bacteria > Bacillota > Clostridia > Lachnospirales > Lachnospiraceae > Suilimivivens. The sequence goes on from JAFQQI010000048.1 coordinate 83,507, forward strand.
AATGCAAATCGGTAAGGATATTCATGTTTTCGGCTATGATGATGTGATTATGGCTACCAAGGTAAATCCTACCTTATCCTCAGTCCGTGCAGATGCAACACTGCTTGGTGAGGAAGCGCTTAAAATGGCAGTGCGTATGGCACACGGGGAAGAGGTAGAAAGTAAAGTACTTGCTACCAAATTTGTAAAAAGAGATTCTATCGGAAGTAAGGGAACCGAAGAGGAAAACGGTCAGGAGAGGATCCGTGAAGTCAGCAATGCGGAAGCCGGATTTCAGGATATCTTTTATCATTATATACATGATAAATACGCAGAAGAGCTTAAGCCTATTAAGAATGCGTTCCAGCGCTTAGTTAATATGCTGGTGCTGGTGTACGGCAGTGGTGATGATTCGCCGGAGAACTTTATGGAGATTCAGATGGCACTGAATGATTTTCTGAACTATGGTGCTATGGAATACGCGGACATGAACAATCTTCTGAACTACTTTGAGTCCTTTTACCGTACCTTGAAGGAGCTTCAGAGAGATAAGGACGACAGATTTAAGCTACAGGAGATGTTTTCCGCGATTTACAGAAGATTTATCAGGGCAACAGACTACCGTTTGGGCAATATGCTGGAAGCACAGGAAAAAGAAAACTATTCCATGAAACTGTTTGTGCGTGATATGCTGCAGTTTGAAAAAGGAAATGATTTAAGCTATACATCCATGCTGAATAATTTGGGATGGCTTGATATCAAAAATGCATATGTCTATATGTTCAAGAATCCTATTATGCATTTGGATAAGGAACAGTTTCAGCCGCCGAAGAATCTGTATTTAAAAGCAGTGCTTCGTGACGGCGAGGTGTCTGCTATCCCGGCAATGCAGCAAAAGGTTGCGTTAAAGGATATTTTTGATAACCGTCATATGTCTGCAGAGGAAAGAAAGTCATATGTATGTATGCCGCTATTTTCCAACGAGATGCTATATGGAGTATTGCTTTGTGATTTGACGGAAGCGGTATTTGCAAACGGAGAATTTCTGTTGAACCATATGAGCTCGGCTGCTAAGATGATTTTACTGTTACAGGCAAATGAACAGATTCAGCAACAGCTGGAAGAAAGCCTTACAGTACTGAAAGAAAATAATATTGCCCTTGATACCTTATCAAAATCCGATGGTCTGACCGGCATTCTGAACCGAAGGGGATTTTATGCAGAAGCAGAAAAAAGGATAGCTGCAAATAAAGAGGATAATCGGGGACTTCTGGTTCTTTATGTGGATATGAATAACCTGAAAATTATTAATGATAGATACGGCCATGAAGAAGGTGATTTTGCATTGACATTAATCAGCCGTATTCTGACAGAAGAAATGGGACAGGACGGTATCGCAGGAAGAATCGGTGGTGACGAATTCGCCTGTATATGTGATTACGCAGTGGCAGATGGCGGAGACGGCCTGGTAAAGAGAATCTATGACAGATTTGATGAGTGTAATAAAAATAGTGATAAACCCTATAATGTAACAGTTTCTGCAGGTGCCTTTGTAATGTCGAAGGAAAATGCAGTTACTTTAGAGGAAGCATTGATTCAGGCAGATGAAAAGCTTTACGAAGTAAAGAAGCATCGTAAAAAGGATGTTGCAAAGAAATAATACATTGATAAGATAGGTATAAAATGCCTTTATTTACAGATACTAGGATTGCGATAAAGCCAAGTAAAATGTAAACGGAGGTTTTCATATATGAAAGCAACAGGTATTGTGCGCAGAATAGATGATCTCGGGCGTATTGTGATTCCTAAGGAAATCAGGCGTACACTGCGTATCCGGGAAAGTGACCCGATTGAAATTTTTACAGGACGGGAAGGGGAAATCATTTTAAAAAAGTATTCCCCTATCGGTGAAATGCATACTTTTGCAAAACAGTATGCGGAAAGCCTTTGCCAGGTGTCCGGACATATTGCCGTCATTACAGACAGGGATCAGATTATTGCCGTATCAGGCGGAATGAAGAGCTTATTGGGAAAAGAGATTTCCAAAGAACTGGAGGAAAAGATGAACGGCAGAGAGTCTGTTATGGCATCTAAAGGAGACAAGGGTTTCATTTCCATTACAGGCGATGCCAAAGAAGAGTTTTTGCATGAAGCGGTTACACCGATTATCTGTGAAGGAGATATCATCGGAGCGGTGATACTTGTCAGTACCTCAGAAAAAGGGAAAATGAGTGAGGTAGAACAGAAAATGATTCAATCGGCAGCCGGTTTTTTGGGTAGACAGATGGAACAGTAAGAAAGAGGTGCAATCACAAATCCGTGATGCACCTTTTTTGCGAAATAACCGGTTAATCAGGCTGAGAGAGTTGCCGTTCATGATAGGTTAAACATATTTTAAAATAATTTTTTTATATACCTTTTTGGGAAAGTGTAGTAAAATAAAAACCTAATGTAAATATTTGTAAAAGGCGATAAAACCGTAGTGAAACGGAAAGGAATTGTGAAACTATGAAGAGAATAGGAAAAAATGTAATCTGCTTATTACTGAGCTTTGCTTTGACATTTGCGCTGGCAGGCTGTGGAGCGTCCGGCGATGCAGAAGAAAGTGCACAGGGCGGTAATTCGACAACCGGTGAAAAAATAGTAAATATCGGTGTGACGGATACCCTTGGCGGAATGAATCCCCTGACCATTGACCAGTCCTGGATAAATGTATATGCAGTAGGATTAGAGTTTCTGCCTTTGGTACAACTGGATAAAAATATGAATTTTCAGCCTATGCTGGCAGACTCTGTTACTACGCAGGATAATGTAAACTTCGTGGTACACATCAATGAAAAGGCTACCTGGTCAGACGGCACTCCCGTTACGGCAGCAGATGTAGAGTATACGGTTCTTAAGCTGGCCAGCCCCGTGATTGCCAATGCAACCATGATGTATTATATCTTTGAGGGCGTGGGAGAAGATGGTTTTACCGAAGCCGGAGCTACAAGCATTGCCGGTGTAAAGGTGCTTGATGAAAAGACCATTCAGTTTACCACCAAGTATCCGATTTCCATGACCACGTTCCAAAATTCCTATGCGAGTTACCTTCGTACATTGCCGAAGCATGTGCTGGAGAAATACAGCGATGAAGAATTGATGACTTTGGATTGGTTTAATCATCCCGATGTAGTAAGCGGTCCCTTTATGGTAACGGAGTATGATACCAACCATTATATCTCTTATAAAGCCAATGAAAATTATTGGATGGGAGCGCCGAAGCTTGATAAACTGAACTTTAAGATTGTGGACGGCAGTCAGGTATATGCGGGACTGAAATCAGGTGAAATTGATATTACCCACCACACCATGACGGCAATTCCCATGAACGATTACGAGAGCATAGAAGCCTTGGAGAACGTAAATGTAGTATACGGGGCACCGGTAACCAACCAGTCTGTATTTATCCAGACGGCCAATGTACCGGATGCTAAGGTACGACAGGCACTTGTATATGCTATTGACCGTGAACAGATTTTAAATCAGCTGTTAATGGGACATGGCGAAATTGTGGATGGATTCCTTTCTTCCGCAAGTCCTTATTTTGATGAAAGCATTACACCACTTTCTTACGACCCCGAAAAGGCAAAACAATTGCTGCAAGAAGCCGGTTGGGATGGAACAAAAACCTTGAGATTTTATGTCAGTGCAGGTGATACGGCTTTCGTAAATGCGGCTCAGGTAATGACGGCTCAGTGGGCAGCAGTAGGAATTAAAGCGGAGGTGCAGACTGTAGACCATGCAACCTTGATGAGTATTGCGGGTGGAACTGAGTATGATTTGTTTGCTGTGCAGTATACGTATGCGCCGGTTGATCCATATCCGGATGTAACATGGCTGCTTAGCGGAGAAGGAAGCTGGACAGGATATCAAAATGATGAAATAGATGCGGCTATGGCGGCAACACAGGAAACAGAAGATGTTGAGAAAATCAAAGCACAGTATTCTGTGGTAGATAGTAAAATGCAGGAAGATGCTCCGATGTTTTCTGCTTATGTAATCAGTGCCCAGGGTGCTGTCAATAAGAGACTTACGGGGGTAACTCCCGATGTGTATGGTTTCTTTAACGATATCCATGACTGGGATATTACAGACTAAGGTGAGGGAAAAGATGTCACAGTTGCTGAAGGTTAGTGGACTGACTACTGCCTTTATAGGAGATTACGGAACAAATATCAGTGTTGATCATATTGATTTTGCGGTGGATGAAGGAGAGACTGTTTGTATTGTGGGTGAATCCGGCTGTGGCAAAAGTGTTACCTCCCTGTCTGTGATGGGCTTGCTTGGCAGAGGCGGTAAGGTGACCGACGGTGAAGCCCTCTTTGAAGGCCGGAATCTGCTTGCCATGAGTGAGAAGGAACTGGATACTATCAGGGGAAATAAAATATCCATGATTTTTCAGGATCCGCTTACCTGTTTAAATCCGGCGTTCCGGGTAGGGAGCCAGATTATGGAGAGTATCCGACTTCACATGGGACTATCGAAAGAAGAAGCAAAGCAACGTGCAATTTCACTTCTTAAAAAAGTAGGAATGCCTGATGCGGAAGCGGTAATGAAGAAGTATCCCCATACGCTTTCGGGTGGAATGCGGCAAAGAGTGATGATTGCGATGGCTCTTGCTTGCAATCCCAAGCTTTTGATTGCAGATGAGCCTACGACGGCACTGGATGTTACTATTCAGGCTCAAATAATGAAGCTTTTGAAGGATTTACAAAAGGAAATGGGTATGGCTATGATATTAATTACCCATGATATGGGTGTAGTAGCCCATATGGCAGACCGTGTACTTGTAATGTATGCCGGGCAAATCATTGAGCAGGCATCGGTAAAGGAACTGTTTGACAACCCGGGACATCCTTATACCAGAGCATTACTTAATACGATACCGGATCTTAGTGACAGTAAAGATAGGAAACTGGTTTCAATTCCCGGAATGGTTCCTGAAACCTATGATCATATGGAAGGTTGCCGTTTTGCAGAGCGTTGTGTTTATTGCAGAGAAGAATGTAAGGAGAAGCAGGAAGACTATGAGCTTGCTCCCGGACATTTTGCAAAGTGTATTGTCAGAAAGGAAGGAGGTACTTTCGAATGAGTAGTGAAGAAAGAACTCCTTTACTTTATGTAAAAGATATCAAAAAATACTATCCGGTTAAGGGAGGCATCATTCCCCGTACGGTAGATTATGTGAAAGCTGTGGATGGTGTCAGCTTTTCGGTGATGCCGGGTGAGATTCTGGGACTTGTGGGAGAATCAGGCAGCGGTAAGTCCACCGTGGGAAGAATGCTGGTAGGATTGGAAAAACCTACAAAGGGGCAGGTTTTTTATAAGGGTCGTGACTTGGCAGCTCTTAGCCAAAAAGATATGCAAAAAAACCGTACCAATCTGCAAATGATATTTCAGGATCCTTATTCATCCTTAAATCCGAGAAAACATATTTACGAAATTTTGGCACAGCCAATGTTATATCACGGAATCGCAACCAAGGAAACAGTGGAGAAAGAAATCAGAGAGCTTCTTGGTATGGTGGGTCTTCCTGCCGGGATACTTGGCAGATACCCCCATGAATTCAGTGGCGGACAGCGGCAACGGATTGCAGTTGCGAAAGCCCTTTCTCTAAAGCCGGAATTTATTGTATGTGATGAACCTGTCAGTGCTTTGGATGTTTCGGTTCAGGCACAGATATTGAACCTTTTGAAGGAACTGCAAAAGCAGCTGAATCTGACATTGCTTTTTATCGGACACGGGCTTGGCGCCGTCAATTATGTCAGTGACAGAATAGCGGTCATGTATCAGGGGAAGCTGGTGGAAACGGGAGAAGCAAAAGAGGTTTTCCAAAATCCGAAGCATACTTATACCCGAACATTGCTGGATGCGGCTTTGCCGGTAAGACCGGAGGGTAGATTGTGATGGGAAAATATATTTTAAAACGTATCTTAATAGCGATTCCTGTGCTGATGGGTATTACCGTAATTGACTATGTAATTATGTGCCTGGCAGGAAGTCCTTTGGAAATGCTGCAGGGACCCAGAGTATCGGAAGCAGCCATAGAGGCCAAAGAAATTGCGATGGGACTGGATAAGCCTGTAGTGATTCAGTATTTCATTTGGCTGGGACAGCTTTTGCAGGGTAATTTGGGATATTCCATGAAATCCTTTCAATCAGTAGGAAGTATGATTGCGGAGCATTTAGGCCCGACCCTATTATTAATGGGTGTTTCCATGCTGGCCAGTCTTTTGATTGCCGTGCCTGCAGGAATTTATAGTGCAGTCAGGCAGTATTCCAAGAGCGATTATGCAGTGGTAACCTTTTCCTTTTTAGGAAGCAGTGTGCCAAGCTTCTTTTTGGCGCTGCTTTTGATTTATGTATTTACGGTCAGGCTTAATATACTACCTTCAAGCGGAATGACAACCCTGGGCACATCAGGTGGCGCGGCAGATGTAGCAAGGCATATGATTATGCCGGTAATGGTACTTGCTTTTTCGCTGGCAGGAAGCAACATCCGTTATATCAGAAGTGCAATGCTTGAAATCTTACAACAGGATTATCTGCGGACTGCAAGAGCCAAAGGCGTAGGTGCTTTCAGGGTGATTTGTGTTCATGGACTGCGTAATGCGCTGGTACCTATTGTGACGGTAATTGGTATGCAGATTCCTATGTTGTTTGGCGGCGCAGTGATAGTCGAGCAAGTTTTTTCCTGGCCGGGATTGGGGCTGATGACCATGAGTGCCATTACGGCAAGAGACTATCCTGTTATTATGGGCGTGTGCCTTTTATCTGCGGTAGTTGTACTTTTGGCAAATTTGATAACGGATATTGTTTATGCATTGGTAGACCCAACTATTACATTGAATTAGCACTAAACGGATATAGAAAGACTAAAACGGGAAGATGAGAATAAAAAAAGAAGGAATGAGCCGGGATAGAAAGAATCCCGAGATGAACAACATAAGTGAAAGCTATTACCAGACGGTATTTCGCCGCTTTAAGAAACACAAATTAGCAATGGTTAGTCTGGTTCTTTTGTTGTGCCTTCTGGTGGTTGCAATCTTGGCACCCGTTCTGGCACCTTATCACCCGGATGAAATAGTGGGAACCTTTGCAGGAGCGCCTGATAAGGAGCATTTGCTTGGTACGGACCAAATCGGCAGGGATGTGCTTAGCAGGTTGATGTATGGGATGAGAATTTCCTTACTGGTAGGAATTATGGCAACACTGATTTCAACTGCAGTGGGTGTGATACTGGGATTGCTTGCCGGTTACTTTGGCGGTGTCATCGATATGGTTATCATGCGTTTTACGGATATGGTAATGTCCTTCCCCTACATTTTGTTGGTACTGGTGGCGGCGTCTATTTTTAAGCCCGGTATGTGGAGTATTATTTTGATTCTGGGATTTGTGGACTGGCCGGGAATTACCAGACTTGTCAGAGGAAATGTACTGAATCTTCGGGAAACAAATTTTGTAAAAAGCAATATTGTGGCGGGAATGCCTACATGGCACACGCTTTTTTCAGAAATCCTGCCTAATACAATAGCACCGATTTTGGTGTATGCAACTTCGGTGCTGGCTATTTCGATGTTAGATGAAGCGGCGTTGAGTTTCCTCGGCATGGGAGTGCAGCCCCCTACAGCAAGCCTTGGAAATATGTTAAACGGTGCGGAATCCTTAACGGTACTGACCAGGCAACCCTGGCTTTGGATACCACCCGGTGTGCTTATCATAGTACTGGTAATGGCAATTAACTTTGTGGGGGATGCGCTAAGGGATGCACTGGATCCGAAGGCAGGTAAACAGTTATAGAAGATGATAGTCCTTGGTATCATATTTCATATATGCCAGTTGAAATGCTTTCCATTTTCTTCGGGAGACAGGTATTTTTTCGCCGTTTGCAAGGGTAATTACCTGATTGGCAAAGCTTTCCACATAAGCCATGTTAACAAGGTATTTACTGTGGCACCTGAAAAAAGTATTGGGGGACAAGCGCTGCTCCCACTGCAATAGACTTTCATCGCAGAAATACATGTCATTTTTAGTCCAAAGCTCACTTTTGCCTGACTGCGCTGCAAAGTAGCAGATGTCGCGAAGCAAGATAGTGTGTGGGATACCGCGTCGCATAATGGAAATGCTTTCACGAAGCTGTAATTCTTCCATGCTGACTGTAAGGTAATTGAATAACTCCCGTTCTGTGATAGGCTTTGTCATAAAACGGAAGGCTCTTGCTTCGAACCCTTCTTTATAGCGGTTTTCATAGGCGGTCAGAATAATGAAAATAGTATGATGGAAATGAACCTTCAATTTCTTCAACCATAAAATGCCGTCCTCTGAGGAATCACAGAATTCCAAATCCATAAATACAACATCAATGGATTCCGTTTGTAAATACTCCTGCAAAAGGGAGGGCTTTGGGAAATAATACAGTTCATTACTTTCCTGATTTATTGTATTGAATTTTTGTAGTAATTCTTTTAATTCTTCATAAATAACTTTATGGTCATCGCAAATAGCAATTCTCATTGGTAATTCTCCTTTAGGGATAATTAAATAGGCAGATAAATCGTAATAGTGATCATATTTTCTTCCAATTTTATTTCATGACGGCCGTCATATTTTTCCAGCACATCTTTCATTTTATGAATGCCATGTCCGTGATTACGGTCTTTTACCCGGCGTTTTGCCGATAGCTTTTGCCGCGGGATATTGTTTGACATTTCAATGGAAAAGTAATTTTTGCCGCCGGAAAAACGGATGATAATTTCCGGTGTGTCGGTTTCCTGCTCGCATTGGCCGGCAGAAGCAATGGCATTGGATAACATATTGGAAAATAAGGTACACAAATCCATGTCAGATACTGAGTGTAGTGGCGGCAGGCCTCCATGGGTAGTGACCTTAATTTTGTCATTGCAATAATGAGGCAGGTCATGATGCAGGATGGCGTCCACGATATCATTTCCGGACATACTTAAGTGCTGCCCAAAGGAAAAGGAATGTTCTAAATCCTTAAAATACTTTTGCAATTCATCGGTTTTACCATTGTTAAAAAGCCATTCCATACAAATAAAGTGATTCTTGATGTCATGACGGAATTTCCGTAGCTCTGTGTCCATCAATTCCATGTCCTGATAATATTCCAACTGTTTTTCCAGCAAAAGTCTGTTTTCTTCGTTACTCTTGGTTGCCTGTCCCAAAAAACGTTCCGCAAAGAGTTCTATCAGCATGATACACATGGAAATAATAACATACATCAGAATGCGATAAGCAATGATTTCCATTACCGCACTGTTATTTAGAGGCAAGAACCTTTCGGGATATAACAAATGTGAAATCAACAAAAAGAAAGCATAGGATACAATGTTAAAAGCCAAAAGTTTACTATCAAAGAAAAAAGCAATAACGGACAGAAAGATAAAAGTACACTCCCAAACAAAATAAGAGGGAAACAGATAGAGGATGGCATTATACTGGATAAACAGAATGATTACGATAAATACCTTGATAAAGTTCAAATGTGCCAAGATGTAGGTCGGTTCCTTTTTATTGCAGCGGATAAAATAAATCCCCACTGAAAGATAAATCAGGTGACTTAAATCGAATATAATGATTTGCATCCACGATAAGTCCGGATACATACCGAATAGTTTGCAGACAGTCCAGTAGGTTCCAGCACAGATGCACAGGCCGGGAATGATTAACAAAACATAGATATATACGGATTCCCAATATTTTTTAATGATGTTCATAGATGTCCTCCAAGTAAGCCTTACGCCCCAATCCTTATTTTACCTTGTAATACAATTAATGCAATTGCCAAATAACGGTTATTTTTGACCAGTTAATATTTTTCTTCTCTGTGGGAAATTAAAAACATTGTATAATGGAATCAAACGATAAAGGAGAGATGGTGTTATGGGAAAAAAGAAAACTGCGGTTGAGGTTTATTTATCGGCAGTATTTAAGTGGGGACTACTTATTTTAGTGTGTGCCTGTATGTGTGCCACTACCATGTTTACCACAGAAAGGTTATTGGGCTTTTATCCCGATACGGCATGGATTACAATCATTATTTTTGCGCTTATGGATATTTCCTTCTTTGCAATTGCACTTGTGATTATGAAAACATCCTTTGGTGAGGATGGGTATCTCAAAGAGGGAAGATTAAGAGTGGGCAAAATTTTCTCGGCAATTATTTTGATAGTTCAGTGGAATTATATTTTATATATGCTGCCCTCCAGAACGTTTTGGGGATTTCTGTTTTTCTTCTTGATACTGATTGCGTTTTTCCTTGATATCAAATTGCTGTTGTTTAGCGGACTGGCTTGCATGGTATCTTTATTTATTGGCTGGTTCATCCGGGGAAGTGCACTGATGCCGGTACAGGACGAGCTGTTTATCACGGATATCCTGATATGCCTGGTAGCACTGGTGCTTTCTCTTGCAGGACTTTTGATTTTTGTATTTTTTGTATCACATTTTCTGGTTAATGCAAAAAAGGATGAGCTTGAGAAAAATAATCAGCATGTAATGAATGTACTATCCTCTGTACAGGAGTTGTCCGAACGGTTATATACGGCAGGCGCCGCGCTTTCTCAGATTTCCGAAAATGAAAGTGCATCTGCCCAGGAGCTTGCGGCAACCAGCGAACAACTGGTAGAAAGCAGTAATCTTCTTAGTGCCAGAACTGATGAGAGTATGGCAAATTTAAATGAACTGAGCCGCTGGGAAAGCGTTGTTGCAGAAAATGTGGAAAAGGTAGAGAACACATCAAAAGAGCTGCTGGATAAATCCACAGAAAATGAAAAGTTGTTAAATAGCTTGCATATTATTAACGGTGAAGTTTCTGAGTCTATGAAGCTGACTACGGATACGGCACAGAAGCTGTCAAGCGCTGTGGAGGAAATCGGTGTAACATTGAAGCTGATAAATGATATTTCTTCTTCCACCAATTTGCTTGCACTGAATGCGTCTATTGAGGCTGCAAGAGCAGGCGAAGCAGGCAGAGGCTTTGCGGTGGTTGCTTCTGAAGTAGGAAACCTTGCAAACAGTACACAGGAATCCTTAAAGATTGTGGAAGCGGTTATTGAAAGAGTACAGAACAATGTAGTAGAAATTACCAAGCAGATTGAAAATAATGCGTCTAAGTTAGACACGCAGAATGAATACTTTGCAAATGTGTTTAAGAGCATGCAGGAAATGACAAATCTATTAAATACTTCTGTAGATAATATAGGTACTATGGGGGAAGCTCATGGAAAACAGTCAGAGGTAATCAAAAGTACAGTGTCCATTAACAGGGATATTGCAGAAAGTATCAGAAATGAAAATGAACAGTTTACCTGTATTAATGCTATGGCAGAAAGTAATGCGGGTAATACCGAAGAGGTTTCTCTTCAGGCAGGTTCTATCAGTGAAATGGTAGATGAAATGAGCAGATTGCTAAATGCGGAAGCATAACCAATTCTTCCATCCAATAGAAAGAAATACGAAAACGGGTTGTCAATTACTGACAACCCGTTTTTGCACACAGTTCAGTATCCATGCTAACATATTCTAAAATAAAAGTCTAGTATTTATTTTATTTTTTGCTAGACTATAAATACAAAATGCTTAGCGGTGCACCTAAAAAGAAAAGGAGCAAAGGATGGAATCAGAGAAACAACAGGAAAAACAAGAAGAAGCAAAATCAGAACGTCGTGATGAGGAGACATATCTAAGAGAGACCTTACGGGTGATCTCGAAGAATATGGAAGCCTATGAAAAAGACGTTACAAAGATGCAGGCGGAAATTGATGAGATGCTGGATCATTATCACGACAATGATGTAGAGCTTTATACGGCACTCAACAATACCATTACCATGAAGGACAATATGAAGCGGGCTTTGCAGCGAAATGTAAAGGCACAGAAAAAGCCCTATTTCGGAAGAATCGTCTTTTGGGACGAAACGGAAGAAAAGGAAGAGTCCCTTTATATCGGAAGAGGCGGTATTTCCAAGAATGCAACCCATCAGATGGTCATTGACTGGCGCGCGCCGGTAGCTAATGCCTACTACGAAAACGGACTGGGCAAGTGTAGCTACCCCTCGCCGGAGGGGGGAAGTTTTCCCATTGACTTAAAGCTGAAGCGTACTTATGAAATTGAGAATGGGAAGCTGGTGGATTATTTTGACACAGAGGTCATAGCCAATGATGATTTGCTGACGAAATACCTTGCCAAAAACAAACAGGCAGTTTTGGGAGAAATCATTGCGACCATCCAGAAGGAGCAGAATGAAATTATCCGTAAAAGTCCCTATCACAATATGATTGTACAGGGCGTTGCCGGTTCCGGTAAAACCACTGTGGCTATGCACAGGATTTCTTATATTCTATATAACTATCAAGAGCGTTTTAAGCCGGATGATTTTTATATCGTTGGAAGCAACCGGATTTTGCTGGAATATATCACAGGCGTTTTGCCGGATTTGGATGTGTACGGCATTAGGCAGATGACCATGGAAGAGCTTTTTGTGCGACTCCTTTATGAAGATTGGGATGACAAAAAGTACCGGATTTGTAACAATGCGGAAGCAGATTTTAGCAGTAATGTCAAAGGTACCTATGGCTGGTTTCGGGATTTGGAGCAGTTTTGCATTCGATTGGAACAGGAAACAATTCCCTACAAGACCATTTACTTAAATCCGAAACAGTTTGTGGAAGGTTTGCAGGACGGAAAATCAGGTGTATATGATAAAACTGTGGGAGAAAGTATAAATCCCAAGGATTTGATTCCTATTCTGACCGGTGCAGAGATTAAAAATTATGTTGAGCAGAACCCTACTGTGTCTGTACAGAACAAAATCAATATGCTGAATGAAAGACTGCTTTCCAAGATAAAGGATGAATTCCTTGGAAAAGGCGTGAAATATACGCGGGAAGAGCAGAAGGCTATTATCAGGGCTTATCGCGGAAAATTTGGCAAGAATGTCTGGAAATACAGCATTTTTGACATGTACCATGATTTTCTCATGGAGCAGATTGAAAAGGGGCATATGGCGGAGATTCCTCACAGAGAGTTTGATGTGTATGATTTGGCAGCCCTTGCGTTCCTATATAAGAGAATCAAGGAGACAGAGGTTATCAGCGAAGCGCATCACGTGGTGATTGATGAAGCACAGGACTTTGGTATGATGGCTTATGCTGTACTGAAATACTGCATTAAGGATTGTACTTATACCATTATGGGGGATGTGTCCCAGAATATCCATTTTGGTTACGGTTTAAATGATTGGGAAGAGCTTAGAGGACTGATGCTGTCCGGAGAACGTGCCCATTTCGGCATTCTGAAAAAGAGCTATCGTAATACGGTGGAAATTTCCGAATTTGCAATGAATATTCTACATCATGGGCAGTTTGCGGCATACCCTGCAGAGCCCATTATCCGGCATGGAAAAGATGTTGTGGTGCAAAGATGCGATGACAGGGAAGGCTTAATAAAAGAAGCGGCAAAGGTTTGTAAAGGGTGGCTTGCACAGGGGCTGGATACCGTAGCAGTGATTTGCAGGAATGAGAAAGATGCAAGAAATGCGGCAAGGGAGCTTTCAGCTTATGTTAAAGTGGCGGAAAGTGATTTGGAAAAGGCTGTTTACGAAAATGGTGTGATGGTGCTTCCGGTCGCTTATACCAAAGGTCTTGAATTTGATGCGGTGCTGATTTTAGATCCGGACAGAACCGATTATCCGGTCGATGACGGACATGCCAAACTACTGTATGTGGCGGCGACCAGAGCATTGCATGAGCTTTGTGTGCTGCATGAGAGAGACTTGACAGGGCTGATTGCGGACCCGGTACCTGAGGGAAAGCTTTCTTTTGTAGAAAACCATGAAGTATCGGAGAAGATTGGTGAACAGCCTAAAAGAGTAATTACAGAAGAAAAAACGGCAGAAACCGAAAAGGGAAATACCACAAGGACTTTGCCGATGAAGCCGCAAAAGCCTGCAATTACAAAACCTAAGGCAGTTATTAAAGTGCCGGGGCAGGTGCAATCGCCTTCCCAAACGGTTCTGCTTACGGGTGTGGGAAGCGGTGCGCGTCCTAAAGTGAATATTGTGCGTCCCAAGTCTGCAGAAGAAGCGGCAAATGAAAAGTACGGACGGGATTACAGTGTATATAACAGAAAACCTGCAAAGATAAATCAATGTGAAGCAACAACCGGTAAAGCTGTGGAAAAAAGTAGACAGGAAAAAAATGCGCCGCAGTTCGGTGATATGCCGCCGACAGAGCAGCTTCGCCTGCCGGGGCATGCCAAGACAGATTTGTCCGTAAAGTGGACCATGCGACAGCCGGATGGACTATATTTGCAGAGCCGCTATGGTGTACTGAGGATTTCACCCGTCAGCAGTCAAATTATTCGGGTTACTTTTGCGGTGAAGGGGCAGCCGAAAGAAGAGCCCCATGAGAGAATAGCATTACAGAAAACGGAGCGCGCATGGATGTACAAAGACCTTTCAGCCTATGTGGAAGTAGCCACCGATGATATTATTCTGCGGGTTGATAAAAAGAGCGGAGCCATTACTTATATGGATGAAAATGGAAAGATTTTGCTTTCGGAGCGGACAAATGAATGCCGCGTGATAAATGAACTATCCGGTAGGGCAAAGGCGTGGCAGTTTTTTGACTGGAAAAAGCAAAATCTTTATAGTCCGGGAATTGGGAAGCAGGAGGGTTTAAAACTTTCCGGCAAAGCGTATTATATTTCCGATGATAGAGAAAGAGCGGAATTGCCGTTTCTGCTTTCGGATAAAGGCTATGGTATTCTGATTGCGTCAAATGAGCCTGTAATCTGTTGTGATATTTCGGCGTATGGTTCTTATTTTGCTGTAGAGGAGCAGCAGATAGATTATTACTTTGTTACAGGGAAAGGGCAACAGAAGCTTATGCAGAATTGTGAAAGGTTATATAGAGGAAAATAATGAAACCCGGCAAATAGCGCGTTTGCGTTATTTGCCGGGAGTTTTACTTTCAGTGTGCATTATTGCCAACGGCCGCTCGCGTTCAACCGGCGGCTGTTTGGCACTCTTACTATTTTGTTCTTTGCATTTTATCAACAAAATCATTGATAGCTTCTGCTTTTGCTGCAAGCTTCAGCCAATTTTTTAAAGTATCCAAATTCGTTTGCGAATATATGGTATCACTTAATTCTGTGGAAACTTCTCCTAATTCGCTTAACAATTCCATTATTCCTTGTTGGATACCCTGCCTAATGCCCGTCTTTAGGTTTTTGTCCGCAATCGATTGTCCCAGACCTTTCATATCTTCCATTCCCTTCTTAACAGCCTCGTTTCGGCTAACATCCACGTATTTGCACACCCTCATTGTATCACACTCAAATATGCCTGACAAATAGTCAAATATTGGCTCGTTGCGCCTTAGCTCGTTATCTGCTTCGCCACGTCTGATGATAATTACATTTATCAAATCATAATCTGTTTCCGGCTCATTTGTCGTTCCTATTACATCCTCTTTTTTGATAGAATACATGGTAACAGTATTCTGTAGCTTCTTTGGAACATTTCTCTTTTGATAATTGGATACTTTGGATTAGTGGGTTTGTAGTCATTTTGGATTTCCAAATCAAAATGCAAATGAATACATATCTGTTCATTTGTCAGCTTTGGATTAATTGCTATAAAATGGGTATCATAGTATATCAGTTTATCGCTGACTGAATTCATTTCCGTGGGAAGCCCGGTCACTCTTTGAGATACAGCATCTACGGGAAGGTCCTTGATACTGTCTGTGTCGATGCACCTGATAATTTCTTCTACCGTAGAGTTTTTATATTCCGGCACTACTGCCTTTAATACCGGAGCTATAATCTCTTTATTTTGAAATAATTGCTTACATACATCATCATACCTCTTTCCGGATATACTAAGACTAATCATTGTTTCTTCTGACATAAAATAACTCCTCCTGTTTCGTTTGCTTGCACTTGTTTCTGCTTGCCTTAGTGCTTATTCCTGTTTCTGCGTTTGTTTTTTATTTCATTGTTGTGAAAAATAGCGAACCGCCATGATAATTACCTGCCGGGCCCGATAGGCCTTCGTGAATACAGATAAGTTGATTTTCACCTGTTTCTTTAGTGCTTTTACCTTCTGTGATTATAAGATTATGCTTTGGTGTTTATGTTCACACACTTATTATTTGCAAAGGTTTAATTTCTGATAGCCACATCTTATCATTTCCGGCAAATAGCGCGTTTGCGTTATTTGCCGGGAGTTTTACTTTCATTGTGCATTATTTAGTGTGAAGGATATGATATATCTTGGCAGCATCAAAATCAGGAGCAAAGGTTGTGGCTACATCATAAATCTTCTGAATGATACTTTCGTCTTCTTCCAGTTCATCGGCTATTTGTGATACATCTTTTCCTTTTGTGATTTTTCGGCAGACTTGTTCTATCAGTTTCTCTGCATGTCCGGCTTCATAACTATCCCGCTTTTCATAATCAATAACTCCATATATCTTCATATAGCGTGTCCTCTCCTCATCACTACATTTTACTTCATCTACAATACTCTGTATCTGTTGCAGTTCCTCGTCTACGGCGTTTTCTTTCCGGGTATTTTCCATGTAATTCAGTAGATTTTTTAATTCTGGTGTACCGCCCTTGGTTCCTTTGGTATAAAGAAATATCTTGCGGACACCATCATTATATATCAGCTTTTCATTCTCTGTCACTACGTTTTTAATCGTATAAATAATTCTGTCATCATCAAATGGGTCATAGGGTAATATCCATATGGTTGTCACATCCGGTAACTTTTCATAACCAGCTCCTGAGGGAAGTAGCTTGGTGTCCATTAGCGACTGATAATACCGATTTCTTCGGGGTAAATCCTTTTCATAATAATTATTTGGCTCAATATCATAGCTTCTAAGCAAACAATTTTCGTTTGCCATGTCTTTTTCGGTGGAGTAGAGGTCCATACGGATTCCCCGCTTATCAACATTGATTCCCTTAAGGGACTTTTGGGATTCAATAATTAAGTTCTTTACACGATGACCTGTGACGCGCTCAATAATAATTCTTGCAATTTTTTCTGCTTTTTCAGCATCTTCTGTTGCCGCCTCAAAAAGAAACGAATCCATCATATTTAGTTCCTCTAGTGGGCGTAAATTTCTCTTAGGGTGCTGCTTGTTTTCCGGTTCCTTTGCCTGCTTTGACATAAATAGTTCCTCCTTTTGCGCAGGAACTTACTTATCACAATTCCTGCCTTATACAATAAAATGAATGGGTTGTAAAAGCATGAATTTTCGTGATAATAAATAAGATATACTTTGACTTTTTAGAAA
Source organism: Lachnospiraceae bacterium (assembly GCA_017411305.1). GTDB lineage: Bacteria > Bacillota > Clostridia > Lachnospirales > Lachnospiraceae > Suilimivivens. The sequence goes on from JAFQQI010000048.1 coordinate 100,858, forward strand.
ACGTGCAACACAAACGGCCACGCTAAATATGAAAAATATGCTTTGAATGAAGTATAGCACTTTGACGATTTATGCACAAGTATGTTTTTGCTTTTTTGTGAATTTTGCAACTTATAAATAATCAGCCGCTCGTTTTAAGACGGGCGGCTGGTTGGCGCTGTTATTTTGGGGGCATGACAGGTAAAGAAGTAATACTATTTTTCACCCATTCTATCCAAAAGCTGAATTTTGGTATCATACAGCTTCTTTGATAAGTCGATGTAAACCTTATGAGGATTCACAAAACGCTTGGTTTCATCCCAAAGGGTATCCTTTTCTTTGGTACAGTAATCACGGATTTCCATAGTCTTGGGTGATTCATAGCAGCACTGCCCGTTCTTAAAAACAGGAACCAAAAGTTCACGCAGAGTAAAGCTTCCGGCAGGGAGCTTTGTTTTTTTCCAAGGCTCTAAGGGGTCGAATAAAAGAAGCGGTTCCTCTTCGCTGAAGTGTTCCCCTACCAGGCAAATTAAGTCAGCCTTAATCTTGCCGGTTTCTTTATCATAAATACGGTAAATGGTCTTATTACCGGGATTGGTGACTTTTTCTGAGTTTTCGGAAAGCTTAATCTTGGGAATAAACTCGCCGTCAGGTCCCATAATGGCAGCCAGCTTATACACGCCGCCGAAGGCAGGATTGTCCTTTGCCGTAATCAGGTTTGTACCCACACCCCAGGAGGTAATGGCAGCACCCTGTGCCTTCATGGTTTCAATCAGATATTCATCCAAATCGTTGGAAGCGGAAATCACCGCATCCGGGAAGCCTGCCGCATCCAGCATCTTACGTGCCTTTTTGGAAAGGTAAGCAAGGTCGCCGCTGTCAAGGCGGATGCCGTAGTAGCCTAATTTAATGCCCGCTTCTCTCATTTCAGTAAATACCTTGATGGCGTTAGGAATACCTGAATTTAATGTGTCGTAAGTATCTACCAACAAAATGCAGGCAGAAGGATACATGTCTGCATAGGTTTTGAAGGCTGTATATTCATCGGGGAAACTCATAATCCAGCTATGAGCGTGGGTCCCCTTAACGGGTACGTCAAAAAGCTGACCGCAAAGAACATTGGAGGTTCCGATACAACCGCCGATGACAGCAGCACGGGCTCCGTAGATACCTGCATCCGGTCCCTGGGCACGGCGAAGTCCGAATTCCATCACTCCGTCATCTTTTGCTGCATAACATACTCTTGCTGCTTTGGTGGCAATCAGACTTTGGTGATTAATGATGTTGAGAATAGCAGTTTCTACAAGCTGGGCTTCCATAATCGGTGCAATGACTTTTACAAAAGGCTCTCTGGGGAACATAACCGTTCCTTCGGGAATGGCATAAATATCACCGGAAAACTTGAAGTTTGCCAGATAATCGAGGAAGTCTGCTTCGAAGATTCTGAGACTTGCAAGATAATCAATATCCTCTTTTGAAAAATGTAATTCTTTGATATATTTAATTAATTGCTCAAGTCCGGCAGCAATGGCATATCCGCCGCCGCAGGGATTGTTTCTGTAAAAGGCATCGAAAATAACCGTTTCATTACGGTCTTTGTGCTTGAAATAGCCCTGCATCATGGTAAGCTCATAGAGGTCGGTAAGCAACGTTAAGTTTTGTCTGTCCATAGGAATTCTCCTTTTTATGGTATTTTTAACTAATATACACCTAATTATTTCCTGTGGCAAGAAGTGAGGTGAAGTGGAAATAAAATGGAAATAAAATGGGAATAATGCGGAATACAAATGGAAACAAAATGGTTGCGAAACGGGTGCGCACAGATTATAATGAGAATACAAGGGAGGTGTTTATGGTATGACTATTCAGGAAATGAAAGAAATCAAAAGGCAAAAGGGTTACTCTTATGCACAAATAGCAGAGCTTACCGGGGTGCCTCTTGGTACGGTACAGAAGATTTTCAGCGGGGAGACGCAGTCGCCGAGATATGACACACTTTTGGCGCTGGAACGTTTTTTTGAAGGGGAGACTTATCCGGGTATGGTGTGTGAACCGGCAACAGTATACGGGGCAGAGAAGCAACAGGGTGAATATACCATAGAAGACTATTATGCCCTTCCGGATGAACGTAGGGTAGAGCTGATAGACGGTGTGATTTACGATATGCCAGCCCCGTCTTTTAACCATCAGCGTATCGGTGGTGAAATTTATCGGCAGATAGCGAATTATATACATGGAAATAAAGGAAAGTGCATTCCGATGATGTCCCCTGTGGATGTGCGTCTTGATTGTGACAATAAGACCATGGTACAGCCGGATGTGCTCATCGTTTGCGACCTTGATAAGGTCAGAAGATGGGGGGTTATGGGGGCACCGGATTTTGTGCTGGAGGTGCTTTCCCCTTCTACCAAGCGTAAGGATTGCATTAAGAAGCTGGAGAAGTATCGGGAAGCGGGCGTAAAGGAATATTGGATGATTGATCCTTATAAGCGTAAGCTGATTATTTACCGGTTTGAGGAAGAAATCTATCCTGATGTCTGTGGACTGGAAGGGAAGGTTCCGGTAGGTCTGTATGGCAATAATTTACTGATAGATTTGGATATTGTCAGCAGTATAATAATGGATTATGATGAAGAGGAAGAGGATGAATAAAACATTCAAAAAGATACTACCTGTTTTATTGTTAATATGGCCCTACTTGTGTGTGATTCCTTTTGGAATCGGTTCCGCTAATGAGGACTTTTACGGACCGGTTATGGGAATTTATATGGTACTTACTGTAGCAGTGTATCTGCTGAATATTATCAGTGCCTGCATGGACAAAGATAAAGCGGCACATAGGCGGCTTGCCTTTTGGGATATGGTAATGAAGGTGGCACACATTCCCTTTTATCTGGTGGTGTTTGTGTTGGGTGTCCTACTATTATTGACCATAGTAGTGCCGGCAATGGTGTTTGTGACACCGTTCATGGTAGGAATTCTTATAGTGGTAGATTTGATGCTGATGGTTACCACATCGCTTTATGGAGTGAATGCACTGCTAAAAGGCTGCCGTTTAGGCCTATTATCTAAGACTTATACCGTGGTACATATTGTACTGCACTGCTTTTTTGTAACAGATGTAATCAGTGCAGTTATGATATATTTTAAATTATGTAAGGCAGGAAAAAGAGAAGGAGGAAACTACTATGTTTGAAAAATTATTTGATGGTGCAAAGTTTGCACAGGTGGGTTATGTGGTAAACGACATTGAAGATGCCAAGGCAAAATATGCGGCGGCTTTGGGGTGCGAAAATCCTCCGATTTGTACTGGCGGAGCATATGAAGTGACACAGACTAAGGTGTTTGGTAAGCCGGCACCGGATGCGGATTGCAAGATGGCTTTCTTCAATCTTGAAAGCGGGATTCAGTTAGAGCTCATTGAGCCCAATGATGCTCCTTCCGTATGGAGAGACCATTTGGATAAATACGGAGAAGGAATCCATCATATTGCGTTTACTGTAGAGGATACCGAAGAAACTGTTGCAAAATGCCTGAAATTGGGAATGACTGTTGAACAGGAAGGTAACTACGGTGATAACAGCGGAAGATATGTGTACCTGGATGCATTTGATTTGTTAAAATGCAGAGTGGAGCTGCTGCAGAATTTTAAATAACTTAGAAGAAACAGACACGATAGCGAGTGATGTCCTATCGTGTCTTGTGTTTATATTATGATTTAATGACAAAAAGATGCAGATGAATGACAATTTGGAAAATATCTATTTTTAATAGTATAATGAGCGTGACTAATAATAGGACGTGAGTGAATATGATAAGAATTGCACTGATAGATGATAATAAAGAATTTCTTGAATTGACATTTCATTTGTTACAGGAATGTTTTTTCCAAAGTGGGAGAAAGTGTGAGATAGAAAGATTTAATGACCCTGTTTCACTATTGTATGAAATAGACGATAGGGATTTTTTTGATATCTGCTTTTTGGATATCGAGATGCCGAAAATGAATGGAATTGAGCTTGCCAAAAGAATACGGGAGAAGAGAAGAAGGACAATTATTGTTTTTTTGACTGCACATCCGGAATTTATCAGAACAGGATATGAGGTAAAAGCGTTTGACTATCTGTTTAAAGAGAGGATTGATAAAGAATTGTCTAATCTGATGGGACGCATTTTGTCAGAGGTGGATGAACGGAAAAAGCGTATCTATATGATAGAAACGAATTCGCGGATTGAGAAAATATATTATGAAGAAATTATCTATGTATATAAAAGCGGACAATATGCCAGATTTGTTTTGAAGGATAAAGAATTGCAGGACAGAAAGGCACTGAAGGAAGTGCTGGAAAAGTTGCATTCCAAAGAGTTTATAGCGGTCGAGAGAGGGTTTATTGTCAACATTGAACATATCAAAAAAATAGATTCCCGTGATGTGGAAATGGAAGACGGAACAGTTATCCGAGTCAGCCGTGAACGGATAGGAGAATTAAAACAGCGTATGCAAGAGCATTGGCTGGAACGTTTGAGAGAGAAACAATTAGCCGAAGAGAAGAATGAGTTTCTGGAGCAGGATTATCAGAGGATTATGGCGTGGAGCAGAGAAAAAAGCAGGATTTTGCATGATATCCGAAATCACTTTTTGGTGCTGGAGGGGCTTTTGAAGCATAAGCAGACAGATCGGGCGATTGCTTATATTCAAGAAATCAGAGAATCAGAGCTGGAAGCAGACCATTATATCCAGACAGATAATGTTGTAGTAAATGCGCTTTTGAGCGAAAAAATTAGTCTTGCCAAGAAGTACAATATTAAGGTAGAGTTATCTGTCAGCAATTTGCAAGACTCGTTTGTTTCGGATAGAGATTGGTGTGTAATTCTTGCCAATTTGTTTGATAATGCCATAGAGGCAGCAAGCCGGGTAATGGTAAATCGGGAGATTATTATTAAAATCCAGGAAGTGGCTTATGGAATGATATTGACCATGCGAAACAGTTTTGCGGGTGAAGTGATTGACGTGGGAGGAAATCTGATAACAACCAAAGAAGATAAAGAAGAACATGGGATTGGCTTTCAAAATGTAACCTATGCTGTCAGTAAATATAACGGTATTATACAACGAAGATGCTTTCAAAACATTTTTCAGGTAAGCGTTGTGTTGTACCGATAAAGGCTTCATAACCGATATTTAATGATAGACAGTAATAATAAATATTAAGTAGATATAAGTAATGATTAGCAAACTACAAGGAAGGAATAGAAACAAATGAAAGATTTATCCAAGGGAAATCCCTTAAAGGTAATATTACAATTTGCATTACCGCTTTATATCGGACAATTGTTTCAGCTTTGTTACGGCGTAATTGATACCAGAGTGGTTGGTAGTGTGCTGGGAGAAACTGCTCTTGCGGCTGTGGGTGCCACTACGGCATTAAGTGACCTTTTAATAGAATTTTTAAATGGTATAATTTGCGGTTTCGGTATTGTGATTGCAACTTATTTCGGTGCTAAAGAAGAAAAGCAGATGAAGAAAGCCATTGGTGGGACTATTGTAATAGGTGTCTTGTTTACAACAATTATCAGTGTGGGATGCTTACTGTTTTTGCCGCAAATTCTGGGAATTCTGAATGTTGCGCCGGAGCTGACACAAGATGCCACAGCATACATACAGACGATTATTGCCGGATTGGTAATTACTGCATTGTATAACATAGGTGCGGTTGTTCTTAGGTCAATCGGGGATTCCTTTACGCCTCTTATTTTCCTAGTGATATCTAATGTGTTGAATGTAGTTTTGGATTATTCGTTTGTCATGTATGCCGGAATGGGAACGAGAGGTGCAGCCCTTGCTACAGTGTTATCACAGGCGGTTTCCGCACTACTTTGTTTCATTGTTATCTGCAAAAAGTATCCTTCCTTGAAACTTAAGAAAGAAGATATACAGCCGCAGGGTGAAATGTACAAGCAGTTAATTCCCAAAGGACTGTCTATGGGCTTTATGCTGTCCTTTGTTATGCTGGGGTCGCTTGCGCTACAGACAAGTATCAATACTTTTGGAACCAATACCATCGTAGCTCATACTGCTGCGAGAAAAATTACCATTATCTTCTTAACACCGTTTTTTGTATTGGGAACGGCACTGGCGACCTACTGCGGTCAGAATCTCGGAGCAAAGGAATATGAGCGGATTAAGCAGGGGATGAAAAGCAGTGTGCTAATATCCTTTGCATGGTGTATCGTTGTAGTATTATTGATTTTTGCCTTTGCCTCTATATTTATCCGCTTTGTTACGGGAAGCAGTGAAGAGGAAATTGTCCGGACAGCAACCATGTATTTGCGGATAAATGCGAGCCTGTATTTTCTGCCGGCCATGATTTGTATCTTTCGAAACAGTATGCAGGGCTTTGGCGATACTAAAACACCGCTGGTATCCAGTTTTATTGAATTGGCAGGAAAGGTGCTGATAGCATGGTTTTTAACTCCTGTTATCGGATATTGGGGGATTATTGTATCAGAGCCCATTGTTTGGGCCGTTATGATTATTCCGCTATTTATCGGATTGTATAAAGGGAATTGGTTTATGAAAGGATAAACAAATATTTCATAGGCAATAAATAAATATTTTGCAAGAGACCACTTGACAAAAATTACACCAATGGTGTAACTTGAGTATAGTATTTCAATAATCCAAACAAAAGCAATGACGAAGACAGTAACTGATTATCCAAACGTCACAGCGAGCCGGAGAGGGTGCGAGCCCGGTATTAGTAAGAAATCAGCGAATATCACTTCTGAGCTGCGAGCCGAACGCAAACAGGTAAGTAGGTCACGCCGGCATTCCCCCGTTAAAGGAAGCCATATTCAACCGTTCCTTAATTGTTTTGAGCAAGAGAGAATCGGCGCGTATGATGTAACAGGTGGTAGCGAGTAAATTTTAGCCTCGTCCTTTTACAGGACGGGGCTTTTTATATGAAAAGAAAGGACGAATCGAAATGTATCAAAAAGTATCCACTAACCTGAATTTTGTTGACCGTGAAAAAAACATCGAAAAATTCTGGACCGACAATGACATTTTCAGAAAGAGTATGGAAAACCGCAAGGAAGGACCTACTTATACCTTCTATGACGGTCCTCCTACTGCAAACGGTAAGCCCCACATCGGCCATGTGCTTACCCGTGTTATTAAAGATATGATTCCCAGATACCGTACCATGAAAGGCTACATGGTTCCCCGTAAGGCAGGCTGGGATACCCACGGACTTCCTGTTGAATTGGAAGTAGAAAAGCTGCTTGGACTTGATGGTAAGGAGCAGATTGAAGAATACGGTCTTGATCCCTTTATCGATAAGTGTAAGGAAAGTGTTTGGAAATACAAAGGTATGTGGGAGGATTTCTCAGGTACCGTTGGTTTCTGGGCAGATATGGATGATCCCTATGTAACTTACCATGACGATTTCATCGAATCTGAATGGTGGGCTTTAAAGCAGATTTGGGATAAGAAGCTTTTATACAAGGGCTTTAAGATTGTACCTTATTGTCCCCGCTGCGGTACACCCTTATCTTCTCACGAAGTAGCTCAGGGCTACAAGGCAGTGAAGGAACGTTCTGCAGTTGTACGTTTCAAGGTAATCGGTGAAGATGCATATTTCCTTGCATGGACCACAACCCCCTGGACACTTCCTTCCAACGTGGCACTTTGTGTAAATCCGGAAGAGACTTATGTAAAAGTTAAAGCAGCAGACGGTTATACCTACTACATGGCACAGGCGCTTCTTGACAATGTACTGGGAAGTCTTGCCCAGGAAGGTGAAAAAGCTTATGAAGTGTTAGAAACCTATGTAGGTAAAGATTTAGAATACAAAGAATATGAGCCTCTCTTTGCGTGTGCAGGGGAATCTGCAGCAAAGCAACACAAGAAAGGACACTATGTAACCTGTGACGGCTATGTAACCATGTCAGACGGTACCGGTATCGTTCATATTGCACCTGCATTCGGTGAAGACGATGCTCAGGTAGGACGTAAATATGACCTGCCCTTTGTACAGTTTGTTGACGGTGCAGGTAACATGACAGAGGAAACTGCTTACGCAGGCAAGTTTGTAAAGGATGCTGACAAGGATATCCTTGTTGACCTTGATAAGGAAGGTAAATTGTTCTCAGCACCTAAGTTTGAGCATGATTATCCTTTCTGCTGGAGATGTGACACTCCCCTTATTTACTATGCAAGAGAATCCTGGTTCATCAAGATGACAGCAGTACGTGATGACCTTGTACGCAACAATAAAACAGTAAACTGGATTCCCGAATCCATCGGGGAAGGACGTTTCGGTAACTGGCTTGAAAATATTCAGGACTGGGGACTTTCCCGTGACCGTTACTGGGGTACTCCTCTTAACATCTGGGAATGTCAGGACTGCGGACATCAGGAAGCAATCGGCTCCCGTGCCCAGTTAGAAGAAATGAGCGGCAATTCTGAAGCCAAGACAGTTGAGCTTCACAGACCTTACATTGATGCTATTACCTGTACTTGCCCTAAGTGCGGTAAGACCATGAAGAGAGTGCCTGAAGTTATCGACTGCTGGTTTGACTCCGGTGCAATGCCTTTTGCACAGCATCATTATCCTTTTGAAAACAAAGACCTGTTCGAGGCACAGTTCCCGGCTCAGTTTATTTCTGAAGCTGTTGACCAGACAAGAGGTTGGTTCTACTCATTGATGGCAGAATCCACTCTGCTGTTTAACAAGGCTCCTTACGAGAACGTAATCGTATTAGGCCATGTGCAGGATGAAAACGGACAGAAGATGAGTAAGAGTAAGGGAAATGCGGTAGATCCCTTTGATGCACTTTCTACCTACGGCGCAGATGCTATCAGATGGTACTTCTACATCAACTCCGCTCCCTGGCTTCCTAACCGTTTCCACGGCAAGGCAGTACAGGAAGGACAACGTAAGTTCTTAGGAACACTTTGGAATACCTATGCATTCTTCGTGCTGTATGCAAACATTGACAACTTTGATGCTACCAAGTACAGCTTAGAATATGATAAGCTTCCTGTTATGGATAAGTGGTTACTTTCTAAGTTAAATACAGCTATTAAGGAAGTAGATAACAACCTTGAGAATTACAGAATCCCTGAGGCGGCAAGAGTACTGGATAACTTTGTGGATGAAATGAGTAACTGGTACGTACGTCGTTGCCGTGAACGTTTCTGGGCAAAGGGCATGGAGCAGGATAAGATTAATGCTTACATGACACTTTATACAGCTCTTGTGGAAATCAGCAAGGCAGCAGCTCCCATGGTGCCTTTCATGACAGAAGAAATTTATTTGAACCTTGTAAAGAGCGTTAATGCGAATGCTCCCGAAAGTATTCATTTGTGTGACTTCCCGGCTGTCAATGAAACGATGATTGACAAGAAGCTGGAAGAAAGCATGGATGCTGTTCTTAAGATGGTTGTTATGGGACGTGCAGCTCGTAATGCGGCAAATATCAAGAACCGTCAGCCTATCGGAACCATGTTTGTAAAGGCTGAGAGTGAGCTGGATGAATTCTTTAAGGAAATTATTGAAGATGAGTTAAACGTAAAGAATGTAACATTCACTGATGATGTCAGAGACTTTACAAGCTACAGCTTCAAGCCTCAGCTTAAGACAGTAGGCCCTAAGTATGGTAAACAGCTTGGCGGTATCAAGGAATATCTTGGAAGCCTTGATGGTAATGCAGCAATGGATGAGCTAAAAGCAAAAGGAGCTCTTGTATTTGATGTAAACGGAACAGAGGTATCTCTTGCAGAAGAAGACCTGCTGATTGAAATGAGTCAGAAGGAAGGCTATGTATCAGAGGCTGACAACTATGTAACTGTTGTGCTTGATACCAACCTGACAGAAGAGCTGATTGAAGAAGGCTTTGTATACGAAGTAATCAGCAAAATCCAGACCATGCGTAAGGATGCTGACTTCGAAGTAATGGACCACATCAAAGTTAGTATTAACAAAAATCAGAAAATTGCCGATATTGTAAATGCAAACAAGGCGGCTATTTCCGAAAAGGTACTTGCGGATGATATCGTAACCGATGCAGAGCTTGCAATTTGTAAGGAATGGAATGTAAACGGTGAGACGGTAACCATCGGGGTTGAAAAGCAATAAAATAACACAGATATACAAGATAGGGGCCGGGAAAGTACCGGCCCTTATTGTGTGATATTAAGCCTTACATAAGGTTTTATCCGTAAACTGTTTTTGTGCAAGGTGTCGGGTTTTGCCGTTTTTTGGAAGAAAAGTCTAAGCTAACTGTACCTTGAGGTTTACTTTTTTTTATTGTATAATAAGCCGTAAACGTGTTGAAATATGAGAGAGAAATAATCGGAGGAGAAAAAATGGCTAAGAAAGCTACACCGGTACTTAATTCTTTTGACAAAGAATTGTTCAAAAGAAGCGTACTGTATAATGTGAAAACCTTATACAGGAAGAATTTGGAAGAAGCATCGAAGCAGCAGATTTTTCAGGCAGTTGCTTATGCGATTAAGGATGCGGTTGTTGACAACTGGATGACTACTCAGCAGGAATACGAGAAGCAGGACCCTAAGACAGTTTACTATCTGTCCATGGAATTTTTGATGGGCCGTGCTCTTGGTAACAATATTATTAACTTACAGGCTTATAAGCAGGTAAAAGAAGCTTGTGACGAACTGGGACTTGATTTGAACGTAATTGAAGACCAGGAGCCCGATGCAGCACTGGGTAACGGTGGACTCGGAAGACTTGCAGCATGCTTCCTTGACTCCCTTGCAACCTTAGGATATGCAGCATACGGCTGCGGTATCAGATACCGCTACGGTATGTTCAAACAGGAAATCAGAGACGGTTATCAGATTGAAGTTCCCGATAACTGGCTTGTTGACGGTAATCCGTTTGAGCTTCGCAGACCGGAATATGCAAAGGAAGTAAAATTCGGCGGCTATGTAAACGTACATGTAGATGAGAACAGCAGAAGCCATTTTAGACAGGAAGGCTATCAGAGTGTAAAGGCAATTCCCTATGACCTGCCTATTGTAGGTTACGGAAACGGTATCGTAAATACCCTTCGTATCTGGGATGCGGAAGCAGTAGAGTGCTTTAAGTTAGATTCCTTTGATAAGGGGGACTACCAGAAGGCGGTAGAACAGGAAAACCTTGCAAGAAACATTGTCGAGGTGCTTTATCCCAACGATAACCACTATGCAGGTAAGGAACTTCGTCTGAAACAGCAGTACTTCTTTATTTCCGCATCCGTACAGGAAGCAGTTGCAAAGTATATGCGTAAGCATGACGATATCCGCAAGTTCTATGAGAAGGTTACCTTCCAGTTAAATGATACCCATCCTACGGTAGCGGTAGCAGAGCTGATGAGAATCCTGATGGATGAATATTATTTAACATGGGACGAAGCGTGGGAAGTAACAACCAAGACCTGTGCTTATACTAACCATACCATTATGTCCGAAGCGTTAGAGAAATGGCCTATTGAACTGTTCTCCAGACTGCTTCCCAGAATCTATCAGATTATTGAGGAGATTAACCGCAGATTCATTATGAGAATCCAGCAGATGTATCCCGGTAATCAGGATAAGGTTCGTAAGATGGCAATTATTTATGACGGTCAGGTGAAGATGGCACATCTTGCAATTGCAGCAGGCTATTCCGTAAACGGTGTTGCAAGATTACATACCGAAATCTTAAAGAATCAGGAGCTTAAGGACTTCTATGAAATGATGCCTGAGAAGTTCAACAATAAGACAAACGGTATCACACAGAGACGTTTCCTCCTTCACGGAAACCCTCTCCTTGCAGACTGGGTAACTGCCCATGTTGGAAATGACTGGATTACAGACCTTCCTAAGATAAATAAGTTAAAAGTTTATGCAGATGATGAAAAGGCACAGCAGGAATTCATGAACATTAAGTATCAGAATAAGGTACGTCTTGCTGAGTACATTAAGGAACACAACGGTATTGATGTAGATCCCCGTTCCATTTTTGATGTACAGGTGAAGAGACTTCATGAATATAAGCGTCAGCTTCTTAATATTCTGCATGTTATGTACTTATATAACCAGTTAAAGGATAATCCGGAGATGGAATTCTATCCCAGAACCTTTATCTTTGGTGCGAAAGCGGCAGCAGGCTATTATAATGCTAAGATGACAATTAAGCTCATTAACGCAGTTGCAGATGTAGTAAACAATGACCCTGCCATCAAGGGCAAGATTAAAGTTGTATTTATTGAAAACTACAGAGTTTCCAATGCAGAGCTTATCTTTGCGGCAGCAGACGTTTCCGAGCAGATTTCTACAGCAAGTAAGGAAGCTTCCGGTACAGGTAACATGAAGTTCATGTTAAACGGTGCGCTGACAATCGGCACGATGGACGGTGCTAACGTGGAAATTGTTGAAGAAGTAGGCGCAGAAAATGCATTTATCTTCGGACTTTCTTCGGATGAGGTTATCAGATTCGAAAACTTCGGCGGATATGATCCTAATGAAATTTTCAACAATGACCCTGATGTAAGAAGAGTGTTAATGCAGCTGATTAACGGAACCTATGCTCCCAATGACCCTGATAAGTTCAGAACACTTTACAACTCTCTGCTGAATACCATCAGCACATCCAAGGCTGATACTTACTTTATCCTTAAGGATTTCAAGGCTTATGCGGCAGCACAGAAGAAAGTGGAAGAAGCTTATCGCGATGAAAAGGGCTGGGCAAAGAGCGCAATCTTAAACGTAGCATGCTGCGGTAAGTTTACATCTGACAGAACCATTCAGGAGTATGTGGATGATATCTGGCACTTGGATAAGGTAGTTTTGCCTAAGAAAAAATAAAGATTAGTTGAAAGATGTGATAAACCCTTGGAACATAAAAGTTTCCAAGGGTTTTTGACAGAGCTTTATAAATTACTTTAGGCTAAGTTTTTCGATTTGTTCATTTAACCTTTCAGCTTCCTTTTTATAGTAAAGGCTGAATCCAAACCAAATGAGAAATGCGGCAATCAGTTCAACTATTACGAAAATAGCAATTCCCGATACGCCGAAGTTTGTAGGAATCCAACCGACAAAGGAGGCGGTAATCAGCATAATCGTACATCCGATTCCCATGTGAATAAAAACCTGTAATGCTCGTGATAGCCTTTCGTTATCATAAGCGAGAGAGGGAATGGAAAATCCCAGACTGACTATGACAGTGCCTATTGCCATTTTGGTTAATGACCAATTTTCCAACAGGAAGGTGCCACCACCTATCGCATCAAATAATACACTGCATAGTGTAAAAATAGTACATCCGAGAGAAAATCCTGTTAAAATAGTCTTGAATAATTTATTCATATGATAATTCCTTTCTTCATTTTAAAATTGTAGTTTTAAAGTCCCAATCGTTTTTTGAAAAGAGAGAGATATTTTCGGGAAATATAGTCACTCTTTCCGTTATCCATAACTGCCAGCATGCCGCTGAAAGAAGGTTCTATTTTCTTAAGTTTGAATATGCTGATTAAAGTTGTTTTTGATATCCGCACAAAATTATCACCCAGCATATCTTCATATTCATAAAGACATTTGGAAGAAGTGTATTCCCTTTTTTCACAGAAAACTTTGACGCCCCGGCCGGTAGAACAAATCATATAGATTTCCTCCGGTTTCAATAAAACAATACTGTCTTCTTCATTCACGGCAATCATTTTTTCTGCGTTTTGAATGTAGGAAATCAGTTTATTAATATCTTCTGTTGCTTCCGGCGCATATATGTTAATCTGAGGCTCTGCGTATTCTTTGGATATCGTTAATGTAACATTCAAAAGAAGTATCCCTCCTTATATAAATTTAAAATGTAATTACAATATTTCCTGTGCACAGTGTGAATATAACATACAAAATATATTTTGTCTTGTAGTTTTACATAAGCGGTAAAAAACGTTACATGAAAAGCAAAAGTTGGTCAAAATAAAAAATGCAACACTTTGATGTTGCATTTTTTGTATTCAGTATTGATATTCTCTGGTCTGATAAAGAAAGGTGCGAAGCCGTAAGTCGTTGCCGTAGGTAACGGTGTGACATTCTGTAGGGGCTTTGTGTTCGTTCATTTCTGCTTCCAAAACCTTAGAAAAGGTGTGGGCAGAATGTCCGCTTCCGGAATAACCGCCGGATGAGCCCTTGCTGTCGCGGGATGCTTTCTTTGTTGTCTCAACTGCCGATACTGAATGTACCATGAAAATACTTGTAAATCCGTTTGCTGCGATTATCCCTCCTTGGATGTGTATTTCATTAGTAACAGTTGCTTCTTACTATATATATCGGCATATGAAAATAAAACATTAGTACTAAAGTCCCAAAAACAAAATAATTTCAGCCTATTTCATCATAGGTACTTTTTATTCTGCAGAGGGACGTTCCTTTGCCTTATCAGCTTCCGCAGCGTTGCTTCTTGCGGCTTCTTTGTTCTGACGCATTTCCTCGATGGTCTTTTCCTGCAGGCGGATGCCCTTGTAATCTCTGGGTGCAATGTAGGTACCGTCAGCCTTGCGCTGTTCCATACGCTTTTTGGCACGTTCGATTTCATCTGCATACTGGGGAAGCCATTTGCTTTCGGCAATCAGCATTTCATCTGCCATTTGATGAATTTCGGCAGGAGTACAAACTGCGCCGGTAAGAGGATCCATCAGCATAGCCTGACGAAGCAGATGAATGTCAGCGGCTACGGCAGCTTCTACAGCAAGGCGTTGAACCCAGATACTCTGGGAACAAATTGCGGCACAGCCTAAAGGAAGGTCTCCTACCTTAGGGATATTCATACCGTTGGCATCTACATAACCGGGAACCTCTACCACACATTCGTCGGGAAGGTTGGTAATGCAACCGTTGTTCATCACATTAAAGTGTCCGCGGTAAACTCTGCCTGTTTCCAGACCTTCGATAATATAGGAACCATGCTCGTGGCTACGGTTTTCGGGAATGTATTTCTTAGCGGGCTCTTTCATCCAGTTAGGGAAATCCTCTTCAAACCAGTTACGTCCTTCACGGCAGACACGAAGGTAGCCGCCGGTTTCACCGTTAATCCATACGCCAAGGTCAATCCATTTTTCTACTTCCTCAGGACGTTTTCTGTACCAGGAAACGTATTCGGATAAATGTCCGTTAGATTCGGTGGAATAGTAGCCAAAGTTTTTCAGCACATCAATACGGACCTTTTCGGTCTTGGATAATTCTTCGTTTGCTTCATAAGCGGGAAGAATCTTGGGAAGTAAATCTTCACCGTTATGCTTAACGGATATGTACCAGGTCTGATGATTGATGCCTGCGCAGATAATATCTACTTCCTCCTGCTTATAGCCAAGTGCTTCCGCAATCTGTGCGTGACCGCCCTGCACGCCGTGGCAAAGACCGATGGTCTGCACCTTGCCGTATTTGTTGGCAGCCCAGGTCAGCATAGCATTAGGGTTTGCATAGTTTAACATGATTGCGCCGGGCTCTGCCACTTCGCGGATATCCTTACAGAACTCCAGAATTGCCTGCACACCACGCTGCCCGTAAAAAATACCGCCGGTACAAAGAGTATCACCCACACATTGGTCCACACCGTATTTTAAGGGGATGTCCACATCCAGCTCAAAGGCTTCCAGCATGCCGATACGCACGCAGTTGATAATATAACGGGCTCCCCTAAAAGCCTCGCGTCTGTCTAAGGTGGAATGGATTTTGATGTCGATTCCGTTTTCATCAAGGTCGCGCTGACACAGAGCCGTTACCATATCCAGGTTGTGTTTATTGATATCGGTAAAGGATACTTCGATATCGTGAAATTCGGGAACTGTCATCAGGTCCGCAAACAGGGTGCGGGTAAAGCCTACGCTTCCGGCACCGATAAAAGCAATTTTAAAAGACATTGTAAATACCTCCGTAAATATGTGTTTTTTGCTATGTAAGCATATTATACGATGAGAGAATTGCGCAGGTGGAAGGAATTCTGTATAATAGAATTTAAATGTAAGGAATTCTGACATTTGCGTATTGAGAAGAGGTGGCGATTATGATATTCATTACCCAAAAGGAAAGCGGTTATGAAAAGTACCGGATGAAAATCGAGCGGTATTATGCGGTGAATTATCCCTTTTATACCATGGATTTTCATACCCACAGTGAGTGGGAGATTATGTACGTGGCCTATGGAAGAGCTAAGATTTTCTGCATGGAAGAAGCAGGAGAAAAAATATATGAACTCCGTGAAGGGGAATATATTCTGATAGAAGGAAATATCCCTCACAAGCTGACGGTAGAAAAAGAGACGCCGTGCCGGATGTTAAATCTGGAGGGCAGAGAGCTTCGGGATAAGGAGGTATCATTCTTTCAAAGCTTGACCAAAGAAGAGGGAATGAGGTCCTTTTTGGAACAGGAAAGCAGCGTAATTGCAGGCCGTGATGACGGCAGACTGCATGAACCCTTAGTGAGCTGATTCGGGAATTAAAGGAAAGGAAGCGAAAGAAGGAAGCTTCGCTCCTTGCTGATTTACTTATGATACAAATGCTGATTCATTTAAAGCGGCAGTGGGCAGAACGCAAAATAAACGAAGGAAATATCAGCTTTTATATCAGACGAGCTCAGGAATATCTGGAAGAAAATTTTGACAGTGATATTACCGTGGCACAGGTGGCAGAGGCAGTGAATTTATCGGAAGGGTACTTACAGCGCCTTTACAAAAAGGAGAAGGGAATTTCCCTGATGGATAAAGTACTTTGGATGCGTATTGAAAAGGCAAAGCTGCTTTTGGAAAACTCAACCCTTCCGGTGATTGACGTAGCCGTTGCGGCAGGCTTTAACAGCAGACAACACTTCTCATCGACTTTTACAAGGCTGGTGGGCTGTTCTCCGGCGGCGTGGCGAAAGAGTAAGGGGAATATTCAGGTAAGCGAGGGGTTTGAAAAGTAACAATTAGGAAGCAAAATCGACAATTAGGAAGAATTACTTGTAAATTTTTGTAAAAAGGATATGGTATAGATAGTAAAAGATAATGTGAAAGGAAGGAACAGGAATAAAATGAGTAAGAAGAATTTGAAAAAATTATTAGTAGCAACAATGGCAATGGTCATGTTGTTTGGAAACAGTTTGTCGGTGTTGGCGACAAACTATAATTATAATGACCTTACAGTAGGACAGGAGCTGACTGGCGGAGATACAGTTACATTTACCGGTTATAGTGGCGCTCCGAGAGTTTATTATGATGATACGCTATGGGAGGCGGCTAATGTAGGCGGAGGAATTAACATTAATTTCGTAACAGACGTTATGACTATTTCTAATGGCTACATATATTATGTGAAGCATAAAGAAGTACTTTCCGGCAGCTCTCCCACGCCTAGGTTAGATCTCAGTACTACACCGATTGCCCCCACCACTCCAAGTACAAAGCCGGGAAAATCAGAACATCACCATAATTTCCAGTGGAAAATTGTAAAAGACCCTACCCTGCGTGAAGACGGCCTGGCTCAGTCTGTTTGTGAATGCGGCGCAGTGGAGGCACAGCAGCCCGTATCCTCAGGTACCGCTTTTATCAATATGGTCCGTGACAAGATTGAAGCGGCACCGCAAGGTGGCACGGTAGAAATCAGCTCAGAGCTGTATTTCTGTTATACAGCGAAAATCATGAAGGCACTGCAGGCAAGACCTGATGTAAGCCTGAAAACAAACTATCTTACAGAAGACGGCACATGGCATACCTTTACCATTCCGGCAGGAAGTGCACCTGCAGGAGATACACAGTTCTACGGATTTACGGGACTTGCCAATTATTACAATGGGGGAAGTGGAGACTGCGACCATGTTCATGATGAAGTTTGTGGCGGAGAAGAGAACTGTGAGCATGTCCATGATGAAGACTGTGATATAGAAGAAGATTGTGAGCATATCCACGATGAAGCTTGCGGCTATGTAGAAGGTACAGATGCTGGTTGTACGCATGTACATAATGAAGATTGTTAATCAACAAGGTTTTAGTGTAAAAGGTAATATATAAAGAGAGAGCCTCGATAACGGGGCTTTTTCTTTTTTTGCAAGAAGGAAGTAATATGCAAGAAGGAAGTAATATTGCAAACCGACAAGTTTTAGCATATAATGTAATCTGTTGATAATGACAAGAAAAACAGATTTTTATAAATTTCAGGAGGAACAAACCCATGATTTCATTGTTAAACGGCGGTGCATATCTGCTTGGCGGCAAGGAACTTATTCCCGATGACGCTCAGGCACCTGCGGCAATAAAGAGCAAAACGGGCAAAGAAATTACCAAAGAAGAAGCAAAGAAGGAAACCATTGCTTACAGTATTTTAGAGTCCCACAACACTTCCGGTAATATGGACAAGCTGAAAATTAAATTTGATAAGCTTACATCCCATGACATTACCTTTGTAGGCATCATCCAGACAGCACGTGCGTCAGGACTTGAGAAGTTCCCGGTTCCCTATGTACTGACCAACTGTCACAATTCCCTTTGTGCAGTAGGCGGAACCATTAACGAGGATGACCACATGTTTGGTCTTACCTGCGCCAAGAAGTATGGTGGTGTTTATGTGCCTCCTCATCAGGCAGTTATCCATCAGTTTGCAAGAGAAATGCTTGCTGGCGGCGGCAAGATGATTTTGGGTTCCGATTCCCATACCCGTTATGGTGCCTTGGGTACCATGGCAATGGGGGAAGGCGGTCCTGAATTGGTTAAGCAGCTCCTGAACCAGACTTATGATATTAATATGCCCGGTGTTGTGGCAGTGTATTTAACCGGAGAGCCTATGATGGGCGTGGGACCTCAGGACGTGGCACTGGCTATTATCGGAGCAGTGTTTGCAAACGGTTATGTAAAGAATAAGGTAATGGAATTTGTTGGACCCGGTGTGGCATCTTTAAGTGCTGATTTCCGTATCGGTATCGATGTAATGACCACAGAGACCACTTGTTTATCTTCTATCTGGCAGACAGATGATGAGATTAAAGAATTTTACGACATTCACGGAAGAAGGGAAGAGTACAAGGAGTTAAATCCCGGGGATGTGGCATACTATGACGGCGTGATTACGGTTGACCTTGGCAAAGTAAAGCCAATGATTGCCATGCCCTTCCATCCCAGCAATACCTATACCATTGAAGAATTAAATGCAAATCTTCTTGATATTCTTGATGATGTAGAGAAAAAGGCCATGGTTTCTCTTGACGGCGCCGTTGATTATTCCTTAAAGAATAAAGTGGTTGGCGGCAAGCTGATGGTAGACCAGGGAATTATCGCAGGCTGTGCCGGCGGTGGTTTTGAGAATATCTGTGCGGCAGCAGATATCATGAAGGGAAGCTATATCGGTTCTGATGGATTTACTTTAAGTGTATATCCTGCTTCTATGCCGGTTTATATGGAATTGATTAAGAATGGTTGTGCGGCAACATTGATGGAGACAGGCGCCGTGCTGAAGACGGCATTCTGCGGTCCTTGCTTTGGTGCCGGAGATACCCCTGCAAACAATGCATTCAGTATCCGTCATTCTACCCGTAACTTCCCCAACAGAGAAGGAAGCAAGCTGCAGAGCGGACAGATTGCCTCAGTTGCTCTTATGGATGCACGTTCCATTGCAGCAACTGCAGCCAACAAAGGTGTGCTTACGGCAGCAACTGATTTTGACGGTAACATTGGTAAGTACAAATACCACTTTGATTCCAAGATTTATGAGAATCGTGTGTTTGACTCTAAGGGTGTGGCAGACCCGGAGGTAGAAATTCAGTTTGGTCCCAATATCAAGGACTGGCCTGCCATGACAGAGCTTCCGGAAAACTTAGTGCTTCGTGTGGTATCCGAAATTCATGACCCGGTTACCACTACGGATGAACTGATTCCTTCCGGTGAAACTTCTTCTTATCGTTCCAATCCTTTGGGACTTGCAGAGTTTACCTTATCCAGAAAGGACCCTGCTTATGTGGGCCTTGCCAAGGATATTCAGGTGGCACAGAAAGCGGTTATGGAGGGTAAGTGTCCGATAGAAGCAAAACCTGAATTAAAAGCCGTGATGGAAGTGATTAACAAGAACTATCCGGAAGTGGGCAAGGGAAATGTAGGCTTTGGCTCTACCATTTTTGCAGTAAAGCCCGGTGATGGTTCTGCCAGAGAGCAGGCTGCTTCCTGTCAGAAGGTGCTTGGCGGTTGGGCTAATATTGCCAATGAATATGCTACCAAGAGATACCGTTCCAACCTGATTAACTGGGGTATGCTTCCTTTCCTTATTGAAGAAGGAGAGCTTCCCTTCAAAAACCTTGATTACCTGTTCTTCCCGGGTATCCGTAAGGCGGTTGAGGAAAAAGCGGAGGAAATCAAGGGCTATATGGTAGGCGAAGATTCCATGAAGGAATTTACCGTAAGATTGGGTGAACTTACCAATGAAGAACGTCAGATTATCTTAGACGGCTGTCTGATTAATTACAACCGCGTAAAATAAGTTTTATGTAAACAAAACTAAAGAATTTATAAAAGCGTCCGATATATTAGGTACAGAGCAGTCATCAAGGCCGGATGATTGCCGTAACTGAAATAGGTTTAGCCACGGATGGTATTTTTAAAACAGAGGAAGTTTTAGAAGTACCATCCGTTTTGTTTTCCCGCGCGCTTAATGGATATCTGAGAAAAGGGGTTAAACAGCAAAGGAGGCTAAATGCGAATTGATTCCAGCAATATAGGAATGGAATCCGAAAGAACTTACTCTGCGGTATCAACCAGAGTAACCAAAGTAACCATAACAGATTCGCGTCAGAGTACTATGGACGGAACCGATAGCCTGTTTGGCAATCTGTTAGAAAACGGGCAGGAGGAAATGCCCGAAATGAAACCGGGGGAAGAAGAAAGTCCTCAGGATTTCCTCAGCAAAACCTTGGAGGAAATGCGTGCCAAGGTGAATGCCTTCCGGCTTGGAAAAATCAGTGATATGGATATGGAGGAAACCGGAAGACAGTTAAAATCCATTAAACAGCAATGCTTGGATTACTTAATGGCACTGCTTTTCCCCCATAGGGAAAGAGGCAGCCTTTACAGCTATGAAGAAGGCTGTATGGAGGAAGAACAGCTTGCAGGCAGTTCATCGGAAGATGCAGTATTGTCATTGCAAAATGCCAACATGAGAACCTTTACGTTCAGTCAGCAGTATTACTATGAAGAGACAGAAAGCACTACCTTTACCACACAGGGAACCGTGCGCTGTGCCGACGGCAGGGAAATTAACTTCAACTTGAATTTGAACATGAGCCGTAGCTTTCAGGAGTATTATGAGGAAGTTTACCATGAAATTGAAGTTTCCATGTGTGACCCTCTTGTGATTAATCTGGATGGTAATATTGCAGACCTTTCCGACCAGACCTTCTTTTTTGATATTGACGGAGACGGAGAAAAGGATGAGATAAACAGGTTAAAAAGCGGTAGCGGCTATCTTGCCCTTGACCGTAACGGTGACGGAAAGGTAAACGACGGAAAAGAACTTTTCGGTACTGCATCAGGCAACGGCTTTGAAGATTTGAGGGCCTATGATGAGGACGGCAACGGCTTTATCGATGAAGGGGATTCTATTTTTGAAAAGCTGAAAATCTGGACCATGGATGAGGACGGTAAGGAGCAACTGATTTCTTTAAAGGATAAAGGAGTAGGAGCCATTTGTCTCCAAAATGCTGCAACGGATTTTGCCGTAACCGACCATACCAATGCCAAAAAGGGCATGATTCGCCGCAGCGGATTTTTCTTATATGAAGATGGTACGGCAGGCAGCGTTCAGCATCTGGATGTAACCAAATATAATCAGGCAGGCTGATGCAAAGATACATAATCGGCAGGCACCTCTACATACAATAGCAAGAGGTGTCGCATGGAAAAACTTAGAGTCTTTCAAAAAGTCAATCAAAGAAAAGCCGTGCAGGTGCTTTCGTTAAAAGGCATCTGTACGGTTTTTTTGGTGTTTTTGTTGTTGCCCTATGCAGTGTCGGTTTTGTGGGGAAATTATGGAAAAGAAAAGGAAGTGCCGGCACTGGAAGTACGATTGCAGACCGGAGCTTTTACGGTAAAGAATAAGACAGCGCTGGGAGAGGAAGAAATTCCGCTTGAATACTATGTGGCTGATCAGTTGTCCCGGTGTATGGATTCATCTTATGAAAAAGAAACTCTGAAAGCACAGGCTGTTTTAATCAGGACAAATTTGGTTAGAGAGGCAGGAAACGGAATTGAAACAGCAGATGAGGACTATGGCAAAAGTGAGGTTCCCGAAATATGCAAAGAGGCGGCAGCAGAAACAAAAGGAATGATTTTAGAGTATGAAGGAAAGCCTATTTACGGTGCCTATTTTACAAGCAGCAGCGGATATACCAGAAGCGGGGATAAGACATTGCCCTATCAGGAATATCCCTATCTTGTCAGTGTGCCCTGCGGTAAAGATTATCTGGCAGAAGGGTATTATTCCGCAGTGACTTATTCTAAAGAAAATTTTGACCGCATTTGGCAACAGATGCCAAAGCTTTCCGATGAGGGAAAAGAGCAATCCGGCAATGAAAAATTTGCATATGTAAGAGACAGTGCAGGATATGTTTTAGCTGTAGGTTATCGTGGAGAGTGGGCAAGCGGGGAAGAAATGCGCTATACCTATTTGCTTTCATCAGCTGATTTTCATATTTTGGAGGAGGAAAATGAGTACGTAATTGAAGTGACGGGAGAAGGACACGGATTTGGAATGAGCCGGTTTACGGCAAATGAGATGGCAAAGGAGGGAAAAGATTTTCTGTCAATTTTGAATTACTTTTTTGAAAAAGCAGAGCTTACCAAAATAGAGAGATAATGTATAAACCGGAAAAATAAGGGCAAGACTATCCATATCAAATCGGATGGAGCGCATAAAGCGTAGAAAGAGGTAAAATATGAGAAGAAATATAAGAAGAAAAACCTTTTCAAAAGAACGTATTATTATGGCAGCTTCCTCGGTACTTGTGCTTGGTGCCCTTACGGCAACCGGTTTATGGATGAGGGGAGAGGAAGATGCGCAGGATGACGGATATGTAGTAGATTTCAGTGCCATTGAAAATGAGACAGATGCAGAAAACGGTATGGAGGCAGATATTTCTGTGGCAGGAAATGCGGTAGAAAATGCAGTTTCTACGGACGATTTGGACTATGACCCGTATTTTCAGGAAACAGGATCTGCGAAGGTAGAAAATCCGGATTTATCAAAAAGCAGCAGCATGTCTGACGGAGCTGCGCCCGAGGCACCAGTGGCAGAGGATACTGCGGATGATGAGGATGCCCAGGCAATTTCAACGGCAATGCAGCCTACTTTGAATTTCGAAGAGGGCGACAGTCTGGTATGGCCTGTTGTAGGGAATGTACTCATTAATTACAGTATGGACAAAACCATATATTTTCCCACCCTTGACCAGTATAAATATAATCCGGCCATTGTCATTCAGGCAAGTGAAGGCGATATGATTACAGCAGCTGCAGCAGGAAAGGTAACAAGTGTGTTTGAGGATGCACAAATCGGTACGGCGGTAACCATGGACTTGGGCAATGGCTATGAAGTGACCTACGGACAGCTGGATAATGTATTGGTGTCGGAAGGAAGTTATGTTTCCATGGGAGACATGATAGCACAGGTGGCAGCGCCTACAGCCTATTACAGTGTGGAAGGAACCAACGTGTATTTTAAACTGACAAAAGACAAAACGCCCATAAATCCCATGACCTGCCTGCAATAGAGAGGTGCAGAAATGATTTATATTCTTGGAGGCAGGATAATCACCATGGAGGGTGTAATCTGGGAAAAGGGATACCTTTGTATTGATAACGGTAAAATTAAGGAATTGGGGCCGATGGAGAACGGAGCCCCTTTTCCTTTGTTGCAGGAAGAGAATGTACAAATCATCAATGCACTGGGGTGTGTGGTGATGCCCGGATTGATAGAAGCCCATTGTCACATGGGAATTACTGAAGAAAAAAAGGGAATGGAGGGAGATGACTGTAATGAAACGGTGAATCCCATTACGCCGTATTTAAGGGGAATTGACGCCATCAATCCTATGGATGCGGCATTTGGAGATGCAGTAAGAGCGGGAATTACCTCTGCCATGATTGGACCGGGAAGTGCCAATGTGGTAGGCGGTAGCTTTGCTTTTGTGAAGACCTTCGGAAGAAGCATTGATGAACTGTCAGTCAAAAGTCCCGCGGCCATGAAGGTAGCCTTCGGGGAGAATCCCAAGGTAAACTACGGGCAACAGGATAAATCCCCAGCCACCAGAATGGCAATTGCTGCGATGCTGCGGGAGGAATTGTTTAAGGCGGTTGCATACAAAGAGAAGGTTCAAAAGGGAATAGAGCCATGGGAGAGAGACTTTAGGTATGAATGCTGGCTCCCGGTTCTAAGGAGAGAAATACCGCTAAAAGCGCATGTGCATCGTGCGGATGATATTTTGACAGCTATCCGTATTGCAAAAGAATTTGACTTATGCATGACGTTAGACCATTGCAGTGAAGGTCACTTAATCAGTGCAGAGGTAAAGGAATCGGGCTTTCCGGCTATCGTAGGCCCTGACCTTGCCAGCCGCAGCAAAATAGAAGTGCAGAATATGGCTTTTAAAACCGTAGGCGTTTTGAATGAAGCGGGTGTAATGACGGCCATTACCACAGACCATCCCGTCAGCCTGATACAATCCCTGCCTATCTGTGCGGCGCTGGCAGTGAAAGCCGGCCTTAAGGAGGAAGAGGCGTTGAAATCCATTACCATATATCCGGCCCGAATTTGTGGGGTGGATGAGAGAGTAGGAAGCCTGAAGGCAGGAAAAGATGCGGATATTGTGATTTTTACCGGAAATCCCCTTGACTCGTTCACCAAAACATTGTGTACCATCATCGACGGAAAGATTGTATATCATGACAAATCCTTTGCTTTACCTCCGCAAAGAAAACGAGTATAATGTAATGGATGCAAACAGTCTGCGGAGCAGACAAGAAGCGCGAAAGCGCGCGTTTGCGAGTGCGCAGGAAGAACGAAGTATGCCGCAAAGCGGCATTTGGAGGAAAACTTGAAGAAAGCAGGAATGTTAGCAGTGCTTCTTGCTTCCCTTATTCTGGCAGGCTGCAAGGAGGAACTTCCCGCAAGCCGGGAGGTGGGGCAACCGGATATTACATTTACCAGTATGGAAGAAGAACCGGTTCTCTCCTATGAGGTGCCGGTCAGTGTACCCGGAATTGTAGTGAACCAAATGGGTTATACCACAGGCAGTATGAAGGTGGCTGTATTTTGCGGTGAGGATATGCCGGAGCACTTTTTTGTGGTAGATGAAAATACCGGGAAGGTTGTCTACACGGGAACATTAGAGCAAAAAGCATATGATAAACTAAATGGTAAATACTATTGCTACGGTGATTTCAGTGCCGTGATTTCCGGTGGCATCTACTACATAGAAGCACCGATTCTTGGCAGGTCTTACAGCTTTGAGGTGGGAGATGAGGTCTATGTTCCCCTATTTCAGGAAGCGTGTAAGCAGTATTATTATAACCGGTGCGGCATCACCTTAACGGCACAATATGCCGGTAGCGGGGCTCACAATGCCTGTCATACCGGAAAGGCGGTTTTGCAGAGCGATACCTCTATTACGCTGGATGTCAGCGGCGGCTGGCATCAGGATGAAAAGGGACAGAAGAATGTGGAGACTGCTGCAAAAACCATTGTTACACTTTTGCAGGCATATGAGCTGTACCCGGAGATTTTTACTGATGATGTGGGAATTCCTGAAAGCGGAAACGAGATACCTGATATTTTGGATGAAATCAAATATGAGATTGATTGGCTTCTTAAAATGCAGGAGCAGGAAACCGGAGCTGTTTATGGGGGAGTCAGTGTATACGCAAAGGATGGCGATTCCTCTTCCAAGGTAGCGGAAATCTATGTGGAGCCTACGTCTATTGAAGCAGGAAAAGCATTTGCCATGGCTCTTGCCAAATTCAGTTATTTATATCAGAACTATGATACGCAGTATGCTACAGACTGCTTGAAGGCTGCAGACCGTGCCTGGAAATATGTAGAACTGAATGCTAAGGACAAAATCGTAGATGAACGGGAGTTTGCGGCAGCGACGGAGCTTTACCGTGCTTCGGGTCAGGATTACTACAATCAATATGTGGTACAGTATTTGAGGGAAGAAACCTACAAGACCCAGTGGGATGAAACGGTAATGTTAGGATGCGTTACCTATCTTTCTACCAAACATGCCGTAAACAGAGGATACTGTGAAAGCATCATGAACCTGCTTATGGATCATGCAGAAGAAATTTCTTATGTATCACGGGAGGCAGTATATTTTGCTGCGGGCAACAATGAGCAGGATAACTGCGGACAGCTGTTAATGGAAATGATGAACTTGTCAGTAGTAAACCGGATTATTTCCAATCATGAATATGAAACAGTGATTGAGAATCATTTGCATTATCTTTTGGGAAGAAATGAAAATGCAGGTAATCACGTGACCGACCAGACAGGTATTATCAAACAGTTTGAATCAGACAGTAAGCTGATTTTTATGCTCAGCGGAATTTTGGCAAACGGTAGATAATCAGAAATAAAAGAAAGGAAACAGATATGAAAGTAGTAGTTTTGGCAGGAGGAACCAGTACGGAAAGAGATGTTTCGCTAAGCTCGGGCTCAAAGATTTACAAAGCGCTGAAGAAAAACGGACATCAGGCAGTACTTTTGGATGTTTATTTAGGATATACCGGAGAGGATGCGGAGAGCATCTTTGAAAAAGAGGAAGATTGGGCAAAGGAGCTTGGCGGAATTGCAGAGCAGAATCCGGATATTGAACAGATAAAAGCAATGCGTCCGGACGGAGATAAAAACTTCTTCGGTCCTAATGTGATTTCCGTCTGTCAGGCTGCAGATGTGGTTTTTATGGCTCTTCACGGAGAAAACGGCGAAAACGGAAAGATTCAGGCATGCTTTGATTTAATGGGCATAAAATATACGGGTACAGACTATGTCAGCTCGGCTATTTGTATGGATAAGGGGCTGACCAAGGACATTTTTTCCTGTTATCGGATTCCTACTCCTTTCGGAACAAGGTTGAGAAAGGGACAAAAGCAGGAAATGGAAGTTCCCTTTCCCTGTATCGTGAAAGCTTGTTGCGGCGGCTCCAGCGTAGGTGTCAGCATTGCATGGCAGGAGGCAGAATTTGAAGCGGCATTAGCAGAAGCATTTAAGTATGATGATGAAGTGATTATTGAGCAGTACATAAAGGGAAGAGAGTTCTCCGTAGGCGTAATGGATGGTAAAGCCCTTCCGGTGATTGAAATTGCACCTTTGGTAGGCTTTTATGATTATAAGAATAAATATCAGGCAGGCTCTGCCGTTGAAACCTGCCCGGCAGAAATTTCCGAAGAGAAGACCAAGGAAATGCAGGGGTATGCAGAGAAGGCATTTAAGGCGCTCAGATTAAAGAATTATGCCAGAATGGATTTTATGATGAGCGAGAAAGAAGAGATTTATTGTTTAGAGGCAAATACTCTTCCCGGAATGACCCCCACATCCCTTCTGCCCCAGGAAGCAGCAGCGATAGGGATTGATTTCGGGCAGCTTTGTGAAAAGATCATGGAAGCGGCGCTTCGATAGAGACTAAAAAAGGATGCGGTACTGCAGGATAGCAGTGCCGTATCAGATTATAAGGAGATATGCCGGTATGAAAAATATGACAATTAGAAATATTGCCCGGGCGTGCAAGGGAGTTTTGTGTGATAAATCAAACGGAAAGGTAAATGCTGTAGTAGCCGGTAGCACAGAATCGGAAACCGGAGAAGCAGAAGCAAGCTGTGTGGTTATTGACTCCAGACAAATGATTCCCGGAGGCGTTTTTATTGCTACCGTAGGGGAACGCGTGGACGGACACAGCTTTATTTCCCAAATGGCAGACAAGGGTGCTTTGGGGGTTGTATGTGAAAAGGAACCCGAAGATTGTGGTGTGCCCTATATTCTGGTAAAAGATTCTTTTCAGGCTTTGAAAGATATTGCAGAATTTTACAGGCAGCAGCTTACCATTCCCATAGTGGGAATTACCGGCAGCGTTGGCAAAACCAGTACTAAGGAAATGATAGCAAGTGTCTTGGGCGAAGGCTTTGAAGTGCTGAAAACAGAGGGGAATTTTAATAACGAAGTAGGTCTTCCGCTGACGGTGCTTCGCATCAGGCAGGAGCATCAGGTGGCGGTAGTGGAAATGGGTATCAGTGATTTCGGAGAAATGCACAGACTCAGCAAAATTGCTAAGCCGGATATTTGTGTGATGACCAATATCGGACAGTGCCATTTGGAAAATCTGGGAACCAGAGAAGGCATTTTGAAAGCAAAGTCAGAAATATTTGATTACATGAATCCAAAAGGAAGTATCATCGTAAACGGAGATGACGATATGCTTCAAAGAGTTACTACCAAAGCAGAGAGTAAATTGATTCGTTTTGGAATGAACCCGACCAATGAAGGATATGCTTCGGATGTGATGAACAAAGGACTTTTGGGCTCGGAAGCAACGATTCATATGGGACTTGAGGTATTTCCGGTAGAGATTCCCCTTCCCGGAGCGCATATGGTTTACAATGCACTGGCAGCAGCTGCTGTAGGAAAGTGTCTCGGACTTACCAAGGAGCAGATTCGGGCAGGAATTGCCGGCGTTCAGTCTGTAGGCGGCAGAAGCAATGTGATGGCACTGGAGAAATATACAGTGATTGATGATTGCTACAATGCAAACCCCGTATCCATGAAAGCAGCAGTTGATTTACTTGCTACGGCGCTGGGACGTAAGGTGGCGGTGCTGGGAGATATGTTTGAACTTGGTGATACGGAATGTGAGCTTCATAGAGAAGTGGGAGAATATGCTGCAGAAAAGGGAATTGATGTGATTATCTGTACGGGGACTCTTTCTAAGCATATGTATGAAGGCGCGGCCGGCTTTGGAAGGGAAGGACTTCAGGCAGCACAGAAGAAAGAGGTATATTATTTTGAGACCAGAGACGAAATGCTGAAAGAGCTTAGCAGCATTTTAAAGCGAGGAGACAATATTTTGGTGAAGGCCTCTCACGGAATGCATTTTGAACAGGTGGTAGAGTATTTAAGCAAATAGAATATCAGTTTTGTACGATAAAAGAAAGTCTGCTATGAAGGCTTTCTTTTTTTGCAAAAATGATGCAGTTATGATGCAAATTTGATGCATTTAAGGTGTAAATTAAAAGCAGAAAATTGCTAAAAGGGGCTGCTTATGAAAGGAAAGATAAGATACAGAAGGATACTTGTATTGCTATTGTTTACGGTGCAACTAATATTGAGTGCTTGTGCAGGTAATCAGGAGAAATTTAAAATGATGCCGGCTGTTTTTTTAGAGACAAATCGCACTCAGATAGCAAAGCAGGGGATAGTCTTATTGGAAAAGGGTGAAAAGATAACAAAGGATTTGCTGGAAGAGAAGGGGAAGAATACGAAGGTAGAGGAGCAGGTAAAGCTGTCGGACAAGGAAGAAGCGGACCGAAACCGGGAATTTATCATAGAGCAAATTTCACCGGAATTGATGGTAGCGGAAAAAGGCGGTGTGGAGGATATTCTGTTTTCCTATTTTGCAGTTTCCCTCCCGGAGGGCTGGGATGCTAAGCTGCGGGAAAATGAAAATAAGAAAATGCAGTGCATTATCAAGGACGTTCATAATGAAGAAAGTGGCGAGGAGGATAAAAAACACGTTCCCTTTTATGAACATGAAATCATAATTACAGCTTATGAAATATCCGGCATGCCGGAAAACCCGCTTCGGCTTGTGGAAAGGCTTAAACAGTATTTTACTGTTCCCGTATTGTATAGTGTAGAGCCTGTGGATACAACGGCAGAAATAGCAGGAACCTGTTGGCTGTACGGAAAAAACAGGCAAAAGCAGGAATTTGAATATTTCTTTTTTGCAGATTGTGGAGATGACCGGTGGGAGTTGTATCACGTTGCGGAAAGTACAAATACAAGTATCGACTATGAGATAGAGTCATTTGGGGACTTTTTGGATGAAGGGCTTGTGACAATTACCAATAAAATCGAGAAGAAAACCTACGGAAGGGAACAAAAGGCTCAAGACTATTTTTTGTGGAAGGGGAGTGCGAATGAGCAGCTTCTGGTTGTCATGGAGTGGGATAGAGATGTCGTAATCCATGCTTATAAAAGAGATGACTATAGTGAGCCGATATCAACGGTAGCTGTGAAAAGCTTTAACCCGGGTCATATTATTATCAAAGACCTTGACATGGATGGTGATGATGATTTTTTGTATAAATACTGGGAAACAGAGATAGCAAAAGAAGGGGAAAATGATTTTGAAGGCTGTATTTGGGATGAGGAAAAACAGAGATTTACACAGTTATCCCATGAAGAAATGTTAAAGCAGAGCATTTTTTTGCAGGAAGCACAAAAAACGGCGCAAGAGGAATT
Organism: Lachnospiraceae bacterium; assembly: GCA_017411305.1. GTDB lineage: Bacteria > Bacillota > Clostridia > Lachnospirales > Lachnospiraceae > Suilimivivens. The sequence continues at coordinate 131,344 of JAFQQI010000048.1, forward strand.
TGCATTAAGTGAAGAAAAAATCCAGGCAGCAATTCCGAAAGAATTGATAGGTTATTTATCGGAATATCTGTTGAAAAGCCGGGAGGAGCTTCAGACAATTATGCAGCCTATGGTATCGGACCGGGAGCTGACGATTGAGGAAGTGCAGGCATTGGCAGCCGATAATCCGTGCATAAAAAATAAGCTGTTGGAAATTGCAAGCTGCCCCTGGGGGATGGGAACATGGTTAAAAACGGATGCTGACAATGATGGAGTAACAGATGTTTTCCTGTGCGAATATCTGGGTGGTAGCCTGGGCTCGGTGTATTATAGTCTTTTTCAGGGGCAGGAGGACGGTAGCTATCTTCTGACGGATGAAAGAGAGTTGTTAAAAGAAGAGTTTGCGTTTATTACATTCGAGGGCAAACAGTATATGGCAAGAACCACATGGGAATTTACTAAGAAATTATATGACGGGATTGCCTTGGATTATTATGAGAACGGACAATATCAGGGAACGGCATGGATAAAAATTGCGGAAAAAACAGGAGAAGGAGCCCGCAGCACAAAGCTGGCTTATATGGCAGATGAACGCTACGAAAAATTATGTGAGGGGCTGAATGCTTTTTCCCTGAAATATGATTCTGATATAGAGGAGCCTGTGGGTACGGCAGAGCAAGAGATAGAAACAACAGAGAGCTATGACAGATTGTGTGATATTGATAATGACGGGGAAGATGAGTATTATCATTCTTACATTTGGATGAGCAGTAACTATTATACGGTGGACTATCTGATTTTTTCTATGCAGGATGAAGAGAAAAGTAATAGAATCAATGATGTTCTTTTTGAGGATGAGACGGGAGTTCCTTTGTATGTATGGGTGGATGAGACGGATTTTGGAAATATCACTTATGTTTTGCAAGAAGATGGTTTGTATGATTTTCATATTAATGGCTATCTGATTACAAAGGACAACTATGTAAAAGTAATTCAGACAAATTGCAGCGTACAGACACAGATTGAAGTGGACTATAGAGGGAAAGAAACGTTTTCGTTCCTTCAGTGAATATGTTGACAAACTAATACCACAGTATTACAATGTAGGTAACTAATACTTCGGTATTACTTGAAAGGGTGGGTATCTCATGAAACAAGATTTAATTATCTACCACGGATCTCAGCAAATTGTTGAGACTCCTAAATTTGGAATCGGCAAGAAGTATAACGATTACGGCTGTGGTTTTTACTGCACGGAAAACATTGAGCTTGCTAAGGAGTGGGCTTGCCCTGTGAAGAATGATGGCTATGCCAATAAATATATCATGCACTTAGAAGGAATGAATGTCATGCACTTGACCAAAGGCGAGTTCAATATTCTCAACTGGCTTGCCATTCTGCTTGCGCACAGAAGGTTTGATATTACATCTCCTATTGGCAATAATGCAAGAGAATTTATCCTAAGCCGTTTTATGCCCGATGTGACCGGTGTTGATGTGATGATTGGTTATCGTGCCGACGATTCGTATTTTTCCTTTGCAGAAGATTTTGTGAACAACACCATTTCTCTGCGGGACTTAAATCTTGCCATGCGGCTCGGCGCGCTCGGAGAACAGGTTGTATTGCTTTCCGAGCGTTCTTTCGGACAGGTTGAATTTACCGGTTACGAAGTTGCCGACTATCGTGAATACTATTATAAGAGAGCAAAGCGTGACCAAAATGCGCGAGTTGCATACGCAAGCCGGAAGAAGAACTTGCAGCAGCTCATGGACGATATTTTTGTTCTCGATATTATGAGGGAGGATATGAAATATGATGACCCACGCTTACAGTCAGCTATATCTGAATAAGGCATCCGGCGCCGTTGGAAATATGCTCCACGATGCAGTGGAGGAGTTTGGTGTAAGCGGTGAAGATTTCTTGAAGCGTTTTATTCAATCTGATATTGCAGAGCAGTTTGAAAATGGCAATCCCAAATATATTGCGGGGAAAAGTGGATTGGAATTGTTTTTGGAGGTCATGGAAAGGACAACCGGCGAAAGCTACACAGCCGAGCTTATCGAAAGCTACGAACGAAGCCGGGCATATTGGGTGGGCTGGGTGCTGACCCATTATCAATGGTACTCCGGCCGCACTTTCAAGAATATACTCGATACCGTATCCTACGACGAACTTATCGGACTTTACGGAACACTTCACGAAGCAGATGTTCAAAAGAGTTATGAAGTTCTGGACGCTCATTTTATGAGGAGCCAAAGCAAATTAAAAACTGCCAGAAAACATTGCGGCTTGACGCAAGAAGCCCTTGCTGATGCGTCAGGAGTTTCCCTCAATACTATCCGGGCATACGAACGCAAAAGCAAGGACTTAAACAAAGCGCAGTTTGATATTGTAATAAGGCTTGCTAAAGCCTTGAAGTGCGAAGTGCTTGAACTGCTTGATTAAGCGAAAGCGGTTCATTTACACAAATGATACCGGTTATTCACCGGCTTCTTTTTGAATCTTAGTATAGGTATCCATAATGATGTCCCGTGTATAAGCCCCCAGCCGTTTCTGGTCTTCCTTGGAAAGGTCTTTCACATAAATGGGCTTGCCGTATTCCAAAATGACATGGGCCTTTCTGATTTTAGGAAGGTGGTCTTCAAAAATAGCCGCTGAGTTATAAATAGTCATAGGAACAATGGGACATCCTGTTTTGGAAGCAATTTTGAAGCTTCCTTCATGGAATTCCATAAAGGTATGATTTTCTCTGTTTCTGGTTCCTTCCGGGAAAATACAAATGGAAATTCCGGATTTTACTTTTTCGATAGCAGTCAGAATAATCTGAAGTCCTTGCTTGACATCATTTCTGTCAAGGAACAGGCAATGCAGGTTGCGCATCCAGTTGACCAAAAGAGGCCACTTCAACATCTCTTTTTTTGCAATATAGCCGGTGGGCCGTGGCACTCTGATATAGGTAATTAAAATGTCAAAATAGCTTCTGTGATTTCCGATGTAAAGCACCGGTTCATCTGTGGGGACATTTTCCAGTCCTCTGACGGTTACTTTGGTGCCGCTGATAAAGAGACAGCAACGGAACGCCCAGTTTACGATGGCAAGGGAGCTTTTATTTTTGACATCCATATTGAATTTGCCGATAATCCATTCTGCGATTAACAGCGGAATGCTGCATACCAAAAATAAGACCACAAAACAGACGAGAGTTAAAAACCGTATCATAACCGTTCCTCATTTCATTTATTTTAAAGCATTTATAGTATAGCCGATGCCGCTTATTTTGGCAATAGCCGGCGAAAGGTGTTTGAATTCATTGCTACTTTAATCTTGGTGTGGTAAAATATAATACGTTGGAAGAAAGCAGGCCATGAAAGGATATAAAAATGGACAAGATAGCAGTTTTAATTCCCTGTTATAACGAAGAAAAAACAATTGCCAAGGTGGTTGCGGATGCCAAATCGGCGCTGCCCGATGCAGTGATTTATGTATATGACAACAATTCTACGGACCGTACCGTAGAGCTTGCCAAGGAGGCCGGCGCAGTGGTACGCCATGAGTACATGCAGGGCAAAGGAAATGTCATCCGCAGAATGTTCCGTGAAATTGATGCACAGTGTTACATTATGGTAGATGGTGACGATACTTATCCGATGGAGTTTGCTCCTGAAATGGTAGATAAGGTCTTGAATCACAATGCGGATATGGTAGTAGGTGACAGACTTTCCTCCACTTATTTCGAAGAGAATAAACGCCCCTTCCATAATATGGGCAACAGTGTAGTACGTGCCAGCATTAATCATTTATTTGACTGCAAAATTATGGATATTATGACGGGCTATCGGGCGTTTTCCTATGGATTTGTGAAAACCTTCCCGGTACTTTCCAAAGGCTTTGAAATCGAAACGGAGATGACCATTCATGCTGTATATAACGGTATGCAGATTGAGAATGTGATTGTGGAATACAGAGACAGACCGGAGGGCAGTGAGTCCAAGCTTAACACTTATTCTGATGGGATGAAGGTGTTAAAAACCATTTTCAGATTGTATAGGGATTATAAGCCTCTTGGATTTTTCAGCCTGCTTACACTGGTGCTGATGCTGCTTGCGCTACTGTTCTTTATTCCTGTTTTACTTGAATATATTCAGACCGGACTTGTACTGAAATTCCCTACTCTGATTGTTTGCGGATTTACGGTAATTGCAGCAATCCAATCTCTGTTTGCCGGACTGATACTTTCTAATATGGCGCAGAAGAGCAGAAGGGACTTTGAGTATCGTCTGACCTGTGTATGCGAGAAGGAACGTAAGGGATGTAAGGAAGAATAACAACCGGATGCGATTTAACAATGAGGAAATAAGTAGAATGAAGCATTTTTTGCAAAGATTAGTTCATTATTGGTATGTTGTGATTGCCGCAGGCTTTATTGGCTCTGCGGCTCTCGTATTTTTGGTTTTTGGGGAAAGCAGCATGATAGCGGTACATGACAATTTGGATTTGTTTGTGGCGCAGTTTCAGATGCTCAAAAATACGGATTCTTTTTGGACTCACGGTGCTACGGTGCCTTTTTTGGGCGGAATTACCAGAGATAATTTGCCGTCAGAGTTTTCCTTATATACCATGCTTTACATGATATTCCCATCCTATTATGCTTATGTGGCGGGATACCTGTTGAAAATTGTAATAGCTGTCATATCGGCTGTTTTGCTGGCTAAGGATTTTTGCGGGGAGTCTTATGGGAAGTACAAACCGATTGTGTGGATGTGCGGATTGGCTTACGGTATTTTGAATGTGTTTCCGGCTTTCGGAATTCCCTTTGCATCCATTCCTCTTGCGGTATATCTGGTAAGGAAAATAAACAGGGAGCCATCGGTGAAATGGTATGCGGCTTTGTTTCTGTATCCGCTGGTGTCCTATTTTTCCTATTTCGGGTTATTTATTCTGGCATATATGTGCGTAGCCCTTATTTGGATTTGGATAAAGGATAAGAAATTCCCGTTCAGACTGCTGATAGCGATTATTGTATTGTCGGCAGGTTGTGTTGTGTGTGAGTATCGTCTGTTCGGTGTAATGCTGTTTAGTGATGCAGAGACTATCCGCGCCACCATGGAAGCGGGAAGCTACAGTGCATGGGAAATTGTAAGAACGATGTGGGAGGGATTCTCCCGGGGAATGTTTCATGCGGAAAGCATGCATACTTATCTGGTAATGCCGGTATGCCTGATTTATTTTGTTTATCTGAACAGCTCCTATGTTTTACAAAAAAATACAAAGGCGATTGTTCATGACGGATACAATTTACTGATGCTGACATTAGTATTCAACAGTGTTATATACGGAATTTATTATTGGGAAGGCTTTCGCGGCCTGATTGAGACGCTGGTACCGCCGCTTACCGGATGGCAGTTTAACCGTACCATATTTTTTAGCCCCTTTGTGTGGTATGCCGCATTTTTCCTGGTACTAAAGAGATTATATGACAATAGAAGCAAATATGGCAGATATGCAGCCAACGGACTTGCTTTGGCGGCAGTTCTGATTATTGTTTTTTCGGGAACCAGATATAATGACTTTTACCATACCTGCGTGACCAAAGCATATGAACTGTTAAAGGGAAAAGAATCAGATCAGTTAAATTATGAGGAGTTTTATTCGGTAAGTTTATTTGAGAAGGCGAAAGAGGATATAGGTTATAACGGGGAGTGGTCCGTGGCATACGGATTTCACCCGGCTATTTTGGAATATAGTAACATTGCAACCCTGGACGGCTATTTGGGATTTTATGAACAGTCCTACAAAGAAGCCTTCCGGGAAGTGATTGCGCCGGCATTAGAGAGAAAGCCGGTAACGAAGGATTATTATGATACATGGGGAGCCCGTGCGTATTTATACTCCGGTACGGATGATTCCATTGTGGCGGCAACCAGGTCCTATCAGGTGACGGATACGGATATTTATATTAGTACCGAGGCTTTTAAGGAGCTTGGCGGAAGGTATATTTTCTCCAGAATCGAACTTTCTAATGCACAGGAAGCAGGGCTTAGCTTACTGGGAAGTTATACAGAGGAAAGCTCTCCTTATACCTTATATGTATATGAAGCAGAATAGTAATAAAACGGCAGTTCCTTTACGGACTGCCGCTTTTCTATGCTTTGAGAACTTGTTTTTTAGTCGATAAGCTCACCTTTTTTATATTTTGCTACTACATTCTGAATACGCTCATTGGGATTTAACAGCTCGCTGATGGATGCATCATGATTTAAGGTGTCAATCAAATAAGCGATATACTTGCTCATATCACAGTTAATGTACCATTCTCTTGAGAGAAGCTCGGGAGTCTGGTAAATTAAGTTGGTGGTAAGTACTCTGTCAATAATGCCGCTTTCGTATGCTTTATCAAAACGGTCAAGCCCGTTAGTAAACAGACCGAATGTAGTACAAATAAATATCTTATTTGCTCTGCGCTCTTTCAAAGCAGTAGCAACTTCAATGACACTTTCACCGGAGGAAATCATATCATCAATGATTATCATATCCTTGCCCTCTACAGAGGAACCAAGGAATTCATGAGCCACGATAGGATTACGTCCGTCCACGATTCTGGTATAGTCACGTCTCTTGTAGAACATACCCATATCAAGTCCTAATACGTTTGCCATATAAATAGCACGGCTCATACCGCCTTCATCAGGGCTGATAACCATCATGTGGTCAGAATCAATCTTTAAGTCGGGCACATTCTTAAGCAGGTTTTTGATAAACTGATAAGTGGGCTGAACTGTTTCAAATCCGTGAAGAGGAATGGCGTTCTGGACTCTGGGGTCGTGTGCGTCAAAGGTGATGATATTATCAACACCCATGTTTACCATTTCCTGCAACGCAAGTGCACAGTCTAAGGATTCTCTTGCGGTTCTCTTGTGCTGTCTGCTTTCATAAAGGAAAGGCATGATAACCGTAATTCTTCTTGCTTTACCGCCTACTGCCGCAATTACTCTCTTTAAATCCTGATAGTGGTCATCCGGAGACATGTGGTTTTCACGTCCGCAGAGAGAATAAGTCAGGCTGTAATTTGCTACATCCACAAGCAGATATAAGTCAGTACCGCGGACAGATTCCATAATAACACCTTTCGCTTCACCGGAACCGAAACGGGGTACTTTTGCCTGTAAGATATAAGAATCACGCTGGTATCCTGCAAAGGCAAGGCTGTTTTTATGTTCGCTTTCGCGAACGGTTCTCCAGTCTACCAGATAATCATTGACCTTCTCACCAAGAGCCTTGCAGCCTTGTAAGGGAATGATTCCTAAGGAACCGACGGGAATGGTTTCTAAGTTTCTTGTTTCTTCACGCTGAGACATGAGAATCCTCACTTTCTGTTTTGAAGTTTCTTTTTGTGCATCCGGATATCAGGTCCGGTTATTTTACATATTTCATAATTACTTGTAATCCTGGAAAAAATTCTGTCCGAATAACGGTTTCTGAAATCCTCCAGAGATAAGTTGGTTGATATAATCACTGCTTTCTTTGCAAGATGACGGTCGTTAATCAAGGAAAACAACTGTGAGTTGATAAAGTTGTTGGTATATTCCGTACCCAGGTCATCAATAATGAGCAGGTCGCACTGAAATAAATCTTCATATGCTTTATGAAGCTCTTCCGTATTCCTATAATCAAATTTTATTTTGGAAAGAGTATCAAAGAGTCCGGAAGCACTGAAATAGATTACGGAATGACCGCTTTCAATCAATTCTTTGGCAATACAACCGGATAAAAAGGACTTGCCCGTACCTACTGTACCATAAAAGAATAAATTATGGTAGTCCGAATTGAAATTATTGATAAAATTTCTGCAGGTGGTTACTGCATTTTGAAAACGGAGAAGGTCTTCTCCGAGATAATATTCATAAGATAGAGCGGAAAAATTTTCGTTTTCCAGCATTTCACGGATACCGGACTGCTCATAGAGCAGTGTGATTTCACGATTCTTAAAACAGTGACATTTTCTGATACCTAAATAACCGGTATCTTTGCAGTCAGGGCAGTCATAAACAGGCTCCAGATAGTTGTCGGGAAGACCTGCGGACGCAAGGAGCTGTTTCTTCATGGAAGAAAAATCTGCAAGAATACTTTTGAGCTCGGTAAGTGCAGTATCATCTCCGGCCAAAAGCTTTTTGCCCTGTTCTACGGAAACGGAGGATATGGATTCTTCAATTTCCCGATAACCTTCCACGTGCTCATATACATATGCAGTGCGTTCTTCAAGAAGGTGCCTGTTTCTATTCTGTTTGGCTTCATATTCACGAAGAATCAAGTCGTATTGGGAATTGGTAAGTGCCACGGCGGCCTCCTTTAATTGCTTAAAATTTCACGTTCCAGTGCATCAAAATCATAATCGTTTTGCATGAACTGATTAAACTGAGAATTGCCCGGAGCAGTTCTTGCAGGTGTTTTCCTGCGGGCAAAGGCATCATCCATAAGTTTAATGTCTGCTTTGTGGCGGACATTACCGGCATGCCAATTGCTTAAAATACTGTCCGCATAGCCGAAACGGTTTTTGTCCACTGCAAGAACGGTCCGCCTGCAGGCTTCTGATATAATATCGGAAGTAAAACCATACTCTTTAATCCATTTGTTGACATAGTCGGCTTCTGTCTTGGTGGGAGAGCTTGTCTTTCCCAATGCCTTCATAACATCGTAAACAATTTTATCATACTTACGGGCAGCCTTAGCAGCCTGCTTGGGCGTGGTAATACCTTCCTCGGCCCAGCCGATGGCAACCTTTTCTATGTAACGGAAATCTTTTTTGCCTTTTTCTACGCAGTATTCAATCAGATAATCGATTAAGTCTGCGGAAAAGCCCAGCTTGTCCGAAAAGAAGAGAATCGTTTTGATTTCGGAAGGGCTTAAGGTTTTACCGATGTATTGCTCTGCGACAAATAAAATTTGTGCGGTCTCTTCATTATTTTTAAATTCTTTTAAATCATCCAGGGTATAAGCAGGCTTTTCAAAAGCAGGCCTATCTTCAGCAAAGGAAGCAGGCGAAGCTGACTTTTCGGAAAGGGCTGCTTTGGTAGGAAGCGGAACCACAGGTGCAAGTGAGACAATATCTGCTCCTGCAGGACGGTCCGACACATCTAAAAGACGGATGCCGGAGAGGGTCTTGCTTTCATCATATTCTAAAGAAAGAAGTCGGTTCTTTTCCCAATATTTCAGCGCACGCATAACATCCTTCTCCGTGTGGTTGAATTTGTCTGCGATGTCAGAGACACTGGTGGACAAATGGGCACTCATCATACGAAGAAGGTACAGATATATTTTGAGCTGTGCATCATTGGCATCCTTCATATATTCATCAATAAATAAATTGGACACAATGGTGGTGTCAGCATAATTATCCTGATAAATTGTAAAACGACTCATAAAGTCATCCCCTACTCTTATTATTTACATTCATTCAAAGCAAAATGAATTATAACATAAGATTTTTAAAATGCAAATAGCAATTTTCCCGAAAAGTCCAGTGTTTACAAGGGTTTGCGCAAATTGTGGACAATGTGGATATTGTGGATATTTTGTTTTTAAAATTTCCAAAATCATGTAAAAAACAAGGAAAAAGGATGCCCTTTTCATACAATAAATATCCACATAAAAGGAAAGGAAAATTTTACCGTTTTATGTGGATATTGTGGACAAAAATTATTTTAAGAGGTTTTCGCCGATATTTACAACATCTCCGGCACCCATAGTTATCAACAAGTCACCCTCTTTGCAATTTGACGAAATAAATTTTTCGATTTCTGCAAAAGTTTCAAAGTAGTGACACTTTTTACCCAGTGCTTCAATTTCTTTCTGAAGAGTTTCGGAACTGATACCTAAGTTATCTGTTTCCCGCGCCGGGTAAATTTTGGCAAGAATGACTTCATCTGCAAGGGATAATGATTCGGCAAACTCCTTCAGAAAGGCTTTGGTACGGGTATAGGTATGGGGCTGGAATACGCACCAAAGTTTATTGCAGGGGTAATTTGCCGCGGCAGTAAGGGTTGCAGTAATTTCTGTCGGGTGGTGTGCATAATCATCTATTATAGAGATGCCGCGGAAGGTACCTTTATATTCGAAACGTCTGTCGGTACCCTTAAACTCTGCCAGTGCTTTTTTAACAACTTCCCGGTCGATGAAAAGAAGGTCTGCAAGAGCAATGGCTGACATGGCATTGGATACGTTATGCTTGCCGGGAACGGCAAGGGTAAAGGTATCCGTCCGGTTTCCGGGGCTTTTTAAAGTAAAAGTGGCACAGCCCTTTTCATTATAGGTAATGTTACAGGGGCTGTAATCGTAAGAAGCCCGGTCACCATACGTAATGACAGAGCAGGTAATATCCTTGGTGATGACTGAAATTTCAGGAATATCCCCGTTAATAATTAAGGTGCCGTCAGCCGGCAGAAGCTTTGCAAATTCATGGAAGGAGTTGCGGATGTCATGGATATCTTTAAAGAAATCAAGATGATCCTCCTCCACGTTCAGAATAATACCGATTTTTGGGAAAAAGCTTAAGAAGCTGTTGGTGTATTCACAAGCTTCTGTGACAAAATGCTGCCCTTTGCCGATTCGCATATTGCCGTTTATGGATTTTAAGATGCCGCCGATGGAAAGTGTCGGGTCGGTATCTGCTGCAAGCAGAATTTCCGAAACCATGGAGGTGGTTGTGGTTTTGCCGTGTATGCCGCTGATGGCAATAGGCAAAGGATAGTTTTTCATAATTTGTCCAAGCAATTGTGCCCGTGTCAGGGCGGGAATGCCAAGGCGCAGGGTTTCGGCATACTCCGGATTATCTGCATGAACGGCAGCGGTATAGACTGTCAGGTCAATATCCCGGGTGATGTTTTCGGCTTTTTGTGAGCCGTAATTGATATGGGCGCCCTTTGCTTCGAGACGTTCGGTTAATGAAGAACGGTTCCAGTCGGAACCGGATACGGTAAAGCCTTTTTCCAAAAGTAATTCGGCGAGACCGCTCATGCTGATACCGCCGATACCTATAAAATATATGTGAATGGGATGGTTGAAATTGATTTGATACATGGAAAAACCTCCGATTATAATAGTATGATTATATTCCACCAAATTTATTATATAAAAATCCGGAAGAAAAACCAATAGCATTTTGAACAAAATGTATGTATGGGAGGATATGGTAATACAAAATGTAGTAATATGCCCATATCAAATTGCCTGACAAATGTAAATTATTGTAAAAAATTTACATAAAAATGGGTTTTGTTGTTAAAATTTTTGTAAAAAATATTCACTTTTCAGTCAATCTATGATATACTATTCCTACATATGATAATTGGTGCTAATTGCAGAAATCGGTTGTTATATGAAATTTTCATAACAAAATATTACTGGTAAGAGGTGAGGACATGATTAAAAAAGAAATGATTGCCATGCTGCTTGCAGGCGGTCAGGGAAGCAGACTCGGGGTGCTGACATCCAAGGTAGCAAAGCCTGCCGTATCCTTCGGAGGAAAGTACCGTATTATTGACTTCCCGCTCAGCAATTGTATTAATTCAGGTGTTGATACGGTAGGTGTATTGACACAGTACCAGCCCCTCAGACTGAATACCCATATCGGTATCGGTATTCCGTGGGACTTGGATAGAAATATCGGTGGTGTAAGTGTGTTACCACCTTATGAAAAGATTGCAAACAGTGAGTGGTATACAGGAACTGCTAACGCAATCTATCAGAACATTGATTACATGGAGAGCTTCAATCCTGAATATATCCTGATTCTGTCAGGTGACCATATTTATAAGATGGATTACGAAGTGATGCTTGATTTCCATAAAGAGAAGGGTTCGGAATGTACTATCGCTGTTATGCCCGTGCCTATGGAAGAAGCAAAGCGTTTCGGTATTATGATTACCGATGAAGAAAGAAAGATTACCGACTTTGAAGAAAAGCCTGCAAATCCCAGAAGTAATCTGGCTTCCATGGGTATCTACATCTTTAATTGGAAAACTTTGAAGGAAGCATTGCTTGCCAATGCAGACCAGCCTAATTTAGATTTCGGTAAACATGTAATTCCTTATTGTCACCAGAAGGGAGCTCCGTTATATGCTTACGAATTCAACGGCTACTGGAAGGATGTAGGAACACTCAGCTCTTATTGGGAAGCAAATATGGAACTTATTGATATTGTTCCTGAATTTAACCTGTATGAGGAATACTGGAAAATTTATACCAAGAGCGATATCCTTCCGCCTCAGTACATAGCGGATAACAGCGTGGTTGAGAGAAGCATTATCGGTGAAGGAACCGAAGTTTACGGACAGGTATACAATTCCGTAATCGGATGCGGTGTTACCATTGGGGAAGGTACGGTGGTAAGAGATTCCATTATTATGAACGGAACCGTGATTGAAGCCGGATGCGAACTGAACAAGACGATTGTTGCAGAGAATGTAGCGATTGGCAAGAATACCAAGCTTGGTATCGGTGAGGAAGCGGAGAATGAAACGGATCCTCATATTTATAACAGCGGTCTTGTGTGTATCGGCGAAAAGAGTATCATTCCGGAAGGAATTACAATCGGTAAGAATGCCTGCGTATTTGGTGTAACTACAGCAGCAGATTACCAGGATAACTGCCTCGCAAGCGGTAAAACATTAATTAAGGCAGGTGAAGAAAAGTGAGAGCAATAGGTATTATTTTGGCCGGAGGCAACAGCTTCCGCATGAAAGAACTTTCCAAGAAACGTGCAGTATGTGCAATGCCCATCGCAGGAAGCTACAGAAGCATCGACTTTGCGCTGAGTAATATGTCCAACTCCCATATCCAGAAGGTGGCAGTTCTGACACAGTACAATGCAAGAAGCTTAAATGAGCATTTGAGTTCTTCTAAGTGGTGGGACTTCGGACGTAAGCAGGGAGGCTTATATGTATGTACTCCTTCCGTAACATCAGAAAACAGCTTTTGGTACAGAGGCACCGCAGATGCCATTGCCCAGAATCTTTCTTTCCTGAAGAACAGCCATGAACCCTATGTGGTAATTGCATCCGGCGACTGCGTTTATAAAATGGATTACAACAAGGTGCTGGAATATCACATTGCAAAGAAGGCTGATATTACAGTGGTATGCAAGGATATGCCTGCCGGCACTGATGTGGACCGTTTCGGAACCATTAAGATGAATGAAGAAAGCCGTATCGAAGAATTTGAAGAGAAGCCTGTTGTGGCGAAGTCCAATACGGTTTCCTGCGGTATCTACGTAGTTCGTAGAAGACAGCTGATTGAAATTATTGAAAAGTGTGCCGAAGAAGAAAGACATGACTTCGTTAAGGACATTTTAATCCGCTATAAGAACATGAAGAGAATCTATGGTTATAAGATGCAGGAATATTGGAGCAACATCGCAACAGTGGATGATTACTTCAGAACCAATATGGATTTCCTGAAGAAAGAAACCAGAGATTATTTCTTCAAGCAGTATCCCGATATTTACTCCAAGGTGGATGATTTACCGCCTGCCAAGTATAATGTGGGAGCTAAGATTAAGAACAGCTTAATTGCCAGCGGTTGTATCGTAAACGGTACGGTAGAAGATTCCGTTGTCTTCAAGAGTGCCTATATCGGTAATAACTGTACCATTAAGAATTCCATTATTTTGAATGACGTTTATATTGGGGACAACACCCACATCGAAAACTGCATTGTTGAGAGCCGGGATACCATACGTGCAAACTCCTACTATGCAGGAACTGACGGCATCAAGATAGTAATCGAAAGAAATGACAGATATGTAATCTAACGTTATATCAGAAAATGGGGATTTTACTGTTATAGCAAAAAGGAAATCAGGGGGAACAAAGGAATGCAAATTACAGATGTAAGAGTAAGAAAAATTACAAAGGAAGGAAAGATGCGTGCAGTTGTATCCATTACCATTGATGACGAATTCGTGATTCATGATATTAAAGTCATTGAAGGTGACAAGGGAATGTTCATTGCAATGCCCAGTAAGAAGGCTGCTGATGGCGAATACAGAGACATTGCACATCCTATCAATTCTTCCACAAGAGAAAATATCCAGAAGATTATTTTGGAAAGCTATGAAAAAGCATTACTTGAGCCGGACGAAGGTCAGTATGATTAATCTGCTCACAGATGCATAACTCAAACCAGTATTAAAACAGGAGCGCTCACCCGCTCCTGTTTTTACGTCTTGATAACCAACCATGAATAGTTTAAAATAGAGCTACTTGAAAAGTTGATGTTCTTTGCAATCGAATTTCGGATATTATAATGTAGTATAAGTTTTGTATATGTTATTGCAAAGCCTTCTACGCCATGGAGGCAAGACCAAAAAACAGGAGAGCCTATGCTCGATTGTTTTTTGCTTTGGGCTTGACGGAATGCTTGGCGTAACAGGATTTGTAATAACATATACAAAACCATACACCCAATCATACACACCAAATAAAAGGAGCCCATTTATGTATATTATCGCAGGCTTAGGCAACCCCGGCAAACAATACGAAGGAACCCGCCACAACATTGGCTGGCAGGTCATCGATGCGCTTGCGGACAAGCATGGCATTCGTGTACTTGAGAATAAATTTAAAGGTCTTATCGGAAAAGGAATGATTCATGGTGAAAAGGTCATCCTTGCAAAACCTCTCACCTATATGAACCTGAGCGGAGAGTGCATCGGTGAACTGGTAAATTACTTTAAAATTGATGAAACCTGTGAGCTTATTGTGATAGCCGATGATATCAGCCTGGATGTGGGTTTTATCCGCATGCGCAAAAAAGGAAGTGCAGGAGGCCATAACGGGCTTAAGAATATCATTGCTCATTTGGGACACGAAAACTTTATTCGTATGAAAATGGGAGTGGGAGACAAACCGGCAGGCTACGATTTGGCAGACTATGTATTGGGCCATTTTAATAAAGAAGAAAACGAAATTCTTGCAGAAAGTAAAAAGAATGCGGTACTTGCCATAGAAACCATACTTAGTGATGGAATAGATAAGGCCATGAACTTATATAATACAAAGAAGGAAAAGAAAGCGCCGAAAGCGGAGGAAGCATGAGAGCGTTACGGGCACCCCTACAGGAATTAGGTGAATACGAAGAACTGAAAGCATTATTAAAGAAGCCGGGCAAGTGTGCGGCTTTATCGGGATGCGCAGAATCCCAGAAGCTTCATATGGCAGACGGACTTTCGGAAGGGTATAAGAACAGACTGATTATTACCTTCAGTGATTTGCGCGTGAAGGAAATACTGGAGGATTACCGGTTTTATGACAGAAATGTAACAGCTTATCCTGCCAGGGACTTGATTTTTTATCAGGCGGACATTCACAGTAATCAGTTGACCAAAGAGCGTATTAAGTGCCTGCGCAGAATTCTGGAAGGCAAGCCTTTTACGGTAGTGACTACCTTCAGCAGTTTGATGTCTCCGCAGATTCCTCTTTCTGTATGGAAGGAAAGTATTATCTCTATCAATAAAAAGACAGAAATTGATGAGCGGAAACTGGCACACAGATTAGTAGAGCTTGGATATGAAAAAAATTATCAGGTGGAAGCGCCGGGACAGTTCAGCATCCGTGGCGGAATTGTGGATGTGTTTGACTTGACGGAGGAAAATCCGTACAGAATTGAATTGTGGGGAGACGAAGTTGATTCTATCCGTAGCTTTGATATCATGAGCCAGCGTTCTATTGAGAAGCTGGAAAGTATTACCATCTATCCTGCCTGTGAACTGATTTTATCTGATGAAAAGCTTCATAAAGGAATGGAGAAGATTGAAAAAGAAGTAAAGACTTTTGCAGGAAAGCTGCGAGAACAGTTTAAAACAGAAGAAGCACATCGGATAGAGACTTTTGTGAAAGAACTGAAGGAAGAGGTTTTCGAGTATAAGAGTCTGGTAAATTTAGATAGTTATATCCGGTATTTTTTCGAGGATACAGCGTCTTTTTTGGATTTGTTTGATACAGACAAGACTTGTATTTTTATTGACGAACCTGCCAGAGTGAAGGAACATGCAGGTGCGGTGGAACTTGAGTTCCGGGAAAGTATGGCACACCGCGTAGAAAAGGGATATTTGCTTCCGGGGCAGTCCCAGCTTTTGTACAGTGTGGAACAGACAGCAGCGATGTTGCAAAAGTACAGAGTAGTAACACTTGCGGCACTGGATATGAAGAATCCGATTTTGAAGCCGGACCGTAAGGTAGATATTTCCGTAAAAAGTATTTCTTCTTATAATAATAGTTTCGAAGCCTTGCTTAAGGATTTGAAGCGCTTCAAGAAAAACGGTTACAGGGTACTTCTGTTATCCGGTTCCAGAACCAGAGCAGCCAGACTTGCCAAAGACCTGCAGGAGCAAGAGCTTACGGCTTTTTACAGTGAGGATCCGGACAGAGAACTTATGCCCGGAGAAGTTATGACCTATTACGGCAGAGTAATGAAGGGATTTGAGTATCCTCTACTTAAGTTTGTAGTCATATCTGAGAGTGATATTTTCGGTGCGGAAAAAAAGAAGAAAAAGAAGAAGAAACAATACGAAGGCCGTAAAATTCAGGATTTTGCGGAACTTGCCATCGGTGATTATGTGGTTCATGAAAATCATGGACTTGGTATTTATCGCGGAATTGAGAAGGTTGAAGTAGAAAAGGTAGTCAAGGACTATATCAAAATAGAATACAGAGGCGGTGGTAATCTCTATATTTTAGCAACCGGACTGGATGTGATTCAGAAGTATGCTTCCGCAGATGCAAAACCGCCAAAGCTGAATAAACTGGGAACCCAGGAGTGGGTTAAAACAAAGACTAAAACCAGAGAAGCCGTAAATGAAGTGGCGAAGGATCTGGTGGAGCTATATGCGCTTCGTCAGCAGTCCGAAGGCTTTCCTTACGGAAAAGATACGGTATGGCAGAAGGAATTTGAAGAGCTGTTTCCTTTTGAAGAGACGGAAGACCAGCTTGCTGCCATTGAAGCTACTAAAAAGGATATGGAAAGCACCAAAATTATGGACCGCCTGATTTGCGGTGATGTGGGTTATGGCAAGACGGAAATTGCTATCCGCGCGGCCTTTAAGGCAGTACAGGAAGGAAAGCAGGTAGTGTATCTGGTTCCTACAACAATTCTTGCCCAGCAGCATTATAATACCTTTGTGCAACGGATGAAGGATTTTCCGGTACGGATTGACTTGCTCTCCCGATTCAGAACTTCTGCCGAGCAAAAGAAAACAGTAGAGGATTTGCGCAAGGGGTTTGTGGATATTGTTATCGGTACCCACAGAGTGCTCTCCAAGGATGTAGAGTTTAAGGATTTAGGTCTTTTGATTATTGATGAGGAACAGCGTTTTGGTGTTACTCACAAAGAAAAAATTAAAAAGATGAAGGAATCGGTGGATGTGCTGACGCTGACGGCAACACCTATTCCCCGGACTCTTCATATGAGTTTAATCGGTATCCGGGACATGAGTGTACTGGAAGAAGCACCTAACGACCGTATGCCGATTCAGACCTACGTCATGGAATATAATGAAGAGATGGTACGTGAAGCCATAGTCCGGGAACTTTCCAGAGACGGACAGGTGTACTATGTGTACAACCGCGTTAATAATATTGCGGACATTACCGCGGGGATTCAGGAATTGGTACCGGAAGCCAATGTGGCTTTCGCCCACGGACAGATGCAGGAGCGGGAACTGGAAAAAATCATGTATGATTTCATCAACGGAGAAATTGATGTGCTGGTTTCAACAACCATTATCGAGACCGGACTTGATATTTCCAATGTGAATACCATGATTATTCATGATTCTGACAATATGGGACTTTCCCAGCTCTATCAGCTTCGCGGCAGAGTAGGCCGAAGTAATCGGACTGCTTATGCCTTTTTGATGTATAAAAGAGACAAGATGCTGAAGGAAGTGGCAGAGAAACGACTGGCTGCCATAAAGGAATTTACGGATCTTGGCAGCGGATTTAAAATAGCCATGCGTGATTTGGAAATCAGAGGTGCCGGTAATCTGCTTGGTATGAAGCAGCACGGACATATGCAGGCAGTGGGTTACGATTTGTATTGTAAGATGTTGAATGAAGCAGTAAAGAATCTGAAAGGCATCAGCACGGTAGAAGACTTTAACACTACCGTTGACTTGGATGTAGATGCTTTTATTCCGCCTTCTTATATTATGAATGAAGTGCAGAAGCTTGACATTTATAAGCGGATTGCAGGGTTAGAGAGTCAGGCAGAGTGTGATGACATGCGGGAAGAACTGCTGGACCGTTTTGGTGAAATTCCTACGGCAGTCCATAATTTGTTCCGAATTTCCATGATTCGTGTAAATGCTCATAAGCTGTATATTACAGAAGTGAAGGGGAAAAACGGAGAAATCTGTTTTACATTGAAAGCAGATGCCAGGATTCGTGCAGAGCGTATTCCGGAGCTTCTGAAAAAACAGGAGAAGCTTACCTTTAATTATAAAATGATAAGCTTTATTAAGAAGTACCATAAATGCGGTGTGGTGGAGAAGGATGCACAAACGTTACTTCTTCTTACGGAAGAACTGTTAAAAGAAATGCAGGAATTTCTGCTGGGATAAAGCCTTATGGAAAGGAAAACCTTATGAATCAGGAAAAATTCAATTGGCCATTTTTTTTAAAAGCCATTGCAGTAATCGCCATACCGGTAGCACTTCAAAATCTTTTGACCACTACCGGAAGTATGGTAGATACCATGATGCTGGCGAAGCTGGGGGAAACTACAGTGGGTGCCGTTGGCTTATGTGCCCAGTTTTCGAGCTTGTTTTTTAGCGGATACTGGGGGTTTGTAGGAGGAGGAACTTTGTTTGTATCCCAGTTTTGGGGAGCAAAGGACCATGACGGCATCCGAAAGGCATACGGCTTTACCATGTGTCTGGTCTTGGCAGTGGGAGTGATATTTAATATTTTGGCAGTAGGCTTTCCGGGATTTGTAATGAGTGTGTACACGGACAAAGAAATCATACAGCAAATCGGTATCGGATATCTTAAAATTGTTGGTTATGCCTATCCGTTACAAAGTATTGCCGTAGTCATGAGTATGCTCCTTCGCTCTACAGAGCGGGTAAAAATTCCGTTGATTGCCGGAATTGCATCTGTGTTTTCCAATTGCTTTTTTAATTACATATTTATTTTCGGCAAACTGGGAGCCCCTGCTATGGGAGCCTCCGGTGCGGCTATCGGCACGGTCATTGCAGCATTGGTGAATGTGGCAGTTCTGGTGGGATTTGTAGTGATAAGAAGAATTCCTTATGCATTGGAATTGCATAAGTGCTTCCATTGGGATAAGCGATTTATCCGAAGCTTTATGGGACGGTGCTTTCCTATTTTGTGTAATGAAGTTGCCATGGGCGTCAGTACCATGCTGATCAATATTGTACTGGGCAGACAAAGTGAAGAGGCGATTGCCGCAGTGGCAATTTATCGTACCATTGAAGGGGTTGTAATAGCATTTTTCAGTGGCTTTTCCAGTGCTTCGGCAATTCTGGTAGGCAAGGACGTAGGTGCCGGCCGCCATGAAGACGCTTTCAGGAAAGGAATCCGTATTGTATATCTGACCAGCGGAATCATTGTGTCTGTGGTAGTGCTTCTGATGGTATTCCACACGCCCATATTTACCATGCTGGGACTGTCCGGAGAATCCTTTGAAATTTGTACTGTGCTGTGTGCAATTTATTGTGTTGTGGCAGTAATCCGTATGGGCAACTGGCAACACAACGATACCTTCCGTGCGGCGGGAGATCCGGCCTTTGGAACCATAATGGAAATTACCTTTATGTACCTGATGGTAATTCCCCTTGTGTATATTTCGTATTTTGTGTTCCATGCGCCTTTCTATCTGGTGTTCGTGTTTGTTTATTCGGATGAACCTATCAGATATGTGATTATGCAGCGCCATATGTATTCCCGTAAGTGGATACGTCCTGTTTCGGACAGGGGGCTAGAAACCATAGATGCGTTTAGGGAAAAGTATAAAGTAAAAATGGGATATCCCATAATTGATGCAGCAAAGAGATTGATAAAGAAGTAATACAAAAAAATATTTTGCTTTCCGGCCGGCAGGTTTATCCTGCCGGTTTTATTTTACAAAAAACTTACAAAAGAATTACATAAACATGATATTTTCAAAAGAAACTTCGTGATATGCTTTGTATGAACACGAGGAGAGAAAAAAGAAACCTCATAAATTATTCAGAAGAACGAGGAGATTATGAAAATGAAGATGAGAAAAATCACAGCACTTTTGTGTGCAGTAACTATGACATTTGGACTGGTAGCATGCGGTAGCGGCACTGAGACAGAATTGGCAGCTCAGGCAACGGAAGCAGAGGCGTCAGATGCAGATTTGACAGGAACTGTTTCTATGGCGGGAAGCACATCTATGGAGAAGCTTGCTAATGCCACAGCAGAAAGTTTTATGGCAAAATATCCCGGTGTAACCGTAACGGCAGAATTTACCGGTTCTTCAGCCGGTGTGGAAGCGGTAACTGCAGGAAGCGTAGATATCGGTAATGCATCAAGAGCACTTAAGGATGCGGAGAAGGAAGCAGGAATTGTAGAAAACATTGTGGCTATTGACGGTATCGCTGTTGTGGTTGATCCTGCCAATACAGTAGTTGATCTGACGAAGGAGCAGCTGATTTCCGTATATACAGGTGAAACAAAGAATTGGAGCGAACTCGGCGGCGCAGATGCACCTATTGTAGTAGTGGGACGTGAAGCAAGTTCCGGAACAAGAAGTGCTTTTGAAGAACTTTTGGAAATTGAAGACGCGTGTATATATGCAAGTGAACTTGACAGTACAGGCGCAGTAATTGCCAAGGTAGCAGCAACCCCCGGAGCAATCGGTTATGTTTCTTTAGATGCCATTAATGAAACGGTAGTGGCGGTTTCTTTGGAAGGCGTGGCAGCAAATGCGGAAAATATCAAGGCAGGAAATTATTTCCTCAGCAGGCCTTTTGTAATGGCAACTAAGGGGGAAATCTCCAAGCAGAGCGAAGCGGTTCAAGCCTACTTTGAATACCTTGCATCGGAAGAAGGCAAAGAAGTGATTGCGGCAGTGGGATTAATCATTGCAGACTAAGTGACATTGGCGGATAAATGTAGAGGTAAGGGTTTTGGATAATAAACAAATACATACCATTATCGGTAGCAGAAAAAATAAATCCGCAGTGGAAAAGACAGCACAGGGTATTTTTACCCTGTGTGCATTCATTGCTGTTCTGGCAGTGGCATCCATTACGGTATATATGATTATTAACGGAGCACCTGCACTTTTTCAGGTGGGAGTAAAAGATATTCTCTTTGAAACACAGTGGAGACCTTCTGCAGAGGATGCGTCTTTCGGTATTCTGTGGGTTGTTTTGACATCCGTAATCGGAACGGTGCTTGCAGTGACTTTGGGAGTGCCCATGGGTGTATTTACGGCAGTATTTCTGGCGGAGACGGCTCCAAAGAAAATGGCGGCAGTGGTAAGACCTGCAGTGGAACTGCTGGCGGGAATTCCCTCAGTTATTTACGGACTTTTGGGGCTTATGATATTAAATCCGCTTATGTATAAGCTGGAACTTGCTGTTTTTGAGAACTCGAAGAGTCATCAGTTTACCGGTGGGGCAAATCTGCTTTCTGCCGTAATTGTACTTGCGGTGATGATTCTGCCTACGGTAATCAATATCAGTGAATCGGTAATCAGAGCAGTTCCGGATTCTCTGCGGGCAGCTTCGCTGGCTCTTGGAGCATCCCATATGCAGACTATTTTCAAGGTGGTTCTTCCGACAGCAAAGTCGGGAATTGTTACGGCGGTTGTACTGGGAGTAGGAAGGGCTATCGGGGAAGCTATGGCAATTACGCTGGTATCGGGAAGCTCAGTGAATGCGCCGCTTCCGTTCAATTCTGTCCGTTTCCTGACAACGGCAATTGTAGCGGAAATGGGTTATGCATCCGGGCTGCACAGACAGGTGCTTTTTACCATAGGACTGGTTTTGTTTGCTTTTATCATGCTCATCAATATATTCCTGACAAGAATTTTGAAGAAGGGAGAGAATGGCAATGCATAACAGTATTATTGGAAAAAGAAAAAGAAATTCAGATGTCATAATCCGGTTTCTGATTAATATCTCAGCTGGCTTTTCTGTTGTGCTGTTGCTTGGAATTATCGGTTATGTTTTTTTTAAGGGAATCGGCAAGGTGAACTGGCAGTTTCTTACGGGAGTCACCAGCACCTTAAAGGGAACCGTGGGAATTGCGGGAAACATCGTAAATACATTATATATAATTGTTATTACTCTATTGATAGCGACCCCTGTGGGTATCGGTTCGGCGATTTATCTGAGTGAATATGCTAAACCGGGCAGATTGGTAAGACTGGTTGAGTTTACTACAGAAACCCTGTCGGGTATTCCGTCTATTATATTTGGCTTGTTTGGTATGGTGTTTTTCGGAAATGTGTTTGGATTTGGTTATTCTATTCTGACAGGTGCATTGACGCTTACCATTATGGTACTTCCCCTCATTACCAGAAATACGCAGGAAGCGTTAAAAACAGTCCCTGACAGCTACAGAAGTGGTGCACTGGGTATGGGCGCAACGAAATGGTATATGATAAGAACTATCCTCCTTCCCTCAGCCCTGCCCGGTATCATCACAGGCGTAATTCTGGCAATCGGGAGAATTGTGGGAGAGTCAGCAGCACTTTTGTTCACGGCAGGAAGCGGTTATCTTTTGCCAAAGGCAGGAATTGGCTACCTTCATAAAGTGATGGAATCCGGCGGTACGCTTACCATACAATTATACTTAAGCATGGCTAAGGCGGAATATGATGTGGCTTTCGGCATTGCGGTAGTATTGCTGGTAATAGTATTTGTTATCAACCGACTGACCAAATATCTGGCAAAAAAATTTGATGTAAACAAGATAAAATAAAAAACGAGAGATTGGAAAGGGAGAAAATGAATCAGAAAGAGCAATATAAAATTGTGGCAGAGCATTTGCATCTTCATTACGGAGAAAATCATGCACTTAAGGATATTAATATGAATATTTCTGCCGGCGCGGTAACTGCTTTTATCGGCCCTTCCGGATGCGGAAAATCTACTTTTTTAAAAACTCTGAACAGGATGAATGATTTGGTGGACGGCGTAAAAATAGAAGGAAAAGTGTATCTTGACGGAGAAGATATTTATGGGCCGAAGGTGGACACAACACTGCTTCGCAAAAAGATGGGAATGGTATTTCAACAGCCCAATCCTTTTCCTATGAGCATTTATGATAATATTGCGTACGGACCCAGAATCCACGGAATTAAAAATAAAGCAAAGTTAGATGAAATTGTGGAGCGTTCTTTGAAAGATGCAGCAATTTTTGATGAGGTAAAGGACAGATTGAAAAAATCCGCCTTAGGACTTTCCGGCGGACAACAGCAAAGACTGTGCATTGCAAGGGCACTTGCGGTAGAGCCTGAGATTCTTCTGATGGATGAACCCACATCAGCTCTTGACCCGATTTCTACACTAAAAATTGAGGAACTGATGGAGGAACTGAAAAAGAAGTATACGGTAATCGTAGTAACGCACAATATGCAGCAGGCAACCAGAGTATCTGACTATACGGCATTCTTTCTTGTGGGAGAGGTTGTGGAATTTGATACTACAGACAATATTTTTTCCAGACCCGGAGATAAAAGGACGGAAGATTATATTACAGGACGTTTTGGTTAATGGCGGAAAGGGGTAGAAATGTCACCGAGAATCAGTTTTGAAAAAGACCTGACTTTGTTAGACGGAAATGTTGCGGAAATGGGTAAAAAGGCCTTGGAAAATTATGAGGCGCTTTTTGCAGCTTTTGAAAAAGGCGATAAAGAAGAAATACACAGAATTACAAAAATTGATAAGGAAATCGGAAACAGACAAAGAGAAATTGAGTCACAGTGCTTGTTTCTGATTACCAAGCAACAGCCCATCGTGGGAGACCTCAGAGTAGTAACTGCGGCACTGAAGGTGGTGACGGACATTGAGAGAGTGGGCGACCATGTGGCAGATATTGCAGAACTGCTGTTGCGTATCGGCATTAAGGATTTGACCCAGTACTCCATTCATATCGTGCCTATGTTAATGGCGGCAAAGGATATGACCAAGATGGCTGTGGATGCATTTACGGGTAGAGACAGAGAGTTAGCTGAGAAAGTGATTGCCAGTGATGATGTGGTGGATGAACTGTTTAATAATGTAAAGAGTGATTTGATAGAACTGCTGAAAAGAGATGCAAAGGATGCTGACGATTGTATTGATGTTTTGATGATTGCAAAATATCTGGAAAAAATCGGTGACCATGCGGTTAATATCGGACAGTGGGAAGTTTTCAAAGAGACAGGAAATATGGATAATATGCGCCTTTTGTAAGAAAATAAAAATTCCCTATACCCAAAAGGATAGAAATAGTGTAAAATAATGAGCAAATAGGATTTTTTACGAAAACTACCCGGAGGGATAGGAAAATGGATTTTTTTAGTGTACTGACGATGATTGGCGGTTTGGCATTATTTCTGTACGGAATGGATATGCTTGGAGACGCCCTCAAAAAATTGTCCGGCGGGAAGCTGGAGATTATCTTGGAGAAACTGACGTCCAACAAGCTTATGGCAATTTTGCTTGGTGCCGGAGTGACGGCAATTATCCAGTCGTCTTCTGCTACTACTGTAATGGTAGTAGGTTTTGTTAACTCAGGAATTATGAAGCTGACACAGTCCATCGGTGTTATCTTGGGTGCTAATGTAGGTACCACGGTAACCGCATGGATTCTGAGTTTGGCTGAAATCAGCGGAACCGGCTTTTTTATGAAACTGTTAAAGCCAACTTCGTTTTCCCCTGTGCTTGCCATTATCGGTGTTTTCATGATTATGATGGCAAAGAAGGAGAAATATAAGGATATCGGTTCCATTATGGTGGGTTTTGCTATTTTGATGTTTGGTATGGATACCATGTCAACAGCAGTGGAACCGTTGGCAGAAAGCCCTCAGTTTTCAAGTATATTGTTAATGTTTTCCAATCCGGTACTGGGTATGCTGGCAGGACTTGTTTTGACCGCTGTTATCCAGTCTTCTTCTGCGTCTATCGGTATTTTGCAGGCGCTTTGCGTAACCGGTGCGGTAAGCTATTCCACAGCACTTCCCATTATCATGGGTCAGAATGTGGGTACCTGTGTAACGGCACTCATTTCCAGTGCGGGTGCCGGAAAGAACGGTAAAAGAGCAGCGTTAATCCATCTGTATTACAACATTATCAAGACGGTTGGATTTATGGTGATTTTCTATTCCCTGCATGCAGTGTTGAATTTTGCTTTTATGGAAACCTCAATCAGTGCTCTCGGGGTAGCGGTAGTACATACGGCATTTAACGTGGTTGCGGTAGTTTTGATAGCACCTTTTTCTTCTGTTTTGGAAAAACTGGTTTATATTACCATTCCGGAAACACAGGAGGAACTGGATGCACAGAAGAACAAGAAGGATGTACAGATTCTGGACCCTCGTTTCTTAAATACACCCGGTTTCGCGTTGGAACAGTGTAAAAATGCAGCCGTAGAGATGGCAACATATACTAAGGAAGCATTGCTGCTTGCCATTCAGGTGGTAGATAAATTTGATAAGGCGATGGCTGATAAGGTAGAAGAACTGGAGAATATCGTAGACCATTACGATGATGAAATCGGTTCCTATTTAGTGAAACTGAGTAGTCACGATTTGACAGAAAAAGACAGCCAGCAGCTTTCCGTTTTACTTCACTGCATCGGTGATTTTGAGCGTATTGCAGACCATGCAATCAATATTGTGGATGCGGCAAGAGAAATGACGGATAAAGAACAGAGCTTTTCCAAGAAAGCGCAGGAAGAGCTTGCTGTTTATACCAGTGCAATTAAGGATATTGTGAACACGGCATTTTTGGTATTCCAGGAAGAAGATTTGAAGCTGGCAACAGTCATTGAACCGTTGGAAGAAGTGATTGATTACCTGAGTGAAGAAGTGAAGAAACGTCACTTGAAGAGACTTCGTAAGGGCAAATGTTCCATTGAAATGGGATTTGTATTGGCAGACCTTACTACCAATTATGAACGAGTATCCGACCATTGCTCCAACATTGCGCTTGCTATGTTACAGTTAAATGAAGATAATTTTGATACCCATGAGTATCAGGATAATATGTCCAGCAAGGATAATCTGATTTTTATGGCGGAAGTAAAGCATTTGAAGGATAAGTATGCACTTCCTTAAGGCTTTTCGAAAATGCTTTCGGAGGATGAATTGTGGCACTGATTTATGTGGTAGAGGATGACAAAAATATCAGGGAGATTGAGAAGATTGCATTGCAAAATTCCGGGCACGTGGTAGAGGAATTTGAATACGCAAAAGACTTCTTTGCGGCATTAAAAGAAAGAGAGCCGGACTTACTGCTTCTTGATATTATGCTTCCCGATGCGGACGGACTTGAAGTTGTAAAAGAAATTCGGGGGGATGCTGTTTACAGCGCATTACCTGTTATAATGGTGACTGCAAAGACTTCTGAGATTGATAAAGTGAAAGGTCTTGATATGGGAGCCGATGACTATCTTATCAAACCTTTTGGCGTGATGGAACTTATTTCCAGAGTGAAAGCTCTCCTTAGGAGAACCAGTAAGGAGCCGGCAGAGAAAATCATTACCATCGGAAATGTATGCCTGAATGAAGAAAAGCATTGTGTGACAGTGGAAAATGAACTTTGCGAGTTGACATATAAAGAGTATGAACTTTTGAAAGTACTGATGACAAATGTAGGAAGTGTAGCCACAAGAGAAGAAATTCTGAGCAGAGTGTGGGGCACGGATTTTGAGGGAGAATCCCGGACTCTTGATATGCACATCAAAACATTGCGTCAGAAGCTGGGAGAAGCGGGCAGTATGATTAAGACTGTGCGTAATGTGGGATATATTTTTAATGTGTAAAGGAACCCTTGTATGAAAAGAAAAATCAATAACAGTTTGATGGGTACAGCTACTTTGGCAATAGTGACAACGCTATTGCTGACAGTAGCTGTTTGTTATCATTTGCTGAAAAATCAGATATGGGAAGATTTGGAGGTCTATGCAGAAACCATGGGCTTTTTTTTGCAAACGACAGACGAAGAGAAATTGCAGGGAAATCATGAAGAGTTTGAACGGAAAATGGTGGAAAATCATATCAGAGTAACTTATATCGATACGGACGGAAGTGTTATTTACGATACAATGGCAGATGCTTCCAAAATGGAAAATCACAAAGACAGACCGGAGGTAGTGTCTGCTTTTGGAATGGGAGTGGGTAAAAAAATTCGTATGTCGGATACGCTGGAACAAAATACTTATTATTATGCGCTACTCATGGAAAATGGGATGGTGGTTCGTGTTTCCAGAGATGCAGATAGTGTATACCGCATTATGGAATATGCTTTTCCGGCAATTTTGCTTGTAACAGTATTTTTGTTTGCCGCTTGTGGGCTTCTTTCTTATTTTTTAAGCGAAAGCATTATTCATCCCATTAAAGAAATTGCAAAAGATGTGGAAAAAGTAAACGAGATTGAATCGTATGAAGAAATGCAACCTTTTATCGAAGCAATTAAAAACCAGCATGATGATGTCCTTGGTAATGCCAGAATGCGTCAGGAATTTACTGCCAATGTTTCCCATGAATTAAAAACACCGCTTACTGCTATTTCAGGTTATGCGGAGTTGATAGAAAACGGAATGGTAAGTGAAGAAAAGGAAGTGCAGCGTTTCGGAAGAGAAATTCACAAAAATGCCAATCGATTGCTTACATTGATTAATGATGTCATAAGACTTTCAGAGCTGGATGATAATGAGACAGATGATATGCTGGAACCAATACATTTGTGGGATAGCGCACAGACATGTGTGGATATGTTGCAAATTAACGCTGCGAAACATTCGGTAAATCTGAAACTGGAAGGTGAAGATGCCGCAATAATGGCAAATAAGCAGATGGTGGAGGAGGTTTTTTACAATCTGATTGATAACGCTATCCGCTATAACAGGGAAAACGGAACCGTCACAGTAAACGTAAGAAACCAATCAGATAAAGCAGTGCTTACGGTGACAGATACAGGAATCGGTATTCCTAAAGAACATCAGGAAAGGATTTTTGAACGTTTTTACCGTGTGGATAAAGGCCGTAGTAAATCTACAGGCGGAACAGGCCTCGGGCTTGCAATTGTAAAGCATATTCTGATAAAATTAAATGCAGATATTTCATTGGAAAGCGAAGTCGGAAAAGGAACGAAAATAGAAGTAACATTTAAGGAGATTATAAAGGATGAATATTCAGAAACTGAAGTATCTTGATACTTTATTTGAAAGGGAAATGCAGGAAGAGCGCATTGGTGGTGCTTCCCTTGTGGTGAACCATAAGGGAAAGGAAGTATTCCGGAATGTGTACGGTTCTGATAAAGAAGACAGCATTTACAAAGTGTTCTCCATGACAAAGCCCATTACAACAGTAG
This sequence comes from Lachnospiraceae bacterium, assembly GCA_017411305.1. Classification (GTDB taxonomy): domain Bacteria; phylum Bacillota; class Clostridia; order Lachnospirales; family Lachnospiraceae; genus Suilimivivens. The sequence continues at coordinate 159,890 of JAFQQI010000048.1, forward strand.
CGGCAATGATGCTTTATGAACAGGGAATCATAGATTTGTATGAGCCGGTCTCTAAATATCTGGAAGGCTACAAGAATATGAAGGTATCTACTAAGGATGGACTTGTGGATGCAGTGCGTCCCATTACCTTACAGCATCTCCTTAATATGACCTCCGGACTGGTATACCCGGGAGAGGACAGAGAGTCTGATCAGGTGATGGAGCAGGTCCGTATCAGATTGCATGAGCGTGCGGTAAAGGCAAGAGAAGAAGGAAGGTCTTTAAGCAATCTGGATATTATCAATACAATCGGGGAAGAGGTGCCGCTGCAGTTTCAACCCGGCGAAGGTTGGAGATACGGGTTTTCCGCAGATGCACTTGCGGGTGTGGTGGAAGCAATTACCGGTATCCCTTATGGTGAACATCTGCGGAAAACTATTTTTGAGCCTTTAGGTATGAAGGATACAGGCTTTTATATAGAAGAAAGCCAAATTCACAGATTGGCACAGATGTATTCCCGCATAGACGAAGAAGGACATTTAAAAAAGGCAGATGAAAAAGCCTATGAGTGGCTGAATATGTATGCGCCTACTAAGCCTCCTTATATTGAGTCCGGCGGTGGCGGTTTATATTCCACATTGGAGGATTATAATCATTTCGTACAGATGCTGGCAGCAGGCGGTTCCTACAACGGACATAATTTTATCGGCCGTAAAACGGTAGATTATATCGCAACCAATCAGTTAAATGAGCAGCAGATGAAGTGTGTGGACTTTGACAGTATTATCGGTTACGGCTACGGTAATTTTATGAGGGTCATGATGAATCCTGCACTTGCGGCAAGTAACGGAAGCGTGGGGGAATACGGCTGGGACGGACTTCCCGGTACTTATTTTTTTATTGATCCTAAGGAAGAACTGACCTTGGTTTATATGCAACAGATTGAGCAGGGAGCAGACCAGTCCTTAAGACGTAAGATGCGTCAGATTATTTACGGGGCATTGGAGTAGAGAAAATGAACAAACGGCTAAAAAAGGAATATTTCAGACAGCCTGCCACGGTCCTGGCGCCTGATTTGATCGGTAAGCTTCTTTGCCGCAAGGTAAACGGAGAAATATTGCGATACCGGATTACAGAGACGGAATGCTATTACAGTGAGCAGGATACGGCCTGCCACGCCAGTAAAGGGAAGACGGAACGGACAAAGGTGCTTTATATGCAGGGAGGTACGGCATATGTGTATCTGTGCTACGGAATGCACAGCCTGTTTAATGTGGTGACCGGCGAGGAAGGCTTTCCGGAAGCAGTACTGATTAGAGGTGTGGAGGAATATAACGGTCCCGGCAAGCTGACAAAGGCTATGGGAATTGACAGAAGCCTGAATGAAATTGATATGACAGTATCCGATGAACTGTGGTTGGAGGATGACGGTATAAAGCCGGTCTACCGAACGGCCAAAAGAGTCGGAATTGATTATGCTGAGGAAAAAGACAGAAATATTCTTTGGCGGTATATTATTGATGACGGTAGCTATCAACCGGTAAAGTAGGAATAAGAAGAAATGAAACAGCGACGCGAGATACAGATGATATACGGAACCGGTAATCCGGCTAAGCTTCTTGCCATGAAACGCTGGCTTGATCCTTTGCCTGTTTCTTTAATCGGACTTAAAGAGGCTGAAAACCGGCTGGGTAAAAAAGCGCCTTTAATAGAGGAAACAGGAAATAATCCGCTTGAGAATGCGAGACTTAAAGCAAGAGCTTATTATGATTGTTTTAAGGAACCGGTTTTTTCTTGCGATTCCGGATTGTATTTATGGAATTATGAAACAAAACAGATGCTTCCGGAAGAATTACAACCGGGTGTTTGTGTACGAGGAAGAGGAGAACACAGATATACCGATGAAGAACTTCTTGCGTATTATGCAGGTCTGGTAAAGCAGTATGGTCCCATCATGGGCAGATATCAAAATGCGATCAGTATGGTAGTGTCAGAAGATCAATATTTTGAAAGTGAAGATGAGAGCTTGTGGGGAGAAGCATTCCTTCTTACAGACATTCCCCATGGGAAAAGAATCCCGGGATTTCCGATTGACAGCATTTCAATGGAAATTGAATCCGGTAGCTATTATTACGACTTGAAAGGAGATTTACAGGATAAAGTAGCAGCCCGCGATGGCTTTCAAAAATTTATTGAAAATATCGTGAATACGACAGTTTTTTCGCGATGAGTAACAACTATTCATGAAATTCGGCATGTCCTATACTGTGATAAGAAAAGGGGAAAGACTAACAGATTGGAGATGTGGAGATGAATGGTTATGGAAACATTACGAATGAGAAAACGATTTTTGGCATCATGTTGGACTTTGGAGTCCCGGCACATTTAAAGGGATATCATTTTATCCGTTATGCAGTAGTTATGACAATAAATGATATGAAAGTAGTAGGGAGTGTTACTAAATTACTTTACCCGGAGATAGCCAAGCGTTATAATACTACTGACGGTAAAGTGGAAAGAGCCATCCGCAATGCAATTGAGATTGCATGGGAAAGAGGAAACAAAAGAACCTTTGACAGAGTATTCGGATATTGTCCGGAATGCGGAAGCGGAAGACCCACAAACAGCGAATTTATTGCAGCCATAGCAGATGAAGTATTTCTTCACAGGATGAAGGCTGTTTCATAGAAAGGCAGGAATTACATATGAATAAACCGGCGATTTGCGGAGGAACGCCCGTACGCAGGGAAAAGATTTTTTACGGACATCAATATATTGACGAGCAGGATATTCAGGCCGTGGTAGAGGTATTAAAAAGTGACTACCTGACCTGCGGACCGAAAATTGCTGAGGCAGAAAAAAAGCTATGTGAGGTGACGGGAGCCAAGTACGCCGTACTTTGCAGTAACGGAACTGCTGCACTTCATATTGCATGTCTGGCAGCAGGAGTAGAGCCGGGGGATGAAGTGATTACTACTCCGATTACCTTTGCGGCATCAGCGAACTGTGCACTGTATTGCGGTGCCAAGCCGGTGTTTGCGGATATCAATGAAGAAACCTATAACATTGACCCGGCCAATGTAGCGGCGCTGACTAATGAAAAGACAAAAGCAGTAGTGGCTGTAGATTTTACGGGACAGTCGGTAGAGCTGGATAAGCTGCTTGCGCATTGCAAGGAGAATCATTTGGTGCTGATAGAGGACGGTGCTCATGTCATCGGTACTGCCTACAACGGAAAAAAGAACGGCTCTATTGCTGACATGACTACCTTAAGCTTCCATCCGGTGAAAACGGTAACCTGCGGTGAAGGCGGCGCAGTGCTTACCAATAACGAAGAATATTATCAAAAGCTGTTGTTGTATCGGGCCCATGGGATTACCAGAAATGAGACACAGATGGCTCATGAGTCTCACGGCCCATGGTATTATGAGCAGATTTATCTGGGATATAATTACCGGATTACAGACATGCAGGCTGCCCTTTTGATAAGTCAGCTGGATAAACTGCCGCTTTTCAGTGCCAGAAGAAAGGAAATTGTAAAAGCATACGATGAGGCCTTCTCTAAGCTGCCTCAATTGTTTGTGCAAAAGGAAATTCCTGAATCTGATACAACAAGGCATCTTTATATTTTGCGGATAAAACCGGAGAAGCTTACTATTGACAGAAAGCAGTTTTTTGACGCCCTTGGGGCAGAAAACATATGTTGTAATGTGCATTATATACCTACTTATACCTTCCCTTATTATGAAGGTTTGGGATATCAAAAGGGATGCTGCCCCAAAGCAGAAAAGCTTTACGAAGAAATGCTCAGTCTGCCGCTTTATTATGCCATGACAGATGAAGATGTGGCAGATGTGATTGAAGCGGTAACTAAGATAGCTTCATATTTTGCTAAAGAATAATACAGCTATAAAGACAAAAGAACGAGAGGATAAGACATGAACAAAGTATATGTTTGCTTTCCCGGCGGAAAGCATAAGGCACTTACCATGAGCTATGATGACGGTAAGGAAGAAGACAGAAGACTGGTAGAGCTGTTTAATAAGCACGGAATGAAGGGTACCTTTCATGTGAATTCCGGATTAACAGATGCAGTACGCATTCCAATGGAAGAATATGAAATGCTTTATGAGGGGCATGAAATAGCCTGCCATACACTGACTCACCCTACCATTGCAAGATGCCCCATGCCGGAGGTGGTGGATGAAGTGCTGGCGGATAGGAAGAATCTGGAGGCGCTACTGAAAAAGCCTGTACGAGGACTTTCTTATCCCAATGGCTCTTACAGTGAGGAAATTAAGCAGGTGTTGCCGGCGCTGGGAATCAAATATTCCAGAATTGTGGGTGACAGTCATAATTTCAATCTGCCAACGGACTTATATGAATGGCTGCCAACCTGTCATCATAACAACAACCTGTTAGAGCTCGGAAAAGAGTTCGTGGGACTTGCGAAGAAACAGTATCTTTACTTGATGTACGTCTGGGGACACAGCTATGAATTTACCAGGGACAATAACTGGGATTTAATAGAAGAATTCTGTGAACTGGCAGGCGGCAGAGAGGATATCTGGTATTGCACCAATATTGAATATGTTGATTATATGGAAAAGGCAAACGGATTACAGTTTGCTGCAGATAATAGCTTTGTATTTAATCCTTATGCCACAAGTGTATGGATTAGCGTAAATAACACGATCAGAGAAATCAAAGGCGGACAGCTGACAGAGCTGTAGAGGTTTTGTATGAGATTAAGTATTATTGTACCTGTTTATAATATGGCAGCAGATGATAAGCTTGCATATTGCCTAAACAGTCTGGTGAACCAGACCATTAGCGATTATGAGATTATAGCGGTGGATGATTGTTCTACAGACAACTCTCTTGAAATATTGCGAAGCTACCAAAAAAAGTTTCCCGATAAAATAAGAGTAATTGCGTCACCGGTGAATAAGAAGCAGGGTGGCGCTAAGAATCTGGGACTTGAAGTTGCATGCGGGGAATGGATCGGGTTTATCGACAGTGATGACTGGGTGACAGAAGATTTTTATGAGAGACTGCTGACACGTGCGGAAGAAACCGGCGCAGATATGGTTGGATGTGATTATCATCTGACCCATAAGCACAGCATGGAAATCGGTACAGTAGTAGCGAACAATAAAGCTTCCCAAACCGGAGAGCTGGAGGAGGAGAAATACCGTTCTCTGATTTTGGACAGTGGCAGCTTGGTTGTTAAAATTTATAAACGTCATATCATTATGGATTATCCGAACCGGTTTCCGGAGGGGATTTTTTATGAGGATAATGCCATCAGCAACTCCTGGATGCTGCGCTCAAAGCATTTTGAATATATTCCGGAGCCGCTTTACTACTATTATCAGCATGGCTCTTCTACGGTGCATACCATTACGAAGGAGCGTTGCGAGCATCGTATGGAAGCTGCACGTGTCATGATAAAAGAAGCAAAGCAATTTGATTTTTTCGAAAAATATTATCCGGAGATTGAAAGCAGCTTTACAACATTGTTTTATGTGAATACCCTGTTTTCTTATATGGCAGGCGTAGAGAAGAAGGAATACCGATTCGTGGAAGCATTGGGACGGGAGATGAAGGAAACCTTTCCCGGATTTATGGAGAACAGGTATTACGAAGAACGAGTGCATGCAGAGGAACGGAAGCTGATTCGTATGCATATGAAGTCAACGATGTATTTTATGCTGTATTACCGACTGCTGTGGGCCTATCGCAATTTCCGAAAGAGGCTTTCGGGTAAAAACAGTTAAATCTGAAAATGCTTTTTATGCGTTGATTATTGTAAAAAAGAAGATTAGGTTTAAAAAAGAGTTAATAAAGTTTACGAAAAACTTTATTAACTCTTTTTTGTTGGGGAAATTTTGCTAAAAAAGATTTAAGAATTTTGTGCGAGTATACAAAATTTTTTTGATGAGCAATATAGAGATATTAAACGCAATAAAGAATGATGAATTGGGGGGGGTGAAGAAGTATATTCTAGAATATATTATTAGGTTAACGGAGAGTTAAAAATATGCTTAATCCTACGGTTAATCGTATTGCTTTCACAATAATTATGATGTGCATGATATTAACAGGATGCGGTAGAGCTACAGAAGCGGAGCCCCGAAAAAATGTAGAAATGCAGGCTTTTAAGCCGGAAATCTCCCTTGTTTATGAGGCAGAGGAAGCAAAAGGGACCGGGAAGGTAGCAGCTGTAGTTAATCCGAAGTTAAAAAACTTTTCCGGTAACTCTTATGTAGAAGGATTTGAAGAGGATACTGATGCCTGTATTTTTCAGGTAGAGATTCCGAAGGAAGGCTTCTATGACCTTAATTTTGTCAGCGCCGGTATGGGCGGTGAAAAGCATAATTATGTATCAGTGGATAAGGAATCTATCGGTACGGTGTATGTAGAAGAAGCTGAGTTTACGGATTCTGTAATTGAAAGAGTGTACATGACGGCAGGCAAGCATGAAATAACGTTGAGTAAATATTGGGGCTGGATTTCCCTGGACTGTTTAAAAATTACGGATTCGGCACCTATTGATACATCTGTTTATCAAATTACAACACCGCTTTGCAATCCCAATGCTTCCGAAGAAGCAAAACGGCTATACAGTTATTTGTGCGATATTTACGGAAAGCAGTTTTTATCGGGACAGACCTGTGATGCAGGACCTTTTGGGAAGGAAGTTCAGGTGATTAAAAAGACTACGGGTAAGCTTCCTGCGATTATATCGATGGACTTTATGGATTATACAACTTCCAGAGTCGCTAACGGAACGGAAGGACGTACCACGGAATACGCGCTGGCTGCATGGAAGAATGGACATATTGTTTCCTTTCACTGGCATTGGACAGTACCGGAAAAGTACATTACCGGCGATTGGTTCAGTAGCTTTTATAAGGAACATACTAATATTGATTTAAATAAGATTATGAACGGTCAGGATGAAGAGGGCTACGGGCTTCTGATGCAGGATATGGACGTGATTGCACAGCAGCTTACAATTTTGCGTGATAACGGTGTGCCGGTTTTGTTCAGACCCCTTCATGAAGCAAGCGGCGGTTGGTTCTGGTGGGGAGCTGCCGATGCAGAAAGCTATAAAAAACTGTACATAACCATGTATGAAAAGTTTACCAAGGAATACGGTCTTAACAACCTGATTTGGGTTTGGAACGGACAGGATGCCCGGTGGTATCCGGGAGATGAGTATGTGGATATTATCGGAGAAGACGTTTATCCCGGAGAGCGTGTTTATACTTCGCAGATTTCCAAATACTTAAATGCAGCAACCAATTATAGTGAGGAACCGAAACCGGTATACATGACAGAAAACGGTTGTATTTTTGATCCGGATTTGGCAATTCGTGACGGAGCGATGTGGGGTATGTGGAGCACTTGGCAGGGTGAGTTTGTGGCAAAGGGCACAGCAATCCATACCTTAAGTGAACAGTATACGGAAGAGAGCATGCTGATAAAGGCATATGAACATGAGGCAGTAGTAACCTTGGATGAGCTTCCTGATTTAAAAAGCTATCCGATCAGGGAGGAATGGAAGGATGACTGATCCTAAGGAAGATTTATACGAAAAGAAAGAAAAAAAGAGATTGCTTAGTCCGGAAGGAAACTTAGTTTATTACCTTACCAAGGCAGGACAGATTATTATTCTGAACATTGTTTGGTTTATCAGCTGCTTGCCGGTTTTTACCATTGGGACGGCAACTACTTCTTTATACTATGCCATGATGAAAAATATCAGACGAAACAGAAGCTATCCACTGGTAGAATATCTGGCATCTTTTAAGAGAACCTTTGCACAGGGAAGTGTTGTTACGCTTGGAAGCGGTCTTTGGCTGCTGGTTCTTTGGTACTTGAGAGAGACAGCAGTTATTGCCGGCGGCGGAACAGAAAATGTTGCAAGTGCAGTTTGCTTTTTACTGATGCTGGTAACAGTAGCGGTGTTGGTTTATTTGTTTCCGGTGATGTCCAGATTTTCATTAACTATTTTAGGTCTGGTGAAGCTTTCGTTTGTTATGGCAGTAAGGTATTTCGCTTTCACGGTGGTAATGCTATTGGGAACCGGATTGCTTGTATGGATTTGGTTTTACTTTTTACCCTTGCCTACCGTTTTTATCTGGCCGGGGATGTGGTGCTTTCTTTGTACCTTTATGATAGAAAAAGCACTGAGGAAATATATGCCCGCACCGAAAGAGGATGAGGATGCGTGGTATTACGAATAGAAGGTTAATTCTTGGAGAAAGGAATGGTAACAACATGAGATTGGGAAGAGTCGGCAGAAGAATGACAGCCATATTCCTGACAGCGGCTATGTCGGTCACTGTTTTTTCTGCAAACGGTGTAAGCGTTATGGCAGCAACCGGAACAATGACACAGGAGGAAGCAAAGGAAATTGTCAGCACTTATTCCGTGCAGGATGAGGTTCCCGGATATAAGGAATACCTTGCGCAGTATGCAGATGCGGCAAGTCCTGAAGCAACCATAGAAATAGAAGCGGCTGATTACATATCCTATATGGAAAGTGATAAAGAGGTGACCCCAGAGATTTACAGTGATTATGAGGGCGTTACCGGAGACAGTGTTTTGACCACTGAAATCGGTTATATCGAATATGAAGTGGAAGTGCCGGAAACAGGACTTTATGAACTGCAGGTACAGTATTACCCGGTAGCAGGAAAAAACTCTGAAATCCAAAGAAGCTTCTTTTTAGACGGCAATCTTCCTTACGGCGAGCTTTCTTTGATTGAATTTTCCCGTGTGTGGTCTACTGATATTGCGCAGCAAAGCTTTGCCGGCGGTATCTATGATGTTACCTGGAATAAGGATAACCAGGGCAACGATATGAAGCCTACCTCTGTGGAAATTCCTGAATGGATGACGGTGAACCTTTACGACAGTAACGGATATATTACCACACCTCTAAAATTATATTTGACAGAGGGCAGCCATACCATTTCCATTAATTCACAAAGAGAACCCATGCTTCTTAGAAAGCTGATTTTGACTAACAGCAAAGAAGTAGAAAGCTATGAAGAAGTAAAAGCAAAGTGGGATGCTGAAGGTGCGAAAAATACCGCAGGCGTGAATGTAGAAATTCAGGCAGAAAATGCCACCAAAACATCCTCTCAGATGTTATATCCCAAGCAGGACCAATCTTCTCCTGCGGTTTATCCGGTTAGTGCCAAGGAGCTGCTTAATAACTCCATCGGCGGCAGCAGCTGGAGTGATGCGGGACAATGGATTGAATGGGAATTCGAAGTACCTGAGAGCGGCTATTATAATATTTCCATGTTTGCGAAACAGAACTTTATGAGAGGTATTTATGTATCCCGTAAGATTACCATTGACGGGGAAGTACCTTTTAAAGAAATGGAAGATTACGGATTCACCTATGAATCCAACTGGAGAACGGATGTGCTTTCCGATGAAGAAGGAAATCCTTACAGCTTTTATTTAGAGGCAGGAACCCATACCATCCGCATGGAAGTAGTTCTGGGTGAGTTTTCAGATGTCATTGCAAGCGTACAGGACAGTGTATCCCAGTTAAATGCGATTTACCGTAAGGTAATCCGCATTACCGGTGTAAGCCCGGATACCTATCGTGACTATCAGATTGCAGCATCCCTGCCGGGGCTGAATGCAGAAATGACAGCAGTAAGAGATCAGCTGGATGAAGCCATTTTAAATTTAAGAAGTGCTTCCGGACAGACTTCAGATAAAGAAACAGTGTTAATTACCATGCGTGACCAGATGGACTATCTGATTACGGATGAAGAGCGTTTTGTAAAGGTCGTTGCCACCTATAAACAGAACGTAAGGGCCTGCGGTACCTGGATTACCCAGGTAATTGACCAGCCCTTGCAGCTGGATCGTATTAACATTTATTCCGTAGAGGAAGAGGTGGTAGTGGAACACAATTCCTTATGGGAAAAGATTGTATTTGAGCTTAGAAGATTATTTTATTCCTTTATTATAGACTATAACTCCCTGGGAGCTGTAGAAGAAACAGCAGATACCACCACAATTACTCTTTGGGTAGGTACCGGCCGTGACCAGGCAAACGTAATCAGAGCACTGATTGATGAATCCTTTACAAGTAATACCGGTATTAACGTCAATGTGCAGCTGGTAGATATGAATACGCTGCTTCGTGCAGAGCTTGCAGGGGAAGGCCCGGATGTGGCTATTCAGGTAGCAAATACCAACGGTATTGCGGGAGCGGTACTAAATACCGGTAACGATACGCCTGTAAACTACGGACTTCGTAATGCGGTTATTGACTTGACTCAGTTTGAAGATTTTGAGGAAGTAACAGGACGTTTCTATGACAGTGCGCTTACAGCCTTTTCCTTTGACGGAGCAACGTATGCACTGCCGGAAACACAGACCTTCCCGGTAATGTTCTACCGTAAGGATATTTTGGCGGAGCTTGGAATTGGTGTTCCCAAGACCTGGGATGAAGTAAAGGTAACCATGTCAGTGCTGGCGAAAAACCAAATGGAATTCGGTATGTTACCTACGGAGCAGATTTTTGCAATGCTGCTGTATCAGAACGGAGGAGCTTATTATGACGAAGGCGGTATTACTTCTGCACTTGATTCCGATATTGCAGTAAATACCTTTAAAGAATATTGCGAGTATTATACCGATTACGGTTTGGATAAGGTAACCAGTGTGGAAGAGCGTTTCCGTACCGGTGAATGTCCTATCATTATTGCAGACTATACCGTATTTAATAACCTGGAGGTTTCCGCACCGGATATTGCCGGACTTTGGGACTTTACCATTGTACCCGGAACGGTGAAGGAAGACGGAAGCATAGACCACTCCGTAGGTTGTACCGGACTTGCCAGCATGATTATGGCAGATACAGAAGACCCCAAGGCATGCTGGGAATTCTTAAAGTGGTGGACTTCCGCAGAGGTACAGACACTGTTTGACAGAGAAATGGAATCCCTGATGGGTTCTGCAGCCCGTGTGGCAACCGCAAACCAGGAAGCCTTTGATAACATTCCATGGTCGGTAGATACCTATGAAGCATTAAAGGAAGCCTTTACCTGGGTAGAGGGAATTCCTCAGGTGCCCGGCGGTTATTATTCCTGGCGTAATGTTAATAATGCGTTCTATACCGTAACCACGGAAACCGATACGGCTTCCCCCAGAGAAGAGCTGATGGATAAGGTTCTTTATATTAACGATGAAATCACTTATAAGCGAAAAGAATTCGGTTTGGTGACGGAAGATGACTTAAAGAAGGAGGAAAAGTAAGATGGCATCAAAAGAAGCTTTGGCTGTTGCCAAAAAACAGGGTACGCTGATGTATCAGATTAAAAAGAACAAAGAATGCTACCTGATGCTGGCACCTTATTTTATCCTGTTCTTTTTGTTCACAGTGTTACCGGTCTTAATGAGTATTGCACTGAGCTTTACCTACTTTAATATGTTGGAATGGCCCACCTTTAACGGTTGGAACAACTATATTAAGCTGTTTCTGGAAGACGATATCTTCCTAATCTCCCTGAAAAACACCTTGATTTTTGCGGTGGTAACGGGACCTGTCAGCTACCTGTTGTGTCTACTTTTTGCATGGATTATCAATGAATTTTCCAGCAAAATCAGAACAGTGCTTACTTTGATTTTTTATGCACCGTCTATTTGCGGTAATGCATATATGGTATGGAGCCTGATTCTCTCCGGTGACAGATACGGATACTTAAACGGAATTTTATTAAAGCTGGGAGTAATCAATGAACAGAAGCTGTGGATGCAGGATGCCAAATTTATCCTGCCCTGCCTCATAGTGGTTCAGCTTTGGTTATCCCTAGGTACCGGCTTCCTTTCCTTTATCGCAGGTTTGCAGACGGTAGATAAGAGTATGTATGAGGCAGCAGCCCTTGACGGTGTTAAGAACCGCTGGCAGGAGCTTTGGTATGTAACACTTCCTGCCATGAAGCCGCAGCTGATGTTCGGTGCGGTTATGCAGATTACCCAGTCTTTTGCGGTAGCGGATATTTCCATCCAGTTGGCAGGAAATCCTTCCGTAAACTATGCCGGTGCAACCGTGGTAACACACCTTCTTGACTACGGCTCTACCAGATTTGATATGGGTTATGCATCTGCCATAGCAACAGTTTTATTCCTGCTGATGGTAGGTACCAATAAATTGGTTCAGAAATTATTAGGAAGGGTGGGAGAATAAGTGGCAAAAACAGCATCATACAAAAAGAAATATCGATTCTTCAAGCCCAGGGAAAAGAAACTGAACCGTTCCATGGCAGGCAATACCCTGTTATTTGTTATCATGGCAATTTGCGGATTTTTTATGGCACTTCCGCTTGTGATGATTGTCAATAACTGCTTAAAGCCTTTGGACGAATTATATCAGTTCCCGCCGAAGATTCTGGTAAGAAACCCTACCCTTGAGAACTTTACGGACTTGTTCACCATTATGAACGACTCCTGGGTTCCCTTTTCCAGATATATTTTAAATACCATTATTATTACGGGCTTCGGAACCGTAGGTCACGTTATTTTGGCGTCCCTTGCGGCATATCCCCTGGCAAAGCATGAATTTCCGGGAAAGAAGCTTTTGTTTAATATGGTTGTGCTTTCCATGATGTTTTCCTGGACAGTAACCCAGATTCCCAACTACATGATTATCAGCTGGTTAGGGATTAACAATAATTATCTGGCGCTGATTCTTCCGGCCTGCTCCTACGGTATGGGGCTTTACCTGATGAAGCAGTTTATGGAGCAGCTTCCTACATCTTTGATGGAATCAGCCAGATTAGACGGTGCATCGGAGTTCCAGATTTTCTGGAAAATCGTAATGCCTAACGTAAAGCCTGCATGGCTGACACTGGCTATTTTCCAGTTCCAGCAAATGTGGGGAAATACAGGTAGCATGTTCCTTCGCGACGAACAGTTAAAGCCCATGCAGTTTGCACTGCAGCAGATTTCTGCGGGCGGTACGGCAAGAGCCGGTGCGGCAGCGGCAGTAACCTTTGTTATTGCGGCAGTACCTATTATTTTCTTCCTGCTGTGCCAGAGCAACGTACTGGAAACCATGACTACTTCCGGTATGAAAGAATAACAGGAGGGGCGAGATGAAAAAACATAATTTGTTTGTAAAAGCAGCTGCCTCCCTGATTGCGGCAGCAATGCTGACATTATCCTTTGCAGGAACGGTATATGCGGAAGAACTTCCGTATGACACCTATAATTACGATTATCGTGAAAACTTTGTACTTACACCTGCGGCCTATGTTCCGAACGGTTCCGTGACGGGACAGTCGGTAGGAACCACGGACTTTACGGAGCCTCAGGATTTATGTGTGGCAGATGACGGACTTGTTTATGTGGCAGACACCAAAAATAACCGTATCGTGGTATTGAATGAAGAAATGACAGAAACAGTCCGGGTGATTGATACCTTTGACAACAATGGCCAGGCAGATACCTTTAACCAGCCTTACGGTGTGTGTGTATCAGAAAACGGTTATCTGTATGTAGCGGATTCCATGAACAAGAGAATTGTTATGCTGACACCGGAAGGAGAGTTTGTCAAGATTATTGATAATCCCCAATCCGAAATCTTGGAAGAAGGCTTTGACTTTATTCCCATTAAGGTAACGGTTGACTATGCAGACCGTGTATACGTGATTTCCCGTAATGCATTTGAAGGTATTTTGGTATTTGAAAGTGACGGAACCTTTACCGGCTATTTCGGAACCATTGAAGTTAAGATTACGCTTTGGGAAAAATTCTGGAGAAGAATCGCTACTAAGGAAGAGCGTTCTAAGCAACAGTTATATATTCCTACAGAATTTACCGGTATGGATGTAGATACTGACGGATTTATTTATGCCACCAATATCGATTCTGACGGTGTGCAGGCAGTAAGACGTTTGAATCCGCAGGGTAAGGATGTTATCCAGAAGGGTGAAAATGAAAATGTAGGCGGCGATATCAGAATCGGAACCTACGGAGATTACAGCGGTCCCAGTGAAATTACCGACGTGGTTTACCGCGACAAAGGGATTTATTCCATGCTTGACCGTAAGCGTGGCAGAATTTTCACCTATGATAAAGAGGGAAATCTTCTTTACATTTTCGGAGGTATCGGTAGTCAGGAGGGAACCTTTACCACACCGGTTGCTATTGAAATAAGCGGCGATGAGATTATCGTACTGGATGCTTACTACGGAACCATTATGAAATTTGCAGCTACGCAGTATGGTAGCTTAATTAATCAGGCGGTAGGCCTTCGTTATGACGGTGATGAGAAGGATGCTATCGGTATTTGGCAACAGGTACTGAAGATTGATGAAAACAACGAGCTTGCAAACAACGGTATCGGAAAGGCTTATCTGACAGCCGGAGATAATAAGACAGCCATGAAGTACTTAGAGCTTGGTATGAACAGAAAGTATTATTCTGTGGCATGGAAGCGTTACAGAAACGAAATCCTGACCGAGAATATGAGCTTTGTTCTGACAGCGGTGCTGATACTTTTGGGAGGAAACTTCGTTTATAAGAGGTTTATCAAAAAGAAAAAGTCATCAAAGGAAGGAGGGCTTCTCTAAATGAAAGGATTATTTTCCAAGGAAAAATGGAAATATGCATTTTATACAGTGAGTCATCCGGTTGATGGTTATTATGAAATCAGGCATCGTGAGCGGGGCAGTGTTGCGGTGGCTCTTGCGCTGGTAATTATATTTTCGTTAAGCTTTTCCATTAACAGAATCAGTGCAAGCTTTATTGTAAATGATGTAGACCCTCTGGATGTGGATGCACTGACGGAACTTTTGGCGGTGCTTATGCTGTTTCTGCTGTTTTGTGTGGGCAACTGGTCCATTACCTGTTTGATGGAAGGCGAAGGAAGACTGAAGGATATTGCCATCGCTTTCGGATACGGTATGATTCCCATGATTGTATGCTTTAATCTGGGAACCGTTGTAAGCTGGGCAGTAGCGCAGAATGAAGAGGCTTTTTATTATATGATTATCGGTGTGGGAATTGCCTACGGGCTGTTCATGATACTGGTAGGAATTATGCAGGTACATAATTATACATTGGGCAAAACCCTGATTACGATTTTCCTGACATTTATTGCCATGTTTATCATTATCTTTATTGTTTTGCTGTTTGTAGACTTGATTAACCAGGTATACGGTTTCTTTTTCAGCATATACCAGGAATTGATATTCAGAATGTAGGAGGAGGACGATTCATGCGTACAAGTAAAAAGATTTTACTGGGTGTGTCCGGTCTCATCCTGGCAGCTGCGATTATCTGGCTGGCGTATTACCTGATTCACTATTATTTTTATAACGGATACAGGGATGACCTTTCTTCCTATACCTATGAAGAAGGCAGTGAATTTATCCCCATTAAGGAATCCAAAAGTGATGTGGACGGAATGGACCTGGCAGCAGAAAATGATAATCTGAAGCTTTATGTGAATACAACAACCGGTGAAATGGCTGTTGTAGATAAGAGAAACGGACAGGTGACTTATTCCAATCCGGCAGGAGCGGAAGAGGATGCCATTGCCACGGAAACAAACAAAAATTACTTAAAGTCACAAATTATTGTGGACTATTTTAATGAAACCAGAACACAGGGAACCATGGATTCCTACAGCTTCTGCACTTCAAGAGAGCAGCTGACGGCGCAGGGAATTAATGGTGGTGTGCGTCTGATTTATACCATGGGTGACTTAACCAGTGAAACCGGTATTGTTCCCCAGTATATCAGTAAAGCAACATTGGAAGAGGTTATGTCCAAAATGTCCGAAAGCGATGCTAAGTTTACTGCAAAGAAATTTGTGGAGAGCAATGTAGCTGACGGATATATGGAAATGCTGGAGTCTACGGCAAAGGGTGCTTCCCAGCTTCGTAAGCTGAATAAGTATTTTGAAGGAGCCGGCTTTACTCAGGAGGATTATAACCGTGAAATGGAAAACTCCGGTGTGGAAGGTGTAGTACCGATTTCTTTCACGATTCCTGTAGAATACAGACTGAATGAAGATTCTGTCGATGTCTCCATTCCCATGAGTGAAGTACAGGAGGCAGGCGGCGGCGCGCTGTTCCGTATCCAGCTTCTTCGTTATTTCGGTACGGCAGGAACAGAGGAAGAGGGCTATATGCTGGTACCAAACGGTTCCGGTTCCTTGATTCATTTTAACAACGGCAAAACCACCGCTGCGACCTATTCCGAATATGTATACGGAATTGACCCGCTTGCAGCGGAATATACCGTGTTAGAAAATACAGAAGAAGTAAAAATGGCCTTGTTCGGTATTTTCAGAGAGAATAATGGTGTATTGGCAACTATTGAGGACGGTGCCTCTTTTGTGTACCTTTCTGCGGGAGTTGCAGGGAAGATTAACGAATATAACTATGTATACCCTACCTTTGTAGTCAGGGGAAATGACAAGCTTTCCATGTTTGGTACCACTGGTAATGAAGCGGACCTTCCCATTGTGGAAAAGAAGTTTTATGATGCTAATTTAACCGTAAAATACACCATGCTTGCTGATGAAGATGCAAGCTATGTGGGTGCAGCCAACTACTATCGGGAAAGATTGGTAAAAGAAGGCGTATTGACGAAAGAAGAATCGCCCAAGGAGGATATTAAGTTTTACTATGATGTTCTCGGCGGCGTGGAAAAAACAAAGTATTTCTTAGGAACCCAATATGACGGTATGTACGCCATGACTACCTTTGAGCAGGCGCAGGAAATGTCAAATGATTTGGCAGATAACGGAATTACCAATCAGGTGATGAATCTCCAGGGCTGGATGAACGGCGGCTATTATCATGAAGTAACAGACAGAGTATGGATTCCGTTTAGTTTAGGCGGTAAGTCCGGATTGGAGAACTTAAGTGCAACGGTTGCTGCCAACGGCGGAACCATGTATGCAGATGTAGCCCTGCAGAGGGTGTCGGAAACCTGTGACAGATACAATTGGAGTAATGAAACCTCCCGTTATTACGGAACAGGCTATGTGGCTGAGTTTGGTTTGGTAAATCCCTCCACACTCCGTCAAACTTCAGGCCTTGGCTATGATGAAAACAGATATTTCCTGGTATCGCCCAAGTTCTTAATCCGTTATGCGGATAAGTTTATCGCAAAGGCAGACAGATATGATATCAGCGGCATTTCCTTAAGAGACTTGGGAAATGAGTTGCATTCCGATAAGAGAAGAACCAATGTCATTGACCGAGAAGCAGCACTTGATGTTGTGAACGGCAGACTGAATCTGCTTGCAGAGACGGATAAGAAGGTGATGATGAATTCCGCTAATGATTATGCATTTGCTTATGCAGATGATATCATCAATGTTCCGCTTTCGGATAATGATTATTATATCGTAGATGAAGTGGTACCTTTCTATCAGATGCTGATTCACGGATACATTGATTATTCAGGTAGTGTGATTAATTTAAGTGACACTTACGATAAGGCAGATATCATTCTTAGCCTTGTAGAAAACGGTGCTTCCCCCCATTTCATTTTTTCATGGGAGAGTTCCAGTGATATGAAAAACACCGGTCTGAACAGATTCTATGCAACGACCTATGAAAACTGGAGAGAGGATGCAATTTCCATTTACAGTGAAGTAAATGAAGCATTAAAGTATGTGAACGGTGCGGCTATGGTAAATCATCAGGTGCTGGATAACGGTGTCCGTGCAGTATCCTATGATAACGGTGTGACTGTTTATGTAAATACAGGAAATACTGATTTGACCGTAGACGGCATGACCGTGCCGGCAAGAAACTATATGGTGGGAGGGAAGTAAAAGATGAGAAGAAAAAGAACAAAAATGTCCCTCACAACCAGAAGAAGCATTAACGGGTATTTGTTTATCATGCCCTGGCTTATCGGCTTTGTTGTATTTTACCTGCGAAGCCTGATTATGTCCGTACAGTTTTCTCTTTCGAACCTGACGGTAAATCCGGGGGGCGGATATACCCTGGAGTTTGTGGGATTACAAAACTTTATTTATGCATTCCGCGTACACGGAAGCTTTAAACAGATTCTGACAACTTCCGTAGGCAATATGCTGATAGACGTTCCGCTGATTACCTTTTTCAGTTTGTTTATGGCTATTCTTCTGAATAAGAAGTTTCCCGGAAGAACCTTAGTAAGAGCTATTTTCTTCCTTCCGGTTATCTTAAATTCCGGAGCCATTCAGGATGCCATGGATTTGGCAAGAGCCATGATGAGCGGCGGTATTTCCAACGCCAGTGCGGAAATAGCAGAAGCAGCATCAGGAAGCGGTGTCAGCATTGATTACTATATTCAGATGTTCAGTGTGTTGGGCTTACCTGACGTAATTATTGAATATGTTTCCGGTGCAGTAGGACGTATCAGCGAAATTATCAATGCTTCCGGTGTGCAGATAGTTATCTTTATTGCGGCCCTGCAGTCCATTCCGGGCTCCATGTATGAGGTTGCCAAAATAGAGGGTGCTACCGGATATGAAACCTTTTGGAAGGTAACCTTCCCTATGGTAATGCCTCATATCATCACAAATGTGGTGTATACCGTAGTAGACAGCTTTGCTGACTCTGAGGTAGTGGAACTGGCATATGATGTAGCCTTTACACAGAACAATTACGGACTCAGCTCCGTATTCAGTCTGGTATCAACCATAGTGACCTGTCTGATCTTGGTACTTGTCTGCAGGTTTATCCAGAAACGAACGTTTTACTATAACTAGGAAAGGAGAGAAAAGATGGATTTATCACTGAAATCATTACAGGCCAAATGGGAAGCGATGAAAAGTGATACCCAGTTTGCCAACGACAGAAAGCGCTGGGCATCTAACATGAAGAAATTTATTCTCGGATTATTTAAGCTGGTCATCATTGTAGGTATCTGCTATGTAATTTTAGGTCCGGTTATCGGTATTATCAGCAGTTCTTTTTTCTCCGATTCCGATACCTATAACCCGATGGTATACCTGATTCCTCAGGAACCGACGCTGGAGCGTTACAAAATTGCCATCGAATATTTAAATTACGGAAAAACCATGACGGCATCGCTGCTTTATTCCTTAACACTGATGCTGGTGCAGGTATTTATCTGCTCCATGGTTGGTTACGGCTTCGCAAGATACAAATTTCCGCTGAAGAATTTATTGTTCGGATGTGTGGTAGTGATGATTGTTATTCCCGTCCACACCATTATGCTTCCGCTTTATATGACTTTCGCGAAATTTGATGTCTTTGGAATTATAGAAGCAACAGGGGGATCGGCTGTCAATCTCCTGTCAACGCCCATACCGATGTATATTATGACATTTTTTGGGTGCGGACTAAGGTCGGGACTTTACATTTACATTTTTAACCAGTTCTTCCGCGGACTTCCCAAGGAAATTGAGGAAGCAGCGTTTGTGGACGGTGCAGGTACATGGTACACCTATTTCCGTATCATGTTAGTAAATGCAATCCCTTCCGTGATTACCGTAGCGATTTTCTCTATGGTATGGCAGTACAATGATACTTTCTATGCAAGATTGTTTGTGATTAGCGACGAGTTGGTGATCAGTAAGAAGATATCTACTATTGAAGCATCCATTTCCAATGTGGAAAAAATTCTGGATCCCAAGATTCTGGAATTGTTTTTGGATGCGGGTATCGTACTTGTCATGATTCCCATTATCATTATTTATGTTGCTCTTCAGAAACAGTTTATAGAAGGCGTGGAGCGAAGCGGTATCGTAGGATAACGACACGCTTTTCAAACATTCAACAAATAAAAGGAGGAGAAAAAGTTGAAAGCAAGAAAAATCATGGCATTATTGCTTACAGCAGCTATGGCGCTTAGCCTGGTAGCATGTGGCGGTAGTGCAACAACCGAAACAACTGCAGAAACAGCAACAGAAGCACCTGCAGAAGAAACAGCACCTGCTGCAGAGGCAGAAACAGAAGCACCCGCTGAGGAAGCTGCTCCGGCAACTCCCAGTATTGACTTCGAAGACGGTGTCTTTGGCTTTGTGGGTGTAAACACCAAAATTGCAGGCGGCTCCGGAGACTTTGCATTTTCTGTAGAAGATTTTGCAGGCTCTAAGGCTCTTAAGGTAGTTCCTTCCGGTAAGGTTCCCTGTGTAGGTTTACAGGTAGATGCATTACTTGGAGAAAACCTTGCAAAGGTAAAAACAATTGAAATGTCTGTAGGTACAGACAATGCGGCAGGCAAATTCTATGCAACATCCGGTAACCTGTATGCTTTGGCAGGAGAAAACAACGATAAGCTTAATGCAGAATGGTCTGTTTACCTTGAAACAGCGAATCCTAAGACAGTTACCTTAACACTTCCTGACGGATGTACCATGGTTGAGGGCAATACAGTTGCACTTGCTATGGAAGTAGATAACTGCAAGGATAAAACAGGTACACCTTCTAACCTTTATATTGATAACATTACTTTCAAGGATGCTGACGGTAACGTACTTGCAGCAGATACAGCAGCTGTATATGAAGCAGAAGCAGCAGGCGCTGATCCTAACCTGATGGTACTTAGCAATGTAACAGAATTAGAAGGCTTTGCAACAAGCGCAGCAGGCTGGGCACAGGCAGGTATCGATTTAACAGACGAACAGAGAGCATTACTTGTTCCCGGTAGCGTAATCGAAATCGAATACAGTGCAGATGCACCTGTATGGTTAGTAGCAATCGGTGAAACCAATCCTCTCGGCGGATGGCTTCGTGGTGTAAATCAGGAAACCTTCGTAGTTGACGGTTATGTAGCATCCGATAAGACAAAGGTACAGTATACATACGAACAGTTAGTTCCTTACTTCGGAGAAGACTTCGGACAGCATGTAACAACACTGCAGTGTGAATCTTCCGTAGATTGGGAAGTGTTCAGTGTTAAGATTGGTACAAATGCAGGCTTCGTGAACCTTGCAGGCGCAACAGAGTTAGAAGGCTTTGCAACAAGCGCAGCAGGCTGGGCACAGGCAGGTATCGATTTAACAGACGAGCAGAGAGCATTACTTGTTCCCGGTTCCATTATTGAAATTGAATACAGTGCAGAAGCACCTGTATGGCTTGTAGCAATCGGTGAAACTAACCCTCTCGGCGGATGGCTTCGTGGTGTAAATCAGGAAACCTTCGTAGTTGACGGTGCAGTAAATGCAGATAACACAAAAGTACAGTATACATACGAACAGTTAGTTCCTTACTTCGGAGAAGACTTCGGACAGCATGTGACAACACTGCAGTGTGAATCTTCTGTAGATTGGGAAGTTTACAGCGTTAAGATTGGTAACGGCGCAATCAAACCTTGCAAGAATGCAACAGAGTTAGAAGGCTTTGCAACAAGCGCAGCAGGCTGGGCACAGGCAGGTATTGATTTAACAGATGAGCAGAGAGCATTACTTGTTCCCGGCTGCGTAATCAATATCCAGTACAGCGCAGAAGCACCTGTATGGTTAGTAGCAATCGGCGAAACAAATCCTCTTGGCGGATGGCTTCGTGGTGTAAATCAGGAAACCTTTGTAGTTGACGGTGCAGTAAATGCAGACAACACAATGGTACAGTACACATATGAACAGTTAGTTCCTTACTTCGGAGAAGATTTCGGACAGCATGTAACAACACTGCAGTGTGAATCTTCCGTAGATTGGGAAGTATACGGCGTATCTATCGGTATGGCTGAATAATCAATAAAACAGGAGGAATGGAAGAAAATGAAATTATATAAGAAATTACTTGCACTTGGTCTTTGCGCAGCAATGACACTTGGCGTAGTGGCATGTGGCGGCAGCGCAGAACCGGCAGCAACAGAAACAACAGAAACAGCAGAAGCAACTACAGAAGCAGCTACAGAAACAGAAGCAGTAGGCGGAAGTACTCTGGTACATGAAGGTTCTGAACCCAGAACCATCAGAATCGGTACCTGGTATGACCATTACTATGACAGTACCCATACAGACATCCATGATGACCCCAGCGTAGCTGATGAAGAATTGGCTCAGGCACATTTTGATGTTGTAAAAGAAGTAGAAGAAAAGTACAACGTAAAGCTTGAATTCGTTAACCTTACATGGACCGGTATTCAGGAATCCATCAATACTTCCATCTTAGCAGGTCAGCCTGACTGTGATATTTACGAAGTAGACTTAAGCTTTGGTATTCCTGCAGCTTTAAACGGTTACGCAATTAACCTGAAAGATATTCTTCCTGCAGAAAACGATCTGTTTAATGAACAGATGATTTTCTCCCAGGTAAATATCGGAAGAGATGACGGAAGCGTATATCTGTTCCAGGGCAACAGTGCAGAAATGTTATTAGCTAACACATATATGCTTGCATTCAACAAGCAGATGCTTGATGAAGCAGGTCTTGAAGATCCTAACGCTCTCTATGAAAGAGGCGAATGGACATGGGATAAGTGGAGAGAGTATATGCTCACTCTGACACAGGATACAGACGGTGACGGTGTAACAGATATTTACGGTTACGGTTCCCGTTGGGATTTCCTTGTTTACAACCTTACCATGAGTAACGGTACTACCATCGCTTCCAGCGAAACAGAAAACTTATCCAGCCCTGAAGTGGCAGAATGTCTCGATTTTATTTACAACATGTACAACGTAGATAAGGTTGCTAAGCCTTGGAACGCAGAAGACTTTGACAGCAACATGAACTCCTATGTAAACGGTGAGGTTGCATGCTGGATTGATGCAGCATGGATTTCTTCCTCCAACAACAATGCAGGTCTTGCATTTGATGTTATCTGGTGTCCTTGGCCTATCGGACCTTCCGGTAACGTAGATACTAACAACTTCAAGAACGTATCTTCCGGAAACGCATGGATGATTCCTTCCGGTACCGAAAACCCTGAACTGGTTTACAGTGCGTTTGCTGATTGGCAGAACTGGTATCATGGTGATACAGACCTTCGTGACGGTGACCTTACATGGTGGGAAGACTGTGCAGTAACAGAAGAAAACTATGCAGTTATGGAATACATGGGAGCAAGAGGAGAATTTGACCTTTGGAATGCTCTTGGCCTTGAATGGGATTGGTCTGCAATCTTAACAGGTGATATGACAGCTGCTCAGTTCCAGGAGACCTATAAGCAGAACGTTCAGGATGCTCTTGACGGTTTCTATAAGTAATTTTTAGGGAGGATGCTCACAGTGTTTCAAAATGACAGTGCTATCGGAAGAGTTTTGAATCTTCTGACGGAAATCTTATATGTAGGAATACTGTGGGTAGTCACATCCCTTCCCATTGTAACGGCAGGGACTGCTGCAGTGGCAGCATATTATGCCATGTCTAAATCGGTAAGACACAAAACCGGCTATATCAGCAAAGAGTTTTGGCGTTCTTTTCGGATGAATTTAAAGCAGGCCCTTCCGCTTACAATATTTATTTTGATGATATTGGCGGTTTTAGGAATAGATATTTGGTATGTATGGACCAATGACAGCAAAACAAACAGTGCAATCTTTATGATTTTACTGTTGATTCTGTTTCTGTTTGCAGGAATGACGATTTATTTGTTTCCGCTGCTTTCCAGATTTGTTACGGGAAATCTTAACCTTCTTAGGATGTCCTTTGTGGTAATGTTCAAATTTTTACCCCTGACGGTTTTGATTTTATTAGTAACAGCAGCGGTAGGTGTCGGTATTTATCTGATGCCGTGGAGTGTATTTATACTTCCCGGAATTTATCTTTATGGGTTCACATTTCCCATGGAATGGATAATGAAAAAGATGATGCCGGAAGCGCAAGAAGGAAGCGACGAAGCAGAAAAGTGGTATTACAGTTGAGGTGGTATGATGGCAAAGACGGTAAAAATGCAGGATATAGCGAATAGACTCGGGGTCAGCACAATGACCGTATCGAAAGCCCTTGCAGGAAAAAACGGTGTCAGTGAAGAGACCAGGGAAAAAGTGAAACAGCTGGCATTGGAAATGGGATATATTACACCCGGAAGTGAAAAAGATGATGCCAAAAAAAGTTATAACATAGGTGTTTTGTTGTCAGAATATTATACAGGACAGTCGATGACCTTTTATTGGAGGTTGTACCAGGAGATTTGCACCAAAGCAGTAGATAAGAATTGTTTTGTTATGATAGAAATTCTTTCTGTAGCTGACGAAACGGAGCGGAAAATGCCCAAATTGCTACAGGAGAAAAAAATTGACGGATTGATTATACTTGGCAGTGTAGAGAGTGAATATTTAAAGAACCTGGAACAAAAAAGTGATGTGCCTATGGTTTTCATGGACTTTTATGATTCCAGTATTCATGAGGATAGTGTAATATCCAACAGCTTTTACGGAACTTACAGGCTTACGAATTACTTATTTGAAAAAGGGCACAGGGATATTGCATTTGTAGGCACCGTAAATGCAAATATGAGTATTACGGACAGATATCTCGGATATCACAAGTCGTTGCTTGAGCACGGTGGGATACCTAAGAAAGAATGGGTTATTCCGGATCGCGGACATGAACGGGAAGGCTATGACAGAATCGGTCTTCCGGCAAATATGCCCACAGCCTTTGTCTGTAATTGCGACATTGTGGCAAGCAAGCTGATTAAAGAATTGAATGAAGCAAATTACCGGGTACCGGAGGATGTATCGGTGGTCGGATATGATGATTATATTTTTCCCGGATTATGTGAGGTGGGCATTACATCCTATGGGGTGGATATGGAACACATGGCGTGTAAGGGAATCAAGGTCCTTCTGAAAAAGATAGAAGGGAAAATTTATCACAAGAGCCTTCATGTCATAGAGGGCTATTTAGTGGAAAGGAATAGTGTACGGCCAATATAAAAACTGTGTGATGCTTTGGCATCGCACAGTTTTTGCATTTTGAGTACCTTTGCAGGGAAACTCTTTGTTCTTGCAAACAAGGGTATAATGCGATAAAATTATGTACAAAGTAATAAGGTAGGAAAGGCAGGGTAATTTACATGAAAAGAATCGGTATGTTAACAAGCGGCGGTGACTGTCAGGCGTTAAATGCAGCTATGAGAGGTGTAGCAAAATGTCTGTTTAACAGCGGAGAAGAAATTGAAATGTATGGTTTTCTTGACGGATATAAGGGACTGATTTACGGTAATTTCCGCATGCTGCAGGGAAGTGACTTTTCCGGAATCCTAACAAAGGGCGGAACTATTTTGGGAAGTTCCAGAACCCCTTTTAAAACCATCAAGGATCCTGATGAGAACGGTCTTGATAAAGTAGAAGCCATGAAGCAGAACTATTATAAATTGCGTTTGGATTGCCTTGTGATATTAGGCGGTAACGGAACTCATAAAACTGCTAATTTGTTACGGGAAGAAGGACTTAATGTAATCACCCTTCCAAAAACTATCGACAACGACCTTTGGGGAACGGACATGACCTTCGGCTTCCAGAGCGCGGTAAATATTGCAACAGATGCTATTGATTGTATTCATACCACAGCATCTTCCCACGGACGTACCTTTATTGTAGAAGTTATGGGACATAAGGTTGGCTATCTTACCCTGAACGCCGGTATGGCAGGCGGTGCGGATATTATTTTAATTCCTGAAATTCCTTATGATATTGATAAGGTAGTGGAAGCAATTGAGAAGAGAAATAAAAACGGTAGCCGTTTTACCATTCTTGCAGTAGCAGAGGGTGCTATTTCTAAAGAAGATGCGAAGCTTTCCAAGAAAGAATATAAAGAAAAAATGAAAAATTATAAATATCCTTCTGTTTCTTATGAACTGGCGGACAAGATTCAGAAGATGACCGGCGGAGAAGTTCGTGTCACAGTGCCCGGACATACCCAGAGAGGCGGAAGCCCCTGCCCTTATGACAGAGTATTTGCAAGCCGCCTGGGCGCAGAAGCCGGCAGATTGATTTTGAAGAATGAGTACGGCTTCATGGTGGGCTACAAGAACAGAGAAATCGTTAAGGTGCCTTTAGAGCAGGTAGCAGGTAAACTCAAGATGGTTTCACCTGATTCTGACATTGTAAGAGAAGCTAAGATGCTGGGAATCAGCTTTGGTGATTAATAATCAGTATAAAGCAGCTGTAAAAACGGTTGCTTACGGAAGGAAAGACATTTTATGTCATATACAGCACTTTACAGGAAATTCCGCCCGGCCTCTTTTGAGGACGTGAAAGGACAGGACCATATTGTTACCACACTCAAAAATCAAATAAAAGCAGAGCGTATCGGACATGCCTATCTTTTTTGCGGAACCCGCGGAACCGGTAAAACTACGATTGCCAAGATATTTGCCAAATCGGTAAATTGCGAAAGCCCGATAGACGGCAGTCCCTGCGGAGAGTGTGCTGTGTGCCGTGCCATTGCGGCAGGTGCAAGCATGAATGTAATTGAAATCGATGCTGCTTCCAACAACGGTGTTGACAATATCCGTGAGATTGTGGATGAAGTTTCCTATTCTCCCGCAGAGGGCAAATATAAGGTTTATATTATTGACGAGGTTCATATGCTTTCCATAGGCGCTTTTAACGCCTTGCTGAAAACATTGGAAGAGCCTCCCTCCTATGTGATTTTTATTTTAGCAACGACAGAGGTGCACAAGATACCCATTACGATATTGTCAAGATGCCAGAGATACGATTTTAAGCGGATTACCATTGATACCATTGCATCCCGTATTAAGGAACTGACAGAGATTGAGCAGGTGGCAATTGAAGATAAAGCAATCCGTTACATTGCCAAAACAGCAGACGGCTCCATGCGTGATGCATTAAGCCTTCTGGATCAGTGCATTGCCTTTCATTTCGAGCAGGAGCTTACCTATGATAAGGTGCTTGATGTGTTGGGAGCAGTGGACACAGAGGTGTTCAGCAGACTGCTTCGGGTAGTACTTGCCGGAGATGTACCCGGTGCCATCGGTATTTTGGAAGAGATGGTAATTCAGGGACGTGAGTTGACTCAGTTTGTATCCGACTTTACCTGGTATATGCGTAATTTGCTTTTGGTAAAAACCGCAGACGGAATTGAGGATGTGATTGATGTATCCACAGAGAATCTCGCCAGATTGAAGGAAGAGGCGCAGATGGCGGACAATGATGTCATTATGCGCTATATCCGTGTGCTTTCCGAGCTTTCCGGTCAAATCCGCTATGCGGCTCAAAAACGTATTTTAATCGAAATGAATTTGATTAAGCTTTGCAGGCCGGCTATGGAAACAGATACTGCCTCTTTGGCAGACCGTATCAGACAGCTGGAGCAAAAGATTGAGCAGGGAGCAGGCGCTTCCCTTAGTCCGGAGATGCTTGCCCGGTTGCAGGAAGGAGCCAATATACCGGGGGATAGTCAGAAGCCTTTAGGTCAACCGAAAGCGCCACTTCCCAAGGCAATTCCGGAGGATGTGAGCAAGGTGGCTTCCAAATGGTCGGTGGCAATTTCAGAAGCGCCCAACCCTATGAAAACTTATTTAAAGACGGCATACCCCAGTTTGAGCGCAGACGGTAAGTTGCTGGTAGTGGTAGAAGACGGACTCCCCTCCGACTACTTTAAGCAGGCAGGACATAAGGAAGATTTACAAAGATTACTCTCCGAATACGCAGGGAAGGAAATAGAGATTGTGATGCAGAGCAGTGATTCAGGACGCAATCCCAGAGATACATTCCCTGATATTACTGATATTGTAGGAGAGAATATTCAAATGGAAATAGAAGAGATTGAGGAGGAAGAATCGGACGGATTTTTCTAAACAGACCATATTTTGCTTGAAATAGGTATAGGATTAATAGTAAAATAAAATGATGTGTAATTTATAAATAGGAAGGAAGGAAAATAATGGCAAAACGTGGAGGATTTCCCGGCGGTATGCCCGGTAATATGAACAACCTGATGAAGCAGGCACAGAGAATGCAGCGTCAGATGGAAGAAAATCAAAAAGAATTAGAGACAAAGGAATTTACAGCTAAAGCAGGTGGCGGAGCAGTAGAAGTAACCGTTACCGGTAAAAAGGAAGTAACCAAAGTAAAACTTTCCGAGGAAGCAGTAGATCCCGATGATATCGAGACATTAGAGGATCTTGTTATGGCAGCAACCAACGAAGCACTTCGTATGGCTGACGCCGCAAATGCAGAAGCAATGAACAAGATGACAGGCGGTCTTTCCATGGGAGGAGGATTTCCCTTCTAATGGATTTGTACAGCGGCCATATCAACAAGTTAATAGATGAGCTTGCAAATCTACCGGGAATCGGAGCTAAATCGGCACAGCGTTTGGCATTTCATTTAATTAATATGCCAAAAGAAAAAGTAAACCGATTGGCAAAAACCATTATGGATGCAAAGGAGAATGTCCGTTATTGCAGCGAGTGTTTTACGCTTACGGATAAGGAAATGTGTCCTATCTGCTCCAATGACAGGCGTGATCACAGTACCATTATGGTAGTGGAGAATTCCAGGGATTTGGCAGCCTATGAAAAGACAGGCAAGTATGAAGGCGTTTATCATGTTCTTCATGGTGCTATTTCTCCTATGCTGGGAATCGGCCCCGGAGATATTAAACTTAAGGAACTGATTCAGAGACTTGAGGGAGATGTGGATGAAGTCATTATTGCCACCAATTCCAGTTTAGAGGGCGAAACCACGGCAATGTATATCGGTAAGCTGATTAAGCCTACCGGGATCAGGGTTACCAGAATTGCCAGCGGTGTGCCGGTAGGTGGTGACTTGGAGTATATTGATGAAGTGACGCTTCTTAGAGCATTAGAAGGAAGAACAGAACTTTAAGAGTATAATAAAATAATTAATGAGAGGGCTACTAACATGGCAGTGACAAAAGAATTTTTCGGCAAAACAAAAAACGGACAGGAAATCAGCAGATACTATATTACCAACAGCAAGGGTATGAAGGCAGGTGTTATCAACTATGGTGCCATTCTTGTAAACTTATTTGTACCCGATAAGAATGGTAACGTGGCAGATGTGGTACTTGGCTATGACACTTTAGAACCTTATTTTGAAAACAGTAGCTTTTTCGGAGCTACGGTGGGACCCAATGCCAACAGAATTGCCGGCGCATCCTTTGAACTAAACGGACAGAAGTATCAGCTTGATGTCAATGACGGAAAGAATAATCTTCACAGTCATATGGAACTGGGCTACCATAAGTGCATATGGGAAGCCACAGAGCAGGAGGATGGCGTTATGTTTTCCTTGGAAGATGCTGATGGAAACATGGGCTTTCCGGGAAATAAAAAAATCAGTGTTACCTATACCCTGACAGAGGATAATGAATTAAAGATTGCTTACAAGGGAACCAGCGACAAAAATACAGTTTTGAATATGACAAACCATACATACTTTAATCTGGCAGGTCATAACGCAGGAAATATTCATGAGCATGTACTTCAGATGAATGCATCTTCTTATACGCCGGTTGTTAAGGGAGCAATCCCTACCGGAGAAATTGCTCCTGTAGCAGGAACTCCGTTTGACTTCTGCGTAGCAAAAAAAGTGGGACGTGATATCGATGCCGATAATGAACAGCTGAAGCTTGTGGGTGGTTATGACCATAACTGGGTGCTTGACGGAAAAGAAGGAGAACTGAGAGAAATTGCAACCGTAACAGAGGAGACAAGCGGCAGAGTGATGAAGACTTTTACAGACTTGCCGGGCGTGCAGTTTTATGCAGGCAACAGCATCTCTCCGACAGAGGGGAAGGAAGGCGCAGTCTACAGCGCCAGAAGCGGTCTTTGCCTGGAAACCCAGTATTATCCTGATACAGCAAATAAACCTGAATTCCCGAGTGCAGTATTCGGACCGGATAGAGAGTATGATACAGTAACGATATATCAGTTTTTTACAAAGTAATAACAGCTATAAAATGATTCCGGGATATGAAGTTTTCAAATAAACTGTCGATGCCTTACCGGTTACCGGATATATTGTGACATAAACAGCGCCCTTCTTTTGCTATACTGTACCAAAATGCAAGGAGGGCGCAGATTAATGTATAAAAAAGAAAGCGGTTTGCCCGAGCTTGTCAGACAGACCGGTCCCATGAAAGGGGATAACAGAGTTTACATAGAAGATTATGCTTACAGTTTTCTTCGCGAGTTGAAGAAACAGGAAAAGAATGTACCGATGCGGGTGGCTATGTACGGAAAAGCTTTTCGCAAGGAAGAAGGACATGTTTATTTGATATACGGTGTTGCACCCGCAGAAGCCGAAGCGCATGCTTTCTTCCGGGATTATGAAATGCTGGGATATATTAATCTTTGCAACCTTGATAATAGCAGAGAAGGACAGAATGGTTGCTTTGTTTTCTATGAGACGAATGCTGCTATGCAGGAGTATCTTCTTTCCAGGAATCGGGAAGGCGTTCCGCAAGAAGTGGCGTTCTTTTATAAGGAAGAGACAAATAGTGATAAGGAGAAAGGCCGGGCATCTGCTATTGTAAGGCTGATTCAAAAGCTATTATTATCTGTTGCATTGCTGCTTGTGGTAGTGGCAGTGACGACCATTAATCGTTATAATGACATGTGCGGATTTGTCATAATGGTAGCAAAGGCAACACAGGCGATTCCTTGATTTTGACAGAATATGGGAGTTGGATTAAGACGGCATACAAAGGATATGGAGAGAAGTAATGTCTAATGTGCGGGATTATTTAAAGGAAAGAGAAAAGCGGACAAACAATACGACGCCGGGTGGGTATAAAGACAAAATCAGAACCCACAGACTGTCAATCTTTTATCGCGGCGCATTGGTAATTGTTTTGATTGTTGCCCTTGTGGGATTTTTAATTATGCAATGGCAAAACAAGGTTTTTACAGAGAGTGTTAATGTGAATTCTGCTCCGGTTACCATTGTGCAGAGTGCAAAAGTGGAGAAGCTGGGACAAAATATTTTACTTTACAGTAAAGACGGTGCCAGTTGTATGGATAATAACGGCAGCGCGCTTTGGAATCAAACCTTCGAAATGCAAAGTCCCATGGTTGCAGTGTGCGGTAACGTGGCAGCTATCGGAGATTACAACGGAAGAACTATCTATGTGGTAAGCAGTACCGGACAGATGGGAACAGTGAAAACCAATCTTCCTCTTCGTGATATTGAGGTGTCTCAAAGCGGTGTGGTAGCGGCAGTGCTGGACGATTCCGATGTAACCCGGATTTTACTGTATGACGGCAACGCTGATACAGAAACGTCGATTGTGGATATTAAAGCCAGTATGGATAAAAGCGGATACCCTGTGAATTTGTCGTTATCTCCAAACGGTAAAATGCTTGCTATTTCCTATTTATATGTAGATGATGGCGAAATGAAGTCCACTGTAGCATTTTTTAATTTTGGTGAAGTGGGAAAAAATGAAAGCGATAACTATGTCAGCGGATACGATTATCTGAACACGATTGTACCTTATGTGCAATTTATGAATAACAGTGCAGCGTTTGCGGTATCGGATGACAGAATTATTTTCTTTGAAGGTGCTGAAAAACCGGCCAATATTGCTTCGAGTCTAATAGGAGAAGAGATTCAGAGCGTTTATTATAATGAAGAATATGTAGGACTGGTGTTTAGGGACCGGACCGGAGCATCTGTTTACCGATTGGATGTATATAATGCGACGGGAAGCAAGGTGTGCTCCCGGTTCTTTGATATTGAATATACAGATATTATTTTTCATAAAGACCAAATTATCATTTACAATGATATGGATTGCCGGATTTGCAATATTAAAGGTGTTGACAAATTCAGCGGAGAGTTTGAAAAACCTGTATCTCTGCTTGTGCCTACCTCTTCTACTTATAAATATACGGTAGTGACAAGCAGTTCAATTGATACCATGGAATTGAAATAGGATACGAGAGAAGTAGCGTAGGAGTTAAATGCATGTATTATGCTGCACTAATTATAATAGCATTAATTTTTATTTGGAGAATGGTAGTCGGATTTAAAAAGGGAATGGTACAGGAATTGATTTCACTGGTTGCCATGGCTGTTGCCGGAGTGTGTGTGGTTTTAATCCTTGGCGCAATAGGAAGCTATTTGGATAAAGAAATCGCACAGGTAGTAAAAATGGTAGCAGTGCTGTTAGCAGTCTGCCTGGTGTACCGGTTGGTTAATGTATTATTTACTTCTTTGCAGCTGATTGCAAAGCTACCAATAGTTAGATGGCTTGACAAAGTACTGGGAATTGCAGTTGGTTTTGCGGAAGCCGGTTTGATGGTTATGGTTTTTATTCATGTATTGAAAAATTGGGGACTATCCATTTTGTGAATAACTTTGAAAAAAACAGATGTCAATGTGTAAAAGAAATTTAAAATACACATTGACATTTTTTTTGTATCAATGCTATAATAAAAATCCACCGCCGAAAAGCAAAGAGCTGCTTAAAAGGTAGCGAAAAGGCTAAAAAACGGCGTGAAAAAAGTTTTAAAAAATTTTAAAAAAGGTCTTGACAGTACAGAGAGCACATGCTAAGATAACAGAGTTGCGTCTGAAAGAAAAGACCGACAGAACCTTGACAAAC
>JAFQQI010000001.1 GCA_017411305.1 Lachnospiraceae bacterium
ATATCAGGATATGGACGAAGACGCGTATGATATGGTGGTGGCGTATACCGGCGCAGAAGAATTGGTTTCAGTTAAGAAGAATCATGAAAGTGGAGGAAAAGTTAATATGTGTTTGGCAATAAAAGAAATGTTAGCAGATGAGCGGCAGGAAGGATTAGAACAGGGCCGCAGTACACTTCTTGTAGAAAAGGTGTGTAAGAAACTTGAGAAGAATAAATCAAGGGAACAGATTGCGGAAGAACTGGAGGAAGATATAAGCATCATCCATCGAATCTGTGATGTGGCAGAGGAAGTAATCCCTAGATATGATGTGGAGAAAATTTGTGAAAGGATATAAGTTACCCAATAAAATAAAAAATATATTAAATTCAAAAAGCTATTTACGGTATAAAGGAAAAAGAACGCACCATGTTGATTAGTGAAAGAATATATAATCTTTTAAAAGAGAAAAATATTTCTCAGATTGATTTGCTTTTGGGAGCAGAAAGCAGGAATCAGAAAAAGAATAGAAACTTATATACAAGAGGTAAAAAAATAGAGTTTTGTCATATTGACAAAGCTTTATTTTTGCCACGGCATATTGCATATACGATATCGCAAATACGGTGCGCGCGAGCGTAATGGAACTGCCAGTTGTTTCGGAATATGGAAGAAGAGTATGAGATAGAAGCAGAAAAAGAAGTGAAGGAGGGAATCAAAGCAATGTGTAATTTAAGTGAAGCAATAGAAGAGAGAGGTATCAGAAAAGGTCTAAAGCGTGGTCAAAGGCAAGGTTTAAAGCAAGGCTCAGAGCAAAAGTTGATAGAACTGGTCTGCCGAAAAATTGCAAAGGGAAAAGGAATGTTGCTGATTGCAGAAGAGCTGGAAGAGGACGAAAACAACATTAAAAAGATTTATGATGTAGCGTTGAGTCTCGCACCTGACTTTAACGTGGAAAAAGTATATCATATTTTACATGCAAAATAGCAGTGTTTAGTGTAGTTACCGGGAGCCTAACGGCTCCCGTTTCTTTTCAAAGTATATAGAATTCCGTCTTGTTTTAAAGAAGTCCCTTTCACAATTAATTCTCCCATACTACCATATACGGTAATAATTGGGCGGGCGAAACGGGTACAATGGTAGTACCAAATATGGGAGGACGAATGATGAAAGCACAGGATATGTTAGTAGAAAGAATTAACAATTTATGTAAAGAAAAGGGACTGAGTTATTATACATTATCCTATCGTTCCGCAGTACCGCTTACGACCTTGATGCACATTATTGATAAAACCACGATAAATCCCGGAATTATTACGATATGTAAGATTTGTGACGGACTGGATATTACGGTGAAAGACTTTTTCGACGCACCTGAATTTGACGGACTCGAGCAGGAAGACTAAGGGGATTGGTACTTTAGTACGATGTTAGCGAAATTTCGATTTTTTCAAGTGACGATTTGGTCTTAATATGATATAATTTTTTCAATATTAAGTGGGAGGTTGAGTGATGACCAAAGCGGAAATTTTAAAACAGGAAATTTTGAAACAATATAAGAGTGTCAGACAGTTTGCAATTGAGATGAATATTCCTTACAGTACTCTTGTGACTGCACTTGACAGAGGAATTGAAGGCATGGCATACGGAACCGTTATCCGTATGTGCGATAAGCTGAGCCTGAATCCCGTTGATTTTTCTTCTCTTGAGAAGGGTGAATCTCTTGGTGAGAAGATTTTAGAGAACAGAGTAATGCAGTATTACATTCAGCTGAACAAAAAGGGTCGTAAGAGAATCCTTGAGATGATGGAAGACTATGTTCAACTTGAGAAATATAGAGAATAGAGGTGCTTATGCCTAAGCATTATGACTATTTAGTTGTGGGAGCCGGACTATATGGTTCGGTTTTTTCACATAAAATGAATAAAAATGGCAAGAAATGTCTGGTGATTGACCGGAGAAATCATATAGCCGGAAATATTTATACGCAGGAAGTCAGAGGAATTCAGGTGCACGAATACGGAGCACATATTTTTCATACCTCGGACAAGAAAATCTGGGAGTATGTGAATCAGTTTGCTGAGTTTAACCATTACATAAATTCCCCCATGGCTGTGTACAAGGATGAAATATATAATCTTCCTTTTAATATGAATACATTCAGCAGGCTTTGGGGAGTGAAAACACCGGATGAAGCAAAGGCGGTCATTCAGAAGCAGATTGATGAACTGCATATCACAGAACCTGCTAACTTAGAGGAACAGGCACTTTCCCTGGCAGGAAAGGATGTATATGAAAAGCTGGTAAAGGGCTACACCGAGAAGCAGTGGGGGAGAGATTGCAAGGATTTGCCGGCGTTTATTATTAAACGTCTTCCGTTCCGTTTCACCTACGACAACAACTATTTTAATGACAGATATCAGGGAATTCCGATCGGTGGCTATACTGCCATGGCAGAGAAAATGCTGGAAGGTGTGGAAGTACTTCTTGATACGGACTACCGCCAATTTGCAGAGCAGCAAAAGGCAGCACAGGCAGCGGGGGATGAATATATTTCCTATGACAAGGTGTTGTATACCGGTATGATTGACGAGTATTTTGATTTCTGCCTTGGAAATCTGGAGTACCGTTCTCTTTGCTTTGAAAAAGAGGATATGCCGACATGTGAGAACTATCAGGGTAATGCCGTGGTAAATTACACGCATCGTGACGTTCCCTATACTAGAATTATCGAACACAAGCATTTTGAATTCGGTAAAGGTGAGGGAACTGTAATCACAAAAGAGTATCCGGCAGAATGGAAGCCGGGACAGGAGCCTTATTATCCTATTAATAATGAAAAGAATAATACATTATTTGCGCAGTACAAAGAACTGGCGGCGAAAGAAGGGAATATTCTGTTCGGCGGTCGTCTGGGTAATTATCAGTATTATGATATGGATAAGGTGATTGCAGCTGCACTTACGGCAGTGGAAAAGGAGCTTGCAGGCTAAGAAATTTTAAAAGCCGTAAGGAATAAGAATTATCTTAATCCTTACGGCTTATTTATTTAACAATAGCTGTTGAACATCATGCCGCTGTATGCACTGGGGGCATACGGTGCAATGAAGTTATGGCCGGGATTCTTGTAAGCCACAACTGTTTTGTCAACATACTGCATCGGGTTTAAGGAAATCTGATTTGTTTTGTGGAGGATAGAATCGGCAAAATCCCTGATAACAGAGAGAGAATCCTTTCCTTCGTCGGCAAGTGCCGTTTGTCGTAAAGCTTCCTTATCTAATGCAAGCTGTCCGTCCTCTCCGAATGAAACACCCATTCGTTCAAAATCAGCGCGGTAGGCCTGGGAAATGTGATTCATTTCTCCAACCAGACGGCGGCTTCTGGGATGGGAATCCAAATAACCGGCAGCGGTATTGATAAAGGAGTTATATCCCATAATCAGGGAATTTACATTTTCAGTTAAGGAATCCATATCGGTTTTAAGACCGATTTCTGCCACTTCGCCTTTATAGCTGCTTGCCCGGTTTAGCTGCACCTCGAACAGCTTATCCACGGTAAAGTGGTTGGAGGAGGCACTGCGCAGTTCGCCGTTTAACAAAAACTCTGCATTGGAGGCGTTATTGGTAACGGTATCAATTCCCAAATAGGCCACACTACCTTTTTGTTTACTTGTGTTGCTGTCGGACACATGGAAAAGGTTGCTTTGGTCATTTTTCAATCCGGAAGCGGTGGAAGCAAGGCGCAGAGCACTGTTTCCGTTGCCGTCCTCTAAAACATTTGCCTTCAGACCGATGTCTGCATTGGTAATCAGACGGGCAAGTCGTTCCTGGATTTCTTTATTGGTTTCACCTTCATGAATATTATATTGGAATTCATAGCTTAAGTCGTTGATGGTGATATCAAAGGAATAACCGTCGGCAGGTAACTCGGCTTCAATACCGGAAGGTAAAAAGTGACCGGTATTCATCTGCTCGGAAGCTAAGGTAAGAATCTCCATTTTAAAGGAAGGAACCTCTTCCCCTTCACCGGCTTCTCCGATATAGGAAGCACTGACCAATTCACTGTTACTGGAGTAGGCTGCCTTCTTATTTAATAAGTCATCGGAATCAAGACCACCGAGGGATGCAATGGTATTGCGAAGCTCTCTGGCATTTTCTTTCAGGCCGATAGCATAGCTTTGGGTTTCCTTACTGTTATCCAGCAGATACAGAGGGGATTCTTTATTCAGTTTTATCATGGAATTATAAATATTGCGCAGTTCGCTCTTCTTATGCGTGTCATAGCGTGTAGTACCCTTAGGCGCATAAGTAGTCAGATAATGATTATAGACGCTGTTAAGCGCAGCATGATATGCCATAAAAACCGCCCCTCCTTTCTTCCGTGAAATGTATAACAGCCAAAACCGTTTGGCAATTAGGGCATAAAAACCTACTTTTATGACTTTATTCTATCATGATAATAAATCAAAAACAAGATATAATAAGGAAAAAACAGCAAAAATACAAGAAAAATACAGAAGAAAATGTAATTTTCCGGTTGACGCAAAAGAACGGATATGTTATATTAGTCAAGCGAAGATAAGATTTAGGTCTTTTTTTTATGCTCAAAATCCGGTAAAAGATTGGAGGAATTTAAGATGCGTACAAGAATTACATTAGCATGTACTGAATGTAAACAGCGTAACTACAATACCACTAAAGATAAGAAGACACATCCCGACAGGATGGAAACCAAGAAGTATTGTAGATTCTGCAAGACTCACACATTACACAAAGAAACCAAGTAATTGTTTTTGGCGTTTGAAAGGAGTTAGAAATGTCAGATTCCGCGAAGAAAGAAAAGGCTCCGGCAGCAAAGAAGCCCGGCTTTTTTAAAGGATTAAAGTCAGAATACAAGAAAATTTCATGGCCTGATAAAGAATCACTCTTTAAACAGTCAGTAGCAGTTGTTTGTGTTTCCTTTGTTGTTGGTGTTATCATTGCCGTACTGGATTTCTTCTTGAAGTACGGTGTGGATTTCCTGACAAGTCTGTAGAGTGAGGGTGAAAATATGGCAGAAGCAAATTGGTATGTAGTGCATACCTATTCAGGATATGAAAATAAGGTGAAAGCCAATATTGAAAAAACCATCGAGAACAGACACCTGGAGGAAGAAATTCTGGAAGTTCGCGTGCCTATGCAGGACGTTGTGGAACTGAAGAACGGTGCGAGAAAGACAGTCCAGAAAAAGATGTTCCCGGGCTATGTGCTGATTAACATGGTAATGAATGATGACACATGGTACGTGGTGCGTAATACCAGAGGCGTAACGGGATTTGTCGGTCCCGGAAGCAAGCCGGTTCCGCTTACGGAAGCAGAGATGAAGCCCCTTGGTATTAAGACAGAAAATGTATCTGTTGATTTTGCAGAAGGAGATACCATTGCAGTAGTTGCCGGCGTATGGAAAGATACGGTGGGCGTAGTACAGCGTATGGACTTCGGTAAGCAGACAGCCACCATTAATGTGGAATTGTTCGGCAGAGAGACTCCTGTAGAAATCAGTTTTGCAGAAGTCAGAAAAATGTAACAAATTTGGTATTTATATAGGAAGGTAACTTCCTTGTAAATATAGAGGAACTAAAAATGTCTGTGAGTCATTCACAGACCGTGGGAGCAGAGAGCCGGCTGCGGAAAGGAAATAGCGGTAAGCAGTTGTTTCCCGGAAGCTGCGTAAGCAGGTCGGAAGGATGCGCCATACCACAATGCATTTATTGCATTATTATAGGAGGTGCCACAATGGCAAAGAAAGTAGAAGGATATATTAAGTTACAAATCCCTGCTGGTAAAGCTACACCAGCTCCCCCTGTTGGTCCTGCACTTGGACAGCATGGTGTAAACATTGTTGAATTTACAAAACAGTTCAACGCAAGAACAGCTGATAAGGGCGATGTTATCATCCCTGTAGTTATCACTGTATATGCTGACAGAAGCTTCAGTTTTATTACTAAGACTCCCCCTGCAGCAGTACTTCTTAAGAAAGCATGTAACCTCAAGTCCGGTTCCGCAACACCGAACAAGACAAAGGTTGCAACAATTTCCAAAGCTAAGCTTCAGGAAATCGCTGAAATGAAGATGCCTGACTTAAATGCTGCAAGCCTTGAAGCTGCAATGAGCATGATTGCAGGTACAGCAAGAAGTATGGGTATCAAAGTAGAGGACTAATAACAATATTGTAGAGAGTGGGAGACAACACGGTTGTCGTTTGAACCATAGGAGGATTTAATAATGAAACATGGAAAGAAATATAATGAGGCTGCTAAGCAGGTAGACCGCAGCGTTGCATATGAACCCGCTGAAGCAATTGCACTTGCAAAGAAGACAGCAGTAGCAAAGTTTGATGAAACAATCGAAGTTCACATCAGAACAGGCTGTGACGGACGTCATGCTGAACAGCAGATCCGTGGCGCTGTAGTACTTCCTAACGGAACAGGTAAGACTGTTAAGGTTTTAGTATTTGCTAAGGGTGACAAGGTAAACGAAGCAGAAGCTGCTGGCGCAGATTTCGTTGGTGGTGAAGAACTCATCCCCAGAATTCAGAACGATGGATGGCTTGACTTTGACGTAGTTGTTGCTACACCTGACATGATGGGTGTTGTTGGTCGTCTCGGTAAGGTACTTGGTCCTAAGGGATTAATGCCCAACCCCAAGGCAGGAACAGTTACTATGGATGTAACTAAGGCAATCAACGATATCAAAGCCGGTAAGATTGAATACAGACTTGATAAGTCTAATATCATTCACTGTCCTATCGGAAAGGCTTCCTTCGAGGAAGAAAAGCTTCAGGAGAACTTTACAGCTCTCATGGATGCAATTGTGAAAGCAAAACCTTCAGCATTAAAGGGTCAGTATTTAAGAAGTATCACAGTTACTTCCACAATGGGCCCCGGCGTTAAGGTAAGCGTAGCTAAATTCTAATTATTTTAAACCGGAATCATATAAGACCGTTTTCACTAAAGTGAAGGCGGTCTTTTTGTATGATGAGTGTCTTCATTCGGTTATTTTATGGTACAAAACCGCAAAATGTGGTATGCTGTTAGGTATGAAGAAGAAAACAACCGGAAACAAAAACAGAATATCGCCGTTGAAGGCTTTTTTTATAACTTTTACCACAGTTGTGGGATGCGGCTTGCTTTTCATGTTCGGATATTTTTTACTTAGCGGAAGCGGCACGGCTTTTGGCTCTGCAGATCAGGAGAGCGGCTTTTTGCGTGTTTTTTGGGAAGCCATTCCGGAAGATGCCGGGGGACAGGAAACAGACGGCTCGGGAGGGGATGGCACGAGGTATGGTGCATTGCTGGCAGATGAAGAGGCAATGAGAGAAGGCAATATTTATGCCATGCCAAACCGTAAGGAAGGTGTAGTCAGTCTGGGCTTTGTGGGGGATATTTTATTTGATGATGAGTATGCGGTGATGGCAAATCTGTTAAACAGGGGCGTTACCATTGAAAACGGCATTTCCGAGGAGCTGCTGGCGCAAATGCAGGGCGTGGATATCCTGATGGCCAATAATGAATTCGCTTATACTGACAGAGGCACCCCTACAGAAGGAAAAACTTATACCTTCCGGGCGGATACGGAAAGTGTCGGTTATCTGAAAGACATGGGAGTGGACATTGTTTCTTTGGCCAATAATCATTGCTATGATTTTGGGGAAACAGGGCTTTTGGATACTCTTACGACGTTAGAAGAAGCGAAAGTTCCTTATGTTGGCGCCGGAAGGAATCTGGAGGAGGCAGCAAGACCGGTTTATTTTATTTCTGGAGATATTAAAATAGCAATTGTTTCCGCAACCCAAATAGAAAGGCTGGACTATCCGGATACCAAAGGGGCTACGGACAGCAGTCCGGGTGTGTTCCGCTGCTGGAACCCTGAGAAATTGTATGAAGTGGTAACCGAAGCAAAGGAAAACAGTGATTTTGTAATTGTATTTATTCATTGGGGAACAGAAAATGTGGCAGAACCGGACTGGGCACAGCTGGAGCAGGCACCGAAGCTGGCGGAAGCCGGTGCGGATTTAGTCATAGGAGCCCATCCCCATTGCCTGCAGGGGATTCAATATTATGGTGATGTGCCCGTGGTTTACAGTCTGGGGAACTTTTGGTTTAATTCCAAAACCGTGGATACCTGTTTATTTAAGGTGAATATTACCAAGGATGGTCTTGAAAGCATGCAGTTTATCCCAGCAATCCAAAAGGACAGCCGGACAGACCTTGCT
Organism: Lachnospiraceae bacterium; assembly: GCA_017411305.1. GTDB lineage: Bacteria > Bacillota > Clostridia > Lachnospirales > Lachnospiraceae > Suilimivivens. The sequence continues at coordinate 8,233 of JAFQQI010000001.1, forward strand.
TACGGCAGTGAAAGCCAACGTATCATATCTTATATGGAGAGTATTTCCTACGGTGCCACAATCGACAGCCAGGGCTTTGTGGGCAAGAGATAGAGTGGTATAGGGGATAGAGAGCTTGGGGAGAAAAGGGTGAAACTAAGGAAAAGAGAAAAAACAGGAAAAAATGCAGATTTCGGGATTGACAGACCGGAAATGCTGTGATATTGTAATAAAGGTCGTTTGCGACCATGCCGAAGACAGTAGGTGCCAAAGGCTATCGTAGCCGGAAGCGTAAGTGTATCGCCTACCGAGGAGAAGAGTTTATGATGATGAATTCTGTCCTTCCGTCTTTGGAGGGACTTTTTTATAAGTAAGCTCCTTTCGGCACGAAATCTAAAAGGAGGTAAAAAAATGGCAAAAGTTGAATTGAAACAGCCTATCGTGGCTGAGATTTCAGAAAGCATCAAAGAAGCACAGTCCGTTGTACTTGTTGACTACCGTGGACTTACAGTAGAACAGGATACAAGACTTCGTAAGCAGCTTCGTGAAGCAGGAATCACTTACAAGGTGTACAAGAACACCATGATGAACTTTGCATTCAAGGGAACAGATTTCGAAGCACTTGCTCCTTATCTTGAAGGACCCAGCGCTATCGCAATCTCTACAGAAGATGCAACAGCTCCTGCAAGAGAACTTTGCAAGTTTGCAAAGGAAGCTCCCAAGCTTGAAGTTAAGGGCGGTGTAGTTGAAGGTATCGCATATGATGCAGCAGGCATCAGCGAAATCGCTAAGATTCCTTCAAGAGAAGAATTACTGTCCAAGTTGTTTGGCAGCATGCAGTCTCCTATTGCAAACTTCGCTCGCGTACTGAATCAGTTAGCAGAAAAGGGTGGCGCATCCGAATGTGCAGCACCTGCAGCTGAGGAAGCTCCCGCAGCAGAAGAAGCAGCACCTGCAGAGGAAGCTGTAGCAGAAGCTCCTGCTGAAGAAGCAGCAGTAGAAGAAGCACCCGCAGAAACACCTGCGGAATAATTCACAAAATTGTGAAATGAAACTTTCCGCGGGAAACCACGGAGTAACCGAAAAATAAAAGATTAAAACGGAGGAAATGAAAAATGGCAAAATTATCCACTCAGGAATTTATTGACGCTATCAAAGAGTTAACAGTATTAGAATTAAATGATTTAGTTAAAGCATGTGAAGAAGAATTCGGCGTATCCGCAGCAGCAGGTGCTGTAGTAGTTGCAGCAGCCGGCGATGGCGCAGCAGCAGCTGAAGAAAAGACAGAATTCGACGTAGAACTTACAGATGTAGGTCCTAACAAGGTTAAGGTTATCAAGGTTGTTCGTGAAGCTACAGGCCTTGGCTTAAAGGAAGCTAAAGACTTAGTTGATTCCGCACCTAAGATGGTTAAGGAAGGCGCTTCCAAGGAAGAAGCTGAAGACATCAAGGCTAAGCTTGAAGCAGAAGGCGCTAAGGTTACTCTTAAGTAATCAGACACGACTACTGATAATTAAAAAAATGATTGAAAGGCGGTTGGCATGCTTGCGTGTCAGCCGTTTTTTGTATTTTCCAAAAAATTGAAAAATGATTATTGACTATAAAATTGATTTGTAGTAGAATGGATGATGCACTATTGTGGTGTGGTATGCAAATTTTGCAGTATTGCACTTTATATATAGAAGGCAAAATCATAAAGAACGGGGTGAAATGTCAATGGAAAAGAACAGAATACGTCCTATTGCCACAGGCAGAAGCTTGCGTATGAGTTATTCACGACAGGAAGAAGTTTTGGAGATGCCAAACCTGATAGAAGTTCAGAAGGATTCCTATAAGTGGTTTCTGGAAGAAGGTCTGAAAGAGGTTTTTGACGATATCTCTCCCATCGCAGATTACAGCGGCCATTTAAGCCTTGAATTTGTGGACTTTGAACTGTGTGAAGACGACGTAAAATATTCTATTGAAAAATGTAAGGAAAGAGATGCTACTTATGCGGCGCCTCTTAAAGTAAAGGTTCGTCTCTATAACAAAGAGAAGGAAGAAATCAGCGAACATGAAATTTTCATGGGTGATCTTCCGATTATGACAGAAACCGGTACATTCGTAATTAACGGTGCTGAGCGTGTTATCGTAAGTCAGCTCGTTCGTTCCCCCGGTATCTATTATGCAATCGGTCATGACAAGATTGGTAAGAGACTGTTCTCCTCAACCGTAATTCCTAACCGTGGTGCATGGCTTGAGTATGAAACAGACTCCAACGATATTTTTTATGTACGTGTTGACCGTACCAGAAAGGTTCCCATTACCGTATTAATCAGAGCTCTTGGTGTAGGCACTAATGAGGAAATCAGAGAATTATTCGGTGATGAACCCAAAATTGAAGCCAGCTTTTCCAAAGACGTTTCTGAGAACTATCAGGAAGGTCTCTTAGAGTTATACAAAAAGATTCGTCCCGGCGAGCCTTTAAGCGTTGAAAGTGCAGAAAGCTTAATCAACGCTATGTTCTTTGACCCCAGAAGATATGATTTGGCTAAGGTTGGTAGATACAAATTCAATAAGAAACTGGCTTTCCGCAACAGAATCAGACATCATATCTTGGCTGAGGATGTTGTAGATACCATTACAGGTGAAGTGCTTGCAACAGCAGGTACTAAGGTGAGTGCTGAACTTGCTGATGTTATCCAGAATGCGGCAGTTCCTTATGTATATATCCAGACAGAAGAAAAGAACGTAAAAGTTCTTTCCAATATGATGGTGGAAATTACCAATTTCATTGAGTGTGAACCGAAGGAACTTGGTATCACGGAAAAGGTATATTACCCCGTACTTGCACAGATTATCGAAGAGTTCGGCGAAGATCCGGAAGCTTTGGCTGATGCAATTAAGAAAAACGTACATGAGCTGATTCCTAAGCACATTACCAAGGAAGATATTCTTGCGTCCATTAACTACAATATTCACTTAGAGTATGGTATCGGTAATGATGATGATATCGACCACCTTGGTAACAGACGTATCAGAGCCGTAGGTGAATTGTTACAGAATCAGTACAGAATCGGTCTTTCCAGATTGGAAAGAGTAGTTCGTGAAAGAATGACTACACACGATGCAGAGGATATTTCTCCTCAGGTACTTATCAATATTAAACCCGTACAGGCTGCCGTAAAGGAATTCTTCGGTTCCTCTCAGCTGTCCCAGTTTATGGACCAGAACAACCCTCTTGGTGAGTTGACTCATAAGAGACGTCTCTCCGCATTAGGTCCCGGTGGTCTTTCCAGAGACCGTGCCGGATTCGAGGTTCGAGACGTACACTATTCCCACTACGGAAGAATGTGTCCTATCGAAACCCCTGAAGGTCCTAACATCGGTTTGATTAACTCTCTTGCATCCTATGCAAGAATTAATGAATATGGCTTTATTGAAGCTCCTTATCGTGAAATCGATAAGTCTGACCCGGCTAATCCCCGTGTCACAGATAAGGTTATTTACATGACCGCTGATGAAGAAGATAACTATCATGTAGCACAGGCAAACGAACTTCTTGACGAAAAAGGTTACTTCGTAAAGAATACCGTATCCGGTCGTTACAGAGAGGAAACTTCCGAATATCCGAAGGCTATGTTCGATTACATGGACGTATCCCCTAAGATGGTATTCTCCGTGGCAACAGCCCTGATTCCTTTCCTTGAGAACGATGATGCGAACCGTGCGCTGATGGGATCTAACATGCAGCGTCAGGCAGTGCCCCTTCTTACTACGGAAGCACCTGCAGTAGGTACCGGTATGGAACCTAAGGCAGCGGTTGACTCCGGTGTTTGTGTGGTAGCAAAGAAGTCAGGTACCATTGATTATGTATCTTCCAATTTAATTAAGATGTCTTATGATGACGGCGAGAAGGAAGAATACCACTTAACTAAGTTCTCCAGAAGTAACCAGTCTAACTGCTACAATCAGAAGCCTATTGTATTTAAGGGTGATCATGTGGCAGCAGGTCAGGTAATCGCAGACGGTCCTTCCACTGCACAGGGTGAGCTTGCACTTGGTAAGAATCCTCTTATTGGCTTTATGACATGGGAAGGTTACAACTACGAAGATGCTGTTCTTTTAAGTGAAAGACTGGTACAGGAAGATGTTTATACTTCCGTACACATTGAAGAATATGAAGCAGAAGCACGTGACACCAAGTTAGGACCGGAAGAAATTACAAGAGACGTTCCCGGCGTTGGTGATGATGCACTGAAGGATTTGGATGAAAGAGGTATTATCCGTATCGGTGCAGAGGTTCGTGCAGGCGATATTTTGGTTGGTAAGGTAACTCCTAAAGGAGAAACCGAGCTGACAGCAGAAGAAAGACTCCTTAGAGCAATCTTCGGTGAAAAAGCAAGAGAAGTAAGAGATACCTCCTTAAAGGTACCTCACGGCGAATACGGTATTATCGTAGATGCTAAGATTTTCACAAGAGAAAACGGTGATGAATTATCACCCGGTGTAAATCAGGCAGTTCGTATCTACATTGCGCAGAAGAGAAAGATTTCCGTAGGTGATAAGATGGCTGGTCGTCACGGTAACAAGGGTGTAGTTTCCCGTGTACTTCCCGTAGAAGATATGCCCTACCTTCCTAACGGACGTCCTCTTGACATCGTGCTGAATCCTTTGGGTGTACCTTCCCGTATGAATATCGGACAGGTACTTGAGATTCACTTGTCCTTAGCGGCAAAGGCACTTGGCTTTAATGTAGCAACACCGGTATTTGACGGTGCAAACGAAAATGATATTATGGATACGCTCGACTTGGCGAACGATTACGTTAACTTAAGCTGGGAAGAGTTTGAAGCAAAACACGGTAAGGAATTACTTCCCGAAGTGCTTCAATATCTGTCAGATAACAGAGACCACAGAGAATTATGGAAAGGCGTTCCGATTTCCAGAGACGGTAAGGTAAGACTCCGTGACGGTAGAACAGGTGAGTACTTCGACAGCCCGGTTACAATCGGACACATGCATTATCTGAAGCTTCATCATTTGGTTGATGATAAGATTCATGCACGTTCCACAGGTCCTTATGCGCTGGTAACACAGCAGCCGTTAGGTGGTAAGGCCCAGTTCGGCGGACAGCGTTTCGGTGAAATGGAAGTTTGGGCACTGGAAGCTTACGGTGCATCCTATACACTTCAGGAAATCCTGACAGTGAAGTCCGATGACGTTCTCGGACGTGTGAAGACCTACGAAGCAATTATTAAGGGCGAAAATATCCCTGAACCCGGTATCCCTGAATCCTTCAAGGTATTACTGAAGGAATTACAGTCCATCGGTTTGGATGTGAAGGTTCTTCGCGAAGATAACACAGAAGTAGAAATCATGGAAACCATTGACTACGGTGACAGCGATTACCGTTATGAAATGGAAGGAGATAACAAGAACTATGACTACGGTCAGGATTCTTTATCCGCCATGGGTTATCAGAAGCAGGAATTTGACGAGGAAAGCGGTGAGCTTGTAGCGTCTGATGAAGAATTCGACGAAGCATTTGAAGATGATTTTGAAGAAGGCTTAGATATGGATTCTTACGAAGAGTAGTATGATATGAAAAATTTCCGGAAGGAGTGCCAAAAATGTCAGAAACAAAACAGGAAGTGTATCAGCCGATGACATTCGATGCCATCAAGATTGGTTTAGCGTCACCCGAAAAGATTCTGGATTGGTCCAGAGGCGAGGTATTAAAGCCTGAAACCATCAACTACAGAACCTTAAAGCCTGAAAAGGACGGTCTGTACTGTGAAAAGATTTTCGGACCCAGCAAGGATTGGGAATGTCATTGTGGTAAATATAAGAAAATCAGATATAAAGGCGTTGTCTGCGATCGTTGTGGTGTAGAAGTTACTAAATCCAGCGTTCGTAGAGAGCGTATGGGACACATTGAACTTGCAGCTCCCGTGTCTCATATCTGGTATTTTAAAGGAATCCCCAGCCGTATGGGATTGATTCTGGATTTATCTCCCAGAGTACTGGAAAAGGTGCTTTACTTTGCATCTTATATCGTACTTGATGCAGGAGAATCCAATCTGGAATACAAGCAGGTTCTCTCTGAAAAGGAATATCAGGATGCAAGAGAAACCTACGGAAACAAGTTCCGCGTAGGCATGGGTGCAGAAGCAATCAAAGAGCTTTTGCAGGCAATCGATTTAGAGGCAGAAGCAGTAGAATTAAAGACAGGACTTAAGGAATCCACCGGCCAGAAGAGAGCAAGAATCATTAAGAGACTTGAGGTTGTGGAAGCATTCAGAGAGTCAGGAAACGATCCTGCATGGATGATTATGGATGCTATTCCGGTAATTCCCCCTGATTTACGTCCTATGGTACAGTTAGACGGCGGACGTTTTGCTACTTCCGACTTAAATGACTTGTACAGAAGAATTATCAACAGAAATAACCGTTTAAAGAGACTCCTTGAATTGGGAGCTCCCGATATTATCGTTCGTAACGAAAAGAGAATGCTTCAGGAAGCAGTAGATGCTCTTATCGACAACGGCAGACGCGGAAGACCTGTAACAGGCCCCGGTAACAGAGCACTGAAGTCTCTGTCCGACATGCTGAAAGGTAAATCCGGACGTTTCCGTCAGAACTTACTTGGTAAGCGTGTAGACTACTCCGGACGTTCCGTTATCGTAGTTGGACCGGAACTTAAGATTTATCAGTGCGGTCTTCCTAAGGAAATGGCTATCGAGCTGTTCAAGCCTTTCGTGATGAAGGAGCTTGTTGCAAGAGGTATTTCCCAGAATATTAAGAATGCAAAGAAGCTTGTTGAAAGATGGGATACACAGGTTTGGGACGTTCTTGAAGAAGTAATTAAAGAGCATCCCGTTATGTTAAACCGTGCTCCTACTCTTCACAGACTTGGTATTCAGGCATTTGAGCCTATCCTTGTAGAGGGTAAAGCAATTAAGCTTCATCCCCTTGTATGTACAGCCTTCAACGCCGACTTCGACGGTGACCAGATGGCGGTACACCTTCCTCTTTCCATGGAAGCACAGGCTGAGTGTAGATTCTTATTACTCTCACCCAACAACCTGCTGAAGCCTTCCGATGGTGGTCCCGTAGCCGTTCCTTCTCAGGATATGGTACTTGGTATTTACTACCTGACCCAGGAAAGACCCGGTGCAATCGGTGAAGGTAAGTTCTACAAGAATGTAAACGAAGCAATCCTTGCTTATGAAAACGGAGCATGTACACTTCACTCCAGAATCAAAGTAAGAGTAAGCAAAAAGAATGCAGATGGTGAAGTTGTTACCGGTACGGTAGAATCCACATTGGGACGTTTCCTCTTTAATGAGATTCTTCCTCAGGATTTGGGCTTTGTAGACCGTAGCAACCCTGAAAACCTTCTTCTTCCGGAAGTGGATTTCCACGTAGGAAAGAAGCAGTTAAAGCAGATCCTTGAAAAAGTAATTAATACACACGGTGCTTCCAAGACAGCAGAAGTACTCGACCTTATCAAAGCAACCGGTTACAAGTATTCTACAAGAGCAGCGATGACCGTATCTATTTCCGATATGACAGTTCCTGCCCAGAAACAGCAGATGCTTGATGAGGCACAGGCAACCGTAGATAAGATTTCACAGAACTTCAGACGTGGTCTTATTACCGAAGAAGAAAGATACCGTGCAGTAGTTGAAACTTGGAACGATACCGATAAGCAGCTTACGGAAGTACTGCTTGCAGGTCTTGATAAGTATAACAACATCTACATGATGGCTGACTCCGGTGCCCGTGGTTCCAACCAGCAGATTAAGCAGCTGGCAGGTATGCGTGGTCTGATGGCTGATACAACAGGTAGAACCATTGAACTTCCTATTAAGTCCAACTTCCGTGAAGGTCTGGACGTTTTGGAATACTTCATGTCTGCTCATGGTGCACGTAAGGGTCTGTCCGATACGGCGCTGAGAACCGCTGACTCCGGTTATTTGACCAGACGTATGGTTGACGTTTCCCAGGAACTCATTATCCGTGAAGTAGACTGTATGGAAGGCGCTGAGGAAATCCCCGGCATGACCGTTAAGGCATTCATGGACGGTAAGGAAACCATCGAAAGCTTAAAAGACAGAATTACAGGAAGATATTCCTGTGAAAATATTACAGACAAAGACGGTAATGTAATCGTTAAGCGTAATCATATGATTACACCCAGCCGTGCCGCTAAGATTTTATCCGTAGGTGTGGATGAAAAGGGTGAACCCATTGAAGCAGTAAAGATTCGTACCATCTTGAATTGCCGTTCCCACAACGGTATCTGTGCAAAGTGCTACGGTGCTAACATGGCAACCGGTGAAGCAGTACAGGTTGGTGAAGCTGTAGGTATTATTGCAGCACAGTCTATCGGTGAACCCGGTACACAGTTGACCATGCGTACCTTCCATACCGGTGGTGTTGCGGGTGACGATATTACACAGGGTCTTCCCCGTGTAGAGGAACTTTTTGAAGCAAGAAAGCCTAAGGGACTTGCAATCATTGCTGAATTTGGTGGTGTTGCGACTATTAAGGATACCAAGAAGAAACGTGAAATTGTTATTACTAACGAAGAAACAGGTGAATCCAAGGCATACTTAATTCCTTACGGTTCCAGAATTAAGATTATGGATGGCGCAGTGCTTGAAGCCGGTGATGAACTGACAGAAGGTAGCGTAAATCCTCATGACTTACTGAAGATTAAAGGTATCCGTGCCGTTCAGGATTATATGCTCCGTGAAGTACAGAGAGTATATCGTCTCCAGGGTGTAGATATCAGTGATAAGCATATCGAAGTGATTGTACGTCAGATGCTTAAGAAGGTAAGAATCGAAAATAATGGTGATACAGATTTCCTTCCCGGTACACTGGTAGACGTACTTGACTACGAGGATATGAATGCACAGCTGATTGCAGAAGGCAAAGAACCTGCAGAAGGCAAACAGGTAATGCTTGGTATTACCAAGGCAGCACTTGCAACTAACTCCTTCTTATCCGCAGCTTCCTTCCAGGAAACAACCAAGGTTCTGACAGAAGCAGCAATTAAGGGTAAGGTAGATCCTCTGATTGGTCTGAAAGAAAACGTTATTATCGGTAAGCTGATTCCTGCAGGTACAGGTATGAAGCGTTATCGTAACACAATTCTTTCTACTGACAACAAGCTTGCAGGAACTATTGATGTAGAAGATGCTCTGACAGAAGAAATTGCAGAGCCTCAGATAGACATTGATGCAGAAGAAGCAGCAGAGACTGAAGAGGCTGTAGCAGTAGAAGAATAAATCTTCTTACTAAATTGATTAGTGGTTTAAGACTCCGTGTATACTATATATAGTAGACACGGAGTTTTCTTGTATTCATCTGTTAAAAATGACGGAAAAAAGGCGTACTTTTTGCTTAAAATTTACATGGAAATATATTGACAATCAAAAAGTGAAGAATTATACTATTTTAGTGTGCGATAAAATGCACATAAGAAGAAATTGGTTTAATCCACAAACAGGAGGTGAAACAGAATGCCAACATTTAACCAGTTAGTTAGAAAAGGACGTCAGACATCCGTAAAGAAGTCAACGGCTCCCGCTTTGCAGAAAGGATGGAACTCCCTTCATAAGAAAGCAACCGATACTTCTGCTCCTCAGAAGAGAGGTGTTTGTACAGCTGTTAAGACAGCAACTCCTAAGAAGCCTAACTCAGCTCTGAGAAAAATTGCCAGAGTTCGTCTTTCCAACGGAATCGAAGTTACAAGCTACATTCCCGGTGAAGGCCACAACCTTCAGGAACACAGCGTTGTTCTTATCAGAGGTGGTAGAGTAAAGGACTTACCCGGTACAAGATACCATGTAATCAGAGGTACACTTGATACTGCGGGAGTTGCAAACAGAAAACAGGCCCGTTCCAAGTATGGTGCTAAGAGACCTAAAGCAGGTAAGTAATTAGTATCGGAACAAAGTAAGGACCCACGAACAGAACTAATTTAGTGTTGGAATTCTGTTATAAATAGAAACTGCCTTTGGCAGGGATTTGTTTGTAATAAGACTTACCCGCACGTACACAATTTGTGAGAATTAGAACGACACACTGTGAGTACCGATGAATTAATGAATAATTAAGGAGGGAAGAACCGTGCCACGTAAAGGACATATTCAGAAAAGAGACGTATTAGCAGATCCTTTATACAACAACAAAGTGGTTACCAAGCTTATCAACAACATTATGTTAGATGGTAAGAAGGGTGTAGCACAGAAGATTGTATACGGCGCATTTGCTACAGTAGAAGAGAAATCCGGTAAGCCGGCTCTCGAAGTTTTCGAAGAGGCTATGAATAACATCATGCCTGTTCTGGAAGTTAAGGCAAGACGTATCGGTGGTGCTACTTATCAGGTACCTATCGAGGTTAGAGCTGACAGACGTCAGGCTTTAGGTCTTCGTTGGTTAACAATGTTCGCTCGTAAGAGAGGCGAAAAGACCATGAAAGACAGACTTGCTAATGAAATTCTCGACGCTGCAAACAATACAGGTGCAGCTGTTAAGAGAAAAGAAGATATGCACAAAATGGCAGAAGCAAACAAGGCATTTTCACATTACCGTTTCTAATCAGTTTTGTGACCAACCTCATAGACCTGATTTGGCGGCGTGAAGCCTTATGGCTTTGCCCAGACTAATATAAGGAGGAAAAACCTTTGGCTGGAAGAGAATATCCGTTAGAGAGAACCAGAAACATTGGTATTATGGCTCATATCGATGCCGGTAAGACTACAACAACAGAACGTATTCTTTACTATACCGGTGTTAACTATAAGATTGGTGATACTCATGAAGGTACTGCTACCATGGACTGGATGGAGCAGGAACAGGAAAGAGGTATTACCATTACTTCCGCTGCTACCACCTGTCATTGGACTTTGCAGGAAAACTGCAAGGCTAAGCCCGGTGCGTTAGAGCATCGTATCAATATTATTGATACACCTGGCCACGTAGACTTCACTGTGGAAGTAGAACGTTCACTCCGTGTGCTTGATGGCGCTGTCGGCGTATTTTGTGCAAAGGGTGGTGTTGAACCCCAGTCTGAAAACGTATGGCGTCAGGCTGATACCTACAACGTTCCCCGTATGGCATTCATCAACAAGATGGATATCCTGGGAGCAAACTTCTACGGTACTGTAGAACAGATTAAGACCAGACTTGGTAAGAATGCAATCTGCTTACAGTTACCTATCGGTAAAGAAGATGAATTCAAGGGTATCATTGACCTGTTTGAAATGAAGGCTTATATCTACAATGATGACAAGGGTGATGATATTTCTATCGTTGACATCCCTGAAGATATGGCTGACGAAGCAGAATTATATCGTTCCGAATTAATCGAAAAGATTTGTGAATTAGACGACGATTTAATGATGATGTATTTAGAGGGTGAAGAACCTTCTAATGAAGAATTAAAAGCAGTATTGAGAAAAGCTACATGTGAATGTACAGCGATTCCCGTATGTTGCGGTACTGCTTACAGAAATAAAGGTGTTCAGAAGTTACTGGATGCCGTTATCGAATTTATGCCTTCACCGTTAGATATCCCTGCTATCAAGGGTACTGACTTAGACGGTAATGAAGTAGAAAGACATTCATCTGATGAAGAACCTTTCTCCGCTCTTGCATTTAAGATTATGGCTGACCCCTTCGTTGGTAAGCTTGCATTCTTCAGAGTTTACTCCGGTACTATGAACTCCGGTTCTTATGTACTGAATGCTACAAAGGGCAAAAAAGAACGTGTTGGACGTATTCTCCAGATGCACGCAAACAAGAGAGCAGAACTTGACAAAGTTTACTCCGGTGATATTGCAGCTGCAGTTGGATTTAAGTTCACAGCAACAGGTGATACCATCTGTGATGAACAGCATCCTGTAATCCTTGAGTCTATGGAATTCCCTGAGCCCGTTATCGAGCTCGCTATTGAACCTAAGACTAAGGCCGGTCAGGGCAAGATGGGTGAAGCTTTAGCAAAGCTTGCTGAAGAAGATCCTACCTTCCGTGCTCATACCGATCAGGAAACCGGACAGACAATCATCGCAGGTATGGGTGAGCTCCATCTTGAAATCATCGTAGACAGACTTCTTCGTGAATTTAAGGTAGAAGCTAACGTAGGTGCACCTCAGGTTGCTTACAAAGAAACATTTACAAAATCAGTTGAAATCGACTCTAAGTACGCTAAGCAGTCCGGTGGTCGTGGTCAGTACGGACATTGTAAGGTTCGTTTTGCTCCCATGGATGCCAACGGCGAAGAACTCTTCAAGTTCGACTCCGAAGTTGTTGGTGGTGCTATTCCTAAGGAATACATCCCTGCAGTTGGAGAAGGTATCGAAGAAGCTGCTAAGTGTGGTATCCTTGCAGGATTCCCCGTACTTGGTGTTCACGCTACCGTATATGATGGTTCTTACCATGAAGTCGACTCTTCAGAAATGGCATTCCACATTGCAGGTTCCATGGCATTCAAGGAAGCTATGCAGAAGGCAGGCGCAGTACTTCTTGAGCCTATCATGAAGGTAGAAGTAACAATGCCCGAAGAATACATGGGTGATGTTATCGGTGATATCAACTCCCGTCGTGGACGTATCGAAGGTATGGATGACCTTGGCGGCGGTAAGATTGTAAGAGCATTCGTTCCTCTTTCTGAAATGTTCGGATACTCTACAGACCTTCGTTCCAAGACTCAGGGACGTGGTAACTACTCCATGTTCTTCGAGAAATATGAACCTGTACCGAAGAGCGTACAAGAAAAGGTAATCGCAGCTAAGGCAAAATAATGTTTTGGTAGCAAAAACAAAAGAAATGCTTGAAAATAGCAATAGTTTTTAATATAATCAAATATAGTTGATTATTTAAGTAACGTAAAATTTTTATTATTAATTTAAGGAGGACTTTAGAAATGGCTAAAGCTAAATTTGACAGATCCAAAACCCATTGTAATATTGGTACCATCGGCCACGTTGACCATGGTAAAACAACTTTAACAGCAGCAATCACAAAGGTTCTTGCTGAAAGAGTAGCTGGTAACGAAGCTACAGACTTCGAGAATATCGACAAGGCTCCCGAAGAAAGAGAAAGAGGTATTACTATCTCTACAGCTCACGTAGAATATTCTACAGAAAACAGACACTACGCTCACGTAGACTGTCCCGGACATGCTGACTACGTTAAGAACATGATCACAGGTGCTGCTCAGATGGACGGCGCTATCCTCGTAGTAGCTGCTACTGACGGTGTTATGGCTCAGACAAAGGAACATATCCTTCTGTCCCGTCAGGTAGGTGTACCTTACATCGTAGTATTCATGAACAAGTGTGATATGGTTGATGACCCTGAACTTCTTGAATTAGTAGAAATGGAAATCACAGAACAGCTTGAAGAATACGGATTCAATGATTGTCCTATCGTTAAGGGCTCCGCTCTTAAGGCACTTGAAGATCCTCATGGCGAATGGGGCGACAAGATTATGGAACTTATGAGCACAGTTGACGAATATATTCCTGATCCTGAAAGAGCTACAGATAAGCCTTTCCTTATGCCTGTAGAAGACGTATTCACAATCACAGGTCGTGGTACAGTTGCTACCGGTAGAGTAGAACGTGGTACACTTCACCTCAACGAAGAAGTTGAAATCGTTGGTATTAAGGAAGAAACACGTAAGACTGTTGTAACAGGTATCGAAATGTTCCGTAAGCTCCTTGATGAAGCTCAGGCTGGTGATAACATCGGTGCACTTCTTCGTGGTGTTCAGAGAACAGAAATCGAAAGAGGACAGGTACTTTCCAAACCCGGTTCTGTAAAGTGCCATACAAAGTTTACAGCTCAGGTTTACGTTTTAACAAAGGATGAAGGTGGACGTCATACTCCTTTCTTCAACAACTACAGACCTCAGTTCTACTTCAGAACAACTGACGTTACAGGTGTTTGTAACCTTCCTGCAGGTACAGAAATGTGCATGCCTGGTGATAACGTAGAAATGACTATCGAACTGATCCATCCTATCGCTATGGAACAGGGTCTTACATTCGCTATCCGTGAAGGTGGACGTACTGTAGGTTCAGGCCGTGTTGCTACAATTATCGAATAATCCAGTAAAATCAAGGCTTTCGGGCTTTTGAGATTGGATTTTGCAACAAAATTGCAACAAAATCGCAACTGCATAGTGCTGAATAATGCGTTATTGTGCATATTTCAGTAAAAATGTGGTGAATTCAATTTCATAAATTTTGTATCTTAAAGGACATTTTCCAAGTGAAAACAAGGAAGATGTCCTTTTTGTGTTGTAGTCAAAATATTATGATTTGGAGGAAATCAGAATGAATAATACAGCGTTAGGTGCAGGAGCGAGAAAGCTCAATATATTATCTGAACAGCGATGCACATGAGAGCATGGAGGAGTGTTGAATGTTAAAAGTTAGATTGATGGGAACAAAGAATGATATTAAGTGGTTTGGGAAGATATTACAGAGAAATCCCAAGATAGAAGTAACAGAGTTTTCAGATGTATACCCGAATAAGGGTACAAAGAGATTCCACAGAGCATATGTGGAGGTAAAGAAACGGAACATAAAGGAACAGTAGAAAACAAAGGAGAATTATCATGTGTAGAGTAATCGCAATCGCTAATCAGAAAGGTGGAGTAGGAAAGACCACCACAAGTATCAATTTAGGAGTTGGTTTGGCTAGATTAGGTCAAAGAGTATTGTTGGTAGACGCTGACCCGCAGGGGCATTTAACCCTCGGATTGGGTTTTCCAAAGAATTTGAAAGTAACATTAAAAAATATGATGGAAAACATCATTATGGGCATTGAATTTGAGCCTAGAGAGGCTATTTTAAGCCATAAAGAGGGCGTAGATGTGATTCCGTCCAATAAGTTGCTTACAGGCATGGATATGTCGTTAATCACGGTTGATGACCGGGAATGTGTTTTAAAGGAGTATCTGGAGCTGTTACAAGATGATTATGATTATATTATCATCGACTGTATGCCGTCACTCGGTATGCTGACCATAAATGCAATGACAGCAGCAAACAGTGTCTTAATTCCGGTACAGCCACAGTTTTATGCAGCAGACGGTCTTACGGAGCTTTTAAAGGTATATAAGGGCACAAAACAGCGTTTTAATCCGGAAATAGAGATAGAGGGTATTCTGTTTACAATGGATGCAAGCAGATACAACAATTCAAAGAGAAATAAGAAAGCGGTACATACCGCTTATGGAAATGATGTAAATATATTTGCGGATGCCATACCGAGGTCGGAAGCCATTGCAGAGATTGCTTCTGAAGGCGTGAGTATCTTTGAATATGACCGTCAGAGTAAAGGCGCAGAAAGCTACGAAAAACTGGCAAGGGAGGTGTTAAGTCATGCGAAAACCAAATAAGGATATTCAGCTTACCACCTATCAGGATTTGCTTGGTGTAGAGGAAAATACGGGAGCCGGAACGGAAAAAGTAGTGATTGCTCCATTGACAGAGTTATTTGATTTCAAAGACCACCCGTTTAAGGTGCTTGATGATGAAAAGATGGAAGAAACCACAGAAAGTATTCGTCAGCATGGTGTACTTGTTCCGGGTATCGCAAGACCGAGAACAGGTGGCGGTTATGAGTTAATTGCCGGACATCGAAGGAAAAGAGGTTCTGAAAGAGCCGGAAAGTCGGAAATGCCGATTATTGTAAGAAACTACACCGATGATGAAGCTACGATTATCATGGTGGATTCCAATATCCAGCGTGAGGATATTTTACCAAGCGAAAAGGCAAAAGCCTATAAGATGAAATATGAAGCAATGAGACATCAGGGAAAGAAAGCCGGAATGAATACGCTTGATAAGGTGGGCGAAGCTGCCGGAGAGAACGCAAAAAAGGTACAGAGGTATATCTGGTTGTCCCGGCTATCGGATGAGCTTCTTGATATGGTGGATAAGAAGAAATTAGGCTTTTCACAGGGCGTAGATATTTCCTTTTTATCAGAGGATGAACAGCAGTGGGTGCAGGTCATTTTAGAGGAGCAGGGATGTAATGTAAGTACAGTACAGTCCGGGAAACTCAAGGAATATGGTAAAAGGGGAGAGCTTACCTTTGCGATGGTTCGCCTGATCCTAACGGAAGAAAAGCCAAAGGAAAGAAAAGTAACACTGAAAGCTGACAAAATCAGCAAGTATTTTGAAGAAGATTACAGCAGTGAAGAAATAGAAAAAATCATCATTCAGTTGTTGGATGAATGGAAGAACAGACAATAGGAAGGGGGACGCAAAATGGATAACGGTTTGAAATTCGATTATTATTACGGAGCGGAAGCAGAACAGTTTTCCTTCTACCGTGTTCCAAGATTACTAATTAAGGATGAGCGTTTCAAAGGGTTATCCAGTGATGCAAAACTTCTTTATGGTCTGATGCTTGACAGAATGTCATTATCAATAAAAAATGGCTGGTTTGATGATGAAAACAGGGCATATATCCATTATACGGTAGAAAACATCATGGAAGATTTAGGATGTGCCAGAGCCACTTGTGCAAAGGTCATTGCAGAGCTTGACAGTAAAAAAGGGATTGGTCTGATTGAGAAAAAAAGGCAGGGACTTGGGAAACCGGATATTATTTATGTGAAGAATTTTGTTGTGGTTGAGCAGAATATACAACCGGAACGAACTGAAAAAGAACCCGCTAATACTGATGTTTCCGCAGAAGTTCAAGAATTGAATGACAAGAAATTCAATAATCAGACTTCCAGAAGTTCAAAAACTGAACTTCAAGAAATTCAAAATGCAGACTTCCGGAGGTTCAATAATCAGACCTCTGGAAGTTCAGAAACTGAATGTGCAGACGTTCAGGAAGTGAACCCTAATTATAACAATACTAATTATACTGATTTGAGTTATAACAATCCTATCTATCAATCGGATAGTGACGCAGAAAGAGGGATGGATGGGATGGATGATGTCAATGCATACATAGAAATCATAAAAGAGAATATTGAATATGAGCATCATATGAAGTATAGTTCTTATCAGGATAAAGGCTTGTATGATGAATTGTTTGACGTGATTTGTGAGGTGGTATGTGTAAAGCATAAAACCGTAAAAATCGGCGGGGATGATTACCCGTATGAGTTGGTAAAATCAAAGTTCCTAAAACTGAACAGTTCACATCTTGAATATGTGATTGGATGTATGCGAAATACCACAAGTAAGATAGTAAATATCAAGGCATATATGGTGACTGCGCTTTATAATGCGTCAAGTACCATGAATCATTATTACCAGCAGGAAGTACAACATGATATGTATGGAGGTGGATGGAATGAGAAAGGTATTGTTTAAAATAATTCTCCCGGTATTTTTGATTGCACTATGGATGATTACCTGTTATCCGGTATGTAATAAAGCAGAAGGATTTGACCTGTTTTTATATTGGATTATGGTAGGGTTTCCGTTTGGAATACATAGGATGTGCTTATGGCTTGTACCAAGAAACTTTGGTATTGGTGGCAGTATAGGTGTATTTGCGCTGAACTGTATTATAGGCGGTCTGATTGGCGGAGTAGTGTTGATTGTTAAGATAATCAAGATTATTGCAGAGATGTTTAAAATGATATTGGGAACTTCTGGACAAAATGTCTAAAAGTTAAAAAAGCTATTGAAACAGAATTTTCAATAGCTTTTATTCTTTTTGCGGTTCGTCTGGCACATACTGCATAATATCTTCAACATTACAGTTAAGAATACGACATAAATTGTTGATAGTGATGGTTTTGACTATCATATTGTGTTTTAATCGGTGTATTTGAGCTTTATCTACACCATAATCCTTCATTAAAGAATACTGACTGATGTTTTTATCTTTTAAAGTTTCCCATAAACGGTCATATACAATCACGGAACCACCACTCCTTCACTTGTATTTTATAAGGTATAGAAGTATAATAATAGGGTGCGTGTACGCAGACCAAGGAGTGAGAAGATGCAGATACACAAAGGAAAAGATATTGTATATTTTACGTTGTATGATGAAGATTTATTCCCGTACGGAATTGATGTTAATCATATATTGAACCTGAAACCTTTTAAGGAAAAACTGATATTAGATTTAAAAGATGCCGGAGAGAAGGAATACGGGAAAAAATTAGATTGTGATATTTGTAAGGTAATCCCAAATGCAGATGGAAAAGCGGTAGTATTTGGCATAGCGGAAAAATCGAATATTTACTTTATTGAAAACGAATTTACCGAAGAGGAACGTATTATAGATGGAATACAGGAAATGTTCCAATTTCTTCCGGATGATAGGATTGATATGGGTATAATGGACGTAGAAGAAAAGAAAGCCTATTTAGAGTTGCTTCGAAGTAAAGAGGGCAGAGAGATAATCAGACAGGAGTTTTTGCGGTAGATGTAAAAGGGGAATGTAGTAATGGATGAAAGAATGTTTGAGGAACTAAAAGAAGAAATAAGAAAGAACCGCATTGTAGAAAAGAATGCCATATTGGGAATTGTGATTCAGGCAATGGAGAAGGGCGGATTTGGAACTTATGACACAATGGTAGTAGTATGTGAAACAGCGGATATATTGGATAATGCAGATTATGGGGAAGCAGAGCAGATATATCGAAAGTGGCTACGAGATGCAAGATACGAAAAAAGTGATTTTCGCAGATTTTGTAAAAAGGTAAAAGATTACATTAACAGAAAATTGGAGAAATAAACAGCGTTAGGGCAGTTATGAACGATTAGAGTTTGTAGCTGCCCTTTTTTATTGCTTACTTTTGGACAAAATGTCCAGAAGTGGAAAGGAGAGAAAATGAAGTATTTACTGCACAGGCTGTATGTTCCACCTTAGCGGAAGTATGGCTGTAAGAAACTAAAGGAGGAAAACCATGCAGGAGGAAACAACACAAAAAACGATTGCCCTTGTTTTTAAATCCTCTAGGCTGACCGCTGATGTGCTGAAAAAAGCCATGAAGTTGTATCTGGAACACCGCAGAGCCGGGAAACAGGCAACACACGGAAAGATTTCAGTAAAAGAATTGGTAGGACAGGGTATGGGAGCTTCGAGTATTGAGGTTACGGATAACAACATCAAATCCTTTGAGAGAGTGGCGAAGAAATACAATGTAGACTTTGCCGTGAAAAAGGATAAGACGGTGGAACCACCGAAGTATATGGTATTTTTCAAGGGCAAGGATGCCGATGTGATTACACAGGCATTTAAGGAGTTTGTAAAGGTTAATGAAAAGAAACGTGGCAGAGTATCTGTAAAAGAGAAGCTGGCAGAATTTAGGGAGCTGTTAGGTAAGGACAAAAACAGAGACAGAGCAAGGGAGCATCAAAAGGACAGGGGACAGTCGCTATGAGTAAAGTCATAGAGGGGATAGTCAAAGATTTAAAAGCAGTTCCACAAAAGCTTACCTCTGAAATGAAAAAGGTGGATAAAAAGAAGTTTATTCTTATGAATCTGCCATACGTTCTTATGGGTTACTTTTGTAATAAAGTAGCATGGCTATGGAGAACATCGCCGGGGAAAAATGCTTCCGATAAGATGTTAGCAACCATGAATGGGTTGGAAGATTTGTTTTCCAATCCGTTACCGAGCCTTTTTCCAAAAGACTTATTGATAGGAGTGATGTGCGGTATCGTATTCCGTCTTATGGTGTATTTTAAAGCTAAGAATGCCAAAAAGTTTCGACATGGCGTGGAATACGGTTCTGCAAGGTGGGGAACGGCAAAGGATATAGAGCCATACGTTGATCCGGAATTTGAGAACAACGTGCTTTTAACAGAAACAGAACGGCTTATGATGTCCGGCAGACCAAAGGAGCCGAAGTATGCAAGAAATAAAAATATTCTTGTTATCGGCGGTTCCGGTTCCGGTAAGACCAGATTCTTTGTAAAACCAAACCTTATGCAGATGCACAGCTCCTATGTAGTTACTGACCCGAAGGGAACGGTGCTTGTGGAGTGCGGAAAAATGCTTGTAAAAAACAAATACAAAGTCAAAGTTTTGAATACCATTAACTTTAAGAAATCCATGCACTACAATCCTTTTGCTTATATCCGAAGCGAAAAGGATATTTTGAAACTTGTAAACACAATTATTCTCAACACCAAAGGAGAGGGACAGCAATCCGGTGAAGATTTTTGGGTGAAAGCAGAAAAGCTCTATTACACTGCACTTATCGGGTATATCTGGTATGAATGTGTGGAGGAAGAACAGAATTTCACTACTTTGCTTGACATGATAAATGCCAGTGAAGCAAGGGAGGATGATGAAGAATTTAAAAATCCGGTGGATTTAATGTTTGAGGAGCTGGAGGAGCGTGAGCCTGACCATTTCGCAGTAAAGCAGTATAAAAAGTACAAACTTGCTGCAGGTAAGACAGCAAAATCTATTTTGATTAGCTGTGGTGCGAGACTTGCACCATTTGATATTAAGGAGCTTCGTGATTTGACAAGCTATGATGAATTAGAGCTTGATATGTTAGGGGATGAAAAGACAGCACTGTTTGTCATTATCTCTGATACAGATGATACATTTAATTTTATCGTGTCAATCATGTACACACAGCTCTTTAATCTGCTTTGTGACAGAGCAGATGATGTGTATAACGGCAGACTGCCTATTCATGTTCGTTGTCTGTTAGACGAGTTTGCGAACATCGGGCAGATACCTAAGTTTGAGAAGTTGATTGCGACTATCCGTAGCCGTGAAATATCAGCTTCTATTATTTTGCAGTCAAAGTCACAGCTTAAGGCAATTTATAAAGACAACGCAGATACCATAGAGGGCAACTGTGATACCACACTATTCCTCGGTGGGAAGGAAAAGACCACGCTAAAAGAGCTGGCAGAAGTTTTGGGTAAAGAAACCATTGACCTTTATAATACCTCGGATACGAGGGGTACGAGCCAGTCTTACGGTCTGAATTACCAAAAGACCGGAAAGGAGCTTATGAGCCAAGACGAGATTGCGGTCATGGACGGTGGCAAGTGCATTATGCAGCTTAGAGGGGTAAGACCATTCTTCTCCAATAAGTTCGATATTACCAAGCATAAGCAGTATCATTTGCTTTCTGACTATGACGAAAAGAATACCTTTGACATCGAAAAGTATGTGAAGAACCTTAACAGAGCAAAGATAAGAAACAACGACACCATTGATGAGGTGGAAGATGTCGGGGAAATCGCAGCGTAAAACTGAATATGGAACTTTTATAACACAGAACTTTTGGACAAAAAGTCCAGAAGTGGAAAAGGAGTTTTGAATGTGCTTTAGGATGAAACAAAAAAACATCCGATACCATAGGTCGCTAAACTGTAAGTATCGGATGCCAGTGAGGGAAATCCTAAAGGAATGCCCTGTCCTGATTTTATCATAGGATGGGGCATTTTACACGAAAAAACTCTTTCAATTACTAAAAATTTATGGAAAGAAAGAGGAAAAGAAAATGGCATTTTTTACAACAGCAGTAACAGGTTTAAAGACAGTAGTAACAGCAATCGGCGGTGGTGTCGGTGTATGGGGTGTGATTAACCTTTTGGAAGGTTACGGAAATGATAATCCCGGTGCAAAGTCACAGGGTATCAAGCAGCTCATGGCAGGTGGCGGTATTGTAATCGTGGCTCAGACGGTGATTCCTCAGCTTACTACTCTGTTCTCATAAGATAGATGGGTGGAATCATTGACAAAATTACTGACTTCATAAAGGAAATGCTGCAAGGGTGGGTGCTGTCCAATCTGTCAGCCATGTTTACCGATGTCAATGACAAGGTAGGCACGATTGCCGGAGAGGTCAGCAAAACACCAAGCACATGGAACGCTGGTATTTTCAGTATGGTTCAGACTTTATCAGAAAACGTAATAGTTCCCATAGCCGGAATGGTAATCAGTTTTGTACTTATCTATGAACTGATATCAATGGTAATCGACAAAAACAACATGCACGATTTTGATACAGGCTTGTTTTTCCGCTTTCTATTCAAGGCGTGTATTGCAGTCATGTTACTTAGCAAGACCTTTGACATTGTAATGGCAGTATTTGACGTGGGAAGCCATGTAGTGACAGAGGCGGCAGCACATATTTCCGGTTCTACAAATCTGGATGTGGAAGCAACGCTTACCACGATGTTTAATAACCAGATTGGAAGCATGGGAATAGGAGAACTGATAGGACTAGGAATGGAAACCATGATAATCAGCTTATGTATGAAAATCATGTCAGTCCTCATCACCGTCATTTTATACGGACGAATGATTGAAATATACCTTTATGTTTCAGTATCACCGATTCCGGCAGCAACCGTTACCAACAGGGAATGGGGAAGTGTCGGAACGAACTATTTAAAGGGACTTATCGCATTAGCATTTCAAGGATTTTTCATTATGGTATGTGTGGCAATCTATGCCGTGTTAGTAGCCGGTGTGGCAGTAGCAGGCAATCTCCACAGTGCTTTATGGTCTGTGGCAGCCTACACCGTAATCCTTTGCTTTAGCTTATTTAAGACGGGTTCCTTATCTAAATCAATATTCAATGCCCACTAAATGGGTATGCACACGAAAAGGAGCAGACTATGGCAATTTCAGTACCCGTGCCAAAAGACTTGAGTGGCATCAAAACCAAAGTAGCATTGAATCTGACTAAAAGACAGATTATCTGTTTTAGCGGAGCTGCCATAACAGGAGTTCCCATTTACTTTCTCACAAAGGGAGTATTGGGAACCTCGGCAGCTTCTTTGTTAATGGTCGGAATCATGTTGCCATTCTTCTTTGTGGCAATGTATGAAAAGGACGGTTTCCCGGCAGAGAAAATCCTGTACTTCATGATAAGGCAGAAGATACTGACACCGGGAATCAGACCTTATAAATCAGAAAACCTCTATGAACAGTTGGAGGAGCGAGAACGAATTAAGAAGGAGGTACGTTATCTTGAAGAAAAAGCAGTCAGCGAAAGCAATTCCGCTAACGGGCAGTAAAATACCGGGGAAATCCGGTCTTAGCTTTGCAGAAAAAAAGCGGTTGGCTGAGCTTAAACGTACTCTTGCCGGAAACAGTAAAGAACAGGCAAAACCTGACACCGCACAGAAAACCATTACCTTTAAAAAGATGTTCCGTGACGGCATCTGTCAGGTCACTCATAGATTTTATACAAAGATGGTGGAGTTTTACGACATCAACTATGATTTGCTGGAGGTGGAAGATCAGGGAGATATTCTGGAAGAGTACAGTAAACTTATCAATTACTTTGACCCGTCGATAAAGTTTGAATTGTTTTTATTCAACAGACAGGTTAATGAACAGGCACTTGCAGACCAGTTCGATATTCCTTTGCAGAAAGATGATTTTGACGATATCCGTGAGGAATACACACAGATGCTACAACATCAGTCAGCAAAAGGAAATAACGGTATCATTAAATCCAAGTATCTTATTTTTGGGGTGGAATGTACCGGATATAAGGAAGCAAAGAGCAAATTAAATAACATCGAGAAAGATGTTGTGAGAAACTTAAATAACATAGGCACAAACGCCCGGTCTTTAGACGGAAAGGAAAGACTTCGTATCCTGCATGAGTATTTCAATCAGGGAACGATGGAACCTTTCCGTTTTTCATTTAAGGAATTATCAGAGTCCGGTAAATCCGTAAAAGATTACATTGCACCGCCGGGATTTGATTTCCGCTATCCAAGCAGGTTTAAGTCCGGCAGTATCTACGGAAGTGTGTCTTATCTTGATATTATCGCACCGAGATTTAATGACGAGCTGTTAAAGAAGCTCCTTGATATTGATGATAACCTTACCGTGACCATGCACATGCAGACGATGGACCCGGTAAAGGCTATCAAGATGTTAAAAGGCGCTTTGACCAACATTCAGAAAATGAAAATCGAGGAGCAGAAAAAAGCAGTCCGCAGTGGGTACGATATGGATATTTTACCTACGGACATCATCACGTATGAAAAGGATACCTTAGAGCTTTTGGATGACCTTAACAGCAGTAACCAGAAGATTGTCAAAATGACATTCTTAATTACCTGTTACGGAAGAACCAAGAGAGAGTTAGAGAACCTGACACAGAGGGTGTCCGGTATCATTCAACAGGCAAACTGCAATTTACGATGCTTGCAGTATTTACAGGAGCAGGGCCTTATGGCATCTGCACCGATTGGATGCAATGACACGGGAATTGAAAGGGTGCTGACAACCAAAAGCACAGCGATTTTGGTTCCTTTCTGTACACAGGAGTTATTCATGCCCGCACCCGCCATTTATTACGGTTTAAATGCACTTAGCAACAACATGATCATGGCAGACCGTAAACGGCTTCGTACACCAAACGGCGTGATACTTGGAACGCCGGGTAGTGGAAAGAGTTTTAGTGCGAAAAGAGAAATTTTATCCTGCTTTTTAATCACAAGGGATGACATCATCATTTGTGACCCGGAGGGCGAGTATTTCCCATTGGTACAGGCATTAAAGGGACAGGTGGTAAGGCTGGCAACCAATTCCAAAGATTACTTAAATCCGATGGATATTCAGCTTAGCCATAAAAACGATAAGGAAGCACTGAAATTAAAGAGTGACTTTTTAATTACTTTGTGTGACCTGATTGCCGGAGGAAAAGACGGACTGGCAAATGATGAAAAAGGTATCATTGACGATTGTATTCGTCATATCTATGATACCTACTTTGAAAATCCGGTGCCGGAGAATATGCCTATCTTAGAGGATTTGTATAATGCCCTCTTAAAATATGAGCCTAGAAATGTGGCAAAGGAGCTTGCCGGGGAAGCAAAGGCAAAAGCGGTCAGAATTGCCAACAGTCTTGTGCTCTATGTGCATGGTTCACAG
The DNA here is from genome assembly GCA_017411305.1 of Lachnospiraceae bacterium. Taxonomy (GTDB): domain Bacteria; phylum Bacillota; class Clostridia; order Lachnospirales; family Lachnospiraceae; genus Suilimivivens. Next base: position 33,082 of record JAFQQI010000001.1, read on the forward strand.
AATTACTTTAACCACAGGACAAACGTGGATTCCCAGAACCGTATCATGTGCTTTGACATTAGGGATTTGGGAAATCAGTTAAAAGAGATTGGTATGTTAATCGTACAGGATGCGGTATGGAACAGGGTTTCCAAAAACAGGGAACGCAAGATTGCCACAAGATACTATTGTGACGAGTTTCATTTGCTTTTGAAGGAAAAGCAGACCGCCATTTATTCTGTGGAAATCTGGAAGAGATTCAGAAAATGGGGAGGTATCCCAACAGGGCTTACGCAGAACGTGGGTGACTTCTTAAAGTCAGAGGAAATCGAGGGCATCCTGGGCAACAGTGACTTCGTGTATCTGCTCAATCAGAATGCCAAAGACCAGCATATCTTGGCGGATAAGTTGGGACTTTCTGAAAAGCAGCTCATGCACGTAACCAATTCCGAACCGGGAAGCGGTCTGATTTTATTTGATAACGTGGTCATTCCGTTTGTGGATAAATACCCGACAAATACCAAGACCTATGCAATTATGAACACCAAACCGGAAGAAATCGCAAAAAGTGAGGTAAGTTAATGGCACAGACAAAGAAAGGAAAAGAGAGTGCTTTTCAGGCAAGGGATTCCACTTTCCATAAGGGAAGTGGAGAAGTGCCAAAAAAGAAAAACTCTTCAAAGGCTCATTCAAAAAAAGAATATGGAGCTACTTTTGGACAAAATGTCCAGAAGTCAGATGCAGAGCCGGGAGCCGAACCCAAAACGGATTTTTCCAAAGAGAATAATGCTTTTTTTACAGAAAGCGGACAGGAGCAGTCAGAAGAAAGAGAAAAAAAGCAGAGTTCTTCGGAAGATTATCACCGCAGGGACACATACAGGCAGTCGCAGAAAAAAGGGACGTATCAGAAAAAGCGTGTGCAGAAAGAGCATTCAAGCAGAGAGCGTGTGAAAGATGCCACGTTTACGGATGATGCCGGAAGTGTTTTTAAAGAGGATAGCACGGATGAATTTAGCGGTAGTAAAAAGCTTAAGAAAAAGCACAAACAGGCACAGAGAGCCGGAAAAAAGGTGGAAAAGGCAAAGGCGAAGCTGCCTAAGAAAAGGGAATATACATTGCAGAGAGTGTTTGATGAAGAAACAGGCAGAGCAAAGTATGTAGTTGTTCCCTTTGATACAAAAAAGCCTTTTAAGCAGGAAGCAATGCATAAGTCCACCATGAAAAGATTGCAGAATGAGAGCCGGAATTTTGTGCATGGAAAGGTTGCAGAATCAGAGAAAGAAAATTCAGCCGTAGAGGGTGCCCATAAGACGGAGCAGAGAGCAGAGGAATTATTTGCTTTTGTAAAAAGGCAGTATGAGGGCAAGGAGCATAGGCAGAGGGCAAAAGTGGCAAAACTTGAGAAAAAGCAGTTCCAGAAGGAAGTCAATTTCCAGTATCAGAAATTTGTGGAAGAAAACCCACAGATACAGAAAAAAGCATTGCAGAAACGGATTCAGAAACAGCGTATCAAGCGTGAGTACATGAAAGCAAAGCGGAAAGGAAATGCTTCAAAAAATGCAGAGCAGGCAGTGGTGCAAACAAAAAATGCAGCCACAGCCATTGCAAAGAAACTGCAAGAGTTGGCAAGTAAAAATATAGGCGTGTTTGCTACCGTTGGAGTGGTGGCAATTCTGCTTATTATGATTATGACTTCCGTATCGTCCTGTGGGGCGATGTTTGCAGATACGCAGTCCACTGTCTTAGCTGCAAGTTACCTTAGTAAGCCAAAAGAAATAGATGCAACGGATTTGCAGTTTACCCGTTTAGAGCTTGATTTACAGAATGAGATTGACCGTATTGAAACGGATTATCCGGGATATGATGAGTATTCCTATAATCTTGGGGAAATCGGTCACAATCCGTTTACGTTAATCGGGTATCTGTCTGCTATTCACACAGAGTTTACCGCAACAGAAGTAGAAAGCGAAGTACAGGCACTTTTTGAGGAAATGTATGAGCTGACTACCGAAGCAGTGACAGAAACAAGGACAAGGGAAGTGCAGTCCACAGATGAAGCCGGAAACCTTTTATATGATGAAGCCGGGGAGCCTGTCATGGAAGAAGAGGAATATGAGGTTACGGTCTTAAAGGTGGTGCTTACAGTAACACCGCTTGAAGATATTGTAGCGGGTAAAATGAACGCAGAGCAGACCGAACTATTCTCCATGTATAAGGAAACGGGCGGACTGTTACAGGAATTTGATACTCCGGTCAAACTGTATTGGTATAACTATATCAGTAGTTATTACGGGTATCGCAAAAATCCGATTACTGGAGAGGAGCAACTGCACAGGGGTGTGGATATTGCAGTACCCACAGGAACTAATGTATATGCTACCCATGACGGAACGGTGACACAGGCAGCCTATGACAGCCATTATGGAAATTATGTGGTGTTGGAGCTTGACGGATATACCACAAAATACGCCCACATGGAAACGGTAAGTGTCAGTACCGGACAGACGGTGGAAAAAGGAACGATTATCGGTACAACAGGAAACACGGGAAGCAGTACCGGAAGCCATTTGCATATAGAATGTTTGTATAACGGGGAGTATTACAACCCGTTATTTTATTTTGATGTGGGAACCGGGACGATTTATGGAGAAGCCATTGACCGTGACCCGACAGACGTAATACCACCGGATTCCTATGATGATGCAAGCGTACAGGCTCTAATGGAGGAAGCAGCCAGATATTTAGGATACCCGTATGTGTGGGGTGGTTCCACACCGGATACAAGTTTTGACTGTTCCGGCTTTGTATGCTGGGTATATACAAATAGTGGCGTACACAATCTGCCACGAACCACAGCACAGGGCATTTATAACCAATGTACTCCGGTTTCGCCAAGTGAAGCAAAGGCGGGGGACATTATCTTTTTTACAGGTACTTATAATTCGCCGGGAGCTGTAAGTCATGTAGGTATTTATTGTGGCGATGGCGTGATGATACATTGCGGAGACCCAATCAGCTATGCAACCATTACATCGTCCTATTGGCAGAGCCACTTTTACAGTTTTGGAAGATTGAATTAACAGGAAGTGAGAACTATGACAAAGAGTCAGAAATTAGAAAAAGAGATTGTAAAAGTCCGGGAACAACTTGCTTCTTTACAGGCAAAGTTAAAGGACTTGGAAGAACAGAAACACATGGCAGAAAGAGCCGAAAAGATTGAGTTCATGGAAAAGAAC
>JAFQQI010000049.1 GCA_017411305.1 Lachnospiraceae bacterium
ATTGATAGAAAAAAGGATGAGGAAGGATTGCTTAGAATCTCACAAAGAGAAGGGATACCGTTTCTTACTTATTCGGCAGAAGAATTGGAACGTGTAACAGGAAGCTTACACGAATCGGAATTTGTAAAGAAAACCGTAGGTGTGTCGAATGTCTGTGAACGAGCTGCCTTATATGCGTGTGGCGAGGAAGGCAGACTGGTATATGAAAAGCATGCTGAGGATGGAATGACAATAGCAGTTGCAAAGAGGAAATGGAGTGTGTTATTTGATGAAAACTAAGATATATGTTGTCGGAATGGGACCCGGCAGGGAAGATATGATGACAGGGGATGCAATACAGGTTTTGGAGCAGGCAGACGTTATTATTGGCTATAATGTGTATCTAAAACTGTTAGGTGAGCGTTTTGGACAGAAGGAATTTTTATCAACACCAATGAAGCAGGAGCGCGAACGGTGTGTGATGTGCTTTGAAGAGGCAGAGAAGGGAAAAAAGGTAGCTCTAATTTGTAGCGGGGATGCTGGTGTTTATGGTATGGCATCACTGATGTATGAGGTAGGAAAACAATATCCGAATATTGAACTTGTTATCATTTCCGGAATTACGGCTGCGTGCAGTGGTGCGGCTGTATTGGGAGCGCCACTAAACCATGACTTTTGTGTGATTAGTTTAAGTGACTTGCTTACACCATGGGAAAAAATAGAAAAACGTCTGGAAGCGGCAGCTATTGGTGATTTTGCAATGGCAATATATAATCCGTCAAGCCATAAGCGATATGATTATCTGGAAAAAGCGTGTGATATTTTGCTGCGTCATATAGAGGGAGAACGTGCTTGTGGTTATGTAGAAAACATCGGACGGGATGGAACGAAGGCGGTAACCTGTACGTTGCAGGAATTACGCAACGCTAAGGTAAATATGTTTACGACTGTGTTTATTGGAAATTCCAGTTCGGAAATTTTAGATGGAAAGTTGATTACGAAAAGAGGATATTACCTAAAATGAAGGAAGTACTGATTTTTGGAGGAACAACAGAGGGAAGAAGGCTGTCAGAGTATTTAGCAGAAGCTGGTATTGCACACACAATATGCGTAGCGACAGAGTATGGAGAGCAGGTGCTGAAGGAGCATTCGCTGGTAAAGGTACATCAGGGAAGAATGCAGGAGCAGGAAATCCGCACTTTTATAAAAGAAAAAGACTATGCGGCAGTAGTGGACGCAACGCATCCTTATGCGGAAGTTATTACACAGAATATCAAAGCTGCCCTAGAGGGATTACCAATTCCGTATTATCGATTACAGAGGAAAATGGCAGAAAACCAAACCTATGAAAAACTCTATTATTTTGATAGTCATGAAGAATGTGCGCTTGCATTGGAAGCGGTAAACGGAAATATTCTTTTAACGACCGGAAGTAAGGAATTAATAGTTTATACATCAAAAGAAATACTAAGAAGCAGACTATATATTCGGGTACTGCCGAGTATGGAGAGTATTCGATTGTGCGAAGAAAAGGGAATAAGTGGAAAACAGATTCTTGCATTGCAAGGACCGTTTTCAGCAGAGTTGAATGAAGCAATCATGAAACAGTATAGCATTGCTTGTATGGTAACGAAGGAAAGTGGTATCAATGGCGGTTTTTCGGAAAAGATTCAAGCAGCTAAAAATTTGGATATTCCGGTATATGTGATTCGTAATACAACAAAGAAAGATGGGCTGTCTTTTACAGAGATATGTATGGTAATGGAGAAGCTTTATAACAGAAGCTGTAGAAAAGAAAAGGCAAACATATTTGAGATTGTCCTTGCAGGAACCGGCATGGGAGCAAAGGGAAATCTCACAAAAGAAGCAGAACAGGCAATTATGCAGGCAGATATCATATTAGGAGCTGAGCGAATAATTCATGATTATGAACCGAAGATGGAAAAGCAACCCTATTATCTGTCATCCCAAATCATTCCTTACTTGAGAGAACGGCAAAAGAAAAAGGTGGAAACAGGAAAAAAGGTAGTGATTCTCTTTTCTGGGGATAGTGGATTTTATAGTGGATGTGAGAAGTTATATCAAAGTTTGAAACAGGAGATAGAGCAAGGGGAACTATCTGCTTCACTTCGTATTTTACCGGGAATTTCCTCAATTTCTTATCTTGCTGCTAGAATTGGCGTGAACTATCAGGATGCGGCAATTAGAAGCATTCATGGAAAACAGGATTGGGAACAGGAAGCTTTGGTGACAGTGAAACAGAATGCAAAGACTTTTTTGTTGACATCTGGTGTAAAGGATATACAGGCATTGGGACGACTTTTCTTAGAGAATGGATTGGAGCAGTGTGTGATAACCGCAGGTTATCAATTATCATATCCCGAGGAGGAGCTTCTTGAGTTGTCAGTGGAAGCGTGTTGTAAGCTTACCAAGGAAGGGCTGTATACTTGTCTGATTCAGAATCCGGCTGTAGAACCTAAGCTATTGACGCATGGAAAAGCAGATGAGGACTTTATTCGTGACAACGTTCCAATGACGAAGGAAGAAGTCAGAGAAGTAAGTATCTGCAAGCTGAAATTGCAAGAAGACTCTGTATTATATGATATTGGAAGCGGAACAGGTTCCATTGCTGTTGAAGTAGCAAGTCTTTCGGAAAGTGTAAGAGTATTTTCAATAGAGCGAAAGGAAGAGGCGGCTTCCCTTATTGAGAGTAATTGCAACAGATTTGGAACAAGAAATGTAACTGTGATTCAGGCATTTGCGCCGGAGGGATTCGAAAAGCTTCCGATGCCGACACATGCGTTTATTGGAGGCAGTGGCGGTAATATGAAAGAAATCATGGCGGTGTTGTATCAAAAAAATCCAAAGCTACGAGTGGTAATGAATGCAATTAGTATAGAAACGATTTGCGAAATGAGAGAAGTAATAGAAGCATATATGGATAAAATTAAGGATTTGGATATTGTTCAGTTGCAGACAAGTAAGGCGAAAAAGATAGGGGATTATCACCTAATGCAGGCGCAGAATCCGGTATGGATATGTTCCTTTACTTTTGTAGAGAATGGGGAAAATAACAAGAACATATAAACTTTTAAAAGAGAGGATATAAAAGAAATACGATGAAGCTCCCAAGACTTATGATAGCCGCACCAAAGAGTGGAAGCGGCAAAACAATGATAACATGTGCATTGTTGCAGGCATTGAAGGAGAGAGATGAACAGGTTTATGCTTGCAAATGTGGACCAGATTATATAGACCCGATGTTTCATCAAAAGGTAATCGGTGTTCCGTCAAGAAATCTAGATACTTTTTTTACCGATAATCATATGACAAGAGCCTTATTATTAAAGGATAGAAAAGAAAAAGACATCGTTGTTATGGAAGGGGTTATGGGACTTTTTGACGGATTAGGCGGTATTCGGGAGGAAGGCTCTGCCTATCATCTTGCAACGGTAACGGAGACACCGATTATACTTGTGGTGGATGTAAAGGGAATGGGGCGTTCTGTGATTCCGTTAATTTCGGGTTTTTTGCAATATGATACCCTACATTTGATAAAGGGCGTTATCTTGAATCGTATGTCAAAGCCATATTATGAGATTTTAAAGCCGGTAATAGAAGAAGAGCTTGGAATTACGGTGCTTGGATATTTCCCAGAGGAAAAAGGTCTGCACATTGAAAGCAGACACCTTGGATTAAGACTTCCCCATGAGATAGAGGGGCTGAAGGAACAGGTAAAAACAGTAGCAGAAAAACTGGAAAGTACCGTTGACATGGAACTCCTGTTGACCATCGCAAAAGAAGCAAAGGAATTAAAGATGGAAACGGGATTGCAGCTTGTACCTGTGACAAGGGAAAAGCCTTTGATTGCAGTAGCAAGGGATGAAGCTTTTTGTTTTTACTATGCAGAGAATTTATCCATGCTAGAACAGCTAGGTGCAGAGCTTGTATTCTTTTCGCCCTTGCATGATCGTGAGCTTCCGAAAGATTGTCACGGAATATTGCTTGGTGGAGGGTATCCGGAGTTGGTTACGGAAGAATTAAGCAGGAATCAATCCATGCTTGCAAGTATCCGACATGCAATAGAAAATGGTATGCCGTCGGTTGCAGAATGTGGTGGTTTCATGTACTTACATGAGAGCATCACAAATAAAGTGGGAACTCAAATACCTATGACAGGGGTGATTTCGAAAACTTGTACGAATAAAGGCAGGCTGGTACGCTTTGGATATATTGAAATTGAGGACGAACAAGGTCTTTTCATGAAGAGAGGAAATAAAATTCGAGCACATGAGTTTCACTATTATGACAGTGCGGATAATGGGGAAGGGTG
>JAFQQI010000050.1 GCA_017411305.1 Lachnospiraceae bacterium
AAAGTCAGAAAGTGAATTCTTTCACTCAAAGAATGATTTCAAGAAAAATATTTATAAGAATATTTCAAAGAAAAAGCTGTAGGATTTTCCCTTGTTATTTGCTCGCAAGGGAAAAAATAAGGGAAAAGTGCAAATTACATAGATGTTGATGGGCGGGAAAGCCCGTAAATACTAGAAAGTTGAGAAAATTCACGAGAAATTTTGAATTTTGCAGAGAGGTGAAAGACGTTGAATTATGTAGAATATGGAAAAGAAAATAATGATGTAATTATCCTCTTACACGGAGGCGGTTTATCATGGTGGAATTACAAAGAAGTTGCTGAAAGACTGCAAACGGATTATCATGTGTTTTTGCTTATATTAGATGGTCATGCAGGCTGTGATAAAAATTTTACGACGATAGAGAATAATGCTTTGGAGATTATAGAATTTGTAAATAGTAAATTGGGTGGTTCTGTTTTACTGATGGGAGGACTGTCACTCGGAGGGCAGATTTTGCTTGAAATTTTATCTCAATGTAAAGATATATGTAAGTATGCAATAGTGGAAAGCGCACTTGTGATACCTTCAAAATTTACATATTCCATGATTAAACCGGCATTTGGGAGTTGCTATGGATTAATAAAGTATAAGTGGTTTTCAAAATTACAATTCAAATCATTAAGAATAAAATCGAATTTGTTTGATGAATATTACAAAGATACTTGTGCTATTAGTAAGAGTGATATGATTGCCTTTTTGCAGGAAAACTCAGTATATTCTCTAAAAGATGGTATTGGAGAGTGTGAGACAACCGTTCAAATTTATGTTGGAGAAAAAGAAAATCATTCAATGAAAAAATCTGCTAAAATCATTCATGAAAAATTACAGGGTAGTTTTATACAAGTTCTTCCTAATATGTATCATGGAGAGTTTTCAATAAATCACGCAGATGATTATGTGAGAAAACTATTGAAAATAGTAAAGCAAAGATAAATTTCAGTTTGATGGAGCGATAAATTCTTAGTTGAAAAAAGATTGTAGTTAAAATGTGAAGATTCAAAGGAGAAGAAATTGTGAGGTCATATAAATTAATTGAATTTTTAAGAATTGAGGCTAATGAAATAAATTTAGCTTTTCAAAAAGCGAGTATGGAAGGATAGGAAGCGCCTTAGAAAATTTCTGATAAACGTGAGCCTATTGTTCAAGCATTTTTTGAAAAATTCGTTCCATTTCCTTTTTAAGGTAGTGAAAATTTGATAATATCACTATAGCGTGAAAATGGCTAAAAAGTGATACTTGTATTGAGATTGTTAAATAGAATGTTATTTTTTACAGAGAATAACATGCAAAGTGCATGAATAGTATCAAATAAGTATAAGAAAAGGAAAGGTTTCATGGCAAGTGTGCCGGAATCTTTCCTTTTTTATATTTTATAAATGAAGTCTGCCCCCTGGCAAAGAAGAATTGCATTATAGTTAGAAAAAAATAAGAGAAGTTATGCCCATGGCAGCAGATGAGAGTTTAATGGTAAGAAGAAAAAAGGAATGAAATCTTACCATTAAAAGTAAAATGTTTACAATGGGTAGATAAAATGATTTGGAATGTTCTAACCACAATAAAGAAATGGCGTTTAATGGGTAAAAGAGAGCATGAAAGTAAAAGGAGTCTTAGTATCAATAGGTCTTTGTGTCAATAGCTCTTGGTTGAACAATAATTCTGATTATGTTATTATAAAAAGGATGAATTTTTGACGAATGTGAGGGACAAATGATGAGCAGCTTATTACAGAAATTCTTATCACTTAGTATGAAAGCAAAAATAGCTTGTGCAGCTGCGGCATGTACGATTTTAGCAGGAGGTATTGCGGCAACTGTTGCATTAAATTCAGATAATGAGCCGGTAAATGAGGTGGTAGAAGTGGCAGAAGCAACCCCGGAGCCTACAGCAGAACCGACTCCGGAGCCTACGCCGGAACCAACACCGGAACCAACACCGGAGCCTACGCCTGAACCTACGCCTGAACCTACACCTGAACCGACGCCGGAACCTACGCCCGAGCCGACACCTGAGCCTACACCTGAACCGACTCCGGAGCCTACACCAGAGCCTGCGGGTAGCGGATATTATATTCTGGAAGAAGAGTTCCAGCGTCAGGTTTGCTATAACAATGACCCAAACAGTGGCTCTGTCTATGCACCGCAAGCCAATGATGAATATGAAGCACAGCTTAGAGCTGCAATCAATAGTGAGCTGGAACGTCTGGGATATAATAGAGTAGATGATTTTATAGATGGCATGATATTCAGAACAATTCCGATTCCTTTGGGTGAGGATGTTACCACAGCATTAGATCGTGTTGTAATGGATGTTATGGGTGTAACCTTTGATAACCCGACAGCAACCTGTTATCTTGGAAAAATAGGAAAGTGCGAAAATGGATACACAGTATCGGTTGCAGTAGCTCGGTAAAAAGGAAAAATGATTCCAAGGAGATGTTAAATGGAAAATATATTATATCTGGTAATCCCTTGTTACAATGAAGAAGAGGTATTACCGGAAACATCCAAAAGACTAAAAGAAAAAATTACTTCTTTAGTAGAAGCAGGAAAAATAGATAGGGCAAGCCGTATTGTTTTTGTCAATGACGGTTCCCGTGACAAGACATGGGAAATCATCCGTTCCCTGCATGAACAGGATCCGGTTTTCAGCGGTATTAATTTGAGCCGCAACAGAGGACATCAGAATGCCCTTTTGGCAGGACTTATGACTGTTAAAGACCATGCAGATATGGTGATTTCCATGGATGCGGATTTGCAGGATGATATTGATGCGGTAGATGCCATGGTGGACAAGTACTTAGAAGGAAAGGATATCGTATACGGTGTGCGCAGCAGCCGTACTAAAGATACCTTTTTTAAGAAAGCTACGGCAGAAGGTTTTTATAAACTGATGAATGCAATGGGTGCCAACACCGTATTTAATCATGCAGATTACCGACTGATGAGCAAACGTGCATTAGAAGGTTTGGCAGAGTTTGGTGAAGTGAATTTATTCCTGCGCGGTGTCGTGCCGATGATAGGTTATCCCTGGGATGTTGTATATTATGAACGTGGTGAACGTTTCGCCGGTGAGAGTAAATATCCCCTTGGTAAGATGCTGGCATTTGCTGTAGAAGGAATTACTTCTCTCAGTATCAAGCCTATCCGTATGATTACCGGACTTGGTTTCTTTATCTTTTTTGTCAGCATTGTTATGTTGATTTACAGTTTCATCCGCCACTTTATGGGTGAAACCATTGTAGGTTGGACAACACTGATGGTTTCCGTATGGGCAATTGGCGGACTGATTCTCTTATCCCTTGGTGTGGTTGGCGAGTATATCGGTAAGATTTACTTAGAGACTAAAGCAAGACCCAGGTTTATCGTAGAGCAGTTTTTGAATACGGAAGATTAGGAGAAACATTCGAATGTTAAAGCAAAAAAGGCAACATAAGAAAAGCAAAAATATCGCTGTATGGTTATTAATTGTCAGCGTTGCAGGAACAGTAGGAATTTCAGGCTGTGGAGGAAATGCAGGTAATGATATGCCGGCAACCAAAGAAGCAGGAGAAACAACAACAGGTTCTGTAGCAGATATGACAATTGAAGATTATGAAGCAATGCTATCCAATGAAGAAGCAGTGTTTGCCGGGGCGTATGAAGTGAATCAAATACCTGAAATTGAATTGTCTGACCCGGCACTGCTCCCAACAGAGGAAGAAATTTTGTGGGAAGGATATAATGAGGAGGAGCTTGGTCTTCTGGAACCGTACGAGATGCCTTATTGTGAAGTCGGGATAAATGGTTGTTCTTATGTATGGTACAATGATGAGCAATATTTTTATGTAAATGAAATAAATCAAAAGTTTGGTGAAGGTTCGCCTTTTAATGAATATTCCAATGTTTGGGTAACGTTGGACCCTGAAAATATACTGGTACTGGGAGGCTGGGAAGAGTACGGCAGAACAGGGAACTTAGCGGGAGGAAAAGGGGAATGAAAAAGATAATTCAAAGAGTATTTATTATTATCATACCGTTATTGGTGCTGTTTCATTCTTCCATTACTTCTTTTGCTATCAGTGACGAAGAAAAAGCGCTTTTTGATATCCTTGGAGTAAAATACAGCGTAACTACAGATGGGGAATTTGAAACCTTTCAGGTGGATTTGAACACACCTAAAATATCTGCAGAAGCGAAACAGACTTTCATGGAGAAATATCAGAACGGAAGTAAAATCGGTAATTTCTATGTTTGTGTATCACAAGAAGAAAATGCAGAAGATGCCGTGATATTGATTTCTTCAAACAAGGAGAAAGTTTCTCTTTATGTAAGTGATACTGTAATTGAGTACAAAAATCCAAGTGCGGAATATACTCGTTTCGAATATGGAAACGAAGGTGTAGATGAGCCTCTTTCTATTAAAATGCTAAAAGAAAATCCTGATAATCATAACCGTCCTTTGGGAGATACCTTTTGCATGAATCTTACAGGCGATTATATATTGCGTTATAGCAGTGATGCAGAAAATGATTATCGTTATGATGAATACGGTAATTTACTGGAACGGTATGAACTTGCTTCCAATGTGATATATGATGCAAATGATACTGTAATTAAGAAATTAGTTTTTTCCGCAGATGATGGGGCTATCTTTGTGCCAACCGAATACGCAGAAGAAATTCAAAAGACATCTGATGAAGAAAAAATGAATTATTCAGCACTTTCAGAGTATATTGAGCGTTATGATGAAGCTAAGAGGTTGGGTATGGAAGTGCCGGATTATGTGGAACGATATGAGCAATTACAGGCATATGAAGAAGCGGTACAAAGACAGGCATACATTGATGAAAAGAAGAAAATATTTGGCGTCAGTGATAAAAGTGCTTTGTGGAATCAACCGGAGTATTTAACAGAATCAGATTATGCTGCCTTAGATACAAACCGGAATATTTCAGAACGTAAGATTGCTGAAGAAGTAGCAAGATTAATTAATGAGTATCGTGTTGAAAATGGTGTTGAAGAATTAGATTTCAGTGATTCACTTTTACAACAGGTGGCAGATATAAGAGCGGTAGAACTAACATATGTGATGGATAAAGCTCATAGCAGACCGTGGTTAGGAAATACAAGCACATTTGCTATTGGAGAAAATGCTGCAAGTGCACCTATCATATATAACGATACGATGCTTGAATATTCCAATGAAAGCATAGCGCATACCTTGTTCGAGGGATGGAAAAACTCGCCGGGACATAATGCTAATATGCTGGAAGCAACTCATAAGGAAGGTTCTGTAGGGATAAAGTTTGCCTATGTTAACGGTAATTTAGTTGTATATGCAGGAACGCCTTTTTATGGCGGAGATTATGAAAATAATGTATCTGATTTAGTGCGCAACCGAATTGCTTTGGGACCTCAGACAAATTATAGTAGCGCCGCTGAATATAGTAGTGAGTTATCAAGCTTGATACATGGATATACCACAAGAGAAGATTTGGCACAGAAAGTGGCTGGTGATACGATAAATTATATTGATGAAGATGCTGCTTCTGAGAATGCTGCATCTGGGTATGATGATGGAATAAAAGTGCTTGATACTTCCGGTAATAAATTTCAGCTTCCGAACGGAGTTGACTGGGTTTGGGCTGAAGTGCAATTAGAGCCTTTTGAACTCTTTTGGTCTGCAGACGGACAGGTACATTACGGATACAAAGGAGATATCTATTTTTATGATGAGGGAGGAAATAAGTATAGGCTTTACTTACATCCGGAGCAGATAGAGATTAGTCAGAATCCTTTTGCATTCGGAAATATTACTAATAGTTTTTCCGGAGATACAATTATAATAGCACCATGTGCATATACAACAATAGATCATATGGGAATGAGCTATCAGAGTGAATATGTAACAAATGTATGCTACTACATCACAAATGGTGAGATGCTAATATTAGATGATACAGGTAATTTAACCGGATAGTGAATCAGAAATATAGTAATTGTCGTACAATACGAGAGTAAGTAATATAACGAGAAATGATTGGAATATGCGATGAATAATTATTACGAACCCTTGACAGCATAGGAATTAACCGATATACTTGAGAAGTTCGTGAAAAGACGTTAGATAAGACAGCACTTTTGAAACGAAGTGCTGTCTTATTCTGTAATAAAGTAGATAATTATTGACAGAAAAACATATAGATATTGCTGTATATAGCTAATCTAATTTATGGAATGGAATAGAGGTTAACGTGAAAAGAGAAATCAAAACATTAAAAAGAAAAAACGCCCGGGAATTTTATGCAAAAGAAGCTGCAAATAATAAAGAAACAGTGAATCATACAGAAGCAAACGAATTGACAGCGGATGCAGAAACAGAAGAAAGTACATCAGCTTCCGGCATGCGTTACATAGATGCAGATATCCATCCGAATATTCTTCGGGCAGTTGAAGATATGGGCTTTGAAATGATGTCCCCTATTCAGGAACAGGCGATTCCGGCACTTTTAACGGGAAGAGATATCATCGGACAAGCCCAGACCGGTACAGGCAAGACTGCAGCATTTGGGATTCCTATGATTCAAAGTGTAGATGCAGAGCTGAAAAAGCTGCAGGCAATTGTACTTTGCCCAACCAGAGAACTTGCCATTCAGGCGGCTGAGGAAGTCAGAAAGCTGGCAAAATACATGCATGGAGTGAAGGTGCTTCCGATTTACGGAGGGCAGGATATTACCAGACAAATTCGTGCCTTAAGCCAAGGGGTACAGATTATTGTAGGAACGCCGGGAAGAGTGATGGACCATATGCGCCGTCACACCATTAAGACTGCTCATGTAAAAATGATTGTGCTGGACGAAGCTGATGAAATGTTGAACATGGGCTTTCGGGAGGATATTGAGACAATCTTAAAGGATATGCCACAAGAACGTCAAATGGCATTATTTTCCGCAACGATGCCCAAGCCTATTTTAGACATTACTCATACCTATCAAAAGGATGCACAGTACATCAGAGTAACACCTAAGGAGATTACGGTAGACACCATTAAGCAGGCCTATTATCGAATTAATAAAAAGGATAAGATGGCGGCACTTTGCAGATTGCTGGATTATTATCAGCCGGTACGCAGCCTGATTTTTTGCAATACCAAGAAAATGGTTGATGAGATGGCAGAAATCTTAAAGCAAAGAGATTACCAGGCCGAAGGATTACACGGAGACCTTTCCCAGCATCAGCGTGACATGGTCATGGGTGCATTCAGAAACGGAAGATGTGCGATTTTGATTGCAACCGATGTGGCTGCACGTGGAATTGACGTCAGCGGAGTAGATGCAGTGTTTAACTATGATGTTCCGGAAGACATCGAATACTATGTACATCGTATCGGACGTACCGGTCGTGCGGGAAAAGCAGGACGTTCTTTTACGTTAGTAACCGGAAGGGAAATTTACAAAATCAGGGAAATAGAGAAAATCTGTCATACAAAGATAAAAGAACGTAAGCTTCCGACGCCCAAGGATATTATGAGAGTGAAGGCAGGCGTTGTACTTGCCCAGGCCATGGAAGTAATGGATGAAAAGGATTTATCTGCGTTGAAGGAATCCATTGAGAATGCGGCACAGGAGCATGGCTTTACACCACTTGATTTAGCAGCAGCTTTTATGCAGATGAGAGTTGGCGATGAGCCGGAAGAAATCAAGGAAGAAAAGCCGTTATTTGAGAGAAGAAATAATAGCAGAATAAGCGATGGTCGCCGGAATGAACAGAGAAGAGACAGCCGCCGGAGTGAACAGAGAAGAGACAGACGAAGAGACGGCGGAAGAGATTCTGACAGAAGCCGTAGAAATAATGAAGAAAAACGCAGAAACAGCAAAAATAGCATAAAACATGGTAAAAAATTAAGTAAAAAGCCACCCCTTGGTAAAATATAACAATAAATGTAACATTTTTGTAAAAAATCATTTGTCAAGCCTGTAACATTATGTTAACATATTTAACGGTATGAAATTATTCATATGCTGTGAAATGATGTGCGTTTATTGTACTTATATAAAGTGGTATGTAGTTTATTGATTCGTATAGAGGTTTATCATGGAAAAGAAAGAAATCAGAAGAAGTAAAGAAAAAGCAGCTGACAGGGCAAGAAGAAGAAAACAGAGACAAAAGGTAGTCATGACGGAAAAAATAGTGATTGCTGTAATTGCATTTGTTGTTCTTGTAGGCGGCGGTATTTTTATTTATCATATGATACCTGATATGAAGGTGGCTAAGAGCTTAGAGGAAGCCAGTGCTTTTATCGAAACAGAAGCTTATGATGATGCAATTGCATCTTGTGAAGAAGCGCTTGAAATTGATTCCACTTCCGTACAGGCATACAGAACTATGGCAGGTGCTTATCTGACAAAGGAAGAAATAACATCTGCAGAACAGGTTTTATATCAGGGGTGGGAAACCACACAGGATGAAAGTCTGCTTCAGTATTATTGCACTGTCCTTTTAAATGAAGCAGTGGCAGATATCAATAATCAGGCATGCAGTCTCAAGACCCTTGAAAAGTGTATTGCAGTTCTGGAAAAGGATTCTGATAATGAAGATGCATTCCGATTAATGGGAGAATGCTATAAGAGATTATTTGAAGAATCACCGGAACAGGAAGGTTTGCTTTGCAATGCTTCTATGGATGATGCGTGCGGGTTTAAAACATATCAGGACTTGATGTTACGTCTGCTTTTGGTATATGAAGAAACCCCCGGTCAGGAGCTGTTAAACGAGATTGTCAGATTTGCAGAGCCCGGAACACAGATGTTCTGGATGGACATTGAGCATCTTAGTGATTATGCGGAACTGCTTTCCAGAATTGATGAAAATGCAGACAGCGATGGGATTGCGCAGCTTAGTGCTTGTGTGAAGAAGGCTTCTGAAATGCAGACTCTTTTTGCTGAGGCTTTTAGTATCTTTGAATCAGGTGATTTTGCGCCAATCAGAGACTTTATGAATAAAGAAGAATATCTTACTATTCGTGATGGCTTCCTAAGCGGAACCATGGAGTATTGGGATGGCGCAACCTACATTCCCGTAACCCGTGAAAAAATGAAATTCCTGAAAACAGATGCAGGCTGGAAGTTTGCTTTTGCTGATTATGAAGATTATGACGGCGTAAACGGACTTATCAATGTCTGGGGTGTGAAGCAGGAGGATGCAGGTGTTCAGAGACTTGCTATTTCTTATGAACCGGCAGGCACAGAGCAACCTACCACGTATGAATTCATCTACCTTTACAGCAACGTACAAATCGGAAGCGAATATGTACCTCAGATGAATTACCGTTTTGAAACCCGTGTAGATACGCCGGAAGGAACCATTACCCAGCTGATCGGAGACTGGGGCGGCGAGCACGAGTGGACCACCGAGTTCTAGTCGATTACATTGTACAGTAATCTAACAGTCCTCACAGTAACGATTATCTTTTGATTTTTTTGCGACAGCTCCAATAACAGATTTCAGGATTTTATGAAACAGGCTGTCACAAATGTTTATTAACTGTCAAACTCAAAACTCAAAGCGTATGCTGTAATAGACACAAACTGATTATAAAAGCTTTTTAAGAAATCAATAGGCGCATTTTAGAAAACTAACACCCCATTTCAACCTGTTCGAAGCGAAGCAAGTTTTGAAATGGGGTGTTAATAAAGTTTCTAAAATGCGCCTATTAGATTTCTCTTAAAAGGTTTTATCGAAGTTGTGTCTATACAGCATAGCTTTTCAAACAGTTGAGTTTGACAGTAACATTATTGTGACAGCCTTTTCTATAAAATCTTCTGAAATCTGTTATAAGAAGCAAGTCACTAAAAAATATCAAAAAGATAATGCTTACAGTGAGGACCGTTAGATTACTCCGGCAGGACCATTTGAGCCATATGAAGTCTATAATAAGCTCCTTTCTTCTCCAGCAGTTCCTTCACAGTTCCTTCCTCTACAATTCCCCCGTCATCAACAACGAAAATCCTATCCGCCTTTTGAATAGTAGACAATCTGTGTGCGATAACAAAGGAAGTACGTCCCTTAA
This sequence comes from Lachnospiraceae bacterium, assembly GCA_017411305.1. Lineage (GTDB taxonomy): Bacteria > Bacillota > Clostridia > Lachnospirales > Lachnospiraceae > Suilimivivens. Next base: position 10,090 of record JAFQQI010000050.1, read on the forward strand.
GCAGTGCTTCGATACCGTCCTGTACCAAAAGTTCGGTATGAGTATCAATACTGGAGGTTGCCTCATCCAGTATCAAAATGCCGGGATTGGAAACCATGGTTCTGGCAAATGCCAGCAGCTGCTTTTGACCAACGGATAATCCGCCGCCACGCTCGGAGAGGACAGTATCATAACCATTTTCTAGCTGACAGATAAATTCATGGGCATGAACAGCTTTTGCTGCAGCAATGATTTCTTCATCAGTGGCATCTAATTTACCATATCTGATATTCTCTTTAATGGTTCCGGAGAACAGGAAGTTATCCTGTGTCATAATGCCCATCTGACTACGAAGGCTTTCGATGGTAACATCTTTCACATTAAAACCGTCAATGCTGACAATACCTTTCTGAACATCATAAAAACGACTGATTAGGTTTACTATGGTAGTTTTGCCGGCGCCGGTAGGTCCCACTAAAGCAATGGTTTCTCCGGGTGCAATAGTAAATGAAACATCATCCAGTACATTTACTTCTCCGTCATAAGAGAAGGTTACATGTTCAAAAGTAACCTGACCTTTGATTGCAGGCATTTCCTTTACATTTTCATGATCCGTAATTTCCGCATCAGTATCTAAGATCTCAAAAATACGCTCTGCTGCGGCAAGATTGGTAATAATCTGATTATAAAAATTACTTAAATTCATAATCGGGTTCCAGAACATACCGATATAGGTGCCGAACGCGATAAAAGTACCGATACTTACATTTTCTACACCTAAAATCAAAATTCCCACAAAGTACAGCGCAGCCATACCAAAACCCCAGCAAAAGTCAATCACTGAGCCTAACGCATCATTAATGCGGACTGCCGAAATAAAAGCATCCCTATGCTCGTCAACGAGAGAAGAGAAGGTTTCTTTGGTTTCTTCTTCCGCGGTAAAGCTCTGAATAATGCGGATTCCGGAAATGTCTTCATGAACAAAGGCATTTAAATTAGAGGATTTTTTTCGGAAAATCTGCCAGCGCTTATGGGAATATACCTGTATCAGCCACATGCCTACAGCCATGACCGGCAAACTGCATAGAGAGGCCAGTGCCAAAGTCGGGTTTTTGAGAAACATAATACATCCAACAGCCAGTACCATAATAAAGTCAGGGATGAGGGTAGTCACAAAGTTACCCAGTACTTCCTTCAAGGAATTAATATCACCGATAATTCTGGATAAAATTTTCCCCGTGGGACGGCTGTCAAAAAAGTGCAAATCCAAGGTTTGGATATGGGTATACAGCTCTTGTCTGATGGTTACTAAAATATTGTTACAAACCTTTTCCATCATAAGCATACGCAGTTTCATACTACCGACCATTAAAAGGTTCAGTATCAGGGCAAGTAGCAATAACCTGATAAGTCCCGGCATATTACCGGCAGCAATATAAGTATCGATAGCCTTTTCAATAAACAGCGGGTTTAATAGGGAAACCATAACGCCGAATGCCATAAATAATAATACTATGAATATTTGTTTTTTATAGGAGAGCAGATAAGCAAAAAGTCGCTTCAGGGTTTTGACTTTACCGGCGGACTGTATCTGCTCGTCATCTTTATATGAATTAACACTCATTAGAATCCCTCCTTTCCGTTCCGTACTGTGCCTGATAGGTTTGGTAATATAAGCCCTTTTCGGCAAGCAGACTTTTGTGGGTTCCACGCTCCTTAATGGAGCCGTTTTCTAAGATAATAATTTCATCTGCATTACAAAGTGCACTAATGCGGTGACCGATAATAATCTTGGTAGTATCCGGCAGGTTGCGCAGAGTTTCCTGTATTTGCTGTTCCGTTTCCATATCCAGTGCAGAGGTGGAGTCATCCAGAACCAAAATCGGATTTTTCTTTGCAAGTGCTCTTGCAATGGTGATACGCTGCTTCTGACCGCCGGAAAGCCCTACACCACGTTCCCCGATTACCGTTTCATATCTATTTTCCATCCGTTCGATGAAGTCCTTGGCCTGGGCAGCTTTAGCCGCTTTCTGCACCGAAGAATCGGTAAGCAGCGCCTTTTTACCAAGCTTAACATTTTCCGTAATGGTATCTGAAAATAAGAACACATCCTGCATTACCTGTGAGACAGAGCTTCGCAGCTGCTTTAAGGACAGCTTGCGGATATCCACATCATCCAGATAAATGGCACCGTCTGTTACATCATAAAGGCGTTCCAATAAATGAATTAAAGAGCTTTTGCCGGCTCCTGTAGCGCCCATGATACCTAAGGTTTTACCGGGCTCTACCACAAAGGAAACATCCTTTAATATTTCATAACCGTCTGCCTTGTGGAAGGATACATGGGAAAATTCCACCTTCCCTTTTACATGGGGCAGAACAACAGGCTGCTCAGGGTTCTGAATGGTTGGTGTCTGGTCGTAAATTGCTTTCAGCTTCTTGTTGGAAGCAGCAGCACTTGATAAGCTGTTGGTCAGCCAGCCCAGCATTTCCATAGGCCATACGATATTCATGGAATATTCAATAAAGGCAGTTAGTGTACCAAGGGTGATTTCCTTTTGCATCACCAGTATGCCGCCTGTTAACAGGACAGAAAGGGGAAGCAACTTGGTAATCAGACTGATATAAGGCGAATATTTCACAAACACTCCGGACTGCTGAAGGTTTAGCTCGCAGTAGCGTTTATTGTGGGAAAGGAATTTGCTGATTTCAAATTTTTCCCGGGCAAAGGCTTTTACGGTACGAACCCCTGCCAGATTTTCTTCAGCAACAGTATTTAACTTGGCATTTTCTTCACTGATGGCGCCGTATACGTCATCCAGCTTCTTTTCCATGGTAATGGCTATGGTAGCGGAAATAATCATGCATACAGTGGGGATAACAGCCAGCTTCCAGCTTAAATTGTACATACAAAATAAAACAATGGAAGAGTGGATGACCACTTCAATCATCAGCATGCCTACATAAGCAAAAGCATCCCAAATGCGGTCGATGTCATCTTTGACACGGCTCATCAGTTCCCCGGTTCCGGTGCGTTCAAAAAAGTCAGCACTTAAGGACTGGATATGGTCAAAAAGTCTTCTTCGCATTTCCCCCATAACCTTGGTACTGGTAATGTCAAAGATATATTCCTTGCAATACTGGAAGATACAACGTCCCACACCCACAATCAAAATTCCGGCCAGTAAGTATTTTAACAGTTCTATATTTCCCCCAAGGATGACATCATCTACGATATGTTTGGTCAGCTGTGGGGAAAGCATATCCAGTGATATGCTGATAATCATGGAGAGCACTGCCAGAAGATAGGCAAATTTATGCTCCCATATGTAAGTCGATATTTTTTTCATAAGAATCCCTCCTCAAAATCAGTGTAACAAAAAAGCTGCTACGGAATTACCGTAACAGCTTGCTAATTGTCTGTATCGGGGCAAGCATAAAGGCTTGCAAAAGTGATTTGTCAGGTGTGTAGCACAATTGGCATATACTTGAAAAATTCTGTCAGACAGTAAAAAGTAAGGAAGGTAATTTCGCTTCAAAAACAGCTATGAAGTTGTTGGACAATGTACCGGATGCATGTGCACCGAATAATCTGTTATTAATTGTTGTCATTGTTAATTACCTCCTTCCTTACGTGTTTGTTTATTCGCTAGTACCTAACATACGCCTGCAATTTTGTTTTGTCAACTACTTTTTAAGAAAATTGTTTGCGGATTGTTTTTTTGACGGTAATGACTTACAATAATAGATAAGTTTAAAAGAAAAGAGGATACCTTATGGTTGCATTATTTGCAAAATTATGGATTAAGGATTATGAAAATTTATCAGATAGTAAGGTGCGTCAGGCTTACGGAATTCTTTGCGGAGCTTTGGGAATTGCACTTAATATTCTTTTGTTTGCCGGGAAAGCATTGGCAGGACTGCTTAGCGGTTCCATTGCCATTACGGCAGATGCTTTTAATAATTTGTCAGATGCAGGATCTTCTCTCGTGACACTTGCCGGATTTAAGTTAGCAGGACAAAAGCCGGACAGCGACCACCCATTCGGACACGGAAGAATTGAGTACATATCGGGACTTGTAGTATCCATGATTATTATATTAATGGCTTTTGAATTGCTGAAAAGTGCCATTGATAAAATTCTGCATCCGGTTCGTGTGGAATCAAGTCCGTTAATTATTGCAATTTTAATCCTGTCTATTTTAGTGAAGTGCTATATGGCTTTTTATAATCACAAGGTAGGCAGAAGAATTCGTAGTTCTGCCATGGAAGCAACAGCCAAGGACAGCTTGAGTGACAGTGTGGCTACCTTTGTAGTACTATGCACCACATTGCTTGCGCAGGTGACGGATTTTATGATTGATGGGTATTGCGGTGTACTTGTGGCTATGTTTGTATTCGCGGCAGGTTTTCAGGCAGCTAAGGAGACGGTAAGTCCTCTTTTGGGTCAACCGCCGGAGCCGGAATTTGTGCAAAAGATGGAACAGATTATCATGGAATACGAAGAGCAGGGTGTTTTGGGAATTCACGATTTGGTGGTACATAATTACGGTCCCGGAAGAGTGATGCTTTCCGTTCATGTGGAGGTTCCTTCAAGCGGAGATATTTTAGTACTCCATGATATGGTGGATACCATTGAACACAGATTGGCAAGAGAGCTTAGCTGTAATGCCGTAATTCATATGGATCCTGTTTGCGTAGATGATGAGCTTACCAATTCTATTAAAGAAAAGGTATCACTGATAATCAGGGAAATGGAAGGCGAGGTTACCTTTCATGACTTCAGAATCGTAAGCGGTCCTACCCATACCAATTTAATTTTTGATGTGGTAGTTCCTTTTGGTTATGTTATGTCAGACAGTGAAATAGAGAGCTATATAGAAAAGAAAGTAAAAGAAATTGACGTAAATTACTTTACGGTAATTGAAATAGATAAGGCGTATTGTTAAGAAGATGGAGAAAAAACGGATGGAATTGCCGTGCATCGGACGGCGAAAAGAAGAAATCAATATATTTATCTATGCAATAGCAATCAGGCTGGTATTCTATCTGATATCGGTTTGTATGATGGCGGTGGTAGGAGATTATCCAAACGGGATTACGTTTTCCGACTTTTTGGATACTTGGCAGCGCTGGGATTCTTCTCCCTATCTGCGAATTGCAGAAAATGGTTACAGAGGGTATCAGGAAAACGGACAATTTTTGGATATTGTTTTTTATCCGCTGTACCCGTGGCTAATCCGTATTGTTGAAATGATAGTCGGAGAATTCCGGTTAGCCGGAATTGTAGTATCGACAATTTGCTTTGGCATAGGAAGCGTTTATTTTCATAAGCTGGTAGAAGATGAATTTGGAAAGGAAGAGGCTGAAAACGGCTACCTGGCACTTCTTTCCTTTCCCTTTGCCTTTTTCTTCGGCGCAATTATGACAGAATCCTTGTTTTTCGCATTGTCCGCCGCTTTTTTGTATTATCTTCGAAAGCACAAATGGGGATTGGTATGCAGTATCGGTTTTCTTGCATGTCTTACGAAGATACAGGGCATTTTGCTTGCTTTGGCGGTATTAGCGGAATTATTCTTTAGTGAAAAAGGATTTGCTCTTTTAAAATCAAAACAATGGAAAGAATTTGGAAGTAAAATTCTTATACCCGGGCTAAAATGCGTACCGATGATAGGAGGCGTATTGGTTTATCTGTTTATCAATTATTTGATAGAGGGAGATATATTCCGCTTTATGTATTATCAGCAAAATCATTGGAATCATACAGTAGGTCCTTTTTGGGAAACCGTAAGATACTCGGCAGCTTATGCAGCAGACGGGTGGTATCAGTCTACGGGAATGGGACTTTGGGTGCCTCAGTTTGTTTTGTTTTTTGTATTACTTGGGGCTATTATTTATGGTTTTCGGAAGAAGCTTAGACCAACCTATCTGGTTTACCTGATAGCATATGCTTTGGTAACGTATTCTTCCACATGGTTAATCAGCGGTGGAAGATATACCTTAAGTACCTTACCCTTATTCATGCTTGCAGGACGGTTTTTTACGGAACATAAGAATAGTAAAAAGGTAATAATTCCTTTTTCTTTTGCACTGATGATGGTTTATCTGGTAGGCTATTATCAATGGAAACAAATTATGTAAAACTATTGCATGAAGCTGTGAAAACGTGTATAATTTTTCACGGTAGAAAGCGCTAAACAGAAGGAGAATATAGAATGAAAAAACCTACAGTATTAATGATTTTAGACGGTTACGGTCTCAATGAAAAAAGTGAACACAATGCAGTTGCGGAAGGTAAGACACCGGTGATGGACAAGCTTATGGCAGAATGTCCTTTTGTAAAAGGTAATGCCAGCGGTATGGCAGTAGGACTTCCTGACGGACAGATGGGTAACTCCGAGGTTGGCCACTTAAATATGGGTGCCGGCCGTATTGTATACCAGGAACTTACCAGAATTACCAAAGAAATCCAGGACGGAACCTTCTTTGAAAATCCTGCACTTTTAAAAGCTGTTCAGAATTGTAAAGAGAATGATTCCGCACTTCATATGTTCGGTTTATTATCCGATGGTGGTGTACACAGCCACAATACACATCTTTACGGATTACTTGAACTTGCTAAGAGAAATAACCTTTCCAAGGTATATGTACATTGTTTCCTTGATGGACGTGATACACCTCCTGCAAGCGGTAAGGGCTATGCAGAAGAATTAGAGGCAGAAATGAAGAAAATCGGCGTAGGCGAAATCGCTTCCGTAGCAGGACGTTATTATGCAATGGACAGAGATAACAACTACGACAGAGTAAAAATTGCATATGATGCACTGACTAAGGGTGAGGGACTTACCTCAGCAGGCGGTCCTTTGGCAATTCAGGAATCTTATGACAGAGAAGAAACAGACGAATTCGTGAAACCCACTGTAGTCGTTAAGGACGGTGCCCCTGTAGCAACCATTCAGGATAAGGACTCCGTAGTATTCTTTAACTTCCGTCCCGACAGAGCAAGAGAAATTACAAGATGCTTCTGCGATGATGATTTTAAGGGATTTGACAGAGGAGAAAGACTTGATATTACTTTTGTATGCTTCTCTGATTATGACCCTACTATTCCTAACAAGGATGTGGCATTCCATAAGATTTCCGTTACCAATACCTTTGGTGAATGGCTTGCAGCAAATAATCTGAAGCAGGCAAGAATTGCAGAAACAGAGAAGTATGCACATGTAACCTTCTTCTTTAACGGTGGTGTGGAAGAACCCAACGAAGGAGAAGACAGAATTCTTGTTAATTCTCCCAAGGATGTTGCTACTTACGACTTAAAGCCGCAGATGAGTGCTTACGAAGTATGTGACAAGCTGGTTGAAGCAATTAAGTCTGATAAATATGATGTAATTATTATTAACTTTGCAAATCCTGACATGGTAGGTCATACCGGTGTGGAAGAAGCGGCAATTAAGGCAGTAGAAGCTGTTGATGAATGTGTAGGCAAAGCTGTAGATGCGATTAAGGAAGTTGGCGGACAGATGTTTATTTGTGCTGACCACGGTAATGCAGAACAGCTTGTTGATTATGAAACAGGAGATCCGTTCACAGCCCATACAACCAATCCGGTTCCTTTCATTCTGGTAAATGCTGATCCTGCATATACCTTAAGAGAAGGCGGATGTCTGGCAGATATTGTTCCTACTATGATTGAAATGATGGGTATGCAGCAACCCGCTGAAATGACAGGAAAATCTCTTTTGATTAAGAAATAATTTTGAATTACAATCAGGGAAAGTAAGAATGACAGAGAAAGCTGAAAAGTTTAAATGGAATGACACCAAAGCATATGGAATGATTACGGTACTGTCTGTAATGACTTTTTGTGCGTTACTATGGATACTTACCGGAAAAGGACCATTTGATGCCAATGTGTATAACTCCTATGCACTTCAGGCTGATTCCTGGAGACAGGGAAGACTGCATCTTGCAGAGAATTATTCCTGGCTTGAGCTTGCTGTTTATGAGGGAAGGTATTACGTGAGTTTTCCTCCGTTTCCTTCCTACCTCTTATTCCCGCTTACTTTTTTATTTGGAAGTCAAACGCCGGATAACGTTATCCTATGTCTTGTTATTACCGTAACAGTAATTTACCTGTACAAGCTGGGGCTTTTACTGGGATTAAAGGAATATGCGGCTATGCTGGGGACACTGTTTGTTATGATAGGCAGTAACCAGGTTTTTGTTATGCTGGATGCTTCGGTATGGTTTTTTGCACAATCTCTTTGTGTAATGTTATCCGCTATGTCGGTTTATTATGCAGCAAAAGGAAAAGGCGGACTTTCGTTGCTTTTTTGGGCATGCGCCGTAGGCTGCCGGCCGATGCAGGCAGTGTTTGCAGTATTTTTGCTTTGGATATTGCGGAAGAAAATGCAGATAAAATGGTTGATTCCGCCTGCCGTAGTAGCTTGTTCTTATATGTTTCTTAATTTTGCCCGGTTTGGAAATCCTTTTGAATTCGGACACAACTATCTGCCGGAATTTACAGAGGCAGAATACGGACAGTTCCATGTTCAATATGTAGCAAATAATATAAAAATGCTGTTTCATATTCCGGAATTTACAGAGGAAGGCAGGATGATAATTGACCATTTTGGCAACCTGTCTGTATTTATTGTCAGTCCTTTGTTTCTATTATTCATCCTATGTCTGATTGTTATGTGCTTCAAAAAAGAATGGAAGCTGTGTGTTATACTTAGTATGATTCTGGTACTTTCAGCCGGATATCTTTTTATAGTGGTTATGCACAGAACAATGGGCGGATGGCATTTCGGGAACCGCTATACCAATGATTTGCTGGTATGGATTTATTATGGAATCTTGCTGGTACAGGCAAAATATCCGGGATTATTTAAATATCAAATACCATTACTGATATGGGGAATGTGCCTTAATGTAGTGGGAACTGTTGTAGTGAACAACGGCTGGGGATAATATCCTCAGCCGTTTCTTAATATTAGCTTAAGATAGTCTTAAGAGAAGCAAGATGCATTGACATACAAACATCAAGGATGCTACCATGTGTGTATTAAGAGTATTAGTACACTCGTGGTACAAGAAAGGAAATGCCTATGATACCCATAGATTTAATGGATTCAAGACCGATTTATGAGCAGGTAACAGAACGTTTTAAGATGCTGATTTTAAGAGGCATCATAAAGGCTGATGAAAAAATACCGTCGGTGCGTAATCTGGCAGTGGATTTGTCCATCAATCCCAATACCATACAACGTGCTTATGCAGAGCTTGAAAAGCAGGGGTACATCTATACGGTAAAGGGAAAAGGAAATTTTGCGGTGGATGCGAAAAAGCTTCTTCCTGTATATCGGGAAGAAATAATGACCGGGCTTAAGGAGCTTTGTGAACGGGCAGAAGAGATCGGTATCACCAAAGAAGAGCTGATTTGTCAGATAGAAGAATGGAGGAACTCATGATTGAAATAAGAAATGTAAGTAAATCATTTGAAGACAGCAAGGCAGTTGATAATGTCAGCGTCTGCATCAAAGAAAATACCGTGTTCGGATTAATCGGAACAAACGGAGCCGGAAAGAGTACCGTACTTAGAATGTTGGCAGGTATATTGGAACCGGATGAAGGAGAAATTGCCATAGACGGACTGCCTGTTTTTGACAATCCGGAAGCAAAGAAAAATATGTTTTTTATTGCAGATGAACCCTATTTCTTTGCAAACGCAAATGCAACAGATATGCAGAAGTACTTAACTACGGTATATCCGGAGTTTGCAGTAGAGGATTTCTACCATTACCTGATTAACTTTGGACTGGATAAGAAGCGGAAGGTTAACACATATTCGAAAGGTATGAAGAAACAGTTGGCACTAATTTGCGGAATTTGCAGCGGTACCAAATATTTACTATGCGATGAAACCTTTGACGGTCTTGACCCGGTAATGCGACAGGGAATTAAAAGTATCTTTGCAAGTGAAATGGAAAAGAGAGGTCTGACACCTATCATTGCTTCCCATAATCTTCGTGAGCTTGAGGATATTTGCGACCATGTAGGTCTTTTGCATAAGGGCGGTGTGTTGCTGTCTAAGGACTTAGAGGATATGAAGTGCAATATCCAGAAGATTCAATGTGTATTCAAATCCAACGAAGATGAGGAAAAGGCAATTTCATCCCTGGATATCATGAAAAATGAAAAACGGGGCTCTTTAAATACTTTGACGGTAAGAGGAAACAAAGCAGAAATCCTTGCTATTTTTGCAACAGTAAACACAGTGTTCTTTGAAGCACTGCCATTATCCTTGGAAGAAATCTTTATCAGTGAAACGGAGGTAGTTGGCTATGACATTAAAAAACTCATTCTTGGCTAGCCTGAAGGAAAATAACAAACGGAGAATCTGGCTGTGGATTGTATCTGTGTTCGGATTTGTACTATTATTTCCTTCCGGAATTTTGATGTTAATCAGTCAGCATACCAACAGATACGATTATTTTATTGAAAGCTATGGGGAAGCATTGGGAGCACGGATGCTTCGGGAAAGCTTGATAGGAGAAATCAATCATGTGTTAAACGTGGGAAACGGAAGCGAAATCTGGCTGCTTGTTGCCGGTTTCGCAATTCTTTCCGGAGTGCAAGGCTTTTCTTATCTTTTTAATAAGCGGAAAATTGATTTTTATATGGGAATGCCCGTGAAAAGAAAGAAACGTTTTCTTGTTATCTGGCTGAACGGAGTGCTGGTGTATGCGATTCCCTGTCTGTTAGGGTTTATCATAAGCCTGATGATTGTGGCGGCCAACGGGGCGCTGACAGGTGAGATTATGTTGGGAACATGGCAATCATACGGAATTTTGTTTTGCTTGTATCTCGGTGTATATCATCTGGTGATTTTAGCAGTGATGCTGACAGGAAATATCATAATTACAGGTTTTGCAATCGGTGTATTGTTCTTGTATGAATGTATTGTAAGATTGATTATTATGGGCTATATGGAAACATTCTATAAGTTTTATTCTTATAGGGGTTATTCCACCAACCCGATTTTATCACCGTTTGCGATTTTATTTGACTATCAGAATGCGTATGTCAACCAAAAAGGTAATATATGGCTGACTATATTGTATTTACTGTTGTTTGCAGCAATTGCAGGATTGATAGCATATTTTTGTTATTTAAAACGTCCGGCAGAAGCGGCAGGAAAAGCAATTGCATTCTCCGGACCTAAGCCGGTACTTAAGATTATGATTGCCGTACCGGTGGCATTAATGGCAGGATTATTTGCCGGAGAAATCGTAGGATATCAGCCCCTATACGGCAAAAATAATTGTGGCGTTATGTTCTTTGTCATGGCAGTAGCGTTAATATTTACCTGCTGTCTGATGCAGGTGATTTATGAATTTGACATCAGGGGTATTTTGCACAAAAAGCGTCATGTTGTAATTTCAGCAATTCTTGTAGTAGTTATTTTCATTGTATTTAAAAATGATGTATTCGGATTTGACAGATATATTCCGAATGCAGAGAAAGTTGAAAGTGCAGCAATCTGTACACCTGCAGACAGCTATATTTATTACGGCAATGAGTTTTGGGATGAAGAGATGAATTATATTTCCAAAGAAGCTTATGTGGAAGAGTTTATGTATTTGTCAGATATAGGTGCCGTAAACCAGTTAATGAAGCGTTCAATGGAACTGGTAGAGGAATATGAAGATATGAATCAGTTGTATGAGGATGAGGAAAGGCAATGGAGAAGAGTTACCGTCACATATCGTATGGCAGATAAACGGAAAGTCTTCCGTGAACTGATGGTAGATTTGGCGGATAAAGAAACCATTGATTTGATAGACCGGATTGAATCTTCAGAGGAATTTATTGCAGGCGGTATTTTCGGTGCATCGGATATTCCTGCCAAAACCATAGCAGATGAAAGCCGGACCGTACAGGCATATTACGGAAACGGCACTTATCAGATAAAAATAAAACGGGAAGAAGCAAAAGAGCTGCTTGCCCTGTACCGTGAAGATGTGATGAACGGCGGATTCTTAAAGTATAGGGAAAATGTGCCCACCGGAAGCTTGTGCCTTGAACTTGAAGAGAAGAAAAGTTACTATACTACCTACAATCAGGCAGAGCTATTAATATATCCTTTTTATGATAAGTGCATTGCCTATCTGACAGAAAAAGGATATTACATGCCGGAGCTGATCAGACCTGAGGATGTAGAAAAAATTCAGGTAATTAATGAACACTACGACTTAGTAGAAGCAGCCAGAATACAGCAGGAAGAAGCTACTGTGCCTTCTGCGCAGGAGGTTATCGTTAAATATTCAGATAAAGATATTAATCAAGATTATAGGACTATAGTTGACTATGAAAATCCTGAAGATATTGCGGCTATTCTGGAACAGCTTTATTCAACAGAACAGATATATGCAACCTGGCATAACGAAAAACAATGTGACAATAATTATAATATAAAAGTCTACTTTACTTCGGACAGCGGCGCTACGGCGGTTGAGAATGAAGGCTTTGGATATTACGTTTTTGCACAGGGAGAGGTACCGGGATTTGTAGAAGAGGATACGGTATATGTTCCTTAGAACAAAAAACAGAAATATGGGAGAAACAAAAAGTAAAAATATCTGATAAAAGCATGGAAATTTATGCTGAAATAAGGTAACATGGAGCTAGTACGAAAATACCGGCTCCATGTTTTTTATATCATAGCAGGTAAATATGGCAGGAGGATAATTATGTTAGTCAGCAGAGAAGGAAATAAGCTTATAATCGGAAACGGAGTCAGTCAGGTGTGGATTGAACCCTGGGGCAAAAACTCATTGCGTGTAAGAATGACCTGTGAAGCAAAAATGGATGATAACGATTGGGCCCTTACAGAGAAGGTGGAAGATTGCATTCCCGTAATTGAGGAAAAGGAACTGGACACCACAGACCCCTGGTACGCAGGAGAGGAATGGTCAAAGTATCATTCCAAGGGCTATGAATATACGTTAACCAACGGTAAGATTACCGCAAAAGTAAATCCTGAAGGCTGGATTAGTTTTTATAACCAAAAGGGAGAGCTTCTTACGGAAGAATATTGGAGAACCAGAGACCGTATTAACCGGTTTGCCGTACCTCTTCGGATTGTAGGAAGAGAGATGAAGCCGGTAATGGGAAGTCAGGATTATGAACTGACAGCCCGTTTTGAAGCCTTTGATGATGAAAGAATTTACGGTATGGGACAATACCAGGAAAAGAGCATGAACAAGAAGGGCGCAATTCTGGAGTTGGCGCACAGAAACAGCCAGGCCAGTGTTCCTTTTATGGTATCCAGCAGAGGATATGGCTTTTTATGGAATAATCCGGCAATCGGAACAGCTGTTTTCGGCACCAACAAGACCGAATGGTATGCAAAAGCAACCCGTAAGCTTGACTACTTTATAACAGCCGGAGATACTCCGGCAGAAATTGAAGAGCAGTATAGTGCGGCAACCGGAAGAACACCCATGATGCCGGAATACGGTTTGGGTTATTGGCAGTGTAAGCTCCGTTACCGTAACCAGGAAGAAATTCTTGCTGTAGCAAGAGAACATAAGAAACGCGGACTGCCAATGGATGCTATCGTAGTTGACTTTTTCCATTGGTCCATGCAGGGTAACTTCGAATTTGAAAAGAGAGACTGGCCGGACCCCGATGCCATGGTTAAGGAATTGAAAGAAATGGGGATTGAGACTGTTGTATCTGTATGGCCTACCATTGACGAAAGAAGTAAGAATTACGGAGAGATGTCAGGAAAAGGTTATCTGGTCAGAACAGACAGAGGTAACGGCAACCATATGACGTGGATGGGAAATACAGTGTTCTATGACCCTACCCACCCCGGTGCACGGAAGTTTGTATGGGAGAAATGTAAGGAAAATTATTATAAGAAGGGAATCCGTATTTTCTGGCTGGATGAAGCCGAACCGGAATACGGACCGTATGATTTCGATAATTACCGTTATTATGCAGGACCTGCACTCCAGTGCAGTAATATCTATCCTGTTATGTATGCAAAAGGCTTTTATGACGGACTTAAGGAAGAAGGAGAAGAGGATGTAATGAGTCTGGTTCGCTGTGCTTGGGCAGGAAGCCAGAAGTATGGTGTGCTGACATGGTCCGGTGATATTCATTCTTCTTTCCGTGCTATGAGAGAACAGCTTCAGGCCGGACTTAACATGGGGATGGCGGGTATTCCCTGGTGGACCTCCGATATTGGCGGCTTCATTGGTGGTGATATTAGTGACCCTGCATTTAAGGAGCTTTTGGTACGTTGGTTTGCGTGGGGGGCATTCTGTCCCGTATTCAGAATGCACGGAGAACGTTCACCCTGGTATGAAAGAGAACAGGAATTTATTGATGGCGTGCGTCAGTTGACAAGCGGACAGGATAATGAGGTATGGAGCTTCGGAGAAGACAATTATGAAATTCTGAAGAAATATCTTTTTATCCGTGAAAACTTAAGAGATTATGTCAGAGAGTGCATGAAAAAAGCAAGCATGACAGGTGAACCGGTTATGAGACCCTTATTCTTTGATTTCCATGAAGATAAGAAGTCATGGGAAATCGAAGATGCTTATATGTTCGGTAGCGATATTCTCGTGGCTCCTGTTATGGAAGCCGGTGTAGAAAGCAGAGAGGTTTACCTTCCTGCAGGTTGCAAATGGACAGAAAGCTATACAGGAACTGTTTATGAAGGCGGACAGACCGTAAATGCAAAAGCACCTATCGATATTATTCCTGTGTTTATCAGGGAAAATTGTACACACAAAGTTTATTAGTCAGGCAGGAACCAAAATGAAAAGAAAATTAATGTTATTATTATTAACCGGAATAATGATGGTTTGTTTCATCGGATGTGGTAATTCCGGGAAAAAAGAAGCAGTTGAAAGTGCCGCAGAACCTGTTGTAGAGGCAGAGGCTGTTGATAAAAATCCGACAAAGCCAGATACGAATGAAGTAGCAGAAGAAGTGACATATATTACAGAGCCGGCAGAACTTGTATGTGTACTGCCGGATGGCTTCAAAGCAGCGGCAAATGAAGATGGTCTTTATGTACACAGCAGCTATCCTCAGGACACTTCAACTATAAGCTATGTGATTTCTGACGGAACCCAGGATCTTACCGAAATTGATATGAAGGATTATGAAAGCGATATCGAAGCAAGCTTTTATGATACCTATGGAGATGAGGTTGATGTAACGGTTACTTCATATGAAAATGTTGTCGTAGACGGAAGAAAAGGCCTTAAGATAAAGATTTCCTATGAGTTCAAAGGAATCGGCTATGAACAGCTTATCTATATGATTTACAACGGAACAGAAACTCATATTATGAATTACACCCAGGAAGCCGGAAAGAACTGGATGGAGAAATTCGAAGAAAGCGGTAATTCCATCTGGTTTAAGGCATTTGAAGAGTAAGGGTAAGAGGAAACAGCATGCAGGAACGCTTCATAGATAAAGTTTTAACGAAACAAATCAAAATTAAGAATATAGAATTAAAAGTAATAGATATTGCTTTTGTTTTATGCTTATTTGTGTTTGCTTTTATGATCCGGTGGAAACTGATGCCCATTGAGTCGGCGGATTATTTCGGGTTTTTGGAGCCATGGATGGAGGAAATCCGTGAGAATGGGGGATTTGCTTCTCTTTCCTTAGAGATATCGAATTATACATCGCCCTATATGTATATTATGACCCTGTTGTCCTATATCAGTACCAACGATTTATATGCATTGAAACTTGTGTCGGTATTTTTTGACTACATGGCATCTGTCGCCGTTTTCTTAATTTTGTGGGAAATGACAGAGAATGTACAAAAGGCAGTTTTTGGTATGGCAGTGTTACTTCTGTCGCCCACTGTTATTCTTGACAGTGCCTATTGGTGTCAGTGTGATATTATTTATACCTGCTTTTTATTATTTTCCTTATATTTCTTCTTCAGAGATGACAGTAATAAGTCGATGATATTTTTTGCAATATCCTTTGCATTTAAGTTACAATCCTTATTTTTGTTGCCGTTTTATATTATAATGTGGCTGAAAAAGAAAACAATTAAATTAAGGCATTTATTATGGGTGCCGATGATTTATGTAATCAGTATTATACCTGCATGGATAACAGGTCGAAATCTTGGAGATTTGCTCGGGATTTATTTTGACCAGGCAGATAACTACCCATGGGGAACGTTAGAATACCCTAATATATATGCCCTTTTGGGAGAGGTGATTCCGGATATGAGACATGCAGCAGAAGTCAGTGGAGCAGGAATGTATGCTACGATTATGCTGCTGGGGTGCATTGCCTATTATATTTATCAAAAAAATGTGATGCTAACACAGGAGCTGGCTGTAACCCTTGCATTGTTTATGGTAGCAGTTACTGTTTACGGTCTGCCTCATATGCATGACAGGTACGGATTTTTGATTGACCTGTTGGCAATCATTTACGGTGTATACAGAGTGAAAAGGTTTCCGGTTACTTGCGGATTTATGCTGATTTCCGTGCTGACCTTTATGCCCTATCTGATAGCTGTACATGTGGTACCCATTCAGTATCTGGCAATTGCCCAGTTTACACTTATTATCTATGTTGGATATGATTTATATCAGCAAATAGTTGAAAACACACTATAATACCAGAATCCAATCCTTCAGCAGACGAAGCTTCATACCCCATTCGGTAGAGACCGGGATTCCGGAAATAACAGGAAAGAAAATAAGAAACACTACAAGGACAATGCCAAGATATACGGTAATTGTCCTTTTTCCGTATTTGAAGTGTTCCATAAGATATTGCATGGTATATCCAATCATCAGGATAACAAACAGGATAGCAGGGAAGTAATGGTAAATAAAGGTAATTCTTCCGATACTCATCCAGGGAATATACTGGGCTGCATACGCAATAAACAGAAATCCGGCTTTTTTTTCTTTTTTGAATACCCAGCGGTACAATACGAAAAGGCTACAGATAATACCGGGCCACCAGACAGCAGGGTTTCCCATACAACTGACGGCACTGACATGGGTACTGCTTACCGCGTCATTAGCATATAGAAGCGGCATCCAAATAACCGGCCACTCATAAAAGGGGGAGCTGTAGTAATGCTCAGCCACAAGCTGTGAATGGTAGCTGAACATGGATAGAGAGCCGTCGATGGTACGCTTAATTAATCCGCTGTTATCATATCCTACTACAGGAATAAAGGATAAGGTATAAACAAGCATAGGAATTAAGAGAAAGAAGATGCAGCAAAAGCCAAACAGGCCTATGGTTTGTTTACCCGGAAAATGGGTTAATGTATACCAGAAAAACAATACAGCAAGACCAAGGCCCGCATAAACTCCTGTCCATTTTGTTGCAATCCCGAATGCCATACTGATACCGCAGAATGCAAGCGGAAGCAAATAATCTTTCGAAAGCTTCATCTTGCTGTAATCGAAAGAATGATTTTTTACCATATATTCATACATGAAGTAATACATCAGCAAAATAAAGAAAGCTGCGAAAATATCAATAGTAGAAATTCTCGATAAGGTATAATGCATAAAGTCAAAGGTAAATAAGCCCGTAGTTGCCGTAGCCAGAAACGTATTGCCAAAGAGCTTCTTTGCAAAAAGGTACATGATGCCTATGATAAATATACCGAAGAGCGCAGACATCACTCTCCAGCCAAAAGGATTCATTCCAAATAAAGCGATGCCGATGGAAATTAAAATCTTTCCGAAATGAGGGTGTGTTGTTTCATAGGTTTGAAGTCCGTGGAGAAATTCATAACCTGTTCTTCCGTGGTAAATTTCATCAAACATGGTGCCGGATAAATAAGTAACTGTTACCGGGAACATATCCTGCTCATCAAACAGCTCCGGATAATCGGCAGTGTTTACGGGAGTGATGATATTACCGTCACTTCCGAGAAAAACAAATTCATTTAGTACGGCACTTTCATCCAAGAAAACAAAACCGAGATAACGGGTATAGTAGTGGATAGGAATTTCGTTCCATTGGAACACAGATGTAATCTGAGCCTCTCCGTTTATGATTTCCCATTCTCCGGTCACTTCATTGAATACAGAAACAGAAACGGTTCTGTTATCTAAATTTCCAAGAAATATTTTCATGGTACTGACATCGAGATATTCTCCGAAGTCAATAATGACATCCCGGTTATCGGCAGATGTCTCATAATAGCTTTCAGGAGCATATGTATTTCCCAGACGGAAAAAAACAAGTATGGTAAAGATGAGCATTAAAGTGCCCATGCAAAGATAATCTTTTTTTGTCATATCGAAACCCTTTCTAAAAGATAAGTATACGTTTTCAGTATATCAGTGAATCAGTTGTAAAACAAGAATGAAAGCAAATTTAAAAGGCTATACTGTTACGGAAAGAATATTTTTGTAACAGGAGGTTTTTATGAAAACATATATGCAGATTACTAATATTCACGGAAGAGAAATTTTAGATTCCAGAGGGAACCCGACAGTTGAAGCAGAAATTACATTAACAGATACCATGACAGGAAAAAGGTTCGCAGGGAAAGCTTCCGTACCTTCAGGTGCCAGTACGGGACGTTTTGAAGCAGTTGAGCTTCGGGATGCAGAAACCAGATATTTCGGACTTGGTGTAAAAAAAGCAGTTTCTAATATTAATACAAAAATAAAAGAAGCAATAGCCGGAAGAAATGGTTTAAATCAGGTAGAAATAGACAGAATCCTGTTAGAAACAGACGGAACCGATAACAAAGGAAATCTTGGTGCAAATGCAACCCTTGCGGTTTCTATGGCTGTGGCAAGGGCAGCTGCAAAAGCACTTAATATTCCTCTTTATCAGTACCTCGGAGGTGCATATACCAGGATCATGCCTGTTCCCATGATGAACATCTTAAACGGCGGGAAGCATGCTTCCAATACCGTTGATTTCCAGGAATTTATGATTATGCCGGTACAAGCGGAAAGCTTCGCTGACGGACTTCGTATTTGCGCAGAAATTTATCATTTTTTAAAGAAGATTTTGGAGGAAAAGGGATTATCCACAGGAGTCGGAGATGAAGGCGGCTTTGCACCGGACCTTCCGGATGCCAAAGCAGTGCTTTCCTTAATCGTGGAAGCAATTGAAAAAAGTAAATATTTACCTGGAAAAGATATCAAAATTGCCCTTGACGTTGCGAGCAGTGAATTATACAATGAAAAGACAGGCATGTACCATTTCCCGGGAGAAAGTAAGCTGACAGGGAAGGAAGTAGTCAGGGATACCGCTGAAATGATATCGTATTATGAAGAACTGATTGCGGAATTTCCCATTCTTTCGATTGAAGATGGGTTGGCGGAAGATGACTGGGACGGTTGGAAGCATTTGACAGAGCACCTCGGAAATAAAATCCAGCTGGTAGGTGATGACTTGTTTGTGACCAATACCAAGCGTTTGGATGCAGGAATTAAACTGCATGTTGCCAATGCGATTTTAGTAAAAGTCAATCAAATCGGTACAGTTTCCGAAGCAATGGAAGCCATTGAAATGGCACAGAAAAACGGCTATAAGGCTGTCATTTCACATCGTTCCGGCGAAACTGAGGATACCTTTATCGCAGACCTTGCGGTGGCAGTAAATGCGGGACAAATTAAAACAGGTGCGCCTTGCAGAAGTGACCGTGTGGCGAAATACAATCAACTTCTTCGAATTGAAGAAGAGCTTGGAACCGTAGCCTGCTATAAAGAACCTTTTAACAAAGTATAACAGTAGATAAAGAGAAGGAATACGAAAGATGAAAACATTCAAAAGCACAGTAAAGAGAGTAACAGCAATGGTGATGGCAGTAGCACTGCTTTGGACCCTTCAGCCTGCAGAAGCTTCTGCAAAACAATCTATGGCGAAAGGCGTGGATGTTTCCAAATATAACGGTGGCGTAGATTGGAATCAGGCAAAAGCAGCAGGTATTGAGTATGCATTTATTAAAGTGGGCAGTACCTACAGCGGAATAGATCCTAATTTTGCGGCTAATATTACAGGGGCACAGGCTGCAGGTATTAAGACAGGTGTCTATATTTATTCCTATGCCACCACACCGGAAGCAGCTGTACAGGAAGCGAATCTTGTACTGGAATGGATTAGTAATTATACGGTAAATTTCCCTATTGTTTTTGATATTGAAGA
Source organism: Lachnospiraceae bacterium (assembly GCA_017411305.1). Classification (GTDB taxonomy): domain Bacteria; phylum Bacillota; class Clostridia; order Lachnospirales; family Lachnospiraceae; genus Suilimivivens. The sequence continues at coordinate 30,271 of JAFQQI010000050.1, forward strand.
TAAATGTCACAAGAATTTAAGCCAGGAGCAGCTGATTGCAATCATTAATTCATTTTGTATGACTATTGATGCTGCCGGATATTATCCTATGGTTTATTCCTATAAGAATTTCTTCGACGGTAAACTTAGTATTTGCGGATGGGACAGATGGGTTGCCCATTACAGTGACAGCTGCGGAGCTACAAACAATGTATGCTTCTGGCAGTATACAAGCAAAGGAAAAGTACCGGGACTTAACGGAAATGTGGATTTAAACCATCAGTACAAGGACTACAGCTCCCTGATTATCCCGGAAGGCTTTATGGACCATAACGGAAATACAAGATTTTACAGCAACTGGCGGATGCAAAGAGGTTGGGTGAATTATAACGATACCAGATACTATTTGGACGGAGCCGGAAATATGGTAAGAGGCTGGTTTACCGATGCAAGCGGAACCTATTATTTATCACCGGCTGACGGCAGCATTGCCAGAGGGCAGTGTGTGGTAGACGGTGCAGACTTTTATTTTACTGCGGAAGGCGTTAAATTAAGCGGATGGGTAGTACTCGGTGATCAAAAGTTTTATTATGATGCAGCTAATAACGGTATTATGAAACGTGAATGGATGAGTGACGCAGAAGGTAAGTTCTATTATTTTGATAAAACAGACGGTCATATGTATACCGGAGCACAAGTTGTAGACGGTGCGGAATTTTTATTTGATGCAAACGGTGTCAGACAGACTGGCTGGGCAACTTTGGAAAACGGAACCTTTTATTATGATCCGGTAAGCGGCGCTAAGGTCAGAGGATTCTTAGATGATGCAAACGGTCGTCACTATCTGGCTCCTGATGACGGTCATATGGTAACCGGAGCAGCCTTAATTGACGGTAAGAACTACCTTTTTGATGAAAAAGGTAGCATGATGACAGGAATGGTTTCAAGAGAAGACGGAAGCTATTATTATGATACTGCAACCGGACAAATGGTGACAGGATGGATTACCTTAGGCGAACAGACCTATTATGCAAATGAAGCAGGTCATATCGTAACAGGTGTATACACCATTGCAAAGCAGCCTTATTATTTCGGCGCAGATGGTGTCCTTGTAAGAAATCAGGCAGTAGAACTTGAAGGTGTTTCTTATATCACGACACCGGAAGGCATACTCACTAAGGTGGAAGCAGCCCTTGCCGGAGAAGGACAGCCGGCAGAAGAAACTGCGCAGCCTGAAGCTGATACCGCACAGCCCGCAGCATAAACAATAAAATAGTACAAACAAGGATAAAAATGCTTGAAATCTATGGATATATATGGTAAACTTAGGTTTGTTCGGCATTAGGAGGTGTAATAATGGCAGTACTCAGAATTGTAATTCAGATTATTTTTATATTAGTATGTGTTGCATTAGCGGCAATAGTTTTGATGCAGGAAGGTAAGTCAGCAGGCTTAGGAGCAATCAGCGGAGCAGCTGAAACTTACTGGGGTAAGAATAAAGGACGTTCTATGGAAGGCAAGCTTGTGAAATTTACAAAGTTCCTTGCTATAGCGTTTATTTTACTTACAGTAGTTTTGAATCTGAATGTATTTTAGGACTTAAGGCACTCTTGCAAAGAGTGCCTTTTTTATAGGAGAAATCATGGAACAGAAAACTCAGGAGAGACGAAAAAAGTTAATATGTGAGCTGGTAGAGGATGAGCTGTATGTTCCGATGAAAGAAAAGGAACTTGCAATCTTTATGCAGGTGAAACCGGAAGAACGGGCGGAATTAAAGCAAATTCTTGATGAACTATTGGCAGAAGGGAAATTGCAGATTACCAAAAGAGGCAAATATTTAAAAGGTGACGGCAAGAAACAGGATGAGGAACTGATCGGAACCTTTATCAGTAATTCCAGAGGCTTTGGATTTGTAGAAATAGAAGGCAGAGAGCAGGATTTGTTTATTCCGGAAAGCGGTGTAAACGGTGCTTTTCACAAAGATACCGTGCGAGTGGAACTGTTGAAGGAACAGCGGGGAAAGCGTCCTGAAGCAAAAGTGGTTGCCATTTTAGAACATGCAGTAAACCGAGTTGTTGGTACCTTTGAAAAATCCAAGAATTTTGGGTTTGTAATTCCCGATAATGACAAGCTGTCATCAGATATTTTTGTACCGATTGAACGTTCTAAAGGCGCGGTAAACGGTCATAAAGTAGTAGTGGAACTGACTGATTACGGCGATGAAAAGCATAAGCCGGAGGGAAAAGTTATTGAAATAATCGGTCACATCAATGATCCCGGAGTTGACATTATGTCGATTGTAAAGGGCTTCGAATTGCCTACCGAATTCGGAGAAAAGGTATTAAACCAAGCAGAACGTATGAACAAAGAGGTTTCCGAGTCTGATCGGGAAGGTAGGAGAGACTTACGTGATGTGATGATGGTTACCATAGACGGTGAGGATGCCAAGGACTTGGATGACGCTGTCAATGTATGTAAAGTAGGTGAAAATTATCATCTTGGAGTTCATATTGCAGATGTCACCAATTACGTGCAGGAGAATTCCGCACTTGACAGAGAAGCACTAAACCGGGGAACCAGTGTCTATCTGGTAGATAGGGTGATTCCCATGCTTCCCCACGCACTTTCTAACGGTATTTGCTCCTTGAATCAGGGTGTGGACAGACTGGCACTGAGTTGTCTGATGACCATTAACCAAAAGGGTGAAGTGACCGATTACGAAATTGTAGAATCAGTAATTAACGTGAACAGAAGAATGTCCTATACGGAAGTAAAGAAGATTCTGGAGGATGAAGATAAAGAAACCATAGCAGCATGTGAAGAACTTGTTCCGATGTTTAAGCTGATGCAGGAACTTTCGGGAATACTCCGCGAAAAGAGAAAGAAACGGGGCTCCGTTGACTTTGATTTCCCGGAAAACAAGATGATTTTGGATGAAGCAGGTGTGCCTTTGGAAATTAAGCCTTATGAGCGAAATACAGCCACAAAAATCATCGAAGATTTTATGCTTCTTGCGAATGAAACCGTAGCACAACATTTCTACTGGATGGAAATGCCTTTTGTATATCGTACCCACGATATGCCGGATCCGGAAAAGATATTAAAACTGGGTACATTTATCAATAATTTCGGTTATTTTATTAAAATAAAAACCGGAGAAAATGAAATTCATCCCAAGGAAATTCAAAAATTGCTGGGTAAGATTGAAGGAACGGCTGAAGAAGCATTAATTGCCAGATTGACATTGCGCAGTATGAAGCAGGCGAAGTATACTGTTAATTGTACAGGACATTTTGGTCTTGCCTGCCAGTATTATTGCCATTTTACTTCACCCATCAGACGTTATCCCGATTTGCAGATACACCGTATTATTAAGGAGCAGATTCGTGGTAGAATGAAAGAGGAGCGTATGGAGCATTATAAGGCAATACTGCCTGAGGTGGCGAAGCATTCCTCTGAAATGGAACGAAGAGCAGATGAAGCTGAGCGTGAAACCGAAAAACTGAAAAAAGCCCAGTACATGGAAAGCCGTATCGGTAATATCTATGAAGGCGTTATTTCCGGCATCACTGCATGGGGGATTTATGTAGAACTGCCTAATACAGTAGAAGGAATGATTCATGTATCCAGATTGACCGGGGATTATTATTATTACAGGGAAGAAACTTATGAAATGGTAGGCAGAGATACCGGCAGATGCTTTAAGCTGGGACAAAAGGTGCGCATTATGGTAGATGATGTTGACCGCCTTTCCAAAAGCATAGATTTTTTGCTTGCATATGACGAGGAAGAAGAGTAGGCTGAATATGTCATTGTGCCATATGGGGTGCGATAAAGAAAGAGTAAGGGAGCATGGTATTTTATGGCAAAAGAAGAAATGAAGCTTGTTGCAAATAATAAAAAAGCATATCATGACTATTTTATAGAAGAAAAGTATGAAGCGGGACTGGTGCTTCACGGCACCGAAGTAAAATCCCTGCGCATGGGGAAATGCAGCATCAAAGAGGCTTTTATCCGTATTGAAAAGGGTGAAGTATATATCTACGGTATGCATATCAGTCCCTACGAAAAAGGAAATATCTTTAATAAAGACCCGCTTCGTCCTAAAAAGCTGCTTTTGCATAAGCAGCAAATCCGTAAGTTGATTGGAAGCAGTGCGGAAAAAGGATATACATTGGTTCCGTTGCAGGTGTATTTTTCGAATGGCAGAGCCAAAATAGAAATCGGTCTTGCCAAGGGTAAAAAGCTCTATGACAAACGTCAGGACATTGCAAAGAAGGATCAAAGAAGAGAAGCTGAGAAAGAAATGAAAGTCAGACTGCGTATGTAAATTTCACAAATGTTTCACACTTTTTTCATTGATATCTTTGATGGAAATGTTATAATAATATTGTAATTCGGGTTAGTAAAGGTTTCGACAGGGGTCTTGCAGCCGGAGAAGCTATCCGCAGGCGATGCGTTAAATCGCAAAACTAAAAATAAACGCTGAAGAAAATTTAGCATACGCTGCCTAATGGCAGCTGTCCGACTTAGTGCACCTACACATTAAGACCCGGGCATCGACTATGTAGGAAACGACACGGGTTAAGCTTTGCGCCCGTGGGCGTATTATGAAGCTACTAAACAAATCGGGGTGTCAGTTTCCCGGTTTGGGAGGGAATGAGGGCAACCGAAACAATTGACTATGATAGTAGAAGGACGGGGAATGGGTCTTTGGACGCGGGTTCGACTCCCGCCTAATCCATATATGGATGATATCCATAGTTAAAAGAAGCCAAGTATGATGCTTGGCTTTTTTTCAACTATAAATAAGATACAAATTTTATGAGGGATTCCTATGGCAGAGAAGGATAATTTATTAGTAAACGGATACAGATTCGGTTCCTACAGGGATGCACAGATTGCAGAAGAAGAAATCAAAAAAGCAAAGTATTTTGAAACTAAATTAACCGGCAAAACAGGAAGAAGCCGCCTTGCAGTTTATAACCAAATCTTAGACAAAAAGGTGTTTCAAACACCCATAGGCTGGGAATATTTAAAATATATGCAGGAAGAGATGCAGGGTCTTGGTATTCCGGAAGAAGAAATCAGACCGATTCCCATGTATTTGACTTTTGTGCATGAAGAAACACAGGCAACAGAACAACCTGTAAGACAACGAATCAGACCATCCAGACGAAATGATCTGATGCGTAAATATCGGATTACATTACTTTTGAATGTCCTTTTGGGAATATTAGTGGTGGCCATGTTTGCCATTACCATAAAAAGTGATAATCCCAATATTCTTAACTATAAAAATGAAATCGTAAATCAGTATGCTACATGGGAGCAGGAACTGACCGAGCGTGAGGATGCTCTTCGCAAGAAAGAGCAAAGTCTGCAAACAAATCTGGAGGAAGGCAATGGAACGATTGAAAATACTGGTGGTTGATGATGAAGCCAGAATGCGTAAGCTTGTAAAGGATTTTCTTGTTAAAAGCGGTTATGAGGTACTGGAAGCCGGAGACGGAAACAAGGCTGTTGATATTTTCTTTGAGGAAAAGGATATTGCGCTTGTCATTCTGGATGTGATGATGCCTGTCATGGACGGCTGGGAAACCTGCCGCGAAATCCGTAGCTATTCTAAGGTGCCCATTATCATGCTCACTGCCAAAGCAGATGAAAAAGACGAGCTGTTAGGATTTCAATTGGGTGTGGATGAATACATTTCCAAACCCTTTAGCCCTAAGATTTTAGTAGCACGTGTAGAGGCAATTATGCGCAGAACCAATCAGCTTGGAGAAGAAACACTTCTGGAAGCATCCGGTATTGTTGTAAATAAGAACGCACATAGTGTTACCATTGATGGCGAAGCGATAGATTTGAGCTTTAAGGAATTTGAACTGCTTGTATACTTTATGGAGAATAAAGGAATTGCATTGTCAAGGGAAAAGATATTAAACAGCGTATGGGATTACGATTATTTCGGCGACGCAAGAACAATTGATACGCATGTTAAAAAGCTTCGGAGTAAATTAAAGGGGAAAGGCGATGCCATAAAAACTATTTGGGGGATTGGTTACAAAATGGAGGTATAGTAGAAACCTGTCTGCATCTGTTGAAATTAACAGAAAACTTTTATATAATAAGAATAGTGTTTATTAATGTGGAGGGTTACCATGGAGAAAAAGCAAAAAGATACCAAAAAGATACTATCACATGAATCAATATACAAAATTATGCAGTGGTTGCCGGTTGCGGTAGCATCTTTGTTTTTCCTGAAAAATATAGGAAGCGGTGATGCCGCTGCACTTATAACAATCGGTGTGACTCTTGCAGCATTTGTAGCAATGCTTATTTTTGTAAAGGTGCGTAAAGTGAGCTTATACGCAAGAGAATTTACCCTTGCGATTGCATTACCATTTTTAGTATTTATTATCTCTTTGAACAGTGGAGCATCCTACAGTGATGATTTTTCTTTATTTCTTGCAGTAATGGCTTTAACCGGTTTATATTTGGAACCCCAGTTTACCAAAATACAGATAGTTCTGGTAGATATTCTGCTGGTTATTATGTACATGGCACATCCCGAAAAGGTGGAAAGCACTTCACAGTTCATTCTTTGCGTGGCGGTGTTTAATTTTGCAGCCATACTGTTTCAAATGGTTATTAAACGGGGACGTGCATTTATTGAACTCGGACAGGAGCGTGCAGTAGAATCCGAAAAGCTTTTGGAAACCGTCAGAAATATGGGAGCTGAACTAAAGCGTGATTTTGCAGCATCTTCAGCCAAAATTGAGACCAGTACGCAAGGGCTCAAAGCCGGTTCCGTTTCCATCACACAGGAAGCCGGAGCTGTTTCCGATAATTGCCTTACTGTTCGAGACAAAGTGAAAGAAACCGAAGAGGAAATCAGTCGCTTAAATGAAGAAGTGAAGCAATTTGAAAATGTTCTCGAAGAAAATAAAAATAATGTAAAAGTGATGAATGAACAGGTGGATTCGGTTAGCGAAATTATCACACAATCCGGTACAGTTTTCAGGACCATGGAAGAACAAATGAATGAGGTGTCAAAGATTGCCAAACAGATTAATGATATTTCATTCAAACTTACAATATTGTCATTGAATGCTTCTGTTGAAGCGGCGCGTGCAGGAGAATACGGAGCAGGCTTCCAAGTACTTGCATCTGAGATGCGAGAGTTGTCTGAAAGCAGTAATGATTTTTCTACCCAGGTATCTGAAGTGGTAGCAGGTCTTTTAGAACGTGTTGAGGAAACCTCTGAACGCTTTACAAGCAGTGAAGAAGCATTGGCAGAATCAGAAAAGACTATGGAAGAGCTTGTTGGTAGCATGGATGGGCTTCATCAGCAGTTTGAACGGCTGTATGAAAATATTGAACGTCAAAATGCAAATGTAAATCAAATTAATTTCATCTTCGATGATTTGAACTGTAAGGTGGCTGAAATGCACGGCAATTCTTTAGCAAATCAGGATGCAGTTGAAGATATTGTAAATGCCATGACTACATATCGTGAAAGTGTTGAAAAGATTGTTGAGAATACTCAGTCGGTATAAAAGAAAATAACCCAAAATACACGTAAGAACTATGCAATAATATGCATAGTTCTTTTTTACGTGCAAGTTATAGAGAAATCGGTTATAATGGTAATGGATTGATAAGGAGGGTAAAGTATGACGATTAAATGGGGTGTGCTGGGAACAGCGGCTATTGCTGCAGGATGTACGATTCCTGGAATGAAACAGGCAGAAGGCTGTGAATTATACGCAATTGCAGGAAGAAATGAGCAGAAGGTGCAAACCTTTAAAGAACAATTCGGCTTTTCGAAGGGATACATAGGATATGATGCATTACTTGCGGATGAGCAGGTACAGGCAGTATATATACCGTTACCGAATAATCTGCACTATGAATGGGTTATGAAAGCCATAGCGGCAGGAAAACATGTTTTATGCGAGAAGCCGCTGGCTTTAAATCTAAAGGAAGCAGAAGAGATGTATACAGCAGCAAAAGAAAAAGGTGTAATTCTGGCTGAAGCCTATGCATATCTGAACAGCCCTTATGTAAAAGCACTGAAGGAAGATGTTCGTAGTGGTATTATCGGTGAAGTAGATTATGTGGAAACTGCATTTTTAACACAAGGCTATAGTGAAGATATCAGATTATACAAACCCCTCGGTGGTGGGGCTATGTATGATTTGGGATGCTATTGTACTACCATGATTTTATCGTTGCTGGACGCAAATTCCACGTGGATTCAGGCAGGCGCAGAAATGAGTGTGGAAGGTGTGGATACTATGACCACAGCTCTTATTAAGTTTGACAATGGTGCCCGCGCTTCTTTTACGGTTGGAATGATGCTTGGTATTGATACCGGAGAAAGAATGGACCGATTATACATTCGCGGTTCTAAAGGACATATTAATTCTTTTGTAGAATATAATCAGTCAGGAGAGCTTGAATATACCATTGTTGCAGATGGTAAAGAAATGACCAGAAAGGTAACAGCAAGACAAAACTATGCATTAGAAGTAGAACAGGTTAACAAAGCAATCACCGGTAGTGAAGATTTGATTGTGACACCCGAATTTTCAATGAAAAATGCAAAACTGATGGAAGAAATTTTAAAAAAGATAGGTTATTAGAGCCTTTAAAAAGAAAAAATGACAGGAGAGAATGGCATGGCGAAAATTTTGGTTGCAGATGATGCAATGTTTATGAGAATGGCACTTAGAAAGATTTTAGAAGAGGCGGATTATGAGGTGTGTGAAGCCCGGGATGGGGAAGAAATGATACGTGTATATGAGCAGGAAAAACCGGACCTTATTACGCTTGATATTACCATGCCAAAGATGGATGGATTGGAAGGACTAAAAGCCCTAAAAGAAAAATATCCGGAAGCAAAAGTAATTATGTGCTCTGCCATGGGTCAACAGGCGATGGTTTTGGATGCAATTCGTAGTGGTGCCCATGATTTCATTATTAAGCCTTTTGAAAAAGGAAAAGTATTGGATTCAATTAAAAAAGTAATGGCGATGAAGTTTTAATTATGATGCATCAACGATATTTGGATGTTAAAGGAAAGAAAGGGCTGCCTGAGTAATGAATAAGAGACATTGCTTTTTTATAAATATTCTGATAGGAATTATGTGCATTCTGTTGCTGGGATGTGCTGAGAACCATGACTCTGAGGAAACAAAACAGACAACACAGATAATCTCAGAGCCGGAATCAGAAATAGAGCAGACAATGCAAGTAACTGCAGAACCAACAAAAGAACCTACAGCAGAACCAACAACAGTACCAACAAAAGAAGAAGCACAACCGGCAGAGGAACCAAAGAAAGAAGAACAGTTGACGGAAGCGGAAGGAAATGAAAGACTCAAAAAACTGCAAGTAGACGGAACGCAACTGGTAGATGAGGATGGGAATCCGGTTCAGCTAAAGGGGCTCAGTACTCATGGTTTATCATGGTTTCCCCAGTATGTAAATCAAGAACTGTTTACGGAGCTTTCTGCAGATTGGAATTGTAACGTGGTACGTCTTGCCATGTATTCGGCAGAATATAATGGTTATTGTACCGGCGGAAACAAGGAAGAACTGAAACAATTAATAAAAGACGGTGTGCAGTATGCCGAAAATGCAGGTCTATATGTGATTGTTGACTGGCATGTGCTTGGAGAGGGAGACCCCAATACCTACAAAGAAGAAGCAAAAGCATTCTTTGATGAAATGTCCAAGGAGTTTGCGGATAGTCAACACGTAATTTATGAGATTTGTAATGAGCCTAACGGAGGCGTCAACTGGGCATCGGTAAAATCGTATGCATTAGAAGTGATTCCTGTTATCAGGGCGAATGATGAAGATGCCGTTATTATAGTGGGAACACCTACATGGTCCCAGGATGTTGATAAGGCAGCCGCAGACCCCATTACGGAATATGACAATATTATGTATGCTCTCCATTTTTATGCAGCAACACATAAGGATGACCTTAGAAACAGAATGGTAAATGCATTGGAAAACGGACTTCCGATTATAGTTTCTGAGTATGGTATCTGCAGTGCTGACGGAAACGGAGGCATTGATGCACAGCAGGCGCAGGCATGGATTGATTTGATGAATGAAAAAAATGTCAGTTATGTGGCATGGAATTTATCCAATAAAAATGAAACCTCTGCTGTTTTTGCATCCGGATGCAGTAAGACAAATGGTTTTACGAAAGATGACTTAAGTGATGGCGGACGTTGGTTGTATGATATGTTGACTTCCGAAGAAAATATGGAATCAACTACTCGAGATGCAGATACAAATCATAATGATAATCTAGTAGTAGAAAATGGTATGGAATATCAGGCTATTAACAGTAATAGTTGGGAATCCGACAATAAAAAGTATGAGCAATACTGCGTAGAATTAAAGAACATTTCCGATAAAGAAATAAATGGTTGGGAAATTGAACTTGAATTCGAGAATGCATTTCAGTTATCGGATAGCTGGAACGGTAATTATTCCATACAAGGGAAAAAATTGATTATTAAAAATGTTGATTATAATGCGTTGGTTAAACCCGATGAGGAAGTGAAGGATATAGGATTTATTATTTGTTATTAATGTAGGAAAACTAAAAATAAACAGTTGCATATTTTTACGGATATTGTATAATAATATCAGGGCAAAACCGATAGGAAACCATCGGTGATTATGTTGTAAACATAAGGCATCCACCATGTGGGTGCCTTTAATTCTTGGTAATAAACTCTCGGAAAGGCAGAAGATACATGAAAATAGGATTTGATAATGACAAATATCTGAAAATGCAATCAGAGCATATTAAGGAGAGAATTGCGCAGTTTGATAATAAGCTTTATCTGGAATTTGGCGGTAAATTGTTTGATGATTTTCATGCATCCAGAGTGCTGCCCGGGTTTATGCCTGATTCCAAGCTGAATATGCTGTTACAATTAAAGGAACAGGCAGAAATTGTAATTGTGATCAGTGCCGAAGATATTGAAGGGAATAAAATACGCGGGGATTTAGGGATTACTTATGATTTGGATGTGCTCAGACTGATAGATGCTTTTCGCAGTATCGGGTTATTTGTAGGAAGTGTTTGTATTACCAGATATGCGGGGCAAACTGCTGCGAACCAATTCCAAAACCGTTTGACAGAGCTTGGTATTAAAACCTATCATCATTATTCCATTCCCGGATATCCCAGCGATATTGAAACAATTGTAAGTGATGAAGGCTATGGTAAAAATGATTTTATAGAAACCACCAGACCGCTTGTTGTTATAACAGCACCCGGACCCGGTAGCGGCAAAATGGCAACATGTTTATCTCAGCTGTATCATGAACATAAAAGAGGAATTAAAGCAGGTTATGCTAAGTTTGAGACATTTCCGATTTGGAATTTGCCGCTGAAGCATCCGGTTAATATTGCTTATGAAGCAGCAACCGCAGATTTGAATGATGTAAATATGATTGACCCCTTCCATTTGGAAGCTTATGGGGAAACAGCAGTGAACTATAACCGCGATGTGGAAATTTTTCCGGTATTAAATGCCATGTTTGAGGAAATACTTGGAGAGAGTCCGTATAAATCACCAACTGATATGGGCGTGAATATGGTTGGTAATTGTGTGATAGATGATGAAGTCTGCAGAGCTGCATCCCATCAGGAAATTATCAGACGATATTATCAATGCCTTGGTGATTGCAAACGGGGTACAGGAAGTAAGGAAACCTTGTACAAGCTGGAATTGATTATGAAGCAGGCAGGCATTTCGACAGAAGACAGAGCTGTTGTAGGTGCTTCCCTTTCCCGAGAAGAAGAAACCGGACATCCGGCGGCGGCCATTGAACTTGAGGATGGAACTATTGTAACCGGTAAGACATCTGATTTATTGGGAGCAGCTGCAGCCGTGCTGTTAAATACTTTAAAAGTGCTTGGCGGTATTGACCATGAGCTGCATTTGGTATCACCGAAAGCAATTGAACCGATTCAAAGATTGAAGACGAATTATTTAGGAAGTAAAAACCCCAGATTGCATACAGATGAAATCCTGATAGCTCTTTCTACATCAGCTGCATCAGACAAGAATGCAGAGCTGGCTATGAACCAAATGAAGAAGCTTCGAGGTTTGGAAGCACATTCCTCTGTATTGTTATCTTCCGTGGATGAGAAAATTTTTAAACGCCTTGGCATCCATTTGACCTGTGAAGCAAAATATGAATCGGAGAATCATCTTTATCATAAAAGGTAAACGGAATGAAGTATTCAATAAGAAGGCAATTTGCAACAATCTTCTGTCTTCTGATGATGGGGACGATATTGTTGTGCTGGTTTATTAACGGCACATTTTTAGAAAAGTTTTATTTGAATAATAAGCAAAAAAATATGGCAAGTGCTTATCAGATTATTAATAAAGCATCTAACGAGGGAAGTATTAGTTCTGAGGCATTTGACATTGAAATGCAAAAAATTTGTGAAAAGAATAATATCAGCTTTATTATTTTGGATACAGCTTCCAGAACATTAAAAACTTCAACCCATGATTATGAAAATTTGAGCAGAAGATTATTGGATAATTTATTTGACAGAGAAACAATGCCGATAGTCAGTGCGCTTGAAAGCTATGATAATTATGAGATGCGGATTACCATGGAAGCCAGAACCCAGACAGAGCTTTTGGAAATGTGGGGGATTTTGGATAACGGCAATTTGTTTTTACTGTTAAGTCCGCTTGAGAGTATCAGAGAAAGCGTAAAGCTTGCGAACCGTTTTCTTGCTTATGTAGGGATTGGTTCTGCAATTTTCAGTTCGATTATTATTTTATGGGTGTCAGGTAAAATAACAAGACCAATTATGGAACTGGCAAAAATATCAGAAAGAATGAAACACTTAGATTTTAATGCCAGATATGCCGGAAAAAGCAAGACTGAGGTTGCGATTCTCGGTAAAAACATAAATGAACTTTCGGGAACATTGGAAAAGACAATTTCCGAATTAAAGAGTGCAAATAACGAATTACAAAAAGATATTGAAAAGAAAAATGAACTGGATGCAATGAGAAGAGAGTTTCTGGCCAATGTATCTCATGAATTGAAGACTCCCATTGCATTAATACAAGGATATGCAGAAGGTTTAAAGGAAGGGATTTCCGATGATGAAGAAAGCAGGGATTATTACTGCGAAGTAATCATGGATGAAGCTTCCAAAATGAATAATATTGTTAAAAAGCTTCTCACTTTAAATCAATTAGAATTCGGCAACGAAATAATCACTATGGAACGTTTTGACGTTGTTGCATTAATTCGAAACTATTTACAATCGGCTGAACTTTTATGCAAACAAAAGAATATTAAGGTGATTATAAATAATCAGTCTCCCTTATATGTGTGGGCAGATGAGGTTATGGTGGAAGAAATATTCAGCAACTATTTCAGCAATGCCATGAATCATGTTATGGGAGAGATGGTAATTGATATAAAGGCAGAGACAATAGGGGAGGTTATCCGCGTAACTGTATTTAATACAGGAAATGCAATTCCGGAGGAAAATCTTCCTTATATATGGGATAAGTTTTATAAGGTGGATAAAGCACGTACAAGAGAATATGGCGGCAGCGGAGTAGGGCTTTCCATTGTAAAAGCAATGATGGAATCTTTAAATCAGCACTATGGTGTCAGCAATTATGATAATGGTGTTGCATTTTGGTTTGAGTTGGAAAAAGCGGGAGATTATCATGAATCAAACAAATGAACAGAATAGTATGAATGCATTTGAGAGAGCGGCACAGCTTCGTGCACAAGCAGAAGCAATAGAGGCAAAAGAAAAAATTCGTCTCAGACTTATACAGTTGATAGAGATATCAAAAGATCCTTATTATGACCAGTATTTGGCACAGATGATGAAGGACTTAGAGTCAGGTAAGGCATCACCTGCCCAGGTAGAAAAGGAAGCCGAAAGAACATTTCGTTTGTATCAGCAAAGAATGGGACAAAGCATTTCTGTACCGCCAATACAGACGACACAGCAGCAAACACAAACTGTTCAGCCTCAAAAAGAGACAGCTGCACCAGTCCGGGAAAAAGCCATGTCTCCTATACAACCGCAAAAAACAAAGGATACAGTAGAATTTAAGGTTGGGGCAGGAATCTTTAGTACTCTCGGTGCGGTATTTGTACTGGTGGCTTTGGTTATTTTCGGTTTTAACTATTTAGACGGGATATGGCAGGGAATGTGCCTTTATTTAGCCGGCGCTGCTGTGATATTATTGTCTGAACTGGCGGTAAAAAGAATAAGCAAAACATTTTCCCATGTAATATCAGCAATTGGCATAAGCAGCTTATTTATTGCAACTGTGATTAATTATTTAGTATTGAAAAATATTAATGGACTTGTGGCTTCATTGCTCACCATTGTGATTGCTGTTTTTTCTGTATTGTTCAGCAGAAAAAAAGAAGCAACGTCTATTCGACTGATTGGATGCCTTGGATGCTATATTTGCTTTTTACCCATTAAGGGGTTTGAAACCGAACTTAGCTTTTTAATAATGGCAGGAATGATTTTTGCAGTAAATCTGGTATTTATTCTCTTGCCAAATCAGAAGAACAAGGCATTAATCGGATGCGTACATATGGTTACCCATGTGATTTTTACTGCAATCGTTACCGTTATGGTAATGGCAGATGGTATCGGTATTATGTATGTGGCATTATTTGCAGTTCTGTCACTGGTAATATTAAATTTGATTTATTTAAGCCAGCGTAATGAGATTAAGCTATGGTTTACTATTGTTTACTCGATTATGCTGGGAATTTTTGCAGTAATATTAATTTGTATTGCATGTTTGGACCACGATTTAGATACTGAAAAGATTGCGTTGTTCTATAAGTGGATTACAGAAGCAATGGTGCTTGCTGTATCTTTTGTGTTCTTTATTATGTGGACGCAGGAGAAACAAAGATGGATACAATATTATTTTATGGCAGCCATTGTATTTTTCTTTAACGGATTTACCGATTATCCGTTGGAAGCTACCATATCTTTACTTCTCATTTTTGCAGTTACAAGATTGCTTTGTATGAAAGAAAAGGAGTTGTGGGTACTTGATAGCGTTCTTGCTGTTCTGACTGCCTTGCAGGGGATTTTTTACGCAGACGAATGGCATTTAATACCATTTTTAGTAATTATGATTTTGTCAATCGCGACAATTAGAAATTGGCATATTTTTCACGAGATCGTACTGACAGTATTCTTTTTGCTTGTCTCATTCATAAAGATTGAGAACGAATGGGTATTACCGGTAAATATCGGAATTTTATTAGTCCTTTTCTTACTATTTAATCATTTGTGCAAACTAAAAGAAAAACAGCAGCTACCTTATAATATAGTAAATCTTGCTTTTACAGGAATTGTTTCCTACTTTGCTATATTAAATGAAGCTTACATTGCAAATTCCGTTGCTATGTTACTTGGTGCAGTGATGATAGTGATTGCGTTCAGAAAAAGATATGGGTTGGGAATTCCTAAGAAATATCTTGTGCTTGCCGGCTACCTGTCCTATATGATACTTGCCGCAGGATTTGAAACCCCGGTGATAGTCAGTGCGCTTTTGATGGTAGTTGCAATAGGATGCGTAGCAATAGGATTTAAAACCAAAGATAAGGTATATCGTATCTGTGGTTTGGTAATGGCGATTATTGTATGTATCAAAATGATAATTTATGATTTTAGTGAATTGGAAACAATGGCTAAAGCATTGTTATTCTTGATTGTTGGTATAATAGCGTTAGCAATTTCTTTCTTATATATATATTTGGAAAAGAAAGAAGATGAAGAAGAGGCTAAATTGGCACAAGAAGCAAAACCGGTACAAGAAATAACTAATTCTGTAAAAGAAGACGCTAATCCTGTAAAAGAAGAAGCTTCTACGATGCAAGAAGAGACGAAACAAATACAGGAAGAACAAACAGAGGAAGGAGTCATGTGATATGAAGAAAAAGATTGTTAACTGCATCTTAGTAAGCATGACAACGATATTGCTGGCTGGTTGTGGGAATAAAATCCCGGAAATGGATGAAACCTCCAGAAAGATGGTTGTTGAATATGCAGCTGATGTAGTAAGAGAACATGATTTGCGAAGAGCTTCTCGTTTGATGGAAGTAGATGCGTTACAAGCTGCACTGGAAGAAGAAGCAAGACTGGAAGCAGTATTTACGAAAGATTATTCAATAGAGATGAAAGAAGAGGAAAGTGATTCTGAAGAAGCATCGAATAATGAAGAAAAAGAAAATAATAATGGTTCTGAAGAAACGGAAATAGTTAAGATTCCGCTTTCGGAAGCTTTATCATTAACGGATACTGAGATCACTTATAAAGGTTATGAAGTAGTGAAGTCATATCCGCAGGACTCTGAAAATGTTTATTTCACTATGGATGCAACTGCAGGCAATGATCTAATTGTTTTAAAATTTGATATAACGAATAAAGCACAAAGTGATAAGACTTATGATATATTGTCCCAAAAGGTACATTTTAAAATCATAGTTGATGGAGAAAGTAAAAATGCATTGACTACAATGTTATTAAATGATTTGTCAAACTATATGGGAACAATACCAAGCGGTACAACAGAACAGTTAGTTTTAGCATGCGAGGTGCCGGAAGAAAAAGCGAAAAGCATTACCGAAGTGGCTCTTTCAATGAAAGCTTCAGACGGAACAATTGCAATAGCACTTGAATAAAAAAATGCATTAAAATAAATACAAAAAAATCCGTTGACAAGATAAGAATAGAATGTTATAGTAAATTTCGTTGCGGATAACAACCGCAAATAAAGTTGAAAAATATCAAAAAAGGTCTTGACAGTACAGAGAGCACATGCTAAGATAACAGAGTTGCGTCTGAAAGAAAAGACCGACAGAACGCAAAGCCAACTCGCAGGAAACTGCTCGTTGTGTGCTAGCGCACAATAGTCCTTTGCATGAAGCTGATTTTGCGAAAGCGAGCTTTCAAAATCAGTTCACACAAAGAACTGCTTTGCTTGAACCTTGACAAATAAACAGCAATGCAACCCTGAAAATTCTAAAGAGTAAAAACGCATCTAAAGATGCAGCATCGGAAAGATGCAATCTGAAGAAGATTCAGAGAGTTTCGAACAGAAACAACCTAAGAACAGTAATAACGGTTAAAGAATTAGCTAGAGTTAATCTTAACCGGGAAAAAACTTTTATTTGAGAGTTTGATCCTGGC
>JAFQQI010000005.1 GCA_017411305.1 Lachnospiraceae bacterium
AGTTTGTCCTGAGAAATATTTGCCTGTTGGCGGTAGAGGAATAAATTGTTGGGCATAACACCGGCTTCCTTTTTGGTTTTACAGTAACCACATTCTTTCAAATTCATAAAATCACCCCTTAAAACAATACAAATACAATAACAATGACACCTGCTCTTACTTAAGATAGTATCGTAAATATTGTCCTATAATACGGACTTTAATTCAGTACCTTCCCAAAAATACGGAAGGTGCTGATTTCATTTACCGGGATAGGTGGATAGGCAGGATGAAGCCATATCATACATATTTGTTTTTTATGTGGTAAATCGGGAAAAGAAGACGGTCTCGGTATTAAGGGTCATGCAGGATGGCATGGGCTGGCAGTATGTATTAAAGAGATGGCTACAGGATTTTGAATAAAGATGGTATTTCACACCCCTAATTTTAGGGGTGTTTTTATCTGTAAAGGAATTATCAAAGCAATTTTCACATCCCCTTGGGAGTCGGGAAAGGGGAATTAGGGGATAGGAATGGTACCGGAAGAAATGGAATGGAATAGAAGAGTAGAGGTGAAAAGTATATTCCCAATATACCAAGGTATATTCTTTGGGGAACGACAACCCATAAAAATGCCCGTAAAATAATACTTGTAAGAAACGCAAACCGGTTTGCTTTGCTTACGTCAATTTCAGCTTATAGGAGGAAAAACGATGGTAGCAAAGACAAATGTATTACAAAGTTATAAAGAAGCAAATATCGCCGGAAAGGTAGAAATTATCTGCAAATATTACACGGATTTTATTGGTATTATAGAAGGCTTCACAGAAGGACTTCGTTATATGATTGAAAATGAGAAGGCATATAATCAAAAGGTCAGAAGAGCAAAAGTAAAAATCAAAATACAGATGGCCTGCTTTATGGAAGGGGTAGCTGTATGAGCATATTGGATAAGCCCTCTTTAATAGAATGTACTAAAATGGACAAAGGGGGAATGCCAGGTGAAGGAAAAACCTGTTTATGCCATTGAACGTGAGTTTCTTGGTAATATTTCCACAACCAATTTACTTGTCCGTATGATACGCAAACATCTTGAAAATGCCAGGAAAAATGGGGAGATAACTTATGGGGAAAAGATGGAAGAATGTATATAAAAATGGTATAATAAATACAAGGATAGTGGCTAATGGGTGATGAAGATGAAGGTACAAAACCTATTTAGCGTAGCAGTTTATATTAGATTGTCAAGAGAAGACGGTGATAAGGCAGAAAGTGACAGTATCGGTAATCAGCGTAAATTGATAAGTGATTATCTTAAGAATAAGGAAGACTTTATTCTGTATGATACTTATATTGATGATGGGTATACCGGCACCAATTTTAAGCGTCCTGCATTTCAGAGAATGATAGAGGATATTGAGGCAGGAGCAGTCAACTGTGTCATTGTAAAAGACCTTTCTCGTTTTGGCAGAGATTACATAGATACCGGAAAGTTTCTGGAGAGATATTTTCCGGATAACGATGTAAGATTTATTGCTATCACAGATAATATCGATAGCATGAAACAAGCCTATGATATGCTTCTGCCAATCAAAAATATCTTTAATGAACAGTATGCCAGAGATATTTCTAAAAAGGTTCATTCAGCAATGCGGGCAAAGCAAAAAGCCGGTGAGTTTATTGGTGCATTTGCTTCCTATGGTTACCGGAAAAGTCCTGTGGATAAGAACAAATTAGTGGTAGATGAATATGCAGCCGGGATTGTTCGCAGGGTCTTTCAGTTGTATATCAGCGGATGCGGTAAAATACGGATTGCCGGGATCTTAAATGATGAAGGGATTGTATGTCCGTCTGAATATAAAAGGCTGAATGGAGAGAATTATAGGAATTGTAACCGTTTAAGTAAAACAGCTTACTGGACATACAGTACCATTAATAATATCCTGAAGAATGAAATGTATTGCGGAAATATGGTACAGCACCGGACTTGTCAGCATATGCATGGCAAAGCCAGACCACAGGAGAAGGAAGACTGGATCGTTATTAAAGGTACACACGAAGCCATCATTGATGATGAAACATGGAATACTGCACAGAAACTGTTAAGGCGCCGAACCAGAGAACTTGATTTAAACTCTAATATGAGTATTTTTGCAGGCTTTTTGAAATGTGGTGACTGTGGAAGAGCCCTCTGTAAAAAGAATATGACATCACAGAGTAAAAAATATGTGATGTATCAGTGCGGTACCTATGTACGCTCCGGGAGACGGTTTTGTACGCCTCATGGAATTAACCATGATGTTTTGGAAGTAATTGTTCTGGATGACTTAAAGGTAATCATACAGAACATAAGTGACCTTAAGGAGATTGTAGAAGAGCAAATGGCGGAGATTCTTACTGTAAAAAAGGTCAGTGAGGATGAAGTACAGAAGCTTGAAAATGAACTGCAGAAACTAAAAAAAATGAAGAAAGCAGTTTACGAAGATTACAGGGAAGAGCTGATTACGAAAGAAGAATATATCAGCTACCGCCAGGATTACCAGCAAAAAGAGGATTTATATTTAAAGCGATTGAGACAGTTACAGGAGCAGGAAGAAGAGCATGCGGATGCTAATGTGTTTGAAAGCCCGTGGCTGAAACGGTTGTTAGAGTTTAAAGAGATTGAAGCACTAGATCGTGACATTATCGTAGAAATGGTTCATGAAATCAAAATCTATGAAGACCACAAGATTGTCATAACCTACAATTTCTCAAATGAGTTAGAAAATCTATTTAAAGCAACTTATACTATGAGTGAAAGCATCGGCTGATGTGTCTATGCATCAGCCAATCAATCAACAATTCGAGTACCATTTCGGTACAAAAATACCACTATTAACATGCCCCCTGGGGGAATGAAGATACATCCCAGATTCTTGATATTTTGAAAAAGCATGACGTAAAGGTTACCTTTTTTATGACAGGCGGTTGGGTAGAAAAGTATCCGGACGATGTGAAAGCAATTCTGGCAGCAGGACACGACCTTGGCAATCACAGTGAAAATCATAAAAATATGAGTCAGCTTTCTGATGAAGAAAAGACAGAAGAACTGATGAAAGTGCATGAAAAGGTGCGTACATTGACGGGATATGAGATGTTCTTGTTCAGACCGCCTTATGGGGACTATAATAATGCAGTGGTCAAAAAGGCAAAAGAGTGCGGATATTATACAATACAGTGGGATGTGGACTCTCTCGACTGGAAGGACTACGGCACCGACTCTATTATTAAAACCGTATGCGAGCACAAGCATCTTGGTAACGGTTCTATTATACTTTGCCATAATGGAGCAAAATACACCGCACAGGCACTTGATACGTTGATTACCACATTAAAAGAAAAAGGATACACCTTTGTACCGGTGTCAGAGCTAATTTATAAAGAGAAATATCATTTGAATCATGAAGGACGGCAGATAAGAAATTAATATGATATGGAAAACGTAAAAAGTGTAATAATTTTATAATTAATTAAAACGAAAACTTTAATTTTAATTGATGCGGATTAAAATTAAAGTTTTTATGATTTTCGGAAGTTTTTTTTGGGGCGGGATTGTGGTAATATTTAGTTTGTAGAGTTTAGGAAACTTTGAATTATACGGAGATTATAAGTGACTAGACAGGTGTGTCTATCCAATAAATATGACGTTTTCTCGCTTTATGTCGTGTTATTGGTGGATGGCAAGTCGTATTCTGCAGATGAAAGGAGGCGTTGTAATGGACCAGAAAAAAATAGGTTTATTTCTAAAAGAGTTAAGAAAAGAAAAAGGCATTACACAAGAAGCATTTGCAGAAATGTTAAATATATCAGGAAGAACAGTTTCACGTTGGGAGACGGGAAATAATTTACCTGATATTTCATTGCTTGTATCAATTGCTGATTTCTATGAGGTTGATGTAAGAGAAATTATTGAAGGAGAAAGAAAAAGCGAGATGAATGAAGAGATTAAAGATGTAGCCAACAAGATGGCAGATTATGCAGAAAACGAAAAAAGTAAGATGATGAAATATATTCAAGCTATTGGATTTGTAGGGGTTTTTATAATGACGGTAGCAATTATTTTTCAATGTATATCATATGATGCAACATTTTTTCATAAGGGTGCGTTGATTACGTCTTGTGTATCTTTGATTATTATGGTAATTATCACGCTGCATGTGATTGGTGTGCTTGAAAGAATTAGTAGGAAAAAAGGATTAATAATAATAAAAGTCGCAACGATTATTCTAACGGTGATTAGCTTGTTTTTTGTTGTTGAAGTATTATTGGTGTTTGGGATGGGCGTTGTTGATTATGCACTTCCGTTTAGAACAATGCAAGGAATTGAGAATTACGATAAAGCAAATATGCAGGAAAAATACGGAATGGATATGAATTCAGGATTTTTGATTTTCCCGGAAACAGTTGATAATGCGATTTCAGTAAAATACGAGTCTAAATTGAAAACAGGTTTCTTTGATTCGGATGGTTTTTTTATTCTCGAAGCAAGGTATAATGAGGCGGATTTTGAAAATGAAATAAGAAGGCTATCTGACATCACTTGTGAAATTGCATACGCTGGAACATCCGTCACAAATCAAATTGAATATGATGAAGAGATGTATATGTATCCGGCATATATTACAAGCGATGGATATGATTATGTTTATGAGTATGCACTGATTGATAAAGAGAATTATAGAATTGTTTATGTGAATTTAAGCTATCCTGTATATAATAAATTGCAAGAATATAAGGATTTTCTTAAAAGAAATGCAGACGAGTATGACCTCGATAATAGTACGGTGCTTGAAAACTTTACAATATATGCACACAAGTTTCCGGAATTAGATGGATGGATAGAGTACGCAGATATGAACCGGTAAATACACATATAAAAATCAGTTTAGTGAAGAAGTAATATCTAAATTTGTGGCATGATAATTGGGATGGGTTTTCTATTAAGTATAGCGACAAGGAAAAATCTTACTAGATTAATTTTCGACGTTATGGAGGGTTAGCAATGGTATATGAATACATAGTGGTAGCACTTGCGGCAACGCTCGCCGGTATCGGGACCGGATTGGTAGGATTGAGTGCAGCAACAGCAATGGTACCTCTTTTGATAGTGCTGTGTCCGACGTTCAGTGGCGAACACGGCGCATATATGGCAACGGCTATAGCGCTTGCCAGTGATATACTCGGTTCGGCTGTTACAACCGGTGTTTATGCAAAAAACAAAAAAATAGATTTAAAGCACGGATGGTTGATTGCGACCTGCATTATAGGAATGTGTACGGTTGGTTCTGTTGCTGCATACTTTACGCATCAATCGGTGCTTGGAGGATTTTCACTATTTCTTTGTGTTGCCATCGGTATCCGCTTTTTGGTCAGTCCTGATTCAAAGGAACGTCCTGAAAAAGATGGTAAGGTAAAGCTGACATTCAAAGAAATTGCAGTATCACTGTTTTTTGGTCTCACCATTGGTTTTGGTACCGGATTTTTTGGTTCGGGCGGCGGTATGATGATGCTTATTGTGTTTACGGCTATGCTTGGTTACGAACGAAAAACAGCTGTGGGAACTTCCACCTTTATTATGACCTTTACGGCACTGATTGCTTCGGTCAGTCATATCCTTATTGAGCCGACTATTATATTTAAATGTTGGGACTTCCTGCTTCTTGCTATAGTGGTTGCTACCGCATTTTCGCTTGTCAGTGCAAAGTTTGCCAATAAGGTCAAGGGAAGAATTGTGGGATATACAACAGGTGTGATTCTTCTCTTGCTGGGTCTTTCTATGATTACGATTAATAACCTTAATAAAATCAGTATTCCTTACCTCATGGAATATTTAAAGGTGCTTAGTATTTATTTAGGATACATTGTTGTACTTGCAACCATCTTGATTGCAGTCCGCTTTACAACCAAGGTCAAGGACCATGTATTCAGAAAATTACTGCACTTTGTTGCATTTACTTCAATTATTCCGCTTGTGATGTCGACTGATATTTGGTGGATTTCTGTGGCGGTAGAGGTATTGTTTTTGATTCTTGTCATAATTGGTCTGCATTTCTTCGAGAGATTTTCTTTTTACAAAGGATTATTCGTAGAAAAAGCAAAGCATGAAGTTATCTTAAGTTTTGTATCGCTATTCGGACTTATGACGGTGTTGCTTATCATCTTTTGGGGTATCTTTGGGCGAGAACATTTATTTATTGCAGTTGGTGCTATTATGGCTTGGGGACCGGGTGATGCAGTTGCGGCTATTGTTGGAAAAGAATACGGCAAGCATAAGTTACAAGGACGATTTATCGAAGGGACAAAGTCGGTGGAAGGTAGCATTGGTATGGCAATCACAGCATTTATGTGTTTGCTGTCTGTATTGTTTGCAATGTCTGAACTTCCCACGCACGTAGCTGTTATTATGTCCCTTGTGATTGCACCGATTGCATCCATAACAGAACTTTACACCAAAGGTGGCTGGGATACGGTTACAGTTCCGGCAGTTTCGGCGTTTCTGTTATCTGTTACATTGATTTGCTAGTAACTAAAACGCAATTTCTATATGCTTATGCCGGAGACTTTATAAAAGCACATGGAAATCCAAACCAATGGGGACCAATTAATTAGCCACCTGAAGAGTTGATACACATGGTGACAATATTGTTATGCAAAATATTGCAAAGAAACTTTAGGCTTGAAGTAGATGGAAAGGAAATACAAACGATGATTGGATTGATTGTGGCACGTTCAAAAAATAATGTAATCGGAAAGAACGGAGAAATACCTTGGAAGATAAAAGGAGAACAAAAGCAATTTAGGGAGCTTACTACAGGAAATGTTGTGGTCATGGGAAGAAAATCTTATGAAGAGATAGGACATCCTCTTCCTAACCGGAAAAACATTATTGTTTCAAAAAGCAGGAATTTTACCGGTGAAAATCTGATTACTGTGGGCTCCTTACAGGAAGCAATTGCGATTTCAAGGGGAGAAAATATATATGTATCAGGTGGATATGGTTTGTTTAAAGAAGCGATACCGCTTGCAGATAAAATGTACATTACAGAAGTAGATATGGTAGTAGAGGACGGAGATGTATTTTTTCCGGAGTTTGACAGTAGTGAATTCGATTTAACAATTGGTGAAACAGAAGGAAACGATATTAAATATACGAGAACTGTTTATACCAGAAAAGTAAAAGGAGATAACTATGATAAAGATACTTGCGATAGGAAATAGCTTTTCACAAGATGCAACCCACTATTTACATCAGATTGCAGCAACAGATCAGGTAGATATGAAAGTAGTGAATCTTTATATCGGTGGTTGCAGCTTGGAGCGTCATTGGAATAACATTCAAAACAAGGCAGCGGAATACTTGCTTGAGGTAAATGGATATTCTGCTGAAAAGCAGGTATCGATTCAAGAGGCGCTTGACATGGAAGAATGGGACTATATTGTCACCCAACAGGTAAGCCATGAGAGCGGAATGATAGAAACATATTATCCCTATATAACAAATATTGTGGAATACTTAAGAAAGCATGCTCCGCAAGCGGAAATATTGCTGCAGGAAACATGGGCGTATGAAACAGACAGCTTACATTCCGGCTTTGCCGAATATCATCAAAATCAGAAAGAGATGTATCAAAAGCTGTCAGAAGCATACAGAAATGTAGCAAAACAATTTGATATACGATTGATTCCTTGCGGAACTGTTATTCAGGAATTAAGGAAAAAAGAGCCTTTTCTATATGGATATGGTGGTATGTCTATTTGCCGTGACGGCTTTCATATGAATGTCATTTATGGAAGATATTTATTGGCAGCAGTATGGTACAAGACAATTACAGGAAACAATATTTGTAACAATTCCTATATTCCGAGCACGAAATTAGCACCGAATGCCATATGCGATGAAAATGTTTTAAAAGTGATTAAGGAGATTGTAGATACAATGACAATAAAAACCACGCTCCGTTGAGTTTTGTTTGCTAATCAGGTGGTGTACGATAAATATCATCGCGCGTAAAAATGGCTGAAAGAGCAATGCGGAAATAAAAATAGAGAAAAAAGCAATCGCCGGATACGCGATTGCTTTTTCTTTTCTAATAAGTGCAACGTCAAACAGACTGATTCATATTTTGAATTAGGTCTCGAAGAATTTTGATTTGTGTATCATTTAGGTGAGCTACATGAATAATTTTAGAACTGTCATCGCTGTAGGTTCTTCCCAATAAATAGTCGGTAGATACATGATAAATATCAGCAAGCGCGACCAATTTATCCAGACTGGGTTTACGCTCTTGCTTTTCATAAGCACTAATTAGTGCGGGAGTAACACCAATTTGTCGGGCAACAAAACTTTGAGAATAATTATTTTTTTCACGTAATTTAATTAGGCGTTCCGAAATTGTATTATCCATTAGTATCATTCCTTTCAACTATAAGTATAAATTGTATATATATATTTATGGTTGAAATAGCTTCAACTATGAGTTGAAATTAAGGCGGTCTTATGCTAAAATATATAAACTGAAGAAGGGCATATAGATAAAGATACTAAGGAGAGCCGGAAATGAATAGGTTTACGCGGAAAGTTAAAGAGGTCGGATGGAAAAATACATTGATTGGTTTTCTGAAAAGGCTATACTATAAATCCTTAAGAAAGAAGTACCAATTTGATCCCTGGCATGACAGCCCTTATGAATTACGCAAATATGCGCAAGCAACTGCTGAGTATATTAATAGACATGGTGCTGATACAGTAGTTGATATTGGATGCGGATTAGGAGAAGTTCTTCGAAATATTTCTGCTCCACAGAGAATTGGTTTGGATGAATGCGGGATTTGCATTGAGGTTGCTAAGAAGCTTGATAAAACAAAGAGGATTCAATATGTGCAAGGCTCCTTTAATGATTTGAAGGTGCAAGATACAATCGATTATGTAATAACTCTTGGATTTATGCATGGAAGTAGAGAAGATATATGGAAATCAGCATATCATAGATGCGCAAGTGAAAACGATGCTAAAGCTTTTATTGTAGATGTTTTACCGGAAAGTGATTCTACATATTGTTTGGATTTTTCGCTGATTCTTCCTGAAAATTATGTGCTAAAAGAAAAAATGGGCCCTTTTTTATCAGGCAGATGGCTATATGTATATGAAAAAACCGAATAGTAAATAAATGATATCTTGAAAGGCAATCGTAAGAAAAATGACGATTGCTTTTTAATTTGCATATTATGTATTGATATTTTATAATTGTGTAGTATTACTTGCCGGGAAAAGATATTGTTTATGGAGAATTTTTATGAGTATATTAAAAATAGCCTTATTACAAATTGCACCAACAGGTTCCTTAGAAGGAAACCTGCAAAAAGGAATAGCAGCCTGCAGACAAGCGAAAGAGAAAGACGCTGACATCGCTCTGTTTCCGGAAATGTGGAGTAACGGATACCAGATTTATGACCGTGAAGTTTCAGAATGGAAATCAGAGGCGATTCCTACAGATGACGATTTCGTAGAGGAATTCGGAAAGCTGGCAAAAGAGCTTGATATGGCAATCGGAGTCACACTGCTGGAGGAGTATGAGGGCGGTTCCAGAAATACCCTTGTACTTTTTGATAGATTTGGCAAGCGACAGTTTACGTATGCCAAGGTACATACCTGTGACTTTGATGTAGAAAGAAATCTTACCCCGGGGGAAGATTTTTATGTAACAACCTTGAATACAAAACAGGGAGAAATCAAGGTGGGAGCCATGATCTGCTATGACAGGGAGTTCCCTGAAAGTGCCAGGATTCTGATGCTAAAGGGAGCAGAGCTGATTTTGGTCCCCAATGCCTGTCCGATGGAAATCAATCGTCTTTCCCAGCTTCGGGGAAGGGCGTATGAAAATATGACTGCCATCGCTACTTGTAATTATCCGGATACAGTGCCGGACTGCAACGGTGGTTCCAATGTATTTGATGGTGTGGCTTACTTACCGGAATTGCCCGGTTCCCGGGATACCTGTATCTTACAGGCAGATGGAAAAGAAGGAGTTTATCTGGCAGAGCTTGATGTAGCACAGCTTCGCAAATACCGTGAAAGCGAAGTGCATGGTAATGCATACAGACGACCTCATAAATACGGTCTTTTATTAGAGGATGAAGTTGTGGCACCTTTTGTCAGAGAAGGCGGACGAAGATAAGAGTCTAAGATAGAAATAGAATTAAGGTAATGAACGAAATGAAGGAAACACTGAAACAAGCCTTTCTTAAGTCGCTTCCCGTAATGGCAGGCTACGTTGTATTGGGCTTTGGATTTGGAATTATTGCACAGAAAAGCGGATATGGAATCGTGTGGGTCTTTGCCATGAGTGTATTTATATATGCAGGCTCCATGCAGTATGTGGCTGTAGATTTGCTTACCGGTGGAGCAACGCTGCTGGCGGCGGCTCTTACTACTTTAATGGTAAATGCCCGTCATTTATTCTACGGAATTTCTATGATAGAGCATTATAAAGACGCAGATAAGAAGAAACCCTATCTGATATTTGCTCTGACAGATGAAACTTATTCTCTGGTTTGCAGCGGTAGGGCACCGGCAGGTCTTGACTTTCACAGTTACTGCTTTTGGGTATCTTTATTTAATCAGTGTTATTGGATTTTGGGAAGCTTGCTGGGGGTTCTGGCAGGAACGGTGATTACCTTTAACACAGCAGGGGTGGACTTTGCCATGACAGCATTGTTTATCACGGTTTTTGTGGAGCAGTGGAAAAGTACCGGAAATCATTTGCCGGCAATCATCGGTGTAATTGCTTCTGTGATATGTCTGCTGATATTCGGCAGGGAAAGCTTTCTGATTCCGGCAATGCTGCTTATCGGTATTGCGCTGACGGTAGGAAGAAAAGCAATTGAACGAAAGGGGGATTTGTAGTCATGAATGTGATGTATTCTGCTTCTATGATTGCGGTAATCGCTCTTGTTACGATTGCACTTCGGTTTTTACCCTTTTACCTATTTGACGGAAAAAGAAAAACCCCAGAAATTGTAACCTATCTGGGACGGGTACTGCCTTATGCAATTATGGGTATGCTGGTAGTGTACTGTTATAAGGGCATATCGGTGTTGACAAAGCCCTATGGTTTGCCGGAACTGTTAGCTGGCGGGGTAGTGGTGCTGCTTCATTTATGGAAACGTAATACACTGCTTAGTATTGTGACGGGAACTGTTACCTATATGCTGCTAATCCAGTTTGTATTTACACTTTAATGCCTTTATAGGTTACATACTTAAATCCAAGAAAAGATTTCAAACCAAAAGTAATGACATCATCATATTTTAATTTAAACGGAGGAAGAAGTACCCGGCCGGCATCAGTTGCCGTGCTGCGGTATCTTTTTTTGCTTATGAATTCTTCCGCTCTTTTGTCATCTATGAGGTGAATATGTAGTTCTGTTATTTCAATATCGGAATTGTTGATGGTTACCTCTTCCACTACGATAGTGTTTTTACCCTTTTTTTGCATGTATTCAAGTAAAGCAGGTTCATATGTAAAAGTCATAAAAGTCTCCTTTGCGTATGAAACGGTTTCTATTTTGCGTCATTATTTAATAGTATAGCATAACGTGACGGAAAAAACAGTGGAAGAAATCTATTTTCATATAGTTTTTTGCAGCAATTTCGTGTATGATTAGGAGTGAGATTGTGAAAGGGATTTTGAGCATGGAAGAGAGAAACGGACAGCCTCACAAAAGGCGCGTCAGATATAAGGGGACACACCCCCGTAAATACAGTGAAAAGTACAAAGAACATAATCCGGAAAAATACAAGGATACCATAGAAAAAGTAATTCGGAAAGGGAGCACACCTGCAGGAATGCATATCTCTATCTGTGTGAAGGAAATCCTTGATTTTTTGCAGATAAAGCCGGGAATGAAAGGCTTGGATGCCACGCTTGGATATGGCGGGCACAGTCGTAAAATGTTGGAGCAGCTTAAGGGGCAGGGACATTTGTACGGACTGGATGTAGATCCTATCGAAATCGTAAAAACAACAGAGCGGCTAAAAGAAGCCGGTTTTGATGAATCCGTATTTACTTCCATTCATCAAAACTTTGCCCATGTTGATGAGGTGGCAAAGAAGTATGGTCCCTTTAATTTCCTGCTGGCGGATTTGGGAGTATCGTCTATGCAGATTGATAATCCGGAGAGAGGTTTTTCTTTTAAAAATGAGGGTCCGCTTGATCTGCGGTTAAATCCTCAGACAGGAATTTCGGCAGCAGAGCGCCTAAAAGAAGTAAGGGCTGATGAACTGGAATGGATGCTGATTGACAATGCGGATGAACCCTATGCCGGAGAGATAGCAAGAACCATTATTTCAAAGCGTCGGAAGGGGCAGGCAGTGGAGACTACCACGCAGCTGGCACAGATAATTGAAGAAGCCTTATCGAATGTGCCGGAGAAGGAACGTGGGGAAGCCGTTAAGAAGTCATGTGCAAGGGTATTTCAGGCGCTACGTATTGATGTAAACAGTGAATTCGAAGTGCTGGATGCTTTTTTGCAAAAGCTTCCGGAGGTGATGGCACCCGGTGGACGGATTGCCATTTTGACATTCCACTCCGGGGAAGACAGATTGGTGAAGAAGGCGTTTAAGGAGATGCAAAGAGCAGGAATTTATAGTGAAGTGGCAACAGAGGTTATCAGACCTTCGGCTGAGGAGTGTGCCAGAAATCCGCGAGCCCGCTCTACCAAAATGCGCTGGGCAATCAAAGCCTAATCGCCTCGCCTGATAGTACGGTTAGAGAATTTGGCAGGATACTGATTAAGATAAATAAAACAGAAGAAAGTGAAGGAACAAAAATGGAACTTTGGGATATTTATGATAGTAATAAACAAAGAACAGGACGCACCATGAAGCGCAATGACTGGTGCTTAAAGGACGGCGAGTATCATTTGACTGTGCTGGGGGTCATTGTCAGACCGGACGGCAAGTTTTTGATTACACAGCGAGTGATGAGCAAATCATGGGCGCCCGGCTGGTGGGAGGTATCCGGTGGCGCAGCTATGGCAGGCGAGGATTCTGCAGATGCAGTGAAACGTGAAATTTTGGAAGAGACAGGACTTGACGTGACCGGCTGTGAGGGTGGCTACTTGTTTAGCTATCAAAGAGAAAATCCCGGTGAAGGGGATAATTATTTTGTAGATATTTATCGCTTTGTCATGGACTTTGATGAGAGCGATGTAAAGATTCAGCAGGAAGAAGCGGCAGGCTATCGATTGGCAACCGCAGAAGAAATTAAGGAGCTGGCGGCGCAGGGGATATTCCTGCATTATGACAGCATTAAGAAAGCGTTCGAACTATGAGAAAGAGAAAGCTGTTTTGTGAATGGCATCCTGTTTGCTACAGGATATCAGTCGCTAAATGCCGTTTTGTGAGACACCTCAAAAACAGACTGTCCGGAAGTAAGCTTGCCAATGCAAAAACAAAAACCGGGCTTCCGGTGGTTTTGTATGAGCATAAATCCTTAATCCGCAGAAAGTTAGGGAATGTGGATTTGCAGTTGCAGGAGAATAAAGCAGTAAACTTAGGGATTGCAGCACCTAAGGTGACGGAAATACTGATAAGACCGGGAGAAACCTTTTCTTTTTGGTACCTGGTCGGCAAGACAAGCAAAAGAAAAGGTTATAGGGAAGGATTGACAATCAGTAACGGGAAAACAACAGCAGGAATTGGCGGCGGATTATGCCAGTTTACCAATTTGCTTCATTTTATGGTCTTGCATTCGCCTTTGACAATTGTTGAGAGGCATCACCATGACAGATATGATTTGTTTCCTGATTTTGGACGTCAGGTACCATTTGGGATCGGCACTTCAATCATGTATAACTATTTAGACTATCGGTTTCGCAACGATACCAACCAGATATTTCAGATTTTGGTGTGGGTAACGGATACCTATCTATGTGGTCAGCTGCGATGTGAAGAGGAACTGAAAAAGAGTTATCATATCATATGTGAGGATGAACGCTTTGTCAGAGAAGCAGACGGTATTTACCGGACGGGTAAGGTGTACCGGACTGTTTATGACAAACAAAGCGGCAATCTCGAAAAAAAGGAATTGTTACAGCAGAATCATGCAAAGGTAATGTATGAATACAGCGGGGAGATTACAGAAAGCTGTTAAAATAAGAAAGTGAAACCGGAAAGGAGAATATGATGCGCAAGAAGGGCATCATAGTGAGAAAAGGTATGAAAATTCAAAAGCAAATCAGTCAAAAGGCATATCGGAGTACAGACGGATTCTTACGTCATTATCAGCAGCTGGTAAAGGATGTTGTAATTCCTTATCAGTATACGGTATTACAAGACAAAGCAGAAGGTGTTGAAAAGAGTCATGTGATTCAGAATTTTATCAATGCGGGTAAGGCACTTGCGGGACAAGATGTAGGAGACGGCTTTTACGGCATGGTATTTCAGGACAGTGACCTTGCCAAATGGTTGGAGGCTGTAGCTTATATATTAGAGCAATTCCCGGATGCAGAGCTTGAACAGACTGCAGATGAATTGATTGATTTAGTAGAAAAGGCACAGGACTCTGACGGATATTTAAATACTTATTTTACCATTAAGGATAAAGAAAAGCGTTGGACCAATCTTTTAGAAGGACATGAGCTTTATTGCTCCGGTCATATGATGGAAGCGGCAGTTGCTTATTATGAAACTACAGGAAAGGATAAGCTGCTTCGTGTCATGGAGCGCAATGCGGAACATATCTACAAACGGTTCGTAACAGAAAAGACTCCCGGCTATCCCGGACATCCGGAGGTAGAGCTTGCACTTTTGAAGATGTACCGTGCCTGCGGTAACAGACATTGCTTGGAACTGGCTAAGCATTTTATTGATGTGCGGGGCGTAGATGCGAATTACTATGAAAAAGAGATAGCAGCCAGAGATTGGGTTGTGTGGGGAAATGATGCTACGAATTATGAATATCAGCAATCCGGCAAGCCGGTAAGAGAACAGAAGGATGCAACCGGTCACAGTGTGCGTGCGGTTTATCTGTATACAGGAATGGCGGATCTTGCTTCGGAAACAGATGATGAGGAATTACTTCAGGCATGCCGTAATTTGTGGAAGAGCGTAGTGCACAGAAGAATGTATGTAACAGGGGGAATCGGCTCTTCCGTAGAAGGAGAAGCATTTACGGTAGATTATGATTTGCCAAATGATACGGCTTATGCAGAAACCTGTGCGTCCATCGGACTTATGTTCTTTGCATCCCGTATGCTGGAAAACGAAGTGAAAAGAGAATATGCGGATATTATGGAACTGGCATTTTATAATACGGTTTTGGCAGGAATGCAGTTGGACGGAAAGAGGTTCTTTTATGTGAATCCGTTGGAAGTATTACCCGGCACTTCAGGCGTGATTAAAACCCATCGCCATACGCTGCCTGCAAGACCTACCTGGTATGCCTGCGCATGTTGTCCTCCCAATGTGGCAAGATTACTGGCATCCTTTGGCAAGTATGCATACGGCGAGAATGAAGATATGGTGTTCTGTCATATGTATGCAGCAGGAACCGTAGCTTTTGAGAACGGCATGGAAATGGAATGTAAAACAGGCTATCCTTATGAGTATCAGGTGACCTATGAGATTAAGCATGGCGGTAAAGGCATAGCTGTCAGAGTTCCGGCTTACAGCAAGGAGTTTACATTACTTAAAAACGGCAAAGAAGCCAAATATGAGATGAGAGACGGTTATGTATATCTGGAAGAGGTACAGGACGGAGATGTTATTGTCTTAAAGTTGGACGGAACAGCACATTTTGTATATACTTCATCGAAGGTGGCAGCAAATACCGGTATGACTGCAATTAAACGCGGACCATTGGTGTATTGTTTTGAAGGTGTGGATAATGCAGAGGATGTTCTTTCCCTAAGATTAAAGAAAGACAGTAAAATAGAGATAAGAGACTTTGAAGCTGCATTACTTGGCGGCACTGAGAAAATCACAGTAGAAGCTCTTCGCATGCAGGATGCTCACGACAGCGAAGAGGAAGGTTTATATATGATAAAGCCGCCGGTAGAAATTCCCTGCACGGCAACCGCAGTACCTTACTATACTTGGGGCAACCGCGGAGAAAATCAAATGCGTGTGTGGATAAACTATATTTAAGAAATAATTAAGTAGAAGGTAAGAAAACAATTTGCTATAATCAGCTATAATAAATTATTTCTTAGTGAAAAGAGGAAAAGTCAGTGAAACATCGTAAAGGCATGAAAATTTTTATTGTGGGCGGAGGCAAAATCGGAGGTATGTTAGCCGGGCAGCTTGTACATGACGGTTATGAGATTACTGTGATTGATAGGGACGAAGAGATAGTAACAAGCCTCGGCAATTCTATGGATATTATTTGCTTGCAGGGAAACGGAGCATCTTATGCGACTTTGCAGGATATGGATGTAAAAGAAGCCGACATATTTATAGCCGTGACAAACTCCGATGAGATGAATATTTTGAGCTGTTTAACAGCACATATGTTAGGGGCAAAGCATACCATTGCCCGTATCAGAGATATTGACTATGCAAGGCAGTATAAGTTTTACAGAGACAAGTTAGGACTTTCTATGATTATTAATCCGGAACTGGCTACTGCTATGGAGATTTATCGTTTGCTTCGCTTTCCGTTAGCAACCAGGGTAGAGGTATTTGCAAAGAACAGAGCAGAGTTGGTAGAGATGACAACACAGGAGAATAGTTCTCTTTGTGGGAAAACCTTAATTGAGATTAACCAAAATATGGGAATTGACTTATTGATATGTGCGATTGTCAGAGGCGAAGAGGTTTTTGTTCCTAAAGGAGATACCGTTATTCATGCAGGAGATATTTTGTACTTGACAGGGGCTGCTGAGGAATTCCGAAAGGCCTTCAAGAAATTAAAACTGCCGATTAAACCGTTACAATCGGTAATGATAGCCGGCGGTGGAAGAATATCCTATTATTTAGTGGAACTGTTGCTTAAGCATGGCGCAAAAGTGACAATAGTAGAAAGAAATAAAGAGGAAGCTGTCCGCTTGGCAGAGGAACTTGCAGGTGTGAATGTTATTTGCGATGATACACTGGCTTATTTCGATACCATGTCCCGGTCGGATATCGGAAATACAGATGCATTCATTGCATTGACTGAGGATGATGAGTACAACCTGGTGGCATCCATGTTTGCAGAGTCACAGGAAATCGGCAAGGTAGTATCCCGTATTAAGATGAAGTCAAGATTAAAGGTTCTTCCAAGTGATAGTAAAATTTGTGTAACCTCCAGAGAGGATGTTGCTGCAGACCGTATATTAGGTTATAGCCGTTCACTTTTGAATGCAGAAGATAATGAGGCAGTTGAATCATTATATCGTTTGATGGACGGTAAAATTGAGTTTATAGAATTTAAAGTAGATGAAAAAGCAAAGAACCTTGATAAACCGCTTAAAAACCTGAAAATGAAAAGAAATATGTTGCTTGGTTGTATTATCAGAGATAACAAGACCATTATTCCGCGAGGCGATGACGTGATTCGTGCAGGAGATACGGTTCTTGTGGCAACCATTAACCGGCAGATTGCCAGATTAGAAGATATTTTTGCATCATAGCTTGTAGGTGAAAAGGATGAATAAGCGGAAAATAATAAGTATTATCGGCAAAATTATTTTAATAGAGGCGGTTCTTATGATCCCCTCACTGATTATAGCTCTCGTTTACGGAGATGGTGATGCACCGGCATTTCTTTGCACAATCATTCCTTTTTTAGTGATAGGGTTGTTGCTCTCGAGAATTAAGCAATCTGAAAAGAGAATGAGTAGCCGTGACGGATATTTCATAGTAGCTGCGGCTTGGATTGTTGTATCAATTATCGGAGCACTACCGCTTTATATTGCAGGAGGGTTTGACTCTTACATCGGAGCACTATTTGAAATTGTATCGGGATTTACTACGACAGGTGCATCCGTTCTTACAGAACCGGCAGAATTAGGACATGGTGTACTTTTTTGGAGGAGCTTTACTCATTGGGTAGGCGGAATGGGAGTGCTTGTATTTGTGCTGATGGTTATGCCGATGGAGAATGATAATTCCATGCACTTGGTAAGAGCAGAGGTGCCTGGGCCCACGGCAGGTAAATTGGTGCCGAGAATGCGGACTACGTCTATGATTCTTTATGGTATTTATGCAGTAATGACAGTAGTGTTGATTCTTTTACTGCTTTTGGGAAGAATGCCTTTGTTTGACAGCTTTTGCATTGCGTTCGGTACAGCAGGAACCGGTGGTTTTGCAACTACAGCAGCAGGCATTGGCGGGTATAACAGTGCTTATTTGGAAATTGTAATTGGTATCTTTATGCTGATGTTTGGTATTAATTTTAATCTATATCATTTGATTTTGCTTGGGAAAGTAAAAGATGTACTTAAGACGGAAGAAGTAAAGGTATATTTAGGAATTGTTGCAGTATCGGTGTTAGCCATTTCCTTGAATATTATGGGACAGGCGCAAAGCTTTACAAGGGCACTACGAGATGCGTTTTTTCAGGTATCCAGTATCATTACTACTACAGGATTTGCAACTGTTGATTATAATTTCTGGCCGGAGTTTTCTAAACATATGCTTGTTCTATTGATGGTTTTTGGAGCATGCGCCGGTTCTACGGGTGGCGGTATGAAGATATCCAGAGTGATTATTTTAGTAAAGTCATTATTTGCGGAGATTAAGCAGATTATTACACCTAAGGCGGTTGTTACGGTAAGACTGGACGGTAAAGCGGTAAACAAACAGACACTAAATTCTACAAGAGTATATGCTGCGGCATATTTGATTTTGGTTTGTGTATTTACTTTGGTTTTATCATTAGATGGGCTTGATTTGACTACTAATTTTACGGCGGTTTTGGCTTGTTTTAATAACATAGGACCGGGACTTGGTCTTGTAGGACCTGCCGCTAATTTCAGTGTGTATTCTGATTGGGCGCAATTATGGCTTTCGATTGCTATGCTGACGGGCCGACTTGAAATATTCCCAATGTTTCTGCTGTTTGCAAAGTCAGCACATGAATAAAAATGAAACCACCGGACAAAAGAGATTTACTTCATCTTTTGTTCGGTGGTTTTTATCAAGTTAGCGAATGTGACATTTACTAATTATTGAGAACGGAGAGAACATATTCTAAGGAAAGCTGCAATTCGTTGGAAATTTCCTCCGCACTTTTGTTTTGACAACGTAACTTGTAGATGTTACGCTCATTGATAGCATCATCTCTCTGAGCCACAGCATCATCTCTCTGAGCCACAGCATCATCTCTCTGAGCCACGGCATCATCTCTCTGAGCCACGGCATCATCTCTCTGAGCCACGGCATCATCTCTCTGAGCCACTACATTGTCCAGTGCGGCAACAGCTTCGTTCATGGCCGCCACGGCGTTATCTCTTCTGGCAATGGCTTCGCTAACTTCTTCCTGCAATTCTGCAACCATCAAGCGTTCCAAATTTTTGTCCATGATATACAATTCTTCAGACAACATATCAATCAACTCCTTTGGCGTGTTTACGAAATTGGTTATTTCCTGATAAATAGAAGCAAAGCTTGGAAAGCTATCAATCAACATATGAATAGAGGCAGGATCCGTAGCGCTTAAGAAGGTAAGCCATGCTTCTAAATCATTACTATTTTTAGTTATATTATGTACAATTGAATGAAAACTGTCAAGGCAAAGAAAGATGTCTTCATGCAGTCCGGAATTTTGCGAGTATATTCCGGTATCAAAATAAGTTCTGCGCCTATGAACATATTTTCCATGAGCAGTGTGAAATTCCTTAGGGCTTTGCTCCATAAGGATAATGCTGTATACTTTGTGTAAATGATTAAAGGTAAACTTTTTGCCCAGAGCGGCCTTTCGGTCTGCATATTGCCGCATAATAATATCGGAAATGTAGCAGTCTGCGCGTGCGAGAGGAAAGTTATATCCGATTTTCTGCATCTCTACATTGGCAAAAGACTGGTCATCTAACTGCACCAGAATGTCCATAACAACAAAAGCAGCACTTTCATTCATTTGTGTACCTGATCGCGGTATTATCCGTATGATAGTTACATTGTGTCCTAAGATTGCGGATAACAGAGATTCCAATCGTTTGAGGCCCTGTTCTTTTTCGGGAT
This sequence comes from Lachnospiraceae bacterium, assembly GCA_017411305.1. Lineage (GTDB taxonomy): Bacteria > Bacillota > Clostridia > Lachnospirales > Lachnospiraceae > Suilimivivens. Next base: position 20,182 of record JAFQQI010000005.1, read on the forward strand.
TGAATACTTTACGGAATACAGAATCATATGTAATTTTTAGCCCCTGCTTTCCTAAACAGAAATCCATCAGCTCCTGTTGCATGGACACCGGAAGTGATTTGTAATTTTCCCATGCGGTAGGTATGCTTTTGAAATGTGCTTCGATTGCCGCCTGTGATGAAAAAGCTGGAAGCGGCAGTGCGCGGACATATTGCTTGTCCGAAAAAGTAGATTTGTTTTGTGACATAGATAGTCCTCCTTTAGATATGATTTTGCTTTTTCAAGGGAAATGATTTGAAACAATAAGAGTTTTGAGATAAAATAGAATCAATCAAGAACCTTGGAAAAATATAAGAATGTTACAAAATTAAGTATAACAGAAATATGATATTTTGACAATGCCTTTTGTGAGAAATGTTAAGACAGGCAGAGTGCCTTCGCAACGAAGCCATGGATAACGGCAATGCTAATTGGGATGATAACTTTGCATGGTTTTGCGATTTCCTTAAGGATACACTAACGCAAAGCGGTGTTTTTGACGGTGAAAAAAATAAGAAGCTGGAAAAAACACTTGCTTATGTCAAAGCCAATGGTGAATACGCCAAAGCATACGGTGAGGGTAAAATTTCTGATGAAGAAGTAGATATTTTACGCCTTGCTTATACGGAAGACGACTTATATGATTACCTTGAGGATGCCATTGCTGAGTTTTATCTGGTACATAAAACTCCCATCCCATATGAAAAGAAGGAGTTTATTTACAGATAAAAAAATCCCCCGGATATTCAAACTTTCCGGGGGATTCATTATTTATCTAATTAATATTTCATAGCCTCTTCTTCGCCATTCATAACACGAAGTGCACCCTGCACCAAAGCAAGAAGCTCGTCTTCACCGGGATATACGGTGAAAGGAGCGATAAAGCCTGCTCTTTCCTGCATCTTATCTACAACAACCTTGTTGTAAGCAATACCGCCGGTTACGATGATTTGATCAACTTTTCCTTTCAGAACGCAAGCCATGGAACCGATGTCCTTGGTTACCTGAAGGATAAAAGCTTCACGGATTTCATTTGCTTTTTCATTGCCTTCATCTACCATCTTACCTACTTCACGCATATCGTTGGTGCCGAGATATGCATTGAAACCGCCGCCGCCTACTAATTTCTTGTAAACTTCCTTTTCTGTATACTGACCGGAGAAGCACATTTTAATAAGTGCTCCTACAGGTACACCGCCGGCTCTTTCGGGGGAGAAAGCTCCGTCACCGTCAAGTGCGTTAAATACGTCAATAATACGTCCGTTTTCGTGGGCACCTACAGAAACACCGCCGCCCATGTGAACTACGATTAAGTTTAAGGATTCGTAAGGAACGCCCTGTTCCTTAGCATAACGCTTAGCAACCGCTTTCTGGTTCAGTGCATGGAATACACTGGTACGGGGCATTTCAGGAACACCGGAGTATCTTGCGATGGGCATCAGTTCATCAACAACAACGGGGTCAACAATGTAAGAGGGAACACCGATTGCATCACCGATTTCTCTTGCAAGGATACCGCCTAAGTTGGAAGCGTGCTGACCCTGCTTACCGATTTTTAAGTCTTCAAGCAAATCATCGGTTACTGCATAAGTACCACCGGGGATAGGCTTTAACATACCGCCGCGGCCTACGATTACCTGAAGGGATTTGATGTCAAAATCTTTTTTGGCAAGTAAGTCAAGAATAATCTGCTTACGGAAATCCTTCTGGTCTACGATGGAAGCGTACTGTGCGATTTCTTCTGTAGAGTGACGAAGGGTTTCTTCGAATAATAAGGTTTCATCTTCAAATACACCGATTTTGGTGGAAGTGGAACCGGGATTGATAATCAAACTTTTGATAGACATTTTACTTTCCTCCTGTTTGATAAATAAATTGATTTATGCGTTTGCTTTTTTCATCTCTTCTGCAACAACAGCAGCAAGAGCAATAGAGTTTACTTTTGTTTCAAAGGTATCGGAACGGGAGGTAAGGATAACCGGAACTTTAGTTCCTGTTAAAATACAGCCGTTCTTTACACCGGGAACTGTATGTACCAATGCTTTGTATACAAGATTACCTGCATGAATATCAGGGAAGAGAAGTACATCGGCATCACCCTGGATTTTGCGGTCTGTAGCACCTTTGTGAAGTGCAGCTTCAGGGTCGATGGAAAGGTCTAAGGAAAGAGGACCGTCAACGATACAATCGGTAATCAGACCTTCTGCATTCATCTTGGTAAGCTCTGCAGCTTCTACTGTTTCAGGCATTTTGGGATTTACCACTTCTACAGCAGCAAGAGGAGCCACCTTAGGGCAATCTACGCCGCATGCCTTACATACGGGAACGGTATTTTTGATAATGCTTACTTTATCTTCTAAGGTAGGGTAAGTCATAAATGCAACATCGGTTAAGAATAAAAGCTGTTCAAGACCGGGAATGTCAAATACGGCTACGTGGGAAAGAGGGCTTCCGGTACGAAGACCTACTTCTTTATCAAGAACGCTCTTTAAGAAGTTCTTGGTATCAACAAGTCCCTTCATATACATATCTGCCTTGCCGTCATGTGCCAGTTTTACAGCGGTAAGGGATGCCTGAATCATATCGGGCTCGTTGATGATTTCAAAGCCGGATACATCAATGTTCAGGGAAGCAGCAATCTCTTTAATTTTTGCTTCATCACCTACTAAAATTGCGTTTGCAATGTTTCTTTCCTTGGCAGCCTGAACTGCTTCAAGGACAGCGGAGTCCTGAGCCACAGCTACGGCAACAGTTTTGGCTCCGCATTCGCTGATTTTGGAAATAATGTCATCAAATCCTTTGTTCATTTCATTTTACCTCTTACTGAATATATTTGTTAAATTTATAACACAATTATCATCATAGCACATTTAACCATAAATATCAATCCATTTCACAAAGATAAAAACATACTTGAACTGACTGTTTTTTACTATTTATGGAGTATTTTGTTATAGTCAGGAAAAGGTGTCAGTGATATAATAAACTGGATTAGATGTAAAGGTGTAAGATGTCTGCGAGGCGTCATGTCAGAGTGAACAAATGGAGAGGTATGGGTATATGGAAAAAAGAGCATTAGAGAAGCTTGGAATTGAAACTTCATTGTTGGGATTCGGTTGTATGCGTTTTCCCACAGATGCAGAAGGCAAAATTGATGAAGCAAAAGCAGAAGAAATGATTGATAAAGCAATAGCTGCCGGCGTAAATTATATTGATACGGCATATCCTTATCATGACGGAGCCAGCGAACCCTTTGTAGGGAAAGTAATGAAGAAATATCAAAGAGATTCTTTTTATCTGGCAACCAAGCTGCCGGTATGGCTGGTAGAAACAGCAGAGGATATTGACAGGATTTTTGAGGAGCAGCTTACCAGACTGCAGACAGATTATATTGATTTTTATCTGTTACATGCCATGAACAAGGAACGTTTTGATAAGATGAAAGCAATCGGATGTCTGGATGTGCTGGAAGCGAAGCGGGCAGAAGGTAAGATTAAGTATATCGGTTTTTCCTTCCATGATGATTATGAAGTGTTTGAAGAAGCAATTAATGAAAGAGATTGGGATTTCTGTCAGATTCAGCTGAATTACATGGATGCCAATGAACAGGCCGGATTAAAGGGATATGAACTGGCAGCAAGTAAAGGCATCCCTGTAGTAGTAATGGAGCCTGTAAAAGGCGGCTCGCTGGCAGTGTTTGCTGAGGATATTACAAACGAATTTAAAAAGCTGGATGCAGATGCTTCGGTTGCTTCCTTTGCTCTGCGCTGGGTAGGAAGCCTGCCCGGAATTAAGGTAATCTTAAGCGGTATGACTACCATGGAGCAGGTAGAAGATAATTTAAAGACCTTCGGTGAGTTTAAAGCCCTTTCAGAAGAAGAGGCAAAGGCAATTGATAAGATTGTGGATACACTTAACAGCCGGATTCAGAACGGCTGTACCGGCTGCCGCTATTGTATGCCTTGTCCTGCGGGCGTAGATATTCCTGCATGCTTTCGTGCATGGAACACCTATCATATGTATCAAAACTATCATGCGGTAAGCTGGAAATGGGAACAGGAAATCGGAGAAGAAAAACAGGCAAAGAACTGTGTGAAGTGCGGTAAGTGTGAGGCTGTTTGTCCTCAGAAGATTTCAATCAGAGAGGATTTGGCAAAGGCTCAGAAAGACTTAGACGAGAAAAAATATATTTTCTAAAGGAGACTGACTATGGCAAAGTGGCTTGATGACGCAATTTTTTATGAGATTTATCCCCAGTCCTTTATGGATACCAATGCAGACGGCATCGGAGATTTCCAGGGAATTATTTCCAAACTGGATTATATTAAGGATTTAGGATGTAATGCTATTTGGATTAATCCCTGCTTCAAATCCCCTTTTGGAGATGCAGGCTATGATGTGGAGGACTATTATACCATAGCTCCCAGATACGGAACTAACGAAGATGCAAAACAGCTTTTTGAAGAAGTTCACAAACGGGGAATGCATATTTTGTTTGATTTGGTACCGGGACATACTTCCGTACAGCATCAGTGGTTTAAGGAATCCATGAAACCGGAGAGAAATGAATACAGTGACAGATATATTTGGACCGACAGTATCTGGGAATCGCCTGAAGACTTGCCTTGTCTTCGCGGTATTTCTGACAGAGACGGTTCCTGCTCCGTAAACTTCTTTTCTACCCAGCCGGCATTAAATTACGGATACTACAAGATTACCAGACCCTGGCAAATGTCTCCCGAAGACGAAGGACCTAAGGCTACCTTGGAAGCTATGAAGGATGTAATGCGTTTCTGGCTGACCATGGGCTGTGACGGCTTCCGTGTGGATATGGCAGGCTCCTTGGTAAAGCAAGATGAGGAAGGAAAAGGCACCATTGCCCTTTGGAATAAGGTAAGAGCTTTCCTGGATGAGGAATTCCCGGAAGCAGCGCTGGTTTCCGAATGGGGTGAGCCGGATAAATCCTTACAGGGTGGCTTCCACATGGACTTTTTGTTGCATTTCGGGCCTTCCCATTACAATGACTTGTTCCGCTGTGAACATCCTTATTTTAACAAAGAGGGCAAGGGTGATATTTCCGAGTTTGTAGCAAAGTATTTAGAAAATTATGAGAAGTCCGAGAAGAAAGGACTTATTTGCATCCCCTCCGGCAATCATGACATGGACAGAATGGCAAGAACCTTAGATCCGGAAGAGATGAAGATTGCCTTTGCATTCTTACTGTCAATGCCCGGTGCGCCGTTTATTTATTACGGCGATGAAATCGGCATGCGTTATGTGGAAGGACTTACTTCTGTAGAAGGTGGATTCAGCAGAACCGGTGCCCGCAGTCCCATGCAGTGGAACAGTGGTGTCAATGCCGGATTCAGTACTGCACCTAAGGAAAAGCTTTATATTAAGCAGGATGAGAGTGCTGACAGGCCTACCGTAGAAGGACAACAGGCTGATAAGGATTCTCTTTACCATGAAATCAAGAAGCTGATTGCAGTAAGACAAGCGCATAAGGCGTTGCAAAGCAAAGGCGAAATTGAGTTTGTATATGCAGAGAAAGAAAGTTATCCTTTTGCATATGTAAGAAGCATGGAGGATGAAAAAATCCTTGTGGTAATTAATCCTTCTGATAAAGAAGTAAGCTTTAAGAGCGGCTTGCAGCTTGGAGAAGTGATTTATTCCTACAACGGGGAAGTGAAGTCAGAAGGCGGTATGATAGTTTTGCCGGCAGGTAGCGTCAGCTTTACAACCGTGTAAATTAATAAGATATTATAAAGATAGGAGAGCATAGCCGCTGTCGCAGCTATGCTCTTTATCATAATTAATAAGTTTTTTTGATTTCCCCGCAGGCAATTCGAGTGCCGGAATTACCGGCAGGCTGTGACTTAAAGTCATCAGAAGCAGAGTGTATGATGACAGACTTGCCGATGATTTCTTCAATGGTAAACCGTTTGTCATAAAAGGACATCCAAGCATAACCTTGATTGGCAAGAAGAGGAAGCATATCACCGGCATGCATAGGATGAGGCATATTGCCGGGATTATAGTGTCCTCCGGCACTGTCAAAGTTACCGCGGCAACTGCCGAATTCATGAATATGCATTGCATAGAAATCGGAGGAGTTCGGTTCATCGATGCTTGGCAAACCGAAAAACTCGGCTTCCACCAGAACACCGCCGTAGGAGGTTTGGTAGAATTTTACCAGTCCGCTGATTTGTGGATTGTTTGTATTGCCTGTTATCCATGCGGTGGCTTCGGGACGTTCGTAGGTAAGGAGCCCGGTAAAGGCGATTCTGGGTGTTACTTCATAATGAGCCATAATAGTATCCTTAATTGAAGTTTTATTTATGATATGCAAAAAGAAGCAATTTGGCGAAAAGGGTGTCGGAGAATATCGAAATTGATTGAAAGCAGTTTGTTTGCCGAAAAAAAGACAGTGTGTTAAAATGATAAGCAAGCGCAATACAAGGAGAAGACAGGAAAGGGCAAAAGCATGGCAACAGTCAGGAATATGACAGAAGGAAGACCGGGAAAGTTAATATTTCAATTTGCATTGTCCTTAATGTTGGGAAATATATTTCAGCAGATGTATACCTTTATGGATACGCTGGTGGTAGGACGATGCCTGGGAGTTAGCGCGCTTGCCGCACTTGGTGCAACGGAATGGCTTGTATTTTTGATGTTTGGATGTGTACAGGGAATAACCCAGGGATTTTCTGTTTTTATTTCTCAATGTTTTGGAAGCGGAGAGAAGAATAAATTGAAAAAGGCAATTGCACATTCTGTGTATCTGAGCTTGCTACTTTCTGTTGTGTTAACGGTAATAGGTGTTTTGGGCTGTAAACCGATGCTGCAAATTATGGGAACACCCAAAGAGGTTCTTGGGTATGCCGCGGATTATTTACTGGTTTTGTACGGTGCAGTAAGTGTTTCCGTTTTTTATAATTTGTTTGCAGCAATTTTGCGGGGAGTAGGCGACAGTACCACGCCGCTGAAAGCGGTGACAATTGCATCTGTTTGCAATATTGTGTTGGATATTTTGTTTGTGGCTGGTTTTGGATGGGGAATCCGGGGAGCTGCTATTGCTACAGTGTTGGCACAAATGATATCGGTAGGATATTGTTTGTGGGTATTAAGAAATGAAGCGGTGCTATGGCCCGGAAAGGATGCTTTTGTGCCGGATACCGCATATATGCAAAAAATGCTGTTGTTGGGAATCCCGCTGGGGATGCAGAATATCATAACAGCATTGGGCGGCGTGATTGTACAATCGGTGATTAATGGCTTCGGAGTCATCTTTATTGCAGGATTTACGGCTGCGAACAAGCTATATGGACTATTAGAGACAGCGGCTTCTTCTTATGGATATGGAGTGGCTTCCTTTACAGGGCAAAATAAAGGGGCGGGTCTTTATGACCGTATTAAGCAAGGATTCCGTGAAGCAAGTATTCTGGGAGTTGCAACAGCATATGTGATGTCGGCTGTCATGTTTCTTTTGGGAAAACCGATTATGAAATGCTTTGTAACGGGAACTGCAGATGCGATAGCGGAGATGTTGACAATCGGATATGAGTTTTTAGTGATATTGGCGATTTTCTTTCCGCTACTCTATTTACTTTACATATGGAGAGCCTGTATTCAGGGAATGGGAAATACGCTGATTCCTATGACTTCAAGTATGATACAGCTGGTAATGAGAGTGCTTTGTGCGGTGTTATTGACAAAGGTTATCGGACAAAGCGGGATTTTCTGGGGAGAGATTTTGGCATGGTTAGGGGCAGATGCGTTGCTGCTTTTGACGTATTATTATATGATGGTTGATAAGAAATGAGCTGAAAGGAGCAGTCATGGAAGAGATATTAGTGATGTTACTGCTTGTAGTGCTGGCACTTTTGCCGGTTCTGCTGATAGCGCTGGATATTGTATTTGCGGTAAAGAAGAAGGAAAGACCGATATTTGAGCTGTCAGCTTTTTTTGTGGGCGGCATTTATGTGATGTTTGCCTATATTCTTTGGGATGTGCCGGACTATACCACCTCTTTGAATGTTTATGGGACATCCAATATGCATGAGCCCTTTGCCATGATACATATGCCTGCAGTTATGGTGTTTGCGGTTTGGGGTTTCCTTAGCTATTTTGTTCTGAAGTTCGGACGAAAGAAGCTGCCGCCTTTGGCAGAGGTGTTTTTGTTGGCGGGACTATATGTGGGCTGTGGACTAAGCTGCGTATGGCTGTTTCAGCTGCTGTGCGGAGCAAGACCGTCGATGTCTGCAGAATTTCCGGGTTGGAAGGTAGGTCCGTACGGAAACACGTTTGATATGTTTATGATGTTATGCCTGTGTGTGGTGCCTATCCTTTTTCTGATTCATGCCATTCATTTGCTTGTGCGCCTGATAAAAGAAAAGGCAGAAAAACAAGTCGGATTACAGTATCAGAATCCGCTGATTCAGAAAATGAATCAGTGGCTTTTGCAAAGCATCAATCTGTTTTGGGTGGCATTTCTCGCGTTGGTGCCGGTGCTGGGTATTTTGGTAATGTTGCTTTGTCTGTTTGGACAACAGCCTGACAGTTTTATTTTGGCATTTACCCAGACCAGTGATTGGGTTTTGTCAAAAGAAATCGCGCCACCGCCGGTGGCATATGATACCCATTATTTATGCACAGTGTCTTTGCGGGGACATAGAAAGCTGGTAAAGCCTATCCGCTTCGGTATGCGCCGGGGAGAAAAGATTGTGGTAAACAGGCAGCTTTGCGTGGCAAATGCTTTTGAACAGCTTATAGAAGAGCGTGCTCCGAAGTTTCATAGAGCAGTAAGACAGTTTTACGATACATACGGTTATCCGATTTCCAGACATATCAATCATGCCTGGAGCGCAGATATTGTGTATCTGATGATGAAGCCGCTAGAGTGGATTTTTGTTGCGGTGTTGTATTTATTCGATGAAAAGCCGGAGAATAGAATTTGCAGTCAGTATTTACCTAAAGAATAGGTGTGGCTAAGTAATTAAGAAATGTTTGGGAAAAGATACGGAGAAATAATTGTGAAAACGACAGTTCTTAGGTGGCTTACATTGATGGGTGCAGTTTTGACTTTAATAGTGACAGTGTTAATGTGGGTAAGAATTAACCAGCAGAATGTAAGCTATGAAGAGGTTGAAGCATTTTCCGGATATGAGGTATACAAAGGAAGCTATGCTACGATGTATTTTGCAAATGGTAAAATGTATTCTAATATAGTCGGTATAAAGACAGATGGAATTGCATTTTATATTTATCTGGGAGCTTTGATGAGTACGGTTGTTTTTCTGACGCTACACGTTGTATTTGTGAAGAAAAGCGATGAAAGGACACGATATGATTAATTCTTTTGATGAATTTTGTGATAAATTATTGGAATGCGGATTTTCTATGGGTGGTGGTAATGCCAAAGGAATCTATGCAATTATTCCGTTTGACTGGAAAACTTCTATTCCGGGATGTCCCATAGTATGGCATACGGGAGATGCGGAAACAGACCCTTGGGAGTGGAGAATGCGGGTGCTGGAGGAGCGGGATGATATTGCCTATGGAAAGGTTTTCTTTGGCAGCGGCGGATACATTACAAAGGAATGGTATCCCTATTTTCTGGCAGTCCGCAGACAGGGACTTATTTTTGATGAGTGGTATCATGAAGGAAAAGCCGGTTTATTGGAGAAGAAGATATATGAAGCCATCGAGCAAAATGAGCATATGGCACTTCATGATTTGAAAAAAGAATGTGGTATTACCAAGGAAAGTTCCGGGCAATTTGATAGGGCACTTATCAATCTGCAAAGGAATCTGTTTATTACCATGTGCGGAAGAAAACAAAAGGTAAGCAGCTTGGGGAAACCATACGGCTGGAACAGCACGGTGTTTACTACCGTGGAGAATTTCTGGGGTGAGGATTTGACACCGGATATCTCTGCAGACGAGGCGTATGATAAGATAAAAGAGCGCATTTTGTTTTTGAATCCAAAAGCAGTGGAAAAGGATATTAAGAAGTTTATTGGCTAAGAGAAACGGAATTGTGAGGAGAGCAAATGAAGAATTATACGCAGGTATATGTAAAAAACAGTTTTGAAGCGGCAGAAATGTACTGTAAAGCTTTTGGTGCAGAGATTACGCGTGAGTTTATAAATGAGGATAATACTTTTTATGAGCACTGTGAATTATCGGTAGGCGGAGAAGGGTTTTTGGCGTTGGCAGAAGCAAAAAATCCATGTGATATCGATGTGGTCCACAAGTACAAATGGGAAACCATGACTTTTAATGTATTTGAGATGGGAACCGAGGAAGCAGTCTATAAGGCGTTTGAGGTTTTGAGCGAAGGTGGCGTGGTCCTTGAACCGATTCATGAACTTCCGTGGAGTAAATGTAATGCCACAATTATTGATAAATATGGAGTGTGCTGGTGGATTTCGATATAGTAAAATAACTGGTGTGAGAAAAGGGTGTGAGAAAAGGTATCACACCTTTTCCATTTTTTTGATAGGTTTAGATAACTAAATATTAAATATTTACTATCATAAACTTGTATGATATACTATAGATACTTTGAAAGGTGGTAGATGGCATGATTTCGTACAAAAAGTTATTCTTGCTGATGGAAGAAAGAGAAATATCCAAAGAAAAACTGAAAAATGCAATCGGGATATCTTCGGCGACTATGGCAAAGTTGGCAAAGAATGAAGAGGTTGCAATGTCAACAATATATGCATTGTGCAATTACTTTGATTGTCAGCCCGGTGCCATTTTATCATACGAAAAAGAAATTGATGAAAATTCAATTTTATTTAAGCTCAGAGAAGAACAAAGCATGAAATTAAAAGGTGGTTTATATCATCAAACACAAATCAGGCTGGCATACAATTCAAATCACATGGAAGGCAGCAGATTGACAGAAGATCAAACGAGAAGCATATATGAAACACGAACAATAGGTGTTACCGACGGGTATGAAAATATTGATGATATTATTGAAACTGTAAATCATTTCAGATGCTTTGATTATATTCTGAGGGTTGCAGACAAAGAAGTGTCAGAAGATATCATAAAGCATATCCATTTGGTGTTAAAAAGCGGAACAACAGATAGTGAGAAAGAGTGGTTTGCCGTCGGAGAATATAAAAAAAGACCTAATATGATCGGTGATATGGTTGATACAACACATCCGACTAAAGTGGCATATGAGATGAAGCAATTATTAAAAGAATATAGAGAGAACGATAATATAACATTTGAAGATATCATTGATTTTCATTATAGGTTTGAGAAGATACATCCTTTTCAGGACGGTAATGGCCGTGTCGGCCGATTGATAATGTTTAAGGAATGCTTAAAAAATAATATTCCGCCATTCATTGTCGAAGATGTATCAAAGGAATATTACAGAAGAGGGTTAAAAGAATATTTAACAGAAAAAGGTTTTTTGCAGGAAACATGCAGAGCGGCTCAGGATGCATATAAAAAGTTATTAGAGTATTTTGAATATATTTGAGAATGGGAAAATAGAAGAATGCACGCCGAGGTTCCACAGAGCGGTGAGACGGTTTTATGATATTTATGGGTATCCGATATTGAGCTTTCGGAAAAAAGATTTGTCGCTTAATTCATACAATTCGGGGGATGTATAAAAATGGCTGTCATTCTTGTAAAGTTACCCATAATATGCTACAATTTCACATAAGAATATTGGGGTGTCAAAGAGCTTTAAGGAGGGGTGTTTATGGGATTTTTAGATAATTTATTAAAGAAGGAAGCCAGAAAAATTATTTCCGGAGTGGTAGACAGTGTAGTTGATAACGTGCTTGATGGTGCAAAAGAAGCTGTGAATCAGAGTGGCATCAGCGGCAATGTGCAAAAGAAGACACAGACGGCAATTAACCGTGCGAGTGAAGCAAGTGCGGTTTGTAACGAGGAAGAAAGTTGCTATGGGAAGGAATCTGTAGTGCGTGCGCGTATGGAACAGTGCCTTACAAGGGAATTTCCCGGTTATACACTGAGAAAGAATGTGAGCGCTTCTGAAATCGGAACGTATGACATTGCGTGGACATATACATACGGTATTTACCGTGACGGACAGGCAGTTGCCATGATTAACCTGCTTGCCGGAGCTAACGACTATAAGAGAAAGATTGTTTTGCAGTCTAAGACTGCCTGCAGAAATGCAGGAATAGGCTATGTTCATTTTATTTTACGTCTTCCCAACAGAAGCAGTTATGTTGCGCAGCAGCTTCGCAGTATTCTGTAAGAGAGACAGAACAGTTAAATAATTTCAGCAAAAAAGAGAGAAATGCAATGTAACATTGCGCCCGTTTAGGATGAAGCATATTTTTTACCGATAGGCGTTTTGCGGGCGACGGAAATATGTTAAGTCCGGTACCATAAGCACGGCTTTATGGTTTCAAAGCTGTTTCTCTCTTTTTTTTGTAGAAAAAAGTATCGATAGAGTAGGTCATGGGATGGCTAAGGAGAATGGTTTGGGATGAAAATTGTGCAGAAAGCATCCCTTGCTCAATGCTGGTGGGATTTTTTAGATTATAAAATAGAAAAGCAGCACTTATCAAAGCGCGAGGAACAGGAAATCAGTGATTTTATTGAGGAGAAGCAGTATGCTCTCTTATGTTGTGATTTGGAGGAAGGGCTTTTTCCCGGAAGTCTTCCGGCCAAAAAGACCATCAATAAGATAGGGACAGGAAAAAAGAGAGTGGTTTATACATTTGAAGGTGCGGATGGTATTTTCTTAAAATTCATTGCATTTCAATTGTTTGCCTATGATGATGTGTTTGCATCCAATTGTTATGCGTTTCGCCGTGGATTTGGTGTTAAGGAGGCACTTCGGCGTTTGCTTACGGATAAAAGAGTAGCAAACAGTTATTGCCTAAAGGTAGACATCAGTAACTATTTTAATTCTATTAATGTGGAATTGTTGATAGAGAAGCTTTTTTTTATAAAGCAGAGAGATGATGTACTTTATGAGATGTTCGTGCGGATTCTCCGAGAAAAAAGGGTGTGCGAGAACGGTAATATGAAAGAAGAGGCACACGGTGCTATGGCAGGCACACCGATAGCGCCATTTCTTGCTAATTTGTATATGGCAGATGTAGATGCTTATTTTGAAAAAGAAGATGTGCTGTATTTCAGATATTCTGATGATATTCTTTTGTTTGCAGAAAGCAGAGAACTTCTGGAGGTGCGAAAACAGCAGCTTTATGAGATGATAACTCAGTTGGGACTTACGATAAATCCGAAGAAAGAAGTAATTTATCGGCCGGAAGAGGCAATAGAATTTCTGGGTTTTGCCTATCGGAAGGGACAGATTGATTTGTCTGATACGACGATTCGGAAGATAAAAGCCAAAATAAAAAGAAAGGCCCGGGCGCTTCGTAGGTGGCAGATAAAAAAAGGCCTTTCACCGGAAAAAGCGGCAATCGGGTTTGTACATGCCATGAACCGTAAGTTTTATGGCAGTAATTCCGTAGAGGAATGTGAAGATGAATTTTGCTGGAGCAGATGGTTTTTCCCTAATCTGACAACAGATATAGGACTTAAGGAAGTGGATGCGTATATGCAACAGTATATCAGGTATACCGTTACGGGCAGACACTACAAGGGAAACTATCGTATTCGATATGAGACCTTAAAGGAATGGGGGTATCGCAGTCTGGTACATGAATACTACATGTGTAGAGATTGAGACATTGTAGAATGTAATAATTATACATAGAAATTAAGAGAGGAAATTGTACATGAAAAAAAGAATAGTAGGATTGTTAGTATGTTCTTTGATGATTTTTAGTGCCTGCGCAAGCAATACCGAAACGGAGGTACTAAGTAAGGAGGTAGAGAGCAAACAGGAAGAGGCTGAAGCAGTATCCGAAAAAGAGAAGGAAAATACGGAAGAAGCAGAATCTGAAACAGATAGTGAAGTTAGTAAAATACGTACAGAGGAAGCGGAAACTGTTGCGGGAATTGAGATTAAGACGGAAGATATAGAGTATTATTCGTCTTCCACGGAAGAATTAAAAGTAATGCATACAACATGGGTTACAGGAAGTCATCATTATTCTATGCCATATGATAAAGAACGATTTGTCTTTGAGTCACAAGATGGAATTGATTCGTTTGTTTCTATAGATAAAAATGCTAACGGAGATGCGCTTGTTAGTGTAAAGATATATAAAAATAAAGATAATGCTGATAAGTTGATTAAGCAAATAATACATATTGAAGATTCGGAAGTGACAAGAGAAGAAAAAGAAATGGCGAGCCATGAAATAACAGAACTTCTTTCTTTTGAGGAAGAAACAACATATAAAGATTATTATATTTATAAAAATGAAGATTATAATCTGGTTGTGGAAATGTGTTCGGACCAAGAAACATTTGGTGAAATTGGAATGAATATGTTGATGTGTGTTTATTCCTTGGAATTTGATGAATAAGGAGAAGTGAGTATGTTATCATTTGCATGTGATTATTTAGAAGGTGCCCATGAAAAGATATTGCAACGTCTTATAGAAACCAACTATGAAAAGGTACCCGGTTACAGTGCTGACAAATATTGTGAAAGTGCCAATGAAAGAATCAAACAGGCATGTGAATGCCCGGCGGCAGAGGTGTATTTTCTTGTGGGAGGCACTCAGACCAATGCCATTGTCATCGATACCATGCTTCAAAGATACGAAGGTGTCATTGCAGCAACTACAGGACATGTAAATGTGCATGAAGCAGGTGCCATTGAACATGCCGGGCATAAAGTGTTGACGGTACCCTCTTATCAGGGAAAAATGAAGGCTGCAGATGTGCGTAGTCTTTTACAGGGATTTTGGCAAGACGGCAGTCATGAGCATATGGTATACCCGGGTATGGTTTATCTTTCCCATCCCACAGAGTACGGGACATTGTACAGCAAGCAGGAGCTGACAGACATTGCAGAGGTTTGCCATGAGTATCAGATTCCCCTCTATTTGGACGGTGCCCGTTTGGGATATGGACTTATGAGCAAAAGCACAGACCTGACCTTGGCGGATATTGCCCGGATTTGTGATGTGTTTTATATTGGTGGCACCAAGGTGGGAGCACTTTGCGGCGAGGCAGCGGTATTTACCAAGCAAAATATGCCTAAGCACTTTAATACCTTGGTAAAGCAGCACGGAGCCATGCTTGCCAAGGGACGGCTTTTGGGAATTCAGTTTGATACCTTATTTACGGACAATTTATATTTTGAAATTGCAGCCCACGCCATCCGTATGGCAGAGAAGCTGAAAGCAGGCTTTAAGGAGAGAGGTTATTCTTTCCACCTTGATTCACCCACGAATCAGCAGTTTATCATTTTATCCAATGAGCAAATAGAAAAACTCAGCGGAAAAGTAACTTTTGAGTTTTGGGAACCGGTGGATGAGACTCATCAGGTGGTACGTTTTGCTACCAGTTGGGCTACCAGGGAAGAGGATGTTGATGCGCTGATGGCACTTCTTGATGAATTGGTAAATTGAGGAAGGAGAAATACAAGATGAGCAAAGAAATTCAGAATACAGCAAAGAAGTTATTCAATATAGACAAGCCCCTTGCCATTACCATGTGGGATTTTTCCTGGATAGAAAGAAGATGGCCGGGAGCAGGCTTTGAGGATTGGGATAAGGCTCTTTCAGAGCTGACACAGCGTGGTTATGATGCGGTGAGAATCGAAGCTTATCCCCAGCTGGTTGCGAAGGACATTTCAAAGGAATGGACCTTAAAACCGGTGTGGAATACCCAGGACTGGGGAAGTCCTTCCATTAACAAAATCAAACTGAAGGATGATTTCAGGGAATTTCTGTCTGCCTGCCGCAGGCATGGGGTAAGAGTGGCACTTTCCAGCTGGTTCCGTGAGGATATGGACAACACCCGTATGGAAATTAAAACACCAAAGCAGCATGCGGAAATTTGGATAAAGACCCTTGACTATATCAAAGAATGGGGAGAGCTTGACAACATTCTGTATGTGGACTTATGTAACGAATTTCCGCTTGGGCTGTGGATTCCGTTTTTGGGTGGAGAGGAAGAGGAACCAAGAACATCAGCCCTTGCAAGCAATTGGATGAAGGAAGCTGTTTCTGTATTTAAAGAAGCCTATCCACAGATTCCAGTTACTTTTTCTTATACAGTACCTTATCCTGATGTGAATGAGGACGTCAGCTTTCTGGATTTTCTGGAGGTTCATATCTGGATGGCACAGGTTAGTGACTACTATGATAAGGTGGGCTATCATTACGAACGATTTGATGATATCGGTTATACTAATATGGCGCTGAAAGGCAAGCAGATATACATGGAAAATGAACAGCACTATATGCAGTGTCTGGTGGATGGAATTGTGAAGCTTGCACAGTGGTCCAAAAACAGTGGCAAGCCGTTGATTACAACGGAATGTTGGGCAGTTGTGGATTACAAAGACGGACCGCTTCTTGAATGGGAGTGGATTTTAGACCTGAATCGTCTTGGTGTGGAAACGGCTGCGGCCTTAGGATGCTGGGCAGGTATTGCCACCAGCAACTTCTGCGCACCTCAGTTTGTGGGAATGTGGAGAGAGGAAAAGTGGCACCATAAAATGACTGATACGATCCATCGCAGCTGGGAATAACATTCATAAAAATGTTTGGAAGATTTTAAAGAACTTTTAACAAACCGTTAATATTTGAATAGTTGAATAAAAACCGTAAATCTGTTACAATAAGATTTGCGGTTTTTTGATTATTTTGCATAATTAAGACCGTGTAGAGCGTGGATGCTTTTACAGAAAGCAGCCAGCCTGACATAGTGAGGTGACCATATGGGTTTAGTTCAGAAATTATTTGGAACACACAGCGAAAGAGAATTAAAGAGAATAGAAAGTACAGTACAGGCCATTGAAGACTTGCGTCCTGCTATGGCAGCTCTTTCTGATGAAGAGTTGAGAGGCAAGACCGAGGAATTCAAAAAGAGACTGTCTGAAGGGGAAACCTTAGATGATATTCTTCCGGAGGCTTATGCGACTGTCAGAGAAGCGGCAAAGCGTGTACTGAACATGGAGCACTACCGGGTACAGTTAATCGGCGGTATCATTCTTCATCAGGGACGTATTGCAGAAATGAGAACCGGTGAAGGTAAGACGCTTGTATCTACATTACCTGCTTACTTGAATGCCTTGGAAGGCAAGGGTGTACATGTAGTAACCGTCAATGACTATCTGGCTAAGCGTGATGCGGAATGGATGGGTGAAGTACACAAGTTCTTAGGACTGACGGTAGGTGTTGTTTTAAACAGCATGAAGTCAGAAGAAAGACGGGAAGCATATAATTGTGATATTACTTACGTCACCAATAACGAGTTGGGATTTGACTATCTGCGTGATAACATGGTCATTTACAAAGCCCAGCTGGTACTGCGTGACTTGCATTTTGCTATCATCGATGAGGTGGACTCCGTATTGGTCGATGAAGCCAGAACACCCCTTATCATTTCCGGTCAGAGCGGTAAATCCACCAAGCTTTATGAGGTATGCGATATTCTTGCCAAGCAGATGAAGCGTGGTGAGGATATGGCTGACCTGAGCAAAATGGATATTATCATGGGGGTAGAACAGGAAGAAACCGGTGATTTCATTGTTAACGAAAAGGACAAAATTGTTAATCTGACTGCCCAGGGTGTTGAAAGAGTGGAAAAGTTCTTCCAGATTGATAACCTGGCAGATCCCGAGAATATTGAAATTCAGCATAATATTATTTTAGCACTCCGTGCCCACAATTTGATGTTCCGTGACCAGGATTATGTGGTGAAGGATGACCAGGTTTTGATTGTGGATGAATTTACCGGACGTATTATGCCGGGACGCCGTTATTCGGACGGTCTTCATCAAGCAATCGAAGCAAAGGAGCATGTAAAGGTTAAGAGAGAAAGCAAGACCCTTGCCACCATTACCTTCCAGAACTTCTTTAATAAATTTGAGAAAAAGGCGGGTATGACAGGTACTGCCCTTACAGAAGAAAAAGAATTCCGTGATATTTACGGTATGGACGTTATCGAAATCCCTACCAACAGACCGGTAGCCAGAAAAGACTTGCAGGATGCCGTATATAAGACCAGAAAGGAAAAGCTGCATGCTATTGTAGAGTCTGTAAAAGAAGCCCATGCCAAGGGACAGCCTGTTTTGGTAGGTACCATTAATATTGATGCTTCCGAAGAGCTAAGCCGGCTTCTTAGTAAGCAGGGAGTTCCCCATAAGGTGCTGAATGCGAAGTTCCATGAAATGGAGGCAGAGATAGTAGCAGATGCAGGTATCCATGGTGCGGTTACCATTGCTACCAACATGGCGGGCCGTGGTACGGATATTAAGCTGGATGATGAAGCAAAAGCGGCAGGCGGTCTTAAGATTATCGGTACAGAGCGTCATGAATCCAGACGTATTGATAACCAGCTGCGTGGTCGTGCAGGACGTCAGGGAGACCCCGGTGAATCCAAGTTTTACATTTCACTGGAAGATGATTTGATGCGTCTGTTCGGTTCCGAGAGATTGATTGGTATGTTTAATGCGCTGGGAATTCCCGAAAATCAGGAAATTGAGCACAAGGCACTGACCAATGCCATTGAATCTGCCCAGAAAAAAATAGAAAGTAACAACTATGGTATCAGAAAGAACCTGCTTGAGTATGACCAGGTAATGAACGAGCAGAGAGAAATCATTTATGATGAGAGACTTCGCGTGTTAAACGGTGAAAGCATGCGTGATGTTATCTACAAGATGATCACTGATATTACCGAAAACAGTGTGGATATTGCAATTGGCGATGATAATGATTTTGATGAGTGGGATTTGGATGAGTTAAATACCCTTCTGCTTCCTACCGTGCCGTTAAAGCCGGTAAGCAGAGGACGTATCAACACACCTAAGAAGAATGCGTTAAAGCAGCAGCTGAAGGAAGAGGCAGTAAAGCTTTACGAAGCAAAGGAAGCGGAATTCCCCGAGCCGGAAGCAATCAGAGAATTAGAGCGTGTGATTCTGCTTAAGGTAATTGACCGTAAATGGATGGACCATATCGATGACATGGAACAGCTCCGTCAGGGAGCCAGCCTGCAGGCATACGGACAGAGAGATCCGCTTGTGGAATACAAGCTTAACGGTTACGACATGTTTGACGAAATGACCCAGAATATCAGAGAAGAAACTGTTCGTCTTTTATTCCATGTACGTGTAGAGCAGAAGGTGGAGAGAGAACAGGTCGCAAAGGTAACCGGTACCAATAAGGATGATACGTTGGCAAAGGCTCCCGTAAAGAGAGAAGTAGCTAAGGTATATCCCAATGACCCCTGCCCTTGCGGTTCCGGGAAAAAATATAAGCAGTGTTGCGGTAGAAAGTAGAATTAAGAAACATTTCTTAGTATGCTACACAAATATATTTATAGAAAGAGGTGAACGTTAAGTGGTAGAATTGGACCAGATGAAATCTGAACTCCTTGCTTATGAAACCCCTTTAGCGGAAGTGAGGGATTCACTTTGACTTAGACAGTAAGTCAAAGAAAATCGAGGAATTGGAAAGAGAAATGGAGGCACCCGGCTTTTGGGATGACCCTGATGTTTCCAATCAAAAAATGAAGGAATTAAAGAATTTAAAAGATACGGTAGATACCATGAACGGTCTGTGTACCCAATATGAAGATATTGAAACACTGATTGAAATGGGCTACGAGGAAGAAGATGCAGAGCTTGCGGCTGACATCCGTGCAGAGCTGGATGAATTTATTTTCACCTTTGAGGAAATCAGAATCGGCACCCTTCTTTCGGCAGAGTATGATAATAACAATGCCATCCTGAAACTGAATGCAGGTGCCGGCGGTACGGAGAGCTGTGACTGGTGCAGTATGCTTTACCGTATGTATACCAGATGGGCAGAGCGCAAAGGCTTTTCGGTAGAAGTGCTTGATTATCTGGATGGCGATGAAGCCGGAATTAAGTCTGTTACGTTCCAGGTAAACGGCGTAAATGCTTACGGGTACCTGAAGTCAGAGAAGGGAGTACACCGTTTGGTGCGTATTTCTCCTTTTAATGCCCAGGGTAAGCGTCAGACCTCTTTTGTATCATTGGATGTTATGCCGGATATTGAAGAGGATGTGGATATCGAAATCAACAATGATGATTTGCGTATTGATACCTATCGAAGCAGTGGTGCAGGCGGACAGCATATAAACAAGACATCTTCTGCAATCCGTATTACCCATCTTCCGACGGGAATCGTGGTACAGTGCCAAAATGAGCGTTCCCAGTTCCAGAATAAGGATAAGGCAATGCAGATGTTAAAGGCGAAGCTGTACATGCTTCAAAAGGAAGCCAATGCAGAGAAGCTTTCCGATATCAGAGGTGAGGTAAAGGAAATCGGCTGGGGAAACCAGATCCGTTCTTATGTTATGCAGCCTTATACCATGGTAAAGGACCACAGAACCGAGGCAGAAACAGGAAATGTGGACGCGGTAATGGACGGTGCCTTAGACCAGTTTATCAATGCTTATCTGAAGTGGATTAATACCAAGCCGGAGAGTACAAATTAATAGGAAGCATATTTGAAATGAAAGCCTGCCATGTAAAGTGGCAGGCTTTTCATATTACTTGGATTGGCTATGAATTTTTGATTGATATGTTTTCAACCAAATTATCTTTTATTCGTTCAATGCTTTTATTGCGAGTAAGAGATTGCATTTGATAATAAGCTACGCTACGTAATTTTTTAAGGCGTTCACTCATAGGAATACCCTCACGAATCATATCTGCATTCATGCTCTCAATATTTACTAATATGATTAATTGCTCTACACTTGCATAATCTCGCATGTTTTCTTTCTTATTTCCTGTTTCGTCACGCCATTGTTTGGCAGTTTTTCCAAAGAGAGCCATATTCAGCATGTCTGCTTCACTGGCATATTTGTAATTAATTTCTTGTGGAGTAAGCTCTGGTAAGATTAAAAATTCTTTAATGGCATCGGTATGTATTCGATAATTAATTTTTGAAAGTTCACGCTTACTGTCCCATCCGGATGAAAGCTTTTCTGCTTCTTGAGTCTTAAGTCGTTGATAATCCTTTATGATATATAGTTTAAATTCAGGAGAAATCCATGAAGCAAACTCAAAAGCAATGTCAGAGTGAGCATAGGTTCCACCATAGCGACCTGCATGAGAGGTTATTCCAATAGCATTCATTCGCTCTATCCACTGTTTAGCAGTTAAAATCAATCGTCCCGGTTCGTTTCTAACCGTATGGAATTCCGTACGGTTAAAGTTAGGATTATATAATGTTTCCCATGCTGCGAGAAAATCAATGGTGGAATAAGAACTTAACCAATTTGAGATAACGATTCTTGGATAATCAGGATTTTTGTATTTGGCAATATCTGTTAGGGAAATATAATCATTTTGTTGCTCAGATGAAAGTAATACTGAGATTTCAGCACCATTTGCTTTGATAATCATAGTTGAATCCTCCTATAAGTTAGTATATTTCGTATTGGTACAATAATATTATATCACAAAAAGAACGTATGTTCTATATTAATTTGCCATTACAAGTGTTGGAGAAATTTGTGGACAAAATTAGCAAGAAGTTGAGAAAAAAAGAAAAGAACATGAATACAAATGCTCACAAAGTATAGGACTGCGGAGGGAGAATTATCTTTAACGGATATTGAATGGATGAATTAGTAACCAGAAAATCTTCCGGTGTAGTTCTTGTGGCTAGTATTACAGATATATTGGAATTGTGAGGTGAGAAGGGGAAAAGGTTGCTCGAGAGATTCTCAGATTAACAGAATAGCTGATGAAATAGTCATAGTGCTATTTCATCAGCTATTTTACTTCATTAGATATCTTATGAAGTAAAATATTGATACTA
Organism: Lachnospiraceae bacterium; assembly: GCA_017411305.1. Lineage (GTDB taxonomy): Bacteria > Bacillota > Clostridia > Lachnospirales > Lachnospiraceae > Suilimivivens. Next base: position 42,108 of record JAFQQI010000005.1, read on the forward strand.
TTTTTTCTTTTTAATTAAATCCAAATAAAAATTAGCATGTACTGCCTGCAAATAAGGAAGTACCCACAAAAAACCGATGCAGCAGCTACAAATACTAAGCAGGAACAATGGTAAGAAGGAAAGGTTGATATAAAATAACCGTCCTTTGCTGCCTTTCATAATGCTGAAGCTTTTTTTAAATATTTCCGAAGGAGAATACTGCGGAAAATCCAGCATCAGGTAAAAACATTGGGAAGCATTCAGCGTAAAGAGAATGTTCACCGCGCTGCCTAAAATAAATAAAACAACATATGCAAGAAACAGATAAGAATTATCCGGCTGCTGCATCACATAGGGACTAAGAATCCCGTAAAACGAACAGAGCAGGGAAACCAAAGATATAACAGCCTGGACTTTGATAATTCTATCCGGTGCATTTTTAAACCCGAAAAACAAATCGCTAACCATTATTTCCTGATTACAGGCAATTTTAAGAAAAATATAGGCCTGGCCGTAAAGAAAAATTCCCGTAATCAGACTAATAAGAAAAGTCGCAACATAGTAAATAATGAGCCCCATGAATGAAGAAATATCCATCATGGAGGTGCTGAAGGTTGTAAAGAAAATCCAGCCGCAATAAATGAGAAAGATACGAATTAATATGCCGAAATTCCCAAGCAATTGTCCTTTGGCCAGAGCTTTCAGGCTGGCTGAGGATAAATATTTATTCATAAATAAAAACTCCTGTCGTTACATATTCGGGTATTAATATCAGACAGCTACATCCAGATTCATCCCCACAACACCGGCAGCATCAGCGGCCTTTTTATTCTTCTGATAGGGGTTAGATTCATCGCCGTACTGGATTTTGGTAGCAGTAGTACCTCCTGCCACATAACTACGTCCGCATTCAGGGCAAATAGCTGTTTTCAGGGTGACATTGGCAGCTAATACCTTACCGTCATTTTGGGCGGCTTTTTTGTAGGCATTACTTACATGCTCCTGCTCATGAGCCCGTACACGGGCAGCAGATGCTTCGGGGGAAATATGTGCTGCAGACTTAAAGGAAACCATTTCATCGGAGCCGTCCTGATATTTACGGTTATTGCAGGTTTCACATTCTGCAGGCGATGATTTGCGCCCGGGGGTTACTTCCGTAGGTGCGCCCGGATTTTTAACAACAGCATGGGAGGAGGGAATGATTCCTGCCTGATATGCGTATGGTGTGGCGTAAGCGCCGATTCCGTTTATCATAGGTTACTCCTTTCTTATCGTAATAAATCTGCATAATCGGTCATTGCGTCCTCGAAGGAATAGCCAAACATATCTTCCGAAGACTGACCATACATGGATTCACAGGTGGCATCATACTGTTTGCCGAATTCTATCAGAATATCCGGTTCACTAAGTATGAGGGCAAAGCTTGCAAAAAACATAACAACGGTCAGACATATGCTTCCTACAGCACAGGCAAAACCGATTTTAGCTTGTGTAATCATTTTTTTACCGTAGCCCTTGGATAACAGGGCAAATATCATGGCAAGACTTCCGCAAATAAGGGGCGGGAATACGGCCATAGAGGTAAAAACAGCGGCCAATCCCAAAAGAAGTGAAGCTGATGCCATGCTAAGTCCCGGCGAGTGAAAGTTTTGTTGATGTTGATTAAAATCCATAATATCCCACTTTCTAATCATTCTATGGTAATTATATAGTAACATTTATTGTAAAAGAATACAAGTAAGCCAACCTTGAAAAAAAGGTTCAATTTCACTATAATATTATGAGGGAGGTTCCCGTAAAAAGGAAAAAAGTGAGTAAAGGATAAAAACTATGGACATTATACTGAAACTGAAAGAAGAACTGAAAGTAGAAAAATGGCAGGTAGAAGCTGCGGTAAAGCTGATTGATGAAGGAAATACCATTCCTTTTATCTCCCGTTACCGTAAGGAAGTAACAGGTTCCTTAAATGACGAACAGTTGCGTACTTTGCATGAGAGACTGACTTATCTGCGCAATCTGGAAGAAAAGAAGGAGCAGGTAATCGGAAGCATCGAAGAACAGGGAAAGATGACCGATGAGCTGAAAGCTAAGATTCTTGCGGCTGAAACCTTGGTGGTAGTGGAGGACTTGTATCGTCCTTACAGACCGAAAAGAAAAACAAGAGCCAGTGTTGCCAAAGAAAAGGGCTTGGAGCCTCTTGCAGAGTATATCATGCAGCAGAATGCGGACAAGCCACTTTTAGAAGAAGCGGCTAATTACATAAATGAAGAAAAGGAAGTAAAGGACGCCAAGGAAGCCTTACAGGGAGCGGCAGATATTATTGCTGAAAGTATTTCTGATGAGGCTGATTACCGTATTTATATCAGAGACATCACAACCCGGGAAGGAACCCTGACAAGTGCTGCCAAGGATGAAAAGGCGCAGAGCGTATACGAGATGTATTACGCTTATGAGGAGCCTATTAAGAAGGTGGCAGGTCACCGTGTGCTGGCACTGAACCGTGGGGAAACCGAGAAGTTTTTAACTGTTAAGGTAATTGCACCCAAGGAAAGAATTTTACAATATCTTGCCAAGAAAACATTAACCTCCGAAAACGAATATACTACACCTTTTTTGCAGGATGTAATTGAAGATGCTTATGACCGTCTGATTGCGCCTGCGATTGAGAGAGAAATCAGAAATGACTTAACCGAGAAGGCAGAGGACGGTGCTATTTCCGTATTCGGAAAGAACTTAGAGCAGCTTCTGATGCAGCCCCCTATTGCAGGAAAGGTAGTGCTGGGATGGGACCCTGCGTTCCGTACCGGCTGTAAGCTTGCCGTAGTAGATGCTACCGGTAAGGTGTTAGATACCAAGGTGATTTATCCTACAGCACCGCAGAACAAGGTGGCGGAAGCAAAGGCGGAACTGAAAAAGATGATTGCCAAGTACGGCATCTCCTTAATCAGTGTAGGAAACGGAACTGCTTCCAGAGAATCCGAGCAGGTGATTGTAGAGCTGATTAAAGAGCTGAATATGCCTGTTCAGTATGTCATCGTAAACGAAGCAGGTGCTTCCGTTTATTCCGCAAGTAAGCTGGCAACCGAAGAGTTCCCCAACTTTGATGTGGGACAAAGAAGTGCAGCTTCCATTGCAAGAAGATTACAAGACCCTCTTGCAGAGCTTGTAAAGATTGACCCTAAGTCTATCGGTGTAGGTCAGTATCAGCATGATATGAACCAGAAGAAGTTAGGCGAAGCTTTAAGCGGCGTGGTAGAAGACTGCGTAAACAAAGTAGGCGTAGATTTAAATACTGCATCCGCACCGTTACTTGAATATATTTCCGGTATTTCCAAAGTGATTGCTAAGAATATCGTAGACTACAGAGAACAGAACGGTAAATTCAAGAATCGTGCACAGCTATTAAAGGTACCCAAATTAGGACCGAAAGCCTATGAGCAGTGTGCCGGATTCCTTAGAATTGTAGATGGGGATAATCCTTTAGATGCTACCAGTGTACATCCCGAAAGCTATGAAGCAGCTATGGCACTGCTTGCTAAGATGGGACTGACTATGGATGATGTGAGAGCAGCTCAAAAGGAAGCAGCCAAGAAGAAGCCTGTAGCAGAAGCCAAGAAAGAAGCTCCTAAGAAAGAGAAGAAGCAGCAGAAGGTGGTTATCCGCAACACCAATACTGCTATGGGTAAAGCATTGGCAGCAGCAATGGGCGGCACCACCATGGCTCTTGCCGGTGATGCTTCCGATCAGAAGAGCGGTTCAACTGCCGGTGTAGCTGATACTAAGAAAGAAGCAGCAATGGTAAGCTCCCTTGAAAAGAAAATTAAAGATAAGAAGCTGATGGCAGAAGAGCTTGGTATTGGTGAAATTACTTTGACGGATATCCTGAAAGAACTGGAAAAGCCTTCCCGTGACCCCAGAGAAAGTATGCCGGCGCCGATTCTTAGAAGCGATGTGCTTGACATGGAAGACTTAAAGCCGGGCATGATTTTAAAGGGAACTGTCCGCAACGTCATTGACTTCGGTGTGTTTGTGGATATCGGTGTGCATCAGGACGGACTTGTACACATTTCCCAGATTACGGACAAATTTATCAAACATCCTCTTGAAGCAGTCAGTGTAGGCGACATTGTTGAAGTACAGGTACTTTCTGTGGATGTGCCTAAGAAACGAATCGGACTGACCATGAGAATCAATCAAAATAAGTAAAACATTAGGCTTTTCAAAAGGAAAGTCCCATGGTATACTACTTTAGTGTGCTAATGTGATAAAAGAATAATATGCTGAAAGTTGAGACTATTTTATGAAAAAGAAAACCACAAGACTTTCCTATGGTTGTCTTTCCTTTATATCCTTTTGTGTGATTATTGCTGCCTGGTGCATTCTGACCTACGGCGGATTTATGAATAAAATATTTATGCCTTCTCCTACTGCAGTGTGGAACAGTCTGGTGGGGATGGCAGGTGACGGTTCTTTATGGGAGCATTGCTGGCTCTCCACCAAAAGAGTTATGATTGGCTGGGTCTGGTCAGCAATTGCGGCACTTCCCATCGGTATGCTGATGGCCCGTTCCAAAGTCTTTAGTGCAGTCATTCAGCCCATTATCGAATTTGCAAGATATTTACCGGTAGTGGCACTTGTGCCTCTTACCATTTTATATTTGGGAATTGATGAAAACCAGAAGTATGTGATTATTTTCCTGGGAACCTTTTTCCAGCTGGTGCTGATGGTATGTGACACCGTATCCTCCATTGAAAAGAATATGCTCAATGCAGCAAGCACTCTCGGTGCCAATAAGCTTCAGCTTTATGCGGAGGTTATTTTCCCTGCGGCATTACCGGGGCTTATGGATGACTTCAGAATGACCATCGGCTGGGCATGGACCTATTTGGTGGTTGCGGAAATGGTTGCAGCTTCCGCAGGACTTGGCTACATTATCTTAAAGTCCCAGAGATTCCTGGCAACGGATGTGATTTTTGCAGGTCTCATCATGATCGGTCTTATCGGCTTGGTAACAGACTTTATTCTTCGGATTCTGACCAAGATTATTGTGCCTTGGCATGAAAGATTGGGCGACTAGGCAGGAAAGGAACCGGTACATAGTATGGATAAGATAAAATTAAAAGTAACCAATTTGCAGAAGGTATTTCCCGCCAATGGACGGAAGGAAAAGGACCTGGATGCATTAAAGGATATTAATTTAGAAGTAAAAGAGTCAGAATTTGTAGTAATGGTTGGTCCCTCCGGCTGCGGTAAATCTACGCTGATTAACATTATTGGTGGTTTGGCAGATGCAACGGAAGGAAGTGTGGAAATTGACGGAAGGGAAGTATCCGGTCCCGGCGCAGACAGGGGCATGGTATTTCAGGGATACAGTTTATTTCCCTGGCTGACAGTACAGAAAAACATTGAGTTTGGTCTGAAAATGAAGAAGGTGCCTAAGGCAGAACGGGAAAAGATAGCACAGGAATATATTCAGCTGGTAGGGCTTTCCGGTTTTGAAAATGCACTTCCCAAGCAGCTATCAGGTGGTATGAAGCAGAGGGTAGCGATTGCAAGGACACTGGCAAATCAGCCGGAAATCCTGCTGATGGATGAGCCCTTTGGCGCGTTAGATGCGCAGACCAGAGTAGTCATGCAGGAGCTTCTTGCCAAAATCAGCCGCGAAACCAAGAACACGATTTTGTTTATTACCCATGATATTGATGAAGCAATTCTTTTGGCAGACCGGATTTATGTGATGAGCAGACGTCCGGGAACCATCAGAGAGGTCATGGAGGTAAACATACCGGGAGAAAGAAATCATGAAATCCTGGTGACTCCCGAATTCCTTGCTATGAAACGGAAAATCATGGAGATGCTCTGGCAGGAAAGTCAGGATGCAGCTCTTGATAAATAAAAAAGGAGAAAAGATTATGAAAAAATTATTGGCACTTATGTTAAGCGCGGTATTGGTATTTTCCTGCATCGGTTGCGGAAATGCCGCAGAGCAGACTAAGGCAGACGGAGAACTGATTCCCTGTAAGGTTGCATTCTGTACATGGGCAGGTTATGCACCTGTGTTTATCGGTATTGAAAAGGGATATTTCGAAGAGCTTGGTTATGACGTAGAAGTTGTTATCATGGAAGATGAATCTACCTATGGTTCCGCTTTTGTATCCGGAAGTATTCAGGCACTTGGTCAGGTACTTGACCGTGACATCATCCAGTATGATGCAGGCGCACCTGAACAGTATGTATGCACCATGGACTGCTCCACCGGAGGTGACGGTCTGGTAGCAAGCGCAGAAATCCAGAGCGTGGATGATTTAGCAGGTAAGACAGTTGCACTTGATAAATCAGCTACTTCCTATTTCTTCTTCCTTCAGGTACTTGCTGACAGCAACATTACCGAGGATCAGATTAATATCATAGAAATGGGTAACGATGCAGCAGGTGAAGCATTTATTGCAGGTCAGGTTGATGCAGCGGTAACCTGGGAACCTGCACTTAGTAACTGCGGAGAAAGAGAAGGCGGACACATTTTAGTATCCTCTGCTGATTATCCCAAGGCTATCATTGACGTTCTTACCATCAGCACTGATTTCCTGAAAGCAAATCCCGATGCAGCAGACGCCTTAAATGCAGGCTGGAACAAATCTGTAGCATACTTAAATGAAAACTTTGACGAAGGCTGCGAAATCATGGCAAAGGGACTTGACCTTTCTGTAGAAGATGTAAAAGCAGAATGTGCAGGTATCACCTTCTATGATGAAGCAATGAACAAAGAGTTTAATGATTTGAGTAAAGAAGGAAACGTTCTTGAAATCGCACAGATGGCTGCTGATTTCTGGGTAGAAAAGGGCTATATGAAGTCCAATAATGTAGACGGATTCTTCGATTACATCATGAAATAAAAATTTTTAAAAAAATTTACAAAAAAACCCATAAAATAATAATCCCTCCCACGTATCTGTAATATCAGGTACTACGGGAGGGATTTTTTATGAAAAAAAGATTAGTAGCATTATTACTTACAATGACATTAATAGCAGGTGTGCTTACCGGCTGTGGCAGCAGTAAAACGCAAGAGGCTGATACAGGTGCGCCGGCAGCAGAAACAACTACGGAAGAAGCTGTAACAGGGGCTGACTATATTACGGAAGCAGCCACTGAGGAAGCTCCCATGTATGATAATACCATGAGAAGCGAATCGGTGGCAGAAGCACCGACCTCAGAAGCTCCGGAAGCAGAATATGCAGACCGGGAAGAAGCGAAAGGTACAGAGAACGAAAAGAGCTATCTGGACAGTTGTTACGATTTTGACACCGAAGTGCAAAATGGCGAGGAATACAGTGAGTGGGAAGAAAAAGGTTACAGCTCTGTAATGAAGGAGCCTCTTTCTACTTTCTCCGCAGATGTGGATACTGCATCCTACAGTAACCTGCGCAGATTAATCCGTGACGGTTACTCTTTGGAGGAACTGCCCGAAAATGCAGTGAGAATCGAAGAAATGCTGAACTATTTTGATTATGATTATGCAGAGCCTAAGGGAAACGAGCCCTTTGGCGTAACCACGCAAATCGGCAAGTGCCCTTGGAACGAAGAAGCAGAGCTTGTTATGATTGGACTGAAAACGCAGGACGTGGAATATGAACAGACACCCCCATCCAATCTGGTATTTTTGCTGGATGTATCAGGCTCTATGCACAACGAAGATAAGCTGCCTCTCTTGCAGGAGTCCTTCTGCATGCTGGCAGAGAATCTGACAGAAAAAGACAGAGTATCCATTGTTACCTACGCAGGTGATGACACTATCGTTCTTGACGGTGTCAGCGGGGACAAAACCAAGAAAATCCAGAAAGCTTTGAATAAACTGGAAGCAGGCGGCGGAACCCACGGCAGTAAGGGGATTGAAACCGCATATGCCCTTGCGGAAGAGCATTTTATTGAAGGCGGTAATAACAGAGTGATTCTGGCTACCGATGGTGATTTGAATATCGGTCTTACCAGTGAGGAAGAACTGGAAGAGTTGATTTCCGAGAAAAAAGAAAGCGGTATCTTCTTATCTGTTCTGGGATTTGGTACAGGTAATATCAAGGACAGTAAAATGGAGACACTGGCGGATAAGGGCAACGGAAACTATGCCTATATCGATTGTATCAGAGAAGCAGACAAGGTTCTGGTAGAAGAAATGACAGCTACATTACTTACGATTTGCAAGGATGTAAAGTTCCAGGTGGAATTTAATCCTTCCGTTGTGTCAAGTTATCGGCTGATTGGTTATGAAAACCGCGCTCTGAACAAAGAAGATTTCAATGATGATACCAAGGATGCAGGGGAAATCGGTGCAGGACACAGTGTTACCGTATTATACGAAGTAGTTTTAAAGGAGCCCATAGGAGGCTTATCTGAAAAAGAGATTGAAGACTTAAAATATAGCGACAACTACAAAAAGGAATTAAAGGAACAGGGACAACAAGAAAAACAGGAAGGTCTTGGTGAAGATGGCAATGCCCTGACCGAAGAATGGTTTACTTTAAGCGTACGTTACAAAAAGCCTGCGGAAGATGAAAGCAACCTGCTTCAGTATCCCATAGGATATGAATGCTACGAAGAGGAACCTTCCGATGATTTCCTCTTTGCAGCAGCAGTAGCAGAGTTTGGCCTTCTGGCATCCCATAGTGAATATCCGGAAGATGCTTCTGTGAAAAACGTAAAGAAGACGCTAAAGAGTATTGATTTGGACGATGAATATAAAGAAGAATTTTTGGAACTGGTAAAGGAGTGTGATTAAGGCAGCAGATTATTTTAGGGGGAGTGTAATTCCTACACGGAATATTGTTTCTTTCGGATAAATATCCATACTACCGCCATATTTTTGGGTAATATCCTTCACAGATTCCAGACCGATTCCAAAACGCTTGGTATCGGTCTCTTTGCGTGACAGGAACCGGTTATGTTTTTGTATTACAATGCCGTCATAGGTATTTTCCACCATAATAAACCATTGCCCGTCTGTTTCATGGGAACTGATTGTAATAGACTTTTCAGCACCGGATTCCTTTGCGGCAGGCATCCGATTACAGGCATCTACTGCATTTTCCAAAAGATTTCCCAAAACCGAGCACAACTCCACATCGGGCATCACTTGTTGCCGGGGCATACAGAAACGGATATCCATGTGAATGTCATGCTCTTTGGCACAGAAATAATAATATTGCAGCAAGACATCCACGGCAGTATTTTCCGAAAATGCACCGGCAATCATATTGGAATGTGTGGTTGTATGGGTAGTAAGCGTATCAAGATAGCTCTGCAATTCTTTTATAGATGAATCTGTTGCCGGAGTATGCTGTAATTGCTCTACAAAGCCGGATATGGTATACAGCTGCTGTCTGAAATCATGGGTCATCTTTCGGCGTTCTTCCAGTTGGCTGTTAAGCTCCCGATGATATATCTCCTGCATGGCAAGCTGCTTTTTAAATTGGTGATTTTCCTCCTCAAAGGCAAGCTTATTAATATAGGCGTTTACCAAATCATGCCAAAGGGTATAGCCGATGGCACATATAATAATCAGACTGCCCCAGTCCATAAACCAGCCGAACAGAATCGGTTCGTATGTAGGAAGAATGCGGTCCCAGATAAAGATAGCTGCATATGCAATTGTTGCAAAAAACAAAGGTTTTGAAGCGTTGTTTAATCTCTTCAAAGAGGTACCTGCGGTCATCAGAAGATAAGCAGCAAAGGCCAGCTTGTAGACAAACAGGCAACGGGAAAATAACTGCATGACCGGTACGGTCAAGTACTCGGAAAAGAATCCGTAGCAGCCTGCCAAAAGGCAAAAAACAGCGGATAATGCAGTGGAAATGCGACGGCAGTAATAGCCGGCATCACAAATCCTGTTATGTAAGATGATAACCAAAAACATCATCAGATAAATGCAAAACAGCTCCAGCGCATACCATGGAAATATGGGTAATTCCCACAGACAGTGGATGACCGGAAACAACGGTGTTACAAACATCAGAAAACACACAGCGGCAAATAGCAGCGGTTCTCTCTTTTTCATGCGTACGCCAAAGTAAACGTAAAAAACGGAAAACAGCAGTCCTACTGTACAAGAAATGAGTGTAAATGCCAGCCGGATATGATGTAGGGATTCCACCTTGGAAAAAGTACCAAAAGCAGGCGGATATACCAGTCCGCTGTAAAAATGGGAATAGTCACTGACAGCCAAAAGGATGTTGGTCTGACCTTCGGCTTCAAAGGCTACCATCTTAGACCGGGTGGCGGGCCGATAGGCATCGGGCTGCGGATTGCCAACAGAGGCTGCCAGTCTGCCGTTAATGTACAGTTTGTATGCGGAATAAATTTCCGGTAATTCTAACCCATAGGCTTTGGTACCTTCCGGCAGATAGATATGGAGCGCATAACTGCCACAGCCATGAGGGGTGGTTCGAGTTCCAAGGCCGTCAAACCGGGTACGCTCGCCAATATCGTTATATACCATGTATTCGCCCGGATAGGTATCCGGTGTCAGCAGCACATCCGGGTAAAACTCCCAATCGTGAATGAGAAAGGTAGGCGCAGACAAATCAGCCTCCGTAACAAACAACTGTCCGCTTCTTGGCTGAAGGTCATTGTAGGTATATTTATTGTTCCATAAATACAAGCCGATGCAGAAAAAAGAAGCGGCCAGTAAGGTAAGCAGATAGGGAATGCTTTTTCTCAGATTAACAGCCATCAGCGTCTCCTTTTTTTGATGAAAATAAGTACTGCAACAGTGGCAGAACCGGTAAAGACTACTGCCAAGATGACAGCAATCAGCCTAAAAACAAAATTACCGTTGGTATGGTCAGAGCCGGAAATTTCAGGTGCCGTAAGGGTTTTAACTGCATAGGAATCCTGTGAAGCAGCTTTTACCTCTTTGATATGAAAAGTGCCTGTTTCACTAATCGTAAAAGTAACAAGTCCCGTATCCGGTTTGTGATCTCCGGTTGCGACTTCCCTTCCAGCTTCATTGACTAATACAGGGGTGGCATTTTCTGCGGGCTCATAGGGCAGGGATATTTGCATGGAAGGGACTGTAGTAACGGCAACATCGTTTTTCAGTATTTCAATAGAAAAACGATTGTTTTCCAGGGGAAGGACAGTAACAAGTAATTGGTCGGTATCACTGATGCCAAGGGCCGTAATTGTATCCGCAGGGATATCCAGCATAATCGCTTCGGCAGAAAAACGGGCAGAACCCAGATTTTCCAGCATAAGGCTAATTTCGCTTCCCAGAAGATAGGGCTTGGTACGTTCCGCAGAAGTATCATCTTTGGCGGCTGTGGGGGCTTCAGCGATTTCTTTATTTTCAATACTGTTGCTTTCAGAAACTACCTCTTTTGAAACAACCGCTTCTGAAATAGCTGTTTCAGAAATGACATCTTCGGAAACAGTATTTTCAGGAATAACAGCATCAGGAGTAGGAGTGGTCTCCGCAGTTTCAGGGTTGCTCGAACTTTTGTTATCCGCTGAATCACTTGGCGGAGTATGGTCTGTGTTTTCGTCGTCTTCAGAATCCTCCGGCGGATTGCCGTCTGTGTCCCCACCATCCCGGTCGCCCTCTAGGTATCCTTTGTCAGTGAGAGCGTTCTCTCCATAAGTAAAAGAGGCGATGCCGGTTTGCCCGCCTTCATATTTCACCTGAATCCGATAGGAGTTACCTTCGGCCATCATATAAGGAACAATTTGAAGAAGGCTAGTATGGATGTATACTTCATCATCAAGTTCCATTATTCTCCATTCACCCTCGTTTTCTGATACCCATACTTCCATAGTGCTGCACTTGCCGTCAGATGCTACCCATGGAAAGTGAATATAATTGAATGCGCCGATGTACGACACATCCAACCGTGGATATTCGGGAGCTTGCACGGATATGGGAATAGAATAGGTTGGAATGTTAAGCTCTTCGGAAAAATAGCAATTATCCGGTGCCTCAAAAGCAGCGGTAATGTAATAGATACCGAGTGCATCTGTCCTGACTGCATCTGTATGATAGACAATGGGACATGAATATACATTTTCGGCGGCATCTTTGCAGTCGCAAGCCTGTTGCAGGGGTGCCTCATCTAAAAACGCATCGATATCGGCCCCCTGTGCTAAAGAAAAAGCCTTATCAAAATCACTCTCTAAAGGAATTATTTCTACGATTTCAATCAGCTCCGGTTCGTAGACGATCACGGTAAAATTAAGCGTGTTTATAACACCTTCTCCCCAGTGGTAACTATCATCCGGAAGCTGAATGGTGCCGGTTTCTGTATATTCTCCGCAAACAGAGACATTAACCCCCGAGGGACTATTGGTCGTACAATCCCAGATAACGTTTAGGGATTTGTCAAAGGTTTTTCCGCTGCTGTCCGTTATCGTGGCAGTAACTGTCAGCAAATTATTATCTGAAATATAATTGTACAGCACTTCCGTATCCTGAGAAGAAGCCCGCCGTGCGATTTTAAAAGGCTCAAGATTAGCTAACTGCTCACTGCTATCGATTTTTGTTACGGTATAGATTTTGTCAGATTGTGTATCAGAAGCAGTAATTTCTGTATCCGAAACAGGAGTCTCAGTATCGGACTCAAGGGATAAATCGCTTTCACTTGCATATGCCGGAACGGATGTCCCGAATACCAAAAGAAGCACAATAGAGGCGAGCATAAGATATTTGCCGTATGCAGTTAAATAAAATGACATCATCCTATATTTCATCATAAGTAAACTCACATGCTATCAAAAATGTAATCTCGGTAGTGTTGTAATATCCGGCGCTTGCTTCGTATGTTAATGGGAAGACGGTCTCCGTTTTTGACAATGAAAACCGTTTCCTCCTGACCGGTGATATAGTCCATATTTACCAGTACTCCCTGGATACAAAGTAAAAACCGTTTGTCTTTTTGAAGCGGCTTTATCAGCGTTTGAAACGGACCGCTGACAATAAGTGTTTGATTCAGTGTCTGAACCAGAATTTTGCGCTTTTGTATCTGTATGTATAAAACCGATTCGGTATTCAGCCTAAGCTCTTTGCCATCGCATACCACATCCAAATAGGGAACATCATGCACCGGCTGCAAGCAGCAACGCTCCATGGCCTCTGCAAAGTCGTGGTCTGTAAAGGGCTTTATCAGGTAATGACAGGCATTGACACGAAAGCCTTCCAGACAATGCTCTGTAGATATGGTAAGAAAAATCAGCTTACAATCCCGGTTCCGGCGACGTAAACACACAGCTGCTTCCATTCCCGTCATCCCTTGCAGATAAATATCCATAAAGACAATCCGGAACGTCAGAGTATTCAATGCTTCCACAAATTCCTCGGCATTTTCATAGGTATATAATTGATAAGTAAGTCCAAGCTTTGCCATGTACAGGCTTAGACAGGAAGAGATGCGCTCGCGGTCCTGCGCCAGGTCTTCTACAATTGCAATGTTCATGAAATCCTCCATAAATAAGGTGCATATTGATTATTACATCTATTGTAACACAAAACACCTTATTTGCGGTCTATATTCTAAATTATTCTAAATTATAAGGGGTAAAATTTCATATAAATTTGCGGATTGTGCAAAAAATCTGCGGATTGTGCAGAAAAGGTTGTTTTTTTTGGGGGGGGTGGTAATCTGATACAAATATTTTTGATAAGCGGAGGGAATTCGAAATGAAAAAATTGATGAAATTGGGAAGCCTGTTAATTACACTGTCACTATTGCTTTCCACGATACCGGGAATGACAGTAAAAGCAGCAACGACGTATTACATATATTGCTCTAGTGGTGTAATAGGATATAATAGTGCTGAAGGCAAATATGAATATACGTTATGTACAGATGAGGAGTGTACGATACCTGCTAATATTACAACATTATCGGGTGGGGATGGCATAGAAATGATTACCGGTTCTAAATCTGTTGAACTTCGTAAGGATGGTATTCAGATAGCTATTGGGAATGGTCTGCATGATATTCCTGCGGGCACATATACTTATGAAATAAGTGTACTGGTAAATAAACAAAACAAAGGGCGTATCGAGCTGACAACGTATAATCCACCGGCTTCAGCTTCAACCTCGGATAATCACACAAAGGAAGAAGACAAAGAAGACAAGCATGAACACAATTGGGAATGGATACAGATACAGGCGGCAACAGATGCGCAGGATGGTGTGGAAGCCATGTGCTGCACAGAGTGCGGACAACAGGGAGAATCCAGAACAATTGTCAGCTCTGCCTATGGAGTATTTTGTGGTGAGACTAAAGACAAGATAACCGGTGCAGCAGAAAATGCAACAGTTGAAATGGAAACCGAGATATGGAGTGCGCTTCCCAAATCAGTCATGGATGCCATAAAAGAAAGAAGAGATTTGACGGTAAATCTGACATTAACGTATCAGAACAAGAAATACCCTTTATCCATTCCTGCCGGATATGATATGTCTGTGCTGGAGGAAGCCGACTGGTACGGAGTATTGTATTTAAATCAGTTCTTTGGAGTTGCAAATCAGTAATCAGTAAGTATATCAGAATGTAATAGGGGATTTTGAATAAGATACCGTGAGATACTGCGGAAATACGAAGAAAGGGTGATGGCGTAAGCTGTTACCTTTTTTAGTGCTTTTGGTAAATGTGCCGATTGAAATGGTGATGAAATAGTGATAATATTTTCTTGAGAATTCCTCTGTCATGGAGGAAGTGACTATGAGTAACAAGAGAAGATTTCAAGATTTAACAATCCGGGATAATTTTATCTTTGCAGCAGTGATGATGCAGGAAGATAACTGCAAGAGGCTTTTGGAGATGCTGCTTGGGATAGAAATCCGGGAGGTAGTAATCAGCTACGAAAAAAGCCTGATTTATAATCCTGAGTGTAAGGGCGTTCGTCTGGATGTATATGCGAATGATGAGAAGAATACCAGATATGACATTGAAATGCAGGTAGCGAAACAGAAACTGGGAAAGAGAGCCAGATACTATCACAGCCAGATGGACATGGA
>JAFQQI010000051.1 GCA_017411305.1 Lachnospiraceae bacterium
AGATGACGGATGCAGAACCGATGTTCCGCAATTGGGCTTCTGATCCGGAGGTTACCAAGTTTTTGACCTGGCCTACCTATCAGAGCATTGATAGTGCATATACCATTCTGGATATATGGATCAAAGAATATGAGAAGTCTGGTTTCTATCAGTGGATGATTGAACTGAAAGAAATTGGGGAGCCTATCGGTTCTATAAGTGTTGTTCATCATCGGGACGATATTGCAGAGGCTGAAATAGGTTATTGTATTGGCAAATCCTGGTGGCATAAGGGCATCATGACTGAGGCTCTGACAGCGGTGATGCAGTTCCTGTTTACGGAAGTTGGGATGAATCGGATTGAAGCCAAACATGATATTAATAACCCCCATTCTGGTGGTGTCATGCAAAAGTGCGGCATGAAGTATGAGGGTACAAGCCGTGCATCTGATCGAAATAACCAGGGAATTTGTGATATTGCTCAGTATGCTATTCTTCGAGAAGAATGGGAATAACAAGATGAGAGAGTAAAGGCGTCAGTGAAGAAAATCACTGACGCCTTTCGTTATAGTTTTTGTTCGAAAGCAAGCCATTTGGATCCGTAGGTATCGAACAGGAACCTTGTGCCATACTCATTTTCAGCATAGAAAGCATGAATCTTATACCAGCCACGTAATTCATCACGCGAAAATGAGTCTGGGAGAATTGGCTCGATCCAGAGCTGCGCATATTTCTTCAAATCCTCATGATCTACCGGTGTACTATACGGATGATAACCGACGGTGAAAGAAGGCGGAAGAACTCTTAACTCCTGTAATTCATCAAAAGGAACCGTTATGCCTTCCATGAAAATAACATGCTTCTGAATAGAATTTACGATACCCCAGCCGAACTCAGAAACCCATACTGGCTTTCCGTGCAGCGCGGGCAGGGTAGAGGCATCTAATATTTCCGTAGATGTAATCATATTGCCTAAATCAGAAGAACGGCCAAGAAGGTAATCAATGGTGACACCATATAGATCTGCCAGTTTATAAAGCGTCTCTGTTCCAGGCACTTTTTTGCCGGCATCCCAGTGACTGACAGCAGCCTGTGTTACACCCATTTTCTGAGCAAGTTGAACTGTTGTCAGGCCGGCTTTTAGGCGAGCCTCTTTAAATCGGTATGGCATGGATACACCTTCTTTCTTGTAATTATTATAATCTGATGGATGAATAATAGCAATATAAATTCGGTCAGATTGGCTGGTTTAAATCCCAATAGTATGGAGATATAGAAATCAAATTATTTAGTATCAATATCACAAAGGTGAAAAGGAATTCCCCCTCGAAGCGAATTCGAGGGGGAAGAGTAGAACTTAATCATATGTACCATATGTTTTGTAATAGCAAGAACTACACATGGGGCCTACACCTTTAGCATCACCAAAATCTCCGCCCCAGCCACCACAGATCTTACATTTCATGTTGCTTCGGTAAGCACGCATATCTCGGAAGTGTTGTTTGTTTAAGAAATAGTCTCTAATCATAATAAATCTCCCTTCGATATATTTGTTCTATATAAGCGTACATTACCATTTTTAATTTGTCAACACAAGTAATATACGAAATGCAATTTTTAAATACATATTTTTTACTAACTTGTTTGCGATCCTTTGCTGTGTACCGTGTAATAAGATAGTTCGAAAAGGTCTACCTTTTCAGACTCATGTTTGATTACACTAAATGAAAGGAAAAAGTGTCCGAAAAGTATCCAAAATAGTTTGCAGACATAGCCGTAAATACATTGGTGCTTTACAGACACAATAGGGAAGTGGCATGAGAAAAATATATGGATATGCCCGTGTATCAA
>JAFQQI010000052.1 GCA_017411305.1 Lachnospiraceae bacterium
GAATAGTTGCCCCGGCTTTTCCAGTCCATCTCCTCAATGATACAGATACCATATCCTCTCGGTCTGTACCCCGGCGGTTGTTGCATCTGCCTTTCCAGTATCCGAAGTCCCGGACTTAAACAAAATAATTTTGACATTCTTCCCTCCAAACAAAAATAAGGCGGCACCTATTTCATTTCTAAAATAAGTACCGCCTTACATATTCATCTGCATCCCCTGTGCTGTGTCTTCCAGCGGAATGCTTTTTCTCAGTTCTGAAACCTCATGCATGATATCAAAGACCTCGTTATGTGGATGATAGTTAATTGCCCCGGTTTCATCTACCATGACTGCAAACTCACCTTTTAAGGTAAGAGTCAATGCACCATCCTTTACACCTTTCAATTTAAATCCCTTGTCTTTGGCAAGTTCTGCTACAGCAGAGAAAAAAGGTGTCATTCCTTCGGTTGATATTTCTTCTTCCACAGGCTGCCTATCCTCTGACAATGCACTGCATACAAGTTCCGTAAATTCCTGTTCCTTCATACAAATTTCACGGAACCGCCTGCCATACTCAGCAAGTATTTCAAAATCATTGGAGTAACAAAAGAACCCTCCTGCTTCACAGTCAAATGAAATCTTTTTCAGATTCTCCTCGCCCTCAAATGTTTTTTCAAATACATGCTCCCACTCATAACCATCACCATGTGTATAAAATCTGCCATCGGTTACCGGTTCTCCTGCTCGGACAGCATACTGATTAAAAGCCTCCTGTCCAAAATCACTATACTCGCCCTTTAACGAACTAAGTGGAAGACATAAACTGTACTCGCCATCCCCATGATCCACCATATAGAATGGTTTGTTTTCTTCATCAAATTTCTTTATCTGTTGCCTGATATCCATAGACCACCATCCTTTGTTCAATCATATCCTCTCTTAACTATTATCCTAGTTCTGGAGGTGAATGTGCATTATAAGCACAAAACCTTCTACTCGTATTTGTTTCAGTCACTCTATCCGCTCCTCCCTCATTTTTAAGCACAAAAAAAAGTAACCAATTTTTTTCGTTGGTTACTTTCTCTACTCTCTACTGCTCTGCAATTCTTGCGGCTAATTCTTCTAAGTACATCCACCTATCCATCTTTTCTTCCAGTAGACTCTCTGCCGCTTCTTTGTCAGCCATTATCTGATTCAGTTTTACAAAGTCTGTTGATACTGCAGCCATTTCACTTTCCAGCTTTTCTATTTTTTCCTCCAGTGCAGCAATATCACTTTCAATGGTTTCATAATCCTTCTGTTCCTGATATGTAAACTTTAACTTCTGAGGACCACGAGTACGCTGTCCTTTCTGTGCCTGCTGCGTATTCGTCTTGGATGCATTTCCTGCTTTCTTTGCCTGCTCTGCCTCCTGTTCCTCTTTCTCTGCTAATTTCTTCAAGGAATAATCTGTATAACCACCTTCATATTGTTTCAGTTTTCCATCTTCCTCAAACGCAAAAATGCGTTTCATGGTTCTGTCAAGAAAATATCGGTCATGAGACACGGTAACAACAATTCCCTCATAACGGTCCAGGTAATCTTCTAATATGGTTAATGTGGCTATGTCAAGGTTGTTACTAGGCTCATCCAAAAGGATGTAATTTGGGGAAGTGGCCAGCACACGAAGTAAGTTTAATCTCTTCTTCTCACCGCCGGACAGTTTTCCAATCGGACTATATTGTTTTTCCGGTGGAAATAAAAATCTTTCCAACATGGCGGATGCAGAGATACTACCCTCTGTTGTCTGGATATATTCTGCGGTATCCTTCACATAATCAATCACTCTTTGCTTTGGGTCCATATAAGATAGGTCAACTTCATTTTCATTGCCTCCCTTTTCCGAAGCGATTTCCTGTGCGTAATATCCCATCTTGACCGTCTGCCCAATGATAACCTGTCCGGAATCCGGTGGTATCATTCCTGCAATAATTTTCATCAGTGTAGATTTTCCACAACCGTTTGGTCCAACAAATCCGACTCTGTCACCTTTCAAAAAGATATAAGAAAAATCATCTATCAGTTTTTTCTCCCCATATGCTTTACAGATATGTTCCAGCTCTACTGTTGTTTTTCCAAGTCTTGTAGAGATAGAACTTAATTCCACCTGCGAATCCTGCACCGGCGCTTGACGATCTCTTAACTCCTCGTAACGCTGTATATGTGCTTTCTGCTTTGTGGAACGCGCTCTGGCTCCTCTGCGTATCCATTCCAGTTCTACACGAAGTATGGACTGACGTTTTCTTTCACTTGCCAACTCCATTTCCTGACGCTGGGTTTTCAATTCCAAGTATCCCGAATAATTTGTCTGGTAACTATAAATCAGACCTTTATCGATTTCAATAATTCGGTTCGTCACGCTATCCAAAAAGTAGCGGTCATGGGTTACCATGATGAGTGCCCCTCTCCACTTTTTCAGATAGTCTTCCAACCAATCTGCCATTTCATTATCCAAATGGTTTGTAGGCTCATCAAGCAAAAGTATGTCTGCCGGGGAAAGCAGTACCGAAATGAGTGCAAGTCGTTTTCTTTGCCCTCCGGATAACTGTCCCGCAGGTTGCATGAAATCTTTAATACCGAGACGTGTCATCATCGCTTTGGCCTCACTCTCTATGGACCAACGATTTTCATCTGTCACGTTTCCTTCCAGTACACATTCCAGACTACTTTTATCCGGTGCAAACTCCGGATGCTGTGGCAGATAGCGAAGCACCACATGATTGGCAAGTGTAACAGTTCCTTCATCTGTTTCTTCTTCACTCATAATCATTTTAAGTAAGGTTGTCTTTCCGGTTCCGTTGATACCAATGACACCTACCTTCTCTCCTTCCTGTAAGGAAAAGGATGCACCATCAAATAACTTCCTCTCAGTATAGGACTTTGTCAGATTCTCTATGTTAATCAAATTCATGTTGTTTCCTCTTTCATCTTGTTCTAGCTACCATTATACACCAAATAAAAAAGTAGTCACCTCTTTTGACTACATCCTCTCCTACACTATACACAGTACAATGATATTTTTGTGTATCCTGTACCTTTTACACCTATTTTATTACACGATACACTCTATGCACACCTCAAATGGGTACTACAGTTTACGTCCAAAATCAGCACATTAGGAGCGCCCATAAGTACTTTCAGCAGATTCAGTCTGCGCCGTTCCCCGCCGGATAATTTTTTCAGAAGTCCATGTTGATCCTTTCCTTCAAATAAAAACCGCTCCAGCATCTGGGATGCGGAAATGCTTCCGTCCCGGGTCTGCACATATTCAGCTACATCCTTAATATAATCTATCACCTTTTGGTCAGGCGGCATCTCCGCTTCTCCGATTTCCTGCGCATAGTATCCGATTTTCACGGTCTGACCGAGGACAATTTCTCCTTTATCCGGCTGCACTTCCCCGATTATCATTTTCATTAACGTAGACTTACCGCTACCGTTTTTACCTACAAAACCGATTCTGTCATCCTTTAAAAAAATGTAAGTAAAGTCATTCATCAGTATCTTATCTTCATAGCTTTTGGAAATGTTCAAAAGCTCTACTGTAGTTTTCCCAAGCCGGGAAGCAACAGACTCAAGCTCCACCTTGGAATCAAGCACCGGTGCATCTGCATTTTTCAGTTCTTCATAACGCTCCAGTCTTGCCTTTTGTTTGGTTGTTCTGGCTCTTGCTCCGCGTTTTACCCATTCTAACTCTTTACGCAAAATGGACTGGCGCTTTCTCTCCGAGGCAAGCATATCTTCTTCTCTTGCCGCCTTCAATTCCAAATATCCGGAATAATTGGTCTGATAGGAATAAATTTTTCCTTTATCAATTTCTATGATTCTGTCAGATACGCTGTCTAAAAAGTACCTGTCATGAGTTACCATTAAAATAGCCCCGGTGTATTTCTTTAATTGTCCCTCCAACCATTCTGCCATATCTGCATCCAAATGGTTGGTAGGTTCATCCAAAATCAGCAAATCAGAAGGTGATAACAGAGCTGCTACCAGCGCAAGCCGCTTTCTTTCTCCTCCGGATAATGTACCGCATTTTGCAGAAAAGCCTAAAACCCCAAGCCTTGTCAGCATACTCTTTGCTTCCACTTCCCTTAATTCATCCTCATAGCTTCTGCTGCTTTCTCTGCCCTTCTTCAAAACCGCATCAAGAACGGTATCATCCGCTGCAAATTCAGGCTGCTGCGATAAATAGCTTACTACTACATGGTTTGCATAGATAATGCTTCCCTTATCTGTCTCTTCAAGTCCTGCTATCATCTTAAGCAAGGTAGATTTCCCGGTACCGTTAATACCAATAATTCCGACTTTTTCTCCTTCCTGCATGAAAAAGGAAGCTTCATCAAACAGCCTTCGTTCTCCGTATGCTTTTGTGATATTATCTATTGATAAAATATTCATCGCTTAATCCTGCCTTTCAACCAAATACAGTATACACATTTTTATCTTTTCTCTCAACTAAAAAACAACAAATGATTTCACAAAAAATCACTGTCACAGGACAATAAAATGCTGTTTTTTTAATTTGCTCTAATAAAGGATATATAGTATAATAAAAATAGTATTTTGTAGAAAGGATGACAAATATGTCTACATTTGCTACCGGAATTGCAACCATTGACGATCAGATGATTCTCCGCAAGGCCGATGATGCTTTTCACAGCTTTATCGGGCAGGATATTTATGCACCTATTACTTGCAGAATGTATTCTGCGGATACCCAAAGATTTACAGATGCTTTGGATGAACTTCGTCTTGACAAGTGCTCTAAGAATGTGGTTGCTCTGCGCATCAAGGATTATGAAGAAATCTATCATTGGGTTGTGATTACCATAACCAAAGAACCCTTTGATTTAAACGGTCGCCCTCTGTATCATGTGGTTCTGACTCCATTTTACGGTTCAGACAGCGAACGGATTGAGGTACAACGTCTGCAGAAAGAAAATAATATCCTTTATCAATTGATAGATGCTTCCCTGCTAACCTATGATTCCGAAACAGAGCTTGTGGATATTTATGCCCATTCCGACGGACTGAAAGTTTCACTTTTTCATGGTTCTTTGGCAGATTGGGAGCATGATTTTACCAACAAAGAAACGAATGTTGCCGTATTAAATGAATTTAAGCAGTTATGCGCTGATATCAAAGAAGGAAAAGAAAAGTTTTCCCATACGGTCATAACCGGCTACTTCTCAAGAGATGGTAAGGAAGAGCCTTGTATCTTCCGTTGTAACAGTATTCACGGAGATGATACCTTCCACAAGGTTATCGGAAGTATCAGCACCCTAAATCACAATCAGAATTCTCTTTCCATTGCTGATTTCACGCTGGATGCGGGCATTCCGATTTTAAATAAACAGTCTATTATTGAATACGCGAAGCGTGCCTTATTAACCGGACGTTCCAAGGTATATCTGACGATTCTTGACCTGGATAACTTTAAAGCAGTTAACGATACCTTCGGACATTTTTACGGTGATGAGGTTCTTTCAACCGTAGCGGACATTATTACCAAAACACTCGGTGATTTAGGTGTTGCCGGAAGAATCGGCGGTGACGAAATTATGATTATCCTTACCGGTATCCAAAGCCATGCAGAGCTTCGTAATACTCTCCGTTCCATCCGTACCAATATCGAATGGACCTACAAGGATTTACAGGAAAATTTACGAGTAACCTGCTCCATGGGTGTAGCGGCATATCCGGACCATGCTACCAGCTATGAGTCATTATTCCAGTTAGCAGACCGCATGCTCTATACTGCTAAGAAAAAAGGCAAAAACCGCTATGTCATCTATACACCGGAGCTTCATAATTTAAACGATGAACCGGACAAAACAGATGCATTCTGTGACAGCGTGTTAGACCAGATGAAGCGTGATAAAACCGGTGTTATGCAACGTCTGACAGAAGGCTTTCTTGTTCAAAAGATTGTTACCTATGAACGCGCCATGACAGAAATTCTTTATGCATTTGAGTTAGATGAAATCGTGATGGTTTATGATAATATGCAAATGGCCACTTCATGGACCAAAGAAAAGGTTACCAATGATATGAACGACCCCGCTTTCTTAAATCCCGGATTTGCTTTCTTCAAAGAATTTGATGTGTATAATACGTTAATTACCAACAACTTCTTTTATATGGAAGAGAAAGCACCACAGTTAGTGGAGCGGTTACGTGAGTTATCATTAGAATCCTGCTTCTTCTACAAAATGACACACAAGGAAAGTCCATTTGGCTATATCCTGTTTGCCAAGAAAAATATCCGCCAGCAGTGGTCCGAATATGAAAAGACCATGCTCGCCTTAGCCGGAAAAATAATTGAATTATCTATGCTGGAACGGTAAATACTATTGCTGTGAACATACATATCTTTTTTAGGAGGTATACTATGTGCACAGCAATTTCTTTTTACACCCAAAATCACTATTTCGGACGCAATCTTGATTTGGAATATTCTTATTACGAAACGGTTACTATTACTCCCCGCAACTATCCTTTCATTTTTCGCAAACTTCCCGCTCTTACTACACATTATGCGCTTATCGGTATGGCATATGTAAAGGATAATTATCCGCTTTATTATGACGCCACCAATGAAAAAGGACTAAGCATGGCAGGTCTCAACTTTCCTGATAATGCCTGCTATTACGATACTGCAGAAGACAAAGAAAATGTGACCCCATTTGAATTAATTCCCCGAGTACTGGGTATGTGTGCAACGGTTTCAGAAGCATGTACCCTGTTGCAAAACACCAATCCGGTTCATATTCCCTATAGTGATGAGCTTCCTTTAACACCGCTTCATTGGCTTCTTAGCGATGCTTCAGAATCTGTTGTCATAGAAACAACAAAGGAAGGCCTTATGGTCTATCCGAATCCTACCGGAATCCTGACCAATAATCCTCCCTTTCCTCTTCAAATGTTTCAACTAAATAATTATATGTCGCTTTCCTGTAATCCTGCCTCTAATACCTTTTCAGACAAACTCCCTTTACATGCCTATAGCCGGGGAATGGGTGGTATGGGTCTTCCCGGGGACTATTCTTCCTCCTCACGCTTTGTAAAGGCCTGCTTTGTAAAGGAAAATTCTGTCTGCGGCACCTCAGAGTCTGAAAGTCTCAGTCAGTTTTTTCATATTTTAGATAGCGTGGCTCATCCAAGAGGCAGTGTAAGACTTGGTGATGACTCTTATGAAATCACTGTTTATTCCTCCTGCTGCAATACAGACAAGGGGATTTATTACTATACCACCTATGAAAACAACCGAATTACCGGCATTAATATGCATCACGAAAATCTGAACGGATACAAATTAGTATCCTATCCTCTGTTAACCGGTCAGGATATTTTCATGCAGAACTAACCTATCTATTCCAGGTAAAAGCTCATGGCAAGCATAAGGCAAAAACCAACTAAAAGCGCATAGGTTGCTCCTCTTTCGCTTCCGTGTGCATGGGTTTCGGGAATCATCTCATCACTAATCACATACAGCATGGTTCCTCCTGCAAAAGCAAGGGCAAAAGGCAGAATAGCCGAAGAAATACTAACTGCAAAGAATCCCAGAAGCGTTCCGAGCACTTCCACTACGCCTGTTGCCAAAGCCGCTACAAAGGTTCGGCCATGACTCATTCCCGCTGCAAGCATGGGTGCGATAATAACCATGCCCTCCGGGATATTCTGAAGAGCAATACCTGCCGCTATCACCAGCGCCTCAGCCGTATCTCCCGTTCCGAATCCTACACCTGCCGCAATTCCTTCCGGCAGATTGTGAATGGCAATCGCCATCACAAACAAAAGCACCTTGTTTAGCTGCTCTGTCTTATCCGGATGGGTTTCCTGGTCCACTCCCGCAAGTCTGTGTAAATGAGGTACCAGCTTATCGATAAAATTGAGGCATAGTGCACCACAAAAAATGCCCAATACCGTTATCGGTAAAGCCAGCGCACTTTCTCCTCCGTATTCCAAGGAAGGCAGAATCAGTCCTATCACTGCTGCCGCTAACATCACTCCTGCCGCAAAAGAAAGTACAATGTCACTAAAGCTGTGCGATATTTTTTTGAATGCGAAACCACCAAGGGCACCTATGACGGTAGCGCCACCTACTCCAAGGGCTGTTAATAGTACGATTTGCATAAACTTTTTACCTTTCTTTTTACTCTTCTTTCATGGATAGTTTAGCAAAAAGCCTCCCATTTCGCAAGCCGCTTATTTCCCGAAACACTGATACTTTCCCGTTTGACTATACATCATATACATGTTATAATAAAACATATAATATTTTACTTTTATCTAAAACATGGGGGTATTTCATGGGAGCAAAGTTACTGATTAACGAAAACAAAAAATTGGGAAGAATTAATGAAGAAATATACGGACATTTTTCCGAACATCTGGGAAGATGTATCTATGAAGGACTATTTGTTGGTGAGAATTCCGAAATTCCTAATGTAAACGGTATGAGATGTGATGTTGTTGAAGCATTAAAGGACATGAAAATACCCGTATTACGCTGGCCCGGAGGCTGTTTCGCTGATGAATATCATTGGAAAGACGGTATCGGTCCCAAAGATACTCGCAAACGTATGATTAATACGCATTGGGGAGGCGTACTTGAAGATAATAGCTTCGGCACACATGAATTCATGGAACTCTGCGAACAGCTTGGATGTAAGGCCTATGTAAACGGCAACGTAGGAAGCGGTACTGTTCAAGAAATGTCAGAGTGGATTGAATATATGACCTTTGACGGTGTTTCTCCCATGGCTGATCTTCGTCGGAAAAACGGCAGGGAAGAACCCTGGAAAGTAGACTACTTTGGTATTGGCAATGAAAACTGGGGTTGCGGCGGTAATATGACTCCCGAATACTACGGAAATCTTTATCGCAGATATCAGACCTATGTAAGAGATTATTCCGGAAAAGGTAACACTTCAAAAATTTGTTGCGGTGCAAATGTAGATGATTATCACTGGACTGAAAAAGTAATGGAAACTGCTTTTGATCATACTCCGGAACATTTTCATGGATTTATGGATGGTCTTTCGCTTCATTACTACACAATCCCCGAAGTATGGGAGAAAAAAGGCAGTGCAACAGACTTTACTTCCGAAGATTGGTATCGCACTTTGAGTAAAGCCTACCGTATTCAGGAGCTTATTAAAAAACATGGTGACATCATGGATAAGTACGACCCTGAAAAGAAAATCGGTATGATGATTGATGAATGGGGATGCTGGTTCGATGTTGAGCCTGGAACCAACCCCGGATTCCTCTATCAGCAAAATACCATGAGAGATGCTCTTGTAGCATGCATTTCCTTAAATATATTTAACAAAAACTGCGACCGCGTAAAAATGGCCAACATCGCACAACTTGTTAATGTTCTTCAGTCTGTTATCCTGACTGAAGGAGCAAAGATGCTTCTAACCCCTACTTACTATGTATTCCGTATGTATAAATACCATCAAAATGCACAGCTTCTTG
The DNA here is from genome assembly GCA_017411305.1 of Lachnospiraceae bacterium. Lineage (GTDB taxonomy): Bacteria > Bacillota > Clostridia > Lachnospirales > Lachnospiraceae > Suilimivivens. The sequence continues at coordinate 9,505 of JAFQQI010000052.1, forward strand.
AAAGCTTTGCCGAAACAGCCCAAATCGGAGCAAACGGATATAACGTGCCCGACATCAGTGAATCCGTTTCCATGGATGAGAGCGGAAATATACATATTACCTTAGGTAATCTTTCCTTAGATACCGTAAAAGAAATGGAAATTGAATTTTCCGAAAAAAAAGCGAAGCAGGTAACAGCAAGTATCCTTACCGGTCAAATGAATGCACATAACACATTCGAAAATCCGGAAACGGTAAAAGAACAGCCTTTTATTGATTTTACAGTTACCGTTAACGGCACCATTAAGCTTGTAGTTCCCCCTTGCAGCGTAATCCACATGAAGGTGAAAGCATAGCCTGAAGCCAACGTTCAACTTTTTATAGGAGGAATCCCTATGGACTCATCTAACCGAGATTATCTTACCGGCTTGTATACACGTCAGGAATTGTATCGTTTATACCAAAGCATGGAAAGCGGCAGTTGTTTTCACTTTATGTTTTTGGACATTGATAACTTTAAAAATGTAAATGATGTTTACGGTCACAACACCGGGGACCTTCTGCTTAAGGCTGTTGCCCGCATTTTAAAAGACAGTGCTCCTACATCTTTCGCAATACGCCTCGGCGGCGATGAATTCGTAATGCTGTTTACCGGCTCTCATTCCAGAGAACAGCTTTGTGAAATTGCGGAAAATATCATAAGCCGTATCACTGCCAAGGAAGGCTTCGCCCATATTTCAACCTATATTTCTGCCAGTGTAGGCATTCTGTATCATGAAACGGTAAGCGGTTCCTTAGATGATATATTATTAAAAAGCGATATGGCAATGTATTATGCCAAAAGCCACGGCAAAGGACAATACATTGTTTTTAATGACATTGCAAAATCAGTTTTCTCCGAAATAGAAATGGAACAAAAGCAGACACTTGCGCTTGAAAACGGGGAATTTGAAATTCGGTACCTGCCGATTATCAGTGCACAAACCTCAAGACTTCGTTTATCACAAGTACGATTATATTGGAAGATGTCCGAGCATACAATCAAGTCGCAGGAAGAATTTCTTCCTTTATTTGAAAAAAACGGCTTCATCCGTCAATTGGACAACTGGGTCATTCAAACTGTTTTTTCGCATTTAGCAAAGTATCATGAAGCTTCCGAGCATATCGGAAAAGTCGGATTGCGAATTTCCAGGCATTCCCTTCTTGATACAAAACTACCGGATATGCTGATTTCCCTAATGTATACCTATCGGGTTGAGCCATATGAAATTGATTTCCAAATCCCTGAATCAGCTTTTACCAGAGGTAACCGGGAATTAATTAAAGCAATGCAGAAGCTAAAAGAAATGGGATTCAGTATATCTGTTATCGGTGTGGGTTCTGATTTTAAGAGTCTCATCTATTGGGATAAGCTGGCATTAGATTCTATTATTTTTGATTCTGATTACTTAAAGAACACCTTAAGTTCAGGTAGAGGGCGACAAATAATCAAAACTCTGCTTTCCATGGGTCGTGAATTAAAGATGCTTGTTATGGCAGATGGTATTACGACAAAAGAAGACGTTCTGTTTCTCGGCGGATGCGGTTGTAATGCCATTAGCGGGCCATACTATTCTGAGCCTTTAGACCTGAAGCATTATCAGGATTATGTAAAAGATAAAATTAATCACAATGACGAAAAAACAGAATTCCATTTTGCAAACAACCTATCTTCCTCCGACAATGCCCTTTGCGGCAAAATCATAGGCAGTAATATCCAGTTCATGGATGGAATCAGTAATAACTGGGGAAGTCTTTTCTTTCCCGGTGGCAGTTTTGGCGAAAACGTAGTCGAATTGCCGCCTGCCGCTTTAGCAGAACCTTCTTTTACAGTCTGCCTGTGGTTAAAGCCTCTAAAAAGCACCAGCTGGACCAGTGTATTTTATGCCAGATATAAAAGCAGTTTTTGCTCCTTCTCTCCTTATGTAATCGGCGGACATAATATCTACCGCATCAGTGAAGATACTGATGCAAACGGATTTCATGATATTTTATCCAGACAGCTTCACGAAAAAGAATGGACCTTTGTCTGTATTACTTACGATGATGCGGCTGCAATCAGCCGTACCTATATCAATGGCCGGAAAGCCGGATATTGCAGCGATTTACCTGCCCTTCCGGCATGTCGCCAAATATTGCTGGGCGGCGACCCTTTTCAGCCTTCCTACGAGGGTTATTTGTCAGGACTGATTTTTTTCAATTACATAAAATCAGAAGAAGAAATTGCAGAATTATATCAGAGCTTTTGCAATGAACCGGGATTTGCCGGAAAGAAAGAAGAGTTTTGGCTGGATGGTGACCTTTAAAGGTCACCATCTCTTTTTGCCCAAAATGCAATTCCTTTTTTAGAAATTCCGGTAATCGCAAGTGTCTCTCTTTCGCATCCCTCATCCCATACCGGTGAGGCATAAAACGTTTCTTCATTGGGACCATAAGTTATTTTAAATTCATTTCTTCCTGTCTTTTCCCATGTTCCCTGTATAGAACAGCATTCATAATATCCATCACTACGAAGTTTCATCGGAACTGCTGTTGCAATACCTTGGGGAAGCGCAGGAACTAAATTAATTCTTTCATAAAAACCGGCCAGTTCTTCTACTGATATCTCCTGTTCCTGTTCCCCTGCATAAGGCTGTGCACTTACTAGCGGCCAACCATCCGGCGTCCAGAAGATTTTTCTTACCTGCATAGTAGACGGTTCCGGCGCAGGCGTAAAGTTCTTTTCTCTGATATGGCTTATCAAATACCAGCTTTCATCAGCATCTCTAAGCACTGAATTATGCCCCGGTGCCATATATGACTTTCCCTGATTCCACTGATAACCACAAAAATTCAAAAATCCGACTGTATTATCCGCATCATTTAAATCTGTTAAATCACGTCCGTTAAAGTCAAGGAAGGGACCTTTCACACTCTTGCTTCTTCCTACACGAACGTTATAGTCGCTCTTTAATGAACCATATGAAACAAATAAGTAATAATATTCCGTATCCGGGTTATAAATCATATACGGTCCCTCAATACCGCCGCTCATCCATGACGGCCTTCTGGCAACACAGGTACCGATACCTTCTTCTCCTGCGAGCCCTGTTCCTTTATCCAACAAAAGTACATGACAGCCACCCCAGAAAGAACCGTAAACCATATACATATCCCCGGTTTTCACATCAGTAATAATATTGGCATCAATGGCATTTACCGGAAGTTTATCTGTTGTTTTCAGCACACATCCGCGAGGGATAAAAGGTCCTTCCGGATTATCAGCTACTGCCAAAAAAATACAGGATTGTCTGACACCCCATGTGGAATTAGAGCAATACAAACGATATTCCTCTCCCACTTTCACAATATCAGGTGCCCAAATGTCTTTTCCGCCTACCCATTCTGAAGATTCAAGGGGCGGTGCATCCACCACTTTCCCTACCATCTCCCAATGTACCAAATCCTCTGATCTTTGGCAGATGGCACCTGTAGAATAAGTGTAATAATCTTTACTGTCCGGGTCCTTGTAAATTGCAGGGTCATGGGTAAACCATAATCCAATGTTTACATCTGTTCTTGCAAGACCTTTTGACAGAATATTCTTCTCCGGCTGCATTCCCGGATTCTTTGGATAGTTAATCATGATACTATACCTCCTTTTTTATATAAATCTAAAATATTTTCTTTTCTATAAAATAAAAAAATCAATTATATCTATTATTCGTTTACACTTTATTAAAATCGTGCTATAATAATATAGATAAAACTAAAATATTTTTACATAGAAAGGACTTGCTATGCTTCACATCAAATCATTAGACGAAGGGCTTGAGCTGTTTAAAGCATTAGGTTCCAACATCCGAATTGAAATCATCAAAATCTTACGTGAAAACAACGGCATGAATATGAATGATTTGGCTTCCCGCCTTAACATCACCAACGGTGCCCTCACCAGCCATATCAAAAAACTGGAGGACTGCGGACTCATTTCTACCGCCTCCGAATCAGCAGGTCACGGAAACCAGAAAATCTGCACCGTGCTTCTTGACAAGATACTGATTGACCTTGAGAACACTGATGATGAACAAAATGTATATCAAACCGAGTTAAAAGTGGGCCATTATTCCAACTACAATATCTATCCCACTTGCGGACTTGCATCCTCCACCGCTTTAATCGGAGAAGTAGATGATACCAGATACTTCGCACATCCGGACAGATATAATGCAGATATTCTTTGGTTTACAAGAGGATTTGTGGAATACATCATTCCTAACTTCATTCCCTTTTCCCAAAAGATTGACAAACTCACTATTTCTGCAGAGTTAAGTTCGGAAGCTCCCGGTGTAAACGATGTATGGCCCTCGGATATTTCCTTCTACATTAACGATACCTTTATCGGTTCCTGGACAAGTCCCGGTGACTTCGGAGATGTAAACGGTATTTTTACTCCCGAATGGTGGTTTCCTAACTGGAACCAATATGGATTACTGAAGCTTCTCGTTATTAACAAACGAGGTACCTTTATGGATGGTCTTCAGATTTCCAACGTTACCATTTATGATTTAAATCTTACCGACAAAAGTACTATCCGACTGAAAATGGCCGTTAATGAAGATTCCGTACATGTAGGAGGACTTACCATCTTCGGTAAGAACTTTGGTAACTACAATCAGGATATTAACGTACGAATCAATTACAGTCCCATTTCTCAGGAACAGGAATAAACAGTTTCCCTTTCTATGTATATAAAATAAACGTCCCCGGCTTCAAAGGAAGCCGGGGTTCTTTATGTCCACTAAGGCAGCTCGCAAAGCGTGGCGTCGTTTGTTCTTAATGACAATTAAATTTTAAACCGCTCCATTGACTTTGATAATTCTTCTGCCTCTTTATTTAAGCTTTCCGCATTGTTTACCAACAAGTCAACCTGCTGCATTTTATCATTTACCACTTCCGATACACCATCTACACTCTTTACAATTTCTTCAGCAATATCGGAAACACTTTGCATAATCGCAACAATATCTTCTTTATTCATCACCATTGCCGACATATCACTTTGCATCACATGAATCGCACTTACTAAGTCACTTACCTGACTGCTGATAGTTCCAAACATAGATATGGTATCATTTAATGCCTGTGACTGTTCTTTTAAGAACACTTCCGTCTTTCTTGCAGATTCTTCCGTCTTTGCAGTAATGTTTTTAATATCTGCAACGATATTTCTTACCTTATCTCCTGCCTTCATTGACTGCTCTGCCAGTTTTCTGATTTCTTCGGCAACCACCGAGAAGCCTCTTCCGCTTTCACCGGCTCTTGCTGCTTCAATATAAGCATTCAACGACAGTAAATTTGTTTGTCCTGCAATTTCTTCAATAGTATCGATAATTTCCCCGATATTCTTGGACTGCTTGTCAACCTGATTAATATCTTCAATCAATACGCTGGTAACTGACACGGTATCTTCCGACTTCCGGCTTAAGTTACCTACAATATCTTTTCCTTTTTCAATGGCAGATAGTGCTTCTTCCGTTTTGGATACCATATTTTCAGATTCCTGATATATGTTGTTTATCTTATCCGAAAATACATTAATTGTCTCAACACCCTGCTCTGTTTTCTGCGCCTGAATTCCTACATCTTCTGCTACAGAATGCATGGAATCAACCACCTGCTTCATGGAGCTTTCAATCTCAGTAGATGAGGCTACCACTTCACCGGATAACCGTACCACCTTTTGTCCGAAAGTCTGATTATCGGAAATCAGTCCCCTCATACCAGAAAGCATCTTTGTCATACCTGCTATCAGCTTGCCAAACTCATCTTTTCTCTTTGTGGTTACTTCCTGCGTCAAATCACCTTCTGCTGCACATGCCAACGCATCACAGGTCTGATTCAATGCAGAGCTGATACTCTTTGTCAGTGACATACCTGCAAAAACTGCAACTGCACAGGCTAAAAGTACAATTATAATTGTGGCCGTTCTGATAACGGAAATTTCACTGGTAATGGTTGACTTCGGCACTAATGTACATATGGTAATTCCTGTTTTTCCTACCGGATTATATACATACAGATACTGCTTACCGCCTACCTTTACATATTTACTTCCGCCCTCTTTTGCAGCAATGCTCTCTTCATAGAAAGCATTTCCTACAAACATTTTTTCGCCTTCATACTTTTGCATTACGACTTCGCCGTTTTTGTTATGCACTTCCTGAAGCAATACTTCTCTTCCGTCCTCTGTCACATAACCGGTAATACTGCCTTTTCCGAATTCCATAACACCGAGAAGTTCCTGCATATAATTACTGCTGACATCTACAATAAAGAAGCCGTTATTTCTGTTTAACACATAATGCATAATAAAGGAAAGTGCGTAATCATCACTGCCCGTAGCCAAACTTTGGTCTAACGTATTGTGATAGCCCCGCCAGGTATTTTTGGTTCTTTTTGCCTGCAGGCTCTGTCCTACTTCCGTCTTTAAACATTCCTCATAATAATTCTCGGGAAGTCCCTTTACATTGGACAGAATTGCCTTTCCCTGCTGCGGGATAATATAGTAGGCACCGATATAGTTCATATTTGCCTTTAAATTTACAAGCATATCCGTAATCGGCCCCGTATAGGAAACCGCTTCCGCAGCGGAAGCATCAAACTTATCGTTGTAATATGCATTAAAGTCTTCACTCAAATACATTTCCACAATCTTGGAAGATACGGAATCGCAAACCAATCCCATAGAAGTTTCCATGGATGAGCTTGCACTGACAACCGCATTTTCATATCTGGTCATAACAGCTTTAGATGCCATTGCATAACAGGTAATCCCCAGTATTGCAATCAAAACCACGGATATGCCGAAAAATTTCATCAGGGAGTGGGAAATCTTTTTTTCCTTACCGGAGTCTTCCATTCCCAGTTTATTTGCTATATTCATGAAAATTTCCCGCATTTTTTCAAGTTTTACTTTTTTATGCTTTTTTTCTTTTTGGGTTTTCTTTTCATTAAGCAGAATATTTTCTTCCACTTCAGCATTTGATTTTTTTACTTTAAATTTTATTTTTTTCATAGGCTGTCTCCTATATTTACTATTTACGCTAGAACTGAAATACAGGTTTCCCTTCATCACTCCAGTCAAATTTCATCAGCATAGCATGCCTATTAGGATTATAAAGCGGATTTCCTACAATTTCTGTTTCCGTGCGGGCATGGAACACTAAAATATCATTGCCTTCTTCATCCTTTGTAAATGAATTATGACCCGGACCATAAATCGTTTTACTTGCATCTGAGGCAAGTACCGGATATCTCTTTTTTTGCCATGCACGGGGATCCAGGATATCTGCATCTTCATCAATTGTGAGCATTCCCATGCAATAATCAATACCTGTTTCACTGGCAGAGTATGTTACAAAAATTTTTCCGTTACGATACAATACTGCCGGCCCCTCGTTTACCCAGAAGCCTTTTCGTTCCCAATCATAATCCGGTGTTGTCAAAAGGACCTGAACCGTCTTTAATTTTAACGGAGATTCCATTTCTGCTATGTAAAGATTGGAAATCTGTTTTCCCACACCAACCTTCTCTGCCCAGATAAAATAATTTTTACCTTTATTTTTGAGAATGGTAGCATCAAGCGAAAAGGCACGGAAAGAAAATTCATCCTCATCTGCACACTGCATCATTCCTCTCTCTACCCATTCATCCGTAAGCGGGTCCTCTCCCATACATTCCAGCACATAGGGTCTGATATTCCATACATCTTCAGCCATTCCCGCAGCGAAGTAAATATACCATTTACCATCCAGATAATGAAGTTCCGGGGCCCACACATGAAAACTCATAGGCCCATTCTCATGCTTCTTCCAAATCATTATTTCTTCTGCACTTTGTAATCCCTTTAAAGTTTTTGCTCTTCTGAGCGCAATCCCGTTATACTCAGGCAGGCTTGCCGTAAAATAATAGTCATTGTTTGTATGTTTATATACATACGGATCTGCCCTTTGAGCAATCCATACTTCCTTATACGCTACTGTTTCTGTCATTTCCTGTTCCTTCATTTCTTAACCATCCTTATATAAAATTACTCATCTGTCGGTTCCAAAAAATCATCAAAGCTCTCATCGATATGATTCATCATTACTTTATAGACAAAAAATGATTTCAAATATACCAAAAGTGCAAAACCTATAAAGAATGAAATCGCATTCATACCAACCGATGTCAAATTCATCCAAGCAAATCCGCCCGTCAATAAAATCAGCGCTAAGGTATATGGAAAATACCCTATTGCAAATGCCGCTGCATTCTTAATCGTGGAAAGCACTGTTCCCTCTAATTTACTCAATACCGGAAATACATACAATCCTATTACACCAACTAAAAGCCATAATGCCATACTGACACACAGCATTACTTTTCCAAAACCCGTATGTATCTGATTCCAAAAGATGATATCAGCACCAAATACCGCCGTTATCAGAAGCATTAAGACCCAAATAACGGTAGCCTGTTTGAAGTTTTGCCTAAAACTGGCAATATATCTTTTCAGGACATATCCATCCCCTTGTCTGATTGAAATAATACAAACATAATACATCGCTGTAGTAGCTGCCCCTATCGTAACGATAGGGAGACAGCTAATAAGCCATAACATATTGAGAAGGATTAAATCCGTCATTTTATTCAAAAAAGCAATTACCGGCGAGTTAGACACTAAAAATCACTCCGTTTCTACTTAATACCACTGATTGCAACTGATTCAATAATTACTCTTTGGAAGCAGAAGAATAAAGTAATTGTCGGTAACATCGCAATTACCGATGCTGCCATAATCAGTGCATAGTCACTTTGAATTGCATAATATGCATTAAATGATCTGATTACTACCTGTAACGTCCAGTTCTTTTCACTTCTAAGGAAAATGACCGGTGCAAGATAATCATTCCAAATTCCCATAAACCAAAGTGTCAGCTGTGTACCTACAGCCCCCTTCATCAGTGGGAAGAAAATCTGCGCGAAGGTTCTGAAATAACCGCATCCGTCAAGCTTTGCCGCATCCATCAGATCATTTGGAATACTGCTCAAGTTCTGTCTCAGGAAGAAAATCATGCTAACATTACCGAAGCAAGCCGGAATAATTAACGGTAATAACGTATCTGTCCATTTTAATCTGGTAAACATGACATACTGGGGAATCATGATAACTGCAAAGGGAATCATGATTGTAGCCAAAAGTCCCATAAAAATGGCACCTTTCCCGCGAAATTTCATCTTGGCAAATGCAAATGCCGCCAGGGAAGAAGTAAAACCACCAATCAACAATACCGGAATTTCAACTTTAATTGTGTTAAAAACACCGGATATAAAGTTTCCTTTCTGTAACACTTCCGCATATTTCCCAAATACCCATGGATCCGGAATAATACTGAGCTGACCGGACAAAATCTGATTTTTAGTCATAAACGAAGTCATAACCATATAAATAAGCGGGAATACCATAACTACTGCGCCAAGGCACAATAATACGAACACTACAGCGTTCCCTATCTTTTCTTTCTTTGATACAACTGCCGATGCAACGATATCTTTATCTTTTACTGCCATAGTATCATCTCCTAATCAATTGTCTTAACCCATTTATCCTGTACCATAAAGTTGATAAATGTAATAACAAAAATAATAATTGCAAGAATAATTGCGATTGCACTTGCATAACCAAGCTGGAAGCTTTCAAATGCTTTTTCATATAAGTAGTAAACAATTGTCGCTGCGCTGTAACCGATACCACCGTTAGTTGTCATTACCTGAACCTCTACAAACACTTGGAAACCGCCAATCATAGATGTAATTAATATGTAGAAAGTAACCGGCGACAGTAACGGAACCGTAATATTAATAAATTTCTGCCAACCGTTAGCACCGTCTACCATAGCAGCTTCGTAGTAGCTACGATCTATATTCTGAAGCCCTGCCAGATACAAGATAATAGAAGTACCAAGACCTTTCCAAACCATGAAGATAATCATAGACACTTTAATCAACGCCTCATCTCCAAGCCAGTTTGGACCATGTCTTCCCGTCAGAGCTTTAATAATCACATTCAACAAACCATAATCATAGTTGTAAACCCATGCCCAAAGGATGGATACTGCTACCAGAGAAGAGATAACCGGTACATAGTACATGGTACGAAGTACTCTCACTCCGGGAATTTTTCTATTCATTCCCATCGCAAAAACAAGTCCAAGAATCATACCGATAGGAATACCGATTAAATAGATAATTGTGGTCACTAAAGTTTTCCAAAACTTTGCGTCACTGAATAATTTTACATAATTGCCAAAGCCGCAAAAACGGTTTATCATACCTTCAAAACCTTTTGCTCCGTTCCAGGTTGTAAGACTTGTAAGGAATGCAAAAATAATGGGCCACGCCATAAATAATAAAAATCCCACAGCAGGTGCTGCCACAAACAGCAAAGCCCATCTTTCTTCCCTTTTGGCCATCGCCGATAATTTCACTTTCGTTTTACCACTCACACGACCCATAATAATTTCCTTTCTGTCATTACTTTCCAAACATTCCTAAATCATTTGTATAAACAACCCTGTGACAGTTTCCTGCCACAGGGTCATTTTAAGTCAACCGTAAGGCTTAGTTTGCTGCAGCTGCTTTCATTTCGTTGGCTGCATCAAGAGCTTCCTGCATTGCAGGCTGAACCTGTGCACAATATTCTGCTGCTGTCATTTCTCCGTTTAATACATATTCATAGCCGCCGCTTAAGAATGCATTCCACCAGTCAGCATTGTATGTATATGCTGTTTCAACGAAGATACCTTCATATTTGTCTGTTCCTTCTAAGTAGTTGTAGATAACATCGATATTGCTTGCGTAAGGGATGCTGCCGTCAGCAACTTTTGCCTTATAATCACCCTTAGCATAGTCCATGATGTTAGGCATCTGTAAGGATACGCCTGTTGTTTCACCGGATAATACTCTCTGGCCTTCAAGGTCTGTAGAGAATAATGTAATCAGAGCTGCTGCAGCTTCAGGATATTCTGTATCAGCAGATACGGAGAAACCTACGGAACCGTTACGTGTCATAGAAACGCCGGTCTTACCTACAGGCCATGCACAGAGATCCCATTCATAAGGGAATGTGTTCTTATCCATGAATGCACCTACGTCCCATGTACCACATGCGTAGAAACCAATCTGTCCGTCTAACCATCTCTGGTATCCGCCAAGCGCTGTATCCTGCTCAACTGTAGGAGTCACACCATGCTTGCATGTTAAGTCCGCAAAATACTGGAATGCTTCAATAAATTCTTCCTGTCCGTCAATAACAACCTGTGTATAATCTTCATTCAAGAAATGTCCGCCGTTTGTGTAGATGAATGCATCAAGTGCCCACTGAAGCGCGTTAGCCGTACCCCACTGATCAATTTCACCATCACCGTCAGTATCTTTTGTAAGCTGCTTACATACTTCAAGGAATTCTTCCCATGTGTAAGGATTTGCAGGATCAGGATACTCTAAGCCGGCTTCGTCAAACATTGTCTTGTTGTAAGCAAATGCAAATGTGGAGAAATCCTTAGGCAAGCAGTAAAGAGAACCTTCTCCGTTACCTGCTGTCACACCGTCGTATCTGTAAGCACCGTTTACACCACCCCAAAGGTTAGCAACAACTTCGGCATCTACATAATCATCTAAGGGTAATAAGTAACCGTCATCAACGTTTGCAGGCACTGCTTCAGGACCTGTATAGAAAATATCAGGCATATCATCAGCAGCCTTATAAGCTAAAATTTTCTGACCGTATTCATCAGATGTTGTAACTTCGAATGTAACAGTAGCACCTGTACTTTCTGAAAACTTATCAATCAAAGACTGATAAACTGCTTTTTCATGATCCTGTGCAAAAATAAAAACTGTAAGCTCTGCATCGGAGAAATCTCCTTCAACCGCTACATCTGTAAGCGCTTCTTCCTGTACTTCAATCTGCGCTCCCACCTTTTCTTCTGTACTTTCTGTAGCTGTTTCTGCAGGTGCTTCTGTTGTTGCTTCTTCTGATGCACCGCCGCAACCGCAAAGAACACTGAATGTCATTGTTGTTGCAAGTAAAATGCTTAATAACTTCTTCTTCATAACTAACCTCCTATTTTGTTTAAGTTGTGAGTTTTGTAAAATAATATTGATTTTTGTATTTTATTTTACCTTTCGGTATAGTGGCCATCTATACTTTTGTGTATTTTTTATACCAAACCAATATTTATTTCCCCTTCGTTATGCTTATTGTATAACGCCTTTAGCACCATGTCAATGTTTATTTTACATTTTCCTAAATTATTTCACAGTTTCGTGTTTAGCACTAAAATATTATTGGTTTTTTTGTAACATTTTACTATATGTAAAATACTCCCCAAATTGTTTCATTATTGTTTCCGGCTGCAGTGATACATCTGACAGCGTTTCCGGCTTCATCCTGCATCTCAATCACAACACCTTTATATATCGCTTCACCAACCGTTAACGTAATGTAAGAAGTACCTTCCTTTACTTCCCAGGTTCCGCTACTGCCGTCTGCAAGCACCAGACTTCCGTCTTTCTTTAATTGCATCTCCTCATAAGAATGAATTTCGGCAGAAATATCCGTCCCATGGTTTACATAATAGTAAACGCCGCTCACTTCTTCCGCAGATGCCATGCCACCTTCTTTTAGCACTTCTCCCATTGTGGCAAAAGGAGCAGCCACAAGCCATCCATCCTCATTTACAAACATCTGGTGTACACGTGGCTCATGGTATTCAGAACCGTTATCAAATCTCTGATGATAAATCACATAATATTTTCCGTCTTCATCTTTTAGCATAGAACAATGCCCGGGAGCCATATAAGCAGTTTTCAAACTGGGCAGCATATAGTTGCCCATCATCTTAAGTCCATACTCGGAATGTTCCGGTACATAATCAAATGTTTTTCCCTTTGCATCTACATACGGTCCTGTCACATTTTCCGCTCTGTACTGTCTGATTTGATAACCGCCTTCTCTGGTAAGGCCGCCATAGGAAACAAATAAGTAATAATAGCTGCTAGTCTCATCATAAAGAATATACGGTCCTTCGCAGGAATTATGAAGCCCTCCCATCAGATAATAGCCATAATAGGTATCTATTTTCTTCTCTTCGTCTGCTTCGGGATGAATCGGAAGTCCTGTCGACTCATCAAGCTCAAGCAGCCAGATACCTCCCGACCAGGAACCGTATACCATCCACATTCTTCCATCTTCATCATAGAAAATAGTAGGGTCAATGCAGTTAGGATAATTCAGATTATTATAATCTCCCGCCGCTAAATAGTCGGTTGCTTTTGCATCCTCACCTAATATTTCATAAAAATTGGTTTCTTCTACATTTATTAAATTGTAACCGGAATAAATCAGCGTTTCCTGATAACTGTAAGGTCCTTCGACATGATCTGCTGTCGCCATACAAATATTGGAAGTACGATAATCATGACTGGTAGAAAAATACATTACCCACTTCTCCATTACCGGATTGTATATCACATCCGGTGCCCATACCGCGTATCCTCCGTCTACATGCATTCCGGTAAATTCAAACGCCTCCAATTCTCCGGTAAACAAATTATCAAACAGCGGATTCATTGCGTTCACACCGCTTGCAAAACTTTTAAAGCTCTTTAAATCTTCAGAAACGGCTGCCTCCATATGGGAACCGAAAATATAATATTTCCCATCACTTTTCACAACAGAAGGATCGTGAACTGATACTCCCATCACCTGATTTCCCATCTTAAGTTCATCCACTGCCTTTCCTTTTGCCACACCGCATCCTACAAGCAACGACACCGCACCGACAAGAAGCATTCCAATCATTATATATTTTTTCATTTCTACCTCCTCTTTCTTTTACTTCGTTCTAAATTTATTTAGATTTTTCTTTAATTATAAAAGAATCTTTAAAATTTGCAATAGCAAACCGCAGAAAAAAAAGAATACGCAACATTTCGCTGCGTATCCCCAAATCCTTTTAAATGATATTTACTTCATGATACAAATTTACTTATTTTCTTTGCGAATCATTTTTGCACGGAACATAATCATTCTTGTTCCGTTTAAGTTATCAAAATCAATTTCATAAGATTGAAGCGACATATCTATGCCCACTATTGTTCCTTCCCCAAACACCGGATGCTCTACCCGTTCGCCTTTCGCAAAGCCTGTTTTGTCCGGCCGGTCTGTAACAGCCGCTTCATCTATGCATCTCTCACCCTGATAATCCAGAAGCTTGTAATCAATATCACCTATAAATCCTGATGTGCTTACAGGAAACCCCTGTACTTTGCACCGATAATTACTAACATACAGTTCTGACATGGCACGGGTAATTGCAACATAAAATAACCTCCGTTCCTCTTCCAGTTCATCACTGTTGCGAAGGCGTTTACTGGGGAATTGTCCGTCCACCATTCCCGGCACAAACACCACAGGGAACTCAAGTCCTTTGGCCGTATGGATGGTCATGACCTTTACCACATCCTTATCCGTATCATCATCCTGAGCAGAAAATAATGCAAAATGTGCCAGTAAATCCTCCAATAAAACCGGCTCCATATTTTCTGATTCCAGATTAGAGATAGTAGCAAGAAGCTCCGTCACGTTATCAATTCTGGTCTGATCCACATCATTTTCCAGTTCCTCCCTATACCCCATATCCAGCACCATCCCTGCCATATCTGTAGCGGAATGTTTGGTATGAATATCATGTAACCTCCTGATATTCTGATAATATGCAATGACCGCTTTCTTGGTAATGTCTCCCCGTTCTATCTTCTCACCCAGCGCATCCATCAAGGATAAATTATTATTTGTCGCATATTGCTTTAGCTCTCCGATAGACTTCTTTCCAAAACCCCTTCTCGGCCGCTGTATGGTCCACACGAAATCCATATCCCCCATTGCATAAACCATCCGTAAATAAGCAAGAACCGTTCGAATTTCTTCAGAGCTGTAAAACTGTGCACCACTCAAAATTTTATATGGAATCCTTTTTTTGATAAAAGCTTCTTCCAATGCTCTGGTCTGGGAAGATGCACGTACCAGCACCGTGTAATCGGAAAACTTTCTCTTCTCCGCCTGTAATATGGTGTCTGCAATAAAATCTGCCTCAGCATTTTCAGTTCTTGCCATATAATATACCGGCTTCTTACCGGGCGAATGATTGGTAAACATTGCTTTGATAAGTCGGTTCCTATTCTTCTGAATCAGGGAATTGGCAACATCAATAATCTCCGGTGTACTGCGAAAGTTTTCACTCAAAGAAAAATCCCTTGTATTTTCATGATCCCTGTCAAAATGCACCATATAATCCACTTCAGATCCACGCCAACCGTAAATACACTGATCATCGTCTCCAACCACTGTCAGATTGTGATATTTCCCGCTAAGCAAAGTTAACAACAGCTCTTGATTGCCGTTTACGTCCTGATATTCATCACAAAGCACATACTGGCACTTCCGCTGCCAGGTTTCCAGTGCTTCCTCGAAATTTTGTAAAATATATATAGTAAACTGTATGATATCCTCAAAATCAAGAGCATAATTATCCCTTTGCTTCTTCAAATACTGGTAATATACAATTTCCTCTTCCTTCACAGCTTCATTTATCTTCCGCTCCAGCAGACTCTTATCCCTGCCAATTACATAAGGCAGATACGCCGGCAGCTGTTTACGCTGGTCTATCTTATCCATTAACTGCTTCGCAGTAAGCTCCTTTAAGGAAATCTGGTTCTCCTCCGACACCTCACGAATCAAATCAAGCTGTGCCCGCTTATCCAGAATAACAAAGGTCTTGGGATAAGAAAGGCGATGAATCTCTTCCTTCAAAATCAGATTACAAAATCCGTGAAAAGTACCGGCAAAGCAGGTTGCCATATCCCCAATCATCATCTTAAGCCGGCGTTTCATCTCTCCTGCTGCTTTATTGGTAAAGGTCATGGCTACAATTGAGGACGGCTCCACGTACAGCTCCTGAATCAAATAAGCAATCCGATTGGTCAGCACATATGTCTTGCCTGAACCGGGCACTGCACGGACACGGATATTTCCTTCTGTGGCTTCGATTATCTGTTGCTGCTCTGCTGTCGGTTGTCTCATAATAAACGATTGCTTCTGCTCTTCCATGATAACTCCTCTTTAAATACTCGAACTGTTGTTCTATTCTTTTATTATCATACAAAAGCATTGTATTTGTCAATTGTTTCGTTGACGTTTTTATAACGGAAATGATTCGAACATAAAAAACCCTCGAAAGCACTGCTTTCAAGGGTTTCACTTCGTAGCGAGAGAGAGACTTGAACTCTCAACCTCCCGGGTATGAACCGGACGCTCTAGCCAGTTGAGCCATCTCGCCATATTCTGTTAAACCGCTTTCGCGGTAGTGGGACCTACAGGGCTCGAACCTGTGACCCTCTGCTTGTAAGGCAGATGCTCTCCCAGCTGAGCTAAGATCCCAAGGGTCTGTTTCCGGGCTTCTCACCCGAACCACTTTGCTAGTATACTATTATTCCCATCAACTTGTCAAGTTCTTTTAAAAACTTTTTATAACTTTTTTTACAAATAGTAACGGGAAAGTGCTTTGCTTTCCCGTTACTGAGTTATACTGTTTCACTGCATGATAATCAATTCCCGATAGAAACCATCTTACACTGCCCTATGAGGCTCCTTGAAGGTAAATTTAATTTCCTTTACCTCTAAACCGTTCTGCGAGAAATAAAGTCTCAGCACATCGTATCTGTTGGGTAAATCTACTCTCTTAGTCAGGCTGGTCCACTTACCGCCTGTACCATTGAAAGCAAATACCGCTACCGGAAGGCTCTGATAAATCAAGGATACCGGAATCTGTGCTAATTCGCCCAAATCGGACTTAGCCACAAGCTCTACATCATAGTAACCGATTTTGTCACTATCCAGCTCCAATGCAAATACATAGTTGCTACCCTTACTGCTTTCAATACCTTCTAAGTCAATGGTAATCTCACTGCCGGCTTTATAATAAACAAGCTCTTCGTTTTGTTCATCAGTTGCATCCTCACCGCCTAACACTTCTACGGTCAGCTCTTCTCCCTGCATCCGCTCAAAGGCTCTGCTGTTCATTAAAAAGCCACATACATTCATAGCGCTTCTTTGCAGCTCGCTTCTTGCAAGGGTTCCTGCTTCCAAAGAGGATAAGGTATTATCTCCCATGCTGTTAACAGCCGCATCCTCACAAACCATGTATAAGTCATTCTGGGAACGTACCATAGCTGCATAATTAGTCTTATTGGCTTCGCAGCCTTCGTCGTTAATCTTCGCCCACCAGTCTGTCATCACGATGCCCTGAAAGCCCCATTCGCCGCGGAGAATGGTAGTATTTAAATCGTAGCTTCCCGCGGTCCACAGACCGTTTACAGAACCGTAAGTAGTCATAATGGAATCCGCCTTTGCTTCCTTTACGGCTATCTCAAAGCCCTTTAAATAAATCTCACGGAGAGCTCTTTCGGAAATTACACAGTTTACTTCGCTACGTCCTTTTTCCTGGTTATTTGAGCAGAAATGCTTAGCTGTTCCTGTTACCCCTGCACTCTTAAGTCCACGGATCATGGCTGCTGCCATTTTGCCTGTTATCAACGGGTCTTCTGAAAAATATTCAAAATTACGGCCGTTTAAGGGATGTCTGTGAATATTCATACCGGGTCCAAGCAACGCTTCAATTTTGTTTTTAACCATTTCAATACCGGTAAATGCATACAGTTCCTCCACCAGCTTATCGTTAAAGGAGCTGGCAAGCAAAGTGCCGTTAGGCAGACTGAATGCTTTAGCGCCACTGTCCATACGCATACCGGAAGGTCCGTCTGCACAACAACCGCAGGGAATGCCCATTTCCATCAAATGATCAGAAACACCTCCGAAAGCGGCAGCCGTTCCGGCTGTTACCTTGGGACTTCCCATGCCTTCGCCTCGAACCATGCAAGCCAAATCTTCATCACTCATCTGGGCTACAAAGGCTTCCATAGAAACCTTTCCGGCCTTTACATCGGAAAGCTTGTATCCTTTATCCTCTGTCTGCGGAATTTCTGCAGGCAGATTTTCTTTTCTTTTTACGTCTAACGGAATTTCACGTAAGGGAACTTCTTCCATTTCGAAAGAAACAGTTCCGTCCTCTGCCACAACCGGCTTCATACGTGAAAATGCAGTAACCGGAGCAAGTGCCTGAGTCAGGGTTTCTACTACTTCAGTCTCTTCAACGGTAACCGCGCCGCTGCTCTTGTCAGCTCTTACATCCGTACCCACATAGAACTTGTATTCCCCCTCTTCCAGCACATAAGAAGAACGATAACCGGTTACTCCGCTGTCATCATAGGAAGCAATGGTATAAAAAGGGACCGAAATCTCGATATCCTGCGCTTCACCGGGCATAAGCTCTTTTGTCTTAGCATATCCTGCCAAACTTCTTGCAGGCTTTCCAAGCTTACCCTGGGGAGCTTCTACATAAACCTGCACCACCTCTTTACCGGCATAATTTCCGGTATTGGTCACTGTATATGTAAAATCTGCCTGTTCTGCACTGACTGCAATTTCTTTCACCTGAATACTAAAATCCGTATAAGAAAGTCCATAGCCAAAAGGATAACGCACCTTATCCTTTGCCACCGTTTCAAAATAACGGTAGCCTACATAGATGTCCTCTTCATAAAGGTCTGTATCCATATTTCCGAAATTCTTATCAGAAGGATAATCTTTGATTTCATAGGCAATGGTATCGGTCAGCTTACCGCTGGGAGATATCTTTCCCGTCAAGACATCTACCGTACCAAGACCGCCTACCATACCTCCCTGCCATGCATAAAGTACTGCATCAGGCTGATAGGTATCTACAAAACTCATATCGATAATATTACCCACATTTAAAACAACTACTACTTTGTCGAAACGTTTGCGTACAGCTTCCATCATCTGCTCTTCAAGCTCAGTGAAACGGTAGCATCCGGCTTCGTCTACATTGTCCTTGTCCTCACCGGCAGTTCTTCCTATAATAACTAGGGCTACATCACTTTCTTTTGCTGCACTACAAACCAATTCATCCGTAAGCGGCATCTCTTCCTGACAGGAGGGTTCATTTCCCCAGCCAATCCCTTCATTAAAGGGGTGCTCCTTCTCCCATTCCTGATAAACACTAAGAAGTTGTTTATTTACAATCACATCATCTGATTCCAAAAGGGCATCCAAAATACCGGTTACTTTGGTTACGTTTACCATTCCGCCTGAACCTGTTCCGCTTTTATAATAGGTAGTCTGAATTCTTCCGAACACAGCCACTTTACAATCCTTGTTTAAAGGCAGTACTTTATTATCATTTTTCAGAAGAACCTGGCCTTCTGCAACAGCTCTTCTTGCTGTATCTAAATATTGATTCATATCAAGTGTCAATTTTGCCATGATTTAATCCTGCCTTTCTTCTTCCTTTGTAACTTGTTCTACAGGTGTTCCTGTCTTTCTGTTGCGGAAAAGTAATAAAACCGCTGCCAATACTATAAAGATGGAGATAAATTGCGAAGTGGAAAGCATACCTACTGCCCCACGATTATCATTCCGAAGCATTTCAATAAAGAATCGTCCGATTCCGTAAACTAACATATATACAAAGCCGGTATCTCCCACGTACTTTCTTCTTTTATAGTGCCACAGCAACAACGCCATAATTGCAAAATCTCCTGCGGAAGAAAACAGCTGGGTAGGAAGCACCTTAACACCTGCCGGAGCCATACATCCGGTTGGAAATACCACACCCAGAAAAGAGTCTGTCTCTCTTCCGTAGCAACAGCCTGCCAAAAAACAACCAATTCTTCCAAAGCCCTGAGCAAGCGCGATGGAAGCTGACAATAGGTCAAAATATTCCAAAAAGACCAGCTTCTTCATCCGGCAATAAACAATGGCTGCAAGTACACCTGCCGAAATACCGCCGTATACTACAAATCCTTCTGTTCCTAAAACACTCATGGGATCTTTGATAAAGTCTTTCCATTCTACAATGATAAACAAGAGTTTTGCACCGATAAAGCCTATAATTAGTCCATAAATGGCAATATCAATTACCGCTTCTTCTTTCAGTCCGTATTTTTTTGCCCTCATCATACCCATGAGAATGCAAAATAAAACACCGATTCCTATCATCAATCCATAGCCGTAAATGGTTAACGGTCCGATGCTAACAATAATATTCTTCAAAATCAAGTCCTCCAATTTGGGTTTTCATCAATATCCCAGTGTACCTTCTAAGGATTCATCATTTATAATCCAGTCATTCACTTCCACCATGCGATAATGGTCTTTATCATCTCTGACATAAACTTTTTCGATACCGGCATTAATAATCATGCGCTTACACATTGAGCAACTGTTGGAATTAGCAATGTACTCTCCTGTTTTGGCATCCGTTCCTGCCAGATACATGGAGCTTCCAAGCATCTTATCACGGGAAGCAGAAATAATGGCATTGGCCTCTGCATGCACACTGCGGCACAGCTCATAGCGCTCGCCTCTGGGAATGTTCATCTCTTCCCTGATGCACTTTCCTACATCACTGCAATTCTTACGTCCTCTGGGTGCTCCAACATATCCCGTAGAAATCACTTCGTCATTCTTTACAATTACCGCACCATAGTTTCTGCGAAGGCAGGTACCACGCTGTGATACGCTTTCTGCCAGGTCTAAATAATAGTTTACCTTATCTCTTCTCTCTTTCATTGTTATCCCCCGTATTTTACATCAGCATATATACTGTTGCTATGGAAACTACAATCTGAATAATTGCAAATCGAAACACTGTCTGTGTATTGGACCACCCCATAATCTTACGCACATGGTCATGAAGCGGTGTTCTGGTATTCTTTAAAATATAAATTTTGAAAAACCGGATTAAGAATACTTTAACTAATCCGAGACCACCGTCAAGAATCAGTACAATCGCTACAGGAATGTAAAGAATCGGACTGCCTGTTTTCAAAATGGCAATACTGATAAAAATACCCATCGCCCGGGAGCCTGCATCTCCCATCATTAGTCTGCTGGGTGTGGCATTGTACCATAAATAGCCCAAAATACAAATAGCAAATAATAAAATCAAATAGGAAAAATCTTCAGGCATTCCTTTAATTTTATCAATGACATATATAGTCATTAATGTGATGATAGTCAATGTCCCCGACAAGCCGTCCACGCCATCAGCACAGTTTGTCACATTAATAGATGTCCATACTAAAATTACAATCAAAATACCGAATAGAACGGGGGGAATAGTTACTTCCATTCCGATTGTTGCCAGTGTAATGGTATTGGAATTATGATTCAAAAATGTGAAAGCCAATACCACTGCCACAATTAAATCCAAAAGTCCCTTCTTGTACTCACCCCAGGGCTTGTCCGATGCATCATCCATATACCCTGTCAGCATCTCTGCTGCAACCAAAATCAAATAAATGCACATTTCCCTACCTATCGGTGCAAACAAAAGCGCCGCTACGGTAAATACCAGGATAAAAATAATCCCAGCACCTCTGGGCTTACCGGCAGACAATTTACCGTCATGTGCAAATTCTCTTCCTGCGTCCTTAGGTAAATACTGACTGAATTTTGCAAGAAACAGGCAGGTGCCTGCAAATGCCGCCAATAGTCCGAGCGCTGCCACCATAGGCACATTTCCGTTTATTAAAAAATGAATCACAACGATTCCTCCTCATAATGATTATTCACAGCTTTCTAAGGGCTTAAGCAATTATCTGATAAAATCCGTTCTCACGCCATTCTCAGCATCCGGTGCTACGATACCATTTTCCCTTCCGCTTTCAATGCACTTTAAGAGCCATGCCATATTTCTTCCCAAATTGCGCATGGTCTGCAAGCCTTCCTCATCCTGCATTACATCCTCCGGCGTACTTCCGTGTACCATATTCCAATAGGTTGAAGCTACTATCGGCATCTGTCTGATACCAAAGTACTTATTTAAATCATCCAAGGACACTGTAGTTCCGCCTCGTCTTGCTGATACCACTGCTGCAGCAGGCTTATGTGCAAAGCACTTACCTGCATAAAAAAGCCGGTCCAGCATACTGATTAAATTTCCGTTGGGGGATGCAAAATAAACAGGAGAACCGATAACAAGTCCGTCTGCCTGCTCCATCTTCTCAATCATAGAGTTCGTAATATCATCATTAAATACACATCTGCCCTTGCCGGCACAACCACCGCAACCGATACAGCCTCTGATAGGCATTTTACCTATCTGTGCAATCTCCGTATCTATTCCGTTTCCCTGCAATGTCTTTGCCACTTCAGTTAATGCCGTATAAGTACATCCCTTTTCATTGGGGCTTCCGTTAATCAATAAAACCTTCATATATCCCTCTCCTTATATTTCAAATATTCCCCCGGTAATCATCTTATATTCCCAGTGCTTCCTTGGCAAGCTGATCTGCCATATCGTTGTACTTATCACCGGAGTGTCCGGTTACTTTTACAAAAGTAATTTCCACTAATCTGCTTGCAGCTTCATAAAAAGCTTTGTAAGCCTTCGTGCCATCCTTGTTGGTCTTCCATTCTCCGGTGCACCACTTGGCAATTCCTTCATAATCATGGAAAATGGCTATCTTCTTTATTCCGTGGTCCATGGCATACTGCATGGCTGCCTCAGCCCCTTTGATTTCGCCTGCCACATTTCGCATAGATGCAAGCTCTTCATCATCAAACTTTTCGGACAAAGTGATTTCCTTTCCATCCAAAAGCACTACCACTCCGTAGGAAAATTCTCCGGTAGCAACATTGTAGCTTCCGTCTACATAAATGGGAACCACCCGTTTACCGGCAGGCCCCGGTCTGCGTGCAGCACCTCCAAGCGGCAGCTCAACCTGTCCGTATATTACCTGCCCTTTTTCCGGTTCATATCCTAAATAAGCTTTTGCTTCCTCCAGGGTGGGAAAGCTTTTGTATTCTGCACCGGGATAGCCGTGTACACTGGCCTTACATTCCTCCCAAGTAAGAAAAACTCCCGTTGTCATTCCCTTTTTTACCGCATAAAATTTCGTTGCCATGAAGACCTCTCATTCATTGCTATAATTTACTATTATACTAAGAAAACAGGGGTAAATTCAACCCCTGCTTTCCTCTATCTGCAAATTTCCCTTTGCAGATGATATTCACTTATTCTTTTGCTTCCGGCACGCCCTTTTTCCATTTACCTTGCGCATAGCGGCTCAAGCTGAAGATGCCGGCAATCGCCCATGTAAAGGCAGTTGCAAGCCAAACACCCCATACGCCAATACCGGGAATCAAGGTAAGGGGCTTAGCCAGGCAGATTCTTCCGATACATTCCACTACACCATTGATAAATGCAAAGGTTGCATCTCCTGCACCGTTTAGGGCACCTCTTGCCACATAAATACTTCCCAGAAGCAGATAGAACCAACTGGTCAGTTTCATCGCTTGACTACCCATTTCAATTACATCCGTTTCGTTTACGAAAAATTTCATAATCCACTCACCGCCGAACTGTGCAAGCGGAACCATTGCAAGTGCAAATATTGCCATCATCAGATATGCTCTCTTGAATCCCTGCTTTACTCTGTCAATCTTACCTGCACCGATATTCTGTCCGGTATAAGTAGAGATTGCCATACTAAGAGAACCAAAAGGCTGCTGTACCAGCATTTCGATTCGGCTGGTTGCTGTAAATGCCGCAACAACAACTGAACCAAAGGTATTTACAACACTCTGTAAGGATACGCAGGAAATTGCAATCAATGAACTTTGGAATGCCAACGGAATTCCCATTCTTACGCACTGCTTAATAATATCCAATTCTGCCTTCATGTGCTCTTTACCAATTTTAAAATAAGGATTTTTCATGATTGCAAAAACAAGGCTTCCGCCTCCGGATAATAACTGGGCAATAATGGTAGCAATACCTGCTCCTGCTACTCCCATATGGAACACTCTTACAAATAACAGGTCAAGTCCCACATTTACAATACTTGCCACAATCAAAAAATACAACGGTGTCTTGGAATCTCCGATTGCTCGTAAAATCGCAGAAATACAGTTATAAATAGCAACTGCAAAAATACCTGCACTCATAATCTGCATATAAAGTGCTGACTGGTCTAAAATATTATCCGGTGTATTTAAGAAGGCCAGAATCGGCTTGGAGAAAACCACACCGATTGTTCCCATAATAAGCGCTGCCACTGACATAATATAAACCGCATTGGCAATCGCTTTCTTCACGTCGTCATCCCTTCCCGCACCGAAATATTGGGAAATAATAACGCCGATACCGTTTGCCATACCACCGCAAAGTGAAAATATCAAAAAGTTCATGGAGCTGGTGGCGCCTATCGCTGCCAGTGCATCTGCTCCTACATATTTACCTACAATCATGGAGTCTACCATATTGTAAAGCTGCTGGAAAATATTACCTACCAGCATTGGCATCATAAAGGAAAGTATTAGCCCCGTAGGGTTCCCCTCTGTCATATCTTTTACGTATTTTTTCATTTATGTATCCCATGCCTTTCTTCTAACACAAAATCTCCCTCTATCATTGGTTATAGCACAGCAGAAAAAAAAGAACTATAACAAACCGCTTCAATAATTGTCAAATTATCTTCTACTCCCATCCGCTTTTATTACTTGCGGAAGGGCTGTGATTAAAGGAAAGCTTCTGTCCATCCGAGGTTACCACGATACTGCCCTGTTCATCCGTCCGGTAGATTAAAACCCCTCTGCTCCTAAAAGCCTTTAGGGTTGCCCTGTGGGGATGTCCGTAGTCATTGTCCTGCCCACAGCTAATCACCGCATACTGCGGCTTTACTGCATTCAAAAAGGCTTCGCTTCCCGAATCACTGCTGCCGTGATGTCCTGCTTTTAATACATCTGCCTGTAAATTGATTCCTGTTTCCAGCATAGCTTCCTCTGCCTCCATCTGGGCATCTCCCACAAATAAAAAGCTGTTATCACCATGCTCAAGTAAAATACCGATGGATGAATTGTTATACTCCTCCCTATCATAGGTAACAGGTGCCACAATAGTAAAAATCGCTTCTCCCAGAGAATACTCTGCTCCCACTACCGGCGACGTATTTTGATATCCTTTATATTCCATAGCATCCGTCACATCCCGGTAAGTCGCAATTTCCCGCTCTATTTCCGGCATCAGAATCATACCGCAATCAAATTTCGTCATAATCACATCCAAACCACCGATATGATCTGCATCCGGATGAGTTCCCACTAAATAATCCAAAGAAGTTATTCCTTGCTTTTTCAGATAATACTGTACAGCAGTTCCCTTACTATTATCACCGGCATCAATTAACATTGCATGGGAACCGCACTTGATTAATGTGGCATCCCCCTGGCCTACATCAATGAAATGTACCTCCATGATACCTTGCGCTGTTTCAGCATTATCCCGTGCTGTAACATCTGTGCTGCAATTGACTCCTTTTCTAAGGAACATCCCTACTGCAAGTAGTAGTATTAACGCGAGAAAAAGCAGAAAATTTTTCTGCTTTTTCCTTTTCATTCGTAATTTTCTTTTTTCATAAATTGTCATGTTTTTACCGCCTATGACATGTAATCTCCGTTATAGCTGACAAGAACCACATTCTCCACACCCTCTGCGACGGACAATTCATTTACAAAATCACTGTCGTCACCTTTCAGACGCACTTCAAGGGTCATTTCAATCCCGCTCTTTGATACCGTTTTGGATTTCAACACCTGTTTTTTCACTTTATTCTGAAGCATTGCAAGGGCCTGCTTTTCTGCCTCTTTATTTTCACAGTTCATAATCAGAATATAGGGATGATCTGTGGTTTTACGGTTGACAAACACGTAAAGAATTACGCCTACAAACACAGAACCGAAAACTGCAAGCGGAATCAGCCCTGCGCCCAGTACAATACCTACCGCAATAGACCAAAATAAATAAGCAATGTCCATGGGCTCTTTAATGGCTGTACGGAAACGTACAATGGAAAGTGCACCTACCATACCGAGGGAAAGCACAATATTGGACGTAACAGCCAAAATTACCAATGTGGTAATCATGGACATGGCCATCAGGGAAATCCCAAAGCTTTCCGAATACATCACGCCGTTATAGGTCTTTTTGTAAATATAAAAAATAAATAATCCCAGTGCAAAGGAAAGTGCCATGGCAATTACAAAATCCACGATTGCAAATTCCGTTGCCCTGTCTAAAAAAGATGATTTAAAAATATCGCTGAATGTCATCGTATTATTTACCTCTACCCAAATTTCCTACAGACAGCATATTTGCTGAAGGCTGATGCCTGTCTGTTTGGTACTCGTACTGCCTTCTCAATAATCTCCGGTAAAAAAGCATCATACTTTACTTCCAAAATGATACATCCTTCTTCTGCCGGTGCACTGCAATATTCCCCATCAAAAAACCTGTCATGATAGAGACTTGTCCTGATATTCTTATCAAAGGTCACACGCACATTACCGGGGCCGTACACATAGGGCTCTCTTTCATAATCCACTATCACCTTAGGCTTTAACATCTGATACTTCATTTTCGCATAAAGTTCCTGCAAAAGGGGCTTTCCTGTTTTTAGCAAAAAGCTGATATCACCGTTACAAATTTTCATGACTTCTTCTTTTGAAAGCGGTGCAGATTGTTTCTCGCACAATCCGTGGATTTTGCTTTTTTTCTCTAAGCGGATATAATCCGTATCATCATTATAATAACGGATCCGGAATTTCTCGCGCTTGTCCACACCATCTAACTTTTCACGCAAAGCCTTATCGGAAAGATTATCAAAGTATAAACTGTGTATGGTATATTGCCCGTCACTGCCTGCATTGGCATCCGGCTTAGCCAAATGCTTTAATCTGCTCCTAATTACCAAATAATCTTCATAAGTAATTCTGTGCTTATACTCGTGCCGCATAGCTCTCCTTACATACGCTCAGGGGCTGAAAAACCAAGTACATCGATACAGGTATCAAGCACATCTCTTGTCAGAAGCAAAAGGGCAATATAGCCTTTCTTCTTCGCTTCGTCTTCTTCGGAAAGAATCTTGGTTTCATGATAGAACTTATTAAATGCATTTGCCAAATCATAAATGTAAGCACAAACCTTATGAGGAGCTGTTTCCTCACAAGCAGCCTCCATCATGGCATTGAATTTGGCAAGTTCTAAGCCAAGGTTCTTTTCAGAATCATTACCGGGTGCTCCGATTATCACATGTTCCAAAGAACCGCCCTGCTCTTTATATTTGTTCAAAATAGACTTAATACGCACAATGGTATAAAGAATATAAGGACCGGTATCTCCCTCAAAAGACGTAAATTTGTCAATATCAAAAATATAATCCTTAGCTGCCTGATTGGATAAATCACCGTACTTGATGGCTGCCAGTGCTACGATTTTTGCAATCTGCTTTGCTTCTTCTTCGGATACTTCACGGTTATCCGTAATCTTGCGGTACATCTCTTCATTGATTTCATCAATCAGCATTTCCAGACGCATTACACCGCCGTCACGGGTTTTAAAGGGCTTACCGTCCTTTCCGTTAACGGTTCCGAAACCGATATGCAAAAGACCGGTATCCGGAGTTACCAGACCGGTTTTGCGTGCACAGCGGAATACCTGCTCAAAGTGAAGCTCCTGACGCTTATCGGTCAGATAAATCATTCTGTCAGGCTGATATTCTTCCATACGCTCCAAAATTGTTGCCAAATCCGTGGTAGTATAAAGTGCCGCACCATCGGACTTTAAAATCATACACGGCGGTATCTCTTTGGTGTCGCTCTCTTCCTTGATATCGACTACAAGGGCACCTTCACTCATATAAGCATAGCCGTCAGTTTTCATCTTCTCTGCCATTTCCGGAATCAGGTCATGGACATCAGATTCGCCCTTCCAAAGTTCAAATTCTACGTTCAGATTTTCATAGTTCTTCTTAAGGTCCGGGATGGAAACTGCCATAATCTGTTTCCAAAGGGCGCGGTAGCCGCGTACCCCGGACTGGATTTTAGAGGTTGCCTCCAGCGCTTTTTCCTTGTATGCTTCATCTTCTTTAGACTTCGCAGAGGCAGTAGGATAAATTTCTCCTAACTCTGCAATGGTAAAGGGTGCCTCTGCAGGGTATTCCCCTTCAAAGCTTTCATCAAAATATACAAGGTCCGGCTGACGCTCCTGCAATTCCGTACAGATAAGTCCCATCTGTAATCCCCAATCGCCCAAATGGATATCACCGATAATTTCATGTCCCGCATAGCGTACAATTCTCTTAATACTTTCACCAATTACTGCAGAACGGAGATGTCCTACGTGGAGAGGCTTTGCTACATTAGGTCCGCCGTAATCAATAATCACTTTATCCGGATTTTCCGGCATTTCCAAACCAAACTTTTCTGTCTGTGCCATTTCTGACAGGTATGCTCCCACAAAAGCTTCCTTCACTTTACAGTTAAGGAATCCGGGTGCGACTGCACTTACTTCAGAAAATATTTGACTTTCCTGAAGCTTCTCTGCCACCTCATTGGCAATCATAATAGGTGCCTTCTTGTATAATTTGGCTCCTGCCATAGCACCGTTACACTGATATTCACAAAGGTCAGGGCGGTTTGATAAAGTCATCTTGCCAAGCTCTCTGTCATAGCCTGCCGCCTCAAATGCCTGTTTCATTTCTTCTGAAATTAAATCAAGAAATTTCTTCATGTTCTCCCTCATTTCTGTATACAGGCATGGTCTTTTAAGCCTGCTTTTTCTACCGTAATTATAATCCTATCATCAACAAACACTTTTCGCAAGTGTCAAAGCCGCTAATTTACGATTCAGACAGACTCTTCTCCTTTGTCATCATCACTTAAGTTACATTTTAAAGTTTCAATTTCCTCTAACGAAAGCTCATCTACATAAACAGAAATTTCTTCTGCAGTAAGCTTCCCTTCCTTCAACATACGAATTGCAATTTCTTCTGCTTTTTGCTTGGCACCTGTTTGCATTCCCTCATCATATCTTACATCCAATGCATCTTCCATGTTAAATTCCGTAAACAACATATTGACCGCCTCCGAGCCGTTTTCCCTTAAAAACTCTGCCAGAATCCCCTTTTTCTCGCAATCTCCCATTGCATGAGTAATTGCCTCGGAAAGTATCATGCCCACCTCCTGATATTCTCTGATTTTCTGAATAAACCACGAGTATTCATAAAGCGGTCTGCACTTCTGCAAAATAGGATGATTTACCGGCAGGTTAATATTGATAACCTTTACTGTTAATTCTAACATAGGACTGTCACTCTGTTCAAGATAAGCATCCGAAAGTTTTAACGTTTTTTCGGCAGGAAAATTCTCTTTTCCGTTATAAAACACAAAAAATTCCGGTGTGGGTATCTGAATAAGAGAAGCCTTGTAAAGTGCTTTTGGATTAATTAATTTTTCCATCGTTCTCCCGTAATAAATCGCATCCCGAAGGGGCATATTGGCATTGATAGTCGACTGATGTTCGCTGATAACCAATACTTTGTCTTTTACCTGAAAGGCCATATCGTTTTTCCTTGCCATAAAAAGTACACCCGACAAAGTTGTATAAGTAATATCATCAGGTGATATCCCTTCTCTTTCGCATAGCGCCTCATACAGTTTTGCCGCATTTTCCGGTACACCAAAAAAAGCAGTAAACGCACTGGCTTTTAACTCCCTATTTACTTTTTGTTCTCTTTGCATAGAATCCTCCTTGAAAAATATAAAATTACTCATTGGAAATACAGCGATACATGCCGGGCGAAAAGCCTTTGATTCTGCTTTGAATTAGCAAAAAAAGATTTTCCAATAGATTTATTAAGTAAATATAGAATAACATAGCCTTACAAAATTCACAACTCAAATCTCTTAGATCTGACTTCCATACCATGAACTCGCGCGCCGATTTTGATGTGTTTAATTAATCATTGATAATATGTTGAATACTTTGATAATTCAAATTGGTTATTATTTGTTGTGAACATTCAGGCTGAATCTTAATCTTATCTAATTCAGTTAATTCAAACCATTTATAAATTCCATCTGAGTTATCTTTTATTACCCTTTCACCATCAAATATATCCAGTTCATCATTCTCATCTTTTAACACATAAAAAAATAAGAGTTCATGCCATTGTTTTGACTTAAAAGAAAAGAAATTCTCAACGCAAGCTACTAAACGCTCCACTTCAACATTTGCTCCGGTCTCTTCATAATATTCCCTAATAATAGCCTTTTCCGAGCTTTCTCCGAATGCCACCTTACCACCGACAAAAGTCCAAAAGTCATCATTCTTCAATCTGTTCAACATAATTTTACTATCTTTTATCACTGCACCTGAAACCCTATAGTTAAAAACAGTTTCATTGCCTATCACTTGAATATCTCTCATCAGTTTCATCTCCTAATTGTTGTCTATCAATTATTTAAGCATTTTTGCATAAATTCAATCCGCTTTATCAGACTTTCCTGTGTAATATGATGTTTCTGCAAAACATCATAACCGTGGACAGTTCCTTTCGTCTCATTTACTTCTATTTCCTTTGCTACACCTTGAATATGCTTCGCATAAGCAATTCCTTCATCATGCAAGCAATCAAATTCTGCCGTTTCTATATATGTAGGCGGAAGTATTTCCGGTAATAAATTTTTCATCGGAACTGCAATACTTATTTCCTCCTTCGAAGTATTTTTCAAATACATATCCCACATTTTTTTATTGTTTTTGGAATTCCATAACGGAGTATCACTGAAGCGCTTCATAGATTCTGTAGTCATCGCATTATCAGTTGCCGGGTATATCAGCACCTGGGCTAACGGCATCGGCAAGCCTCTTTCTGTCACCGCATTACACAAATTTGCAGCAAGAGTACCTCCTGCACTGTCCCCTAACACTATTATCCTTTCCGGGCGAATCGCAAGCTCCAGCGCATGCTCTATCAAATAAATATAGGTTAACATAACATCTTCGTAAGCTGCCGGGAACGGATAGTCCGGCAACAAATGATAATCAGGTAAATATGCACGACAATGCAATTCTGAGGCATATCTACATGCATTTAAAAGCTGGTGTGGTGATGTTTTATATCCGAATCCGCCTCCATGTAATACCAGTATTGCTCCGTCGCCGGGATTCTCCGGTATGATTTCTTTTACCCTAATTTCTTCCTCCCGGTATCCTTTCACCCACAAATCATGAACCGTCACACCTTTCGGAATTTTCACTTTATCTAACATCTTTTCCATAGGTTTATGGGTTAATTTACACATCAGGCTGCTAAATGGCATATTTATCGCAGTTTTTCTAAAACCCTTATCATATGCATATTTCATTGTAAGTGTTCCCTCTTTACTTCCCTAACAACATCCATCGGTGATTCTGCCTGTAAAAATTCTTCTTTTCTTTTTGCCGGTTGATTCACTCCATCCTTTAAATACCACACCGCCTGAATCGGATACATGCCAAACGAGCGTGCTGTTTCCAATTCAAAGCTTCCTCCGTCACCAACATAAAGACATTCACCGGATGTAACCGACAACTCACTTACGCATTTCTGAAAAATGCCAATATCCGGCTTCTTCATACCAAGCTCACATGACATGCACACTGCATCAAAATATTCAAACAAAATACTCTCCCTGATAACATCCCTCTCTTCGAAGTAACAATTAGTAATCAGACCAATTTTAATATTTTGCTCTTTTAGGGCTGTAAGCATCGGTATGATTTGCGGGTGAAGATGGTGAAAGCACTCTACTTTTGACGCTTTTCTTTTCCTTACTATTTCTTCAAACAGCTCCGCTGAATATCGGTCATTTACCTTTAGCGCTTCCTCAATAACTTCCTCAAAGCTTTTGATACCCAAGGTCCGCTCATCATCTGTGGTGTCCCAAATCTCTCTGAATTTCTTCTCGGCAACTCCCATATCCTCAGCTATCTGCTTTCCCATATATAAGGGGCTTTCAAAATGAGTAATTAAGGTTTCAAACATATCAAATATTACTGCTTTTATCATTTTTCTTCCTTTATTTCCCTCTCCATCTTTGAATAAATACATCCGCAATAATTCTGTCTGTACAAGTCATGCTCCTTAGAAAGCTCGATAGAGCGTTGGTAACCACCCTTTTTCTTAAAATCCGAAGGTAGCCATGCCACATTATGTTCCGATGCCAGTCTTTCTCCGATTTCATTTAGTTTCACAGCATTCTTTAACGGACTGATGGTAAGCGTAGTCGTAAAGTAGTCCATTTCACGTACTCTTGCCTGCTTTGCTGTTTCTGCAAGACGGAGCTCATAACATGCAAAACAACGTTCACCGCCTTCTTTACACTTTTCCAGGCCCTTTACACAATCAAAAAAAAGCTGCTTATCATAGTCACCTTCTACAATTGCAATTTTAAAAGCCGGGGCATCACCATCTTCCTTCCCCTGCATATCGGTATCTGTCTGCGCATTCAATTCCGAAATTAATCTTTTTTGTTCTATGACACGCTTTGCATATTCTTCGTCAGCTGTAATATTGGGATTATAATAAAATACCGTAATCCAAAAAAAAGAACGCAAATATTCCAGTACATAACTGCTGCAAGGTGCGCAACAGCTATGTAAAAATAAACTTTTTCCTCTGTTCTCAGGATTCTTCATAATTTTATCCAATTCCATCGAGTAATTTCTCTTATTTTCCATGTTTACCACCAATTCTTCTTACAAGCCCCTGCTATATCCTTCTTTTCGGCTGTAACTGCTTCACATCTTTATGAATTCTGCTTCACGTTTTTCTGAATTCTTCTGCATCTTATTTTATCACTGTTTCATGCTGTCGAGAATATCCTGTTCAGTAATGGTAACCTCCATGGTCAGAAGTTCTTCCATCCATGCTTCTTTCAATTCCTCATACGGCTTTCCTAAAATCTCCTCATATGAGGCTTCATCCTCTCCTTCCAGTATCAGTGCTTTTACTTTATCAATCCCAAATTCATCAATCAGATATCGGACAAAAGAATGACTCATGGTGTACCAGAAGCTCATCTCTGTACCCTGCCCATAGGGATAGCCGGTTTCTGCCACTCCTACCTTTTCGATTACTGCTTCTTCTTTTGCTCTGATATTCTCGTCCTGAAAATCAATTTGGAGCATATATGCGTTAATCTCCTGTATGTCTAATACTCCATACGGATAATGTCCTATCTCCGTCTGTACATAATCACATAAGCCTTCCGTCAAAGACATGGAAAAAGAATTGCCGCTCATAAAACCGATTAAATGCGTCAGCTCATGGGCAAGTGCCGCATCCTTACTTCCCTTTCCCGCTATCTTACTGCTCAATAAGATACCGCCGGATACAGAGTCCTCCCCGGCTTTGACCGCCGGTGCAAAGGTAAACGATTGCGCCGATGAACCAATCTGAATATCCAATTCAAGCTTCGTGGCATCCGGATTGATATCCATCCACCAGCCTTCCATATGCAGAAGCTTCGCCGCATCTTGTAGGTACTTCTCCGCCAACTCCTCACAGGCTTCCTTTGTCGGAAACAACGTCTCACTTAAATCCATGGTAGCCCAATAATCTGCTATAGGATAAACCTCCACTTCAAGATACTCCGGACTTTTCTTCCCGCAGCTTGCGCAAAGAATCACACTCACAATAGCTGCGCATACAACCATTTTCTTTATCAACCTATGCCTCCTTGACTTTTTCTGCATATTCATCAGATATCTCATTTTCTCCTTTTTCTTTATCATCATTAGACTTATCTTAACACTTTTATCTTGTAAGCGTTCGAGCAATATCACACGCAAAAGAAGCTTGTTCAGCAGCCTTTTGCGCCATGAAGGCGAGACCCACAAATAAGAAAAGGCTGAAAGAAACCTCTCAGCCTTAAATCCCCTTATGCCTAATTTCTCCAACAACAGTTTAGCCCTTTACAGCACCCTGTGTCAAGCCGTCTACGATGCTGTTACTGAAACAGCAGTAAACTACAATAGTAGGAATAATTGCAATTACAATTGCCGCAAACATCTGTGAATAGTTTGTGTTATACGGTCCTACGAACTTTGATAATGAAACCGGTAAGGTTTTCATTTCATCATCGGAAATAAATACCATTGCAAGAAGCAGCTCGTTCCAGTTTGCCACGAAGGACATAAGACCTGTTACAAACAATCCGGTTTTGGAAAGCGGAAATGCAATGTGTGTAAAAATCTTATAAATGGAGCAACCGTCAATACATGCGGATTCAAATAATTCATTAGGCAAGCCCTTAAAGAAGCCTGTCATAATGAAAATGGTAAGCGGCAATGACAATGTCAAATACGGTAAAATCAATCCCACCAAGCTATTTGTCAGATTAATCTTAGCAAACCTTACAAACAACGGAATCAAAATACAATGTACCGGAATCATCATACCTGTCAGGAAATAAGTCATCATAGGACTTGCCAGTTTCCATCTCATTCTTCCGATGGCAAAGGCTGCCATGGAACCGATAATCAGACACAATATCAATGTTACAAAACATACGATTGCGGAATTTAAAGTAGCTGTTCCCAGCTTACCTGCCGTCCACGCAAAAGTATAGTTTTCAATCATCAGCCTCTCCGGCATTTCCCAAGGGGAAACAAACAGGGTTTTATCATCTTTGACAGAAACATAAAGAACCCATACCAAAGGCAGAAGATATACTACTGCCAGGAAGGACAGAAAGATATAAATGAGTGTTTTGGTAACCTTGCTGCCGATACTTGATTCTTTTGCTTTATTACTCATCTCTGCCACCTCCCTACATTTCATAATTATCAACTTTAACAAACTTGTTGATAATAAATGTTACTATTAAACAGATTATTAAAAGAACTACACCGATTGCACTGGCATAACCATATTTGAAATACTTAAAGCCCTGCATGTATAAGTGTGTTGCAAGTACTTCTGTCATATGGTTTGGTCCGCCCTCTGTCATATTGAAAATCAAGTCAAAGAATTTCAGGGAACCGATTGCATTTAAGGACATTGCCGTTGCCATCATAGGTCTGATTAAAGGCAATGTAATATAACGGAATGCCTGGGGTTTGGTACAGCCGTCTATGTAGGATGCTTCATATAATGTGGTACTGATACCTGAAATCTGTGCCATGTAAAGCATCATGGACTGACCCACATACTGCCAAAGTGCCACAAAGGCAATGACCCACATAGGAAGGATAATAAATCCTTTGGTATCCATCAGCCATAAAGGGCCTTCGATTCCGAATTCTGCCAAAATCTGGTTAATACCAAGCTTTGGTGTAAAGATAAACATCCACAAAAGACCGAGTGCTGCAGATGACAATACACAAGGCAGATAATATACGTTTTTAAAGAAGTTACGTCCTTTTTTTATGTTGGTTAAAAGGGCTGCCAGAATCAAGCCGGCAATCAGCTGTGTCACAACAGAGAAAACAAGGAAGAACATGGAGTTCTTAATCGCTATTTTCATTGTCTTGTCAACAGTAAACAGCTGCCTGTAATTTTCAATTCCGATAAACTCCGGACTTGTCAGAGCATTATATTCACAGAAGGAATAATAAACCGACTGACAAATCGGGATAAATAAAACAAATGTAAATAACAGAAATGCCGGTGCTACAAATATAATAATTGCTTTTTTATCTCTAAATAATTTGTCCATGCACACCTCCGAAATTTTTGAAAAAAGCGGGATTGGATTTCTCCAACCCCGCAAGAAAAACCACTTTATTTTTTATTTATTTCCATACGTTGTTTACATAGAAGTCTTCAACTGCCTGAAGTCCTTCTTCTACAGGTGTTCCGAGGTAAATGGAAACCATAGCATCGTCAAATGCTGCACCTGCTTCTGTAGTAGCAAGAGATTCGTTGTAGAAACCGAATGTAGACTTAGCATTTCCGAATACATCCATTACATATGCAAGCTGTGCAGGTGCTACGGATGCATCATATTCAACCTTAGTTACAGGAATCTTACCACCAACTTCTGCGGTATACTTCTGAGCTGTATCATCTGTGAAGTACTTCATGAATGCGATAACTGCTTCAGGATGTTCTGTCTTAGCGCTCATTGCAATACTGTCGGACTTAGCAATTACTCTACCGTCTGTTCCGGGGAATGCAAATACACCACACTTATCTTCGAATGCAGGGTTTGCACCGTTAATCTGTCCGATTGCCCATGAACCCTGGATTAACATAGCTGCTTCTTCGTTGTAGAAGTTTGCTGTAGCAACATCATTGGTATCACCTGCTGCTGTAGGCTGGAAGAACTGAGATACTTCAACAAGCTTGTTAGCTGCATTTACAACATTTGCATCTGTCCAGTGAGCTGTTCCTGCATCGATTGCTGCTGTGTCAACACCTTCACTATCGCAAAGGTAACCAGCTAACATGGATAAGCACCATGCTGTACCTGCGGAAATTGTAAGAGGTGTATAACCTGCATCCTGTAATTTCTGGCATGCGCCAAGGAATCCGTTCCAATCAGTAGGCATTTCTGTGATACCTGCTGTTTCAAACATTTCTGTGTTGTAGAATACGCAAGCTGCTGCAATGTTCAAAGGAACTGCATAAATCTTGCCGTCATATGTCTGCTGGGAGAAAGCACCTTCGCCACCATTAAAGGTATCAATCCAGCCATCAGCTTTGATGTAGCTTGTAAGGTCTGCTGCAACACCGGGATCAACGTAAACATCAAGGTTAGGACCGGGGCTTACGATGAAACAGTCAGGTGTTTCGCCTGCTGCTACTAAAGCATTTAACTTAGGGTAGTATTCTTCAAGGTTTGTGGTAACAACAGTTACATGATACTTGCCTTCATAATCCTTGTTGAATCTATCAACTACATCTTTGTAACCTTTGGAAATAAGGTCTTCTGTTGCATTCAGGTCATCCCAGAACATCCATGTGATTTCCTGAACTTCTCCGCTTGCGCCGCCTGCTGCACCGCCTGCTGTTTCTGCGCTGCCGCCGCATCCTACTAACATAGATGCAACCATTGCTACAGAAAGAACTACTGCTAATAATCTCTTTTTCATAGTTTAACCTCCCTCTCTCTCTTGGTTAATGAAATTTGGTAATTTTAGTATAGCAGTGCCCCAATACATCTTCTATAAAATAATTGCTGTTTGTGTTCTAATTCTTGCTATTTTATTTTACGAATATTTGCCATTTTTTATTTTTTTGTACAATAGTTATATTTTTTAATGTCTATTTTGTACATTTTTAACTTACATACTTATTTCATTCTATACATTTTGTGGTCTTGGTGTTAAAATATACTTATCAAAAAGCAGTTTGTCCGGTAGCAAAAATAGCATTTTTTATTAATTGGAGAATATTATATGATTGAAACACTGCACGGTATTCAGGAAACTGTAAATTTTAAAGAAAACACCAACATCAGACTCTATAATAATGATGAAGCAGAAAATTATCCCAAACACTGGCATGCTCCTTTAGAAATTGTCATGCCGACCCTGAGCTCTTATTATGCAGTTTGCAGCAATATTTCTTATGAGCTTAGAGAAGGGGATATTCTGATTATTAATCCGGGCGTTATTCACAGTCTGGATGCTCCTCCGGTAGGTAAAAGATACATTTTCCAAGCTGATTATTCCATTATCAGAAGTATTAAGGAGCTGGAAGTTACACTTTCTTCCATTGCTCCGGCTTTCCTTATCACACCGGAAAACGCTCCCGGTGCCCACGAACGGATTCAGCAACTGATTTATGCTATTGCGGATGAATACTTTTCGGATGCCCCTTTATCAGAAGCAAGTATTTATGCCAAGCTTTTGGAAATCTTTATCTGTATCGGCAGGGAATGTTCTCCTTCCAGAAACTTTGATGTAAATACCTCAAAACGTAAAGAATATACTGAAAAATTTGCATTTATCTGTGAATATATCAGCGAGCACTGTACCGAAAATATTTCATTGGATGAAGCCGCACAGCTGGCAGGCTTTTCCAAGTTCCATTTTAGCCGTCTGTTTAAATGCTTTACCAATGTTTCTTACTATAAGTATGTAAATCAAAAAAGAATCGCCTTTGCGGAGAATTTGTTGATAGACCCGGAACTAAGCGTTACCGAGGTCGCCCTCCGCTCCGGCTTTGACAGCTTGTCCTCCTTTATCAGAATGTTCAAAATCATCAAAGGAGTTACACCCACAGAATTTAAAAATATGTATGCTCCATAAACTTCACAAATTACATATCAAAATACAAAAGCAGGTAGCTATAAAAAGTTACCTGCTTTTACTAATTATGATCATGCATTTTCTGTCAACTCTTGAAAAACTCTTCTATGCTTCCTTGTGCTGAAGCTTTGCCATCTGCTTACCAACCAGTTCAATTGTCGGCCCCAGGAGAACAATCATCAGCACTGTCATTACTCCCACTTCTCCGCCAATTAAAAATGCGATTACCGTTATCAGGGCATCATAAGATATTCTTACTACTTTAAAAGGAATTTCCTTCTTTGTCTTTTTGCAAAGATGCCTGTGAATCAAAAACACCAGTGCATCATAGGGTGCTGTTCCCAGACCGCTGTTCATATAAATTGCTGCCGCTACTACAAAGATAAGAAGCACCACAAGCAACATAACAATTCTGGCTGTCAGACTTACAACTTCTGTAATTCCCAATATCTGTCCCACAAACCATGTGGTGAAATCAGCAGCATAACCTACCAGTATCATATTTCCGAAGCTTCCGAGTCCCAGCAGGGAACGGTCACACAAAAATACAAATACAAACAAAACAATGTTAAAGCATGCCTGATAAGTACCAAAGCTTAACCCCGTCAGTTCTGCCATCCCGTAATTCAGTGCTGAACACGGATCCGGTCCGAAAGAGGTCATAACAAGCAACGATACACATACTCCCATGATGCATACACTAAGCAGCATCATAATTAATCTAGCTATATAATTCATGTCAAATATTCATCCCTATTTAAAGCTTACTTGAAAAGTCCGTCAAAGAAATGCGCACCTGCTGCTTCCAGCGCCTTAACTGCCTTATCTAAATCAGAAGGCTTAATGGCAATTGCAGCTTCATCCGTTGTGGTACAAAGTGCATACATATATTCAATATTAATGCCTGCTTCATACAGAACATGTAAGGTCTCCTGAAGGGCACCGATTTTATGAGGCAGAGTAACTGCCACAATATCACTTAATGTTGCAGAAAAGCCTTTTGCCTTCAATGCATCCTTGCCTCTTTCCGGTTCTTCCACCAGAATACGAAGCATGCCGTAATCACTGGTATCTGCAAGGCTTAAGGAAATAATATTAATCTTTTCTTCTTTTAAGGTATTTAAAACTTCTTCCAGTCTTCCCTCTCTGTTCTCAAGAAATACTGATAACTGCTTAATAGTCATAGTCTTTTCCTCCTTTATACCAGCTTACGCTTATCGATAACATGCACAGCTTTGCCCATGCTTCTTTCAATGGTCTTAGGCTCTACCAGCTTCACTTTAACAGCAAGACCGATTGCCTGTTGAATAGTATGTGCAATCTTCTTCGTCAAGCTTTCTAACTGTTTAATCTCATCGGAGAAGAAGCGTTCTTCCACTTCTACCTGTACCTCTAAGGTATCCAGGTTGTTTACACGGTCTACAATCATCATATAATGAGGTGTTGTTTCGCCCATTTCAAGGAGGGCTGCTTCCACCTGTGAAGGGAACACATTTACACCGCGGATAATGAGCATATCGTCAGAACGTCCTTTGAATCTGCTGATTCTTGCAAGAGTTCTTCCGCAATCACACTTGTCATAGCTAATGCTGGTAAGATCCTTGGTTCTGTATCTGATAAGCGGAATGCCTTCCTTGGTAAGCGTGGTAAATACCAGTTCCCCTGTCTCTCCTGCTGCAATAGGCTTAAGGGTCTTAGGGTCAATAATTTCCGGAAGGAAATGGTCTTCATACACATGAAGTCCCTTGTGATACTGACAGTCACAGGCAACACCGGGTCCCATAATTTCGGAAAGACCATAAATATCATGGGCACTGATATGTAACTTTTCTTCAATCTGAAGACGCATCTGCTCTGTCCA
This sequence comes from Lachnospiraceae bacterium, assembly GCA_017411305.1. Lineage (GTDB taxonomy): Bacteria > Bacillota > Clostridia > Lachnospirales > Lachnospiraceae > Suilimivivens. The sequence goes on from JAFQQI010000052.1 coordinate 49,696, forward strand.
AGGTTCTGCACCACAGATTGCGGCTTTCAACTTAATGTTGGGAATATCTCCGTCTGCCTCCAAGGTTTCTGCAATATGTAACAAATAAGATGGAGTACATGCGATTGCAGTTACACCAAAGTCCTTCATCATCGTGGTAAGTTTCTTGGTATTACCGGTAGACATAGGCACTACAGTTGCACCTAAGTGCTCTGCACCGTAATGGGCACCAAGACCACCTGTAAAAAGCCCGTAACCGTATGCAACCTGAATCGTATCGCCTCTGCCGATTCCTGCCATAGTAAGCGCTCTTGCCACACATTCAGACCACACATCAATATCTTTTCTGGTGTAACCTACTACCGTTGCTTTTCCCGTAGTTCCGCTGGATGCGTGAATACGCACAATTTCAGACTGGGGCGCCGCAAAAAGCCCGAAAGGATAAGTATCCCTAAGGTCATCCTTGGTGGTATAGGGAAGCTTATCAATATCCTCAATACCACGGATATCTCCTGGTTCTACACCAACCTCCTGCATTTTTTTACGATAATACTCTACATTGTGATAAACACGGTTTACCGCCTTTACCAGTCTTTTGCTTTGCAGGGCAGTCATTTCATCTCTGCTCATACATTCCTTTGTTTCATTCCAAATCACTGCCAAAACCCTCCTGTTGTTTTTTATTTATAACCTAGTTTTGTTATATCAGTCCCTGTCTTTACCGGAACGTTCTTTTACTGCAGATTCCATCCGGCTTCAAATGCTTTTGTATTAATTTCGATTGTCTTCGGCGGAACAGTTGCTTCAATCACCTTAATCCATTCTTCCTTTACAAAATCCATCTGCTTCGCAGCCACACCCACAATAATGGTGTTGAATACTCTTGCGTTACCGATTTCTTTTGCAAGCTTCTGTGCATCAAGTGAAATCACGTTGTGCTTTTCTTTTAAGGTTTCAATGATTCCCTCCGGATACTGTGCCAGTCCCGCAGATACAGTCATGGGATCCATACGGATATCGTTTACGATCAGTACGCCGTCCTTTTTAAGAAAATGTGCATAGCGGAGTGCTTCCAGTCTCTCAAATGCTATCAGCACGTCTGCACAGCCTTCTTCTACAATAGGTTCTGCTACCTTTTCACCGTAACGCACATAGGTAACAACACTTCCGCCACGCTGTGCCATGCCATGCACCTCGGAAATTTTCACATCATAGCCTGCAGCTCTGGTAATACCGCCCAAAATACGGCTGGTGAGCAAGGTTCCCTGACCTCCTACACCTACAATCATAATATTCTTGGTTTCCATCTTCTTTCCTCCTTATTTGTTCTCTATCAGGCTGATGGCACCAAACTTACAATTGCTCATGCAAAGTCCACAACCGTTACACATTGTTTCATCAATTACTGCTGTTCCGTCTTCTGCTCTCTTAATGGCAGGACATCCTGCTGCTAAGCACATGCCGCACTTCTTGCACTTCTCAGGGTCAACTACGCATTTTCCCTTAGGTACAAAACTCTTAAGCAGTGCACACTGAGACTTGGTAATAATAACAGAAACTTCTTCTCTCTGTGTTTCCTGTTTTACCAGTCTTTCAATTTCATCTAAGTCAAAGGCATCCACTTCATAAACGTGCTCAATTCCCATTGCTTTGCAAAGGTTGTAAAGATTAATCATGTAAGTGGTATCACCCATTAAAGTCTTTCCTGTTGCCGCATGGTCCTGGTGACCGGTCATACCTGTGGTAGAGTTATCAAGAATCATAACCGTTCCGGTACCCTTGTTGTAAACCATGTTCATCAGGGAGTTGACACCTGTATGTAAAAAGGTAGAATCACCGATTACGGCAACCCAGTTCTTAATATAATCCTTACCTTTTGCTTTTTCCATACCATGAAGGGTAGAAATACTTGCACCCATACAAAGAGTGGTTTCTACCACACCAAGAGGTGCAACTGCTCCTAAGGTATAGCATCCGATATCACCTGCTGCGTGAATTTTCAGCTTTTTCAGCACAGAGTATACGCTTCTGTGAGGACAACCGGGACAAAGGATAGGCGGTCTTGCCGGTACCTGTGCAGGTGCTTCTTGTGCTGTATCTACACCTAAAATAGCTTTTTTCAGCATATTGGCACTATATTCACCCTGTACAGTAAAGATTTCCTTACCGATTGCCTTGATTCCCCAAGACTTCACCTGTTCTTCAATTACAGGCTCTAATTCTTCCACGATGTAAAGTGTCTCTACCTTGGAAGCAAATTCTTCAATCAGCTTCTTCGGAAGAGGATGCACCAAACCAAGCTTCAGCACTGATGCTTCGGGAAGGGCTTCCTTTACATACTGATAAGGAATACCGCTGGTAATCACACCAATCTTGGTTCCGTTATATTCTACTTTGTTAATATCTAACGTATTGGCATCCTCTGCCATTTTCTTTAAACGTTCTTCCACCACTAAATGACGCTTAATGGCATTACCGGGCATCATAACATTCTTTGCAATGTTTTTTTCGTAAGGCTTATCTTCAAGCTCTACTCTTTCTTCCAAATTTACAATTCCCTGGGAATGCGCTAGTCTGGTTGTCTCCCTGAAGATAATAGGAGTATCATACTCTTCGGAAAGCTCAAAAGCTCTCTTAATGAATACTCTCGCCTCTTCACTGTCAGAAGGTTCAATCACGGGAACCATAGCTGCTCTTGCTACCATACGGGAATCCTGCTCATTCTGGGAGCTGTAAAGTCCCGGGTCATCTGCTGCTACAAGAACAAGTCCTCCGTTTACACCACAATAAGAAACGGTATAAAGAGGGTCAGATGCCACATTAACGCCTACATGCTTCATGGAAACAAGGGCACGTACACCGCTTACGGATGCACCCACTGCCACTTCCATGGCAACCTTCTCATTGGGTGACCATTCTGCATAAATATCATCCTGATACTTCACTATATTTTCACTGATTTCTGTACTGGGGGTACCCGGATAGGCTGCAGATACCTTAACGCCTGCCTCATAGGCACCTCTGGCGATGGCTGCATTTCCCAGCATTACTACTGCTTCTCCTGCACGTTCTTTACTCACAATTAATCCACCTTTCGTATCCTAAAAAATTTTTTGTAACAGTTCAGCCATAAAATATATAAACACATGCGTGGGTGCTTGCACACAAAGCATTTGTTTATATGTTTTATGAGCGGAGCGCCCTCAAATGAAATAAAAGATGAGCAGCGAAGCTGCGCCGGATGCGTAGCAGACGCTTTTATGAATGCGAGGGCTGAGCTGTTACATTTTTTTCATTCCCTATCATAACACAGATTGCTTTTCAATGAAAATATTTTATAATAAAAATGTAAAAATATTTAGTATAATATATAAAAGAAGTTTTTCTCGTCCTATGCATGTGGGAATGCTGAGGAAGCTCTTCTCGTCCTATGCATGTGGCAATGCTAAAGAAGCTCTTCTCGTCCTATGCGCGAAACATTCCGATAAGCCTTTAAAGCATGAATCGTGTTTAGCTAAGGCTTCCACGATTCATAAGTCTTATCTCCATCGCGCAAAAGGCTCTCGAACAAGCTTCTTTCAGCAGGTAAATGATAAACAGATATCTGCCGCAGCACAAGAGAACTATATATAATCTTTTCACTCGATTTCAACTTATAGAAATATTACAAAAATAAAGGAGAGTTATCTGTCATGAATAGAGACAACAGGCCGTTAAAGACAATAGAGGAATCAAGGACGGAGCAGATTCACTTGCTTCGGTATGAGGATATTAATGGGGAGAACCGGCTTTTTGGCGGAAAATTAGTTTCCTGGATTGACGAGGTGGGCGGCATTGTTGCCAAGCGGCATGCCGGCATTAAGGTTACTACTGCTTCCATTGATAATTTAAGATTCAAGGAACCGGCGCATCTTGATGACCTTATTGTTATTATAGGGTATGTAACTTATGTCGGAAATACTTCCATGGAAGTGCGGGTCGATACTTATTTAGAGGAAAAAGACGGCACCAGGCGAGCTATCAACCGGGCTTATCTGTCATTAGTCGGTTTGGATGATAACGGACAGCCTATGAAAATCCCTTATGGTATTGAGATTAATTCTGAAGCTCAGAAAGGAGATTATGAAGGTGCCTTAAAGCGGATTGAACTTCGAAAACTGCGCCAAAAGGAAGGCTTTTAATCACAACTAAAAAATAAATTCACAAAGGAGTATGATATATGAATATTACACACATTGCAAGCTATGAAAATAACTGTTGGGTAAATGAAAATGTCTGCACCGGTGCTAACAGCACCGGACATATCAGCAATCCTGCGGATATCTTAACCCTAACAGGTGAAGAACGCCAGAGTATACTTGGTTTTGGCGGCTGCTTTAACGAGCTGGGCTGGGAAGCCTTAAATCTTGCCAAACCGGAGCAAAAGGAAGCCTTTTTACAGGAGCTTTTTGAAGAAAAAAACTGTAATTTCAATTACGGCAGAATTCCGGTCGGTGCCAATGATTTCAGTATTAAATGGTACAGCTGTGATGAAGAAGAGGATGACTACGCTCTGGAGCACTTCAACATTGAGCGGGACAAAAAATATACCATCCCCTTTGTTCGGGAAGCCATGAAATATCAAAAGGACTTTACCTTGTTTGCTTCTCCCTGGAGTCCGCCCACCTGGATGAAAACCAAGCAGGTTTACAACTACGGCCGAATCCGTATGGAGGAAAAAGTTCTTAAGGCTTATGCTGAATATTTTGTAAAATTTGTGCAAGCTTATGCAAAGGAAGGCATAGATATTTCTCAAATCCATGTTCAAAACGAGCCTATGGCAGACCAGAAATTCCCCTCCTGCCTTTGGTACGGAGAGGACATGAGAGACTTTATCAGAGATTACTTAGGCCCTGCTTTTGAAAAGGCCGGACTGAATACCGAGCTTTGGCTGGGAACCATCAACGGACCCTTTATGGATTTCATGGTACCCGGCAGTGCCCCTTTCTGTGAGCATTATGACCAGTTTGCCAATACTGTTTTGTCCGACGAAAAGGCCAGAAGCTATATCACCGGTATAGGTCTTCAATGGGGCGGCAAGCATGTGATGATGCAAATTCGGGACAGCTACCCGTACCTGCGTTACATGAATACCGAAAGTGAATGCGGTGACGGCCAAAACAGTTGGGAACACATGGAATACATTTTCAACCAGATGTGGTTCTATATCAGAAACGGTGCAGAACGCTACACCTATTGGAACATGGCATTGAAGGATGACAGCATCTCCAGCTGGGGCTGGGAACAGAATTCCTTGTGTACCGTCAATCCCGAAACCGGAGAATTGAAAAAGCAACCGGAATTTTATTTGATGAAGCATCTTTCCCACTTTGTCAAAAACGGCGCCAAAGTACTGGCAACTGCGGGACACTTTACCACTAACACTATGGCTTTTGAAAATACAGACGGCAGTATTATTCTAGTTGTCGGCAGCAACATGAATCATGACAGGGAATTTGCTTTTAAGTACAAGGACATTGAATTTACTGCAAGTATTCCTGCGCATAGTATTCACACTTTCTGTATAAAAAGGAACGATAAAGAATAGCAGTTGTTACAGCATTACAAGTTTATAACATTAGAAAACCGGAAGTCATATACTGACCTCCGGTTTTTCTATCAACATTTATGCCAAATACTTCTTATACTATAAAGCCTTCTAAAATCTCTGTTAAATCCTTTGCTCTCTTTTCAAGCACTTCTGCCGCCTTATCAAGCTCTTCAATAGAAGCAAGCTGTTTATTAGCTGTTTCATATACATTCGCAGAGCCTGCTGCAGACTGTGCCGAAATCGCGGAAATGGCGGAAATGGAAGAAAGTGTTGTACTTCTGTCTTCTTCCATACTGCTTACATTGGCATTAATCATATTTAATGCATCAAGCAGTTCTTTCATCTGCACGCCGATTCTGTCAAACGAATCTGTTGTCAGGGAAACTGCCTTCTGCTGGCTGTCAACAATACCTTCTGCTTCTCTGGCTACATCAGTAACTTCTTGTGTATTCAAGGTAATTTCCTGTACAATGCCTGCAATCTGATCTGCAGAACGTGCTGATTCGTCTGCAAGCTTTCTGATTTCCTGTGCAACTACCGCAAAGCCTTTTCCCGCTTCTCCTGCTCTTGCTGCTTCAATAGATGCATTCAAGGAAAGCAGCGTTGTCTGTTCTGCAATTTCATTGATTGCTTCTATAATGGTTCCGATAGACTTGGATTTTTCTGCCAGTTTTTCAATAGCATCAATAATAGTAGCAGTAATCTGTGTGGTAGAATGTGTGCTTTCTTTCAGCTGCACCACCGATTCCATACCGGTTTCAATTACCTCCTCTGTACCGTTTGCAAGCACATTAATCTGTCCGGAGTTTTCGGCAACCTTTTCAATTCTGCCTGATAAAGAATCCATTCTGTTTAAGCAATCCTCGGACTCACTGTCCAGATTGCCCATTCCTTGGCTCATTTCGGAAATTTCAGACTGAATATCCCTGGAAGTCAAAAGGAAATTTTCGGAAGCGGCAGCCATTCCTGTTGCAGCTGTTCCCAGTTCCCCATTCACCTCTTTAATACTACTTACCAGCAGCTTCATATGGGCTACCATGTCGGAAATACCTTCAGCCAAAAGCTTGAATTCATCTTTTCTCTTGGTTTTTACTTCTACAGTCAAATCACCGTCAGAAACCTTCTTTAATTTATGAATCATATTATAGATGGCATCACCATACTGTTTCGCAAGCAAAGAACCCAGGGCAATCGCAACGATACTTGCCACAATAACCAGAATTCTGGAAAACTGCTGGATATCTGCAGTTTGTCCGATAATTGTTTCCTGAGGAATCAATGCACAAATCATGGCACCTCTTCCGTCAAGCTTGGAGTACAGGAACAAATATTTTTCATTTTCCACATAAGAAAATCCACTCAGTTCTTCACTTACCATTGCTGCATCCACATAGTCCTTGCCTACAAAGGCAGTTCCTTCCACAGATGCAGACAGGGAAGATAATAATTCTTTATTATCGGCAGTGACAAAGCCTACGATACTGCCCTCACCGGCATCCAAGGAAGATAACGTACTCTCTAATACATCTCTTTTGATATCAACAATCATCAGTGCCTTAATTCCGTTAAAGGACCGTACCAGTCTGGCACCGTACTTGCTGCTGTCAGTCATCAGCTTATCATCCACATCACTCTGATTACTTACCAGCACAAACTTAAAAGTATCCACAAGTGCCATCTGCCCCTGTTCTGTGGCAGTGTAGACAGAATAAAGACCTTCTTCTTTGGTCTGAGATGTAGTAATAGGCACCTGGGTATCCGTAATGAAATATACGTTGGATACAAGCGCATCTGTAGTTACTGCATGAGTCAAATCATCCATATATTGTCCGGGAAGCGCACCGTGTACTGCACTGTCGTTGTCATACAGTCCTTTAAAGAACTTCTGTAATTCACTGTCATTTATGTACTCTTTATAATTGGACTGCACCGTATCAAAGGACAGCTTCAGATACTGATTCATCATCTGCATGGTCTGATTGGTAGATGTCTCATAGCTTTCAATGATCTGTGCGGATGCCTTCTGGTAGGAAACCAATCCCAAAATGATAATAAAAATAACAGGTATTAAAAAAGACCCAATGAGTTTAAACCTGATTCTTTGGAACACCGGAATTGGGTTCTTAGTTACTTTTCTATCTTTAATTTTTTTCTTTTTTTCAACAGTTTTCAAAATGAATTCCTCCGAAATTATTCAAAAACAACAATACATACCACTGGTACTATTTTACCATGTTAAAGAATTTGCATCAATATCTTTGTGGCATCAATCGTCTTACATTTATTTTTCTGCAAATTATAAAGGAGTAAATCCGAAGATTTACTCCTTGTCTTGCTTAATATAACGTACTGTTTTCCATTGTTCTTTGTTGTATATTATTTTACTTCTACAACCCAACCTTCAGGAGCCTTGATGGAGCCCATCTGGATTCCTGTTAATGTTTCATACAGCTTCTTGGTAATAGGTCCCATTTCTGTCATACCGCTGGGCAGGCAGATTTCCTTACCATGGTCTACAATCTTTCCTACAGGAGAGATAACTGCTGCTGTACCGCAAAGACCACATTCTGCCATATCCTTTACTTCCTCTAAAGGAATCTCTCTCTCTTCTGCTTCCAAACCAAGGTATTCCTGTGCCACCTGAATCAGCGAACGTCTGGTAATAGAAGGAAGGATACTGTTAGACTTAGGAGTTACAACCTTACCATCTCTTGTTACAAATAAGAAGTTTGCTCCGCCGGTTTCTTCTACATAGGTTCTGGTCGCAGCATCAAGATACATATTCTCATCATAGCCCTGCTTATGCGCATCTACGATTGCATGTAAGCTCATAGCATAGTTAAGTCCTGCCTTAATATGTCCTGTTCCGTTAGGTGCTGCACGGTCAAAATCACACACACGGATGGTAAGAGGTTTCACGCCGCCCTTGAAATAAGGACCAACGGGAGTTGTTAAGATACGGAACTGATATTCATCCGCAGGCTTTACACCGATAACGGGGTTGCTTCCGAACATGTAGGGACGAACATAAAGTGTTGCACCGCTTCCGTAAGGGGGAACGTATGCTTCATTCGCCTTAACTACCTTAATCACTGCTTCAATAAATTTATCCTGAGGAAATACAGGCATTTCAAGACGTGCTGCACTCTGCGCCATTCTTTCTGCGTTTAAATCAGGGCGGAAAGTAACAATTCTGCCATCTTGTGTTGTGTAAGCCTTCATTCCTTCAAAAACAGTCTGCGCATACTGTAATACGCCTGCACATTCATTTATGACGACGTTAGCATCCTCTGTAAGTATGCCGTCATCCCAGGCGCCATCTTTAAAATTGGATACGAATCTGTAGTCTGTTTGTACATAGCCAAATCCGAGATTAGCCCAATCAATGTTTTTCTTTTCCATAGTTTTGCGCTCCTTATGTATTTTTCTATTAGAATAAAAATTTTCCTTTCTATTATTAACCTTTTTTATCAAAAAGTCAATAGCCTGTCTTTACAGACAGGCTATTTTCAACTTTCTAAACGGTTTATTAATATTTACGTTTTCTGCTGTTCTTATTTCCTTGTTGCTTCTTGACCATATCTCTATTTGCTATTTTTTCTCATATTTAAGGAAATGATAGGTTAAATCAAAATAAACCTGTTCATCGCTATCCGCCGTAATCTTCCACTCCGGCATTTCATCCAGATTCGGGAAATAAGCATCTGCTTCATAGGCATGATCAATTTTAGTCACATGCGCTACATTGCAGTACGGAAGCAACTGCTTATAAATACTGTCTCCGCCGATGATATAAATATCCTCATCATTGTATTTCTTCAGTTCCTCTAGCAATTCATCCACACTATGCACCACAATGGCATCCTTCACCTTATAGTTCGGATTGGTTGACATAATAATGTTAGTTCTGTTCTTAAGCGGAAGCCCCTGCGGAAAGGTTTCCAAAGTCTTTCTCCCTAGAACCACTACCTTTCCGGTGGTTTCTTCTCGGAAGAATTTGTGATCCGCCGGAATCCTTACCAACAGCTCATTTTTATTTCCAATGGCCCAGTTTTCATCTACCGCTACTATTAAATTCATTTTATACCTCACACCTACTAATTCTGCGTTTTTTTCATTAAAGCGGACTCTTTTTGCTTCCCTGCTCCGCTTTTTCTTACTTTTCTTCCTTTAAGCGGACGGCTCTTACTTCCACGCTCCGCCTTTTCTTACTTTTCTTCCTTTAAGCGGACGGCTTACGATTCCCTGCTCCGCTTGTTCTTGCTTTTCTTCTTTTAAGCGGACATCTTACGATTCCACGCTCCTCTTTTTCTTACTTTTCTTCTCTTAAGCGGACATCTTACAATTCTTCGCTCCGCCTTTTCTTGCTTTTCTTCTTTTAAGCGGACAGCTCCTGCTTCCTCGCTCCGCTTTTTCTCACTTTTTCTTCACTTAAGCGGACATCTTACAATTCCTCGCTCCGCCTTTTCTTGCTTTTCTTCTTTTAAGCGGACAGCTCATGTTTCCGCGCTCCGCTTTTTCTTGCTTTTTTTCTTTTAAGCGGACATCTTACAATTCTTCGCTCCGCCTTTTCCTGCTTTTCTTTTCAACATATCAGATAGCAATCGGTATATTCAGAATTTGCTCACCCGTTACATAATTTTCTACCTTAACATCATTTCTTGTGAACTGATAAAAGTCCTTGATTTCAGGATTCAGCCAAAAGGTAGGAGCATCATAGCAGGGTCTTGCTATTAATTCTTCTATAATCGGAATATGTCTGTCATAAATATGGGCATCCGCAATCACGTGTACCAGCTCACCCACCTTCATGTCGCATACCTGCGCCAGCATATGCACCAATACCGCATACTGTGCCACATTCCAGTTGTTTGCTGCAAGCACATCCTGGGAACGCTGATTTAAAATTGCATTTAAGGTCAGCTTATCATCGCCCTTCTTCTGGGTCACGTTAAAGGTCATGCTGTAAGCACATGGATACAGGTTCATTTCGTGTAAATCCTGATGTACATAAATATTGGTCATAATACGTCGGCTGAACGGATTATTTTTCAAATCATAGATTACCCTGTCTACCTGATCCATCATGCCTTCTTTATACTGATGCTTCACACCAAGCTGATAGCCGTAAGCTTTACCGATGGAACCGTCTGCATCTGCCCATTCATCCCAGATATGGCTATGCAGATCATTAATATTATTAGACTTCTGTTGCCAAATCCAAAGCACTTCATCAGTAGCACTCTTAAGTGCTGTTCTGCGAAGTGTTAAAAGGGGAAATTCCTTGGACAAATCATAGCGGTTTACCACACCGAATTTCTTAATAGTATACGCCGGGGTTCCGTCTTCCCAATGGGGTCTTACCTTTTCTCCTTCCGTACTGGTTCCGTTTGTTAAAATATCTTTACACATATCAATAAAGATTTTATCTGCCATGCTCATTGTTTTATTGTCCTTTCCTGACAATTCTTCTTGCTACTTCAGAATTACACTTCCTGTTAGTCCCACTTATCACATAATGAATTAATCTGGTCTGCAAACTTCGCCAAATCCTTGTTTGCTCCGCCTTCATTTTTGCGGATGACATTCATCAGTCTCTGTCCTGCTGCCAATAGTCTGCCGTAAACATCGGAAACAAGCTTAGGCTTCTTCTTTACATAAACAGGCTGTCCTTCATATTCCAGTTTACCGGAAGCAAGATTAAAGACCGTACCGCTATACGGTGCATATGCCTTAATTCCGTGCTCTACCTGCAAGCATTCCGCAAAAGATTTACACACCTCATCCTCACCATGTACCACAAATACCTTGCGGGGCTTTTCTTCAAAGCCTTCTATCCATTCTAGCAGACCATTTTTGTCCGCATGACCGGAAAGACCTGATAATGTCCGAATCGAAGCTCGTACCTCGACAGGCTCTCCGAACAGCTTAACTTCATCCACACCTTCAACTAAAATTCTGCCCAAGGTACCTACCGACTGGTATCCCACAAAGAGAACCGTACATTCCGGTCTCCATAAATTGTGTTTCAGATGATGCCGGATTCTGCCGGCTTCACACATACCGGAAGCGGAAATAATTACTTTAGGTGTATTTTCAAAGTTAATCGCTTTGGACTCATCACTGGTAATAGAAAGGCGAAGTCCCGGAAATGCGATGGGATTGATTCCCTTACTTACCAGTTCCATTGCTTCTGCATCAAAGCAGTTTATTTCATTTTTGTGGAAAATGCCTGTGGCTTCCACAGCCAACGGACTGTCCACATATACCGGGAAATCTGCATGACGCTCTATCAATTTATCTTCTTTTATCTTACGGATAAAATAAAGCATCTCCTGGGTTCTTCCTACCGCAAAGGAAGGAATTACCACATTACCGCCGCGGTCAAAAGTCTCCTGCAAAATCTGTGTCAATTCGCCGATGTAATCCGGTCTTTCAGCACTATGCAACCTGTCGCCGTAAGTAGACTCCATTACCACATAATCTGCCTGTGCTGTCAATGACGGATCTTTTAAAAGCGGCTGGTCTTTATTGCCGATATCTCCTGAGAAAACAACCTTTCTTGTTGTGTTTTCTTCTGTCAGCCAAACCTCAATACTGGAGGAACCGAGTAAATGACCGATATCGGTAAACCGAATCTGAACACCCTCGCAAATATCTATTTTCTCATCATAGGGACAAGGTACGATTCTTTTGATGGCATCATCCGCATCTTCCATATTAAAAAGCGGTTCATGGGGTGTTACTTTGCTGCTTCGCTTTGCTTTACGGCTTTTCCATTCTGCCTCTTGCATCTGGATGTGGGCGCAATCGCGAAGCATGATACTGCACAAATCCGCCGTTGCCTTAGTGGAAAAAATTTTCCCTTTAAATCCTCTTGCCGAAAGCAAAGGCAACATACCGGAATGATCCACATGGGCATGAGTCAAAAACACATAATCTATCAGGGATTCCGCTACAGGAAGAGGCTCATTTTCAAGTACATTAACACCTTGTTCCATGCCATAATCCACCAGAATATGCTTGCCACATGCCTCCAAGTAATGACAACTGCCGGTAACTTCATGGGCTGCCCCAACAAAAATCAGTTTCATACCTTTCCCTCCTTATACACAAATGCCGCTTCGCGTCGCTTGTTTTTCTTATTGCGCTATTACATTATACCACACTATGGTCTTTCCTGCACCCGTTTTGTCAGAAAATCCTGAAGCACGAAAATTTCATGAACCATTAACGGGACTGCTGCCAGCACAAACAATCTGCCCCATTCAAGGACAGCCAGTCTTGTTGTTTTAAACAGTATAACAAAGTAGGGAATCTCTGTGACCAGTACCTGAAGCAAAATTCCTACCGCTACAGCAAACAGCATATACCCGTTTTCCAGCCAATTCATCCTAAACACGGATTTATTTACATCCCTCATCCCTATGGCATGAAGCAGCTGGCTCATACCAAGTACCGTAAAAGCATGGGTCTGTGCTCTTGAAAGCACCTCGGAAATACCCAGCATTTTTTCCAAATTCGTAAGTGTCACGGGAATCTGCGCATTTAAAAGTGCTTCGTAAGGAACTGTTAAAAACGCCAACAAACTGATGGCACCGATGATTACTCCGTAACTAAGCATACAGGACAGTCCCCCGCCTGCAAACATATTTTCATTACTTTTTCTTGGCATTTCCCTCATCAGTGCATCGCCGTCGTTTTTATCAACTCCGAGGGACAATGCCGGTAAAGAATCCGTAATCAGATTGATCCACAAAATATGACTTGCTTTTAACGGCGCCGGCAAGCCCGCAAGCACAGCTACCAACATGGTAAGAATCTCTCCAAAATTGGAGGAAAGCAGGAAAAGAATCGTCTTACGGATATTTTCATAAATTCCGCGTCCCTCCCGCATTGCTTTTTCAATAGTGGCAAAATTATCATCCACAAGCACAAGGTCCGCTGCATTCCTTGCCACATCCGTACCTTCCTTTCCCATGGCAATGCCTACATCTGCTGCTTTTAAGGAAGGCGCATCATTAATACCGTCTCCGGTCATGGCAACCACTTTTCCTTTTCCCTGAAGTACCTCTACAATTCTCACCTTATGTTCCGGGGAAACTCTGGCATAAACTCTGGCAGACTCTGCTCTGTTTTCAAACTCCTCCTTTGTCATTGTTTCCATTTCCACTCCGCTGATGCACTGCGATTTGCATTGCGCTATCCCCAGCTGCTTTGCTATGGCAAATGCCGTATCCACATGATCACCCGTAATCATCACGGTATCCACATGGGCATTCTTAAACTTCTCAACAGCTGCCCCGGCCTCTTCCCTGGGCGGGTCTATCATGCCTACCAGTCCCAGAAATATCAGTTCTTTTTCTTCTGTCAGATTTCCTTTTTTCTTCATGGCAACTGCCAGCACCCTAAGTGCCTGCTCTGCCATCTCTTCTATCGCAAGCTTTACCTTTTTCTTCTCCCCCGCAGTCATGGTTACCTCCCTGCCGTTTATCCACATGGTCCGGCAAAGAGTCAGCATTTCATCAGCAGCCCCTTTACAATAGGCAATCTGTCCCTCCTTTGTTTTATGTACTGTGGTCATTCTCTTTCGTTTCGAATCAAAAGCATTTTCTTGCACTCTGGGATATTTCCTTTGCAATGCTTCTTTCTCATACCCATATCCAAAAGACAAATCAAGTAGTGCCAGCTCCGTGGGATCGCCCAATCTGTTCTCCCCTATCATCGCATCATTACAGAGTGTACAGGCCTGCAAAAAGTGCCGGTGTTTTTCCCGATCCAGTGCATCTGCCTTAAGCTTTTCTCCTTCCGCAAAACACTGCTTTACCGTCATTCTGTTCTGAGTCAGGGTTCCGGTCTTGTCCGAACAAACTACATTTACTGCTCCTAAGGTTTCCACACAGGGCAGTCTTCTTACGATAGTGTTTACCTTTACCATCCGTGATACGCTTAAAGCAAGTACAATGGTCACCACCGCCGGAAGTCCTTCCGGTACTGCTGCTACCGCGAGTGAAATAGCTGTTAATAACATGTCCCCGATGTCACGGTGCTGCCATACCGCAACCAGAAATAAAAACAGGCAAATTATCACTGCCGCCATGCTCAAAACTTTGCCCAAATCTGCCAGTCTCTTTTGCAGGGGTGTCATCTCTGTTCCTCCCCCGTCTATCATATCTGCTATTTTACCAATCTGGGTCTCCATGCCTGTAGCCGTAACTATTCCCACGCCTCTGCCATAGGTTACCATGGTACTCATAAATGCCATATTGTATTTGTCACCGATTCCCCGTTCTCCCTCTGCAAGCGTTTCACTGTTTTTTTCCGCAGGCAAGGACTCCCCTGTGAGGGCTGCTTCTTCCAGTTTCAGGTTTATTACCTCAGTCAATCGGATATCAGCAGGGACTACCCTTCCGGCTTCCAAATACACTACATCACCGGGCACCAGTTCTCCAGCCGGAATTTCTATCTCCCTGCCATCTCTTTTTACCAGTGCTTTGGGGCTTGTCAGCTTCTTTAATGTATCAATTGCCCGTTTTGCTTTCCCTTCCTGAATCACACCCACCGTAGCATTCAGCACCACCACCAATGCAATAATAAATGCTTCTCCCCGTTCTTTCAGAAATAAGGATATTGCAATAGCTGCCATCAGAATATAAATCAAGGGGTCATTCAGTTGTTGCAAAAACATTCCGATGATACCCGCATCCTTTTTTTC
Source organism: Lachnospiraceae bacterium (assembly GCA_017411305.1). Classification (GTDB taxonomy): domain Bacteria; phylum Bacillota; class Clostridia; order Lachnospirales; family Lachnospiraceae; genus Suilimivivens. The sequence continues at coordinate 64,980 of JAFQQI010000052.1, forward strand.
CTTCAGCCTGTTTTCCCCGTATTTCTGCAATCTCTGCTTAGCCTGTTCCTGTGAAAGACCTGTTTTCAGGCTTGTACCCAAAATATGCTCCGTCTGCTCAATGCTTTTTGTACTATACATAAAAATCCCTCCTGTCCTATGATTTATATGCATAGCCGGGAGGGATTATTCTCTCTATTTAATTGCCGGTGTATAATCATCCACATAACTGTATGCGCACCAGATACAGGTATACGTAGTAAATCCGCCTGAGTTGCTTGTAGGTGATGTAATCGTTGCCGTGTAACTATGATTATTAGGATCCAACTCGATTAGTTCTGCATAGCTGCTTCCGCAGGTACAGACAAAGGACCTCATCCCCTTCTCGGTACAGGTGGATTCCTTAAGCACGTAAGAAGTATAGCTGTGGGAATGACTGCTACCGGGTGTTGCACTTGCTGACGCTGTAGACGATGGACTCGCCGAAGGTGTTGTCGTAGCTGAAGTTGTAGCTGTTGGTGTTGCAGAGGCTGAAGCAGATGCCGAAGGGGATGCTGAACCGGACGCTGCAGGCGATGCTGTCAGCATGCTGACCGGCCTGGAATCTACTACCACACCGCATACATTACAGGTACGCTGTTCCCTGCCGAGAGTCGTTGTGGTAGGCGCTTCCGCCACTGTCCAATCCGAAACCACATGTCCCATTGCTGCAATCTTCTCGGTATAAAAACTTCCGCATACACAACTGTACTTACGAAGCCCTGCTAAAATACAACTGGGTTCCCTGTCAATACTTGCAGTATAAGTATGATAATGCGTCTCATCCTTATCCGATTCCTTGCTCTCATAAGGAATTACTTCCTGGGCTACAATTTCATCACAATAGATGCATCGCATCACCCTTAATCCATCCTGCTCCTTCGTTGCTTCCCGCTGTACTTTCCAAACATCCTCCACATGTCCGGTGGAGGAAATATCTACATAATAAGAATCTCCGCAATCACAAACATATTTTAATCGCCCTGCCCGATAACAGGTTGCCTTTTTTTCAATTTCTTCTTCGTAATCATGAATATGATTGGGATCTGTAGCAAATACATCAGTCTGCACCGGCTCCTGTGTAGGAACCGCCGCTTCTTCGCTATTTTCCGGATTTTCAAACGGAGTTGCTTCTACCGTAGCCTCAACATACTGCTTATCTGTATCCGCATTCTCTTCCTTTTCAAAGCCGCCGCCCATCATGGAATAACCGATTATTCCGATAGTGGCAACACAAGCAATGACAGCCAATATTCCTAAAATTCCCGTGAGAATTTTCATCAGCGTATTCATATCATATCTCCCTTCTCTTACTTCGGAAACGTATAATAAGCTATTCCGATTGCATTCTTTCCGGTATTACATGCATTGGTAAAGGATGCTTTCTGCATAACCACTCGTTCAAACGGAATACACTTTAAAATTTCTTTCTTAATCCATTCCTGCTGCTTGACACTACAGCCTACATGAGTAACAAAACAAATGCCTTTGCTGATTCTGCGCTTCCTACGCAAATGCAAGCGAATTCCCTGTCGCCATGCGTTTTCCATGCTTCCGCCCAAAAGCGCTATCAATACCGCCCTCTTTTGAAGCATTGCCATATACGGATGAAGATTTAAAAAACGGCAGACTTTCACGGTAGCGCTTCTGGCTCGACCATTCTGATGGAAAATCTCTGCACCGGCCATAATAACTCTGGTATGGATATTTCCGAGTCCGCTTTCTACCTCTTTGATAATTTCTTTTGCACTCTTTCCTTCCATCGCCAGCATCGCTGCATGTAAAGTAACAAGAGCCTGCCCACCGGATATTTGTCCCGAATCAATAATATGTACATGGTCAAAGCTCTTAGCTGCTGTCATAGCTATATCATAGCTCTTCCCGGCACGAGATGCCAGCGAAATATGAATAATCTGGTCTGCCTCTGTTAAGGTTTCCGCAAAGAACTGTTCAAATTCTTCTACCGTCACGCTGTCTGCATAGGCACTGCTGCTTTCATCTGATACATACTGGGATAAGCTGTCAATATCAATTTCTCTGGTATCCGCAAAACGTCCGTTAGGTGTCTTAATATACAGGTACATCAGCTTTATATCATATTTCTCCAGCAGGTCCTGAGGGATATCACTGGCACAGTCTGTGGTAACATAAATTTTCTTCCGTTTTCTTCTGCTTTGCTTCTGTACCCGCCCAAACTGACCTGATACACCATCCGTATCTCTTCGATTCTCAATAATATCCTCCGGAAGGAATTTCAGGATTTCTGCTTCTAACATTTTGCCCTGAATGGGCTTTTCCAGATAACCGTCAAAGCCCATATCCAGATACATCTGTTTTGCCCCTGATTGGGTGTTACCGGTCAGGGCAAGCACAGCGGAATCTCTGCAAAGTCCGTTTTCCTGCTCACGTAGTTCCTGAAAAGTCTCTAAGCCATCCATCCCCGGCATCATATAATCCAGTAAAATAACATGGTAATATTTTCTCTTGGTAAGCTCCAGACATTCCATCCCGCTGTTAGCTACATCCACCTGCACCTTGGTAAATGACAAAAGTCTGGTCGCCACCATCGAATTCATACGGTTATCATCCACTACCAGAATTCTTGCTTCAGGAGCTTCAAAGCTGGGCTTATAAACTTCCCCTGCATCTGTCTCCTCCGCTTTAATACTAATGTCCCCGATAAAGGTTGCATCTGCCACCTTCTGCCTAAGCTTTACCGTAAATGTACTACCTTTTGTATAGATACTGTCTACAGAGATTTCGCCGCCCATCAGCTCTACCAGTTGCTTGGTAATGGCAAGTCCCAGACCACTACCTAAAATATTGGTATTTTTCTTTTCATCCACACGACGGAAGGCATCATAAATATGCTCAATATCCTCCTTACGGATTCCGATGCCTGTATCCGCTACACTAATTTTCAATCCTACATATCCGTCTTTATTTTCCTCTGCTTCCGCTGCAAGTGTTACGGAGCCATTCTGGGTATACTTAACCGCATTGTCCAAGAGATTCAAAAGCACCTGCTTTAATCTCTTCTCATCTCCAATCAGCTCTGACGGCAACTTCTCATCAATATCCAGAATCATATCCAGGTTCTTCTTTTCCAGCTGGACACGGGTTAGTTCCGTTAATTCCGTAAACAACTCCTTAGTTTGATACCTGGTAGGCACAATCTCCATTCGTTCCATTTCCATTTTGGACAAATCCAGAATGTCATTCACCTGATTTAACAGCATTTTACTGGCCGCCTGAATATCCTTGGCGTAAGTTCCGATTTCTCCGCCGGGATTTTCTCTCAAAATCATTTCATTTAATCCGATAATGGCATTAATGGGTGTTCTGATTTCATGGCTCATATTGGCAAATAAAACATTTCTTGTATCACGGCTCTTGGCCAATTCTTCTTTTTGGGCCAAATTGATTTTATGTTCTTCCGCAAACACATTCATGTGCGCCTTCAGAATAATACCGCCCACAGACCCTATCAAAAACACTGCAAAAAAGGAGTCAATATATGACATAGTTCTGGAAGACATAGGGGTAACCATTTCCGGCTTCAGATAGGTAGCAAGATAAGTTCCGCCATACATAACCAATGCCAGAATCAAAAAGTAAAAAAGACGCTTACCGGAAAACATGATAAATATGTACAAAATACCAAGCGTCATCCAAACCGTTGCACCACCGTCCAAGGCTCCGCCATAAATAAATGTCAGCGGGAAAAGTAAAATGATAATCACAAGTCCAAGCAAAATCGCCGCCAGCTCATATTTACGGAATTTAAGCGCCACAAACAAAACGCTGCCCACCAGCAACACTACCGTCAGTATTACTACGATTAGCATACTCGTTATGCCCCTAAGCAACACCATCTCCAGCAAACCTGCTGCTGTTACAACGCCGCCCAGCATAATAACGGTTCTTGTCAAGCGCTCATGTAATTCATCTTCTTTTCCCATCAGCCAACCGGCTAATTTTTTCCACATGTAACATTCTCCTATCTGTCAAAGCCGTCCTTCCATTTCAATACAGTCTCAACTGCAGAAATGTAGTCAGAACGTTCAATCTTTCTCCTAACAGGTACCAGAAACTCTCTTAAGGAAACACCACGATATTGATAATTTTGCAGTTCCGTCACAATCTCAAGCAAACGCTCGCCTTCTAAATTATACATCGCCTCTTCCATGCAGGCAATCTTCTCATCAAGCAGTGCATCCTCTATCTCTTCAAGCTCTGAAAGCAATTCTTCTTCGGTCTTAGTATCAACCGGCTCCGATATTGCTCCTTCCGGCCATACCCATTCATTATTCCGTAAGGATACAAAAAGAGCCCGATATTTTTCCATCAATTTCGAATGGTTTTCCAAAATATAATCAATCCGATATTCTTTACCGGCAAATTCCAGTTTCCTTGCCTCCTCCGAAATATCCGTTGCACCGATGCTCTTCATGGCACTCTTTAAGCCGTGTACTGCAATGGTATAGTTCTTCCAATCCTGCTGTTCAAAGGATGCCTCTGCCAAAAGTCCTGTCTGGTTCCAGTCTTCGCAATAACCCCTGAGCACCTTCAGATACGGTTCTTTACCATTGCAATAAAGGATTCCCTTAGCCACATCCAGCCCTTCAATTTCAGGTATTTCTGAACTTTTCGAAGTTTCTGTCTTAATTTCCTCTTTAGGCAAAGATAACTCCTGCACTTGCTCTGTGCTGATAATTTTATCATGAGGTAAATTTCTTTTCAGTACCCTTTCCAGTACGGAACGCTCTACCGGCTTTTCCAGAAAGTCACTAAATCCTTCTGCCATCAGCATTTCTCTGGTTCCTGCCACGGCGTTGGCTGTTAATGCGATTACCGGCACCTTTTGATAATAAGTTCCAACCTTGTGTCTGATACGGTGCATGGTTTCCACTCCGTCCATTTCAGGCATCATATGATCCATAAACACAAAGTCATAGTCTGCTGTTTCTATCTTTTCCAGTGCTTCCTTTCCGCTCAATGCAGTAGTTACTTTAATTTTGTAATTAGCCAAAAATTCCTGAATTACCATCAGATTCATGCGGTTATCATCCACTGCCAGAACATGCACATCTCTGGTGATAAATTTTTCGCATACATTATGCCTGTCATAATATTTTCCCTGTAAGCCGTTTAGCACAGATACAATAGACAAAATATAAAAAGGCTTGTAAATTCGTAATATTGCGGGATTGCTGATATATTTATCTTCATAATGATTCAGTACCACAACCAGCTTTGTTTTTGTAGCAAGCTCATCGAAATAACTCTGACTCTGCCTATACTCTGCTGTACTGATAAACACGTGGGAGAATCCTTCTTTTTCCTGGCGCCTTTGCAATTCTGCCAAATTCCTGCAGATATGGCACTTTCCCTTCAACTGTTCTGCCATGTGAACAATCATATCGGAATACTCGTCACGGATAGCCGCCATCTCAAACTGTTCCATATCAATATAAGTTGCCACCCGGATATTTTGTCTGTCATACAGCGATGCAATCGGGGTTTCGTCTACCACCTTCTGCGGTACTACTATCTGTATAATTGTTCCTTTCCCCGGTTTACTCTTTACGGTAAGGGCACCATTCATCTTTTCTACCAATGCTCTGGAAATTGCAAGCCCCAGTCCCAAACCGCCTTCCTGGCGCTTACGGCTGGTATCTACCTGACTAAAGCCCACAAACAATTTTTCCAAGCTTTCTTCATCCATACCGATACCGGTATCCTTAACAGAAACTACCAAATTAATTCCGTAGCTTTCTTTACGATAACTGACCTTCAGACAAACATAACCTTCCTCTGTAAACTTAATGGCATTACTCATTAAGTTCATAATCACCCTGCGAAGCTTCTTTTCGTCTCCCAACAAAATACTTGGTATGGTGGCATCACAGTCTACAAGAATTTCTATCTTCTTATCTTCCTTCCTTGCCATGGACGAATTAATAACGTCGTTTATAGTAGAGGTAATATTGTAAGCTTCTTCCTCCGGTTCTATTTTACCGGACTGCAATTCCGAAAAATCCAGAATATCACTGACCACACCCATCAGACCTCTTCCGGACATTTGAATATTAAGCACATTTTCCTTAATTTTATACGGTATTTCCTCCCGCAGTATAATTTCACTCATACCGCAGATGGTATTAATGGGAGTCCTGATTTCATGACTGACATTTGCCACAAAATCATCCTTACTTCTTTGCACAACTTTTAATTCTTCTATCGTATCCAGCAGTTGCTTACTGCCTTCACTGTTTCGCTTGGTCCAGATATATACAACATATTGCGCAAGCAACACATTTATAATCTGAGAAAAATAATTCATAACCTCAGCGGCGGAGCTAAATGCAACTGTGCGCAAAACAAATGCATGGGCAAAAAAGATTACTGCCGTAGATGCAAGTGTCATAGTAATAATATCTGCAATTCCGTACAAGCCCATAAAAATAACAAAAACAATTAATACCGGAACTGTCTGTACTACACTTTCTCTCTGCACGCCGTAAAGAATCGCACACACCTGCATAATCACGGACGTAATTCTGACCCTGACCTCATAGGTCTTATATTTGCAACTGTAAAGAATCCAGCAAACCATCAACAGAAATAAGACAAAAAAGCCGATAGGTCTGCTTGATACAATCATAATGGTTGCTGCATATACGCTGAAAACTATTAACATAAAGCTTTCAATTTTATTCTGGCTGCCCGTGTATGTTATTTTATCCACACAGAAGTCCTCCTACTTTAAAAGGCATACCCACACCTCTTTAAGGCGCAGGTATGCCCTGTTTCATAATCCTAGTATTTACCGAAGCCATCCTTCAAAGAAATAATCTGTTCATTTCTGTCTGACTGGCTTTCATAGTGACGGCTTGTACTACCGCTCATATCCATATAAGAATTTCCGTTCAGCTTATAAATAGCAAGCATTTCACGTACACGTCCTGCCTGATTGGACAATTCAATACTTGCTGCGGCACATTGCTGACTGGTCGCAGAGTTGGTCTGTACTACCTGGGATACCTGTTCGATGGCCTGATCAATCTGTGCGATTGCAGTTGCCTGATAATTGGATGCATCTGCAATTTCATTAATAATGCTTTCGCTCTTCTTTACTACTTCTGAAATTTCTTCCAGTGCCTGTGCTGTTTCATTGGCAATCTTGGAGCCTGCTTCTACCTTAATGATAGAATCCTCAATCATTTCTGCTGTTTCCGCTGCTGCAGATGCACTCTTAGCTGCTAAGTTTCTTACTTCCTCTGCTACAACCGCAAAGCCCTTACCCGCTTCACCTGCTCTTGCTGCTTCTACCGCTGCATTCAATGCCAGAATATTGGTCTGGAATGCAATGTCATCGATGACCTTAATAATCTTAGAAATGTTTTCGGATGCTTTGTTGATATCCTGCATAGCAGTTACCATCTGCTGCATTTCTTCATTTCCCTTCTTTACATCCACGATAGCCTGTCCCATAAGGCCTGCTGCCACGTTTGCCTGGGAAGCATTCTGTTTGGTCTTTTCTGCCACATCATCAATAGATGCGGTAATCTGTTCAATGGCACTTGCCTGTTCGGTAGAGCCCTGTGCCAATGCTTCACTTGCACTTGCAACCTGGGAAGAGCTTGTAGTTACCTGATAAGCAGCATCCTTAATATTGCCAAGAGCATGCTGGTTGTTACTTACCAGCTTCTTAAGTGCCATTCCCATGACATCTTCATCAGATCTGGGACGAACTTCAACCATCAGATTACCGTCAGCCACTTCCTGGGCAACCTGTGCCTGATAACGGGTTCCGTCAATTACCTTCTGGAAATCATCCATCAGCATACCGAACTCATCATTAGCATCCTTCTGAATCTTAATATCTGTCTTTCCGGCTGCCATTTCATCTGCTGCCTTTGTCAGTTTGCTAAACGAAGTCCGCATTTGCTTCGTCAGTACAATTGAAATTCCTGCTGTAACAACTGTCATGATAATAAACAATACTGCTGTAAAATAAGCATATTTGCTTAAATACGCCTGCTGGACTGACGGATCAGCTGCCACAATCTGTCCTGCTGCACTGTATCCGGTATATAAAGAAAAAATTAACAAAAGGCTTAAAATGACATAGCCGATAACCAGTTTTGTATGCATCTTCATATTTTTCATAGCAATTATTCTCCTTCTTCCTCATTCTCTTCTTCTGTCGCCTGTTCCAGTAGATTCAGTTCCTCATCCTTTAACAGTCTGTCAGGGTCAAGTAACAGCTTCACGTTTTCGCCTACTTTTCCGATACCGTAAACATATTTGTTCTGGGTTTTTTCTTCATGACCGATAGTTGCGGAGGGCGGAGGCAGGATATCTTCCTGTTTAATCTCTACCACCTCGGCAATCTTCTCAACAATCAAACCAACTACAGTATCCTTTACGTTAATCACAATAATGCAGGTTCTGTCCGTATATTCAATAGGTTCCTGCTTAAACCGGATTCTGACGTCAATTACGGGAATGATTTTGCCTCGAAGGTTAATCAGCCCTTTGATGTAATCTTCACTTTCGGGAATTTCGGTTACTTCCTGATAAACAATAATTTCATTCACATATTCAATTTTCAGTGCGAAATATTCGTTCCCGGATTTGAAGGTTACATATTTATCAAGTTGTGTATCAAATTCGCTCATATGCAACGTCTCCCTTCCTCTTTTTATTCAACCAGACCGGCTGCATCCAAAATCAGTGCAATGCTGCCGTCCCCAAGCTGGGTACATCCCGATAATCCCTTTACTCGTTTAATATAGTCGGGAATCGGTTTTACTACGATTTCCTGTTTTCCTACCAATCGGTCCACAAACAGACAAATCGGTTTCTTTTCTACTTCTATCAGTACCAGCATACCATTATCAAGATCTGATTTATAGTCACTTAACTGATACCATTCGCCGATGCGAAGCACGGGATAGCACTCCCCACGAATCATAACAAATTCTGAACCATCCGGATCACTTTGCATCATATCACTGCGCATACCGATAAATTCTTTCACCACACCGGTTTCGATGACGAAGGAGGATTTACCCACCTCCATAACGATACCATCGATAATGGCAAGCGTAAGGGGTATCTTCATTATCATCTGGCTGCCCTTGCCCGGCGTACTCTCGATTTCGAGACTGCCGCCGATGGACTGCAGGTTGGATACTACAACATCCATTCCTACGCCTCGTCCGGAATATTCCGTTACCTTCTCATTGGTTGAAAAACCGGGTAACGTAATAAACTGGTATACTTCTTTATCGGTGTAATCATTATCCATCTTGTACGGATCAAGAATGCCCTGCTTTCTTGCTTTGGCAAGAATCTTCTGGCGGTTAAGTCCTTTACCGTTGTCCTGTACGGTAATCCATACCTTACCGGATTCTGTCTTGGCGGATAAGGTAACCTTACCTTTTTCGGTTTTGCCTGCTGCCGCACGCTCATCCGGCATCTCAATACCGTGGTCAACGGAGTTTCTTACCAAATGCATCATGGGGTCGGAAATATGTTCAATGATGTTCTTATCCACTTCCGTGTGCTCGCCCACCATTTCAAACTCTATCTCTTTGCCCAGCTTGCGGGATACATCAAACACAATACGGTTCATCTTTTGGAAGGTATTGGTAAGAGGCATCATACGCATGCTCATAATTACGTTCTGAAGATCGGTAGATATCTTGGTCATCTGACCGGCTGCCTTATTGAAATTATCAAGTCTAAGTCCGGGCACCTTCAAATCCTGATTCTGAAGCACAACAGATTCGGCAATAACAAGCTCTCCGATTAAATCCATAAGCATGTCCATCTTATGGACATCTACGCTGATAAGGGCTGCTTTCTCCTGTTTCTTTGGCTTATCCTTAACCAGCTTCTTTCCACGTCCGGGCTCTTTGGATTCAATAACGAAATCACCGGGGGCAATGGTCTTTTTCTCCGGTTCCTTTGCCGGCTGCATCTGTACATCAGGTGCAATATACATCATACCGCCATCTGTTTTTGCCTCTATCTCTTCCACACTGGATTCCAAATCAATTCTGATTTCGGAACCGATACTGTCAAAGCCCTGCTGGAACTCCTTGGCACTACATTCGTAAATGTCTACCTTTTTCAGCTCGTAGCCTTCTTGCACAATCCCGCGAAGGTCGGCTTCACTGCTCTGGGTCTGCAGCAAAATCTTAAAACCATTTTCAAGAATTTCTTCTGCCGCGGATTCGTCAGAAATAATATCTTCCGGATAGTGCAACAAATCCTCTGCGATTTCCTTCAACGCATAAACTGTTTTGTATGCATGTACATTAGCAAGCTGTACATCCGGCTGGAAGGTCAAATATATCTTATAAAAATGGCTTGCACTGGTTGCCATAGGTGCAATATAAAACTGCTCCGGCGCAATATATACATTTTCCTTGATATCCTTTTCTTTTTCACCTTTACCGCTTTTAATGGTATCCAGGAACTCATCTAAAGCCGTTACATAATCACTTGCATCACCGTCCGGCTGTCCGCCTTCCTGAATTTTAATCATCTCGCTGGAAATAAAATCAACTACCTGCAGAACATGTTCTACCAATTCCATATGCGGAACATTATCGGGTTTTGACTCTCTTAAGTAAAAGAATACATCCTCCAGTTTGTGTGAGATTCTGGTAATCTCATCAAACATCATGACACCGGAAGAACCCTTGATGGTATGCATTGCACGGAAGATTTCATTAATACTGTCTTCATCAAAGCAATCATCATCCTTCTGTTCCAGCACGATTTCCTGAAGCCGTTCAAGCAGTTGTCCGTTTTCAAACAGGTATATGTCCAGCATGCCCTGTGTATTAAACTCTTCTGCCATTTACTACTCCTTTCTATATCAGACCGAATTTCTTAAGTACCTGTTCAAATCTGTCCTGATCAATGGGCTTACCGGAATAAACCGTACAGCCAAGCTCGAAAGCCATCTTCACGTTCTTTTCATCATTTAATGCAGTTGTCATAATTACCTTAGCTGCTTTTTCTTTAGGAATATCACGTTCTTTCTCCAAATTACGGATTCCCATCAGTGCCTGATAGCCGTCCATGACGGGCATCATGATATCCAGACACACCAAATCATAAGGGTCGTCATCCTCAAGTGCCATCATAAAAGCATCCACAGCCTCCATACCGTCAACGGTTACATCGCACTCACCGTACTTTGACAGAAAACCTGACATGAATTTCCTTGTTACAAAATCGTCTTCTGCTAATAATATTTTCATAAGCATTCCCTTTCCGCCTGTTACATTTTGCCAAGTAAGGAATAGGTCCTTTTGGCAATATCCGGCAATTTCTCCTGATACTCTACAGCTCCTATGTCATATGCCACCTTGGGCATTCCGTAGACAACACATGTGGACTCATCCTGTCCGATGGTCCTTGCCCCCTTCTTTCTCATGGAAAGAAGTCCTTTTGCACCATCACCGCCCATACCGGTTAAAATAATACCCAGCGCCTTGTTTCCTGCCACTTCCGCAACGGATTCAAAAAGCACATCCACGGAAGGACAATGTCCGTTTACCTTAGGTCCCGGCTTTATCACCACCTGATAAATACCGTTTACCTTAACCAATCTCATATGGGCATCACCTCCGGGTGCAATCAAAACCTGCCCCGGTAACACCTGGTCACCGGTTCTTGCTTCTTTTACCCTTACTCTGCACTGATTGTTCATACGATTGGCATACATTTCCGTAAAGCCCGGTGGCATATGCTGTACCACCACTACCCCCGGAATGTCTGTTCCGAACTCTTTTATTACGGTGGAAATCGCTTCTGTTCCGCCGGTAGATGCTCCGATAGCCACTACCAAATCACCGGTTCCTTCTGATAAATGCTGGCTGGGCATTTGTTCCGGTGCTTTTTTAAACTTTCCTACCTTAGCAACAGATGCTACCTTTATCTTCACTGCCAACTCATTTTTCATAAACGCTTCCATCTGCGCCCTGTTGGCACCTGACGGTTTTGCTACAAAATCAACTGCTCCGGCATTCAGCGCATCAAACACCCTCTCGCTAAGAGAACTGATAACCACCACCGGAAGCGGATATTGGGGCATTAGCTTGCGCAAAAACTCAATCCCGTCCATCTTAGGCAGTTCCACATCCAATGTCATCACATCCGGATGGTATTTCAAAATAGCGTCTCTTGCTTCAAAAGGGTCTTTGGCGGTTGCCACAACCGTAATCGCCGGATCTGCATTCAGGTTTTGTACCAAAAGTTCACGAAACACCAGGGAATCTTCCACTATCAGTACCCGTATCTGACGCATTTATTACTCCCCCTCTCATTTTCGGAAAATCGATGGCTGAATCATCTGAAAGGGTGTTCTCCCCCTGTCTATGGTTTCTGTTCTCCCTACAAACAAATACCCTCCCGGTTCCATCACATCGTATACCTTCTGAATTAGTTCCTGCTTGGTCTCTTTATCAAAATAAATCATTACATTTCTCAAAAATACAATATGCATCTTCCGCTTAAAAGGAAAAGTATCCATCAGGTTAAACTGTCTGAACAATACCTGTTCCTTAATCTCAGATGTAATCTCATATTTCTCACCACTATCCAGCTTCTTAAGATAGCGGCGCTTCCAGATATCAGGCAGACTTTCTATCTGCTCACTGTCATACCGGCCTAGGGTTGCATGCTGCAGTGCTTCTGTAGAAAGGTCTGTTGCCAACACCTTGGTATCCCAAAGATGATGCTCCAATCCAAAAAAATCCTTAAGCAACATAGCCAGCATATAGGGCTCCTGGCCTGTGGATGCTGCGCCGCACCAGATACACAAATCTCTGGAGTTTTCTTCCTTCCGGCGAAGCTGCGGTAACACTTCCTGCCTCAAAAAATCAAAATGCTCAAATTCTCTCATAAAGAAGGTATGATTGGTAGTAAGAATATTAACCAGCTCTTTTTCCAACCGACCGGTAAAATCCGATTCTACTGCATTCATATATTCGCTGTAGCTTTGATAACCGCCACGACGGATATAATTATCCAATCTTCCCTGTACAATTTCTTTCTTACGGTCCAAATCTATACCGTACTTATTTTTAATCAAACGGTATATCCGCAGAAATTCTGCTTCTGTCATCTTTTTCCCATCCTGTTAATGTAGCTGACGCACAATTTTTTTCATAATTTCAAAAATATCTGTATTCAGCTTGGTTCCTTCTGCCTTCTCCATAATCTCCAATGCATCTGCCTGGCTGTATGCAGGACGATAGGTACGTTCCTCGGTAAGAGCACAGTAGGAATTCACAATTCGGACAATCTGCGCCGAAAGCGGAATCTGGGCTTCTTTACTTCCTGTGGGATACCCGCTTCCGTCCCAGTTCTCGTGATGATACATCGCAATTTCGATTGCCATGCGGATAAATCCGTTATCATTGCTGCTGGAAGCTACGTCCTTCAAAATTCCGGCTCCGATTGTCGTATGCTTCTGCATCACAGCCTTTTCCTCCGGAGTCAGTTTTCCTTCCTTTTGTAAAATCTGGGTAGGCACTGCCATATTTCCCAAATCGCAAAGAGGTGCCGCCAGCTCAATGGTATCCACATAGCTGTCCGAAATCAAATGACCATACTTATTGGATAGCTGCATTGCCTCTGCTAAAATACGGCAATTATAGCTTAACCGTTCCATGTACTGGGCATCATAACGGGAATTCTCTCTTGCTACACGAATCAGTGCATATAAAACGCTTCTCCGTTCTGCTTCTATCTTCTTTATCTGTTCACTGATGGAGCTTTGCAACTGACGGTTCATTTCCGCCATTCTCCGGTTGGCTTCATGCATCTTAAGATGCATATTCACTCTTGCTTTTACTACCTCGGGAATAAAAGGCTTGGTGATATAATCCTCTCCACCAAAGGAAAAGCCCTTTACCACATCCGACGGATCATCAAATGCTGAAATAAAGATAATCGGAATCTCTCTGGTATCCGGATTTTCTTTAATTTTGGTACATACTTCATAACCATCCATCTCCGGCATGGCTATATCTAAAATTATCAGCTGTGGCCTTAAATGCATCACCATCTTAAGAGCCTGTACACCGTTCTCAGTCAGAATAGGTCGATAGCCCATCTCAGTAATCACATCTCTTAAGATAAAGCGGTTTGCTTCCACATCATCCACGATTAGTATCCGTGGTGCATCTTTATTTATATTTGCTGCTTCCATGGTATCCTCCGTAATGCCTACAGCATATTCTTCAAATTTTCAAAAGCTGCAGTGGATTTTTCGTAATCTCCCTTTTGTACCGCCATCTTCATACGGAGTGCAGCACTCTTGATTTCTCTGGGAGCCTCCTCTAACAGCTGCTTTACATTCTCTGCAAACATTTCTGCCTTTTCCCAGTTATCCATTTCAATACTGAGAATCAGCTTAGACATTTTCTTGTCAATTTCTGCTTTATTCTCGGCCATTCCATATTGGTTTATCTTATCTTTGTTCTGGCTCTCCGTCATGCTCTGCAGCTTCTGCAGTAATACCTTTTCACTCATCATAGCGGAATAATCCTGTTGAGGCGCATCCTGTATCATCTTTTCTTCTCCCTCTTTATCCAGAATGCAACCACCCTCAGGCAGTTCTACCCAGATGTCAAAGGAAAAGATAGTACCTTTGCCGACCTCACTTTCTACATGGATGTTTCCGCCCATCAACTCAATCAGCTGTTTACAGATATTCAGTCCTAAACCGGTACCGCCGTATTTCCGGGAAATGGATGCATCCACCTGGGTAAAGCTTTTAAACAACTTATCATGGTCGGCCTTGGCAATTCCGATTCCGCTGTCAATTACCATAAAAAACAGCTCCACCCTGTTACCGGATTGTCCCGTTTTTACACATTCAACATGAATGCTTCCCACAGACGTAAATTTATACGCATTAGAAATCAGGTTATTTAATATCTGCACAATACGCAGTTCATCCGCAATGATACATTCCGGAACCTCCGGTGAAATTGTAACAGAAAAATCAAGTCCCTTTTCAATAATCTTATTGCTGTGAAGTCCCTTTACATAATCAATCATTTCACGGAAATGAAAGTGTCTGGACTCCAGTACAAACTTTCCTGCTTCAAGCTTGGAAAAATCAAGAATATTGTTAATCAGAGCATGCATATCCTTACAGCCACGTTCTACCAAACGCAGCAGTTTTTGCTTGTCTTCATCGCTTTCTCTTTCAAGAAGTTCCTGTGTATTTCCGAGAATACCGTTTACCGGTGTACGAAGTTCATGGGTGACGTTAGCCACAAACTCTGTCTTGACCTTTTGGGCTTCTTCGGCTTCCTGGTCAGCATGGGTAGCCTTTTTCTCTAAAAAGTTCTCGGCAGAAATGTCACTGGCCGTACATATGTATACCTGACGTCCGTTATATAGAGATGGATATGTCAAAATCCTACCCTTGGCCGGAAAACAGGTTTTATTTCCGCGGTAGATCATGATATTGCTGAAATTACCGTCTGACTTACCGACAAATCTAAGTCCGTCTATCCGTTCTTCAAATACACCCGGGAAAATTTCCGTAATTGACCGCCCCTGTAAGCCGTCTTTATATTCCAACTGCTTCTCAGCAGACAAGTTTGTATAAACAATCCTTCCCTGTGTGTCAAACACAAGAATCATCTCAAGGGCATTGTCCATTGAAAAGCGAAATAAATTGCTCTGCTCCATGATTATCCTCCGAAACATCAGATAATAAAATTATAGTACAAATGTACCAATTATTCCATAGAATTTTTAATTTTTTTTAGAAAATTCTAGAATATTCAGTCATCTTTCTGCAAATAGTTCAAAACGGCATTCTGCATCGCAAAACACCTCATTGTATAAAACGGCGGTACGCTCTGCGAACCGCCGTTTTCCTGTCATTTGTTAATATTAAAATTTTCAATTATTTTAGCATTATTTCAGTTTTTCATATAACGCACGAAGCGTTGCCTTATACTTCGGATATTCAGCCGTAATAAACGCTTCGTTATCCGCTTTTCCTGCCAGTTCATGCTCCAAAGAATACTTGGAGAAGTTTTCTGCGCCGATGTTAAGTGCGTTCTGCTTCATCGCATGGGTAATAATTGCATACTGTTTCCAATCCTTTGCTGTAAAGAATTCATCCAGCTGAGGCATATATTCCTCACACTGCTCACAAAATGCCACTACTACATCATTATAAAAATCCTCGGAATCCATACAGTAGGATAATCCCAACTCATGATCAATTACTAATAATTCAGGTGATACTTCCACTTCTTTTTCCTCCGCTATTTCTGTTTTTATTTCTTCCGGCTCCGCTTTATTCACCGTTGCCTTCTTTGTTTCACAGACTTCTTCTGTCCTTACTTCCTGCTTTTTTTGCCCCTCTCTTATAACCAGTTCATCCGGCAAATACTGAATCATCAGCTCTTCCAGCTTTTCTGCCTGAATTGGCTTCGAGAAATAATCATGGAAACCATATTCCATATACATCTCCCGGCACCCTGCCACTGCATTGGCCGTCAAAGCTACCACTACCGTATCCCTGTTAGGGTTGCTGCGATCCTGCTGCAACAGGTGAAGTGTCTCAACACCATCAAGCTCCGGCATCATATGATCCATTAGTATCATATGATAATACTTTTTCTTGGAAAGTTCAAGACATTCCTGACCGCTCTTAGCCAAATCAAGCTGTACCCGGGTACGCTTCAAAAGCCCCTTAACAACTGCAAGATTCATCGTATTATCGTCTACAACAAGAATGCTTGCATCCGGCGCAGTAAACTGCTTGTCTGATACTCTTATCTTTTTCTTACCGTTTTGCCCCGTTGTATTAAACTGACCGATTGGCTGCTTATCTACAACAGTCTGGGGAATAAACACTGTAAAGGTAGAACCCTTACCATATTCACTGCTTACAGCAATATTGCCCTGCATAAGATCTACCAACTGTTTTACTATATTCAGTCCCAAACCGGTACCTTCAATATTTCGGTTTTTGTTCAAATCAAGACGCTTAAATCCGTCAAATAAATGCTCAATGTCCTCTTCCTTAATACCGATACCGGTATCCTTAATTGAGAAACACAGATTAATTCTCTCATCGGTAATCCACTGAAAGAACACCTTAACGGTAATCTTACCTTCTTTCGTATATTTAACAGCATTGGAAAGCAGGTTAGTTAGTATCTGCTTCAGCCTGAGTTCATCTCCGTAATACTTCACCGGAAGCCTGCGGTCCACATCCACTTCCACCTCTATGGGCTTGCCTCCAACTCTGGTATTAAGCAGTAAAAGTTCATCCTGCATCAACGAATCCAAACTATAGGTATCTTCCACCAGTTCTAACTGTCCGGATTCTATTTTAGAAAAGTCTAAAACATCATTTACAAGAGCAAGCAACATATTACTGGCACGCTTAATATTATCGGCATACTCCTGGATTTCTTCATCATCACTGTCACGCAGAATCATCTCATTCATACCGATAACCGCATTTATCGGCGTACGGATTTCATGTGACATGTTGGCAAGGAACTTAGCCTGTGCTTCTTTTGCCATAATTGCCTGCTGCTGATTTTTTTCTGACTGGAACATGTCCTGTCCTGTTTTAATAATCGCCATCACAAGAAGGAACATGAGGCCTACTCCCAGCATAGTTCCCAATGTAACGGCACTATCCAGCCAGTACAGAATAATTTCTGCAATTGCCGTAACCAGCATACCATAAACGCCGATACCTACCGCCAGATACCCGCGGCATCTGTTCCTGAACATATCAATTGTAATTGTCACAATTAGCGAAATAATGGAATATGCAATTCCTACATGCATAAACCGTACCTGTTCCACAAACTGAACGATGTCAAACACCTGTAAAAAGGTGCCTACCACCAGCATAATACCGGAATAAACAAAGGATATGACGTATATTTTTTCATACCGCCCCTTCTGAATATCATTGATATAGATAATCAAAGGGAACGGAATTAACATCAAGCTCCAGTATGTAGCCCCCGAAAGCACCGATATATTCTTAAAAATAATCTGTCTGAACGCATTCTCCGATACCATCCAAAGTGCACAGAAAAAAATCGTCCATGCCAGATAAACGAGGGGTAAATCTTTTTTATAAACAAATCGGAGTATAATACATACAACAATACAAAATATACTCAAAATCAATAAGAAGAATGACAATATTGTCCTGACACCGGATTGATGTAACAAATGGAACCATATACTTGCCCTGTCACCAACCAAAATTGTTTGCATATCCCCTGCATATTTGGAATTGCTGCTAAACTGATAAGTAATTTCTTTGCCGGCATCTGCTTCTTCCAACTCTAAAAACAGGTATCTCATGGCGCTATTGATTCCGTAGGGTCTGGAATCAGATGTATCATAATGATTTCTGTGTTCCCCATCCACATAAATATCTACGCTTTGCCAAATTGTACGGAAACATAAGTTTTCACCGTTACGGATTTGGTCAGGTACGGTTGTTGTCAGGGTAATTATTTCGCCCCATTGTGCCTCCACCTTACCCGGCACCTCCACAGGAACCTTTTTACCATCCGCACTCACCTGATACCACTGCGCTTCAAATTCACGGCAAGCAGTGGATACCGCATCCCTTTCATCCGGAAACAGGAATCCGGCAATCAACAAAAACGCCAGAATCAGACAGGTTGCTGTTATAAAAAATACTTTTGTTAAAATTACAATTTTTTGAAATATTGTTTTCTTTTCGTTATTGTCCATAAGAAACTCCATTCAAAGCAAAGCCTATTTTGATAGTAGCACTTTTTTATTGATAACGCAACAAAAGCAAAACTCTATCTTATCTGTTCCGGAACAGTTCTTTCACCACTTCGTAAGACAGCTTTGGTCTACGATATTCATCTACCACACCTTTATTATTCATGGTTCGCGGACGTTTCTCAAACCAGCCGTCGCAAACCCTTCCGTCACAAAACTGCCAGATGTAAATGCCGCTGCAGCCTTCCTGCGCAAGCACCGCTTCAATCTGCTCAGCAAGCGCATCTGCCTGATATTCCTCTGACCATTTCACCTTGGAAGGATGTCGGTATCCGTAAATGGCTCCTGCGCCGATTTCCGTCACTAAAAAGGGTTTCCCTGCTCCTTCTGTTTCTGTCTGTACCCACTGATATAAATCATCCAAATACTCTGCCACAGGAGTGTCATGATACCATTTTGGATAAATATTATAAGATACCACTTCCGGAAGTCCCAAGCAGATATCTGTCTTGAATTTACAGCTGGCTGATGAACGGGGTCTTGAAGGATCCAATTCTTTTATCAGGTCATACTGTGCCGTGTAGCACTCTTTGCCATAGTCAGTCTCACTGGCGCACTCATTTAAAATCCCCCAGATATAAATGGAAGGATGATTAAAATGTGCGGTTATCATCTCCCTGATGCAGTCCTCACATTGGCGCTCAAAATTAGGGTTACGCATGGCTTCCTCTTCCAGGCCTCTGGCGTGGTTTTCCTCCCATACCAAAATCCCCTGCTCATCACACAAATCCAGCATCAACTCATCATTGGGATAATGAACCGTCCTTATGGAATTTGCTCCCAAATCCTTTATAAGCATCAAATCACTCTGAATGGCCGCAAAGGGAATGGCACAGCCAAACTGGGGATGGTCCTCATGCCGACAAAAGCCTTTCACCAAAAGCTTTTCTCCATTAAGCAAAATGTCCTTCCCACTGATTTTGACTTCTCTAAAGCCCATCCGGTCAATCAAATCATCGATTGCCACTCCGTTCTCATCTGCAATGGTTCCCGTTATGTAATATAAGAGAGGATTCTCCGGTGACCAGGCATTTACCCCATCGCATCTTATGTCTTTAAAGGAAACCACTTCGGTTTTCCCTGCTTCCAGATAAATTTCTGCACTTCCCAACAGTTCCGCCCGGTTTTGGTTTTCTTCCGGTTGTTTGTCATTTAGTGCAAGCTTTATTTCCCCACTGAAACAGCTGTGGGAAATATTTCTGATACTGACATCCGCCTTTCCCATCCATACACCGTTCTTACAATAGGGTGTAAAATGAATCCACTGTATGTAAACATCCTTAAGTTCTTCCAAAACCACCCCTCTGGTAATGCCTCCGTAGGACTGATAATCATTGTCCACATGCAGCGCCGACTCCTGTCCAAAGGAATTATCTGCAATTACTTCAAGGGTATGCATTCCCGGCTCCAAATCTTTTACCATTGCCTCAAATCCGGTATAGGCATTGTAGTGGGATGCAACCTTCTCCCCATCCACATAGACCTCTGCCGTATGGCTGACTCCTTTAAACTCAAGACGGATATTTCCCCGGGCTTCAAACTCTTTGCTGTAAACAGCCTTTCCGCGGTAAGTTAATGTATCGGGGTAAGTTTCCCAGCAGCCGGGAACCATAACCTGAATGGTTTTATCCTTACAGCCTTCCTTTAATGTCCGGAAGTTCCACAGGCTTGATGAAAGCTCCTTACTTTTTCTGATTTGGTGAGTTTCAAACGTACGAATCATCGTAACCTCCTTAATATCCAGTTCATTCATGGTAATCAAACGGCATCACGACCTGCAAATAATCAACATCAAATTCAACAATTGCTTTTTGAATTTTCTCTATAATTTCCTGCCTGTCATCACTAAAACGATACTGTCTCAGCTCTTTTCCTATCGCATCCAGGGAGTCAATATCCATTTCCTCGGCAGCTGCGTTCATTCTCGTTAACAATTGCTTGATTTCTTCTATGCAATCCTCTGCCGGTTTTTCTTTTCCTCCGTTCTCATAAGATTCCGGTTCAAGTACTGCTAATTTTTCACGATAAGAAAGCCACTTTCCCACAAAAACGGGCATGATTGATTGCAGTGCATTCCCATCATTTTTTCTTGCCGCATCTTCTAAAACATTAGCCATACCTGCAAGAGGAATAATTCCGACTGTAGACGCTGAATTCTTCATACTATGTACTTTCGTGCAAAACGCCGTCCGTCCTTCCTCCGTATCCGCATTCTCAAATAATCTCTCTAATTCTCTGGCATCATACTCAAGCATTCCGGCAAAAAAATTAACCGTATCCAGCATAGCTTTATGATTCTTAAAATGAATTTCCGCATATTTCCAGTCAAGCCCTTCGACTAATGGCAAGTCAGCATTTTCGACTCTACAATTCTCTACCTCTGTAGCTTCTTGTATCAAAGCATCATCTAATAAATCCCTAATAATATCCTCCAGTTTTTCGGAATCAATGGGCTTTTCCAAAAAGGCTGCAAAGCCTTCCTTCTCGTATTTTTCTTTTGCTCCTACAAGTGCATTTGCTGTCAGAATAACCACAGGTGTGCCCTTTGACGGATATCCTTCCATCTGTTTCATAATGCGAAACGTTTCCACACCGTCAAGCTCCGGCATCATATGATCCATAAAAATAATATCATATGCATTCTGCTTTATCCGTTCCAGACATTCATACCCGTTTATGGCTTCATCAATCTGTATTTTGGTTTGCTTAAGCAAACCGGTAAAAACTTTTCGGTTTAATTCTGTATCGTCCACCAAAAGAATCCTTGCATCCGGAGCTTCAAAGCAATGCCGGTAATCATCTTCCGGCACTTCCGAATCATCCTCTATATTACCAACGGGAGTAGCATCTGCTATATACTGCACCAAATCAAAGCTAAATTCCGAACCAACACCGTACTCGCTTTTCACCTGAAGCTCGCTGTTTAAAAGTTCAAGCAACTGCTTGGTAATACTCATTCCCAGTCCGGTTCCCTCTATGTTGCGGTTCCTTTTTTCTTCGATACGCTCAAAGGGCTCGCATAATTTCTGCAGTTCTTCTTCTTTTATGCCGATTCCGGTATCTTTTACCGAAAAATGCAGCCTTGCATCTTTATCGGTTACGTTTTCCATGAGTGTAACTTTCAATGTCACACTGCCTTCATGCGTATACTTAATTGCATTATTCAATATATTTACAAGAATCTGGCGCAAACGGATGTCATCACCTATGAGTTTTGCAGGAATATTTGCATCCACTTTAACAATAAATTGCAAGCCCTTTACTTTTGCCTTAAAAGACATCATATTCACAACATCCCTGATAACAGCTCCCGGACTGTATTCAGCAAAGATTACAGTGAGTTTACCGGACTCTATTTTAGAAATATCCAGAATGTCATTAATAATACTCAAAAGTGATTTGGCTGCGCCTTCCACATCTCTGGCATAATTGCGTATCTGCTTATCCTTTGCCTCCCTGAGAATCAGTTCATTCATACCAAGGACCGCAGTAATAGGAGTTCTGATTTCATGCGACATATTGGCAAGAAAGTTTGTCTTTGCCGCATTGGCAGAATCTGCACGCTGTTTTTCTCTGGCAAGCTGCTCTGCCAAAAGCGTATCCGGATTTTCGGTCGTCATATAAATTCCGATATTCATCAACACAATTCCGATACAGGTAATAAGGGAATCCGGTATGATAATCTGATATACCGCTACCGGTATTTCACTAAGTAGTGCAACATAAATCGCTCTCTTCTTTTTGGTAGAAATCAGCTTTCCGTACTGAATGATCAAACGGATAATCAAAAACAAATACATTGCAACGCCTATATAAATCATATAGACAGCCGGTCCGTAAGAATAGTTACTTCTTTCTGACTCCACATAATATAACGGCAGAAAAATTGTCCCTGCTACAGTCACTAAAAGCGGGGTCAGTGTATAACTATATTTTCTGATTTGTTTGCCGATTTCTTCTTCAATCATAATTTCCAGATATCGGTATGCAAGATAAAAAAGAGTCTCTAATAATCCCAGGAAAATAATATGTACCACACGATTTAATATGGGCGAAACCGTATCCAGGTGGTTCACAGTATATACAGTAATGGCATCAAAAATCAATTGCGTAAAGGAACACACCAAAAGTATCACAAAGCTCTTGGACGACCTTGCCTTCTTTCCTGTGGAGGTAAAATACAAAATACCAATAAAGAATATGATTATGGCACATGCAATTTGGGTCTTATACATGCAAATCCCTACTTTCCGATAATATCTTCTATCCTGTCAAGCAGCATCTGTGAATCCACAGGTTTTAATATATACCCTGCCGGCCGCAGGGCTAATAACTCTATTACAGTTTCACGGGTATCCATACTTGTCAGAAAAATCACGGGAATATCCATATATTCCTCTTGCTCTCTGATTTTTTCAAGAACCTGCTTACCGTTCATCTCCGGCATCTCATAATCCAACAGGATTAAATCAGGTATCTTTTTTCCTATGGAAATAAAAGCATGCACTCCGGATGGTGCAACCGCAACCGAATAATCCTGCTCTAAAATACCCTTAATATTGCGTAAAACCATAGCATTGTCATCTACAACAAGTATGTGTTCTTTTTCATTCTTCTTTTCATTTACTGTTTCATTCTCATTGGAGAATTCTCCTGTTACTATCCCACGGCACTTTGCCAAAATGGTTCGTCCCGTAACCGGACGTAACAATCTGTGAAATTGCTTTGTTTGATAAAACTTCTCATATGCTGTACTCTCGGATTCTGTACTGATTGTCACTACAGGCAGCGCCATCCCGCATTCTGACAAACAGTCAAACCACTCTGTATAGTCCTTCTTCTTGCCAACCATGCAGATAACAGCTAAGGAAAAATCAGCCAAATTGATATCATTCAATACATCCGCTTCCCCCTCGAACCGGGTCACATCGAATCTCCAGTTAAGCAACTGGTACAATTCATTATTTATCTTATTATCTTCGCCAATAAAAATAATGTTGCGTCTCATTACTTCCCACCTCCGAATCATCGCATATATTAATTATATCACTTTTATTGTTATTGCACTATCTTAATAGCAAAAAAGGGAGTGTTTTTCAACCACTCCCATGCCAAAATCCAAATAATGCATACTATATTACATTTTTTTCAAAGCTATCAAAACGGCAACCAATACCACCGGAAAAACCGTAGCCACAAGCAGCCCCATTTTCAGATTTCCACCCACCATTTCAGATATACTGCCAACCAATGCAGGACTTACGGTAGCCCCTAAATCACCGGCCAAAGCCAAAAATGCAAACATCGCCGTGCCCCCTCTTTGACATTTCTGAGACGAAATGCTGATGGTTCCCGGCCACATGATGCCAACAGCCATACCGCAAAGCGCACAGCCTGCTAAACCTAAAATCGGTATCGGCGACAAAGAAGCCAGAAGATAACATCCCGCACACATAATGCCGCACAGCAGCATGACCTTTGTTAATTCCAATTTTTCACTCATTTTGCTGTAAATCACACGAGTAATACCCATAAATATTGCAAACAGGCAGGGTCCCACTAAATCGCCAATCGTTTTGGAAACACCAAGAGCCGATTCCGTAAATGCAGATGCCCATTGCGCCATTGATGCCTCGGACGCACCGGAGCATATCATCAGCAGAATCATCAGCCAAAAGATTGGGATACGAAGCAGCTTGCGGACCGGCAAGCTTTCACCCTCTTCCAGCAACCGTTCCATAGGGCAGGTCATAAAATTAAATGTATTTGCCAGCGGAATCAGTGCCCAAATTAAGGTGAGTATTCTCCAGTTTTCTACACCGAATATTGCAAAAAAGAGCGTTGAGCCTAAAATCACGCCAACCGCACCCCAGCAGTAAAAAGAGTGCAACAAACTCATCATACTGTCTTTATTTTCAAAGGGACAGGCTTCAACAATGGGGCTGACCAAAACTTCAATCAGACCGCTGCCTATCGCATAAAGTACAACGGAAATCAAAATTCCCGCAAACGGAACAGGCAGAATTTCCGGCAGAACCGCCATCAATGCAAGTCCGAATGCTGACAATACCTGAGAAGCTGTTACACAGGCTCGGTATCCGATCCTGTCTGCAAATTTGGTGGCAGCAAAATCAATCAGTAATTGGGTTAAGTAGAATACAAACGGAATCAATGCAATCTTTTCAAGAGTGATTCCGTATGTGCTTTTGAATGTTAAAAACAAAAGCGGTATAAAGTTTGCTGAGATTGCCTGTGTGATAAATCCCAGATAGCAGGCAGTCAGTGTTTTTTTATAAAATTCCATATCAAGTGTTACCTCCACTCTTGTTTTAAACGCATTATATCGCCAAAACCTTTCATGGAAAAGACACTATAACACTGACTTAAAGCACTATTTACCCAAATTCCGCGTTTTGCCCGGTGCATATCCATACCGTTTACAAAATTGACGGCTAAAATAATTAACAGAATGAAAACCGCAGTCGAAGCTGATTTCCTGCAAAGTAAGCGTTGTTTCGTTCAGTAGCCTGTGCGCAATCTGAAGACGATATCGTATCAGTGCATCGATGGGGGAACAACCCATATATGCATTAAAGCATCGTCCTGCTTCACTTCTGCTTATATCTGCGGCTTTCGCTATATCTTCAAGGGTGACCGTTTCCGTGTAATGCTCATAGATATACGATAGCATCTTTCGGACGCGTATCTGCGCGTTTAACTGTATACCTGACGCTTCTGTTCTCGGAAAAGTTTCAAAATTATGAAAGATATATTCAAAGATACTGCTGATGTTACGCTGGACAATCAGTTCATAACAATCATTCTGCTTACGCATCGCACAATAGATTTCATTTATCATTTGATTCACTTCCTTGCACTGACTGTTATCATGCCTAAACACAATAAACGGCAACGAATCACACCTGGCAATCGGATGAATATATTTCTGATAAATTGTGCCGGTCTCCGGTGCAACTACAGCACCCGAAAAAACAATATTCGGCATAGGATCTGGCGTATCACCGGACACCTGTCTGATTTCATGAAGCACATTTGAATTTACGAATATACTGTCTCCCGGCTCCAAAATAATATGGTTTTGTCCGACTTGATAATCAATGACACCGCTTTTTGCCGTGGCAATCTCAAAGTAGGGATGCCAGTGCAAGGGACCCGCATGCTTTGGTAAAGCAGCAAGCTCGTCGCAATAAAATGTGACCGGAAAAACTGCTGCATCATGGGGTATCTGTTCTTGTAATTGATGATTAATCTTTATCGCCATAACTACCTCAACAAACTCCAAACTTCCTCAAACAGAGATTTAGACCATTGGTATTGTCCGTCATCTTCATACTCCCGATAAGTAACCTCTGTCATCATGGTCAGATATAACAGAATATCATACCAATAAATTCTTCTCATTTCCGGTATTCCTCTCTCCGGAAATGCAGCTTTTGCCATCCGTATAATATTTTCCTTTGTTTGTATACACTTTGTTATTCCCATATCATTCCTCCAGCAAATCTAACCATAGCGGATGAAAAAATGAGCATTTCAAAATCTAAAATGCCCATTTTTCAAATAATCGGTTTATGCTCTCTTCAGCATCTCGCTTACTTCTTCTATTGTCGGTGGATTCAGCGGCAGCGGAAATCTGGATATGGCAATTGCAGAACATGCACTTGCAAATCTTACCAATTCGTCATCTCCCATACCTTTTAACAATCCGTAGACACAACCTGCTTTAAAGGTATCTCCGGCTCCCAAGGTGCTCTTTACTTCCACAGAAAAGGGCTTCATCCGTTTCATCTGCTTTCCTTTTCTTCCGTATATCATATCCTTTTCACCGGAAGTAATAATCACTAAGCCTTCTGTCGTATCCGTTAATAACTGATAAATCTCTTCCGGGCTCTTTTCTTTATACTCTTCAGAGCCGGTACATTCTTTTGATACTACATTCACAGCAGAATGTTGATGTAAATAACTGTCATGCATACAGTCAATTGTTACATAAGGTTTATTATGTTTTACGCACAATTCTGCAGCCGCCATGGTCTCTTCCATAAAATAAGGGTCTATTGCCGCCACTTTACATGCTGCAATATCCTCTTCTTTGGGCATATTCCAACGTTTAACTCCTGATTTATAGAGAGTCTGAAATACTCCCATGGGTGAACGCACCAATCCGGCTATCACCACATAATCCATCAATCCTTCATATTCCGGATCAAAATAAAGAGAAGACAAATCGACTGTTTTGTCTTTATAAAATTCTTTTAAAAGCGGTGCTACTTCTGTTCCGATATGAGTACCGTCCATCTTTACGCTTACGCCAAAAGATGCAAGAACCGTCGTGCCTGTACCTGTTTCCCCACCGGGTAAGAAATACTTTTCTTTAATCTCCGCATACTCATCCGGCTGTAAAAATTCCCCCTCTAACCAAAAGGAGTGAGTCCCCAAAATTTGTCCGTGCATATAAACATCGTAGCTCATAAATACCTCCTGTTCTCAAATAATTATTTCACGCCATAAATTTTAATAAAGTATTTGATGAATTCTTCAATCCGCCTCATCACCTCTTCCTGCTTATCAGGTTCCCTGGTACAAAGCTGAATCAGTGTTGTTACCGGTGCCGTATAAATAAACGCAAGCATCTTTGGGTCTTCCTTTTTTAAAAGTCCGTCCTCCATCATTTTTTCAAAAATGATTGTAAAGATATTTTCTGTGCCAATAAGGAAGTGTTTGGTTGCCAATTTACATACACGCTCATCATGAAACTGCTCCGTCAGCAATAACTTTCTCGTAAGAATAATTCTGGGATCATTAATCGTAAAATGAAGCATTTTCATTGTCAACACATATAATTCTTCCGTGGACTTAGGCATTTGGGGCAGGTGCTCTGCTGACCCGAAATGTTCGGCATGATAAGCTATCATTCTGTCAAGAAGGGCATTCCATATGTCTTCCTTGCTCGCATAATGCTTATACAGTGCTGATTTGCTTAACCCCAGCCGGGCAGCAAGATCCCGTAAATTGGCCCCTTTATAACCGTTTTCTGCAAACAGCACCAGGGCTTCATCTAAAATTCTGCTTTTTGTCGTATTCTCCATAGCATCCTCCATTAAAGGTGAATTATCATGAAACAAAAAGCGACCATCTGGTCACCTTTTATTATAGTGACCGTTTGGTCACTTGTCAATATGTTTTATACTCGCCTTACCCATAAAATCTAAACCGTCTAACATTTTTATTTTAGCACACTCCTTTCGGCAATTCCACGATATTATCCCCTCAGTAACCAATAAACACTCCGGTGGATAATGTCATCTGGTTAAATTCAAAATTACTACCTCAATCAACAAACCTGAAATTGGCAGAGTAATGGGTGCTTGTTTTGTATGAGTTGGGATAAGTTCGAAAATTTTTAGATTTTTATCCCAGAAAAATCACAGTATTTGTATTAGTTTGTTTGAAACCTAAGAGAAAAGTAGGATAAGATTAAGAATTTCAAGAGATTTATCTTATATTTTTACTTAAAAATGATTTTCATGAGACATATTCTTCTTGTTACATAGAAAAAACTGGGATAAATTATTGCGTTTCTATGTTTTTATACCACAAGTGGTTTACATAAAATATATAAAATGCTTTTTTTAATGTAAACTGCAGGATAAAAAAAGAGTTTTTCTGGTTCTTATCCAATTGCCCGGAAAAAACAATAAGGTGTTAGTCAATGTTAGTCAGATTTAACAAAAACAAAAAAACGGAAATGCTTGATTATAAGCACTTCCGCTCTCTTTACTATAGAGCGCGAGACGGCGCATGAGGTCCGGGGGACCTCAGTTTTGCGCCGACCGGAGCGGAGACCTCGAATTCGGGCAAGCGCTAAAAACCCAATAAAATCAAGGAGGAAAGCACTCTATCCACTGCTTGTCCCCAAAACTGTCCCCAGTTCTTACTTTTACTTATTAATTAACAATTTGCTCAATTCTTCTTTTGCATTATCTTTACTAAAATCTATTTGTCCATGAAATATTCTAAATAATGTATATCCATTTTCATATGCCGTTATATCTCTTATACTATCATACAATGCTCTCTTTTCATCCCTTAACGGATCCACCTTCTTATTCATTTTAGCATTAATTTGCATACACAATTCTTTCCAGTATTTTTTATCATAATGTAAGCAAATTTCTTTAGAATATCCTTGCAACGCCAAATACCTTTGTTTGGTAAAATGCTGCCTCTCATCATACTCAATAATAATCTTTTGTTTCTCACTAACAAAATCAAACGGTAAAAAGCTTCTCTTTATAGGTACAAACTCCATATGCTTCACTGAACTTATATTATTAATTATGTTTCTCAAATCATTAGTATCGTATAGTGATGTACACCACTCATATTTTTTTTCTCTTTCAATATCCCCATAAAGGTCTATCAAAAGTAAATATAGTTGCTCTTTGCAAAATTTTCTATCTAGTTTTCTCATTCTTTGAATATAATAATTCTGTACTTCCATTTTATCTATCCTCTAAACGAAATTCTCCTAAATTTTAAAACAATATTCTTCATTTTATATTTTCTAGTATATAACTCAGAATCCGTTCTCAATATAATATTCTTAAGTCTTAATAATCACCTCTTTAATTGGGTCATCTAACTCAACTTCAGGCAAGTGCTAAAAACCTGGAAAATACAAGGAAGAAAGCACTCTATCCACTGCTTGTCCTCAAATCTGTCCCCAATTGTAAATAGTTGTCTGACTTTTGAGAAAATTACAATCTGATTCTATACACAGAATTATTCGTATTTCCTACTGCTTCTACATAACCTGTTCCAACTAACATTTTCAAATATCTTCTTGCGGTTGCAGGTGATTTTCCACTAACCATTTCTGCGTCCTTGGGCGTTATTTCACCGTTCTCTTCAATAAATCTGATTATTTTTTGTGCTTTGCAAAAGTCACTTTGCTTTAAAACTTCGCTCAAAACTTCGCTCAAACTTCGCTCATTTTTCTCAGAAACTTCGTTCAAACTTCGCTCACCAGTTTTCTTCAAAAAACCTTCATGTATAAATAACCGTGATATAAAATAACTTCTATCATCGTCTGTCTCAAATTCCGGCTTAGGTGAGCCATTTGCTTCCAACGCATCCAGAATTTTCTTAAAACCGGTATTCCTTCCTTCTGTTAAATGTAATTCCTTTAAGAAGTCTCCAATTCGACGATTTCTGTAACGACGGTTTGAAACCCTATAGCTCTTTAAACCTTCGATCGTTACCGAACGGTCCGGTCCCGGGAAACTAACAATTTCAATTCTGTCGTTTTCCACACGAACTTCAATCGGCTCACGCTCATCATAAGCGCGATGATAAACCGCATTGGATAACGCTTCCTCTACAGCTGCATAAGGAAAATTAAAGAAACGATCTGCTTCCGCTCTGTCAGGATGCTTTACTACCTTCTCTGTAATAATAACATTGCGAATATACTGCAAGGCATCACGAAGCTGTTGCTGAATCGGTCCTTTAAAAGTCTTTTCAATAATATCATTACCACCTAATCCACTCGGAAACTGGACTACATCAATCTGTGTGTATGGGAAGAACTTGTCCGGTTCCATACTAAAGAACATCAAGCCAACATTTTTCGGCTTTGTATATTCCGGAAGATTACTGATGATATTCATATCTCGGCACACCTCAACAAAATCACCGGTCCTTGCTTTCTCATACAGAGAACTATTGACCTCTTTTAAATAATTTTGTATGAGAGTAATATTCAAATCAGACATTTCGGCCTGATGATTTACGCGATCGTCGAAAGGAACTCTATTTGCCAGACTAAACAAATCCTTTTCTTCATCATCCGACGGTTCCACCGTATTGGATGCCTTGCGAATATAGTGAATGCGCTCCTTATTGTCCTTTGCCATAGTCTTCGGCGATGAGTATGGTCTACTATCGCCACCCGGACACCAAAGAATAATAAATTTCTTATCCTGATAAGTCGCAATATCAATTATAGGTGTATATGCCGGTCTTATAAGCTTGCATTTAGCAAAAATATCCTTCTGATATGCATCAAGTTTATCCAACGGAATACCTTGTAACGGATATATCGGACGTCCATTATTCTCTTTAACACCTATCACGATATAGCCGCCGCCCCAGTTATCCAAATCATTGGCAAATGCGCAAATAGTTTTCAAGGAAGTGGCCGGATCCCAAGTTTCTTTAAATTCAATTCTTGCCCATTCAACTACATCACCTGATAATAATGTTTTTATGTTTGTTGGTATTGCCATGATTACCCTTCCTTTCCAAAATTCATTTTACGCATATAGCCCTCAAATATCTCTCAATAATATATTATTGTATCATACTGTCAGTATGTTTTCACATATTTTAAAATATTAAATCAGTTTTAGGGAAATCAAGAAAAAAGAAGACTCAGAAAAAGGTTGCATAGATTTAGAGGCTACTGTATAAGATGCGTTCACTTGTCTTGTATTGAACGCATAAAAAAACACCGCAAATCCTAAGATTTGCGGCATTTCCAAAGAGAGCGCGAGACGGGACTCGAACCCGCGGCCCCGACCTTGGCAAGGTCGTGCTCCACCAACTGAGCCACTCGCGCATATCACTTATCCGTACCTCACGGACAAGTAATAATATACAACACAAATTGTCTCTTGTCAACAAAAAATTTGAACTTTTTTGAAAATTTTTATTCCGCGTATTTGTAGTCGGTTTTGCGACTTTTTATTTTTTCTCCGCCTATTTTTATACTTATTCTTCTACCTTATCTTTATACTTCACTCTGTAGATTCTGCGGAGAGACTCGTCGATTCTTTCCTCCGTAAGCGTTCCGTTATTCACTGCTTCCAGCACACCGTTATACGCTGTTTCAAAATCCTCCGGCATCAGAATCATGTCAGCGCCTGCCTGCAGTGCCATTACCGCCGCCTGATCGGATGTATAGTACTCTGTAATTGCACCCATATTCATTGCATCTGTTACAACAATTCCTTCAAATCCGAGATTGCCTCTAAGCACTTCTGTAATCATCTGTTCCGACAGGGAACTGGGTGTATTATCTCCCGTAATTCCCGGCACTGACAAATGACTTACCAACACAAACTCTACACCTGCATCAATTCCTGCCTGGAAGGACAAAAAGTCTGTGGTTTCAAAATCCTCAAGCGTCTTTTCGGTGCTTGCCATACCTGCATTCGTATCTTCATCTGTACAGCCAAGTCCCGGGAAATGCTTCAGGCATGCACTGACACCGCTCTCTGCAAAGCCTTCTACACTTGCCGCAACCATCGTAGAAACTTCTCCTGCATTATTGCCGAAAGAACGGTCTCCTATGGTTTCGTTACCGTCCATAGCAACATCTGCTACCGGTGCAAAAGCAAGATTAAAGCCATATCCGGAAAGATAGCCTCCGATTGTTGCACCTGCTTCCTTTGCCTTCGCAGTATCCTGTCCTTCTCCGATTGCTTTCATATCACCTACATTATCCGCCAGACCGGCCTTCGCTACCCGGCTGATACTTCCGCCTTCCTCTTCTACTGCAAGGAATATCGGATATTTACTGTAGCTTGCAGTATTGGAAAGCATCTCTTTCAGCTGCTGTTCATCCTTGAAATTCTGCTCTGCATAAATCAAACCGCCTACAGGATGTTCACCCAGTTTTTCTTTAGTAGTATCACCTGCACGAACCACAATATCAGTTCCTGTGAGCGCTTCCGGTGTGATGATAAATAATCCTTTTACCTTATCCTCCAACGGCATTTCAGAAATACAGGCATCGACAATTTCATCCAGATAGCTCTTTTCTTCTACCGGTTCTTCTGCCACCGGCTCTTCCGGTGCCTCTACCACTACAGGCTCTGTTTCTTCCAGTTCTTCAAGCTGAGCTTGAAGTTCTTCTGCATGTTTCTTGTCATTCATAGCCGTAACTGCCGTATGCACACCAATGCCGGCTCCGGCTATAATTCCCACAAGCAAAATACCTGTTACTATATATGCAATAATCTGGTTTCTGATACGCCTCTTATGACGCCACTGACGCCGAAGCTCTATTTCGTCATATTCTTCTTCGTAGCTTTCTTCAATTTCTTCTCTATCCCTGTTTGCCATACCGGCATCCTCCTATGTGACTTTCCTATAATCATATCTTTTATATCATACCTTATTTACTGAATAATTTCTACAAGATTTGCAATCTTTTTTCTTTGACTAAAAAGTTTTCTCACACAGGCAACGACGAAGCGGGTATCAATCTCTCTGATTAATACCCGCTCCTAAACTATACTATCCAATGGTTCTACCTCTCTTTTTTAGGATTTTGAAATATTCAGTTGTAATTTCTTTCGTATACTTCTCATTTACTCTTGTACCCAATGTACTGTAACGGCTTCTTTTTGCTTCGTTACCTTCTCTTATGACAGATACGAAATTTCTTCGGTACTTGCTTCTTATCTAAGCTGCTTCCACATACTGTTGTTTTCTTCTGTCTCTACCGAACCACCCGGCCTTAGTCAAGCACTCCGGCTATTTATAAACTGTAGAAACAACTCCTTCTAAATTTCCAGTGGACCGTACCTTCCTTTCTTTGATTTATCTATGTGAATTTGTTTTTGTAAGCTTAGTATATAACAGCATTTTGTATTTGTCAACACATTTTTAAATTTTTTTATTTATTTTTTTATTATTTATTTTTAATTGATGTTTTATCAGTTATATTTCATCTTTTATTCTGAATTTTCAAACAATTCATCCCTAAAAAACCTTTCCTTATCCTCATACTTCGATTATAATGTTTTCAAGAAGGATTATAAAATCAGGAGGGTTACATATGACACCAAAAAAGCAGGCTTTTGCCACCGCAGCAGAAACCGTTATTAAAAATTTACAAAAAAGAAATATGGAAGGCTATTACTTTGAAGACAGTGCTTCCTGCGTAAAGGCAATTATTGACTTAATGGAAGAAGGCTCAGTAGTCAGCTGGGGAGGCAGTATGTCCGTAAGCGAATGCGGCCTGATGGATGCCATTCAGGGTGGTAAGTATCAGCTTATCGACAGAATGACTGCCAAATCTCCGGAAGAAGCCAGAGAAATTTTTTCAAAAACCGTTATGGCTGATTACTATTTAATGAGTACCAACGCCATTACCTTTGACGGCGAATTAATTAATATTGACGGCAACGGAAACCGTGTTGCCTGTCTGATTCACGGCCCCAAGCACGTTATTATTGTAGCCGGTATGAACAAACTGGTTTCCAATGTGGAAGACGGTCAGCGCAGAGTGCGTGATATTGCTACCCCTGCCAATACTAAGCGCCTTAATAAGAATACTCCCTGCTTCCATACAGGAAGATGCGGAGATTGTCTCTCTCCCGACTGTATCTGCAACCAAATTGTGGTTACCAGAAGAAGCGGTCACCCCGGCAGAATTAAGGTATTCCTTGTGGGAGAAGAGCTGGGCTACTAAGCTATCGCATAAATACATGATACACACTTACTTATGCAAAAACCGGAAGTCAGTAACATGACTTCCGGTTTCTTATTTTACTTTTTATATTCCGGCCGACACCGCATTATCCTGATGATTAAATCAAAGGATACTTGTCTGTCAGCTTCTGGACGATAGCTCTTGCCTCTGCAATCTTCTCTTCTCCGCCCTTAATTACCATGGCAATTGCTTCTGCAATCTGATCCATATCTTCCGTATTCATACCTCTGGAGGTAACAGCAGGGGTGCCTAAACGGATACCGCTTGTTACAAAAGGAGACTTGGGATCATTGGGGATGGTGTTCTTGTTTGCAGTAATGTGTGCTTCATCAAGCAGCTTCTCTACTGCCTTACCTGTTAAATCATATGTAGTTAAGTCAACCAACATTAAGTGATTGTCAGTTCCGTCGGATACAATTTTAATCCCCCTGCTCTGAAGGCCTTTGCAAAGAGCCTGTGCATTATCAACAATACCCTTCTGATATGCCTTAAACTCATCAGATAATGCTTCCTTAAAGCAAACGGCCTTAGCTGCAATTACATGCATCAAAGGACCACCCTGGATACCGGGGAAAATAGCCTTATTAAAGTTAAACTTATCTGCTGCTTCCTGATTTGCCAGAATCAATCCGCCTCTGGGTCCTCTTAAGGTCTTATGAGTTGTTGTAGTTACTACATCTGCATAAGGAATGGGGCTGGGATGAAGTCCTGCTGCCACAAGACCTGCGATATGAGCCATATCTACCATAAGTACCGCACCCACTTCATCAGCTACTTCTCTGAATTTCTTAAAATCAATGGTTCTTGCATATGCAGATGCACCTGCAATAATCATTTTAGGCTTACATTCAAGCGCAATTCTGCGAAGCTCATCATAATCAATAAAACCGTCATCGTTTACACCATAAGGAACGATATTGAAGTATTTACCGGAAATATTAACCGGGCTTCCGTGTGTTAAATGTCCGCCATGGTCAAGATTCATACCCATAATGGTATCACCGGGGTTACATACCGCAAACTGAACCGCAAGGTTAGCCTGGGCACCGGAATGGGGCTGTACGTTTGCATAATCACATCCGAACAATTCCTTTGCTCTTTCAATTGCAAGATTTTCTATTACGTCAACACACTGACATCCGCCATAATAACGCTTGCCCGGATATCCTTCTGCATATTTGTTGGTAAGGGGGCTTCCCATAGCTGCCATAACAGCCTTACTTACCCAGTTTTCAGATGCAATCAGCTCAATGTGGCTGTTCTGTCTTTCCTGTTCATCCACAATTGCCTGTGCAACTTCCGGATCTACGTTTCTTACTTCGTCAAGTGAATACATTGTTTTTCCTCCTTAAATCTTTTGCTTTCATCATTTTCGCACTTTAATGCGTTATCAAAACAATCCTCGTTATTATAGCACACAGATTTTCTTGTGGCAAGCGCGGAGCTCCTTTCCGGAACATTTTTATTTTCTGCATTGTCAAATACTGCTATCGGCTTTCATTTCTTAAAATTATCTAAATACAAAAATTGTTTCTTTACTATCCTATTAAATACTGATAAAATAGGGAAAGATTTTGATTAAGGATGAAATATTATGTACCATATTATTGTAAACCCGGCTTCCAAGTCCGGGAGAGGAACCAAAATCTGGGCCGCTATTGAGCCCGTATTGAAAGAAAAAAACATCCGCTATGAACTTCACTATTCCACCAGGGCGGGACATATCATGGAAATTATCCGCGATTTGTCGACCCGGGAATTTTCCGGGGATGAACATAATATACTGAAACTGATTGTACTGGGAGGCGACGGAACCTTTAATGAAGCCTTACAGGGAATTACGGATTTTGAAAGAACCCAATTGGGCTACATCCCTACCGGCTCCAGCAACGATATGGCAAGAGATATTTATGATGCCAAGGATGCAATCTCTGTGTTAAACCGCATTCTTTCATGTAAGGAACCGGTCCGAATGGATTTGGGATGCATAACCCTCCATCAGATTGATGATGAATTGCCCCGTACCCAAACTGAAAAAGCATCCCCTGAGCGGTACTTCGGTGTCAGCTGCGGCATCGGTTTTGATGCTGCTGTCTGTGAGGAAATCTTATCCTCCAAGCTAAAGAATATTATGAACAAATTAGGATTGGGCAAACTAACCTATGTCGGAATTGCCTTAAAGCAATTGTTTGCAGCCAAAAAGGTTGCTTGTGAAATTACATTCGATGACAAAGAAACCATCACTCTGCCCCGATTTTTGTTTGTGGCAGGCATGGTTCACCAGTATGAAGGCGGCGGCTTTATGTTCTGCCCCGGTGCCGATTACCATGACGGTATTATGGATGTCTGTCTTGTAGGCAATCTTCCCAAGCTGATGATATTAATGGCGCTTCCGACTGCTTTCAAAGGAAAGCATTATTGGTTTAAGGGGGTTGACAGATACTCGACCCGCAAAATGACCGTTAAAACAGCATCACCTTTATGGCTTCATACAGACGGAGAGGTTTTTGCAAAAACAAATTCCGTTACTCTCAGCTGTGAAAAAGAAAAGCTTCAGGTCTTAATGTAAAGCTATAAAATCATCCGAAAATAAGCTTCAGATGATATTAACGATTAGGAGTATTATGAAAA
Organism: Lachnospiraceae bacterium; assembly: GCA_017411305.1. GTDB lineage: Bacteria > Bacillota > Clostridia > Lachnospirales > Lachnospiraceae > Suilimivivens. The sequence goes on from JAFQQI010000052.1 coordinate 102,016, forward strand.
AATTTTTGAAACAGTATAAACATGGTTTTATTTCTATTGCTTATATCATATTTTATTTAATTTGGTTTGCATGTATCGAAAAGGCAGTTGTACACCCAAAACGGTTGATTCATATGAAGGCTGATGACTATATTCCTTTCTGCGAATATTTTGTTATCCCTTACCTTTTATGGTTTGTCTATGTGGCAGGGACTGTGGTTTATTTCTTGTTTAAAAACAGACAGGATTATTACAGACTTTGTACATTCCTGTATACAGGAATGACCATCTTCTTAATTATATCCACACTTTGGCCAAACGGGCATCACCTTCGCCCTCATGCGTTTGAAAGCGAAAATATATTTACTCTGCTGGTAAGCGGACTGTACCGTGCCGATACGCCTACAAACCTTTGGCCAAGCATTCATGTATATAATTCCATCGGTGTTCATATTGCCGTACTTCAAAATGCTAAGCTTCGCCGGAATAAAACAGTACACATTAGTTCTTTAATCCTTTGTGTATCCATTATTTTATCCACGGTATTTTTGAAGCAGCATTCTCTCTTTGATGTAATTACCGCTTTTATCATGGCTGCAATTATGTACCTTATCGTTTATACTTACGATATCGTTACGGTTTCCCAGATGCGCCGGTACTTTTCCAGACGCAGACGGTTCCGTCAGGTATAGCAATACAAATTCAAAGGCTGTTAGGAAAAGAGTTATTTCTCTTTCCTAACAGCCTTATTCATTCATCATTATTAGTTAAAATTAAAGAATCTTCTGCAGATTTTGTACCCCTCTACGGAAATCATTCTTCCGCCTTTACCCGGAAGATTGGTACACTGTCCCAGCAACCCGAAACGCAGCTTACGATACAGAAGCCAGTCTTTCTTCTTCAGATAATCCCAAAGCTCTTTTTTCTTTGCAAGATTCTCTTCCGTTTCAGAACGAATCAACAGAATTGAAGATACTGTGGTAATAATATCAAGGTAGCTAAGCATATACTGCTCTAATTTACTACAGGAGGTAATAATTGGCTTATTCTCTGTCATATAATCAATCATGATTTTATTTACTTTAATCTGCTGATCGATTCTTCCGATCATAATCTGTTCATTCACTGACTGGTCGGCTCTGCCGATGTAATAACGGTAAAAATTCACATCCAGATAATACATATTTTTCACATATGGCAGAGGCTCAAACACATACAGATTATCCACATAGAAGGTATGCTCCGGTAATTTCAGTCCACATTCTCTAAGCAGTTTGGTACGGAATATTACGGAGTGCATCAAAATGTAATGTCCTTTGTAAAAATGGCGGATATCCGACCAGGTAAATATTTCATCTTTCGGAAGAATATGACGGTAATGCATTACCTTATGTCTGTTTTCGCCCACCTTTTCATACACAAAATTACTGATTAACATATCCAGCACTTTTTCACCGCCGGTGAGACTATGCAAGGTATCCAGAATCTGCTTATAAGCTTCCTCTTTCACCCAGTCATCACTGTCAACTACCTTAAAATACAATCCGGAAGCATTGCTGATGCCGGCATTGACAGCAGAGCCGTGTCCGCCATTTTCTTTATGGATGGCTTTCACAATGGTAGGATACTGTGCTGCATATCTGTCTGCAATTTCTGCCGTTTCATCCGTAGAGCCGTCATTTACTACCAAAATTTCTACATCCTCACCGCCAATCAGCAGGGAATCAATACATTTTTCCATATAGGCTGCCGAATTATAACAGGGGATTGCGATACTCAATAATTTCATCATTCCACACTATCTGCCGCCTTCCCGGCGGTCAGATACCTTTCACATCATAACTTTGCTACGACACAGTATATCACAGCATTTACAATTTTCCTACCCTTAAGAATCTTAAAAATTCATGAATATCTTCAGATAATAAGCATATGCGGAAGGAATGGGATACCTTTCCTTTGCTTCTCTTCTCTCAACATAAAGATAGTTTTCGGGGCCTTTTTCACCGGAAAGCTCATCTACTCGGATTGCATATCCTGTCATGTGCCATTCTTTGTGGGTAAAAATATGTTTGCTCTCCCCCACCGGCTTAATATGAAGTACGGATAGTCCTGCTTCCTTTACTCTTGCAAGGACCTCTTCCTTTGATAATTTCCCCTCCAACCAGGGAAATTCATACATCCCTGCAAGCAGACCTTTTGCCGGTCTTTTCTGTAATGCGGCTTTATTCTCATCCCTGATTAGCAGGACTGTTTTTTCTTCTATGATGCGTTTCTTCTTTGCCGACTTCACCGGAAATTCAAGCTCTCTTCCTTCCCTGTGGGCAAGACAAATGGTCTCCCACGGACATTTTTCACATTTCGGCATACCGTTCGGCAAACAGATTGTTGCACCAAGCTCCATCAATGCCTGATTGCAGTCACCGGGGCGTTTATCGCTCATAGCAGTAAGCAGCTCCTCCTCCACCTGTTTTTTAACAGATTGTTGCATAATATCTCTGTCATCCAGCTGAAGTCGTGACAATACTCTGAGTACATTACCGTCAACTGCCGGCGCTTTTCTCCCATAAGCAATCGAGGCTATGGCTCCCGCTGTATAACTGCCAATCCCCGGAAGCTTCAAAAGCTCCTCATAAGTATCCGGCATCCGGCCATCATACTGCTCCATCACAAGCTGTGCTGCTTTGTTCAAATTGCGGACTCTGTTATAATACCCAAGCCCCTCCCACAATTTTAAAAGGACCTCTTCTTTGGCACGGGCAAGAGACGGTATATCCGGCAGCATGGCCATAAACCTGTCATAGTAAGGCTTTACCGCTTCTACTCTGGTCTGCTGCAGCATAATTTCAGAAACCCACACATGATACGGTGTCGGGTCTTCCCGCCAGGGTAAAATCCGGTGTCCCTTATCATACCATGCAAGTAAGGGCTCTTCGATTTCATCCAGCAAAGAGAGCCTTACGGGAACAGGGTTTCTGATATCCATCGTCTTCGGGGTCACTTCACAGTCATAGGCAAGTATTCTCACACCTGCTTTCCTTGCTTCTAAAAGTGCCGTGGCAAACTCAGGTTGCATCTTGGCATTAGGCATAAAATAATTGACGTCTTTCATTTGTATGACAAGCATAATATAGGCATCATAGCCTTCTTCTACTGCTTCAATCAATTCATATACATGCTTCACAGCTCTCTCGGAAGGAGCATCCGGAAACAACACCGCGCCGTTCTGCTCAAGGGTAACGCCTTTCACCTCTATAAATGCTTTTCTTTCTTCTGTTTCCACATAAAAATCAAAACGGGATTTGCCGTAAGTTTTCTCCGCTCTTACTTCTTTTAAACCCGGAAACAGTTCTCCCTTAAGAAGCCATTCACCTACTGCCTTATTCGGAGCCTGGGAATCCATATTGATGAGCCGCTCTCCTTTTTTTACTGCTACCAAATCATAAGCAGTGCTGCGTTCCTGATTGTCACTTTTTTCCAGATAAACGGTTGCGTGCTCTGTCAAAAGCTCCCGGCATCGTCCCGTGTTTTTCACATGGACCTTCTCCTGTTTTCCGTTTATAGTTACATATGCAATAAACCGATTGGGGCGGCTGTCAAACCGCCCCTCCACAATATTCTTATACTTCATGATTTTTCCTGTTATTTGTATATTTAGTCTCTACTTTTCTCATGGCATCATTATTTGCCTATGATCCCGGTTACGGGTCAGCACCTTCTCCCACATTCCGTTGCCGGTAAGGTACCCGGGCTGCCGGAACCACCTCTGATGCACTTTTGGTGTGCAGTGCCTGGTCATCAAAAAAGATATGGGCACCGAATGCTTTCAGTACATCCCGCTTGGTGATGCCTCCAAGGAAAAATGCCTCGTCGATTCGTACGTTCCATGCCCGCAAGGTCCGGATAACACGTTCGTGTGCCGGAGCACTTCTTGCCGTAACAAGTGCTGTCCTGATAGGCGCCTTTTCTGCCGGGAATTCCTTTTGAATATCCGAAAGCGTTTTAAGGAACTTAGCGAAAGGACCTGCTTTCATGGGATGGTCGGCAAGCCGCCTTTCGTTTTCTTCAAAGGCTTCTAACCCCTGCGTCTGATAAATCTGTTCCGATTCATCAGAAAAGAGCACCGCATCTCCGTCAAAAGCAATCCTGATTTGAGAAACTTCAAGGTTCTCATCATAAGTCCTTAATACTTCGTCACAAATAATACCGGCTGCAATGCCGCAATTAATTGCTGCCTGTACATCTTCCTCATCCGCGGACAAATAAAGATCTGTTCCGAACGCCTGTAAATAAGGCGTCAGGGATGCGCCACTGGCAAGCACTGCGCGGGAAATGTTCAGTCCGTAATGGGCAATGGAATGAAATACTCTAAGAGACGTATCCGGGCTGTTATGAGACATGATAATGACTTCAACACGTCCCTCCTGCCCCGGAAGCTCATTGATTGCCAACAATGCTTTAATCAGTCCAAAGCCGTTTCCCGGTGCAAGTAACTCCTTCTCATGTTCCACCTGATATTGGCAGTAGGCCTCTACTCCCCGAGATTTAAAAATTTCATTCTCCACTGTCAAATCAAACAAGGCTCTGGATGAAACTCCGATTACCAATCTGTTATCCAAACTATATGCCATAGATACCTCCTGTTTCGCTAAATAACGTTATCGTATCTAAAACAAAAGAAAGTCACGAAACAAAAGTATATCGCATGCTGTCACTAACGCATTCTGTTACATTCAAATTTATCATATAAAAGAAGGCAATTCTTAAGGTCCTCGTAGCGTTGCTCGATGTCGCCCTCTTCCACTTCCACATCCACTGCGATTGCCATGGTATTAATCATGTCATCCGTAATCCGGTGGTGAATAGCTGCCAGAATATTGAGACGTTGCTCAGAAGTCTCTGCATCAAGAAACTCAAGCACCAACGGGTCAAGTGCAATCTCTTCTTCCTCTGTACCTGCAGGTGCAATAAGCATATCCGTCTGCATGCATTGCTCCTGTTTCTTATGTTCCTGCTGTCTGTTTTGCACATCTGCCGGTTCAAAACGGTACTCCTGCGCTACGTCCGGGTATTTCTCCTTATCAACCTTCTCCATAAACATGGAAAGGGGTCTTGCATATATCTTAAAATCACCATACATTGCCTGATATATCACCAGCATCTCGCCTGACTCGGAATGCTCCGCCAAGGTCACAATCTGATACAGATTGCCTTTAAAATGTTTATAAATCTGTTGTGGGATAGGGTTATTTCTCATCTTATTACCTTCTTCCTTCTTGCTACTGCTATTATTATAATCTTTCTGTCCCCACTTGTCATTTTACTTTTCCCGTCCGGTTATAGAAATTTGTGGCAGAAGCTGCAGGATGCATCCGCAAAAGCAATTTCTCCCAGCATACTTGAAAGAAGCTCCTTCTCACCCAAAGACAATTTACCGATTAGCTTGTGATGAATACTTACCGTATAGCTTCTTACGCCGGATTCATCTGTCACTCTTGTCATGGTAACACCACTGTTGCGGTAGCCCTCATCAGCCAGCACCTGCCTCAGTTCCGTAAGATAAGCACTTTCCATTTCATCATAGTATTTTTCTTCGATGCATCTTGCTTTGTTGCTTTGGCTGATAACTGTTTCCGTAATGCAGAATGCGATGATGAACACCAGCACTGCTGATAATAAAATGGTAAGCGGCAGACTTTTTGTGATTCTCATAATAGTATCCTCCTGTTTTGAAAAAAATATTGTTTCTGACTCTCTTTTGTTTCTGAATAAAGGATACTATATATGGTGTCCAATAAAACTCCCTTTCACATTATTTATTTCTAAACCGTAATTACATAAGAAGCCTTCCACACTTCCCCGCCCGCAAGCAGGTTTCCCCACTCACGTTCTGCAAGTTCCCCGTCAAAGTATTCACTGTCGCATCTGCCGTACCAAGGCTCAAGGCAAACGAAAGGAGCCTGCTTACCCGGAGGTGACCACACTCCGAAAAGCGGTGCATCCATGCTGATTTCCAAATAAGGTGTTCCGTCCTTTTTGCAAAGAGCTACATAGCCTGTCTGTTCTTCTTCGATTACCAGCGCATCATGGTCAAACAAATTCTCGGTAATTGCCAGCTTTCCGCCAGTAAGTCCGTACACATCCATGCAACCGTTTACCAATCCTTTTTCACCAATCCGGCTGCTGACCACTTCATCCAAATCCCCAAAGCTTACAAAATAGTCGCTCTGCTTTGTTCCTTCTTCAATAGGACAGTTAAAAGCAGGATGTCCGCCAATGAAAAAACGCAATTCCGCACCAGCAGGATTTTCTACCTGCCAGAGTACCTCTACCTTATTAGCATCCAGGCGGTATCCAAGCTTTAACACAAATTCATAAGGGTATTTTTTCAGTGTTTCTTCATCGGATTTCAGTTCAAACCAGATTTCCGGTAACCCTTCCGGTGTCTTGCCTTCTCCGATCAGGGTAAACTCCATATCTCTTGCAAAACCGTGCTGATTCATGGGATAAGTCTTTCCGTTGACTTTATACTCTTTATTGTTTAAACTTCCCACAAAAGGAAACAGTACCGGTGATGTTCTCCCCCAGTATTTGGCATCACCGCACCACATATATTCCGTGCCGGTACTCAATTTCTTTAAGGACTTCAGCTCTGCCCCGTGACTGTCAATTAAAATAGCAATCACATCATTTTTCAGTTCATATACTGCCATAATTATTACCTCCTGTTTTTATAAAAAAAGCGTATTTTCCGCACCTTCCGGTTTGGTCCCATACGCTTTAACCATCATTTTTATTTTACTGTTCCCTGCGGGAGTCCTGTGCTGCCGGCTGCTGCATTTCTTCTGCCGGCTTAATCAGTCTGGATGCATTCATCCGCGACATCTGGAACTGCATGGCAAGCACATCCGCAAAATTAGAGGTTTCACCTCTCTGCAAGGGGTTTTCATTCAAAGAATCATCTATAAGAGAAGAATAGTCTGTACCGGAGGTTACCAAATCATCACCAATCGCTGATATCTTGTCCATGCTCCGGGCACTGACATAATTTGTATTGTAAACATAAGGGCTAAAGCCTACGTCTCCGATTCGCATACGCATCTCCTTTCTTACAGATTTCCTGATACACTGTTATTTTACATCAAAAGCCGGGCTTCGTCAATCCGCTAACGCTTTCCGTTACTGCCTGCATTTTCCGGTTATTATCAGGGCTTGTCTTCTTCCACTATCACAGCCTCTGCATCAATAATCCGTTCTTTCATTTTACGTGTCTTTGACACTCTTGATACAATCCATATTCTTGAAACCGCATCATAAATAAGGAAAGCGCCAATCACTCTTACTACGGTATTTACCACACGAAACGGATTGTAAATTAAAATAGCCCCCAATGCTGCTGTCACAATGCCCAGCGCAAAGGCAATCCACCATTTTTCGTAATCCATCCCCTTTAGCTGAATGCCCTGCACGATATTATGTACGCCGTGCATCACAATAATAATTCCCATAATCACAGGTACCGCAGCAATAATCATTCCCGGTTTCAGTAAAATCCATGCACCGATTACCGAAAGGACAATCCCTAAAAGCAGCATTCCCTGATGATACAGCGTTTTTTCCCTTGCAAATAAATACAGCACGATTTGGATGATACCATACGCAAGCAGCACGCCGCCAAGCACCATACAAACCACCTGTGTGGAGGTTCCCGGCCAGATTAGCAGTACCAGCCCGATTCCTCCCAGAATCAGGGATGAAATAATGTCATTTGCTTTAAACTTTTTAAAAAATTGATCCATCTTTTTTCTCCTTGCCTATTGATTCCCATATCATAAAGAGGAAGTATCCCAAAGCCGCTCCCAGGCAATTCAGCAGAATATCATCCACATCAAACGCACCAAAAGCGCTGAATAGCTGAAACACTTCTATTCCAAGCACAAAAATAAACGCATTCAAAAGCATTACAAAAAAATTTCTTCCCCATACCAGTACAGAAGGCAACAAAAAACCGAAAGGCATGAATACAACGATATTGCCCGCCAGATTTTCAAAGCTGTTCAGCTTATATGCATAGTCTATATACATCCGGATGGTTTTAAACAGCGTGAAATTTGCAGTATCAAGTCCCTCCAGTATCACGTTCTTTTCCCATGAGGCAGCTATTTCTCTCAGCACTTCTATGGGATACTTAAAAATAATCAGTCTGACTACAATCAATAAATACAGGAAAAAAATCACTTTGTGCATATTTTGTGATTTTTTCAATAATATCGAACCTCCATCAATGTAAGCCCTTTGGCAGGCACCAGCTCACCGGCCTTTTCCCGTAAACCGCAGGCTAAGATTTCTGCCACTTCTTCAGGCTTTCTCCGGTGCATTCCCACTTCCAGAAGTGTTCCCGTTAAAATGCGCACCATATGGTACAAAAAGCCGTTTCCGCTGTAAGTAAAACGGATTTCGTCCTTTTTTTCCCCCGGAAATAAAGCGGAAGCAGTCTGTTCAATCGTAATATTCTCTATGGTTCTTACCGTAGATTTTTTACTTCTTTTGTTGGAAGTAAAGGCCCTAAAGTCATGTGTCCCTATCAGGTAAGCCGCCGCCTTTTGCATTGCCTCTACATCAAGCGGCTGTTCCACCATATGAACATATCTTCTGTCAAAAACATGGGGTGTTACCGTATTAAGTACACGATAACAGTAAGTCTTTCCCTTTGCATTTAATCTGCTGTGAAATCGCTCCTGTACCTCTTCAATCTCAATCACCGCAATGTCTTCGGGAAGATAACGGTTCATATACTCCATAATTTCTTCCGGTGTTTTATCGGTATCGGCATGGAAATTGGCAACCTGACCCATTGCATGCACACCCGCATCGGTTCTTCCTGAGCCTTGGATTTCCGTCTTATCTCCCGTCATTTTAGAAAGAAGAGCCTCCAGCTTACCCTGTATGGTATTGTCCGTGCTTTCCTGCTTCTGCCAGCCCTGATAACGGGTTCCCTCATATTGCAGGATTACCTTGAAATTTCTCACGCTTCCTAAATCCTTCCCGTTTTCTCTGACTACGCAATGCGTGCTTCTTTACTGCACACGCAGTTAAGCACAAATCCAAGGGTTTTCTTTTCCTTCCGCAAAGCATTTGCAGCCCATCAGAGAATCGCGTACTACCGTCTTTACATATTCATCGGTATAAAACGCCATGTGATGACTCACTGTTACATTGGGGAAGCCGCGCAGGATAGCCAGATCCCTATTAGATAGTATATCTGATTTATGGTCATAATAATACAAACCAAATTCATTTTCCACCACATCAAGTCCTGCACCGCCGATTTTTCCCGATTCAATTCCTTCAATAAGAGCCTGTGAATCAATCAGGCCGCCTCTTGCCGTATTGACAATCATGACGCCGTCCTTCATCTTCGCAATGGCTTCCTTGTCAATCAAGTGGAAATTATCCCCGGTAAGGGGAGCATGGAGGGAAATCACATCTGCCTGCTGCCACATTTCTTCCAGCGTAACATAAGGAACACCGCTTTCCTTCACTTCATCACTTTCATAAATATCGTAAGCTATCAGCTTACAGCCAAAACCGGATAAATCCTTAAGCACCGTTCTTCCGATTCGTCCCGTACCGATTACTCCTATCGTTAAGTCCTTCAGTTCCCTACCCTGAATACCTTTCAATGTATAGTCCTGGATATTGGTCCGCTCTAAAATCCGTTTCATCTTACGGATTGTCATGAGAATCAGCATTACCGCATAATCTGCCACTCCGCAAGGTCCGTAAGGAGCATTGGCAACGGTCATGCCCAGCTTCTTGGCTGCTGTCACATCAATATGATCAAATCCGATGGTTCTGGTTGTTACATATTTTACGCCGTATGATGCAAATACCTCTAAAAGCTCTGCCGGCATTTTAGAAGTGATAATATCAATGCATTCACTTCCCTTTGCCAGGGAAGCATTCTCCATATCCGGTGCATCGGGGCATAGAACAAGCTCAAGACCAAGCTCCTTTGCATATTGTAAGAATAATTCCTTTTCATCAAATTCTCTGCAATTATAAACCGTTACCTTCATTTTCCCACATCCTTATTATTTTTTCTTTCATTAATTTTTTATTCACTACTATAGTTTCGCTCTTTTTCGTTATTCTTTATTTACTTTTACCCTAATTAACGGTATACTGTTCATAGGGGAAAAGTACTAGTGTAAATCGGGGGCAATACATGCAAATTCATTCTACTCCAAAAAACAGCATTCAGCAAGTTTACGGCAAGATAATTCTTCTTGCTTTTCTTGTTCATCTTATATTTGCAGGTGTCTTTACGGCACTTGCTTTTATGCCGCTTGTTATCTACAATATTTTCAGTGTATGTTTTTATATCGTAGCGTATTGTTTAACCAAGTTAAACCGCTATCGTACCATTGTTACCATGGTACATCTGGAAATCTGTCTGTACGTGGTAGTAAGTACTTATTTTTTAGGTTGGGGATTCGGCTTTCCGCTTTACCTGATTGCCCTTTCCTCGGTAGTATATTTCTGCCCTTTTAAAAACAAGATGATTCCTTATTTATTCTCATTGGCGGAAATTGTCATTTTCATGGGACTTAAAATATATACCCTGAACAACGAGCCGATTTGTCATTATTCAGATTTTACGGTTTCCGGTTTTTATATTTTTAACAGCGCGGCTACCTTTACCCTGATGGTTTATGCAGCTTTCATATCCAAGCTTTCCGCTGTTATGACGCAGCAAACCTTAACGGAAAACAATTCCGCTTTGCAGGACATGGTGAATCACGATACTCTTACAGGCCTTCTGTCCCGAAACCATTTTCTTGCAGCCTACGAAGAGAATCGCAAGAAAAACATTCCAATCACTTTGGTTCTTTCCGACATTGATAATTTCAAACGTGTTAACGATACTTACGGTCACGATTGCGGCGACATTATTTTGTCAGGAATTGCTTCCATCATGATGGAGCAAACTCCGGACAATGTCCTTATCTATCGGTGGGGCGGCGAAGAATTTGTTATGATGCTTCCCAACTACAGCGATGCAAGAACCAAAAAGCTGGTAGAAAAGGTACGAATCGCCATTGCCGCCAAGAATTTTAAATACCGCACTGAAACACTGAAGGTTACCATGACCTTTGGTATCAGTGACACCGGAGAATCCACTGACTTAAATGAACTAATCCGTCTTGCCGACAAACGTTTATATTACGGTAAGCGTTGCGGTAAGAACATGGTAATCACACAGGAAATGAAGCCTTAATTTACATTAAGGCTTTTTCTTTTACCGCTTTTACTTCTTTTCTTTTCTCTCACTGCTTCTTTGGGTTTCTGCCTCCTTATACCGTTCCACTTCTTTCATATCTTCATCCGTCAAATGTCTGAAATTACTGATTCCCGCATAAAGCACTTTTAAACTGTTTATAGTGGTATCAAAAACCCCTTCTTCATACATATTTACAATAATAATACCGATTGGCACTGCAATAATCATTCCGATTACACCTGCTGCCTTATAACCCACATATAAAAGTATAATGGTTGGAATCGGTGCCAGACCTACAGAATCTCCCACTATCTTTGGCTGGATAATCTGTCTTGCCAGCTGTCCCACACCCCAGATAAGTAATAGACCGATTACCGTAGTATAGTCTCCGCTAATGAATTTAATTGCTGCCCACGGCAGCAATACGGTTCCCGTTCCGAAGAAGGGAAGTAAATCTAAGATTGCTACACCGATGGCAATAATAAATGCATACCGCACCTTCAAAATACTAAAGCCGATTGCCAATAAGAAGTACATCCAAAATTCAATTTTAAACTGTGCCTTAAAGTATCCCCCTACCGCTCTGGAAAAGCTCCTCTTAATCATTTCAAAGCGTTCAATGAAAGAATGGGGTAACAGCTTCGCCGCCAAATCCGGAATATACTCTCTGTCAGCCACATAAAAATAAGCAAACAGAAGGCTCATAATAACACTGATAATCATCGTGGGAAGGCTTTGGGCAAAACGGCTCACTGCCTCTATGGTAGGCGCACCGGCACTGCTCATGAAGCTGCCGGAATATTCCTGCACCCCTTTTGCTATCCCGCTTAACGTATTCTTTACTTCCTTCGGAAGATAAGCATATGCTCCTGACAGCTTTTTCCCTACCTCAGTCAGTTCTGATTTCACTGATTCCATAATTTGAGGGATATCATCCGCAAAATGGATTATCTGTTCTACCAGCCATGCTCCTGCAAAATAACCCACTAGTATTACCAGTCCGATTACTGCAATAATCACAAATGCAGAGCTTGCCTTTCGTTTGATTTTCAGTCTCTTTTCAAAAAAACGGACAAAAGGGCTGGCTATCGCGGCAATAATCCATCCTACTACAAAGGGCATGAAATACACCACAATCCTCGGCAAAATAAAAATACACCCCAAAATCAGTGCCAGCATAATGCCCAGATTCATAAATACCTTTAAATATGTTTTCAGTTGTCCCTGCTTCATACACAACACACTTTCTTATTCTTCCAAATAGGAATCTATCAATTCATAGATTTCATCCCTGCCCTGTTTGGTCTGGGCAGAATAGGGAATCACAATGGTTCCTGACTTTACCTTCAATCCCTCACGAATCATTTTTACATGCTTCTGCACCTGGCTTCTGTTAATCTTATCTAACTTGGTAGCAACAATAACCGGCTGAAAACCCTGCTTTACAATCCATTCATACATCAGTCTGTCATTCCCCGAAGGCTCATGACGGATATCAATTAATAAAAAGACTGCCTTCAGTTGCTTTGACCGGTGGAGATAATTTTCAATCATTTTGCCCCACTTAGCTTTAACCTCTTCATTTGCCTTGGCATAACCGTATCCCGGCAGGTCAACAAAATAAAGCGCATCATTAATATTATAAAAATTAATGGTTTGGGTTTTTCCGGGCTGGGCGCTGGTTCTTGCCAGTGCTTTTCTGTTCATCAGCCCGTTAATCAGAGACGATTTCCCTACATTACTTTTGCCTGCAAAAGCAAACTCCATATACGGATTATCCGGAAGCTTGCTTGTAATGCCGCAAACTGTTTCCAGACTTACATTCTTAATCACCATTGTTTGTTACCTCATTGTCATGTTATCTTACGCAGATGCGCAACTTACTTATCCGTCAATGCGCGGGTAAGCACATCGTTCATATCTTTTACATAGGTAATGACAAGTCCTTCTTTGATTTCTCCGGAAATGTCTTCTATATCCTTTTTATTTTCCGCAGGTACCAGAACTTCCTTAATACCTGCTGTTTTAGCAGCCAGTATCTTTTCCTTCAGACCGCCTATGGGAAGTGCACGTCCTCTCAGCGTCACTTCACCCGTCATGGCAATGTCACTGCGTACCGGCTTTTCTGTTACTGCCGAAAACAATGCTGTTGCCATGGTAATGCCGGCACTGGGTCCGTCTTTGGGCACAGCTCCTTCCGGAATATGAATGTGGAAATCATACTCCTTGAAAATTTCCGGTTTGATGCCGTAATCTTCACCCACCGAACGGACATAACTCATGGCGATCAGGGCAGACTCCTTCATTACATCGCCCATTTGCCCCGTAAGCTCGATTTCTCCTTTTCCGGGCATACGGTTTACTTCTATCTGAAGGGTATCTCCACCCACACTGGTCCATGCAAGTCCTCTGACAATACCCACTTCCGGCTTTTTATTCGCTTTATCAGGCAAATATTTTTTCTTGCCCAGATATTCTTCCAAATTGGATGCCGTTACACTAATCTTTGGAAGCGATTCTCCTGCTTCTTTTGCCTTCAGTATTTCTCTCGCCGCCTTTCGGCAGATATCTCCCAGTTTACGCTCCAGGTTACGGACACCTGCTTCCTTCGTATAATGAGTAATGATACTCTTAACAGCGCTATCCCTGATAGAAAGCATACTTTTATTCAGTCCGTTCTTCTCGAGCTGCTTAGCAAGCAAATGTTCCTTTGCAATGTGGAACTTCTCATTTGCGGTATAACTGTTTACCTCGATGATTTCCATTCTGTCAAGCAGCGGCCTTGGAATGGTCTGGGTGGTATTTGCCGTAGCAATAAACAATACTTCAGACAAATCAATAGGTACTTCTACATAATGATCCCTGAACCGCACATTCTGTTCACTGTCAAGCACTTCCAAAAGAGCTGAAAAAGTATCCCCTTTATAGTCATTACTCACTTTATCAATTTCATCAAGAAGCATCAGCGGATTTTTCACGCCTGCCTGCTTTAAACCTGCCACCAGGCGTCCCGGCATAGCTCCCACATAAGTCTTCCGGTGTCCCCTGATTTCCGCTTCATCACGTACACCGCCAAGACAAATGCGGACATACTGCTTATCAAGGGCTTCGGCAACACTTCTGGCAATGGAAGTCTTACCGGTACCGGGCGGTCCTACTAAACATAAAATAGGACTGTCACCTTTTTTCGTCAAACAACGTACAGCCAAAAACTCTAAAATACGCTCCTTGACCTTCTCAAGACCATAATGCTCTCTGTCTAAAATTTCTTCTGCCCGGCTCATGCTTTCATTGTCATGGGATGCTTTATCCCAAGGCAGCTCTAATAATGTTTCTATATAAGCACGTTCCACGGAGCTTTCCGAGCTGTTTGGCGATAGTTTTTGGAAACGTGAAATTTCTTTCTTTATTTTTTCTTTTACTTCTTCTTTTGCCGGAAGCTCTTCCACTGCTTTTAAAAACTGTTCCGCATCGGAAAGGGAGCCCCCTTCCCCCAGTTCTTCCTTTATGTAATGAAGCTGCTCTCTGAGCAGATATTCCTTCTGATTCTTTTCTACTTTACTTTTTATTTTTTGTGCAAGGTCACTCTTAACCTTAGCAACCTCAATTTCATTTACCAGAATTTCACAGACCAAATCATATCGCTTTGTAACGGAAACTGTCTCAAGCACCTTTTGCTTTGCAATATGGTCTAAGGGCATATTCATAACCATCTGGTCTATCAGGCTACTGATATCCTGTACATCTGCATATCTTTTTGCAGCGGTTTGTCCCATTTTGGGATAGTAAGATGCATAAGTTCCGAAATACTCCTTTAGTTGGCGGAGCATAGCCTCTTCCTGCACTTTAGCTTCTTCCGGTGACAAAAAGTCTGCATACTCTTCCTCCTTGGCAACCTCTCTGACCTGGGCTTCCAAAAAGCCCGGTTTTTCTTCATCCACCGCCAAAAACTCACCACGGCACACACCTTCCACCAGCACGCGGATTACCCGGTTTGGCAGTTTTGTAATCTGCTTAATCACAGCAATGGTTCCGATATGGTAAAGCTGCTCATAGACAGGATTCTTATCTTCCGCGTCCTTCTGGGTTACCAGAAAAATCTGTCCTCCGGTCATCATCGCTTTCTCAATAGCGGAAATAGACTTTTCACGATTTAAGTCGAAATGAATAATGGCACCCGGTAAAATAGTCATCCCGCGCAGGGCAACTGCCGGTAATATTCTGTTTACTGCTACGTTGTTATTTTCGCTCATAATTTCTCTCTTATCATTTGACAAACGCCGCCTTGCACAGGCGGCGTCTTATTACTTTGCTTTACGCATGGATTCGTGATGTATCAGCAAAGGCTCTCCGGTACCTTCTACCGCGCCCTTCGTAATGACACATTCTTTAATTGTTTCATCTGACGGAATCCGGTACATAATATCCATCATTACCTTTTCCATAATGGAACGAAGACCTCTGGCACCTGTTTTACGTTCAAATGCCTGCTTGGCAATGGCTTCCACTGCGTCGTCTTCAAAGGTAAGAAGTACTCCGTCCAAATCAAACAGCTTCTGATACTGCTTAACCAGTGCACTCTTAGGCTCCTTCAAGATGCGGACAAGTGCTTCCTCATCCAGTCCTTCCAAGGATACATTTATGGGAACACGTCCCACAAATTCAGGAATCAAACCAAACTTTACCAAATCCTGAGGAGTTACTTCCTTAAGAAGTGTGCTGATTTCCTTATTTTCTTTGGTTGCAATTTCTGCGTCAAATCCGATAGAATTGCGGTTTAGCCTGTTTTCCACAATCTTCTCAAGACCGTCAAACGCACCGCTGCAAATAAATAAAATATTGGTAGTATCTACCTGAATCAATTCCTGATGAGGATGCTTTCTGCCACCCTGGGGAGGCACACTTGCAACAGTGCCTTCTATAATTTTCAGAAGTGCCTGCTGCACACCTTCGCCTGAAACATCTCTGGTAATAGATACATTTTCACTTTTTTTGGTAATCTTATCAATTTCATCAATGTAGATGATGCCAAGCTGGGCACGTTCCACATCATAATCTGCTGCCTGAATCAGCTTCAGCAGAATATTTTCTACGTCTTCGCCTACATAGCCTGCCTCTGTCAGGGTAGTTGCATCTGCAATCGCAAAGGGTACATTAATAATCTTTGCAAGAGTCTGTGCCAAATAAGTCTTACCGGAACCGGTAGGTCCTATCATGATAATGTTGCTCTTTTGAAGTTCTACCTCATCCAGACCTTTCGGTGCCATGACACGCTTATAGTGATTATAAACGGAAACTGCAAGTACCTTCTTTGCATCTTCCTGACCGATTACATAATCATCAAGAAATTCCTTTATTTCTACCGGCTTTAACAGATTAATGTCCAGTTCTTCTTCCACATCCTGGATTTCTTCTATTTCATCTTCGATGATATCTGCACAGATTTCTACACATTCGTTACAAATATAAACACCGGACGGACCGGCAATCATCTTACCTACCTGGTCCTGCTTTTTATTGCAAAAGGAACATCTGATATTGTCCGAACTCTTTCCTGCCATTTCCCACCTCTATGTTGTCTTTACTCTCCGCGCTTTCCTACCACTCTGTCAATCAGACCGTACTCTTTCGCTTCCTCTGCCGTCATCCAGTTGTCTCTTTCGGTATCTGCTGCAATGACTTCAAAATCCTTACCTGTATTTTCAGCAAGGATTTTGTTTAATTTCGCCTTGGTCTGCAAAATATGTCTGGCAGCAATTTCAATTTCGGTTGCCTGTCCACGGGCACCGCCAAGAGGCTGATGAATCATAATTTCTGCATTGGGAAGAGCAAGTCTCTTGCCTTTTGTACCGCCTGCAAGAAGGAAAGCTCCCATACTTGCTGCCATACCCATACAGTATGTGGATACATCGCACTTAATATACTGCATGGTATCATAAATTGCCATACCTGCAGTTACACTGCCGCCGGGGCTGTTAATATAAAAATGAATATCCTTTTCGGGATCTTCTGCTTCCAAAAACAGCATCTGTGCCACAATCAGGCTTGCAGTTGTTTCGTTTACTTCTTCCCCAAGGAAAATAATTCTCTCTTTTAAAAGTCTGGAATAAATATCGTAAGAACGCTCTCCGCGACTTGTCTGTTCAATAACATAAGGCATAGAAGCCATAAAATACCACCTTTCTTTATCTTGCAAAAAACTCCCATGAATTATAACCGTTTTTATCATAATTCATGGGTGCTTTGTTTGCAATCAGTTTACTGCTTTATTAATAGAAAATTAATGTTTCTTAATACTTATTTTTCTTTTGCGTTTTCTACAGCAAATTCTGCTGCCTTTCTTACTGCGATATCGCCCTTAATCTGCTCAGCGCTCTTTTCAGGAAGAAGTTCTTTTACTTTTTCTACTTCCATCTGATAAGCTTCTGCCATTACCTTAATTTCTTCTTCGTAATCTTCATCGGTTGCTACAATATTTTCAGCCTTAACGATTGCTTCCAGTACCAGTCTGGATTTGATTCTCTTTTCAGCCTGAGGCTTCACCTGCTCAATCATCTGTTCGTAAGTAGCACCTGTGAACTGGAAGTACTGTTCCATGGAAAGACCCTGCATCTGGATTCTCTGAGCAAATTCATCTACCATCTGTCTCTGCTGTGTTTCCAGCATTGCCTCAGGAATTTCCATTTCGGAATCGCTTACGATTGCTTCGATGACTGCTGCTTCCTTAGCTTCCTTAGCTTCTTTTGCTTTCTTCTCTTCCAGTTTACCCTTAACATCTGCCTTGTATTCTGCAAGGGTATCAAATTCGGAAACCTCTGAAGCAAATTCGTCATCTAATTCAGGAAGTTCTTTTTCCTTGATTTCCTTTACAGTACATTTGAAAACTGCAGCCTTACCCTTTAAGTCTTCTGCATGGTAATCTTCAGGGAAGGTTACATTTACTTCAACTTCCTTACCGATTTCTGCACCGACAAGCTGCTCTTCAAAGCCGGGAATAAATGCGCCGGAGCCGATGGTTAAAGGATAGTTTTCACCCTTGCCGCCATCAAAAGCAACACCGTCTACAAAACCTTCAAAATCGATTACTGTCATATCGCCGTCTTTCACAGCTCTGTCAGTTACTTCGATGTTTCTTGCATTGTTTTCTCTTTCTCTGTTGATTTCTGCATCCACTTCTTCATCAGTTACTGCAATATCAACCTTGTCTACCTTAACGCCCTTGTACTTGCCAAGCTTTACTTCAGGCTTAAGTGCTACTTCTGCTGTAAAGATAAAAGGCTTACCAGCTTCAATCTGAACTACGTCAATAGAAGGAGAAGATACGATATCTTCTGTACATTCATCAAGTGCTTTTTCGTATGCACCGGGAATCAATGCGTTAGCAGCATCTTCATAAAAGATTTCCTTGCCATACATTCTTTCAATCATCTGGCGGGGCACTTTACCCTTACGGAAACCGGGAACACTGATTTTATTTTTGTTTTTCTGGAAAGCATCTTCCAATGCTTTTTCTAATTCTTCTGCGGAAACTTCAATGGTAAGCTTCGCCATGTTTTTTTCTAATTTTTCTACCTGTACGCTCATTCTGGTACATCCTCCTTAATCGTTCTTTATATAATTACTGCTTATTTTTTCGCATACTCACAGTCATTTTACGATTATAGCATAAGATTGCAGAAATTACCAGCGTTTTTTTGCGTATTGGGCAATCGGACGACAGTCGCTTATAGTTCTCTTCGGGCACGCTCTCGCTACATAAAAACGTAGCAGTACTAGGTTTGCAAAATACGCAAACCAAGGACTGACGTTTTTATAGTACCCGGGCAAGAACAGCAAGCAACTGCCGTCCGCATTACCAAACGTATCTCTTTCTATAAGGTGGAACGGCGGGCAAGCTCGAGGCAGCCCATGATGCCCTGATCATCATTTAAGCTGGCGGGAACAATATAGTTGTCCATATCAGCAAGTTCTTTGGTTTTGATATAGCCGTTTAGTATTTCAGTAACATATTTGCGGATAAGGGGAAATAGCTGCAACTGATGCATAACGCCTCCGCCTAAAATAATCATGTCAGGAGAAAGGGTCAGCACATAACCGGAAAGTGCCTGAGCTATATAATAAGCTTCCAAATCCCATACTTCTGCATTGTCCTTTAACTCGACGGCCTTTTTGCCCCAGCGCTCTTCAATGGCGGGACCTGCTGCATGTCCTTCCAGACAATTAGCATGATAAGGACATTTCCCCTTGTAAGTATCTCCTTCACGCTTCTGAATCATCACATGCCCTGCTTCCGGATGAAGCATACCGTGAAGCAGCTTTCCTTCTATATAAATACCTGCGCCGACGCCTGTTCCAATGGTCACATAAACAACGCATTTTTTATTCTTTGCCTGTCCGAAGGTAACCTCGCCCAAAACAGAACCGTTTACATCCGTATCAAAGCCAACCGGACAGCCCAGTGCCTCTTCAAAAGCCTTAACAATATTGTAATTTGCCCATGCCAGCTTAGGGGTGCTGGTGATATAACCATATGTGGCAGAATCCGGATCCGGGTCAATAGGACCGAAACAGCCGATTCCCAGCGCCTCTACTCCTTTCTGACTAAAATATTCAATCAGTTTGGGTATGGTAATTTCAGGTGTTTCGGTAGGAATGGATACCTGCTCAAAAATTTTACCTGTTTCATCTCCGATGGCACATACCATTTTGGTTCCGCCTGCTTCCAATGCTCCTAAAATCATGTCTTTCTCTCCTCATTCTTTTTCATTTTGAAATTCCAATGCATATTTCTCCTGATACAAATAAAGCCACGGGGTATTCACCGGTAATTTAATAAACTCTTTTTTATCATATACCTCTTGGACTTTTCCGTGCTTCACCCGTACCAATCTATCCGCCAGTGCTAATGAATCAGCCAGATTTACGGCTAATATAACTACCGCAATTCCTTTATTTTGAAAGCGTTCAAGAAGCTCCCAAATATGACTTCGAATATCAACCTCTGCTCCTTTAAAAGGCTGTACACAAAAGACAACTCCGGGCTTTTGAAGTAAAATCCGCGTATAAATCAGGTCATACTTTTCCTTACGGGTTAAATCACTGATTTTCTTTTCAAATACTTCCTCACCTAACAGCTTTTCATATTCCTGCATAATGCTTTTTCGGATACCCCGCGACACCCAAATTTTCCGTAATCTGTGGTCCATGGAAAAGCACAGATTATCCATATAGCTCATATGCGGAAATATCATCGTCTCCAGCGGAAGTTCCTGGATAATACCGATTTTCCTGCTCTTTTTTCTTGAATAAGTTTCACCTTCTATCAGAATTTCTCCGCCTTTCGGTTTTTCACCCTCAAGCAATTTTATTAAATCTCCAAACAACGAATCATCCAAATCCTGTACTATCAGACATTCCCCCGGAGATACTCTGATATTTAAGTTACTGATATTCCGGTAAAACAGGTTTTTGATTTCAAAAATAGCATGACGTCCTTTTTCTTCCTCTGCTCTGTCAAACTGGGTTCTTACCCATTTATCATAATCTTCCACGCTTTGAAGCGGAAAGGTTTCCGGAGGCGTATCTTCGGCAGAAAAGCATTTCGTAATTTGTCCGTTTACCATAAGTGCCGTTCTGTCACAAATTTGTCTTGCCTCTTCAAAATGAGACGCTATATATAAAAAAGAAATTCCCCGTCTTGCATAATATCGAATTATTTCGTGTAGCTTAAAAAGCTCACTTTCACTGATAAATGTACTGATATCCTTAAGTACAATCAATTGATTCCCGGCAATTACCGCTTTTAAAAGTTCCACCACGAATCTTTGAAATGCCGTCAAAGCTTCTACATAGGCATCTGCATCAATTTCAATCCCTATTTCACTAAGAAACGGTGATAATTGTTTTTTTAAGAGTGAGGGACGAATTAACCATTTTTTAAATCCGCCGCGTAATACGAAAATATTATCAGCCACTGTTAAATCTTCTGCCAGACAGCTTTTGTTCTGGATTACACTTATTCTGTTTACTGTATTTATCGGTTTTTTCCAACTGTTAACCTCTTTTTCCCTATAATACACATACCCGTAATGAAGCGGTAGATTTTGTTTTAACAACTTCAAAAGCGTTTCCAGTCCGTAATGATTTACCGGTACCAAACCGAATATTTCTCCCGAAAGAATCGTCATACTAAAGTTATCAAGCCGCACAATGCCTTGTTCGCGATAAGTAATTCTTTCCATTCGTAGCATCTCTTTTTTCATACTTTATCCCAGCGCCTCTTTATTAGGTATTTCTCGGTCACTACTGATTGCCGGAAGTATAATTTCCACATCGGTTCCCACATCAGGCATCGAATATACATGCAAACCATACTCCTCTCCGAAAAGAAGATGTATTCTGTTATTTACATTGATAAGCGCAATACCGCCTTTCGTTTCCGATTCCTGGGCAGAAAATGCCTTTGCACTCTTTTGCAACTTTTCATTCATATCTGCAAGTGTTTTGGTATCCATTCCCACGCCGTCATCCGATATACGGATCATCAGACGCTTCCCAATCTTTTCCAAAACTATCTTTAAGTGCCCTACTCCCAATTTGCACTCTGTCCCGTGAATGATACTGTTTTCCAAAATCGGTTGCATGGTCAATTTAGGGATTCTGCAACGATATATCTCTTCTTTATCTTCTTCTTCACATTCCACTACCAGTTGCAAACGTTCCCCAAAACGATACTGCTGGATTTTAAAATAAGTCTCACAATTCTGCAGTTCTTCTTCTACCGACACCAAATTTTCTACTTTACTGATTGTATACCGGAAAAAGCCGGCAAGTGCTTCTGTCATATCTGCCACACTGACAAGCCCCGAAAGCAGCGCTTCGCTGCGGATACTCTCCAGTGTATTATACAAAAAATGCGGATTGATTTGATTTTGTAAGGCAAGATATTGTGCCTGTCGCTTATTCATATTTAAAAGCTCTGCAGAGTTCATAATAGTTTGCAGTCTTTCCGCCATTAATTCACCTGATGGTGTAATCTGTTCGTCATTTCCTGACACATTACTGGTCGTATAACCCTCCAAAAATAACCGGAAATTATTTTCCATTCTGTAATAAGGTTTAATAATCCATATTACAGCCCCCCAAATCAAAAGAATTGTAAGCGCAGTTCCGATAAAGAAAGGTACAAACAACGTTCTTTCTGCTGACACTGCAAAAAACAACAAAATCAGCAACAAAACCAGCAATAAAAGTCCGGTCCCTAATCCCAAAATCAACACCCGATAAGATAAAAAGCGTATTTTATCTCTGTTCATCACGTTCTCCTGTTATCCCCTTTATCCATACAACTTGCGGTACTCTGCCGGATTTACCCCGGTATACTTATGAAAGGTATGGGTAAAGTGCTTTCGGTCATTATATCCTACCCTTTCACAAATTTCCGCAACCGGCATTCCTGTTTCCCGTAAAAGATTCTTAGCCTCTTCCATACGGATTTTGGTCAGATACTTTGCAAAGCCTTCCCCTGTTTCTTTTTTAAACAACGCACTGAAATATGTAACACTGAATCCAACATATTCACAGACTTCTTCCAATGAAATATTTTTATTAAAATTTTGCAGGATATATTGTTTTGCGATACGAACCGGCTTGGAGGATTCACTTCCTCTTGCCTGCTCCATCTCTGCAAACATACGTCCCTGCATTTGCTTTATTGCTTCCGATAGCTTGTCAACAGTCTCGCACTGCATACATATGTCTTCAAACTCTTCATAGCTTTTCTTTTTATCATCCGGTCCTGTTCTAAGAAGAAATAAATCACCTGCCGACAAAACAATATCCAAAATCTCCCATCCTCGAATCCCGTCAGTCTGTCTCATTGCTTCAAACAATTTATCATCAGCATGATATATCTCCGAAACATCCAGCACTTCAATCGCATGTTCAACAGCTTTTGCATATTTTTCAATCAGGCTCTGCTTTGATATTCCGGAGGTCGGCAGCGATCCTTCCAACATTTTTCCGTTTCCTTCAATCAGTCTCTCCGAAACCATCTTCTTGGCATTTTCCATGGAATTTATAAGCAGGTCGGCTTTCTCCTCCGCACTTCCGAGTGCCAGTGTAAAGAACGCACGTCCTACCAAATATCTGTATCCTTCCAGCTGCTTTAAAAATTCCCGTAACTGCTTTCGCACTGCATCTTTGTTCTTAAGTCTGTAATTCACAATACCATATCCAAAATTCCCCTGGAAATCAAATACACTCTCCTCACATGCCGGCATAACATAGTTATGAAACAGTTCTTTTGCTTTTTCCCTGATTGCTTTGGCTGAGGCTTCCTTTATCTGATTTTGTTCACAGTCAATTTTCAGCACAAAAGCCTGTAATAAACAGCCTTCTGTCACAAACCGGAAAACTTCGTTCAATTTAGGCAAGGACAAATCTTGTTTCCTGCCAACAATATCGCTCAGCATGCTTTCTCTGTCACGCTTCAAGTCCTTTTTCCTGTTGGCAAATACCAGTTGCTCCATATCGTCCCATTTTCGTTTTTCTTCCAGATGTTCCCTGATTTTTTGAAGCGTCTCTATCAGTTCATCCTGCTTAATAGGCTTTAAAAGATAATTTCCCACTCCGTAAGCTATTGCGCTCTGGGCATATTCAAAATGCGCATATCCGCTTATAATAACAATCTCCAAATCCGGTTGCAATTCCTTGGCCTGTTGAATCAACTCCAATCCATTGCACCCGGGCATCCGGATATCCGTTATCAGAATATCCGGCTTATGTTCTTTTATCAGGCGCAGTGCATCCAACCCGTTTTCGGCAGTTGCTTCTACATGCATATCCAGACTTTCCCAATCTACAAGAGCCTGCACCAATCTACATATCAGTTTTTCGTCATCAGCAATTAATACCTTCCACATACGACAACCCACCTCATTTTTATCATAGCATCTGCGCTGTTACAATTCAACAAAAACGCCAGATTTCTCTGGCGCTTTTGCGGATGTACTACTACTTATGCACTCTATTTTGTAAGAACGGAAACTCCTGTATCTTCCACGATACCTCCCAGGCTTTCCCCGTTCAGTGCCTTCACGCACGCTTCAACACCCATAGAACCCATCACATCAGGATTCTGTGCCATTGTGCAAAGAAGATGTCCGTCTTCGATTAATCCGAGAATTGCATCTGACTTATCAAAACCAACGCCTACAATCGCTGCATTTCCGGACGCTTTAATTGCATTACCTGCACCTGTTGTAGATCCCTCATTACATCCGAAGATACCTACTACACCCTGTGTAATATAGTTTTCTGCAATACTCTGAGACTTTGCTGCATCTCCTTCACCATACTGTGTTTCTAAAAGTTCAAATCCTGTTCCTTCAAAAGCACTACGGAAGCCTTCTTCTCTCATGACGCAGGAATCAGTTGCTGCATTTACATTGATAATACCAATTGTACCGCTTGTAACACCTGCTGCTTCCAATGCCTTCTTCATTTCTTCACCGGCTGTTGCACCTGCTGCCTTGTTATCGGTAGAGAAGGTTGCCTCTGCTTCTACATTTGCAGGTGAATCCACATAAACTACCTTTACGCCTGCCGCAGCTGCTTCCTTTAATGCGGAAGAGATTGCATCGGGACCGTTTGCTGCTACCATGATGGCATTATAACCACCTGCTACAGCGTTGTTTACACATTCAATCTGCTGTGCATCATCCTTGGTATTAGGAGACATAAATGTAACCTCAACTCCAAGCTCTGCTGCCTTAGCCTGTGCACCTTCATTTAAAGTTACCCAGTGCTGGTCAATAGAGTCCATGGTAATTAATGCGATTTTATAATCGCCTGCTGCGGGAGCTGCTTCTTCAGCTGCAGCGGTATTGCCGGTAGCTACTAAAACTGATACACCGGTATCTGTTACTGCACCGCCAAGACTTTCTCCGTTAATTGCCTTTACAGCAGCCTTAACACCTTCATATCCCATTACATCGGGATTCTGTGCCATTGTACAAAGAAGATATCCGTCTTCAATTAATCCGAGAATTGCATCTGATTTATCAAAACCTACCCCGATTACATCTGCAGAGCCGGCTGCCTTAATTGCATTACCTGCACCTGTTGTAGAACCTTCATTACATCCGAAGATACCTACTACACCCTGTGTAATATAGTTTTCTGCAATACTCTGGGACTTTGCAGCATCTCCTTCACCATACTGTGTTTCTAATAATTCAAATCCGCTTCCTTCGAAAGCACTACGGAAGCCTTCTTCTCTCATGACACAGGAATCGGTTGCTGCATTTACATTAATGATACCGATTGTACCGCTTGTAACACCTGCTGCTTCCAATGCTTTTTTCATTTCTTCACCGGCTGTTGCACCTGCTGCCTTGTTATCAGTGGAGAAGGTTGCTTCTGCTTCTACATTTGCAGGTGAATCCACATAGATAATTTTTACACCTGCTGCCGCTGCTTCCTTTAATGCGGAAGAAATAGCATCAGGACCGTTTGCTGCTACAATAATTGCTTTTGCACCTGCACTGACTGCATTGTTTACGCATTCAATCTGCTGTGCATCATCCTTGGTGTTCGGTGCCATAAACTGTACATTTACGCCAAGCTCGCTTGCTGCTTTCTGTGCACCTTCATTTAAAGTTACCCAATGCTGGTCAATAGAGTCCATGGTAATCAATGCGATCATTGTATCGCTTGATCCTGCTGATTCTGTTGAGGCTGCCTCCTGTCCTCCGCAGCCTACTAACATTGTCACTAACATACATAGTGAACAAAGTAATGCTAAAAGCTTTTTCATTTTAGAAATCCTCCTTAATTATTTATACTTAGTACCCTTTAGGTATCTAATTCAATGAAAACATTATGATGCTGTTTTGGTGCTTCCTTTCTTTTTAAAGGTTCCGCTACGTACAACCACATCCAATAAAACAGCAACTACTACAATAATACCGATTACCAAACGTTGGATACCTACCTGAGCACCAATCATATTTAAACCATTTTCCAACGTCTGCCAAACTGCCGCACCGGCTAATGTTCCAAGTAGAATTCCGGTTCCTCCCAGAGGCGACACTCCACCGATTACGCCTGCTGCCACGCCATACATTTCATACACATTTCCGGCTTCCATATTACCCATTCCGGCCTGTGCACAAAGAATCAGTCCGACTACAAAAGAGCAAAATGCACTAACCAGATATGCTTTCGTGGTTGTTGCCAAAACGCTGACACCTGACAGCTTAGCTGCCTCCACATTGGAACCGATAGCGTATATGTGGCGTCCGGTTCTGGTTTTTGAAAGTAAGAAAAAGAAAATGACAAACAAAATAATTGCTATCCAGAAGGTATTATATACTCCAAATGTATTTCCGTAATAGAAAAAGTTCTGGAAAGATTCTCCCGCTTCCTTTCCGATACCGGAAGAAATTGCATCTGTATTTCTGTTTCCGTTAACGATATATGCTACGCCTCTTGCCACAAACATGGTTCCCATGGTGGCAATAAAGGGAGGCAGTTGGCATTTTCCAACCAAAAAGCCGTTAATCACGCCAACAATGAGACAGCAAAGCAGTGTAATCAAAATTGCTATCAGCGGATTCACTCCCTGTGTCATCAGTGTCGCCGAAATCATGGCGCTCATAGCCACCACGGAACCGATAGAGAGGTCTATATTTCCTGTAATCAAAAGATAACTTTGTCCTATACCAATCAAAAGGTATTTAGACATGGAACGAAGCAGGTTCATAATATTCTGCCCCGAAAAAACGGTTGGGTTAATAATACCGAATGCTACATAAATAATAACAAGACCGATAAATGCAGTAATGGCACCCCCCATACCTTTAATACTAAGTATTTTTTTTATTGGATTTTGCTTTTTCAGATTCATTCTGAGTTCCTCCTTAATTATTCGCCACTGACCATTTTCTTATCAAATCTGGTAGCCAATGTCAAAATTTCATTTTGGGTTGTTTCCTTTGCCATCACTTCTCCGGTAATTTTCCCGTCGCACATTACAATTATTCTATCTGCAATCCCCATAACTTCAGGCATTTCAGAAGAGACAAACATAACCGCAATTCCCTGTTTCTTCAGTTCATTCATCAGATTATATATCTCTACCTTTGCCGCTACATCAATTCCTCTGGTGGGTTCATCAAAAATTACAACTCTGGAATTTCTTGCCAGCCATTTTCCGACTACTACCTTTTGCTGATTGCCGCCGGAAAGATTTCCCGCATTAATATCAACATTCGGAGTCTTTATTCTCAGGTTCTTTACCGCTTCCTCGCAAATCTTTTCTTCTTTTTTGCTAAGAACAACTCCCAGTTTATTACAAATCAAATCAAGATTAGGGAGTGCAATATTATGTCTTATACTTAACTTTGTGCACAGTCCGTCTTTCTTCCTATCTTCCGGAGCAAGAACGATTCCCGCCCGAATAGCATCCTGAGGCTTATTAATCGTTACTTCTTTTCCGTCTAAAATGATTTCTCCGCTTTCGGCTTTGTCAATTCCGAATATTGCCCTTGTTGTTTCCGTTCTTCCGGCCCCCATCAAACCGGCAAAGCCAACAATTTCACCTTCATACACCGAAAAGCTGACATCCCGCACCATGCGGCCGGCATTTAAATGTTTTACTTCGAAAATCTTTTTCCCTTTTTCGCAGGTAACTCTCGGGAATTTTTCTTTAATTTCCCTACCGACCATGTGTGCAATAATTTCATCCAATGTGGTGTCCGCATAATTCATAGTAGTTATGTATTGTCCGTCTCTCATAATGGTAACACGGTCCACAATATGCTGCAGTTCTTCCAATCTGTGCGAAATATATACGATTCCGCATCCTTTTTGCTTCAATTCTTTGATTATTCGGAATAAATCCTCGATTTCCTTTGATGTCAAAGATGATGTCGGTTCATCCATAATCAAAATTTTGGCATTGGTTGATAAAGCTTTTGCGATTTCTACCATTTGCTGTTTAGAAACAGGCAAATCCCCTACCACTTGTTTTGGGTCCAGTTCAATCTTCAGTTCATCCAAAATCCTTTTTGCTTCAGCTTCCATCTCGCGGTTAGAAAGCATCATTCCTTTTACTTTTTCCCGTCCAAGAAACATATTTTCTGCCACAGACAAATGTCTGCACATATTTAGCTCCTGATGGATAATGGCAACCCCGACTTCCTGCGCGAGTTTCGGATTCAAATCACCGCACTCTTTTCCGAAGATAGTCATCTTTCCTTCATCTCTGGTATAAACACCGCTCAAAATTTTCATTAATGTACTTTTTCCCGCGCCGTTTTCACCCAAAAGTGCCATAACCTCCCCGGAGCGAAGCTCAAACCTTACGTTATCAAGCGCTTTTACGCCCGGAAAGCTTTTACCGATATTTTCCATAGATACGATTATTTCATTCATTCATCTCACCCGGCTCTTTTATTTGCACTTACCTGTGCTTTTCTAAAGTATAGCAAATACCGCTTTATTCAATAAGGGGGGAAACTTTTTTCTTAAAGGGGGTTTTTTATGCATTTTAAACATTCACTTCATTATCTTTGGCAAAAAATTGGTACTTTTGTCCTTTTCCGCCACCTTTGCTTTGTCAATTGGCACAAAAAAAAGGCAAAAGCACCATTTAATTGGTAATTTTGCCCACAATTCATAATAATCTTAATTCATTTATCGAAATTTCATTGTTACTTCATCCGGATATACAAACAGTATTTTTCGTTTTAAAAAAGGATTAAGATATTCTGTAACTTTGCTCTCATCTTCTACCAAATAGCTTCCGTCCGTCAACACAATAATCACCTTGGAACGGGCATAAAAAAGCTTTAGCTGGCGCAGCAGTTCATCCAGTGTCTTTTCTGTCATATTCTGCTGCGCATTTTCTGCATAATCCTCATAAGCACTTCCCATCTGCAATTTCGGCAGAGAAGAAAGCTCTTTGATTATCCGGTCATCAGATACCCATTTTATCAGATTCAGACGCACATTACGAAAAGTTTCATTCTGATGCTTTAACCCGTTTGCTATCTTTTTACTTATTTCGTTAAGTTCTTCATAAGGCATATGATAATCGGCTACGATTGCCATTTCAAGAATACCGCCGTTATAGTTGCCCGGTACATGCAAAATACGCATGACGCCGTTTTTGATTTTCATAAGCTGGATATCTGTCAGCATTTCCATCCTCCTCTTCTTTCTATTTATATTATCACAACTGCTGACGGTCGAAAAGAGGCTAACATCGGCGGTAACACAAAATGACCCGGCAGCATTTGCTGCCGGGCCACCTTATTTTCAGATTACTACTCAGACTTCCTTGTCTTCGTCACTTATTTCATCTGTTCTTCCTGCTTCTTGATCATTCTACGAACCATTTCACCGCCGATAGAACCTGCTTCCTTAGAAGTTAAGTCACCGTTGTAACCTTCCTTTAAGTTAACACCAAGTTCAGAAGCAACCTCTGTTTTGAAACGATCCATAGCTGCCTTAGCTTCAGGAACTTCTACTCTATTAGATTTGCTTGCCATCTTTTTCACCTCCGTTATTA
Source organism: Lachnospiraceae bacterium (assembly GCA_017411305.1). Classification (GTDB taxonomy): domain Bacteria; phylum Bacillota; class Clostridia; order Lachnospirales; family Lachnospiraceae; genus Suilimivivens. The sequence goes on from JAFQQI010000052.1 coordinate 131,856, forward strand.
TTTTTGACTCTGTTTCAAGTCATCTATTCTTCAAGATAAGCTTTGCCGTATTGCTTATCCTGAAGTTCTTCATTCAAAGCGTTTCGTCATCACTTATCTTGTTCATAGTATTAACGGTGGTAAAAAAAATATGTTGGAAAGTTTTACCGATATTTAAAAGCTTCTCAGCTTATCTTCCTCTTCATCCGGATTTTTTTCAATTTTTTTGACAAGCAAGTAGTAACCGTATCCGGCATTCACTTCCACATAAACTCTGTCGCCTTCTTTATGTCCCATAAGTGCTTTACCGATTGGTGATTCTACGCTGATTAGTCCTTCCAAAGAATTTCCTCGCATAGTCGTTACTATTTTATAGGTTTCTTCCGCTTGGTCCTCTTCAAACATAACAGTCACTTTGGTGTTCATTCCGATTTCATCCTCTGCGCTGTCATCCGGGATTATCTCTGCGGTTTTTATCATACGTTCCAAAAAGCGGATACGGCTTTCATTTTTATTTTTTTCTCTCTTTGCAGCATAATATTCAAAATTTTCACTTAAGTCTCCATGGGCTCTGGCTTCCTTTACTGCCTCCAGCAGCTTAGGACGGATCACAACCTTGCGTTCTTCTATTTCAGCCTGCATAGCATCGATATCCTTTTGTGTCAGCTGATTATACATATCCCCTCATCTCCGTTTTCTTTTTAACAGTATCGGCAGTCCGCTTAACCACGGACTGCCGTCATCTTAGTCAATATACATACCACCTGCAAGTAACTGTGCCTTTACTAACTTTTTAGAAAGATATTGAATCAAATCCTTACGGGTAATAATACCGATAAAGCATTTGCCGTCGTCAATCACCGGCACAAAATTCTGATTCATGGCTTTATTTAAAAGGTCTTCCATATCAACATCTACTTCTATCGGCTGGTTATCCCACTTTCGTGGTACCGCCATGATAGAAATATCCTCTGCTTCCTGCAGTGTCAAATTGGTTCTGTCTTTAATCAGCCAAAGCAAATCGCCTTCTGTCAGAGTCCCCAGATATCTTCCGTCCTTGCGGCTGATAATGGGAACTGCTGAATATCGGTGATTCTCCATCTTCTCAAGAGCCTGACGGACAGAATCCGTGTCGTATATGTATGCAACCTCACTCTTAGGTGTCAGAAAAAACAATATATTCATTTGTAAACCGCCTCCAAAAATACCTCTTTCTTCTTATTTCATAAAAATAATCTTATCTGAAAGAGCATCCCTTACCTCTTTTCCTTGCAAGTACTCCACAATAGCAAGGCCAAACTCAATTGCACAGCCCATACCTCTGCCGGTAATAATATTGCCGTCAACTACAGCCGGTTCATATACTACCTGCGCACCTGTAAGCTGTTCTTCAAAGCCGGGATAAGCAATTGCCTTTTTGCCTTGTAAGTGGCCTCTGTGTCCTAAAATAGAAGGAGCTGCGCAAATAGCACATACAGCCTTTCCTGCCGCGATAAATGCATCTACCTGTTCCATCAATGGCTCACATGCTTCTAATTTTCGTGTGCCCGACATGCCGCCCGGCAACACAATCATATCAAGCTGTGAAAAGTCAACCTCAGAAATCATCTTGTCCATGACAACAGATATGCTGTGTGCTCCTGTCACAGTCTTCTCCTCCATAACCGATACCATATCTGTTTCCACATTTGCTCTTCTAAGAAGGTCAACAACCGCAAGTGCTTCTATCTCTTCATAGCCTGTTCCGAAAAAAACTCCTACTTTACTCATTTGATTCACCTTTCTCAGGCAACAGCTCCAAAGCTACGCCATATTATTTGTCTGATTTACGATAGCTTACCGCTATCATATTTATTTTACCATTAATACTGCTAATTTCCAATAAACGATTTGTAAAGAATTATGAACCGTTTGTAAACTTACCCTATAATCTGAATTCTCTAAATACATGTACTATTTTAAATACTGTTCAATCATCAATTTGATAATTTTTCTGTTAATCGGATTTTTCTTTGTTTCATAAGTAAGTATCAGATTATCATTCGGCAATATTCCATTCTGTTCATACAAAGCTATTTTTTGTAATGCGTTTTCAGCATATGCTGCATCATCCATCATTCCTAAATGTTCCCAATATATTTCTTTTCGTTTCTTTATATTAAGTGCTGTAAAATCCGGGTAAAATACGCCCCAGCCCTTTATTTTAATCGGATATTCATATCGATATGGAATATTTTCTCTATCCAACAAGTCAGCAATAATCATTTCTGATTTCGAACGAACTTTTTCTCCTCGTGCAGTACATATTTCAGGAATTCCTTCCTCAAACGGTTTCCCGCTATACTTCACCTTTTCCCATTCTTCAACATATTGTCTCTCTGTTTTCTTAATTGGATTTACTATCTTTCTTCGCTCTTCATGTAATTTTTCATATATTTCTTCTGCCTGTACCTTAGGGCAACTTGCCAGATATCTGTCTATTGCCTTAAGTTCCTTCTGTGCACTGGAAACTACTTTTCTATTATAATCCTTTTGCGCCAAATCCTTGGCAATGCAGACATCTTTTTCGCAAATATACACTCCGCTAAAGTCCTTCGGATTTGTCCTGTGATAATACTGTACTCTCCTTTTGCCTTTGCAAATACGCAAAGATCCTTGCAGTGCACCTTCCAGTGCTACTTCCTTATCATCTATCAGTTGTGCCAGATATTCTTTTCTTCTTTCAAGCAATCTTTTGATTTGTTCCATATTATTTTCACTCCTTCGATTCGTATTTTGTTGTTACATACTTCATATCACGATGAAATATTGTTTAATTGCTGTATACTCTCACTACATGTCACGCAGAAATATTGTTTAATTGCTGTATACTCTCACTACATGTCACGCAGAAATATTGTTTAATTGCTGTATACTCTCACTACATGTCATATATATTTCTAATTTGAAACATATATAGACGTTAAAATTAAGATTCTCAAATCCGTTCTGACAGATATATACCTAAATATCTCTCTTTATAGATGACAGAATCAGATAAATTCAAAATGTTTTCGTTATTTAAGGCTGTTTTCATGGGGATTTTAGCAGATAGATTTCTACTGTTTTTAAGATATAGATGCTGTCTTCACATTTACTGCCAAATTTTGAGCAGATAGATTGGGTTTATTTACTGTTTATATATGCCACATGCAATCTATCATTCAAGTAAACGCTACCAACCAACAGCTAGATTATACAAATAAAGCATTTCTATATGTAATATTATCTACACATTTATTCTATTGCAAAGAATTAAATCTATTATTACACTCTTATTCTAATTTGGCAAGCATCTTTCCGTATTAAGATAGCTCCTAACTATTACCCCCCTAACCCTATCCCTTAATCCATAAATACTTCCTTCATACTGATGCTTCATCATCCTCCATCCAAATACTTGCATTTTTCAAATACTTGCATTTATCCAAATACTTACATTTTTATCCAAATACTTGCATGCTGTTTTCTTGTATTTTTTCTGAAACCACCTATAATATATAGTAATATCTCAAGTCGAAAGGATTATGATTATGGAAATCGAACGCAAATTTACCATAAAAGAATTACCCGCAAATTTGGAAAACCAAACCTGCCTGATTATTGAACAGGCTTATTTAAATACCGACCCTGTCATTCGTATCCGTCGCCAAAACGACGAATATTATCTTACCTATAAAGGAAAAGGCCTCCTTGCCAGGGAAGAATATAATCTTCCTCTGAACAAAGAAGCCTATGGGCATCTGCGTACAAAAGCAGACGGCAATATTATTTCTAAAAAACGCTACCTTTTCCCTATTGATACTCCTGAATTTAAAGAAGGCTACCTACCGCCGGCAGACATGCCTGCACTTACCATTGAACTGGATGTGTTTGAAGCACCCTTTGCACCTCTTGTTATCGCAGAAGTGGAATTTCCTGACGAAGAGGCGGCAAATTCCTTTATTGCGCCAAGCTGGTTTGCCGAGGATGTTACCTTCAACAAGGAATACCACAATTCCAACCTTTCCTTGAAAAAGTTTTGATGTAATAAGTAATATTATTTCCAAAACGCCCTTTTCATAAATGCACTGCCCGGAAGTAACTGTTTGAAAAGCTGTGGCAGAAACAGGATATAAGCCTATGAAACTTTTTTAGAAAAGTCTAATCAGCAACACTTTAAAGATAATATTAACAGGCCATTTCAAAACTTGCTCCGCTTCGGACAGTTGAAATGGCCTGTACATCTTTTAAAGTGTGCTGATTGATTTTCTAAAAAAAGTTTCAAAAGGCTTTGATATCCTGCTTTCTGCCTACAGCTCCCCCGTTTTTACAACGGGCAATTAATAAGCATATGAAAAGGGCGGGTTCAAAATAATATTACTTATTACAACGTCCGTATAATTTGCACATGTTGCGGATTTGGATTGCAAGTTCCTCGGAAATCTGCCCCGGCAGCATACGCCACTTCCAGTTTGTTCCCAAGGTAGATGGCATATTGATTCTTGCTTCTCCTGAAAGTCCCAAGTAATCCTGCATAGGAATAATGGCAGTTTCCGATACACTGGCAAGTGCAGCACGGATAAACTCCCAGGTAACATTCTGATTAGTCTTAATATTCAAATATCTTTTGGCAAATCCTCTGTCATGTCTGTTTAATTCCTTAAACCAACCAAGGGTAGTGTTATTATCATGAGTTCCTGTATATACCACGGAATTGGGGACATAGTTATGAGGCAGATAGTCGCTCTCTTCCCTGGAATCAAATGCAAACTGCAAAATCTTCATTCCCGGATATCCCGTCTTCTTTACCAGCTTAATGACCGAAGGAGTCAAGAATCCTAAATCCTCCGCAATTACAGACTTATTACCAAGTTGTTGCTTCATCACCTTAAACAGCTCATAGCCCGGTCCTTTTTCCCAGTGACCGTACTCAGCTGTTTCATCTCCAAAGGGAATCGCATAATATTCATCAAACCCTCTGAAGTGGTCAATTCGTACCACATCGTATAATGCGAAGCAATGGGCAAGTCGCTTCATCCACCACGCATAACCGGTTTTTTTATGATAATCCCAGCGGTAGAGCGGATTCCCCCAAAGCTGACCGGTTGCGGAAAAAGCATCCGGCGGGCAGCCTGCTACTGCCACAGGCGTTCCCGACTCATCTAACTGGAACAACTCAGGATTTGCCCATGTATCCGCACTGTCAAATGCCACATAAATGGGAATATCGCCAACAATCAGTATTCCCTTTTCATTGGCATACTTTTTCAGTGTGCTCCACTGTCTTGCAAACAAAAACTGCTGAAACTGATAAAATAATATTTGTTTCTTCAGCTTCGTACGGTATTTTTCCAAAGTCTCTTTTTTGCGGACTTTAATATCCTCTTCCCATTCCGCCCAGCTGATACCTTTCTTGCTGTCCTTAATTGCCATAAATAACGCATAATCGGAAAGCCATTCCGATTCTGCACAAAAGCGCAAAAATTCTTCGTCCTTTTCAATTTTGCTGTTTAAAAATGCCTTGTACAAAATTTCAAAACGGGACTGATATATTTTCTCATAATCTACATAACCTGCATGGTTGCCCCAGTCACAGCTTTTTAAATCCTTCTCTGTCAGCCAGCCGGCTTTCACTAACTGCTCTAAATCTATATAGTAGGGATTCCCTGCATAGGTGGAAAAGGATTGATAAGGTGAGTCCCCGTATCCGGTAGGTCCCAACGGTAAAATCTGCCAATAGGTTTGTCCCGCCTGTGCCAAAAAATCCACAAACTCATATGCTTCTTTTGAAAAGGTTCCGATTCCGTATTTAGACGGTATCGAAGAAACCGGTAATAAAACTCCGCTTGCTCTCATAGCTCCTCACATTCTGTTGCAAAAGCAACCCAAATAAATCAAAATCGGCATCTAACCGATTCCCATAGAAAGAATACCACCCAACCTGCATTTTTATCAAGCTATATTTCTTATTTTATGCTACTTATTACAATTAAATCATAAAACCAATCATTATTTATGAAAAAGCTGACGCAAAATGCGTCAGCCTCCAATCATTACACCTATGTTACCATGCAAAATCACTCTGATGATACCGCATACCACCAAATGTGCCGGATAATACAGGTAGAAAAACCATTTCATTCCTTTCCACTTGCCCCGCTGCCCATTATAATTCATCATAAACGGAACACAAATTATTACCCCAAGCTGCATAATACCGTATACCTTATCTATAAATAAGAAGTATACCGCTGCGTACATCGCTACCCAGCACATCATGCTTTGTACCTGTTTTTTCAGATTACCGCGATTGTAGTAAATTCCAATGATAGCCATTACCGCTATGCAGCTCCAATCTGAGCAAAAGGTCATAACACATATGATAATAAGAACCAGCGTCTGCTTCCAGCCTTTCAAGCCAACCCGTTCCGGGTCTGTCAATGCAATGGCTACCACTGCCCACGCCAGCGACCAAATGACACTGGTCTGATTAAATACCGACGTTTGAAACGGTATAAAAGGAATCCCAAAAGCGAAATTATAGGCAAAGTGCGAAATCACTGCAAACAAAAACAATCTGCTGATGTATTTTTTCAAATTACGGGTATAATGATATCCTTCTGCTATCATAAACCACATAATAGGTGCCGTAAGTCTTCCGATTATATGTAAGCATATAATCCACCACTGCTTCGGATATCCCGGGAAAATAACACATACCAGATGGTCAATTGTCATAGCAATAATGGCAGCAAGCTTCAGCTGATTAGAATTTAAACCATTTTTAAGCCAACATCGTTTCTCCATATTCTTTTCCTGCTTTCTTCTTGTTTCATACCTCTTTTTTGCTATGAATCTTCCGTACATCATAACAATAATCGGTCACATAGTTTCCTGTCACACAGCGGATATCGATATCTTTCAAAAAATCAAGCGGAATTTCCTTTTTCTCTCCCACAAGCTTACCATCAATAATATCTGTTGTCATCCTAATTAGTTCTTTCACATATTCGCAATCCATGAAATCGCAGCCCTCTTTGATATATGCCGAAACTTGCCAGGAATGTCCCGGATATATCTTAACATCAGGCACTTGTTCCAAAAAAAGCTCCAGTTCCTTTAACTGCGCCAAATATTCCTCCAACGAACTGCTTTCCGGAAGCTGCATCCATAAGCTACCGGAGCCGATAGCATCACTGCTGAATAAAAGCTTTTCTTCCTCCCAAAAGAGCATCACACTGCCTTGTGTGTGACCCGGCATAGGCAGGCTTTTAATCCTTGCACCGCCTAAGTCAAAGCATTCTTTCGCTTCCTTTACAACTGATAAATCAACATCTCCTGCATATTCCTTCACCAATTCCTCATCATCCGGTGAAAGATATACCTGACAGCCTGCCTCGATAAATTCTTTCATTCCCACGCCTGCGTGATCCGGATGCCCATGAGTTACCACCATAAAAAAAGGTAAATCGGTAATATTTTTTACACACTCATAAAGCTCCGGTGTAATGCCCAGCCCGTCAATGACCATAGCCTGCTTTTGTCCGCAAATCAGGTAGGCATCTACATTCATAAACGTACTGTCTTCCTGAATCCGGTATAAATTTTCTTGGAGTTTTGTAACTGTTAATTTATCTGACATGTTTCGCATATTCATATTATCCCGATTTTTCCGGGCGGTGTCAATCCTTTTCGTTATTGCTGTGCCATCTGCTTTACTTTAGCAAGTCCCTTTGAAACCGGCGGCAGCATCAACAAAATCACGGTAATTACTGCTTCTGCACCAATATATGCACCGTTATAAACAAAGGAATACACCGGTGCGGTCATGTGATAGCTTTCCGCATAGCTTCCGAAGAAAATCATTCCCGACAAAAAGGTAAAGAAAAATCTTCCCAGTATTCCCGTAAGATATCCCAGCACAAGTCCATTCTTTTTGCCTGAAAAGAGACCGGAAAGCCCCAATGCTCCAAAAGCTAAAATATAGTCCGTAATCATCTGGGGGATACTGATAATATAAGGATCCACAATTAACTGTAAAAATCCGTAGGAAACTGCTGCCAGCAATCCGCCGGAAAGACCGTACCAGTAGCCAATCAGGCAGATAAACAACATACTGCAAAGAGTAACGGAACCGCCCATGGGCAAATCAAACAGCTTTATCATACTGGTAACCATGGCAAGGGCCATCGCTACTGCAGAAAATACCAGCTGTTTTGTGTTGAACTTCTTTTTCCCGGAGTTCCCAAGTACACAGGCAAGCAGTAAAACTGCTAACATGAAAGCGATAAGAGCCGCATACCCTACGCCTGTCAGGGCAAAATAATTACCCCATTCTTCATCAATGATTTCTGTTGCAAAAATAGACATAAAAAAACCTCCTTGTTGTATCACAGGAGGGGCTATGTGAATTCTACGGGCAGACATCAAAAACGGATAAGCGGCAGGCATTCAAAGCCTTTTATTTACTTCACCGTTTTCAATATCAGCATCTGTAAAATTCTGCTTCCCTACGCCGGTATTATCCGGGTCAGGTAATGAGGGTCAGAGCCTAAGGCTCAATCTCAGCATAAGCACCCCTAGCGATATGTTTTATTTTATTAAGTTATTTACAAGAATATCTCTCTTGCCCTTACTTGTCAAGGGCAATTTCCTTACCCAGCGCAAATGAGTAAATAATCTTTTCTTTTACAGGCTTTCCGGTCAACCTTGTCAAGGCTTCCGCATAATAATCAAGCTGAAGATAATATCGTTTCACAAGCTCATCCGCACTTTGCACACGGTCCGTTTTATAATCTGCCACCACAATACCGTCTTCCTCTTCGAAATACACGTCAATAATTCCCTGCATCAGCACCATTTCCGTATCAGGAAAGCTTTCCTTCACCCTGTCTGCGGACAGTCCCAGTACAAAGGGCTGTTCTTTATACAGCTTCTTTTTGGCTGCCGCTACCATCATCCTTTTTGCCAGATTTGTCTGTAAAAAAGCGCATAATTTATCCGCTGACACTGCACCTCTCCACTCATGGCTCAACTTGCCGCCGGCTTCCATGGTATCTGCCTGCATATGAAGCTCCTGCATAATCTTCTTGCATCGTTCATCGCTTTCCTTTGTCGTATCCGAAGCAATTCCGTAAAACGCCGTAAAATCAAGTAATTCCATTACCTTGTGGTAAGCACTTCCTCTGTCTGTGCCGGACATACCTTCCTTTGCCTTAATAAAGGACGGAATATAAGGAACAATCTCAGGCTCTTCAAATAGCTCCTTTGAAAAAGCATCCCCATCTTCCTTCGGCGTATATGCCGCTTTTTTCAGTTCCGACACAGTTGTCTTTACAAATAATTCGGATAAATATTGATGCAAGTAAGTACGTTTGAATTTTTGTGACAGTTCTGTCACAACTCTCTTGTCTGCCTCGGTCATCAGTAATCTTTGCAGAAGTCCGGTAGTTTCAATCGTCTCCCTTACCTCTGCATGTAGCATATCCTCAGGATAAACGTAAGTAAGATCTTCTACGCAAGGCGCCACTAAATCAAGGAAACAATTAGACTTGGAAAGCGCGGAAAAACTAAGCCTGTTTTGTCCGGCTCCATCTCCTGCTGCTTCCCGTTCCAAACCTTCCTTCCATTTGTCAATATCATTTACCAACGCTGTTAAGATTAGTTTTTCCTTGGCTCTGGTCATGGCAACATAAAGTACGCGAATTTCTTCTCCCAGACTATCCAGCTTCATTTTCATTGCTACCGCATTTTTCCGCAAGGTTTTACTTTGGATTCTTCTTGTATTATCGATATAGTCTACACCGATTCCCATATCCGCATCTGCTATCAGACGTCCTGTAGTATCCTGTCTGTTGAATCGCTTAGAAAGGCCGGACACAAAGCAGATAGGAAACTCCAAACCTTTACTTTTGTGAATACTCATAATCCTGACTACATCCTCATTTTCATCCGTAATATCCGCTTCTCCGTAGTCCACCTGATATTTCTCAAGCTGCTTGATATATCTCAAAAAATGAAACAAACCGTAATAGCTGGTCTTTTCAAAAGCTGCCGCCTTGGTCAGCAGCATTTCTACATTTGCACGTCTTTGTCCGCCTCCCGGCTTAGCCGAAATATACTCCAAATATCCTGTCCTGCTGAGAACATTCTGAATCAGGGTATGAATGGGGGTATAAGATGCCTGATATCGCAGTTCTCTTAAAAAGGTAAGAAACTCGCTTACTTTTTTAGCCAAAGTCGTTTCTTCTTCATCTACCTTTTTATCAGAATTTTCTTTTATCTCTTCATTTGCAAAGCTTTTCACATTTTCATACAAAAAGCATCCTTTTTCTCCCTTACCTCTAATCAGGGCAATTTCCTCATCCGTAAATGCACCGAAAAAAGAACGCATCACACCATAGAACGGAATATCCTGCAGCGGATTATCCAGCACATGTAACAGCTGAAGCAATTCCTTGATTTCAGGCGCCTGAAAATATCCGGTTCTTGATGCCACGTAAGCCGGAATCCCTTCTTTCTCAAATACCTGTTTAAAGTCCTCTGCCCAGCCGGAGGTTGTCCGCAACAAAATTACAATATCTCCGTATCTTGCAGGACGAAGTTTCCCGCTATCCTTATCGGTTACTTTAAATTCCGCTATCAAACGTTTTATCCTTCCGGCAACCGCAAGGGCCTCCTGCTCACGTACAGAAAGTCTCTCTTCCTGCATTTTCCCGATAATTACTGTCTCTGTCCGGTTTTCTCCATACTCCGGAAACGTAGCCCCCGGATAAAGAGCTGCATCATCATCGTACTCCACGCCTCCAAGCTCACGGTGCATAATTTTACGGAACAAATCGTTCACACTTGCAAGTACTTGTGGCCTGCTTCGGAAGTTTTTATGCAAATCAATTCGTTGTCTGAGTGAGTCAACCTTTTCATAGCAGGTGTATTTCTCAATAAATAACTCGGGTCTTGCCAAACGGAATTTATAAATGCTTTGTTTCACGTCTCCGACCATAAACCGGTTAAATCTTCCCTCATCTTCACCGGATATGCTTTGCAGCAAAAGTTCCTGCACCAGGTTACTGTCCTGGTATTCATCAATCAATATCTCATAAAAAAACTGCCGATATTCTTTGGCCGCAGCCGTTGCCTGAAGACTTCCGTCTTCTTTCTTCTGCAAAAGAATATTAAGTGCGAAGTGCTCCATATCAGGAAAATCTATGATATTTTCCTGCCGTTTTCTGGCATCAAAACGCTGTTTAAACTCAGCAACAAGCCTGAGAAGAACTTTCACCGGCTCTTTCGCCTGTCCCATACGGGCTGCTACCTGCTCCGGAGAAAGCAGTAAGAAGTCCTCCTTTAATTCTTCTACCTGCTTCTTTACCTGATTTCGTAATCCTTGGGCCTGTTTTTTTAATTCATCATCAACACTTTCATCCTTCTTCGAAGGTAATCTGCCGAAAGCAATTCCCTCTACTGCTTCTCCTATGGCACGGAAGGTAGTCTTTTGACTTACTCTTTTCAGCATTTCCTCTTCCTGTTCCAAAAGGCTGCCGTAATAATAGGGACCTGCCGGCATTTCAGCAAGCTTCCGAGCTCTTGCCAGCCTGTCTGCGCATTCCTGAAAGGAAACCTGTATATACTCAGTAAGATAACGGCACCAGTCACTTTCTTCCATTTCTGTAACACTTGTTATTTCATAATCCTTTTCCCGTTTTAAAAGCCATTCCTCGGGCCAAGGATAGCTCATGGAAAATTCATACAGCTTCAGAATATACTCTTCCAGTATTTTGTCATTACTGCCTCCGGTGAAATATTCCGTGCAGGCAAGGAATTCTTCTTTTGCCTGTTCATATTTTTCTTCCAATAGTTCACTGAGCACATCCTGCTTTAACAGACGCAGTTCTCCCTCATCCGCCACACGAAAGCCGGGATCCAAACCGATATCATTGAAATTATTGCGGATTACAAACAGACAGAAACTGTCAATGGTAGTAATCTGGGCATTGTGAAGCAGGGCAGCCTGTCTTTGCAGATGAGCGTTCTCCGGCTCGTTTTGAAGCCGCGCATCAATTGCCCGGCTGATACGTTCACGCATCTCAGCCGCTGCCGCATTGGTAAAAGTTACCACCAAAAGCCTGTCAATATCCACTTTATGTTCTTCATCGGAAATCATCTGAATGATTCGCTCAACCAGTACCGCTGTTTTACCGCTTCCTGCCGCTGCCGATACCAAGATATTGCGTTCTCGCAGATCAATTACCATCTGCTGCTGTGGCGTAAATGAAACTGCCATGACTGCTTTTCCTTTCATCTGTTATTTTATCAAATTTCTTCCCTCATTTTAGCCAAAAGCTCATCATCCGGAAGTGTGGGTAATATCCGGCATTCATAACCCGGTATTTTTTCATCAAAACCGCATACCGCTTTATAATCACAGTAAGTACAAGCCTGATAATTCCCCTGTTCACAAGGATTTATCGCTATATTTCCTTCCAAAATGGCTTTTCCCGTCTCTTTGATTTTCCGGTTCACGAAATCAGAAACCACCTGATAATCTTCTTTTGAAATCACACTGGAGGAGGCTGAAAAGCTACCGTCCTTTTTGCGTTCCACAGGAACAATTAAGGATTTATCGGAAAATTCCTTATCTAAAAGTCCTATCACCTCAGGCTTATCGCTGACTATACCGGTCATCCTGAGTTCCTTTTGCAACCGCTCATTGATTTCCTCCGGTGACAATTCTTTTTCTTCTTTTACCATTGGGTCATTTACATGATAATAAAGTAATGCTGCCGGAACGATTTCTTTGTCCGGATTCTTTTTCCTCTCATGCTCTGAAGCCACATTCATATACACAACAAGCTGTAGCTGTAACCCATAATAAAGAGCTGCCAGATCAAACTTTTTGTTTCCCGACTTATAATCGATAACCTTCACATACACATGGTCTGCATCCTCATAGGTGTCAATCCGGTCAATTCTGCCCCGGAGCTTCATTTTTTCCTGACCTGTCAGCGCAATATTTACCGATTCCAGATTTTCCACCTTAGAAAAAGACATTTCAAAATGAGCGGGGGTAAATAATCCGCCTTTTAACTGCTTTTGAAGAGTATGAATGGTTCTGCACAAGATACGGTAAAAACGTTCTACCATATAGGAATAACGCGCGTTACTGTAAAGAACTGTTTCACCATACTGCGCCGCACAGCTTTCCAGTGCCTCCCGAAGTAAACGTTCTCCCTCTTCCTTTGGAAAATCAAACCATGTATAATTACAATCTGCAAGTTTTCCTGCAAAAAGCTCAAGGACATTATGATAGATATTTCCCAAATCCACCTGTTCAAAGCCATACTCTTCCCGCTCCTTCAGCTTCAGTCCGTATTGCAAAAAATGCGCATAGGCACAGCCTGCAAACTTTTCCAAACGGCTGACAGAGTTTTCCAGCATGGTACCGTAAATACTTTTAGCCACAATACTGCTTAAAGGAGAATGCCGGTAGCTCATGAAAGCTGCCTCTGTCATTTTTTGCACCAGCGGAGCATACTTAGGCTCCTTTCCATACAACGAAAGAAGTGCTGCAAGTGTTCCTGCATTTTCCTCTTCTCCGGGTCTTTCCGCATAAGTGCGAAGTTTCTCCGACACGAAAGTAAGGCCATCCTTTACACCCGTTATTTTCCCAACAATATTTTCTCCGGCTTCTGCATATTTGGTCTGTATTTCCGGGAAAAGTCTTCTTATCATATCAATCAAATAGGACGGCCGCAGACTCTTCCCTTCACTGCTTACCTTTGCATAGGATAAGAAAAGCTTTTCCGAAGGCTTTGTCAAATTCATATATAAATACAATCTTTGAATATACATTTGTTGTCTGGGTGTGGGTGCCAGTTCAAAATCCGATTCCTTTAAGTATTCTCTGTCAATGTCGGAAAGGATACCTCCCTTGGAACTGCCTTTAGGAATGTTTCCGTCATTTACACCAAGCACAAACAGTATCTTAACCTGTTTTAATCTGGTTCTCTCCATATCACCGGCTACCACACGGTCAATACTTCCCGGAATAATGCCGATTTCAATCTCTGCAAAGCCTGCGTCCAAAATATCCGCAAACTCCTGCAGGGTAAGCTCTTCCTTTCCCAAAAGACTGTCTATCTGCTCAAGAAGCTCCATAACAAGACGATAAATCTGGGCATATTCCCTTGCTTTTTCCCTATCGCCCGTCTCATCAAAGAAAGACGCATAGCTACCCAGCTTTTCCTGTATTTTGGCATTTACAATAAAGTCATAAAGAGCTCTGACATAATCTCCTGCTGTTTGCTGCTTTACCAGCAATGGGGAAAGCTGTTCCATCAGTTTTTCTCTTGACTGATTTAGTCTATCAAGGAGTAACAGCTGTTTTTCTTCTTCCATAACCCATGGTTTTCTGACAAATGCTTCACTCCACTTTTTCTTTCCTTTTAAGCCAAGTGACAGCGCATAGTTTTCCAGCCTGTCGATTTCTTCCTCTTCAAAATCAGCAAGTCCGCTTCGTAAATAGTGGAAAACAGATTCATAGGAAAAATTGGTCAACCTGATTTTCAGACTGCTTCTGATAAATTCGATAAAGGGATTCAGCAAAAGTCCTCGGGTCTTATCAATAAACATGGGAAGTTCAAATACATCGGCCTCCCGCTTCAAATATTCCCCGTAAACCTCCAAATCTCCTGCAATAATAGCAATATCACGGTAGCAGTAGCCTTCAGATAACACCAGTTCTTTTATCCGGCGGCATACTTCTCTGGCTTCCTGCGCCGGATTGTATGCCTCTGTAATGCAAACGGCGTCTGCCTCATCCGCTTTCTTCCGATATACCCTTAAAGGATAACGGAACAGTTGCTTTTCCAAATGTGCCAGCTGCATATTCCCTGCAAACCGGGCAACCGGCTCCGTTCTTAAAAACACATCTTCTTTTCTGCCTACGCCGGCTTCCTCTGCCAGCTTACACAAGTCAGTTACCGTCTTCTTGCTTAAATAAAACAGCTCCTGCTCTCCTGCCTGTCCAAAAGGATTTTCCTTTCCATCTATCAATACGGATATGATTACGGTATCCGCAAGCTGCATCAGCCTTTGTATCAGGCGGTTCTGAATCGGTGTAAAGCCTGTAAATCCGTCAAAAATAACGACACTGTTCTTTACGATCTCCGACTTTTCGACTGCTCTGGTCAAAAGCTCCAGTGTTTCCTCTGTGGTAATAAATTCATCTTCTATATAGGATCGAAATGCCTGATAAATCAGTTGTAAATCCTTCAGCTTATCATACAGGGAACCGTGTCCTTTTGCATATTCGGCAAGCTCTGCCACTGCATCCGGTTTCATTCCGTACTGCATAAACTCTGAAATCGCTGACTTCACTTCATGGATATATCCGATTTTATTTAAATTAGCACCGATAACCGGAAGCGCTTCTGTGATTTGCGCTGCCACTTTGCGGAGAACCAGACTTTTGCCTGTATCATCAAGTACCGGCTTTGTGCCGTAGCCTGTCTCTTCAAAAATGCGGTGGGATAATCGTCCGAAGCTAAGCACGTCAATGTTACGGATTCCTTTTACCTTACTGGCGTTTACCAAGTCGAACTGGGTTTGCATGGTAAACTGATCCGGCACTAAAAACAAAATATTCTTCTCCGGATTCTTTTCCGCCAAAGCCAGCATGTCCATATGTAGTTGTCTGCTTTTACCGGAACCCGATGGGCCGAAATAAAATTGCAATGACATATTCTTTTCCTTTATTTATATATTTGTTAATGATTCATATGCATAACGCTTAGTATTCCAGCATATAAGCATCCCAGCCGGAATCAAATACAAAGCAATAGGTCGGCTGTATTGCGTCTCCTTCATAAATATAGTATTTTTGTAATTCACCGTGCGTAATATATTCAAATGAACATACTTCTCTGCCCAATTCATCAAAATAACAGGTCACATAATCTCCAATGATATTATAATCTCTTCCGTCCGCTCTGCCTTGCTTTTTATAAAGCGTTCCGTTTTCTCTATAGGAATATCGGATTTCACATTTTATCAGTGAATCTTCTCCTTCGTTTTTACCAAAAGCCCAATCGCTATCATTATACAGTTTCCCTGCATAGCTGTATGTAGTTATGTTCCCGTTTTCGTCGTATTCGGCAGAATTCTGAATATCAGTTAAAGCATAATCATCTTCCTCTATTGGCACACCATTATAGGTAAACAGTTCCGGCACGCGGTAAGCTTCCTTTGCCTGCTTACTTTTACAAAACGAAAAACCAACCCTACTGCTTCTGTCAACATCATAACCATAGCTGACTCCGCTTCCGGACTTTGTTTCCGTATCATAATATAAGGTAAGCACAGGCTCTCCCGTTTCCGGTTCACAGAATTCATAAAAAGGTGCTTGTCCATCCGGACGAAACCTACTGTCGTCATCCCCGGCTTCCAGCCAAAACCAATCTGCCTCCTGCTCTTCCGGCACTGTTGTCTTCGGTTCTTCCGGCACTGTTGCCTCCGGCTGCAAACTTGTGCTTTCTGCCGCCATATTCCGATTATCCTCTGTATTTTCTGTGCTCGCTTCCTCCAATGCTCCTACTCTGACTTCTTTATCTGCTACATTCCGAAGTTTTCTTATCCCGGAATATTCACCATCAGTCCTGCAGCCGGACAAAAAGGTACACACAATCATCACAACAACACTCAATATTGTTATTCGTTTCGTCATTCTCAAACCACTTTCTCTATCCGCAAGTATTTAACTATAAATATGCTGTCATTTCTTTTACCGAATCAAATATCAAATCCGGCACTACATCCGACTGCTTCACATCCTCCATGGTTGCTTCACCGCTAAGTACTAAAATGCCTGTATATCCGTTATTCACCCCTGCCGCCACATCTGTATAAAGCCGATCGCCCACCATAGCTGTTTCTTCTTTAGAAACGCCCATGCGCCCGGCAAGATAATCCATAATATCACCGCTGGGTTTCCCTACCACATGATCCGGATAACGGAATGCAGATACGTGAATAAAGGCATGAATAGCTCCCGCATCGGGAATAAACCCGGTCTCTGTAGGACAATTGTAATCAGGATGGGTGGTAATATAGGGAAGACCGTCTCTTACATAATCACATACCTTACACATCTTTGCATAGGTAAGGGTAGTATCAAACCCTGTTACTACTACCTCAGCTTCATTCTCTGACAGCTCAATTCCTTCCTCTAAAAACTCCTTGGTAAGAAGCTCATTTCCCAAAAGGAATACTTTCTTTCCCGGGTAATTTCTTTTCAAATAGTCAATGGTGGCTTGTCCGGAGGTTACAATCCGGCTCTTATCTACGGCAAGTCCCATTCTCCCAAGCTTCTCCACATAGTTTTCGGGTCCCTTGGAGGAATTATTGGTCAGAAACACATAGCTCTTGCCGGCTCTCTCTACTGCTTCAAGAAATTCTCTTGCACCTTCAATCCATTGTTCTCCAAGGTAGATGGTTCCATCCATATCCAATGCGTAACATGTGATATTTTTTAATTTGTTTTCTATGTCGCTATTTACTGTCGGTATCTGCTTCATGTCTTTATCTCCGCTTCGCGTCGCTTGTTTTTCTTTTGTGCCGATTATATCATTCCATATAGGCTTTTTCAAACAAAACAGCCCGTGAGGATTCTCACGGGCCGACTTTCTGTTTTATTTCTACTGTATTACAAGCACCAACAACTCCATAAATTAAATCGTCTTTTAATTTATGTGTTTCTTATACTTCGAAATTCACACCTGTATCAGAAGGCTTTTCCTCATCAAATTCATAATCCTTACCGGGCAGAATCGCATTTAAGATAATACCTGTTAATGCACCTACTGCAAGACCGGATAAGCTGATGGTTACATTTCCGATAGTAAATGCAATGGCGCCGGCTGCACTGTAGTTGATACCGATGGAAAGTACCAGGATAAGTGCTGCAATAATTACGTTGCGGCTCTTGGTAAAGTCCACCTTATTTTCTACTACGTTACGCACACCTACTGCAGAAATCATACCGTAAAGCACCAGGGATACACCGCCCAAGGTAGCTGTAGGCATACAGGAAATCACAGCCCCTACCTTCGGAGAGAAAGCAAAGAGGATTGCAAAGCCTGCCGCAATTCTGATTACAACCGGGTCATACACCTTAGTAAGAGACAGAACACCGGTGTTTTCACCGTAAGTGGTATTCGCCGGTGCACCGAATAATGCTGCAATTGCAGTGGCAAGTCCGTCACCGATTAAGGTTCTGTGAAGACCGGGGTCTTTAATATAGTTTCTTCCTACTGTGGAAGAGATTGCTGACATATCACCGATATGCTCTACCATGGTTGCGAGGGCAATAGGCATGATAGTGATAACAGCTGTTATGAGTAAAGAAACATCTAAATTACTGAAAATAGAGAATACTGTATTTTCCCAGTGAATAGGCAATCCAATCCAGGCTGCTTCTTTTACCGGGGTAAAATCCACATTGCCGGTAACTGCTGCCACCAGATAAGAACCGATAACACCCATAATAATCGGAACAATCTTAATCATTCCTTTTCCCCAGATATTACATACTACCACGATAATGATGGCAAGCACTGCAATCCACCAGTTTGCTGCGCAGTTGTCAATCGCTGACTGGGAAAGGTTTAAACCGATTGCAATAATAATCGGACCCGTTACAATAGGCGGGAAAAACCGCATTACCTTACTTGTTCCAAAGGCTTTAATCAAAGCCGCAAGCACCAGATACAACAAACCTGCACAAGCCACACCAAAGCATGCATAGGGAAGTAATTCCGGCTCACCGTTTGGTGCAATTGCCCAATATCCGGCAAGGAAAGCAAAGGAAGAACCTAAGAATGCAGGCACTTTACCCTTAGCTAAAAAATGGAACAACAATGTGCCTAAACCTGCAAATAACAAGGTAGTGGAAACATCCAAACCGGTTAATGCAGGAACCACAACCGTTGCTCCAAACATTGCAAACATATGCTGTAACCCAAGAACTAACATTTTCGGTACTCCGAGCTGCTTCGCATCAAAGAGACCTTCTTCGCCGATAACGACTTTTTCTTTACTCATACTCCTTCTCCTTCTGTATTTTATTTTACAAAAATCCGTTTTTAGGTATTTTATTCACGTCCCGGATTTTTGCCTTCCCGCTATTATATAAAAAAGTGATACATCCGTCAAGCGGATATATCACTTTATTTTACGAAAATTCTATTCCCCGTACTATTTTCCTATTTTTCTTGTAGCTTCCTTTAACCAAGCCAGTAGCTCATTTTCAAAATACGGTGACAGCTTCTCATACACTTCCTCATGATAGGCATTTAGCCGGTTAATGTCCCTATCTTCCATGAAAGAAGTATCAATACCGTCAAGATCAATCGGTACATAGGTCAGATTTTCAAAATACATAAACTGCCCATACCCGTTCTTTTCTCCTTTTCTGCAAAGAAGCTCGTTTTCGATTCTGATTCCGTGGCTGCCCTCTATGTAGATTCCTGGTTCGTCACTGGTTACCATTCCCTCTTCGAAACACCAATCATCACCGTTACCGGGAACCTGCCTAAAGCGGAAGCTGTTTGGTCCTTCATGAACACTGAGTAAATATCCTACTCCATGGCCTGTTCCGTGTTTATAGTCAAGTCCCTGTTCCCATAAAGCTTCCCTTGCCAGAATATCCAGATTGATTCCCTTTGCACCATACAAAAATTTCGCATTTCTAAGGCGCAACATTGCTTTCACTACCAACGTAAAATGAGCTTTCATTTCTTCGGTAATCTCTCCCAGCACAAAGGTTCTTGTAATATCCGTACTTCCTTCATAATAATGTCCGCCACTGTCTACCATCAGCATTCCTTCCGGCTTTATTTCGGCAAACTGTTCCTTGGTAGCACTGTAATGAATAATCGCTCCGTTGGCACCGTACGCGCAAATGGTAGAAAAGCTGGGTTCCAGAAAGCTCTTGTTTTCTGCCCGCAGCTCCTCCAGATAAGCAGCCGCACTCAATTCATCCATGGGTATCTTTCCCACATTTTTCTTAAGCCAGTACATGAATTTGGTAACTGCTATTCCATCCATCAGATGTGCTTTACGGATATTCTTCTGTTCTGTTTCATTCTTAACCGATTTCATAAATGATGTCGGATTCTGTCTATCAAGGATAGTCGCTCCTTCCAGTTCTTTCTTCAGCCGGTAGCTGATTCTGCTTTCGCAAAGCAAAAGCTTTCCAAGCCCGCCTTCACTTATCAGTCTGCGGACATTATCATAAAATGTCTCATAGCTTTTTAGTACAACTCCATTCTCCTCCAAGTATGATCTGACTGTTTCATCAAAAGCACTTTCTCCGGCAAACAGGATTGTTTCTGTGTGTGTGATAATGGCATAGGAAAGAAACACCGGACAGCTTTCCACATCATTGGCACGTAAGTTAAACAACCATGCAATATCGTCCAGTGTAGTCAATACATGAATGTCACATTTTTCTTTTTCCATAGCTGTGCGCAGGCGCATCAGCTTATCTGCCATGCTTTCACCGCTATATTCCTTCTGAAGTACATATACCTGCGTAGCAGGCAGAGCCGGCCTATCCGTCCATATGTTGTCAGCAAGGTCTCTATTCCAAATGAGATTGCCGCCCTTTCTTGCTGTAATCTCTTCAAAGACAGTTCCGTCTCCGGCGGTCATTACTCTGCCGTCAAAACCAATCGTTCCGCCCTCTTTCAGTTCCCTTTCCACATACTCCGTAAGTGTGGGTACCTCCGGTTCCCCGATTTTCATTAAGACTATGTCGCTTCCTTCCAGTTCCTTTTCTGCCTGAATAAAATAACGGCCATCTGTAAAAAGTGCCGCCTTTTCTTCCTGCACCACAAGAGTTCCCGCAGAACCGGAAAAACCACTGAAATACTTGCGCACCATAAAATGCTCACTGACATATTCACTGTTGTGAAAATCCGAAGTAGGAATGATATAGCAATGGATTCCGGCTTCTTTCATTGCACTTCTAAGTGCCTTAAGTCTTTTCTTAACCATTTTCTGACCTCATTGTACTATCAGTTTATCTCTGTTTTCATTATTACCTGTTATTTTTTCATCTTGGGATTAAAAATGAGACTTGCCAAATATCCGAAAATCAAAGCAGCTGAGGTACCTACTGCACCGGCTTTAAAGCCGCCGGCAAAAAGTCCCATAAAGCCCTGACTGTCTATCGCTTCTTTAACCCCCTTCATGAGCACATTCCCAAAACCAAGAAGCGGCACCGAAGCTCCTGCGCCTGCAAACTCAGCAAAAGGTTCATAAAGTCCGATTGCACTAAGTAACGCCCCGCTGCAAACCAAAAGCACCATAATGCGACCCGGCATCAGTTTTGTTTTTTCCATCAGCACTTGTACTAAAGCGCAAATCAGGCCACCTACCCAAAAAGCATGAAAGTAATCCATAACAACCTCCTAATGGTTTTGATGTAGGTAGTCTTTCCCAAACTAACTGTTTTATACCTTTTTCTTATCCGGCAGTTGCACTAAAATTACAGCCGCAAACACCAGCACGCATCCGAAAAGTTCTCTTCCCGTCAGTGCCTGATGCAAAATGACCCAGCCTGCCAGCATGGAAACTACAGATTCCAGACTAAGAATCAGGGATGCAACCGTAGGCTCTACATTTTTCTGGCCTACTACCTGTAGAGTATAAGCTACCCCACTAGATAAAATACCTGCATAAACAAGTGGGATAATTCCTGCTATAAACTGACCAAGCTGTGGGTTTTCAAACAGAAGCGCTCCTATACTTGCGATGACTCCTGCAGTCAAAAACTGAATGCAGGAAATTTCTACTCCGTCTGCCTTCGGTGAAAAGTAATCAATCACCAAAATATGTACGGAAAAAATTATGGCACAAATAAATACCAGACCATCTCCCTTGCTAAGTGCAAGCCTTTCACTCATACAAAGAAGATACATACCAAATGCTGCAATTACTGCTCCAATCCATACTTTCCCGGGCACTCTCTTTTTTAAAAAGATTCCGAATATGGGAACCATTATAATATACAAGGTTGTAATAAAACCGGCCTTCCCTACCGTGGTATACATGATACCATACTGCTGTAATAAAGCCGCTGCACATAATGCCAGTCCGCAGCAGATACCGCCTTTTATAGTTATCTTTGTATCCGCTGCAGGTATCCCTTCCTTCCGGTTCTTCTGTCTGCGGTAAATTACAAGCGGAAGAAGCACAACACTTCCCATTAAAAATCTGGCTCCGTTAAAGCTAAGAGGTCCCATGTAATCCATACCCACGCTTTGGGCAACAAAGGCAACGCCCCAAATAAATGCGGCAAGAAATAACAGCATACTGCTCTTTAGTGATATATTTTTCATAAAGCCGTCTCTTACTTCACCAGCGCAATCACTTCTACTTCACAAAGCACATCCTTGGGAAGCTGCTTTACCGCCACGCAGCTTCTTGCAGGCTTTCCCGTAAAATACTGTTCATACACTGCGTTAAATGCTGCAAAATCAGCCATTTCAGCTAAAAAGCAGGTTGTTTTTACCACATGCTCATAGTCACTTCCTGCTGCCTTTAAAATTTCTCCTACATTGTGCATAACCTGTGTTGCCTGCACGGTAATATCCCCTTCTGCAATAGCACCTGTTTCCGGAATAATGGGAATCTGTCCTGATGCAAACAACATACCGTTTGCGATGATTCCCTGGGAATAAGGTCCGATTGCTGCAGGTGCCTTATCTGTTGCCACTTTAGTTAACATAACTTTTCCTCCTATTCGTCAAATTCAGCTGTTACATAAAATCCTCTTTCGTTTTCTATTACGCTGACTACCTTACCTTCCCGCGCTTTCAGCCGTTCTCTGAAGGGAATGTTACCGGACATAGCAAGGGACGGATCAATGGTATAATAATAGTTGCTGGGCAATACACCTTCCGTTATAGTCACCGCATCTCCTTCTTTTAGTAAACCGGGACGTTCCATTTTAAACTCCATTGACCGCATTGTACTGCCTCCTTTTCACAATACTATTATTGTAATCAACTTTCTTCCTTTTTTCAACTCTTGTTTCTGCTCATATCACTTTCTATCAGCTTCTGTTTATATCAATCCCACATAATTATCTCTCCCACGTATTTTTACAGTCCCGAAGCATAAATCCCCCTCGCAAAGTACAGAATACTTCCGATTACCTTTCCTATAGCAGCTGCAGTAACCGCCACTCCGAGTCCGTGTCTAAAGCCGATTCTTCTGCTGAAAATCGGAATGGAATCCAGCATTTCTGCAATAGAAAAAGCAAGACAGCCTACAAACATCCCTGCAAACAAGCCTCCCATTGCCATAACAGCATTTCCGATTCCCTGCCAGATTGCCACTGTATTACTTCCGAAAATTTCTCTTGAAAGTACAAATGCCCCAATCCGTCCGTAATCTCCAAACACACTGAAATAGCCACCGGTAAGCGTACCGAAAATTACCGCCTCTTCCAGGGCAAATACCTTTTTTGCCACATGCATTTTTCCTGCGAATCTGGGAATCAGCCCTACAGAAGCAAGTACGGTAAAGACTCCTGCGGAAGATAACAGCCCGAAGCTTAGCGCACAGCTTACCAAAAACAATTGTTTAAGAAGCATCAAGTGTTTTTCCCTCCCTGTCAGCAGTTTCTATCAACGCTTTATTCACATCCCCTTCATAGATACGCATTTCTACCTCGATAGGAGTAGGGTCCTTGGTAATCCTTCTTCCGCCTACATGGTTAAAGAAAATAATAATTCCGGCAGCAAGTCCGATGGAATAAGAAATTTCCAAAATACTGTATCCGTTTGAAGGATATCCCATTACCTGTTCATAAATCGTTTCAAACAACTGATTAATCCCGATGTCATTATGATATGCCATAATCGTAAATCCTGTACCGAAAAAGCTGATACATGCTACAAAGAACAGCTTAACAAACTGCATTACGCCCTTATGTTTATCCGGAGAAATTTGTTCAATAAGAATGTCTGTTTCACCGATACTTTCCACCTGAACACCCGGTATTTCCTTTTCAATCAGTTCTATTACTTTCAGGATACTGATAACCTGACGTTTCTCTTCCTGCCCATGAAACTTGTGTACCCGGATTGCTTTTACCCTTGCACAGATGTCTTTTTCCCTACAATAAACGGAGGCAATGTTGCTGATACTGACACAGCTTTCCATTACCTCCGCATTCTGCTTTGCATTAATATAAATTTTTTCCTGATTCGCCATACTGCTTTCCTCCATCAATACTTATAAGCTAGTATGGCAGATTTTAACTATCTTATTCCATTTTGAACTGCATAATTACCGGGTCATGGTCGGAAAGCTCATATCCCCAGTCCATATGATGATAATAATTCACGGTAATATTGTCAGAAACGATAAATCCGTCTAAAGACACTGTATAACTCTGTTCTTCATCATAAGGCCGGTCTGCTAATCTGCTGGTATCATGTTCCACATCTTCCGGCTTTGCCGTGTCAATTGCAAGCTCAAATCCTTCCGGTAAAGTTTCTTTTGGAAAAGGTTGCGCCCATTCCGGCGAATTGTCTAACGTATCTGCTCTCAAATTATGATTAAAATCGCCACCGCAAATCACATAATCTCCGCTCTTATAATCAGCTTCCATATCTGCATAAAGCATAGCAAGCTGCCCTGCTCTTATTTCATCATTACTTCCGTATGCAGACATATGCATGTTGTACAGGCACAAATTTTTTCCATTTTCAAGCGGCACCCTTGATACCGAATAACAACGGTCCAAATCCATAAATTTACTAATGCTTTCCGATACAGGAATACTTCTTCTCATGGAATCCGTAATCTGTCCTTTGGAATAAGTGACAAGACCGGATTGATTGGCTCCGTGTGGCTCCCATGGCGGGAAGAATAAAAACGGAGAATCATAGTTCTGGGCAAATGTATAATAATATCCTTTTACAAACTGATTCAAAAGTTCAAGCTCATCCTCATGATAAGTACGGGTACCGTCAATATCTACTTCCTGAAGGAATACAAAATCAGGATTTACGTTGGTTATAATTTCTCCCATTCCGCAAACGGCTGCTATCACGCTGTCCTTGTCTTCTGCCCGGGAAGATTTTCCGCCATCCATGAAAAAACTGAAATCCTTCTGATATGCACCGAAACCGATATTATATGTCATTGCCCAATAATACTTATCCGTCGTATAAGGCTCATCTTCTTCAAAATAGAAGTTGGCACCGTTTCTCTTAACCTCCAGTGTCAAATTATCCGGCAACCTGTAATACGCCACAAAAATATATACTCCGTATCCGATAACTGCCAGCAATAAAAATATGATCATTTTGAGAAGTCTTTTCTTCTTCTTTTTCAAACTCTGTCCACTCCGTCACTATAGCTGTTCTGTTTATTGATATCTTTTACTTTTTGTTATTTTATCATAAAGTGCTCAAACATTCTACTTCTCTGAAGTAATTTGTAAAAGCTCCCTGACAACCTCCGATGCAATTAAAAGTCCGGCCGCCGGCGGAACAAATGCTGTACTCCCGGGAATTCCCCGCCTTCCGGAGTTTCTGTCCTCCTGCGGCAATAACTCTGCCATAGGCACCTTCGGCTCTTCTTTAGAATAAATCACCTTAAGCTGCTTAACGCCTCTTGTCCGAAGCTCCTTTCTCATTACCTTTGCCAGCGGACACACACTTGTTAGATAGATATCTGACACTTCCAGTCTTGAAGGATCCAGCTTATTGCCGGTTCCCATACAGCTGATAATGGGTGTTCCTGCTTCTTTTGCCCGAAGAACCAAATCGATTTTGGCAGTAACGGTATCAATAGCATCTACAATATAAGAATAGCCGGAAAAATCAAACTCTGCAGCAGTTTCCGGTAAGTAAAAACAGGTTCTGGTAATGACCTCTGCTTTTGGATTGATTGACAGAATCCTCTCCTTCATCACACTGACCTTATCCCTTCCTACCGTATCATAGGTTGCGATAATCTGGCGGTTTATATTACTTTCAGCCACCCGGTCATTATCCACAAGCGTGAAATGACCAATGCCGCTTCTTGCAAGCGCTTCTGCCACATAACCACCGACGCCGCCAATACCAAAAATTGCCACGTGAGCATTTTGTAACTGCTCCATTGCCTCTGTTCCAAACAGCATTTCTGTTCTGATAAACTGATTCATAAGCTTCCGATTCCTTTATCTGATTTGAGAATCCCGCAGACCTTTTATCTGCGGGATTCTTATTAAAGCTTAAATAATGTACTTAAAATTCCTCTTCCCAGTGAAGCGCCTACATTACCGCCAACCTTTTTGCCAAAGCTTCCGCCAATGGACTTACCGATAGAATTACCGAACTCTCTTCCGATGGTACCCACTGCGCTGTTTGCCACACTCTTTACCACCCGCTTTGCCTGCTTCTGCTTCTGCTCTTCTTCTTTCAGGCGTTGTTTCTCAGCTGCTGCTTCTGCTTTCAATCTCTGTTTTTCAGCTGCTGCCTCTTCTTTAAGCCTCTGCTTTTCAGCCGCTGCTGCTTCCTTTTCCTGCTGTTTTCTTAAAGCTTCTTCTTGGGCTGCTTTTTCTGCCGCCTCTGCATCTGCAATTGCCTTTCTGTTTAAAAATTCATAAGCGGAATCCCTGTCTTGTTCTTCACAGTATCTGCTGTACAATAAATTGCCCGTGATGCAGCTGTTTCTTGCTTCATCCTCCAAAGCTCCCATCTGGCTCTGGGGAGGCAGGATGGTACACTTCTTTACGATAGTAGGTATCCCCTCTTCATCCAACACAGAAATAATAGCTTCTCCGATTCCCAAATTGGTCAGCACCTCAAGGGTGTCAAATTCAGGATTTTCACGGAAGGACTGCGCTGCTGCCTTTGCATTTTTCAGCTCTGCAGGAGTATAAGCACGCAGGGCATGCTGGATTTTATTACCAAGCTGTGCTAAAACTCCGTCAGGAATATCTCTGGGATTCTGTGTAATAAAGTAAATACCTACACCCTTGGAACGGATTAGCTTTACTACCTGTTCTATCTTTTCAAGTAATGCCTTTGGTGCGGAGTCAAACAATAAGTGTGCCTCGTCAAAGAAAAAGACCATTTTAGGCTTTGCCATATCGCCTGCTTCCGGTAAGGTTTCAAACAGCTCTGACACCATCCAAAGCATAAAGGTTGCATACATGGTAGGATTATTGATTAGCTTCTGGCAATCCAGAATTTGGATTTCTCCCTTGCCGTCACAATTGGTACGAAGCCAGTCTCTGATATCAAGTGCAGGCTCTCCGAAGAATAAATCTCCGCCTTCTTCCTCCAGTGCAATCACTGCACGGACAATAGCAGACAGACTCTGCTTGGAAATATTACCGTATGTAAGGGAGTATTCCTTTGCATTTTCTCCTACATACTGAAGCATGGAACGCAGGTCCTTGGTGTCAATCAATAAAAGCCCCTCATCATCCGCAATTTTAAAGATGATTGTCAAAATATCAGACTGGGTATCATTTAGATCCATAATACGGGACAATAAAAGCGGTCCCATCTCTGTAATGGTGGTACGAAGAGGCATTCCCTTTTCTCCGTAAACATCCCAGAAGGTAGTGGGATACTCATGTAAATGAAAACCGTCAGCAAGAAGTCCCATTTCATCCATGCGCTTCTTCACATTTTCATTTTCTGTTCCCGGCTTACACATTCCTGCCAGGTCACCCTTTACATCAGCGAGAAATACAGGCACACCGCAATCACTGAAGGATTCTGCAAGAACCTTTAATGTAACGGTTTTACCGGTTCCGGTAGCACCTGCAATCAGACCGTGGCGGTTTGCCATCTTGGGATAAATATATACCTTTTCTTCTCCTGATTTGGCAACCCAGATTTTTTTATCATAATACATAATTATAACCTCCTGGAATTTACACATTTTTCACTATTATTACTGTATCATGAGAATATCATTTTCGCAAGAATTTGTCTTCGGTAAAAAACGATTCTGATGATATATAAAAAGGACCCTTCAACAGAGTCCTTTCTTTACCCATATTCAATATCAAGCCCTTGAATTATTCCTGGAACATAGCAGCATCAACATCTGCGCAGAATCCGTCCATATCAACGGGCATCCATTCAGCCTGCTCTTTTCCGTTTACTTCTACAAGCTGCTTTTCGCATTCAACTACAACTTCAACCGGTTCAGCTACAGGATCCATTGCCGCCATACCGTTTACAAAATCTGTAATGTACTGCTTCATATACTTATTGTAAACTTCCATATCTCCTTCACCGATTGCAATTGCATCTTCCTCTGTAATGCTTTCAGTCATAGCAGTAGCACAATCAGTAATGATTGTCATCATTTCTTCAGAAGAGAAGCCGTATACCTGTAAGGTTACGGTAGTATAGTCGCCATCTTCAGAAGTGATTTCTGCTGTAGCGGAAGCCTTGTTAACCATTCCCATTAAAGAATCTGTAAAGGACTGGATTTCTTCTTCTGTCATTTCAACGTCGGCATCTTCGATGATAGATGTCATTTCTGCTAACACGTCAACCTCTGCATCTTCTTCAACAAAAGCTGCGTTTACTGCTTCAACAGATTCAAAACCAAGTAATTCCTGCATGGGTGCTGCATTGTTCTTTGCATAAAGTTCAAATAAAGCATTGACAGACTGGTCTGCCGGTGCGCTCTTAGCTCCACATCCTGCCAGCATCATACATACTAATGCCATCATTGCCACAATTGCTGTTAATGTTCTCTTTGTTCTTTTCATAATATGTTCTCCCTCTTCATCTTGTATAAAAATTCAACACTGTCATTATATGTTGTATTTTTATAAAAGTAAATGCCGGATAACACAATTTTTGACCGAAAGAGTCCTCACTGTTTGTATAACATTACTATATATTATTACTTTAGTACTAATCAATCTGACACATCTTCATGGTAAGCAATGCCGCATCATGGCTTTCAGGTGTTACGCCTGCGCAGCATGCAGGGTCGATCTTTATTACTGCTTCAGGTAGATTTGCTTTTAATAAAAGAGCATTGGACGCTACACAGATATCGGTGCAAAGACCGATTAATTCGATTGTAAGTTCATCTGCCTTGGCAAGTGCAACCATCTTCTCTGCCAACACGGTAGAACCGAAGGTAGGCTTATCTATGATTTCTGCTCCCACAGCCTTCAATGCTTCTGCCACATCATCCCTGATTTCCCATCCCTGTGTTCCTTTAATACAATGAGGCACCGGAAGATGTTTACCTTCCGATGTTTCCATATAGTTTTCACCATGGGTATCCCTTGTGGCATATACCGTTTCTCCTGCATATTCCTTAATCTTTGCAAGCACGGCAGGTACAATTGCCTGTGCTTCCTTGGTGCCCAATGCACCGTCCACAAAATCATTCTGCATATCTACTACAACCAATACTTTTTTCATCGTATTTTTCTCCTTTTTCATTTCACACTTTATTAATCAAGCTCACTCATACCGGTATAAAGTTCATAATACTTTCCGCCCTGGGCAATCAGATCATCATGGTCACCGCGTTCAATAATCTCACCCTTCTCCAGTACCATAATAGCGTTGGAATTGCGGACCGTTGATAAGCGGTGGGCAATCACCAGTGTGGTACGTTGCTCCATAATACTGTCCATCCCCTGTTCAATATGTTTTTCGGTTCTGGTATCTACCGAGCTGGTGGCCTCATCCAAAATCAGGATAGGTGCCTTGGAAATCGCAGCTCTTGCAATATTAATCAGCTGTCTTTGTCCCTGGCTTAAATTGGCGCCGTCCCCCTCTAACATGGTATCATAGCCATGCTCCAGTCGGATAATAAAAGAATGGGCGCTGGCTGTCTTAGCCGCCTGTTCCACCTCTGCATCCGTTGCATCCAATCTGCCATAGCGGATGTTTTCTCTTACCGTTCCGGTAAACAAATGGGTATCCTGTAATACCATGGCAATATTTCTGCGAAGGGAAGCCCTCTCAATTTCCATAATCGGAATATCATCTATGGTGATTTCCCCGGAATCAATGTCATAAAAACGGTTAATCAGGTTGGTAATGGTGGTCTTTCCTGCTCCGGTAGAGCCTACAAAGGCAATTTTCTGCCCCGGATTAGCATATAGGGAAATATTTTTAAGGACAGTTTTCTCCGGTACATACCCGAAGGTCACATCGGTAAGCCTTACACCGCCCAATACTTCCTTGTAATAATAATTCTCATCCTCTTTCACAAGTCCGTCAAGAAAATCTGCCGGCTTATTATCTCCTGTTACAAATGCATTCTGCTTGGGAATCACATAGCAGGTTTTACCCAAAATATTTTCTTCGATGCGGATTGCATTCTCTGCATCTGCCGATTCCGGCTCTGCATCCATTACCGCAAACACACGCTCGGCACCTGCCATCGCAGAAAAGATGGTATTTACCTGCATGGAGATTTCATTAATGGGGCGGGAAAACTGCTTGGAATAATTTACAAACACCGTAAGCCCGCCGATATCAAAGCCACGAAGCACGCACAAAATACCGCCGATACAGGCTGTCAGGGAATAGCTGACCTGACTTAGATTTCCCATAACAGGTCCCATGATTCCGCCAAAAAACTGTGCTTTAATCTGCTTTGCGCGTAAATCCCTGTTCAGATACTCAAATTCCTCTGCGGATTCTTCTTCATGACAGAATACCTTTACCACCTTCTGCCCGGTCACAGTTTCTTCAATAAAACCGTTCAGCGTACCGATTGCCGCCTGCTGTGCCTGATAGTATTTACGGCTTCTGGAGGTAATAATCTGAAGGGCCTTCATCATTACCGGAATCATAAACACTGTGATTAACGTCAGCCAGACATTGGTATAAAGCATCAGACAAAAGGTTCCCACCAAAGTAATACTTCCCGAAATCAGCTGTACCACTGTATTATTGAGCATTTCTCCAATCACATCCACATCATTGGTAAAGCGGCTCATTAAATCACCGTGGTTATTAGTATCATAAAACCTGATTGGCAGATTTTGCAATTTATCCAGTAACTCATTCCTGATTTTCTGAATCGCATTCTGGGAAACGGTAATCATGATTCTCTGCTGCAAATACTGTGCAAGCACCGCAATTACATAAATGCAAAGCATCATCATAATTCCTGCAAACAGCTTTCCCGGGCTTCCGTCCGCTGAGGTTAATCCGTTAATAATGGGCCTAAGCATATAGGATGCTGCTAAATTGGCAATGGTTCCGCCGATGACACAAAGAAATACAATTCCAAGCTTCCATTTTTCATGGGAAATATAAGAAAACAATCTTCCCACTGTTCTTTTCACATTTTTGGGTTTTACCACGGGCATGGCATTTCTGCCGCCTCTGCCGCCGCCTCCCGGTCCCTTCATCATACCGCCGCCGGCCGGCTTTGCAGCACCTTTTTGAAGTTCTTCCGCACTCATCCGCTCCGGGTTTAATTTTTTCTCATATTTTTTCTGTAAATACTCCAGTCTCTCCTGCTTCATGATGCGCTTACCTCCTTGTCCATCTGGGAATAGTAGATTTCCTGATAAGCCTCACAATCAGCAAGTAACTCTTCATGATGACCAAATCCCACAATTCTGCCTTCGTCCAGCACAATAATCCGGTCGGCCTCCATCACGGAAGAAATTCTCTGTGCAATAATAATTTTGGTCGTATCCTTTAACGTCGTACTAAAGCTTTCCCTGATTTTTGCTTCTGTTGCAGTATCCACTGCGCTGGTAGAGTCATCCAAAATCAAGATTCTAGGTTTTTTCAGCAGTGCTCTTGCAATACAAAGTCTCTGCTTTTGACCACCGGATACATTGACTCCGCCCTGTCCCAGCTCCGTTTCATATCCATCTGTAAAGCCTTCAATAAAAGGAGCCGCCTGGGCTGCCATTGCCGCCTCTTTCATTTCTTCTTCGGAAGCATTGTGGTCTCCCCACATAAGGTTTTCCATAATGGAGCCTGAAAATAATACATTCTTCTGCAGTACCATGCCTACGCCTTCCCGCAGATTCACTAAAGAATAGTCCTTTACGTTTACACCATCTACCAAAACTTCTCCTGCATCCGTATCGTAGAGTCTGGGAATCATCTGCACCAGTGTGGTTTTGCCACAACCGGTAGAACCGATAATACCCAGAATCTGTCCCGCTTCCACAGAGAAGCTGATATCATCAAGAACCGGCTCCTTATTATCTTTATAATAACGGAAGCTGACATTTTTAAATTCCACGCTTCCCCTTTCCACCTTCTTTTCGGGGAAAGCACAGCCCTCATCCGTCAAATCCACATGGGTATCCAGCACTTCTCTGATACGGCTTAAGGATGCCAGTGCTCTGGAGCTTTGCAACAGAATCATGGCAAGCATCATCAGAGACATCAGTATCTGCACAATATATGTGGTAAACGCCGTCAAATCACCTACCGGCATATTCCCCGCCAGAATCTGGTTACCTCCGAACCATACCACGGCAAGGGTGGTTGCATTCATCATCAGTGACATAATCGGCATATTCAAAATCACTACCTTAAACGCATCTAAACTTGACTGCTTTAACTCTTCATTTGCTTCTGCAAATTTAGCTTCTTCAAACTCATCTCTGACAAAGGATTTAATCACACGTACATTGGTCAGCACTTCCTGAATGGTAGAATTTAACTTATCCAACTTCTTTTGCATAATTCCGAATCTGGGAAATGCTATCCTTATTACCATTCCGATTAAGAATACCAGAATCGGAATGACCACAAGCACAACCATGGCAAGCTGCCTGTTCATTACAAAAGCCATAATCAGCGCACCGATTAACATGCCCGGTGCACGAAGCATCATACGAAGTGACATATTAATCAAATTCTGTACCTGGGTAATGTCGTTGGTTAATCTTGTTACCAG
Source organism: Lachnospiraceae bacterium (assembly GCA_017411305.1). Taxonomy (GTDB): domain Bacteria; phylum Bacillota; class Clostridia; order Lachnospirales; family Lachnospiraceae; genus Suilimivivens. The sequence goes on from JAFQQI010000052.1 coordinate 164,799, forward strand.
CGAACCGGTGCTAAACCTATCCAGATTGGCAAAGGAAAATTTCTGCACCTTGGCAAATACATCGCTTCTAAGGTCAGAAGCAAATCCGATGGATGCCCTTGCTGCAAAAAAAGCAGCGCCGGTTCCGCCTGCCATCATCAAAACTGCTACAATTACCATACAAATTCCCATACCGATAATATAGGGAATATCTCTGTTGGCAGCGCCATTGTTGATAATGTTAGCCATCAATTTGGGAAGAACCACCTCTCCGATTACTTCCACAATCATCAAAATCGGTGCAATGATAAATGATGATAAATACGGTTTGATATATTTCCAATATTTTTTCATGTAATCTCCTCAATCTTTCCTATTTTTCCTGCAGTAATAAGGCTTAATAAAGTATCGGCAATGTATCTTTTGTAACTGCATAAGGACTGTTGTACATCTCTCTTAAGCTCTCATTCGTATTAAACTCCTCACAAAGACAGAATCCATGAGACCATGTCATATAGCTGGCCCATCCTGCTTTCTGTTCCACCACATCCTTTGCCAAAGGAAGGGTTCCTGTTTCACCGATAAGCACAATCTTTGGCTGCTTTGTAATCCGAATGAGTTCTTCATATGCTTCCAGCTGGCTTGTGTGTGTATGTGCAGGCGGATACATATCTCTGGAAATAATATCTACCACATCATCACCCGGATAACATTCCGGTACCGGGGAATTCCATACCCATATCAGATTATTAAGTTGATGTACGTTTGTGTACCGGTCATACATAAGACGCCAAAGAGCCTTTAACGGTTCTGCTCCTTTCGCTCCCCACCAAAACCAGTCTCCGTCTCCTTCGTGGAAGGGTCTCCACAAAATTGGTATCTGCCTGTCACAAAACGGTCTAAGTAACCCTGCCATTACATCCATGTCTGAAATAAGGGCTTTATTTTCAGGCGTTCCGTCAATGACAGCACGTGAAGCATCAAACTTAGTATTTTCTGCATAAAAAGCCTTTGAGCGACCAAAAAGCGGCGAAAACCAATGCCAGGTAAATGTAATAAGTCCCTTTTTCTCTGCCCATTCCCAGGCTCTTTTCAGGGTGCCATAATTCTCTGATATTTCCTGCATACATTCCTCATCGGTATCAAAATAATTAATATTGGGTGAGTAAGCAAGCAATTCAAAGCCAAGCAATGCAGGCTGTTTGCCGGTAAGCTGCTGTATATGATGAAGCTCTTCCTGTGCCTTAGGATTTACCGGCACAAAAATTTTATCACTCATGTTTCCTTCCTCCGTTAAGTTGATACGTCAGCCCGGTGACAAATAATTATAGCAGATGTAATATTCCGTATAGTATCAGCAAATGCACCGGGTAAAAAGCATAAAAGAAATATTTCAGATTCATCCCGCGTTTTCCATTATACCGATAAATGGGAATGAACGCCAGCGGCGCGGTAATTTCCCACGAAAATACCACACTACCTGCAACTGCCTGTGTTTTCTTATCCTGTCTGAGCAGATAAAGTACAAGCACCGGCAGAATACCTTTGGCGCCATAATCACAGGCAATCAGATTTGCCGCAAAGCAAATAACCACTGTCCACAGAATCTGGCAGACCTTAACCTGCCATAAATGGATACATTTCTTCTCTGCAAGCTGCAGTCCTGCCATAAGTGCAATTCCCAAAAACAAAGTAAAAAATACATTTTGTCCGCTAATTTCCCAAGCTTTCCCATAGAAAGCCAAATCAAAAGGAATCTCGGAAATCAGTGCAAAAAGCAACATTCTCAAAGCATACTTTTTGATGCTTCTTGTATGCACAAAGCCCTCCACCAGTAAAAAACAATAAATCGGAAAGGCAAGACGCCCGATAGGATAACGCATAAACAGGTAAATCAGCCACGAAGCATTCCATCCTGCCACCATATCAGGTACGATAGTGACGGCCTGCGGATTTAGGGGATTCCAGACAAGTACTGCTGCCGTATGGTCTACCAGCATGGAAAACACCGCTATCAATTTCAGCGTACTTCCATCAATTCCTTTTTTTACCGATTCTGTCATAATTCTTTCTCCGGGTCCTTTCTTTATCATCATATCCCGCGCAAAACTGGCATGGTTAAAAAAATCCATTTTGGTACTTTTTATCATGCCACTTATGAGTATACTGTTATCTAACGGCTTAAGCATCAATTATATGTATATACATAACTGCATATAAATTCAAACACACACAACAAGGAGGACTATTGTTATGAAAAATTCAAAAACCTTAAAACTTGCTATGACAGGCCTTATGGCAGCTTTGTCATATGCAGTATTCACTTTTATACAAATAAAAATCCCACTCGGCGGTGATTTCACATCCATTCATTTGGGAAATGCAGTGTGCGTTTTGGGAGCCTTGTTACTGGGTGGCTTCTACGGTGGTCTTGGCGGTGCCATCGGCATGACTATCGGTGATTTACTCGACCCTATTTATGTTGTTTATGCACCGAAAACATTTCTCTTAAAGTTTTGCATCGGGCTGATTACCGGGCTGATTGCACACAAAATCGGCAAAATTACGCAGGAAACCGATTCCAAAAAGGTTTTTAAATGGGTTGTGCTTGCTGCTGTAGGCGGTCTATTATTTAATGTCATTTTTGATCCTTTGGTAGGATATTATTATAAGCTTCTTGTTCTTGGCAAACCTGCTGCTGAGTTAACACTGGCATGGAATATAGCTTCTACTTCCATCAATGCAGTTACTTCTACGATTGCATCTGTCGCTATCTACATGGCACTGCGTCCTGCGCTGAAAAAGTCCGGTTTATTTTTTACCATAAAATAAAGCTTTCCTCAGGGCCCAAATAAGATTCCTTTGGCTGGTTTTGTTCCTGATAGATGATGATTCTTTCCAGAACAAAGCCGGCCTCTAACGCACCTATCTTCAGTTTATTTACACCTACTTCAAAAAAGCACTCTGTCTTGGTTTTCCTGATTTGGTTTAACACGCCTTCACACCATACCGGGTCACTGTTTTCCCCTCCCCGATAGTCTGCATCTAAGATTTCTATGACTTTGCTTTCTTTTGCCGTAAGATGCACCCGCAAAGGTCTTTTATTTTGCAGGGAATTGGTAGGGCTGCTCCAAAGCTCTGTTACATAGGTTCCGGCTTCCGGTATCACAAAGGAATAGGTAAGCTCCGGCTTTTCCTCCTGTGGCGTAAAATCAGCTGTAGGCGGGAATACCTTCATCCCGTTTCCGCTTCTTCCGTACTCCGTAAGGTAACAGAAACTGCCCTTTTTCGCATCTTTCTTTTTCGCAAAATGATGTGCATCCATTACAAGGACACCCTTTCTTGGTAAAAAGGTTCCTTTCGGCAACGCTTCTGTATCCGTTCTTTTTCCTTTTATGATTACAAATACCCGTGTATCTCCGTCACTGATTAGCAGCTTGACGCTTTCTTCCTCATAAGTCAGTTTACTTCTGTCACAGGTAACGCTTATCCGGACAAGGGATGTAACCTCTCCTTTCATGGGAGTCACCCTAAGCCAAATAGGCATTTTTCCTTCTTCTACCGTAATTTCGTAGGAAAGACTTCCCTCTCCGTCATTGGCAATTTCCAGCATGGCTTCCGTTACACCTTCATCAAGGAAATCATCCATGATAATACTTCTCGGTGTTCCGTACACCTTCAGATACAATTCTTTCTCATCAGCTCTTGATATGCTCATTCTGGGCTTATCCACAGGACAAACCATCATACGCACCGGATATCTCCAGCCGTCATCATTCCAGGAGGTAAAGCCAATATGCTTCTCAAGCTCCATGCCCTTCCATTTTCCGCCTAAAAAGGCTGCAAATTCTTCACAAAGGCTCTTATCTAAGGCAATGCACTTACTCACAAGCTCCCCATAAGCATTTGCTTCTTTTCGTCCCTGGGCAGCATAATGGGCATTCTTTCCGGCATAAAGCTGCATCCGAAGCAGATTCAGACTTGCCTTTACCGGATAATACAGCATGCTGTAATAGGCATCTTTATCTGTTGCAGAAAGAGCCGCAAATATCTCTTCATTAAGTGACCAAAGTATTTCAGCTTTACTTAACATGTTATCTGTTTCCCTGTAATGACAGGGATGATAAATGCCTGCATGAAGTGTCTCAGGTCTTCGCATAGCGTTGATTGCTACAAAATCCGTATACAAACGGACACACTTCTTCCAAAGCTCAGAATTTGCTGCCGGGAAATTCTGTTTTGCCCATGCATATAAATATTCCTTACAGCTGTTAGGGGCAACGCTTCCCCATTTCTCAAAATCATACGCAAGGGCAAGGAAATAGCCAAGTGCCACTTCATTTCCCTTTAAATCCCCTACATTTACGACCCATACATCCTTTATTCCATACTCATATGCCTGGGTCATCTGTTCCCAAATTAGAGAAAGCGGCGTAGAAGGCATCCATTCATAAGACACCGGTCCTCCGTGATAATCCAGATGATAGTACATCCCGAAACCACCCTTATGGGAGCGCATATCCTTTGTGGGAAGAGTTCTCATATGGCCGAAATTGTCCTCACAAAGCATAAGAATCACGTCCTCAAGTTCATCCCATTCCTTTAAGCCTTCTGTATTCTCATCTCCGTAAAAATAAGCCTCTACTTCTTTATACAGTGCCAGAACTCTCGGGACCGCACTCAAGTCCTCATTCACATATTCTTTTATCAGCTTATGCTGATTTTTGATAACCTCCTTTAGCAGGTCAATATTATCCTTCAGGGTTGCTTCTCTGCCGAGAATGGAGCTGTCACGTTCTCCCCGCATTCCCAGCGTAACCATATGCTTGTATTTCCCGCTCCTTGCAAGGCCGTCTGCCCAATAGCGGAGCAGTCCTTCTCTATTGGTATCAAAATTCCACTCATTCCCGTAAGGTGAGTCTTCTCCTCTTACCAAATCCCACTCCTCACTGGCGCGCAGACAGGGCTCGTGGTGGGAATAAGAAACCGTAATCCCGTAAATATCTGCCAATTCTTCATTTAAACTTCCCGGTCCATCCAAAGGAAAGGAAGAAGACCACATGGCAGGCCATAAATAATTACCCTTCATACGAAGCAGGAATTCAAACACATGGTCATACATCTGTGCCGTAAATCCGCCAAAATGATCAAAGGTCCAGTTGCCAAAGCAAGGCCATTCGTCATTGATAAAGAAGCCTCTGTATTTGACATCAGGTTCCTTAGATATCTGCTCAATATCGGCTTTTATTACAATTTCCTCTTTCATTTGCGGTTTTGCATCACCAAAATAACAAAAGGGGGAAACACCTATGTATTCCGATAACGCAAACATACCGTAAATGGTTCCCAGCTTATCACTGCCGCAAATTACCAGAGCCTGTTCTACATTTGCAAAAGGTTTTTCTATCAGTCGGATACCGAACACCTCGCGCTTTCCGGCAAGAGCTGACATATCCATTTTACCTGCTTTGCAAAGCTGCTCCAGCAGACTGCTTTGCCCCAAAGTTGCACAAATTACGCACTGCCCGGATACATCTGTCACAATCGCCGGCAAAGCTCCGCAAACTGCTTCCACATCTTTCGTTACTTTTCCTGCAACTCTCTTCACACCTTCATAAGCACATGTTTCTACCACAAACGGCAGTGCCCTCCCGGATGTTGCCAATGTCATCTGTTTCATATCTCTTTCCTGCTCTCTTCCAAAGCCTGACCGGCTTTTCTACTCTACATATCCAAATCCCAATATGGTAAATAATTTATCTTCTTCACCGGGCAGCGGCCAAAGCTCTACCAGATGTTCCTTACTTTCTTCCTCTGAAAAGAGAATCTGCGCATTGCAATGGGTCCATCCCACCTCTCTGGGATCGGCAACCAATACTTCTTTACCGTCAACACATACGTTTACCTTTGCAGAATTCACATCCCCGGAATCCTTGCTTACCAGCAAAAGCGCTTTACAGGTAATTTTCATCCGGAAAGGCTCTGTTCCCTGCTTATGCTGCCAGTTATAAGGAAACTGCGGCGTAGCACTAAAACTTTTATCCATTTCTACCTTCTGCAAATCCGTATCAATCTCACAAAAGCTGCCTACAGAAAGGATAATAGCTTTATCAGTATTCGCTTTCTTATCCAAAAGCTTTACATTTGTAAAATCAGTTCCGAATACCGGCTCTTTTTCCTGCCACAGCATTGCTTCATCAGCTTCCTGCTTGTCAATCTCCGTTAGCATATGTATGATACAGTCTGCCATAATTTCATGCCCCATATTGGTGGGGTGATAGGAATCATAGAAAAATTGGCTTTTAGTTAGTACTCTTCCCTCTCCCGGCTTTTGATAAAACTGAGGAACCACAGCATCAAGGGTACTTACCATAGGAAGCTCGTACCGCTTACCGACAACGCCAAGTCTCTCCTGCAAATTCCAGTCATTGGCAAACACTGCAAATAAAAGCAATACAGCCGTATGCTCAGATACACCAAGGGCTTTCCTTACCAAGCATTCATAGCAACGCCCCTTGGTTTCATCTCCCTCATCATTGACTGCGAATTCAATTACCACCAAATCAGGCGTAACATTGCCGTCTTTTAATACGTCACGTTCAAACCGTATCATTCCAAGCTCAGAAGGAGTACCTCCCACCCCTGCCTTCACAAAATGCACATTATCGCCACAGCCGAATACCTCACGGAATTTCTCCCATGTTCTATAGGCATAGCATTTGGTATTTATGGGAATGGCACCTGCTCCTTGGGTTATGGAGCCGCCAATAAAGGCAATGGTAATATCCTCTCCTGCTTTTGCTTTATCCAGAAGCCTTTTGATACGGGCATTGTTGCCTGCCTGCATAAAAGAGCGCTTTATCATCGTCTGATAATCCTCGGATGCCGCATCTATCGCATTGCACTCTTCCTGCTCAGGTGCAGTAAAGCCCTCCCGTAAATAGAGCTTCACGTCCACAGTCGCAAATTTCCCTGACTTGTCAAATTCAAACCGCATCTGCCCGGGAACGTCATCATCATCTGACCATTTGTAATCATCAAACCATAAAATCTGCTCCATACCGTCAGGAATGCAAGAAGCCCTAAGAATCGTTCCCGAGTTATTCGGATCTGTTTTTCCGTACATCTGAAATACAAAGTCTATGGGCTGCTCTCTATCCTCCGCTTCCACGGTTACTCCTATACCTGCAACCATATTTTGAAAGCCTTCTGCATTTTTCAGGTTTGTAAGCATCGCTTCATCGGTAATGTTTCCTACCATCTGTGCAAAAGTAGTAAGACGCACATCATTTAAATAAATAAACTGAATCCCCCTGCCATCAGGCTGGGGATTTCCTGCCACTTCCTTCTGTCTGCAAATATAAAAGCTGCTTCCCTTTGCAGTGGGATCTTTCGGTGCCTTAGGTCCTGCCATCATCTCTTCCCCCTTATTCTAAGAAAATAACCACTCTGCAGATTTTCTGAAATATTCATTCCAGAAAACCATATCATGAATTCCCACGCTTTCAAAATAGCGGTGTTCTACCCTCTGTGCTTCCAAAAAGTTGTGGAATTCTCTGTTTTTTTCAAGTAAAAAATCCTCTGTGCCGCATGCCATATAGATTTCAGGTAGCTTCTTCTGCTCTTTTTGAAGTTGCATAATCAGGGCTTCCGGGTTATTGGCGCTATCCTTTACAACAGATAAATCACCGAACTGTCTTGCATAATATTCATAATTCGCCACTGCATTTCCTACTCCGTTTTCCATTTTGGAAAGCTCATTTACGATGAGCGCTGAAGAAAGTGCTACGATTTTTCCGAAGTTTTCCGGATAAGCAAGTCCTGTATGCAGCGCACCAAAACCGCCCATGGAAAGACCGCAAATAAAGGTATCTTCCTTTGTCATGGCCAACTGAAAGGTTTTTCTTATGTAAGCAATCAGCTCTTCTCCTACATAGGTACAATATTTGGCACCTGTTGCCTCCGCATCCAGATAGAAAGAGTTCTCACCGTTCGGCATTACCATTGCAAAATGATACTGCTCCGCCAAATCCGTAAAACTCCAGAAATCTTCTGCACAGCCGGTATACCCGTGAAGATAAAAAACGGTTTTCATTTTCCGTTCTTTTTCTTCCTCTCCCCTCGGATCATTGGGAATAAACATATTAAAGGATACATTCCTGCATAGGGAATGGGAATAAAAGTTAATCTGAAATCTTGCCATTTGGTTTGTCTTCCTTCCTATTTACACATTGTATTACTGTTATCCTCTTAAGCATCACTGCTTCTATCTCTCACTTTATCCGCAAATCAGCTCAAAGGATTTCAGGGATGGTGTATCATGACCTCTGTAAGTAATATAGATTGCCTGCTTACCGTCAGGGATATTAATATCGGATTCGTAGGACTCCCAAACATTAGAGTTCTTTACTTTCATGGATGCAAGAACCTCTCCGTTCCATTTGGTTTTCACTTCAAATACACCATTTGCATACCCACGTACCCAAATACGAATTTTCTTTACATTTTTGCAGTCAAAGTACTTAAATCCGGCTGTAGTCGTATCCTTCATATTGCCGATAAAACCGGGATTCTCATCACCATCTCTGCCATCCTGCATGATTTTAGGATACTTATCTCCCGCCACATATAAATCGGGAGTATCCATAAACAGATTACATGCGATATAGGCAGGGTATTCTCCTTCTCCGGGAAGGGGACCTCCGTTTAGTCCGCAAGAGGTCAGTTCCGCCTGCGGAATACTTCCATCCGGCAATATGCTTATCTCTTCTGCGCAGCCCTGTCTGCTAAACCAGGTACCGTTGGTCTGTCTGTGATAAAAGATATACCATTTATCTAAAATTTTTACGATGCTTCCGTGATTGTTTCCGCCGTAAGCCGCAGGCATATCTGCGGGCTTGTAGGTATCAATATGTAAATCGCAGTTGCTTACAAGTACACCGCCGTACCGAAAGCCCTCCGTAGGAGACTTACTTGTGGCATAACACAATTCATGCATGACCTCTGAGGAATAAACAAAATAATAGGTATCCCCACATTTGCGGATGGAAGGTGCCTCAAAAAAGGCATGCTTTTCATACTCCGTACCGGCGCTGTACTCACAACCCGGAACAATAAACTTAGGTGACTCTTTGATGGTAAGCATATCTTCTTCCAAAACAGTTACCATGGCTCCTGTTCTGGACTTGTCCCCATGACCGCAAAAACCGGTGTACAAATATGTATTGTCTCCTTCGGTCAATACGCCGGGGTCAAATTGGGGCTCATCCCCTTCTCTTTCTCCCAGCTTGGTTCCGTCGGCATAATGTACATATCCGTAGAACTCATATTTTCCGGCAGGCGTGTCACAAACTGCTACGGATACAATAGATACGTGATCAAGTACATAATATAAATAATATCTGCCATCAGGCCCTACTGTTACGTCAGGTGCGTACAGACACATCTTTCCTTCTTTGTTTAATGGATCTGCTGTTTTAGGATAAATGACACCTTCATAACGCCAATCCCCCAAATCATCTACCGGTGCAGACCAGCAGACATAATCCCCAAGGCAAAATACATGCCCGTTATAAAAATCATGGGAACCGTACACATAGACTCTGTCCCCGAATACATAAGGTTCGCCGTCAGGAATGTATTCCCATGACGGTAAATAAGGATTCAGTGCTGCTTTTTTCATTATCAACCCCAACCTTTCCGGCCTCTGCAACGTTTTGGTCGCAGGCATCCTTTTTGTCAATATAATGCTCCGTACATTTCTTTGTCTCTAATTGTAAAGCTTTCTTCCAAACATGTAAATAGCCTAAAAGACTTGAACAATCAGCCGCCTTCCTATAGAATATATTTATCTTAGCAATTTTCAATCGGATTCTTATACAAAGGAGTTCATAAGTCATGGATAAACTAGCAGTACGTAAGCCAAAATATGTATTTATCATCGGAATTATCTGGATTGTACTTTCTGTCGGAGGCTGGATTTTTGCCGGTTGCTATGAGCTCTCCCACGATAACTATGCTCCAACCTTTCTTACGTATGGCGTTTTATTCAGTCTGTTTATTTTAATCGGAATTCTTATCGTTGTCGATTATTTCCGCACCAAATTGGTATTATACAATTCGTATATTTGTTATACACCCGTCCTTGGCAAGACGAAGCAGTTCTTTTATACCGAAATCCATGTTGTAAAACAAACTCCTGCGGGACAATACTACTTTTATTCTGCCGGCGGCGAGGAGCTTGCTGTTTTGGAAAAAAGGATGCAAAATCTCACACCGGCAGTTGCCTACCTAAAAGAACGTGGAGTTCTCTTTGAGAAGCCGAAATTGCCGGAACCCGTAAAAGAATCTCCTGAGAAAAAAGAAAAAGCTTTGAAAGCAGAGCAAAAAGCACTTGCACTCCGAGAAGCTGAAAACAAATATATCTCTTCCAGATGGACACTTCCTCAAATCGAAAGAAACCGTAAAGTAGCCAAAATACTTTATGGAATTCTCCTAATACTTACTGTTATCGGAATTGTGCTTCTCTTTCTACATCCCAACTACGGAATGGGAATACTCATGTGCGTATGTTTTATCAGCTATATATTGTACTTAATTTATTATCCTAAAATGGTTTTCATAGAGTTTGAAACCAACAAAAAGCTGGACAAATATCATATTCCTTTTCCCAGTCTGGCTGCCTGCTTCTCTCTGTGGTTTCTTATGACATATGAGGATATTTTTAACATAACACCTATATTGTTTATTTTTGTACTTACTGCCATTTTACTCGTTCCATATTTTTTAGTATTACTGATAAGGCGAAAACGTGAACCTATTGGTAAGATTTTGTGCGTTATGCTTTTGGTTTGGGTGCTTTCTTTAACCGTTTCACCGGCAATTCAGGTTCTTACCACTGTTGGTGACGCAGCATATACGCAGGTTTTGGTTCTTGAAAAAGATATCACAGCTTCCATCAAACGAGGGATTGACTATTGCTTTTATGTAGAATTTCCTGACGGAACCCATGAAGATATGCATGTTTCTCACTCTGCATATAAACATACTCAAGAAAATGAATTTGCTACTCTCTGTACACGAAAGAGCATTTTTGGCATAGAATGGTATGAAATATATTAAAACAAACAAGCCGGTTTGGAATTTTCCAAACCGGCTGTTTTATTGCATATTATAAATCACTTCTTATTTTGCAGCCATTTCTGCCTTTAAGCTTTCTGTTAAAGCAGGAACAATCTTGTTTAAGTCACCAACAATACCGTAATCAGCTACTTCAAAGATAGGAGCTGTTTCGTCTTTGTTGATAGCAATGATGATGTCTGCTTCTTCCATACCTGCAACGTGCTGGATAGCACCTGAGATACCGATTGCGAAGTATACGTTAGGACGAACTGTCTTACCTGTCTGTCCAACCTGTAAGTCTTTGGACTTCCAGCCTGCGTCTACTACTGCACGGGAGCAGCTTACTGTTCCGCCAAGTACTTCTGCAAGGTCTTCGAGAATCTTGAAGTTTTCTGCGCATCCTACACCACGTCCGCCGGATACAAGAATCTTAGCATCCATGATATCCGCTACGTCAGAAACTGCCTTAACAACTTCTAAGATTTCTACATACTTATTATCGGGTGTAAATCCGGGATTGTATTCTACAACAACAGCCTTCTTGCCTGCTTCCTTAGGTGCTTTCTGCATAACACCGGGACGTACGGTAGCCATCTGAGGACGGAAAGCGGGACAAGCGATTGTAGCGATTGTGTTACCACCAAACGCAGGACGTGTCATGAGCAGCTGGTTGTGAAGCTGTTCCTTGCCGGGAATGGGGTTAATCGGGAAATCACCGATTTCAAGCTGTGTACAGTCTGCTGTTAAACCTGTGTGGATTCTTGCAGATACTCTGGGGCCTAAGTCACGGCCGATAGCTGTAGCACCTACGAGAACGATTTCAGGCTTAAATTCATTAATAACAGATGCAAGAGCATGTGTATAAGGCTCTGTTCTGTATTCCTTTAATTCGGGGTCATCTACTACGATAACCTTATCAGCACCGTACTCAGCAAGTTCATCAGCAAGTGCTTTAACATCACTACCGATTAATACTGCTGTTACTTCTGTGCCTAAGTCTTTGGCAAGGTCTTTACCTTTGCCGATTAATTCTAAAGCGATTCCGCTAATTACGTTGTCTACCTGCTGAGCGTAGACAAATACGCCCTTATAATCCTGAATATTCATTTTGAACCTCCAATATCTTTATCTGATTAGATGACATGCTTGTCTTTTAACTTACCAACGATATAATCTACAGCTTCTGTAGGATCAAGAGCAACCTTTTCACCGGCACCCTTTCTTACCTTATCGGAAGCCTTAGCAATCTGTGTAGGTGAACCCTTAAGACCTAAGTTGGAATCATCAACATCCTTAAGGTCTGCTCTTCCCCATACAGTGATTTCTGCATCATATGCATCAAAGATACCGCCGGGAGTCATGTAACGAGGCTCATTTAATTCAGCAAGTGCTGTAATTAAGCAAGGCATCTGTGCTTTTAATACATGATATCTGTCATCATACTGACGTTCAACAATTACGCTGTCGCCTTCAATTTTGATGTTCTGTGCATAGGAGATTACCGGGATTCCGAGATGTTCGGAAATCTGAGGACCTACCTGTGCGGTATCACCATCGATAGCCTGACGGCCTGTGATGATTAAGTCGTATTCTAAGTTACGGATTGCTCCTGCGATAGTCTGGGATGTAGCCCATGTATCAGCACCACCGAGTACACGGTCTGTTACAAGGATACCTTTGTCGGCACCCATAGCCATTGCTTCACGAAGAACTTCTTCAGCCTTAGGAAGACCCATGGTTACTACAGTTACTTCTGCACCATACTGATCTTTTAATCTGAGTGCAGCTTCCAAACCAGCCTTGTCATCAGGGTTCATGATTGTAAGCATTGCAGCTCTGTCAAGTGTACCATCGGGATTGAATTTAACGCCACCCTTAGTATCAGGTACCTGTTTAATACAAACAACGATTTTCATTGTGTTATCTCTCCTTATTTTCTATTTTAATTACTTAAGCAGTGCACCAGAGATGACCATTCTCTGAACTTCGGATGTACCTTCGTAAATTTCGGTAATCTTAGCATCTCTCATCATACGTTCTACATCGTATTCTCTGATGTAGCCGTAACCACCGTGAAGCTGAACAGCCTTTGTTGTTACTTCCATAGCAACTTCTGCTGCATATAACTTAGCCTGTGCTGCTTCGATGGAGTAAGACTTCTGAGTAGCCTTAGCCATAGCTGCCTTGTAAACAAGCATTCTTGCAGCTTCTACCTTAGTAGCCATATCAGCAAGCTGGAACTGTGTATTCTGGAAAGCACCGATTGCACGGCCGAACTGCTTTCTTTCTTTTACATATTCGATTGTTCTGTCAAGTGCACCTGCAGCAAGTCCGAGAGCCTGAGCAGCGATACCGATACGTCCGCCGTCAAGAGTATGCATAGCGATACCAAATCCCTTGCCTTCTACTCCGAGGAGATTCTCCTTAGGAATACGGCAATCTGTAAAGATTAATTCATATGTGGATGAACCACGGATACCCATCTTCTTTTCCTTAGTACCGAATGTGAAGCCGGGTGTTCCCTTTTCTACGATAAATGCAGAAATCATCTTTTTGCTTCTGCCCTTAGCGTCTGTTACCACATTTGTTACAGCAAAGATAACATAGATATCAGCTTCCTTACCGTTGGTAATGAAGATTTTGGAACCATTAAGTACCCATTCATCTCCGTCAAGAACAGCCTTTGTCTGCTGACCCTGAGCATCTGTACCTGCACCGGGCTCTGTTAAACCGAAAGCACCGAGCTTTTCACCCTTTGCAAGGGGAATTAAGTATTTCTGCTTCTGTTCTTCTGTACCATATGTCTGGATAGGATCACAGCAAAGAGATGTATGTGCGGAAACGATAACACCTGTAGTACCGCAAACCTTGGAAAGTTCTTCTACACACATAGCGTATGTTAAAGGATCACAGCCCTGTCCGCCGTACTCCTTCGGAACAGGAATTCCGAGGAAACCGGCCTTAGCCATTTTTTCTACTGTTCCTCTGGGGAAAATTTCTGTTTCATCAACTTCCTGCGCCAGAGGCTTTACTTCTTTTTCTGCAAACTCTTTGAAGAGAGTTCTTGCCATTTCATGTTTTTTGCTTAACATAAAATCCATGATATTACTTCCTCCATTTAATTTATTTCTTATTTTTTACTGTGCATCAATAGGAGTTTTGGTTCTGTCTGCGTTATATACGTAGAAGCCCTTACCACTCTTAACACCAAGGTTACCGCCGCGAACCATCTTACGGATAAGAGGACATGCACGATACTTAGAGTCGCCTGTTTCATTGTAAAGAACGTCCATGATAGCAAGACAAATGTCAAGACCTACGAAATCACCAAGTTCAAGGGGACCCATGGGATGATTTGCACCAAGCTTCATAGCTGCGTCAATACCTGCGATATCGGATACACCTTCCATCTTGATGAAAGCTGCTTCATTAATCATAGGAATTAAGATACGGTTTACAACAAAGCCTGCAGCTTCATTTACCTGAACGGGTGTCTTACCGATTTCTTCGGAAATCTTAACGATAGTATCAACAGTTTCCTGAGGAGTGTTAACGCCTGCAATAACTTCAACTAATTTCATACGGTCTGCAGGATTGAAGAAATGCATACCAATCATGGGACGTGTTAAGCCATTGCCGATTTCTGTAATGGAAAGACTGGATGTGTTGGATGCAAATACACATTCAGGCTTAACAAACTTATCAAGCTCAGCAAATGTAGTTTTCTTAACTTCCATATTTTCGAATACAGCTTCTACGATTAAATCACAATCTGCACAAAGGTCTTCCTTAAGACCTGCTGTGATTCTGCCAACGATAGCATCAGCTGTTTCCTGTGTCATTTTACCTTTTTCAACTAATTTAGCATAGCCTTTAGCGATTTTGTCTTTTCCGCCGTCAGCCCATTCCTGCTTTACGTCGCAAAGTGCAACTTCATATCCTTCTGTCTGGGCAAATGCTTTTGCAATACCCTGGCCCATAGCGCCGGCACCGATAATACCTACTTTCATTTTTAAATCCTCCTGTTTTTTATTTGTTTTTGAAAGGTTCTTTTACTTTTTCTTTATTCTTGTCTAAGAAGAATGCCATACCATACTTCTGGTCTTCTGTTTCGAAGCAGTCACCGAAAAGTTTTTCTTCGATAACGATTGCTGCGTCCATGTCTACGTCAAGACCTTCGTTGATTGCTTTCTTGCAGTTGCGAACTGCGATAGGAGCATTCTTTGCAATACCTGCTGCCATCTTTTCAGCTGCGGGCATTAATTCTTCCTGTGTATAGATTGCATTTACAAGACCGATTCTGTATGCTTCGTCAGCCTTAATATTTCTTGCTGTGTAAATCATCTGCTTCGCCATACCTGCGCCTACAAGACGTGCAAGTCTCTGTGTACCGCCGAATCCGGGTGTGATTCCAAGCCCTACTTCAGGCTGTCCGAATACTGCGTTATCAGAACAGATTCTGATGTCACAGCTCATAGCGATTTCGCAACCACCGCCAAGAGCAAATCCGTTGATTGCTGCAATTACGGGGATAGGGAAAACTTCTAACTTACGGAATACGTCATTACCCTTCTTACCGAAAGCTTCGCCTTCTGCCTTTGTGAGTGTGCTCATTTCACCGATGTCTGCACCTGCAACGAAAGATTTCTGTCCTGCACCTGTTAAGATAAGGCATCTTACTTCGTCAAGGTTTACTGCATCTAAAGTTGCATCAAGCTCTTCAAGAACCTGAGAATTCAGAGCGTTTAATGCTCTTTCACGATTGATGGTGATTACGCCGTATGCACCTTTTTGTTCGTATACGATAAATTCCATTGTCGTAACTCCTTTTCTTATATTAATAATTTAATAATATCCTAGACATTCTGATAAGCAGACCTAAAAATTTAAGCCTGCTTATCTTTATTTTTCATGTTCTTGATTAATCTTCAATCTTAACGATTGTGGAGCATCCCATACCGCCACCGATACACAGTGTAGCAAGACCTGTCTTAGCACCCTTAGCCTGCATTTCGTGAAGCAGTGTTACAAGGATACGGCATCCGGAAGCACCTACAGGATGTCCTAATGCAATCGCACCACCATTGGGATTCAGCTGCTTATCAACGTCGATACCAAGGTCTCTTCCTACTGCAATAGACTGAGCTGCGAAAGCTTCATTTGCTTCGATGATATCGAAGTCTTCAATCTTCATGCCTGTCTTTTCCATAACCTTCTTTGTGGAGTAAACAGGACCGATACCCATTACTTCAGGACGGCAACCTGCAAGTCCTCCGGCTACGAAAGTAGCCATAGGCTTAACGCCTAATTCCTTTGCCTTTTCTTCGCTCATTACAACAATAGCTGCTGCACCGTCATTGATACCGGAAGCATTACCTGCTGTAACAAAACCGTCTTTGTTAATTGCACGAAGCTTAGCAAGACCTTCCATTGTAGTACCTGCACGAGGACCTTCGTCAACCTTGAATTCAACCATTTCTTTTTTCTTCTTAACCATTACGGGAACGATTTCTGCATCAAACGCACCATTTGCCTGAGCTGCTTCAGCCTTCTGCTGGCTCTTAAGTGCAAACTCATCAAGCTCTTCACGGGTAATTCCCCATTCACGGCAGATGTTGTCTGCTGTCATAATCATATGGTAGTTGTTGAATGCATCCCAAAGAGCATCATTAACCATGGTATCTACTAAAGTACCATTGTTCATTCTATAACCGAAACGAGCCTGAGGCATAGCATAAGGAGCCATGGACATGTTTTCCATACCACCTGCTACAACGATGTCAGCATCTCCTGCCATAATCATCTGTGCAGCCTGGTTTACACAGTTAAGACCGGAACCACAAACAACGTTCATGGTAACTGCGGGTACTTCAATAGGAAGTCCTGCCTTAATGGATGCCTGACGAGCCACGTTCTGTCCCTGACCTGCCTGGATTACACATCCCATATAAACCTGATCTACCTGTTCAGGTGCAACACCTGCTCTGTTTAATGCTTCCTTGATTACGATTGCACCAAGTTCAGCTACGGGTGTTGTGCTTAAAGAACCACCCATAGTACCGATTGCGGTACGACATGCACCGGCTAAAACTACTTTCTTTGCCATTACTCTTTCCTCCGTTAAAAAATTTATATTTTCATTGTTTTTAATGATTGTTAATTTTTTATCATTACCAACGGTTTCATTATAACATAGGCATTTTATTTTTGCAATCCATTACATGTGCTATTTGTGAAAAAATTATCGAATTTTATAACTGTTTAAATTTTAAGCTCTTTAAAAAGAGTTTCCCGATACGCCGCATCTTTTGCTGCCCTCACCAACTCTTCACTCCGAGACTGCTCTGTCAGCATAATAATTAGTTGCCCCATCCTCTCACTTCCTTCTTCTCTTCCTTCTTCTCTCCCTTCTGCTCTTTCATCTTCAATCCATTCTCGTAGCCCTTTACACATATTTACTTTCCCGCCTTTCTTATGCTTTTCTTTCCATTTGAACATTTTTTCTTCTCCCGTATATGCCACGACCATATCGTATGCATCTTCATCAATATATCTGTATGCTTCGTCTTCTTCCAGCAATTCAGCCAGCTTCTTTTTATCATCTGAAAACCTGATAAAGTCAAAAACCTGTTTTACATCTGTCTTAAAAACTGAGGTGTCTTGCAGTTTTCTGACCTCTATTACATGAATCCGATAATTGGATATTTTGTTTTTTAATTCATCCGGTATATCTGTAAAATCCAATATTCCATGTATATCTTTGGCTCCATCCCAATCCTTCTCTCCATAATAAAGTACAAATGTAACTGTCGGAAATAATCTGCTGCTTTTGCAAAAACCATATAAATATTCTCCAGCCGTCAAACCTTTATGTAACTTTCTGACTGTTTTTTGTACCACCGTTGCCTGTCGTTCATATTCCCCCGCATCATAGCACATAATTCGGAGGGGCAGCGCATAATCTATTTCTTCTTGATTCTCAATTCCGATAACCGCAAAATTAATGCCAAACGGTGTTTTTCTAACCAAATCCCGATATAAAGTGCGTTTCCGTTTACGACTCCGTTTTCCCCCCTTTCTTCTCCCAAGGCTTACCCTTGTGTCCATTTCCTGTAAATCTTTCCCTTTCACAAAAGGTATACCATCACAGCCAAAGCCATTGATAATATCTGCATACCGTTCGTTGTCTGAGAAGAAAACATTACTCTGAAAGTCCTTCTCCACTTTTTCCTCCTTTTCTTTGCAGGAGGTTTTGAAATCCCCTGCTTCTTTATAAATTAATGGGTAACAAAAGCATAGATTCCTTGAAAAAATGAATCTCTATCACAAATGTGTATAAACACAGCAACAGAAACAAGATGGCTGTCTGCCTGATAATTAGAAATTATATATGCTTTGGCATAATACTATCACATAAAATAGCGATACGCAACTTATTCCTCAAAAAAAGGACACCTTCCTCGTTTTTACTTGGAAAGTGTCCTTCAATGTTTAATGATTGAAATATATCTTGGCAGAATTAATAATTCACGACTATTGCTTTTACAAAAATTAATAATTTTCCGCCTTTACCTGGAAGTAGCTCTGAGGATGCGCACATACAGGGCAAACCTCCGGTGCCTGCTTACCAACACAGATGTGTCCGCAGTTTCTGCACTGCCAGATGGTATCTCCATCCTTAGAGAATACCAGGCCGCCTTCAATGTTTGCAATCAGCTTGCGGTATCTTTCTTCGTGCTCTTTCTCTACTGCTGCAACGCCTTCAAATAAAGCAGCGATTTCTTCAAAGCCTTCTTCTCTTGCTTCCTTGGCAAATTTATCATACATATCTGTCCATTCGTAATTTTCACCCTCTGCCGCATGTCCTAAGTTCTCAAGAGTAGAACCAATGCCGTCGTTTAAGAGCTTGTACCACATCTTAGCATGCTCTCTTTCATTGCCTGCAGTTTCTTCAAAAATAGCAGCAATCTGCTGGTAACCGTCCTTCTTTGCTTTAGAAGCAAAGTAAGTATATTTGTTGGTCGCCATAGATTCACCTGCAAATGCTGACATTAAGTTTGCTTCTGTTCTTGTTCCTTTTAAGTTCATGATAATTACCTCCTTAATATTATACTGTTTCATTCATATATTCTTACCACAAACAGCAAAAATCATATCTTTATTTTACACTATTTCTGTAAATTTGTCTGCACCTACGCCACAAACCGGACACCTAAAGTCTGCAGGCAGTTCTTCGCCTTCGTATACATAGCCACAGACTTCGCATTTAAACTTACGCTTCTTTACCTCCTGCTTTTTTTCGGTTTCTTCTGCAATATACGTCGGTGCATTCTTCGGACTCTTTCCTTTTACTACATTATGATAGTAAGCATAAGTCATGGGTTCGCCGTCAGATAACACTTCTCCGGCTACCACTTCGCCTAAAAATACTGTATGGGTATCCGTTTCCATCTTATTAATCACATTGCATACAAAATATCCGCAGGTTCCGGAAACTACCGGCATATAATCCTTCAGCTCATAGGCTACCTTTTCAAACTTATTGGTATCCCTACCGCTAAAAAAACCCAGCGCTCCAATCACGGAAGGGTCCGTATCCTGTGCCAGAACGGAAACTGCAAACTTTCCATTCTCTGCAATACATCCGTTGGTATAGTTATCATGGTTAATACTGATGGCAACCGTTGCCGGACTTGACGTTATCTGCATAATGCTGTTGGCAATACAACCGGTAGGACGGCCATTGTCCCATACCGTCACTGCATATACACCGTATGATAATTTTCTAAATACATTAAAATCCATATCCATCCTCCTAATCATTACATATAATAGTAATCGTTATTATTATTATATATTCCTTTGTACCTTTTGTCAATCCAATTATTTCCATTTCTTTCTTTTTTTATTCTTTTTAGTTATTTTATGTAAAATACTTCTTTCGCATATTATTCTATACGCCTCTTTCGTTGACAAATCTTCTCCTTTTCCCCTATAATCTTATGGTACTTATATCATATGCAAAGGAGCCCGTTATGAGCATCTTAAATGTAGAACACTTAACTCACGGTTTCGGTGACCGTGCGATTTTTAATGATGTATCCTTCCGCCTCTTAAAAGGAGAACACATTGGACTTATCGGTGCCAACGGAGAGGGAAAATCTACTTTTATGAATATTATTACCGGTAAACTGATGCCGGATGAAGGGACCGTAGAATGGTCCAAGAATGTCCGTGTCGGATACTTAGACCAGCACACCGCCCTGGAAAAGGGAATGACCATCCGTGATGTTCTTTCCTCTGCCTTTGATTTCCTTTTTGAGTGGGAAGCTCGAATGAACGAAATCTGTGACAAGATGGGAACTGCTGACGAAAGTGAAATGGAAGCTTATTTAGAAGAATTGGGAACCATCCAGGATTTGCTGACCATGCACGATTTCTATATGATTGATTCCAAAGTGGAAGAAGTTGCACGAGCCCTGGGCCTTCTTGATTTAGGTCTTGATAAAGATGTAACCGATTTAAGCGGCGGTCAGCGTACCAAGGTACTTCTCGGCAAACTGCTTCTGGAGAAGCCTGATATTCTGCTCCTTGACGAGCCTACCAACTATTTGGATGCGGAGCATATCGAATGGCTGAAGCGCTACTTAAATGATTATGAAAATGCATTTATTTTAATTTCCCATGATATTCCGTTCTTAAACAGCGTTATCAATCTGATTTACCACATGGATAATCAGGAGTTGAACCGCTATGTAGGAGACTATGATAAATTTCAGGAAGTTTATGCCATGAAAAAGGCACAGCTGGAGGCAGCTTATAACAAACAGCAAAAGGAAATTGCGGATTTAAAGGACTTTGTTGCCAGAAATAAAGCAAGAGTTGCTACCCGTAACATGGCAATGTCCCGTCAGAAAAAGCTGGACAAAATGGATGTTATCGAACTTGCCCATGAAAAGCCGAAGCCGGAATTTAACTTTAAGGAAGCCCGCACCCCCGGAAGATATATTTTCCAGACTAAGGATTTGGTAATCGGTTATGATGAACCTCTTTCTTATCCGTTAAATCTTGAAATGGAACGGGGACAAAAGATTGTTCTTACCGGTGCCAACGGCATCGGAAAAACCACTTTATTAAAGAGCATTTTGGGATTAATCGCCCCTCTTGAAGGCTCTGTAACACAGGGGGATTACTTAAGCATCGGTTATTTCGAGCAGGAAATGGACCAAAGCATTTCCACTACCTGTATTGAAGAAATCTGGAAGGATTTTCCCGGCTTTAGTCAATACGAAGTCCGTTCCGCCCTTGCCAAATGCGGACTGACCACCAAACATATCGAAAGTCTGGTAAAGGTTCTTAGCGGCGGGGAACAGGCAAAGGTACGTCTCTGCAAGCTGATTAACAGAGAAACTAATATCCTGCTTCTTGACGAACCTACCAATCATTTGGATGTAGATGCCAAAGAAGAACTAAAGCGCGCACTCAAAGCATATAAAGGAAGTATCCTGATGGTATGCCATGAACCGGAATTCTATGAGGGTCTGGCAACAGATGTATGGGACTGTACCAAGTGGACAACAAGGTTGTTCTAAGGCAAAAGAGTATAACCGGCTCTCCGGTTATACTCTTTTTTAGGCTCGTATTATTTTAGCTTCCAAATATCCCTGTTATATTCCGCAATGGTTCTGTCAGATGAGAAGAAGCCTGCCTTGGCAATATTCACCAGCATCATCTTTTTCCATTTATCTCTGTCTTCATAATCTGCAAACATCTTATCCTTAGTTTTAATATAATCTTCCAAATCAAGTAATGTCATGAACCAGTCTTTGTTCAGAAGTTCCTTGTAAAGACGCTCTAAGTTTTCCTTATGACCTACTTTAAGTGCCTGCTTACTTACAATAAAGTCAACTGCCTCTTTAATCACAGGACTCTTCTTATAATAATCCTTGGAAACATAATCTGCCTTTTCGTAGTGCTTAATAACTGTCTCGGACTTTTCACCGAAGATATAAATGTTATCGTCGCCTACCAACTGGTGTATTTCTACATTTGCACCGTCAGAAGTACCCAAAGTTACTGCACCGTTTAGCATAAACTTCATGTTACCGGTACCGGATGCTTCTTTGGAAGCCAAGGAAATCTGCTCAGAAATATCACATGCAGGAATCAGCTTCTCTGCATAGCTTACGTTATAGTTTTCTACCATAAGCACTGTCATATAAGGACTTACATCAGGATCATTGTTAATAATCTCCTGCAGTACAAGAATCAGATGAATGATATCCTGGGCAATAACATAAGCAGGTGCTGCCTTTGCACCAAAGATAAAGGTAAGCGGTCTTACCGGCTTCTTGCCTGCTTTGATTTCCAGGTACTTATGAATGATATACAACGCGTTCATCTGCTGACGCTTATACTCATGCAGTCTCTTAATCTGAATATCAAAGATAGAGTCGGGATTTAATGTTACGCCTTCCTTTTGACTTACATAGTCAGCAAGTTCTTTCTTACGATTCATCTTAATTTCTTCAATTCCGTCAAGCACCTGCTGGCAATCAGCATATTCAAGCAACTTTTCTAATTTGTCTGCATCCTTCTTATATCCGTCGCCGATGGTCTCTGATAAGAATGAAGCAAGTTCTCTGTTACAGGACAATAACCATCTTCTGAAGGTAATACCGTTAGTTTTGTTGTTGAACTTTTCAGGATAAAGCTTATAGAATGAGTTCAGCTCTGTATCTTTCAAAATCTCTGTATGGATAGCAGCCACTCCGTTTACGGAAAATCCGTAATGGATATCGATATGTGCCATATGCACTCTGCCGTCCTTGTCAATAATCTGCACCTTAGGGTCTTTATACTTAGCAGCAACTCTCTTATCCAGCTCTTTAATATAAGGAATTAACTGGGGCACTACCTTCTCTAAGTACTTAAGCGGCCACTTTTCCAATGCTTCCGCTAAAATCGTATGATTGGTATATGCACATGTCTTACTTACCACATCAATAGCCTCATCCACGGTAAATGCTTTTTCTTCTACCAGAATACGGATTAATTCCGGAATAATCATGGTAGGATGGGTATCGTTAATCTGGATTACCGCATGGTTATACAGCTTACGAAGGTCATACTTCTTTTCCTTCATTTCGCGTAAAATCAGCTGTGCTGCATTACTTACCATAAAATACTGCTGGTAAATACGAAGCAGATTACCCGCTTCATCGGAGTCATCCGGATAAAGGAATAAGGTTAAGTTCTTTGCAATTTCTTCCTTATCAAAGCTGATGCCGTCCTTCACAAGACTTTCGTCAATGGTTTCGATATCAAACAGACGAAGCTTATTAACGCCGCTCTTATAGCCCGCTACATCAATATTATATAAGCGTGAGGTTACCTTCTTCTTACCAAAATAAACATCAAAGCTCACATCTGTCTTGGTCAGCCAGGAATTCTGCTCAATCCAGTCATTCTTTTCTGCGTTCTGTAATCTGTCCTTAAACACCTGCTTGAACAGACCGAAGTGATAATTTAAACCGATACCTTCACCGGGCAGTCCCAAAGAAGCGATAGAATCAAGGAAACATGCCGCAAGTCTTCCAAGTCCACCGTTTCCTAAAGAAGGTTCCGGCTCAATTTCCTCAATTACAGAAAGGTCTTTGCCGTATTTTGATAAGACACTCTTCATCTTATCATAAACGCCCAGATTAAGGAGATTATTAGATAACAGCTTACCAATCAGAAACTCTGCAGAAATGTAATAAATCTTCTTTTCTCCTTCATTGCCGTCGGACACGGACATCAGACGCTTAGTCAGTGTCAATACTACATAATAGGTTTCTCGGTCACTTAAATCCGTAAGCTCCTTGCCAAACATATCCTTGGCAATCTCTTTCAGCTGTGCCTCCAGATTTAAAACAAGTACATCTTTTTGTAAGTTTGTTTGTGCAGACATAACTACCTCCTAAAAATAATTTCTCTTTTCATTGACTCCTATTTTTATCATTAGCGTTTCCAAAAAACGCCTGTTTATCAACAAATAATATCTTCATATTTCATTCTTACAAGCTGATGGGGCAAAACCACTTTTCTGCCTTCACCACCCGCAAGCAATGTATGCAATTCTTCCATGGCATTTCGCGAAACCTCAGCAAAATTCTGCCGCACCGTATTCATTTGTTTCCCTACATACCCCATCAACACAATTCCGTCAAAACCGCAAACCGGACGGAAAATATCCATATCAATCAGTGCTTTCATGGCTCCGATAGCCATCAGATCAGAGGCACAGACCACAACATCTTTATTTTTTGCATATTTCATTGTAATGTTTCTTGCCAAGAGTTCTGAAAACTCCCCGTTTCTAACCAGCACGGTCAGCCCTAACTCCTTTGCCAGTTGCTCCATTCCCAAAAGCCTTTCATCAGTCACGTAACCGTTTCTCTTACCGGCAATATACAGAACACGTTTACAATTATTCTCTTCTATCGTCTTCCGCGCCACATCATATTGGGCTTTCCTGTCATCAATCCCTACGCTGGAAGTACTTTTATTTACCAAAGGAGCATTTACTACCACGCATTTAAACTCCTGAGTCTCTACCAGTTTATGAAGCACCTTATCTTCTTTAGACATTCCGTAAATAATGATACCGGCAATGCTTTGTGATTTTAAATACCTGATAAGTTCCTCTACTGTCATATTCCGGTACATAAAAGAAAACAGGGTAATCACATCCAGATTCAGCTCCATGGCTCTGTTCAGCGCTCCCGTAATATGCTGCATATTTATCTCATCAATTGCGCTTGTCTTGCTGTTAATATCAACAAGAAGTGCCACTCTGCCAGCCTGCTTGGAAGAAAGTGCTGCTGCCACAGAGTTTGGTACAAAGTTTAATTCCTCTACTGCACGGTTTACCCTTTCTCTTGTTTCCTCGCTTACATTGGGATAATCGTTCAGCACCTTGGATACTGTGGAAATTGCCACACCTGCGCATCTTGCTACATCCTTAATCGATACCATAATGTTTCTGCTTTCTGCTATTCTTCTCGGAAAACGTTTTCCTTGCTTTGACTATACTATACCTTCTTCTTTTTTGCAAGTACTTTTTTCTGATAAAACCGCTATGTTAAAAATGCTCGACTGCAATAGAAAAGCCGGCGGTATTTCTCCGCCGGCTCACTGCTTCTATTTATAAAAATACTACTATACTATCTTACCGATAATCTTTACAACTTCTTCCTTGTCAAAAGGCTTGGTAATAAACTCTGCTGCACCTTCCTTCAACGCCTGAAGCATCTTATCCTTCTGTCCTGCTGCCGTAATCATAACTACGCATGCATCCTTATCATAGTGTTTAATCAACTGCAGTGCCTGAATACCGTCTGTTGTAGGCATGGTAATATCCATGGTAACCAGCTCGGGCTTTAACTCCTGGTATTTTAAATAGCCGTCATCACCATTTACCGCTTCTCCCACTATTTCATGTCCCGCCTCTTCCAACAAGGTTCGCAACATCTTCCGGGATGTTCTGGAATCGTCTACTATTAATATCTTAGCCATGTCGTCCTCCTAATTCATTTCGATCTTATTATCTATTGCCATCACGAAATTCACTTTGCATCCATTAATTACTAAAGGAAGTACCAGCATTTCACCGGAAGTAACCTTAGTAATCCGATCGGAATATTCCGGAGGCATCAACTCCATGGATATCCCCTCCTTGCTCAGTGCAGAAGCATATAATCCGTTAATACAGTTTATCAGTTCCGCAACCGCATCAAGTGCATCCATATCAACAGAGGCAAATTCTTCCTGTCCAAACACGGAAGCTGTATAAAGCAGATTATTTTCTTTGGCTGCTAAACCACAGTGAATACCCGGATTGCCCTCTACATACTGAATCGCACCGTTATCTGCTTCCAGCTCAGTAACCATCGCTGCCTTCATAGGATAAAGTTCCGTATCCACCAGACGCATCAACGTTCTGACTGCAATCCCTGCCATAGGAAGATACTTTTCACCCTCTACAGGAAGATATAATCGAAGCACTCTGTCTACATCATTACTCTTAATATCTTCTAAATCCGATACGGTCAGATTATTTTCACATCTGAAATCTATCAAATACTGCTCTAGCTGTTCAATACTCATAAGCTGCTGGTTCTCAAGTGCCTGGGCAAAGGCAAGGTATGCATTTCCCTGCTTCTTCAGCAATGATTCCACCTGACCTTCAGTCAGATACCCCTTATCCACAGCAATATCTCCAAAACGCTTATCCATGATTGCCTGAAGCTGATTCACGCGGTCAGCTTCATCCTGACTCATTAATCCCTCTGCAACTGCGATTAATCCCAGCTTAACACGCACCTTACTCTGCTCCCTCAGTACATCATTAAGCTGCTCTGCCGTAATCAGGTCTTTTGCTACTAAATAATTTCCCACAATACTAGCTACCATGGTGTAACCTCCTTATCATTAGCCATATTAATAGAATAATATATTTCACAACTTTAGTCAATACAACGAGCTTTTTCCGTTTCCATTTTAAGATATCTTTTGCAAGCTCTCCTTTGATACTATTTTATTAATATTAAGAAGAAACAGAACAGTTGCCGTCATTGCCGAAATAACATCCGAAACCGGTTCCGCGTAATAAACTCCCATCACGCCAAATTTTAGCGGCAGAATAAGTGCCAAAGGAACCAATAATATTATTTTTCTTAAAACTGCAATGAACAGAGAAATCTTCGCCTGCCCCAATGCAAGAAATGTTGGTTGAATTCCCTGTTGCAAACCAAAAACCAGCATGCCGCACATGAATATAGGCATTACCTGCTTCACAAGGGCTATCAGCTCTGCATCATCGGTAAACATTCCCGCAAAAAAACCGGGAAATATCATTACCAACGCCGTGGCTGCTGCCGCAAACAGAAAACATGCTGTTATCATCGTCCGATAGAGCTTCTTTACTCTGTCAAATTTTCCTGCTCCAAAATTGTAACTGATAATAGGCTGTACCCCTTGCGTAAATCCACCAAGCGGCGCTGAATACATCTGCATCACGCTTTGCATAATGGTAAGTGAACCTACATACACATCCCCTCCATAACGCTGCAAACCACTGTTCATCACAATACTGATTAAGCTCTCGGTAGCACGCATAATAAAGGGAGATACGCCAAGAGCCATAGTCCGTCCGATAATGAAAAATTCCGGCTTCATAGCCTTCCATTTAATGGATAGAGATGACCTTTTACTAATCAGGAAGCCTACTGTCCAAGCTGCACTGAGTGCCTGGGAAATTACCGTAGCAACTGCTGCTCCCCTTACACCCATACCGAATCCGAAAATCAAAACAGGGTCAAGTACAATATTGGCTACTGCGCCCAAAAGTACTGCAATCATTGCACATCTTGACTGTCCCTGTGAAATAATAAATGCATTTAGTCCAAGCGCAAGCTCTACAAAAATTGTTCCGGCCAAATAGATTGATATATAATCCGATGCATAACCGATTGTAGCATCACTGGCTCCGAACAAGTACAACAATGGCCGCTTAAAGGAATAGAAAAACAGCATTAATACAACAGTAAATATTATCAACATGGTAACACCATTGCCCAATATCTTCTCCGCCTTCTGTTTTTCTCCCTTTCCCAACCAAATTGCCGCAAGTGGGGCACCGCCGGCACCAACAAAAGCTGAGAAAGCTGAAATCAGTGTGATAATCGGAAAAGTAACCCCCACACCGGTAAGTGCTTCCATCCCTACGCCTTCTATATGACCGATGTAAATTCTGTCAACAATACTGTAGAGAATATTAATCAACTGTGCCACAATAGAAGGAACCGCCATACTAATCATCAATTTCCCAATATTTTCCGTTCCCATTCTTTCTTCTTTACTACTCATAATCTGCCTTCCTTTCTGCGAACTACACTTCTGCACTTTTACTTCATAAGGTATGAGCGCTTTCCTGTGAAGCAAAAAACAGCGGCATCATACGATTCCGCTGTCTCACCCCTCTTAAGGATGCGGGTAACAGGAGTTGAACCTGCACGTCTGTTGACACCAGAACCTAAATCTGGCGCGTCTGCCAATTCCGCCATACCCGCTGATTACATTTGCTTCCAAATGTAACTTCCATATGGTATCTTATCATTCTCCCAAAATGCTGTCAACTTTTAAATCACAAATCTCTTCCGTTTTGCATGCTTCAAAATAGCGGTTCTCCATGGGAATCCACTTGTCCCGGAATATCTCATACATTTCTTTTCCGTTGCGCGCCATGATTCTTTGCTTTTGCACATCTTCCTGTAGTTTTAAAAAGATTTTGCAATCATATACTTCCCTGAAATCCTCACGCATGGAATAGGAGCCTTCTATAATCAGCATTTTCCTGTTACTGATTCTTTTCACACCAGTATAATTCATATCACTACATGAGAATACCCGGTATTCAAACGCCTTTCCGCTTCGTATACCTTCCACCACCTCGGCGATAAACCGTTCATAATGGATGTTTCCTCCCACCTCTTCCATACGCATGGGCGTACGCAATTGTCCCGGCAGAAAGAATTCATCCATATGAATTACTTCACCATCATACAGTTCCATAAGACATTGTGCCAGAGTTGTTTTTCCTGCTGCCGCATTTCCGTCAATTCCTATGATAAGATTGGGTTTCTTTTGTTGCTGCTTATCTACGGCTGCAAGAATTTTCATAAAAGGAACATACTTTTCCTCTATTACACGGTAAGCCGGCCGGTATGCCTTCCGGTAATCCTCACTATGGCTAACCGGCGGATATCCACATTCCTTTTGCTTTCTGATATACGCGATATATTCCTCTTTTGAAAAACCAAATGACATTTCATCCAAGTATGCTTCTACTGTCTTTAGCTTTTTTTCAAAGTTTTTTTCATCTCCCCGGCGATGATTTGCAGAATGTATAAACACACGGTTTAGAATTATTAATTCTGTCTCATCCGTTCCGGATAGATAATAACGGCACAATCCGTTTCCGATGCTCTCTTTCTTTCCATTGTTTCTTTTGTCCGTGTGCTTTATCTGCCTGCCAAGCTCTTTTTCTGCAAGATATTCTTTTTCAAGCCTCTGCATAGATTGCTTCGGATTCTCCACAAAATGTCCGGGGCCAAACTCGTTTTGATAAATCAGCTTTACCAAATCCTGCACCTGCATAACCGGATACTTTTCTTTATGCCTTCTGATGATTTCCAAAAGCTCATTCATGTTCTGTCATTCCCGCTTTCTTAAGTACCATAACAATCGGTGGAATCAATAAAATATGACAAACAATACCGGGAATTGCTGTCATAAATGCACCTGCAAAAAAAGCCTGCCATGTAAAAGGTGCCTTGGTAATTCCCGATAAAATCACCTGCACGATACCCCAAACGACTCTCCCCGAAATCATTGCTCCTATCAGCGCTATGTATATATTCCCGTTCTTCTTGGGAAGCTTCCCATTAAGAATACCGGTCATCATACCATACACCGCCAGTTCAAATGCCATTGCCGTTCCTGTGGGAAATAACGGCGGCATCTGAAAAAGAGCAAACCGAAGTAACGGTGCCAGAAAACCGACCACTCCTCCATACTGCCAACCACAAAGAAATCCGCACAAAAGTACCGGAATATGCATGGGACATAATGCGCTTCCTATCTCCGGAATCTGACCGGTAAAAAAAGGAAGTACGAGGCAAAGTGCCAAACATACTCCCGATAAAGTTAACGCTTCTGTTTTCTTTTTCATCATCATTTCATCCTTTCATAAAAACACCGCTTCCGGCTTCATCTGTTCCTTGCCTTCCGGCTTCACCATACCTTCCCGGTATTATTATAAAAGTAGACTCATTTAGTTTGTAATTTCTTCTACTGCTAAATCAACCAGCTTATCTAATGTAATATCTTTGGTTCCTACCACATAATTATTGCACTTCAGACTGGGAATTAGAACCTTTTTAGCCGGACTGCTTCCTATAGCCACTGCCATAGCCGGCGTGATTTCTCCCAGCATGGAATCTGCTATTACCATTCCGATTGGTCCTACCACATAATCAGCATCACGGACATTTACAATGGTTGCATTTTCACCGGTTGCTCCAAGCTTCACACCTGCTTTCAGCATCGTCGCCGTAGCAATACTGTTGGTTCCCACTGCAACAATACACGCATCCGGTATCTTTTTTAGCAGTCGTTCAATTAACATACGTCCAACGCTTCCGCCCTGTCCGTCAATTACCACTATTTTCATATATCTTCACCCTTCATGGGATATCACCGTACTTCTGTACGGAACTGATTTGTATTTTAGCATAAACGCATAGGAAAGGCAAGCTGTTGCATCTTACAGGTGCTGTTGTTCCTTTCCGATATGACTGATAATTTCCTTATTAATTCTGATATAGAAAATAATAGTCATGGTAAGCGATGCTATCTCTGCAATCGGGAAAGAAAGCCATACATAATCTACATTTCCAAGCTTTGCAAGAAGCCACGCTACCGGCAAAAGTACAACCAGCTGCCTTGTCAGGGAAACCCACATACTGTACATACCGTTTCCAAGAGCCTGGAACACGGAACCGATAATAATACAAAAGCCTGCCAGCAAAAAGGAAAAACTAATAATCCGAAGTGCCGGCACACCAATGGTAAGCATGGTTTCCGACGCCTCAAACAGCATAAAAAGCTGTACCGGGAACAATTGGAAGACCAAGAAACCAACACACATAATACCTGTTGCATAAATCACACTCAGCTTCACGGCTTTTAACAGTCTGTCTCTTTTTCCTGCACCATAGTTATACGCAATAATCGGTATCATACCGTTGTTTAAACCGAACACCGGCATAAAAATAAAGCTTTGCAGTTTGAAATAAACACCAAATACTGCTGCTGCCGTTGAAGTAAATGCCATCAGTATCTGATTCATGCCATAGGTCATGACAGAGCCGATAGACTGCATAATAATGGAAGGAAGGCCGACTGCATAAATGCTGCCGATGATTTTAAAATCCGGTCGGAATCCCTTTATGTGCAGTTTAATCTCTGTATTCTTTTTCACATTAAGAATCACACCTGCAATACCGCCAATTATCTGACCGATTACGGTTGCCACGGCAGCACCCGCAACTCCCATCTCCGGGAATCCGAAATAACCGAATATTAAAATCGGATCCAGAATAATGTTGATTATGGCACCCAATCCCTGGGTAATCATCGAATAAACTGTTTTTCCCGTTGACTGAAGCAGTCGCTCGCAAATCAATTGAGTATATAACCCAAAAGAGAGGCAACACACAATCATCATATACTGTTTTCCGTATTCCATAATCTGAACATCTTTCGTCTGACTTGCATAAAAAGGCGTTACCGCAAACAGACCGATTAATAAAAACAGCAGATAGCTGACTCCCGCCAGAAACACACCGTTCATTGCGGCTTTATTTGCTTTTTTATAGTCCTTTTCCCCAAGAGATTTGGAAAGCAGTGCATTAACACCAACACCGGTTCCGCCTCCGATTGCAATCATCAACGTCTGCAGCGGAAAAGCCAATGATACAGCTGTTAAAGCATTTTCATTAATCTGAGCCACAAAAACACTGTCTACAATATTATATAATGCCTGTACCAGCATAGACATCATCATCGGAAAAGACATATTAAGTAAAAGCTTCCCTACAGGCATTACACCCATTTTATTCTCTGCCATAGGAGCATTCTTATTCATTATCTGTAAACCTCTTTCTCTTCACAATCTTTCTCTGCGCAAAAATACTTTTCTATTATGCTATATTTTCTTCTGTGTTGCAAGTACTTATCCTTAAGCCTAAAAAGAAAACTAAAAAACTTTTAAAATTGTTGTTGACAGAATCCTTTTCTTCGAATATAATAATTCTTGCGTTGTGTGAGTGTAAGGACAAAGAACAGCGGGGTGTGGCTCAGCTTGGCTAGAGCACCTGGTTTGGGACCAGGGGGTCGCAGGTTCGAATCCTGTCACCCCGATTACCAACGCTTAACATATACGCGGGTGTAGTTCAATGGTAGAACACCAGCCTTCCAAGCTGGATACGTGGGTTCGATTCCCATCACCCGCTTTTGCATTGTAATTTATCCAAATGCATGTGTGTTCGTAGCTCAGCTGGATAGAGCAACGGCCTTCTAAGCCGTGGGTCGGGGGTTCGAATCCCTTCGAGCACATTTATGGTGGGTATGGCGCAGTTGGTTAGCGCGCCAGATTGTGGCTCTGGAGGCCGAGGGTTCGAGTCCCTCTATCCACCCTCTACCGGACTTGTCGAGGAGATTTTGTCCCGGGTGGCAAGCTTGGTGTTTTTGGGCTATCGCCAAGCGGTAAGGCACAGGACTTTGACTCCTGCATTCGCTGGTTCGAATCCAGCTAGCCCAGTTTTTAAATATAATATGGGCCACTAGCTCAGGTGGTAGAGCACTTGACTTTTAATCAAGTTGTCCGGGGTTCGAGTCCCCGGTGGCTCACGAAAAACTGTATCAAGTTTTGATACAGTTTTTTTCTGTGTATTTTTAGCCGCACTGTATCAAAAAAAGAGCCACTAGGGCTCTATCTTTGCTATTCCAGATAATTAATTGTAAAATGTGCATCTCCGTTCTTATCCAGCTCCATAATAATAAAGGAAGGCTTTCTGCCATCCTGTCTGGGATAAGTCAGGCTTCCCGGATTAATCGCAATAATCCCATCATCAATATCCACCACCGGCTTATGGGAATGCCCATACATTACAATATCCACTCCCTTGTCCATTGCTTCTGCTTTGATAAGATTATTTCCAACCGATACTCCGTATGTATGTCCATGGGTCAACCACACCTTATATTTCCCCAGCTGAAATTCCTTTTCTCTTGGTAAATCGGAAAAGAAATCATTATTTCCCTGTACCATCTGAACCGGACATCCGGCACTCTTAGCTATGGTATACTCACTGCCCTCAATATCGCCGCAATGAATTACCATATCTACCGGCGCAACACGCTTAAGCACCTGCAGATAGTTTTCATGATACCGGTGCGTATCGCTGACTATTAGTATTTTCATTGGTGCCGCTCCTTACCTTTTTCCTTCAAGTCTTTCTCTGATTGCGCGCAGCGCCTTTCCTCTATGACTGATTTCGTTCTTTTCGTCTTCTGATAATTCTGCAGTTGTTCTGGCATACGAGGGTACATAAAAAATCGGATCATAGCCAAAGCCGTTACTGCCCTTTTCTTCATAACCGATCGTTCCTTCGATAGTTGCTTTTTCACAGAGCACTTCGCCTCCCGGCAGCACTGCCGCAATGGCACACACAAATCTCGCCGTACGCTTAGCTTCCGCCACACCCTCAAGCAGTTTAATGATATGACTGTTTTTCACAGAATAAGGTGTTTCTTCTCCTAAATATCTGGCAGAATAAATTCCCGGTTCCCCACCCAGATAATCAACTTCCAGTCCGGAATCATCCGCAAGAACAATGGCGTCCTTAGCAAGCTCTGCCACTGCCTTAGCTTTGATTGCCGCATTCTCTTCAAAGCTCTGCCCGTCTTCCACGATATCGGGATTCAGACCTGCTTCCTTCATGGACAAAATCTGTGTTTCTTCACCGTTCACTATCATATTTTCAAGAATTTTGCGTATTTCACGCATTTTCCCTTCGTTGCCCGTAGCAAATATAATCTTACGCATACTATTTCCTTCCGTCATTTTTATTTTTGTTCATACACTTGCATTATGGCCCGGTAAATGCCGGTAGCAATTTTATCAACATACTCGTCTCTTACCAAAAGCGTCGCTTCCTGTTTATTGGTAATATATCCCACACGTATCAGTGCTGCCGGAACCGTAGCATTCCGGATCGTATAATCGCTTTCTGTTGCTTCTGTAAGCCCCAACGCCTTTCCCTTAATGCTCGTTACCACTTCCTTTTCCAAAAAGTCCGCAAGTTCCACACTGCCGAAACCGGGAATGAAATAATCTCCGTTATATACCGTTTCCGTGCCGTATATCGAGCTGTCTTCTCCCGCATTTACGCCAATTCCGATAAACATATCGGCTTTGGTTTCATTGGCAAGTCCTATTCTGTTTTGTTCAGACGGATTCACATCATCCATTCTTGTATAATATGCCTTAATGTCACTTCCGTCCAGTTTTTCCTTCAGCTTTCGGGCTATCTGCAGGGCAATATCCTTTTCCAGTGTATTCCCCTCTGCATATCCTGCATCTGCTCCTCCGCATACCGGGTCAATCACTACAATTTTGTCATATAACTCTCTGGGTGACAAAAAACTGATATAAAGGTTCCCATTCTCTAAAATGGTGCGGCATTCATATATTCCCGTAAGCTGAAACTTCAACCGGCTGCCTTCTTCCGAAAACTCAAAACTGCCTTGCTTAATTGCTTCCCGATTACCTGAAATTGCATTATCCGCATAAAAGTTTTCCTCTGCTTTGGGAATCAACAGCCACAGTTCTTTATCCATATAATGATTTTCAATTACGATATCATCTGCTTTACACCCTTCCGGTAACGGAATTCTCAAATAACTGGTATCTGCTTCTCCTATTAAAAAGGTAAGATTCCATTCCCCGTCATTTTCAGGCATTTCTTTTTTTACAGTAGTTTCTTCTCTCACCTCATCCTGCGCCACATCTGTAATCGTAATTACTTTGTGAGAAGAAAGATACAAAATGAGTGAAAACGAAACCATGAAAAAAACAATGCTGCCGATTGCAGTTTTTTTCATCAAATCATATTTCATAATATACTACTCTCTGTCCTTTTGCCTTGGCGGCTTCGGTCCGGGGAACTGATAAAAATATGTTTTCATCATCCCGTTATAAATCTTTCTGTTCTTTGCTGCTTTAATTTTCATTGATTCCTGCGCCTGCTCATACGCAGTAATCAGGTACATCGACCAGCTGTCAAGTGCCCGGTACCGTTCACCGATTGTTTGGTACAAAGCCGGCAAATTACTTTTATCCTCAATTCTTTCACCATAAGGCGGATTGGTAATAATAAAACCGTACTTTTTACTATGACTGAGTTGTTCAACTCCCCTTTTTTGAAAATGAATCAATTTCTCTACACCTGCAAGAGCCGCATTTGCTCTTGATACAGCTACCATCTTATCATCGATATCGTATCCCTGAATATCCGTTTCCACAGAAAGGTCGACCATCTCCCGGGCTTCTTCAAGAGCATCCGTCCAAAGACCACCTGGCACAATATGCTGCCATTCTTCTGCCGTATAATGCCGGTTCATTCCCGGAGCAATGTTTGCTGCCATCAGCGCTGCTTCTATGGGAAAGGTTCCGCTTCCGCAGAAAGGATCTACCAATATTCTGTCCCCGCGCCAGGGAGTCAGCATAATAAGGGCTGCCGCAAGATTTTCAGCAATAGGCGCTTTCGCAGTCAGCTTACGATACCCTCTCTTATGTAAGGATTCTCCCGTAGTGTCCAGTCCCACTGTCACTTCATCCTTCATTAAAAAAACGCGAATCGGAAAACTCAAGCCATCCTCAGCAAACCAATTCACATGATAGGTTTCCTTTAATTTTTCTACCATCGCTTTTTTCATAATTGACTGAATATCGGAAGGACTGAACAGCTTACTTTTCACACTGGCTGCTTTTGCCACCCAAAACTTACCGTCTGCCGGTATAAAATCTTCCCATGGCAATGCTTTCGTCCCTTGAAACAATTCCTCATATGTCTCTGCATGAAAGCTCCCTATTTTAATCAAAATACGTTCTGCTGTTCTGGAAAATATATTAATACGACATATGGCTTCTTCATCGCCTTCAAAGGTTACCCTTCCGTCTTCTACCTTGGTCACATCATAACCTAAATCTGTAATTTCTCTTTTCAGTACCGCTTCTAACCCAAAATGGCAAGGTGCAACTAATTCATATCTTCTCATATTGTTCTCTCTGCATTAGTTTATATCTCTGTGTCTATGATAACACAAGGTTGTGGTCGTGGAAAGTGAAAAAAGCGCCTTATGGCGCTTTTTTCGTGGAACTAATATTCGTTGTTCTTCTTGTTGCTGTTAGAAGACTTGTCAGAAGAATTGTTCTTCTGGCTGTTCTGACAGTTCTGGCTGTTCTTGTTTTCCTGATTCTGCTTATTGCTGTTCTGGTTGTTCTGGTTATAATCGTTCTTAGACATTTCCATTACCTCCTGTTTCATTAAGTTACAGCAATAGTATCTGTCTAAGCTTTTTCTTTTATTCTTCTTTGAATTAGTACTTTGGTACCGCTTTTTTATTGATTTTGCACAAAAAACAGCTTTTTTCAGTATAGTACTTTTGGACTATCCGCTCATTGCTTTTTATCAGCATTCCATTTATAATAGTAAATGTAAAGGGAAACCCTTCATAATTCCTATTTACAACCCTTATATTAATTATTTATACTCCCCGGTAAAGCCTGTCAGCCCCTCTGACGGGCTTTA
Organism: Lachnospiraceae bacterium; assembly: GCA_017411305.1. Taxonomy (GTDB): domain Bacteria; phylum Bacillota; class Clostridia; order Lachnospirales; family Lachnospiraceae; genus Suilimivivens. Next base: position 201,380 of record JAFQQI010000052.1, read on the forward strand.
TCTATTTTTTGCAATGATTTGAGAAATTTATAATATAATCGTTTCTTTCAAATCCCATATAAACTTTTGGTATTTTTTGAATCCGCCCTTTTCATATGTTTATTAGCTGCCTGCCGTAAAACTCGAAGCCAGCAGGCAATAAGCAGTTTTTATAAGCCTTTTGAAACTTTTTATAAAAAATCAATCAGCACACAATTAAAAGATGTACAGGCCATTTCAACTGTTCGAAGCGCAGCAAGTTTTGAAATGGCCTGTTAATATCATCTTTAAAGTGTGCTGATTAGATTTTTCAAAAAGTTTCATAGGCTTTAAAACTGTTATTGCTGCGGCTTCTCAGACAGTTACGTTCAGGCAGCACATATATGAAAAGGGCGATTCTAAAAAATCCAGCAAAAGTTTATATAAGGCTTATGAAAGAAAACAATTATATATCATAACGTTCTCAAATCATTGCAAAAAAGACGCCCTGACCGAAGTCAGAGCGCCTCATTATTTTTGGTTAGACTTTATTCTAAATCGAATAATTAGTTAGCCTTCCAAGCATCGTACTGAGCTGTGAACTCAGCTAATACATCCTGGTAACCAGCTTCGTCAAGAGCTGCGTTGTATTCAGCGATGATATCAGCTACGTCTGCTGCAGCGTATCCACCAAGTTCAAGAACGAATCCGTACTGGTCAAATACGTTGTTACAAGCTGCTAACTGAGCTTCTACAGGAGCTGCGTTGAATCTGAAACCAGCTGCACAAGAAGCTGCTGCTGCACCGTTGTTGTCAAGGTACATCTGAACCTTATCATCAGGTTCGCCAGCGCACAGTGTAAGAGGAACTACAGATGTTGATTCCCAAGCAGAGTGAGAATACTTTTCATTTGTAGAAACAACCTTACCGTCAGCATCTAATGTGTAGTCTTCACCTTCGATACCATATGTATAAAGGTCAGCTACAGTTGTATCTGTGTACAGTAAGCCTAAGAAGTCGATACAAGCCTTAGCCTGTTCTTCTGTAGAGTTAGCTGTAATTGCGAAACAAGAACCAAGTGTTGTTGTAGAGTGAGCGTACTTGCCTGTGAATCCTTCTACAAATACTTCTTCCTGACCGTCACGGCTTTCGGAGTTGGATTCGTCACCAGGTACACATGTCCACCAGTTAACGCCCCAGTTCTGTGTCTGAGCTTCGTTATCTGCTGTAGTCTTTGTAACTTCGTCTTCAGAGATATATCCCTTTTCGCCCCATTCACACATTAATGTACAGAAATCAAGGTAATCCTGTGTTAATGTAGGGTTAACAACTGTGTTAGTTGCTCTGTCGATAGCGAATAAGGAGTTTGTTCCTGTAAAGAAATCATACTTGTCGATGTAATATCTGAAGAACATAGGTGTCTTACCTGCAAGGTAAGGATACTTAAGTCCCTTTTCTGTCTTACACCATTCAAGGTAAGGTTCAAGATCCTTTAATTCCTTAATGGAAGCTGTGTCAAGACCGAACTCTGTAGCGTATCCTTCAGGGAACTTTAAGTCATAGCCTTCGTAAGCTTCTTTGTATACGGGAACATATAAGTCCTTGCCGTCATAACGGGAAGCTGCCCAAATAGATTCAGGCATGGAATCGTAAAGAGCTGTTCCGGGTAATAATGCAGAAATGTCATATGCTGCATTAGCCTTGTACAGATCGTTTGTTCCGATGGTTCCCATCCAAGATGCTGTCCAAAGTAAGTTGATTTCGTTGTTTGCAAGTGCAAGGTTAGCCTTGTCAGCATATTCACCGGAGGGAATATCTGTAATAGTGATTTCTACGTTAATCTTGTCAGCGATGTATGCGTTGATAGCATCCTGAACCTTCTTAACCTGATCACCATCGGGCTGTCCTAAGTTGTAAGTAGCACGGTATACAGAAATCTGTACCTTTTCGCCACTTGCTTCTGCTGTGTCAGCAGGAGCTGCTTCTTCTGTCTTTGTTTCTTCTGCAGCTGCTTCAGTCTTTGTTTCTTCAGCGGGTGCTGCAGCTTCTTCTGTGCTGCCGCCACAACCAGCGAGAACGCTAACTGTCATAGCTGCTACCAGCAATGCTGATAAAAGTTTTTTCTTCATTTTAAAAAACCTCCCTTTGAAATTTATATTCTCTAAGACAACACCGGAATTGATGTTGCCCGGAATACCGTAATTAGTATGTACTATCATGTGTAGCTGATAATATCAACCACCATTTTAACCCTTAACGGAACCTACTGTCAAGCCCTTAATGAAATATTTCTGGAAGAAGGGATATACTACCATAATAGGTCCGATAACTACCAGTACTGTTGCCATTGTGGAAGAATACTGAGGAATATTACCACCCATAGCTGCTCTAGCTGCCGGAGGCACATTGGTGTTATTAAGTAAGAACTCAATACTCTTCTGGATACTTACAAGCAAAAGCTGTAAGGGTTTCTTGCTGTCTGTGGTAATGTACAGCAACGCATTCTGCCAATCATTCCAGTATGCTGTTGCCATCATGAAGCCTACAGCTGCCATGGAAGGCTTCAAGAGGGGCAGGGTAATCTGGAAGAATGTTCTGTATTCACCTGCGCCGTCAATCTTAGCAGCTTCCATCAATTCGTTAGGAATACTGTTTGCAATGTATGTTCTCAAAATGATAACGTTCATTGTAGTAACACACAGAGGCAGAATCAAAAGCCATAAGCTGTCTTTCAATCCGTAGTAGCTTGTAAAGATAATATATCCGGAAAGCTGACCACCGTTAAACAGCATGGGAATCAATAAATAAACTGATAAGAACTTGGATAGCCGGAAGTCCTTTCTGCTGATGGAATAAGCAAACATTGCCATTACCAACAAGCCCAAAAACGTACCGAACACTGTAATGAAAATAGTTACGGCATAGGATGTCATCAGCTGATCACCGTATTTCAAAACGGAATTAATACCTGCAAGTGACCATTTCTCCGGGAAATAGCTGAAGCCGTTTTCCAAAATCGATTTTTCGTCGGAAAATGCTGCAATAAATACTAACAGCACGGGCAAAAAGCAAAACAATGTGTATAACAAAAGGAAGAATCCAAGAATATACTGGCCAAGTCCTTTTTTCTCTTTTCTGGATGGTGCCAAATCGGCAGCATTACCTTTTTTCTTGCTCATAGTTTCTCCTCCCTTTCCTTAGAATAATGCATTTTCAGGTGCAATCTTACGAACCATACCGTTTGCAAACAACATCATCAGCAGACCAACTACAGACTGGAAGAAACTGGTTGCAGCGGTAAAGCCGAAGTTAGAGTTTCTGAAGATTGCATTAAGCACGTAGGAGTCAATAACCTGAGTTGTGGGATAAAGCACACCACTGTTTCTAGTCACCTGATAGAACAAACCGGTATCAGACTTCATAATACTACCAACAGAAAGCAGTAACATAACGGTAATCATAGGAATCAATGCAGGAATGGTAATATGCCAAATCTTCTGCCATTTGTTTGCGCCGTCGATTTCTGCCGCTTCGTATAATTCGGTATCGATACCTGCAAGTACGGACATGTAAAGTACGGATCCGTAACCTACGCTGTTCCATATTTTAACAATTGTTAAAATCAGTGGCCACCAGGATGCGGTGGAATAAAATCTGATGGGTGAATCCATCATATGATTAATAATACCTGTATCGGTACTGATAAACGCATAAACAATAAACTGTACAGCTGCGTAAGAAATAAATACAGGGATAATCATCAGTGTCTGCATTGTCTTAGCAACTTTTTTGAATACGAACTGGTCAATTGCAATTGCCAAGGTTACGTTCAGGAAAGTTCCGAGAGCTGTAAAAATCACATAATAGATTAATGTATTTCTCGTCATTTCCACAAAGGTCTTTTTGGACGCTAACAGGAACTTGAAGTTCTCAATTCCGTTCCAGGGGCTTCCCCAAATACCCAATGTGTAATCAAAATTCTTAAATGCCATTACTAAACCGGCCATGGGGACATACATGATAAAAAACAATATCAGGAATGCCGGCAAAGCCATTACAACGTGAGCTCTGTGTCTCCACGTGTTTCTTAAGAAGCTCTTCATAGTCATCTCTCCTTTTTGTTTTACTTTTTGCCTTTTTACCTTATATATAAAGAAGCCTGCTTTCGCTCTCTTCTTAATATATCTAATTAATTTTCTTAACCGATTTTCCTTCGAACACCGTTCCTTCAACGATAATCTGTTCTGTCAGGGTAGTCTTGGGACTTTCTATCAGGTTAATCAGCTTAATAGCCGCTTCTCTTCCCAATCTTCCGGTATCCTGCACAATGGTGGTCAGCTGCGGTTCAAAATGCCTTCCGATTCTAATGCCGTCATACCCTGCTATGGAAATATCATCCGGTATTTTAAGACCTTTGGCATTAATTGCATTAATACCTCCGAAACAGGAAAAATCATCGGGATACATAATGCAGGTAGGCGGGTTCTTAAGTTCCAGAAGCTTTAAGGTTTCTTCATAAGTACCTTTGGTATTTCGGTACGGTGCCTCCCTTATGTACTCAGCCGGTGTGTCAAGCCCCAGTTCCTCACATGTTCTATAATAGGAAGAAAGTCTGCTTTGGGTAACTGCCGAATCAGCTCCATGGATATAGGCAATCTTACGGTGTCCCATTTGATATATGTAGTAAAGCAGTTCCCTGATACCCTTCACATTGTCTGAAACAATGGTGCTTCTGTTATTAAAAAGGTGGTCAATGGTCACTACCGGTATATCACTCCTAACCAGTTCCTCCACCTCGGGATCTTCAAAATCCACACAAGCGATTACTACGCCGTCAAATCTGCGGTATCTGCTGTGTTCCAGATAAGACATTCTCTCTGTTCTCGTCTTACAGCTGTTAATGAAGGTAATGTCATATCCCTTTTCTTCTGCGGTGCTCTTAAAGCTGTCAAGCACATGAGCAAAGTAGTCATGCGTCAGTCCGCTTCTCTCGTCATCTACAAAAAGCACCCCTAAACTATAGGTACGGTTCGTCTTAAGCGACTTCGCCGCCGAATTAGGAAAGTATCCCATTTCCTTGGCAACCCGTCTGATATGCTCTTTTGTTTCTTCTCCGATATCCTTATGGTTGTTCAGCGCCTTGCTGACCGTGGCTATTGATACACCACACACCACCGAAATGTCTTTCATGGATACCATTATCTACACCCCCTCTGCATAAATTAGAAACCGGAGTATTTACTTTTATCACCCAGGCTTCCTACAGATGAGTGCTATTGAGTGTTGTTTCGAAAACATTATGTACAAAACCCTTAATCGTTTTCGTGTTTCAAGTATATCGCAACTTTTATACTTTTGCAATACTTTTCAAATTTTTTTTATGCACTTTTTATACTTTTGGTAATCTTAAATAGATTTTTCTACTATTTTTTTGCAGTTTTTTACAATTTACATTTCACTATTCACTTAACATTTTCTCAAATTTAAGTTTTTTAGTCCGATTAGGCGAGTTTTTTACTCTTTTTTAGCCTTTTCCCCTAATTACTTTTCTTCTCTGCTACGATAAAGCGTCCAAATTGCACAATTTTCTTGTTGCAATATACAAATGTTTTATGTATAATTCAGAATATAGAGGGAACTTAATCGTTTTCTGAACATAATTCGATTCCGGTATTTTTTTACCCCGATATGGATGGAAAACATTAAAGTTTTACAAAACAATACATTATTATTAAAGGAGAAGGAGCTATGAAATTTGGTTATTTCGATGACGCCAATCGTGAATATGTCATCACCACACCCAAAACACCGCTTCCCTGGATCAACTACCTTGGCTGCAAGGATTTCTTCAGCCTCATTTCCAACACTTGCGGTGGTTATACCTTTTATAAGGATGCTAAGCTGTTAAGACTTACCCGTTATCGTTACAACGATGTTCCCGCGGACATCAACGGTAAGTACATTTATATTAAGGATGGCGATACCATTTGGAATCCCGGATGGCAGCCCACCAAGACTGCACTTGACTCCTATGAATGCCGTCACGGTATCGGCTACAGCCGCTTTACCTCATCCAAAAATGATGTACAGGCTTCCGTTCTCACCTTTGTTCCTATGGATGATGCTTGTGAAGTCAGCCAGCTTAAGCTGACCAACAACTCTTCAGCTCCTAAGACTCTTTCTATTTTCTCATATGTAGAATGGTGTCTGTGGAATGCAGATGATGACAGCAGAAACTTCCAGAGAAACTACAGCACCGGTGAAGTAGAAGTTGTTGACTCTACTATTTTCCATAAAACAGAATACAGAGAACGTCGTAATCATTACGCTGTTTACTCCGTAAATGCCAAGATTGACGGCTTTGATACTATCAGAGAAGCATTCTTAGGCTCCTACAGAGGTGCCGGCGAACCCGAAGCTGTTGAAAACGGCGCATGCACAAACTCTGTAGCAAGCGGATGGCAGCCTATCGCTTCCCACCAGATTAATGTTACCTTACAGCCCGGCGAGACCAAGTCTTATGTATTTGTTCTCGGTTACATAGAGAATCCCGAAGAAGAAAAGTGGGAATCCTACGGCATTATTAATAAGAAGCCTGCTTATGCAATGCTTGATAAGTACAAAACAGATGCAGATGTTGACAAGGCTTTTGCAGCATTAAATGAATACTGGCAGAATCTTCTTGCTAAGTACACCATTAAGTCCTCCAATGAAAAGGTTGACCGTATGGTAAATATCTGGAATCAGTATCAGTGTATGGTAACCTTTAACATGTCACGTTCCGCTTCCTATTATGAATCCGGTATCGGCCGTGGTATGGGCTTTAGAGATTCCTGTCAGGATTTACTTGGCTTCGTACATCTGATCCCCGACAGAGCAAGAGAAAGAATTATCGATATCGCTTCCACCCAGTTCCAGGACGGTAGCGCATATCATCAGTACCAGCCTCTTACCAAGAAGGGTAACTCCGACATCGGTAGCGGCTTCAATGATGACCCGTTATGGCTCATTGCAGGTACCAGCGCATATGTAAGAGAAACCGGTGACGTTTCCATCTTAAAGGAAATGGTTCCTTTTGATAATGACGAATCCGTTGCACAGCCTCTTATGGAGCACCTTAAGAGATCCTTTGATTACATCGTAAATCATAAGGGACCTCATAACCTTCCTTTAATCGGACGTGCTGACTGGAATGACTGTCTGAACTTAAACTGCTTCTCCGAGCATCCCGGCGAATCCTTCCAGACCTTTGGTCCCAGTGAAGGTCCCGTTGCGGAATCCGTATTTATCGGCGGTATGTTCGTTAAGTATGGTGAAGAATATGCACAGCTTTGTGAGTTATTAGGTGACCAGGCAGAAGCTGACAGAGCTCGCGAAGAAGTAAAGACCATGAACGCAGCTGTTCTTAAGGACGGTTGGGATGGCGAATGGTTCGTTCGTGCTTATGATGCTTACAGCCAGAAGGTTGGTTCCAAGGAATGTGAAGAAGGTCAGATTTACATTGAGCCTCAGGGCTTCTGTGTACTTGCAGGAATCGGTGTGGAAGAAGGTCATGCTAAGAAAGCACTTGACTCCGTTAAGGAAAGACTTGATACCGACTACGGTGTAATGATTCTCCAGCCTGCTTATACCAGATATCATTTAGAGCTTGGTGAAATCTCCTCCTATCCTCCCGGATACAAAGAGAACGCAGGTATTTTCTGCCACAACAATCCTTGGGTTTCCATCGCAGAAACCGTAATCGGACGTGGTGACCGTGCATTTGAAGTTTATAAGAAAACATGTCCCGCTTACATTGAGGACATCAGTGAAATCCACAGAACAGAGCCTTATGTTTATTCTCAGATGGTTGCAGGCCGTGATGCGAAGTTCCACGGCGAAGCAAAGAACAGCTGGCTTACCGGTACTGCTGCATGGACCTTCGTAAATATCTCCCAGTATATTCTGGGTGTATATCCTACACATACAGGTCTTAGCATCAATCCTTGTATTCCTAAGGGCTTTGGTGATTTCGAAATTACAAGAAAGTTCCGTGAAGGAACCTACAACATCAAGGTTGTAAATCCTGACAACGTAGAAAAGGGCATCAAGAGCATTACTGTTGACGGCGTTGCTGTTGACGGATGTGTAATTCCTTATGTTGCAGGCAAAGAAAGCTACGATGTAGTAGTTACAATGGGTTAAGGGAGTATTAACTATAAAGTTATCTATCAAAAGAGGCTTGGCAGATTCTGCCAAGCCTCTTTACTTATACCACTACTTATCTTTCTAGCTTTAAATAATAATTTACACCTGGTGTCAGCTGCATGCTTATCTTGCCTCCCACCACAGGCAAGTCATTACCATAAAGTAGCTCTGTCGCCTTGGTATAGCCGTCCTTTAATTGCAGCGATACTGTTTCGTAATAATTAAGATCCGAACGGATTACTACCATACCATTGTCGTATACAAACGTCTGTATTTTGGAAGGTCCTTCCAAAATTGCAGGCATCTCTTTACAGAACAACTCTCTGACCGTTCCCCATACTTGGGCAGGGTAATGATACAGCTCACCCATATTGTCGGGAATGGTAAGAATACCAAGACTTCCTTCCCCATAACTGCAGCGAAGCAGAACCGGGAAATTATTATCGGTGCCATACGCTGCCGCCAGCTCCCAGATATCATTAGTGCAATAATCCATTTGAGGAATCAGTACATTCTTATCGCCCATATATCTTCCGGTTACACAAACCCCTTTATCCCTGGAAATTGCATATTCATTCACAAGTGCTTTTCGCGCAGAATAGGATACATTCACAAATTCCTTAAAGGCATCTCCAAGCTTTCTTACAAAGCCGCTTGTTACAATCACTTCTGCCCCTTCCAGCATGCTATCCTGCATCTTTTTCACAATGTCTTCATCCCATGCCGCTCCCTCTGAAAGGAAAATCACCTTCTCACCTTCAGGATACTCAATATAGGGTTCAAAAGGAATTCCGCACATGCCAAGATAATTGTGCACATTATTTTCACCTCTTGCATTGCCCGGTCTGTAAGCTGCCACCCCTATAGGTCTTCCTAATTGACTTAGCCAGTCATCCATCTCTGCAAACATTTGACCAAGTGCAGGTGCAAATGATAGAAATGCCGGATCCTTAATCAGGGAATCCATACAGAATAAAGTCACTTCTTTTGCCTTGCCCAGCAAGGTCAGATATCCCTGCTCCAAGTAAGAGGTTATGTTATAGGAGCACTCATAAGGGTCAAACCAACCGCCCAAGTTTCTGCCGGGAGCTGCACTTTCTAAATATCGCATAATAAAATAGCTGATATATTTAGGAAGATGCTGCTGTGAATAGGTAGGATTTCTGGTTTCCGTTCCGGTATAAATAGTATCAAACTGTGCCGGCTCCATAATTAAATCATAGCCCGTCTCATTATAATCCTCATACCACTGCGGATACTTGATTATGACATTGATGTCAGGATTGATTTCCTTCGCCGTCTTCATCACAATTTCTTCTGTGATATACTTTTTCTGTGCCAGTCTGAATTCTGACCAGCTACGTGTACCTTTTTCCTTCACACATTTTGCACAACGGCAGTTCAAAAAGTAGAAATCATCAAAAATAAACTCGTCAAATACTTCCGCATTCAGCGCAACTGCCCTGCGTAAGGTATCCTGCCCCTTTTCATCGGAATAGCAAAGGGAAGCAAATCCATCCTGCTTTTCGCCATCGCAAGTAGTAATACCACCGGACGTAGCAATTCCTTTACTCTCAAAGAAGGCTTTTACCTTAAGAAGCTGCTCCTTGGTAATCCATTCCGTACCGCGATAACATTCCAGATACGCATGTCCCAGCTTTACATTACTGTACAAATGCCTAAGCTTTTCATCAAATGCCTCAAAGTCTTCAATTTGATTAATGTTTCCTACCGGACAATATACGCTGACATTGAAATTCCGGTAACTCATGCGGCTTTTTCTTTCCGCAACTTTCTTATGAATCATTTTTTCCATTTGGCACCCCTCCAAATACATTATTCTTACCCTAAAGATATCACTGCTTTCAAAGAAATTCTATGATACTTTCATGTATTTATTGTAACATTCTATTTTTCAACAAAAAAAGAGTTCTTGAGGGAACTCTTTTTTTGTAATGTCTATTCTATCTTAAAATAAAATATCATACTTTTAATTTATCCATAACTTCTTCGAAGCACACACCATTCTTGCGGGGAATCTCCATCTCAATGGATTTCTGCATACACTTCTTTACAAAGGAGGATGCCTTTTTAACCGAGGTTTGAAAAGGTACTCCGTTTACCGCATCTGCTGCAATGATAGACGCAAACAGATCTCCGGTTCCGCACCGTTCATCTCCTACTTTATAGGTTTTGATAAAATGGGGTTCCTGCCCCTTCTCATAAACAAAGTTAGCAATAAATTCTCCTTGCGGTATTCCGGTTATCACTATTTTCTCCGGTCCCATCGCTTCCAGCTTATCTGCCATATCAAGCAATTCTTTCTTTTTCCATCCCTTTTCTTTGTAGGGGGTGTCACTTAATTTGCAGGCTTCTGTCAAATTAGGTGTAATAATATCAGCCAATGAAACCAGTCGTCTCATTTCCGTACACATTTCTTCCGTATAGGTTCCCGCAATGGTTCCGTGATCTCCCATCACCGGATCTATGACTACTTTGGTCAATTCTGTTGCAAATGCCTTAATAAAGTCCTCTACCATACCAATCTGCTCTTTAGAGCCAAGAAATCCCGACATAATACCGTCAAAGCTAAGTCCCAGCTTCTTCCACATAGAAAGATACTCCGGCAACCGGTCAGAATAGTCATCAAAAAAGTATTCTTCATAACCTGTATGATTGGACAAAATAGAAGTAGGCACAGGACAGCACTGTATTTTCATATGGGAGATTATGGGAATGGTTACCGTAAGGGCACATCTTCCGTAGCCTGATAAATCGTTAATTGCCGCTATTTTTTTCTGCCTGTTTTGCATGCTGCTTACTCCAATCGTATATGTTGTTTCTTTATCGTCTCACTTACTTCTTCCCTTAATTTCGCCTTCACCGCAAATTCCGGCCAGCGAATCACCGCATCCTGTACTTCTCTAATCATCTTTTCACATCGTATCTTGCTAATATTCATTTTTTTACCTGATTCAATCAGGTCATTTATTATAAATCCTTCTAACTTTCCATTTAGGCTCACTTGATGCCTTTTCAACCAGATATTAGACGGTTCGTAAGCATACGTAACATCATATGCCGGCGACAAAGTCCAATTACCTCTCATATCCATCAGAAATGATGTGTTTTTTACGTGGTCATCCTGATTTCTTGTTATAACATTAAATACCATTCTCCTGAAAAGTTGTTCTATATCACTCTGCTGCATTCCCAGACGATAGATAGCATTAGCCGCCTGCTCATAACTGTATATCCCCGGCTCATTGTAATCATAATGAGCCAATGCACCTAAGGTCTGCATATGCAATTTCTTTCCTGTATCCGGTTCACGATCAAAACGTCTCGTCATAAAATGATAATTATCATTTTCTTCATACAGCCTACATTCACTCATGATAATTCCGGCTGTCTTGGCCATTAGATGGTAAGCATATTCTATTCGTGTATATGACGGACTATCCGCCTTATCGCTTTTATCTTTGTTATTCTCAACACCGTCAAACTTAATAAGCCAATACCCATAGCCTAAACCAGCCTCTACTTGTCCGGATCTTATATCATTAGTATTTTCATTCCATGCAACAATTGCTTTCGCTCTGGCCCCGCCTGCTGATGTTCCCACTTTAATAATTTGTTCCATCACCCTTTCTCTTGAATCAATATGAAGGGAACTTCTTTCTGTCAAGATATCTGAAGCTAACCTTACAAGAGCATTAATATCAATTGTCTCATCGGGAATATCACTTTCTCGGGCCGGTACATACTCAAGGGCTCCCATACCCCTTTTTCCAATGTAGCATAATTTCTCTACAGAAGAAAAGCTCAGTTCGTCCCTTCCCTGTTCCAATAAATACCGTTCAATCAGCTTCGTTCCATACTTATCCGGAAGCGAATCCGCCAGTAGTCCCGGCAGTCCATGAAACGTCTTCCGGTTCAGTTCTGGAAATTGATACACTTGTGATGACAGCGGCATTCTTAACGGTGATATTTCCATTCCACTTTTTACAAATTTATCATCATACTTAAAACGCGCAATACTGCCGGCATCTTCCTGTGCTACTATTCCGATTCGTGTTCCCCATAAGTACACTTCTGCTGTCACTATAATTCATCTCCCCATTTCCATCCGCTTGCTTCTTTATCTTCTACACGTTTTTTGGAAGCTCTTTGCCTCTTTTTTGAATGTTCTTCTTGTGTTAAAAATTCCTGTTCCGGAACCAAAATTTCAAAATTTTGTAATAAGTTTAAAACTCTTAGCACGTTGAGCAGATTTTCTATCTTAACATTCTCGCCATTTTCAATACGTTCTATGGTTTTGGGTGCTACTCCCGCTTTCAGCGCCATATCTTTCTGAGTCAGTGAAAGAACTATCCTGGTATCTTTAATTCGTTTCCCTATCTCTTTTAATATATAATTATTATTTTCCGTTCCATAAATTTTCATCAACGCATCCTCAATATTTAATTCGTCTTTATTTACGAATAACATATCATATCTGTGTATAATTCGTCAATAGAGACCATTTACTTTTAATACAAAAAAACCTCGCAAGAACTAAGCTTACGAGGTTTTCATCGCGTGCACAATCGCACTCTTCGCGTGCGCTAGAAGATTCGAACTCCCGACCTTTTGGTCCGTAGCCAAACGCTCTATCCAGCTGAGCTAAGCGCACATATGTTACGTACGTCGCAACAAATGATATTATATTATACCCTTCGGCACTTGTCAAGTGCTCAAACCGATTTTTTACTAACTTTTCCTATACCGGGCACACCTTCAGCGGATTCAAAATGTTTAGCGCTATCTTAAAACATCCGATTCCCACCGGTATCAGTAACAGGGTACAGCAAAATACCAGTCCAAGCGCTGCCATGATTAATGCGCAAGGCAAGCAAAACACCAGTTTTAGCACAAATTTCAGCAGACTGCCGATCACCTTAAAGCTAAAGGAAAGTACCACCAATAAAAGAAGTATTACTAAAATTAAAATTGCAGTTACCATTCAATTTCCTCCTTATTCAAAGCTTCTTTTACAATCTTACCAAACTCCTGCGGGGCATCAAATTGGGGACTATGACTACAGCCCTCCATAACACACAGTTTCTTTGCCGGAGCCGTAATCCCATTCATATATTCCTCCGTACATGCCACCGGTGTGGTAAAATCACAGGAACCGGTAATAAAGGTTACCGGCACCCGGTAATCACTTTTCTGATGAAGCAGTTCCACGGAAAAGGTATAATCCAAAAGTTCCTTATTCAAAGCAATATACTCATCCATATGTAACATCGGCTTTAACTGCCAGCGAAAATCCGTTAGATTTGCATTGGGAGAAGTCAGTCCGATCCAAATCGTATTTTTCGCTCTCGGTGCTTTGTGGTAAGGGGCCGTTTGTTTCCGGAGTGCCATCATATGATCCAGATTTGCTTCCTTTTGATAGGCTTCATAGGCTGCAGTCATTTTTGTGGTATCATTGCCCTTTGCCTTAGTAGCGGCAAGTGCATTCTCGTAGCTTACTCTCTCACCGCCCGCCGTGGAAACAAACTGTCCGATGCCAATGTACGCAGATACCTTTTCAGGATGATTCTGCACGTACTCACTTCCCAAAAGGGTTCCGTAAGAGTGACCCATAATAACCACTTTTTCTTTTCCGAATCGGTCGCAGGCATAATCCACAAGGGCATCCAAATCCTTCTGAGCCTGTTCAAAGGTCACTGTTTTATTGTCAGGATCTTCTTTACAATTTTTGTAATAGGTTCTGCCGCAGCCTCTCTGGTCCCAGCAAATCACCGTATATTCGTCCGATAAATACCTTGTGAAGGTATAGGTTGCCAAGCTGTCAGGTGATGCCGGGCCTCCATGCAAATAAATCATAACGGGATTCTCTGTATTCTCACCGCTGATATGTAAGTACTGCTCCTGTCCTGATAACGGCACATAAATCCCTTCATAAATGCCGGTATCTGAAGAAATAAAACACTTGATGTAATTAAAATTCCTGAAACCGATGATAACCGTAAGTGCTAAGGCTATCAGAATTCCTACTGATACAATAATTCCCAGCACAACGCCTAAAATTATTTCAATCAACTTTTTCTTTCCTTTTCTTCCGACTACAATTTCCCGATAATGCTGATAATGAATCCCAATATGTCCAATCCCTAAAATAATTGTCGCCACCATCAAAAATGCATTGCATCCGTAAATACCAAGCAAAAAGAATGCACATACCGGAAGGGTTGCTCCCGCTACCGGCACACCGCATACGCTTCTGTAAAAGTCGCACATCCGCTTTTTACTTTTGAAATAGCAAATCCAGTAGTACTCATAAAAAAGCATCAGTACAAATGACGCAACCAGCCACAAGCTCCACAGGGATAAGGGACGTATATTAAAGTCCCTAAATATCAGCACAACGCAACACACCGACACTTCTCCGATTTTTTCCAAAAGCTGAAGTATTCTGTTTTCCTTTTTTACATATTGCTCATAGTCCGCGGGCTGATTTTTTGTCCATATTATGTTAGGTATAAACAGCATCAAAAGATAAATCAGCCCCACATAGGAAAAGCCAAAACGAAACATCTCTAATCCTCAAAATCCACCGTAATATTTCCAAGTCCGCACTTAATTTCAAAATTGCTTTCTACGCCGTTATCAATTACTTTTTCCGCGGACACGCCTGATACGGAACGGTCTCCGATTTCAATATTACCGGCATCGCATTCAATTGCATAATTATGATCCGCTTCGCTTCCGGTTAAAACAATATCCAGATTACCCATGTCGCAATCGGCTTCCATATTTCCGTTAATCGTGCCTTCATAAACACACTCACCAAGATCTACAGACAGTTCGGCATTTACACTGTTTATTTCTTTCGCAGACAAACTTCCCGCATTAATCTCTGCCGTAAATTCATCTGCAGTAATGTCTTTCATAATAGCCTCTCCGGCTCCGATTTTAGCTTCCAGTTCCTTTGCATCTACATCCGAAAGAGTAAGCGTTCCTGCTCCCACCTGAATATCAACCTCTTCAAAATAGCTGTCCTTAGGAATCTTAACAGTGATTTCCCCAACATTCATGGTTTGAATCACATCGTCAAAAGCATTCATGCACAAGGTATCCTCATCCACATGATATTCCCACTCTCCCAGGCCGGTTACGGAAATTTCAATATTTCCGTCAGTAAGCTCTTTTTCTTCTATGCTAAGTTCTCCTGCTCCAATTGCTATTTCCAGCTTTTTCACCTCTGCAAGAGGTACCACATAAGAAGTATCTTCTACCGCAAGAGACTCAATTACATCGCCGTCTATAACAATGCTTCCGTCAAAGGCCGGAAACCAGTCTCCGCCTGTCACCTTATTTAGAATAGAACAAACAGAATTAACCAATACCTCTATTTTATCATCCAGTTCCTCATCTGATGTAATCGTATTCACCAGCTTGCGGCCGCCTACAATACCGCTAATCAGGCAGAGACTGATGCCCAGTGCCATAAAAATACCTGCCAGTATTAAACTTATCTTAACAAACTTATTCATGTGCCGGCACCTCCTTTTTACCAAAAAGCTTTTTCCAAATATAGGCAATTCCCTGACAAATTCCGGGGATGCATTTACCTACCAGCAAATAAAACAGCAGCATAAAAAGAATTCCCACTGCTGCGCAAATCAGTGCCGCACCAATTATTCCGATTCCTGCCAGCGGACTTACTAAAATACAGCCAAAACCTGCTACCAAAAGGGCAATTGCTGCTACATACAGAGCCAGGGTTGCCGCTCCGATACCGATAACAATGCCAAACACAGAGCAAAGAGCACCAAACAAAACACCAAACAAAGAAATTACTGCGCCAAGAATAACCGGAGAAAAGATGATTCCGGCAATCACAAGGAGCACAATTGCCCATGTAGGAAGTCCCTTTTTCTCTGTAGTCTGTTCTGCCTTTTCCTCTTCTGACCATGCATCTTTTGTATTAGTATCAGAAGAATACCCCACCAATTCATTCTGTAACGGTTTGCTGCTCTGGAACCCCTGCTCTGTAAATGCACCACGGTTTTCACCGTCAAACAGTCCATCTTTTACAATCTGCGCAACCTGCTCCGGTGTGCCCAGGGCAGAAATAACCTCCTGCTCATTCTCTCTTCCTGCATCATTAAAATAATCATTATAATATTGAAGTGCTTCCTCCCGCTCTGCGGGAGCAATATCGGAAAGCAGTTCTTCCAGCTGCCTCATAAATTCCCATCTGCTCATTGTTTCATTCCTCCCTCGAATATTCCGTTAATCTTTGCCGAATATTTGTACCATTCACTTTCATACAAATTTAGTTGAAGTCTGCCCCTTTCGGTTGCCTTATAATATCGTCTGTTCCTGCCGGCACATTCCTTATCATATACCTCCAGGCATTCATCCTTCTGTAACCTTCTCAAAACCGGATACAATGTAGATTCCGAAAGTTCAATTACCTGTCGGACATCCTGGGTAATCTTGTAGCCATAGGCTCCCTCCGCTTCTCTGGAAACTACTGCAAGTACAATTGCATCCAGCAAAGCCGCTCCTGTATTAAAAACCATGCCCGTCTCCTTTCTTTGCGTTTTCTTCTCATCTTTATATGTTTATAATATTATACGTCGTATAGTATTATTGTTTGTATAGATACTATATGACATATAATATTATTTTGTCAATACCTTTTTATAAAAAAAGAGCCCGATATTTTATGACTTACATAAAATATCAGACTCCCGTCTCTTCTTTGACGCTACTTAATCCGTAAATATCTGTACCACACAGATACCGTTTGGTGTCTCTGCCACACCGATTCCTATATGGGTAAAGCCACTATTCATAATATTTTCCAAATGAATCTGTGAATCGTTCCATGCATTTTGAACTGCTGTTACAGATTGCATTCCCGAAAAAAGATTTTCTCCGATGCTTCCAAAGCTGCCGCCGGCCTCTGTCACGGCTGTGGAATAATCTGCTCCTCCCGGTCTTGTATGAGAAAAGCTTCCTGCAATTTCTGCCGCCCTTTTTGACGCCGCTGCGGAAAGCTCCGGTGTTGTACTCAGCTCCGAAAGACCTGCCGCTTTTCGTGTATCATTCACCGCCTGACAAACTCCTGCCGAAAAAGCCGAGGCATCAAAAGCTTCCTCCGGCTGCTTTGTCTCCGGTTGCTTTGTCTCCGGCTGCTTTGTCTCCGGCTGCACGACTTCTTCGCCCGTTTCCACTATCACTTCTATCGATACATCATCTTCCTCGAGAAGCACCTCCACTTCCTGCGTCGGTACCGGTTGTTGTATCTCCTCCTGCTGCAGCTCTGCTTCTTGCGCCGCATCCTCCTGCAAAGGGCTTTCATCAATGGTTGCAGGTGTTGCTTCTGCATCTCCGGACCCAGGTACTGCCGAAAGAGGAACCTCTTCTTCCTGAATCATTACATAAGCATCCGTTACATTTCCTCTATTTTGCAACGTTTCTTCCGCCGTTGCCGATACATTTTCCCGGTTGCCGCAACCGTATAGTAATGCAGTAAACGAAAGCAGTATTACTGCTAACCTTTTCCTTTTCCTAATTAACATTTCCTTTTCCCTTTCCCTTCTTAATTATATATCTCCCGTTCCCCTTATCGGATCATATCCGCTGTAATTTCTGCAATACTGTGCGCACCGCACATTGCCATTGCATCCTCTAACTCGGAGGCCAGCTTATCAATATATACCTTCACACCTTCTTCTCCGCCGCCGTACACTGCGGTAACGAAGGGTCTTGCAATCACAACACCGTCTGCGCCCATTGCCAAAGCTTTAAATACATCCACACCGCTTCTGATACCGCCATCTACCAAAATGGTAATACCGGACCCCTTAAGCGCTTCTACGATTTCAGGCAATACCTCTGCTGTGGACGGACACTGATCCAGAACACGTCCACCATGATTGGATACAATAATTGCAGAAGCACCGGCTTCTTTTGCCTTTAATGCTCCCTTTACCGTAATAATTCCCTTTACAATAAAGGGTACATCCACGCCATCTATAATTTCCTTTAACTCTTCCACCGTCTTGCTTCCTGCAGGCGGTTCACAATTCTTAAGGAAAGGAAGCCCTGCCGCATCAATATCCATAGCTACCGCAAAGGCACCTGACTGTTTCACCAATTCCATCTTTCGCTCTACCACTTCTTTACTCCATGGCTTAATGGTAGGAACACCTGCTCCTTCTACCGCTGCAATTGCTTTGGCTGCCGCGATTACTACCTGCTCATTGGTTCCGTCGCCGGTAAAAGCAGCAATTCCGTTATCTGCACAGCTCTTAAGAAGCACCTGATTATAGGAAAGGTCATCATACTTTTCACCGTAATGAAGATTTAATGCACCAACCGGTCCTGCAAAAACAGGCATTCTGAATTTTCTTCCGAATAAAGTTACAGAAGTATCTACCTTACCTGCGTTGCAAATAGTATCCATATTTACCCGGATTTCCTGCCACTTTTCAAAATTCCGGATTGCTGTGTCCCCGCTTCCCTTAGCACCCGGACCGGGAATCTGATTTCCGCAGGCTCTTCCGTTACAAACCGGACATGCCTTACAGTACTTACCAATTACTCCTCTGGCTTCTGCCAAAACCTCCTGATAATTCATGGTACCTCCTCACCACCGCTATGCGATTTCTCTTGTTTCTTTATCAGTTTACCATATTTCCTACCTTCTGTACATGAAAAAATCATCATTGACCAATTCGGTATTTTTTATGTTTTGAATTATTTGACTTTCATTTTTTATCTAAAAAACAATGAATAAAATGTCATTCTTTTTTCACAAAATTCAAAGAAATCCCCAATTTCCACAAAGTTATCCACAATGACACAAGTGTCACATAATATGACTTGCCTATTATTTTCGACAAAACACGACGTCATTTTTTAAAATTTCCTTCATTTTCATTTTTATTCTGCAATTTTCGTCTTTCCCAAAATTCTCTCACAGCTTTATCTACATTCTGAAGGGTAATGCGCTCATAGTTCTCCCATTCACGGGGAAACATCCGAAGATAAGAAAGGCTTAGAAACCGTTCATCCAGTAACACAATGATTCCCTCATCCTCCACGGTTCTTATCACTCGTCCTGCAGCCTGTAACACCTTATTCATCCCCGGGTACTTATAAGCATAATCAAAACCGCCGTCATCCTGCTCTTCAAAATACCCTCGCAGAATCTCCCTTTCATTACATACCATGGGGAGTCCCGTTCCTACAATCAAGGCACCGATTAAACTATCGTTTTTCAAATCAATCCCTTCACTAAAAATCCCTCCCAACACACAAAAGCCTAAAAGAGTTTTGTCTTTCTCCGGCACAAATTGCTTCAAAAACTCCTCTCGGGTCTGCTCATCCATATACTCTTCCTGTACCAAACACTTGATACCGGTGTCGTTTAAGAAATAGGTAAGGTAAGTCTGATAAACATTCTGAAGGAAAGCGTAAGAAGGAAAGAATGCCATATAGTTTCCCTTTTTGCACATCACTACCTTATGTAAATAAGAAGCAATATTGTAGTACTCCATATCAGAACGTCTGCTGTATTTGCTGGTAACATCCGAAGCAATAAACAGTCCTTTCTGCTCCGGCAGGAAAACAGACTTGGCATATACCTCGTAATCCCCTTCCGATGCACCGAGCAGCTTCTTATAATACTGAATCGGTAGTAAGGTTGCCGAAAACAAAATACTGCTGCGTCCCCGCATCATACAGTCCCTTAAATTACCGGAAGGATTCACGCAAAACAAACGCAGGGCAAAGCTGTCATCCGATTGTAACTGCGCATATATCACATAATTTTCATCCAGGCATTCATATATCATCAGAAAATGTGATACTTCAAAATAGAATTCCAATATATCCTTTTTAACCGGACTGTCATCATGATCCTCCAGATAAGCTTCTATCCCGGCAGCCAGACGCATCAAAGACTTTCCGAAAGGCAGAATGTCACTATCCGAGAGAATCACACAATCCTCACACTGTCGTTTCAATTCCAGCAGCTCATGATTACACTTCTCCAGCTGCTTATACATTTTGGCATCATATTCCTTTACAATCTTCCGTAAGGCCAGAAAATCCTCCTTAATCAGAACTGCACTATACATTTCCCTGCCACGTTCTACCAGATTGTGCGCTTCATCAATCAAAAAAATATAGTCTTCCCTGACACCTTCGGTAAAGAAGCGCTTCAAATATACATGAGGGTCAAACAAGTAATTGTAATCACCGATAACAGCATCCGCAAAAAGACTCATATCCAGGCACATCTCAAAGGGGCAGACCTGATGCTTCATGGCATATTTCTCAATATTTTCCCTGGAAAAATCGTCCTCTGCCATCAGAAGGTCATACATGGCATCATTTACCCTGTCAAAATGCCCCTTCGCATAAGGACAATACTCCGGATTGCATTCCGTCTCCTCCATAAAACAAATCTTGTCCTTCGCTGTCAGTACTACTGACTTAAGCTTTAGCCCTTTGTCTCTCATAATTTGAAGCGTATCGTTTGCCACAGTTCTTGTAATTGTTTTGGCCGTCAGATAAAAAATCTTCCTGCAAAGTCCCTCCCCCATTGCTTTCACGGAAGGAAACAAGGTAGAAATTGTTTTTCCCACACCGGTGGGCGCTTCTACAAACAGCTTCTTACGATGATAAACCGTCTGATACACATAGGTTACCAACTCCTTTTGACCACTGCGATAGGAAAAAGGAAATGCCAGTTGCTTAATAGAGTCCGTCCTGATTTCCTCCCACTGCACCTGAAAATCTGCCCATCTTCGATATTTCTCCATTACGCCTTCAAACCATTCTTCCAGCTCCCGGCTATCAAATTCATAATGAAAGTATCGAATTTCTTCCGTATCAATATTACAGTAAGTCATCCGCACACGAATATGTGCCAAATGATTCTGTTTACTATATATATATGCATAACACTTAGCCTGAGCCAAATGCACAGGCGCTGCTTCTTTCATTTTATGGATATCCCGGTAAGTTCCCTTAATCTCATCTATCGTAACTGTAACACTGTCTTTAAACGCAGGCAGCACATGATGTTCCGTAAGCTCCGGCGGCTGAGCAATATCCCCCACTGCATCAATCATAATGCCGTCTGCCCGCCCCTCGATTAATATAGTATACTTCTCCGTTTCCACCATATGCCGGAGTGTCACTTCAGCATGATAGTTAGCCCCCATTCTGCGTTGTATCATCCGGTGAATTCTACCGCCCTCTGCCATGGCATTGTCTGATACCGCTGCTCTTCTGTTGTCAATATTCCCGCTGCGAAGCACAAACTCCACCAGATTTCTTACCGATATTTGTATTTCCATTCTTTTCCTCTCTCTATAGAAAAACTCCCTATTAAGATAGTACGCTATCTTTAATAGGGAGTCAATCAGGGGTTACATATTCACTTGTTAGCAAGCCACTGCAAAACGATTCAAGTATTCATCAAATGCCGCATCATATCCATAGCAGGTAACTGTCAGTACCTGTTTAAAATCCAATCCGAGTACACCTACAATGGATTTGGCATCCAACACGTAGCTGTTGTAGGAAATGTCAATATCGAAATCACACTTACAGGCCTCATCTACAAAGCCCTTTACTTCGTCCGGTCGCAACCTGATTTTTCTAGTCATCATACGCTCACCTTCTACCTTTCTTATACCTTCTAAGGTATGAAAAAAACGTTTTCTTGTGCTTTTAGAAAGATTACCACTCCGCAAAAGTTTTGTAAAGCGTGGTTTTTCATAGATTTTCACAAATTAAAAATTCAAATTTGTATATTATTACCAATAAAATACGTCATCATCCGGCTATAAAAGATACCTGAAATTATTTATTCATAAGAAATTCCGTCATGTATTTCCGATATCTGATAGGCAACATATTCCGTTGCAGCAAAAGGTTTTCACGTTCCCGTATGGCTATGGAACGAAAAAAGCTGTAAAACAATTCACTATAGTGCTCCTCTCCCTGAGAGCACCGTAATCTATCCTCGGGAAATTCGCCCCCTCCGGAATATAAATACCAGTCACCCTTAGCCGGATGTATGGCATATATATTCCGCTTTTCATCATGGATGATAAAATTTTCAAGAGGTAATCTGTCTGCAAAGTGAGGCATAATAAACGTAATGATATTATTTTTCGGTCCGATTACAGAATAAAGAATCTCATTCTCCAGCTCCTGAAACCTTACAAACTCCACATGAAAATGCGCTTCATGTGCCACAAATCTGGCAAGCTCAAATACCCTATACACATACGGATTTGCAAGATTGCCCATGACCTCCATGGGATTTTTCATGGAAAGTCCTGCCACTATCGTTTTGTATACTGCTTCCGCTTTGTCTGTTTCCGGTGATGCCATGGCACGGCAAAGTGACAAATAGGCTTCCTGACCAAATCTTCTGACAACTGTTTTTGCCACCTTGGCAGCCTTTACCTCATCGACAGGGCACTCACGATATACTGCAAACAGGCGCAGATTTTCATCCTCTCCCAAGCATAAATGAATCTGTTCATGAGGCATTTTCATTAGGTAAGCATCGTATACACCACTGAATATCCCTTCCAGTGAGTCCTCACATATTAAATAGTATTCTTCCATTTCAGCCTCCCGCTGCCTGCTTCCACTCATATACCATATTGTCGTCAAACAGGGACAATTGCCTGTAAGTCATACCATCCCTATCAAAAGGAAGTTTTTCTTTCACGGAAATCAAGTTCCGGGTAATATAGTCTTCTTCTATTTTGGTATTGTACATCATACGTCCGTTGCAGGTAATGAAATAAAGGGCACGCTTCAAAACCACACCTATTTTTTTCAAATCCTCAAAGCTGAGATTTCCGTTTCTTCTGGCACGCACAATTCTTTGGGCACTTTTGACTCCGATTCCCGGTACTCTCAAAATAGTTTGATAATCTGCTCTGTTTACTTCTACCGGAAACTGCTCCAGATGCCGGAGTGCCCAATCCGCCTTGGGATCTAAAAGCACATTAAAATTCGGTTTCTCTTCACTTAAAAGCTCTCCTGCTTCAAATCCGTAGAACCGGAGCAGCCAGTCTGCCTGATATAACCTATGCTCCCGAAGAAGAGGCGGTCCTCCCGGCAAAGCTGGCAGTTCACTATCCTCATTCACATTTACAAATGCAGAATAATACACTCTCTTCAAATCAAATTTCTTGTACAGATTCTCCGCCACCATCATCAGGTGATAATCGCTCTCCGGGGTGGCACCTACTATCATCTGGGTTGACTGACCGGCAGGCACAAAAGAAGACGCATGTTTATAAACAACAATTTCTTCCTTATTTTGTTCAATGCCCTGCTGAATCTGTCTCATGGGAGCCAAAATATTTTTGCGGTGCTTATTGGGGGCTAAGGTTTTTAGTCCCTCTGCCGTAGGCAGCTCCAAATTCACACTCATCCTATCTGCCAAAAGCCCCAGCCTCTGAATTAAAAGCGGATCTGCTCCGGGAATGGCTTTCACATGAATATATCCTTGAAACCGGTACAAAGTCCGTAACTTATATACCGCTTCATAAATCAGCTCCATGGTATAAGTCGGACTATGAATAATACCGGAGCTCAAAAACAAGCCTTCTATATAATTTCTCCGGTAAAATTGTATGGTCAGTTCACAAATCTCATCCGGTGTAAAAGAAGCCCGTGGCACATCATTGGAGCGCCTGTTAATACAATACTTACAATCATATATACATTCATTGGTAAACAAAATTTTCAACAGGGAAATGCATCTGCCGTCAGAACTGAAGCTATGGCAAATTCCGGCAGCGGAGGTATTTCCGATTCCTGTTCCGTCCCCTTTTCGTCCCACGCCACTGGAGGAACAGGATACATCATACTTCGCTGCATCCGACAAAATCTCCAATTTCCTTTGCAAGGTCATTTTGTCTGTTTGACCTTTGCAGTCAACAATATATGGCTTTTGTATCGTAGAAGGAGAGGTTCCCGGCACCACTGTCAGGTGCTGCATTTCCTTCTGTATTCCTGTCACTTGCTTTAACATATCTTTCCTGTACGCTTTCACATTCTTTTATCTTTTCTTATCATTTGCTTCCCTTAAGACCTTTTTCTGCTGAATAATATCCGCAAGCCTCTTAGAAATTTGTGCTTCCTGTCCCTGCATGGTAGGTTCATAATAACGTTTGCCTGCTAAGGAGTCCGGCAGGCACTGCATGTCAGTAATCTTATTTTCAGTATCGTGTGCATATTGATAGCCTTCTCCGTAGTGAAGACTTTGCATCAGTTCTGTCACTCCGTTACGGATTTGTAACGGTACCGGTTCAGTCAACATACTGCGTGCATCTTCTCTGGCTTTTCCATAGCCCACATACAACGCATTGGACTTAGGAGCCATAGAAAGATATACAACGGCATGCGTCAGATTCACATCGCACTCCGGCATACCGTTAAAATGACTTGCCTGATATGCTGCAACTGCTATTTGTAATGCCTGCGGATCAGCCATTCCGATATCCTCACTGGCAAACCGCACCAGACGTCTTGCCACATAAAGCGGATCCTCTCCGGCCTCCAGCATACGGGCAAGCCAGTAAACTGCAGCATCCGGGTCACTGTTGCGCATAGACTTATGTAATGCGGATATCAGATTGTAATGCTCTTCTCCTGCCCTGTCATAAAGCAGCATCTTCTTACCGGTGCACTGCTCCAGCAGCTCTTCAAGTACTGTTATGGAACCGTCCGGTTCAATCCTGCCGTTTAATACAGCCATATCCAATGTGTTTAAAGCTGTTCTTGCATCTCCGTTGGCAAAAACTGCAATAGCATCGATAATTCTTTCATCAATATGTATCTTTTGGTTGCCTAACCCCTTAGCGTCTGTTAACGCTCTTTCTATCAGCTTCTTCATATCTGATGTATTCAGCGCCTGCAACACAAACACTTTGCATCTGGACAATAGAGCAGAATTAATTTCAAAGGAAGGATTCTCCGTGGTAGCTCCAATTAAAATAATGCTTCCTTTCTCTACATAGGGTAAAAAGGCATCCTGTTGCGCCTTATTAAAACGATGGATTTCATCAACAAATACAATGGTCTTAAGTCCCACCATCCTGTCGTTTTCTGCCTGTTTCATCACATCCTTAATTTCCTTGATGCCACTGGTTACTGCACTGAAATCAATAAAAGAAGACTTTGTTTTCCGGGCAATAATCCTGGCAAGGGTAGTCTTGCCTACGCCCGGCGGTCCCCAAAATATCATCGAGCTGATACTATCCTTATCCAGCATGTTACGAAGCACTTTCCCTTCGCCTACCAGATGCTCCTGACCGATATATTCCTCCAAAACTTCCGGGCGCAATCTGCTGGCCAGAGGTGCATTTCTGTTTATTCCTTCTGAAAAAAGTGATAGTTGTTCCATTTCTGCCCTCCAAAAGTCAAGAACGTTTGTTTGTTTAATCATATCATAAACTTCTACGCAAACCAACATTTTTTCGAACAGTTGTTCTTTCTCCGTATCCATGACATTACTACAAGTATTCCGTTAAAATTCGAAGAGAAATTTGATGAAAGATTTGAATTACCTCTGTAAATATGTTATATTCTTCTATGTTAGAAATGAGGGTGATTATATGCCAAGATTTTGTTTTGTAATTATTGTATCCTTGCCCATTATTATTTTCTACATGCTGAAAGTGGGCTATATTGAGCATCACGCAAAGGATTATACCGAAGCGGACCGTTATCATGTGGCGAAAAAAGCCATTTCCGTGATGCAGCGGAACGGCTTTATTCATACTGACGTATACGGTACAGAGCATCTGCCCAAAACAGGCGGTTATATCATGTATCCCAATCATCAGGGCAAATATGACGCACTGGGAATCATATCCGTTCATGATACTCCATGTACGGTTGTCATGGATAAGAAGCGTGCCTCACTTCCCATTGCAGACCAGTTCATCACACTGTTGCAGGGAAGCCGGCTTGACAAGACCGATATGAAAAGCCAGCTCAAAACCATGGCGGGCATTACTTCCCAGGTAAAATCCGGTCGCAGATACATAATTTTCCCGGAGGGCGGTTATCATCATAACCGCAATGATGTAAAGGAATTTCTTCCCGGCTCCTTTAAATGTGCGATTAAATCCCAAAGTCCCATTGTACCGGTGGCTTTAATTGATTCCTATAAACCGTTCGAACTTAATTCCCTAAAACCGGTTACTACTCAGGTTCATTTTTTGGAACCGATTTATTATGAAGAATATAAAGAAATGACTACCAAAGAAATTGCCGAGTTAACGAAAAGTAAAATCGTTGCTCAAATACAAAAAGTGTGTGAAGCCTAATGTTTCACACACTTTTTTCTTACTTATGGTTCTGTAAGTTTATATTCACGTCTGATATACAAAAACAAAACTACCGCTATTAAAAGTGCTGCTGCTGCCATAATCCATGCCACAGACGGTGACAGTCCGCTCATACGGTTTTGATAGCCAAGGGCATATACACTGATATTGGCCATGCTGTGAAATAAAACCGGAATCTCAAATCCGCCTATGATTTCATACAGATACGCGATGACAATTCCCAGCATAGTTCCGTATACGGCCTGCACGATATTCCCGTGATAACAACCGAACAAAAGCGCCGATAATCCAATAGCCACTCTTGTGGAGAAGCACCGCTTCATTCTGTTATACAAAAGCCCGCGAAACACCGCTTCCTCCGCAAAGGGAGATACCACACCATAAAGAAGTAACCCCATTACAAACTGTACTCCGTACTGCTGCCGGTAAACTGCATCAAAGCTTTCGGAGCTTTGCACAAAACCAATCTGTGTCAGTACCAAGTTCAACCCAATTGCCAGGCTAAAGGAAATTCCCAAAACCATAGCGTATTTTGTGGCCGTCCCTGCAATATCACCGGGTTTTTCGGTGTTACTTTTCTGCTTAAAAACAGTTTCTTCCTCTCCTCTGAGCTCGTTACCGATTGCCGGCCAAATTACTGCCGTTCCGATCAAAATGACTGCTCCGTTAATGATGCCGCGAAGCGTATCCGCATGCTTTGACACAAAAGCTACTGCCTGTTCATTGCCGCTTCGCACCACATAATCCATGCTTGCCCACAAAAGCAGTTCTGCTGCATCATGAATACAAAAGTAAAACAATAACGGTAGCAGCATATAGGCACTTTTTTTCAGGGAGGGCCATAGCCTTAGTGTTTCCTTATCCCATCTGTAAATCATTGATTTCCAAAATGTCATGATTCTCTCCTACCCAAGTAAAAAGATCTGTAAATCCTCTACGGTTTCCGCTATGTAATCAGCGCTTTCCTCTTCCAGCTCTCCTTCCGGGGCAAATCCAAACCGCACGCCTACACCGGTTAGTCCGTGAGCCTTAGCTCCCAGGATATCAAACTTTCTGTCCCCAATCATGGCACATTCCGTTTTTTTCTCCGATTCCGGCAGTTCCAAAATTCCAAGCTGTTTTAAAGCCTCTTCTACTACTTCTTCTTTGGAATCCCTGCGTCCGTCAAGCTCACTGCCCACTACTACATCAAAATAGGTATCAATCTCAAAATGCTTCAATATCTTTTTCACAAAAATTGTGGGCTTACTGGAGGCAATCGCAATCTTGGTACCTTTTTCGGAAAGTGCTTTTAGCAATTCCGGAATTCCGTCAAAAATCCGGTTTTCAAACACGCCAATAGGTGCAAAACGCTCTCTGTATATGGCAACCGCTTCCTCTGCCGCCTCACGGTCCATGCCGTACTTTTCCATAAAGCTGTCCCGAAGCGGCGGACCGATAAAATCTTCCAGCTTCTTTAAATCCGGCTCATCAATGCCCTTTTTTTGCAGTGCATACTGCACCGATTTCGTAATTCCTTCCCTGGGGTCCGTTAAGGTCCCATCCAGGTCAAACAAGCAATACCGAAACATCTGCATTTTCTCCTTTTATCCGAATACTACCGTAATCAATACCACACAGAACATCATCAGCATCATTATTCCGGCAAACAATGCCACTATATTTGCAGCCGGTAAACTCTTTTTGGTAATAAATGCTTCCGGCGCGTTTTCATTAATCCAAATCGGATAAAGCTGACCGTAAGCAAACTTCTTATTGATCTTTTTCAGGGAATAGCTTTCATGGGTCTGCCTTTGGTATTCTTTGCCGCCAAAGTTATACCGGAATACCGGAAAATAGCTCCGGTATCCCTTATTTCCTCTATGAATCTGATACGTCACATAAGTTCCCCAAATCTGCATCTTACATTTTCGCAGTCTGTATAGTGCAAAGAAAAATGCCACCACGCAAAGAATTCCTACGGATAAAAGTACACAGGTTGCCTGTAGCAGTGTGCTGTGAAAAATATCTCCCAGCACGCCGCAAATCGCAAAAAAGCCAAAAAAGATTCCCCATGCAATTCCGATTTTCTCTGCTTTGCTGTTGCTTTTGTCACGCTTTGCAATGCAAAGCCATGCACATAATCCCCACAGCAATCCTATTTTCAGTCCCATCTCTCTCTCCTGTTACTAAAATCCTAAGTTTTTAAATAAATCGCCTAAGCTGGTACCCACACTTTCATCAGAAGAAAACTGCGCCGTATCAAGCTCTTCCCTTTCCTGGGCTTCCTGTTCTTCCTCTACAGCCTTTATACTTAAAGATATTTTCCCGTCATTGGTATTTAAAACCTTTACCTTCACTTTGTCTCCTACCTTATGTACTTCCGAAGGTTTTTTGATACGTTTCTGACTGATTTGAGAAATATGCACCAATCCGCTAAGCCCGTCTTTTAAATCCACAAAGGCACCGTAGGTCTGCAGACTCTCTACCGTTCCTTCCAAAACAGTCCCGGGCACAATCATTGCCACTTTATGGTCATGGGCTTCCTTCTCTTTCTCCCTGAGCACCTCTTTTGCTGATAAAATCAGCCTCTCTTTGGCGCGTTCCAGAGCGGTGACTCTAACAGTCAATTTCTTACCTACAAAAGGCGCAACATCCTCCACATATGCCATATCCAGCTGGGAAGCAGGAATAAACCCGCGGATTCCTTCCACATAAGCAACTACACCTGCATTTACCGCTTCACTTACCTTCACTGTAATATCCTTCTTTTCCTGCAGATAGCTGTTAAGGATATCCCAGGAAAGCACTGCATTTGCTTCCTTCTTGGACAAAAGAATATTTCCCTGTCCGTCATCCATTTTCACCACAATTGCTTCAATAACATCGCCTTCATGAACTTCCTCTAATACTGCAAACCCGGGGTCAGCACTCATATCCTTGGCTTTGATAATTCCCTGGGTGTAATATTTTAAATCCAATGTTACTTCTTCTTCATTTACGTCAATAACAGTTCCTGAAATGACATCTCCCTCGTTAATCTTACGAAAAGAAGCCTCCAGCTCCCGCTCATAGTCCATCATGGTCTCTTCTGCTACTATTTCCTCTGTCATATGTTCTTCCATCGCAAATTCCTCCACTCTCTCTTCTATTTTATACTTAATAGAAAATCTGCGCAATAGGCGAGGTTTCATCAATAATCAGTGTCTTATTCTCGCCACCCATGGTAATCTTTGCGGCATCCAGTGATCGAAGGAAAATATAAAACTCTGCCTTATCAGGATCATTGTAGGCTTCACCCAAAATTCTCATATACTCTGCCTCACCTTTTGCAATAATCTGCGCTGCCTGGGCATCCGCCTCTGACTGCATTACGATAATTTCAGCTTGGGTATTGTTGGAAATCTGCTTTGCTTCCTCGGCACCTTCCGCCTGATAGGTTGCCGCAATATTATTACGTTCGGAAATCATTCTTTCATATACGGCTGCTTTATTTTCATCCGGCAAATCCAATGACTTGGTTTCTACCGCTAAAAGCTCAATACCGTACTGCGTAAGTGTATCACCAATGTTGGCCATGATAGCCGCTGTCAGCTCACCGTCACGTCCGCTGATTACTTCTTCCTGGGTCATACTACTGATTACATTTTTTAAACTGTTGTACACAATGGTATCAATTCTGAATTCCGCATTGCTCTTCTGGGCACTTAAGGTTTCCGTGTATTTCTGTGGGTCATCAATCCGCCAAAGCGCAAAACAATCCGCAATCATGGACTTTTTGTCCTTAGTCATAACATCGCTGACCGCAAGGTCATATAAAAGTACTTCGTTTTCAATTTTTTCTGCCGTCTGAATTATCGGAAGTTTAAAGCTAAGTCCCGCATCTTCTCTGATTCCTACAATTTTACCGAACTGCTTAATCACAGTAAACTCGTTGGGGTATGTTACTACCATGGAAGACTCGGCAACAATCCATATACCGGCCAAAATGATAAGAATTACAATCCATTTACTCTTTTTCATACTATTCTCCTTCCCTCCTACTGTGCACTTTCATCTGTTGTTTCTGAAGATGTATAGGCAGTCGCACCGGAAACAACTTCACTTGTTGACAAAGAAGCGCCTCCAAGGTCCACGAAAGACTCTAAAGGTAACATAGTCTGGGTTGTGCCGTCGCTTTTTTCAATAATAATCTTCATACCGGGAAGAATTTCTTCCATAGTCTCATAGAACATTCTCTGTTTCGTAATCAACGGATATTTCTGATATTCTGCATAGAGCTCATTTAGTCTTGCCACCTGTCCTTCCGCTTCGTTGATTCTCTCCTCAGCGGTAGCCTGTGCCGTTTTAATGGTTTCATCTGCCTTCGCTCTGGCAGCGGGAATATCCTCATTGCGCTTCTGATTTGCTTTATTAATAGAGGTTTCTTTTCCCTGTTTTGCATTTTCAACGTTCTTAAATGCATCAATAACCTCTGTGGTGGGCGGTTCTGCATCCTGAATGGTAATATTAACCAGCTGGATACCGATATCCTCTGCCTCTAATCTGGTCATAATTTTTTCTTTGATGGATGCCTGAATTTCACTCTTGCCTGTAGTAATGACACTGTCTACATCATACAGACCGATGGTATCTCTTATGTAACTCTGGGTCAGATTTTTAAGAATCGCCACAGGACTTTCCGAGGCATACAAATATTTCACAGGGTCAGTTACTCTGTATTCCACATAGAAATCCACATTTACGAAATTGTAGTCTCTGGTAATCATAAAGGATTCCTTCGCAATGGGCTCATCCGTCTCCGCATCATAACCAATGGGGAAACCGTTAATTGTCTTAGGTACCTTGCGCATTTGCTGAATATAAGGTACTTTCAAATGGATACCGGATTCCTCTACTACCTGCGGTACACCGAAGGTGGTAATTACCGCATATTCATTTTCTTTTAGGGAATATACACTGCCAAACAGCAGGTATACCGCGAGAAATACCAATAGTAAAATTCCCGCACCCTTCCCTACATTTGCCAAAAGCTTCTTATTCTGCTCATTTGGCTGGTCATACACATTTTTGTCTTTTCTTCTGAACATATTTTCCTCCTTTTCACACTTGCATTAGTACAAGTCACCGTTTTTGCAGATGGTCTGCTTCACGGGAGTTCCCGTGATGTAAAAAAAGACCCTTATTGCAGCCACCTGCTACAATAAAAGTCTTGCTACAGTTCATCGCTGATTCGGAACGGATACCTCCATCGTCTTGACGATTCCGAATATATCTTGGGAAAGATATAAGCTACTCCCTTTTATTTGATGGAATTAATAATATCACCTTGTTAATTAACTGTCAATAGCTTCAATTCTTAATATTTTATAAACAATCTTCCCGGTATTTATTCCGCATTTGCATGAATGCTGAGATTTTGTAAATCATATGATTAAAGTAAGCACTTTACATAAGGATATATCCTATGAAATCTAAAAAACCTGCCTCATTTTATTTGTCATTTTTTCTGTTGTTTTGTGTTTCCGTATCCGTTTACCTGCTCAAGACGTTGACGGTTTCTTATACAACCGGCTCTGATACCTCATCTTCACAAAGTTCTGCCATTGAAGTTGTGGCCGGTAATGACGCCGACTATATCAAATGGGTTGACTTTAACATTACCTGTGAAGCACTTTCTGCCGCGTATAATCTGGATGTGGAAAGCTATGATACGCCGGTTCACTTAAACTGGATTGAATTACTTGCCTACGCCGGAGCCAAGAGCGGCGGTACTTTTGACAAAAAAAGTGTTTCTTTGATTCAAAAACTGGCCGACGAACTGACTTGCGGCGAAACTACTATGGATGACCTTACGACAGACATGAAATATTATGATTATTATTTGGAAGCTTATGAAGCCGTCCTTGGCGGCATGGTGGGGGAATACGAAACGGAGCAGCCTTGTGAAGACGGCAGTAAGGTTTGGAAAAAGGTTTACGGACTGAAGGCCTTTTCCCCCATTGCCAAGGGCTTTCCTTACAGTGATTATGATGACTTCGGCTCCTCCAGAAGTTATGGCTACAAAAGGAGGCATTTAGGACACGACATGATGGGTCAAATCGGCACACCCATCGTGGCGATTGAATCCGGTTATGTAGAGGCACTCGGTTGGAACCAATACGGCGGCTGGCGCATCGGCATCAGAAGCTTCGATAAGAAACGCTACTATTACTATGCCCACTTACGCCAGAATTTCCCTTATGCCCTGAATCTTGAAGAGGGCAGCATTGTCACAGCAGGCGATGTTATCGGTTATATGGGGCATACCGGCTACAGCACGGTGGAAAACACAAACAATATTGATACCGTTCATCTGCACTTAGGCCTTCAGCTTATTTTTGATGAATCCCAGAAAGAAGGCAATAACGAAATCTGGATTGACTGCTATGAACTTACTAAATTTTTATATAAAAACCGTAGTGAAACGCAAAAAAACACGGAAACCAAAGAATGGCTCCGTGTTTATGAAATGAAAGATCCTGTTGTGTTGCAAAATCTTACCGATAAACAAACTCCTTCTGAATAAAAAAACTTAAGAAAAACAGCATCACATCCACAGGCACCTTTACCAGCACTTCAAGTCCGCCGAACAGCGGATACAAAAGGTCCACAAGCAGTGCGCTGCAAAGCATCTGACATACCGCCAGCAAAATATACTTAAAAAGTGTACTACGCACTGAGCTTTTGCTCTGAAATACCACTTTATAATTGATGAAGTAATTATAAGCTGCAGATAAAACTCTTGCCAGTACCGTTGATGCCACAATATAAGAAACCGCTCCCCACTGTTTCCCCTTCAGTAAATAGCAAAACAGCGAAAACAGTGCCAGGTCCACTACACTGGAGGACAGGGAAGAAAACAAAAACTTTCCGAACATCATATAGATTCTGACAGAGTCCTTAATGGGGTTAAAGTGGCTGCTTTTATTCTCTTCAATATAAATAGTCTGAATGGGAACTTCCACAATGGAAACCTTTTGGGCTTTGGTTTCCAAAAGCATATTGGTTTCAAACTCAAACCGCTCGCCCTTAACCGAAAGCAAGGTCTTCATGAAGGCTGCCGGAATTCCCCTAAGACCGGTCTGCGTGTCACTTACGGATACACCTGCCATATACTTCATAATCACTCTGGTACATTTATTGCCAAACTCCGACCTGGCAGGAACATTCTCCTGGTCAAAGCAGCGGCATCCCATAATCAGACTGTCTTTATTTTGAAGCAATGCCTCTGCACACAACCGGATACAGTCCGGTGTATGCTGCCCGTCTGAATCTGCCGTAATACATCCTACTGCATCCGGCATAGTTTCAAGCACATAAGAAAACGCTGTCTTTAAAGCCCTTCCCTTTCCCTGATTCACAGAATGCTGAAGCAAACAGATGTTAAACCGGGTCTTTGCCCGGTCAAAAATATGCTGATATTCCAATCCGCTTCCGTCATCCACAATAATGATATTGCTATAACCGTCCTTCTGTAACTCTTCCAGCAAATTTATTAACTTTTCATCCGGCTCATAAGAAGGAATTATCAGCGGAATCTCCCTGACTTCCCGATTCATTACTTCCGTATTCATCATCATTTTCCTTTTCCGATTTTATCCGCTTACCTTTAAAAGAGTTACTTTGCCGTTTCCGGCACACACCTCATAAAGACAACCGTATTCAAATTCTGTGCCGTCCGTAAGCTGCCTAAAAGCATCATTTCCGCCGGCAATCTCATCTACATATAAGTATCCTGCATGAGCATCATCAATGGCACGGACGATGTCCGTCTCGTTTACTGCATTTCCGTCAATATTGCCATACATCACACTCACCGGTGCCGCTTCAAATCCTATATAAGTATTACGCACCCAGCTGACATCCGAAGCATCCCGCAAATAAAGGACACGCTTTCCGTTTCCCCGCTGCCTTGCGCCTACCCTTTCAAGGAACTGTCTTGCCTGACCATCAATAATGTCTGCTCTTTCCTGCAGCGTTTGTTCTCTTGTATCCCGATAACCGATTATTCCGCGATATGCACATTCATAATTTGCCGTCAATAATACAAATCCCATGCAAACAAGCAGCCCTCTGTTTATGCCCATAAACTGCTTATCCGTCTTCATGGCAAAATAGGCAAGCAGATATAAACCGCCTATGGTAAAAGGAGCACCGTACCGTTCAATAGAAGATACCATTCCGAAGGGTTCCAAATACTGTGTTTCCACTGCAAAAATCGTCAAATGACTGAGCAGATTGATACTGTAAAAAACCACACCGCTGATTGCCAGGAACGCTCCCACATACCGGCACTGCCATTTAGTAATCAGTTTCTTTTTATAAAGGATTATCACAAATACCGTTAGTAATAAATAAAGTGCCAGCGGACTTAAATCAATGGAAAATGTCTTCCATCTGTGCAGAGGATAACTGATAAATGCTGTCACAAAAGCATCTATCATTTCTTCCTTTACCTCCGGCACATTCATATTCCCGGTTGCCATGCGGACCGCCGCCCCTGTCAGCTTTGCAACTCTTCGGTTTCCTATACAGAACAGTAGCCATCCGGCTTCTGAAAGAACCGGCAGGATTGTTACAACAATCATCCTCTTTACCGTTTTGGCTGCTACTGCCTTTTGCCCGTATTTATGTCGGAAAATCTCATAGCCGTAAGCGAACAGCAAACCAAAGGCCACCCAGATAAAGCCGGTATTTTTGCAAAGTACCATTACCATAAGGTATAACGACAGCCTTGCATAATAAAACAACTCACTGTGACCGTCTTTATCTACCACAGCCACCAAAAATGCTCCGTAAATCAGTGCCATCGTCAAATCAGCACAGCATCCGTCCATCCCGAAAACTTCCGTACAGGTAGGAAACAACCACAAAACAATTGCTGACAATACCATAATAAACGGATTCGTCTTTTTAACAAACCGTAATAACGGAAGCAAAAAGCACAAATTCATAAAGTAGTAGCCGGAAAACATAAGTCCTTCCTGCAGCTCATCGGGGCTTAAGTGCATAAACCACCATTTCAGCATTTGGGTTCCGGGTGGATAGTCTCCGAACTCCGGGGCAACATTCTGATATTTCTTCGCGAAACCATCCAAATAATACAATGCCTTAACATCGGTTGCCCAAAAATTATAATCATCCCACCAGGTAACTACTTTTTGGGATGTCAGCAGCGGAACGAAAAGCAACATAACAAGTCCTACAATAACTCCGGGCTTTTTTAGCTCCGCTTTTAGAAAATCTCCTAATTCCCCGATTTGCTTCTTTCTGACCAAAGCAAATCCCCATATGATTGCCACCAGACAAACAAATAACGCACCGTAATCGGACCATGATAATCTGCCCAAAAATGCAAGTCCGCATAAGCAGAGAGTCAGCAGACATGTGACAACAGGTATCACATCCGTTACTGTTTCTTTTTCTTTATATGCAATCCAAATAACCATTATGGCAAATGCCGCTATTTGAACAATGCCCATTTTATTTTCCTTTTCTGTTGTTAATCTTTGTAAGCACAGTCCGTGCACACAATCTGTTTTGATTATAACAAAAAGATGTGTGGTATGCCACACATCTTTTTATTTTCCATATGACTTTTCAATATCTTTTAGTTTTCAGGTTCAATCAAACCGTAGGTATTTCCTTTTCTCTTATAAACTACATTCACCTGGTCTGTTTCAGCATTACAAAATACATAAAAACTATGTCCTAAAAGCTCCATCTGAATACATGCATCTTCCGGATACATGGGCTTAATATCAAACTTTTTGCTTCTGATAATTTTAATTTCCTCTTCCTCCATATATTCCTTTTCGAGGAAATCCTGCTTGAAGTAGCTTGCTGCCTGCTTCTGGCTGATTAATTTATTCTTATATTTCTTTAATTGTCTTTCAATGATTTCTTCTACCAAATCGATAGAAACATACATATCATTGCTTACCTGCTCAGAACGGATGATATTACCCTTAACAGGAATGGTCACTTCAATTTTCTGTCTGTCCTTTTCCACACTTAAGGTAACATGAACTTCTGTTTCCGGATTAAAATACTTCTCCAGTTTACCAATCTTGTCCTCTACTGCACTGCGCAATCCCGGAGTAACTTCAATATTCTTACCTACTATAATAAACTTCATATACATCATCCTTTCCTTGGATTATTTATTGATAATTATACCACAGCATCCCCCTATTATGCAACAATTTACTTAATTTGATTTGAAATGAGTGCTATTTTCATACAATTCTATTCGCCTTTTTTTCTCGACATTTTTTCACAAAAAAATACTTTTTATCACAACTTCACAAAACGCCTGTTCCGATTTTTCCATTTCAATTTATGAATATTTCGTTATTTCGTTGGTGGATAATGTGGATAACTCCGTGTATAAATAAGAAACCCTTATTTTATGCGCCTTTTTATTGTGGATAACTTTATATTCAAATTTTTCAAACATATTTTGTTTTTAGAACATTTCAAATTAAGATTTGTTCATCTTGTACAATGGTTTTTTTGTCAATCCTTTTTTTTCCAAAAAAAGAAGTCTGACAGTTCCGCAAGCTGACAGTATAATAAAATAATGGTTTCAATAAACGTTCCTATGAAAAAGCCTCCGACATATCGCCGGAGGCTTATGCATTTTATTCTATTGCTTTTTAGAAAATTCTTCTGATTGAAAGAATTGAACGGTAGCTTGCATTGGAAATAATAATACCTGTCTTAGATGTGGATGCATGCACAATCTGTCCGTTACCAATGTAGATTGCCACATGACCGGAATAACAGATGATGTCGCCCGGTTGTGCATTCTCAAGACCGTTTACTGCATAGCCTACATTTCTGTCCGCTGCCGATGAGTGCGGCAGGCTGACTCCGAAGTTTGCATATACGCTCATTACGAATCCCGAACAATCCGCACCGTTCGTAAGTGAAGTACCGCCCCAAACATAAGGATTACCTACAAACTGGCAGGCAAAATCTGCTACCGACTGTCCCAGCGCACTGCTGTTACTGTTTGTCGGAATGACAGGCGGTGTGACTTCCTGACTTCCCTTAGGTGCATTCTTGGCTGCAGCAGCCTGCGCTGCCGCCTGTGCTGCTCTTCTTTCTGCTTCTTCCTCCGCAAGTCTTGCTTCTTCTTCCGCTTTAGACTCTGCTTTTACAAACTCTGTGGAAAGTGTAACATAATCAAGCGATACATAGCCATCACCTTCCTCAATATTAACCTTAACCCATTCTTCCAGTTCTTCCGTTACCAGAAGTTCGTCTTCAATGGGAACCATACCGATAACGGCAGATTCCGTACTGGGTTCTTCTCTTACATAAAGTGTAGTGGTGGTTACCGTTGCAATTCTGGTGCCTACCTCCTTGGCAAGGTCTACAGCATCCTCACCGGTGACACAATACTCTGCTTTTACAAAACCGGTTACATTTCCGGAAGTAATTTCATACCAGCCATCCTGTTCAGAGATAAACTCTCCTACTGAGTCATCATAAAGCTTTCCTAAAATTTCTCCCTCTTCACTGGGAATACTTCTGACATTGACATAATCGTTTACATCTGCAATAACCAGTGACTTAAAGCTTTCTTCTTCTTTTTTGGTTGCTAACTCCTTTTCCTTCTCGGAAACGGTTTTTGTGGTAGATGCCATCATAGTTTCTTCAATCACCTTAGCATCTTTGATTTCTTCTGCCGGCACCTCATCCGTACTTTCCTGCTTCTGCGGCACGATCAGCGCTGCAGTAGGGGCGACGGTTGCTGAGATGGTGGGCGAAGCAGTCTGCACACTGTCTAATGTATTTTCCGTACTTTCTGTCTTCTTAACCGTACTCTCGGTTTCATCCTGCAGGCTCTTGACACTTGTTCCGTTATTAGAGAAGAAATAGTCAACACCTGCCGAAGGCAGTCCGTTTGCTTCTTTCGCAAATGCATTAATATCCATGCCGGAAAATAAAAGTGTTGCTGACATCAGACACACTGCTATTTTCACGTTTATGTTATGCATAAAATCCTCCGTTAAATATTACAAATTTGTTACATCTGTTAACAAATATATCATCTCCGGCCGTTTATGTCAACTGCTTCCGGAAATTGCCATTTTAGTTACAGACTCACAAATTGTACCCCTCGTTACTTCTTCCCCCGAAGGAGGTACTCCTGTACGGAAGTAATTGCATTGGCTCCGTCTGCTGCTGCCGTAATAATCTGGCGTAGCTTTTTGGTACGGACATCACCGGCCACAAAAAGCCCCGGCATACTGCTTACACCGTCTTCTCCTGCAACTACATATCCTTTTTCATCACAATCCGCAATATCCCGAAGTAACATACTTTCCGGCAAAATTCCTACTGCTACAAATACACCATCTACTGAAAGATTTCTCTGTTCTCCGGATTTGACATTTTTCAGCATAAGTGTCTCAACCTGGTCTTCTCCCTCAATTTTTTCTGCTACGGTATCCCAGATAATTTCCACGTTGGATAAAGACTTTAACTCCTTCTGAAGGATTTCTGCCCCGCGCAGTTCATCTCTCCTATGAATCAGGTATACCTTTTCACACCCTCTTGCCAAAAAAATGGCATCTTCTATGGCTACATCTCCGCCTCCGATTACGGCAGTAGTTCTTCCTTTAAAAAACGCCCCGTCACAGGTAGCACAATAAGATACCCCCATGCCGGCTAATTCCTCCTCGCCGGGAATGCCCAGCTTGGCATGCACCGCTCCCATTGCTGCTACTACTGTCCTTGACTCTATGATACCCTGATTTGTTTCTATTAAAAACACTTCTTCTTCAGCACCGCATGTATTGACCGATGCCGCTTGAAGCAAATTTTCCTTTTCTGATTTTTTCCTGATACAAGATACATTCGCTGTCAGAAATTCACAGCCAAGTTTGTCCGCATGCTCTCTGAATTTCATCCCCATGTCAAAACCGTTTATTCCCGGCAGCCCCGGATAATTATCCACCTCATAAGTATTTACTACCTGTCCGCCGCTAAAAGGGCTTTTTTCTATGGTAACTGCATTCAGCCCGGCTCTTTTTGCATAAATAGAAGCACTGAGCCCTGCAGGTCCCGAACCGATAATTACTACATCATACATGATTTATTCTTCCTTTCCGATTATATTTACTAGATCCATCCGCCGTCCATGGTGATTACCTGTCCTGTCAGATAATCCGGCGAATGCAAAATCTGTTTTACCATCTGCGCCGCTTCCTTTACAGTTCCCATCCGGTCAGCTGGAATCTCCTCCGCAAGCGCCGCCTTTTCTTCTTCTGAAAAGCAGGCATTCATGTCTGTATCAATTACTCCGAAAGCAATTGCATTCACCTGTATGTTACTAGGTGCAAGCTCCTTTGCCAATGCTTTGGTAAAGCTGTTTACGCCTCCTTTTGCTGCACTGTAAGCAACCTCTGTAGAAGCGCCTACATTCCCCCAGACGGATGAGATATTAATAATCTTTCCTTTTTTCTTTCTAACCATTCCCGGCACCAAATATTTGCAGGTATAAAAAAGTGCATCCAGATTGGTACCGATTACCTGCTTCCACTGTGTAACTGACATTTCTGTCAGAAGCCCTACATGTGCAACGGCTGCATTATTTATCAGTACATCTACCTCTCCGATTTCTTTACAAAAAGCTTTCACGGCATCTGCGTCAGATACATCACATAAGTAAACAATGCAGGAAATCCCATGTTGACTAATTAAGTCATTTCTAATTCCATTTATTTCTTTTTCCGAATAACGGCAGACCAGATATAAATCATACCCTTCCTCTGCCAGCATATATGCTATTGCCTTTCCGATTCCCCGGGAGGCTCCTGTCACCAGTGCTTTCGGTCGCATAACAGCTTCTCCTTACTAAATTTGTATTTATACCAAGTTACGAATTCCGTCACAAATCCGCTTAGCTACAGCAGGATTATTCATGGTATAAATATGTACTCCGTCCACTTCATTGGCAATCAAATCCACAATTTGGTTAATGGTATAGGCAATGCCCGCATCCAATAAAGCTTCTTTATTATTCTCATACTTCTGCAATACTTTTTGGAACTTTACCGGCAACGAGGCTCCGCACATATTTACCATTCTTTCAATTTGCGCCCGGTTAGTAACCGGCATCACGCCTGCATCTACCGGCACATTAATCCCCGCAATTCTTGTTTTTTCATAAAAACGGTAAAATACGTCATTATCAAAGAAAAGCTGGGATACCAGATGCTCTGCACCATCATCTACTTTTCTTTTCAAATTTCTGATATCTGTAATTGCATCCGGTGCTTCCAAGTGGGTTTCCGGATAGCAGGCACCACTGACGCTGAAGTTTCCTCTGCTCTTAACGTAGGAAACTAGTTCGTTAGCGTACTTAAAATCATGTTTCATGGGAATATCAGGATTAATATCTCCTCGGAGCGCAAGTACATTTTCAATTCCTGCATCTTCAAGCTGCTTCAAAATCTCTTCCAGCTCCTTTTTTCCGTAATGGAGACATGTCAAATGAACCAAAGGTTCAATATTGTATTCTTTTTTTATTTTCTTAGCAATCTCTACCGTCTTATTATCCACGGTGCTTCCGCCTGCTCCAAAGGTTACACTGATAAAATCAGGCTTTAAATCACACATCAGAGCCAGCGTTTCATCAATATTCTGTAGTGCCGCATCCTTTTTGGGAGGAAATATCTCAAAGGAAAGCACCGGTTTATTTGCTTTTTTCTTTTCTTCAAAAATAACTGGAATTCTCATACTTTTCTTCCTTTCACATGACTCTTTTTATTCTCTGTTCAGCTGAGGGAACATTTCTATTTCATCCGTTTCATCAATCCAGCCCAAATGATATGCCGTAATA
The DNA here is from genome assembly GCA_017411305.1 of Lachnospiraceae bacterium. GTDB lineage: Bacteria > Bacillota > Clostridia > Lachnospirales > Lachnospiraceae > Suilimivivens. The sequence continues at coordinate 242,813 of JAFQQI010000052.1, forward strand.
GGAGATAGGTCTGCATCTATCGCTGTATTTGTGTTGCCGCTTCCCGTAACCGTCAGCATAATCTCTTTTGGATAGGTCTGCTCTACATAATCCGTTACCTCTGCTGTAAACTCAGCATCTTCGTAAAGATCATGAGCCCCAAACAAATGCATAATCTCATGCGCATAGGTAACCGGCTTCTCCTGCTTTCCTCCATTATAATAATCTCCTGTAAACAGTACCAGACTTTCTTTTATGTTATCCGTACCGTCATATACGATTGCATAAGAGATTCCCGGATTATTTACAAGCACCATGGTTGCAATTCCCTCTGCCTGATACTCGGTAAGCAGTGCGTCATAATCAATGCTTGTCTCAAACCACAACGCAATTTCTTCATCCAGCATGTCAAGGAAATCCGTCTCCTCATTAATACAAAAATCAGTAGTTGCTTCCGCATATAGCCCGGGATATTCTTTATAGTCATATATTAATTGTAGTTCTGTACCATACTCTGCTGCCTTAGTTTCAATGTACTCTGTGGCCACACTTATTTTATTGAGTATTGTCTGCTTTTCTTCTTCACTCCAGCCACTTTCCGGTGTTGTCACAAACATACTCACCAATAGATTGTCACCTTCCAAATACGGTGCACTTCCAAGTCCATAGCTGCTTCTGGGATTCCCCAGTGTTTCCGGTGTGGTTGTTGCAACCGGCTCGGGCTCAGGTATGACTTCTGTTTCTTCATCCGCTTCCGGCTTGGTCGTTGCCTCAGGTTCCGATATCTCCCCGGACTTCGGTGCTTCCGGTAGTTCTTCCGTAACATGTTTCTTTGTAAGCATGCTGTCTGCCGCGCCTTGTTCCTCTACCGGCACGTTCTCTTTAACACCACCACAAGCCGCAATAAAAAGTAAGCATATTGTTAAAAAAAGAAGTTTTATTATCTTTTTCTTCATGATTCTCCCTATAAGTCAAAAAGACTTAACTGTTCTCCTGCCTGCTTATCCTCAAATTCATGAAGATAAGCGAAATTTTTATTTACATTACTTTCAATCCCATGACTGTTGCAAAAGTCGTAAAAAATCCGCATCAGTTCCTTATTATGTACTGAACTAACTTCATAAGAAAGGCCATACTTCTTCTGATATTTTTCCTTAAGTCCCGGGAAATGCTCATCCAGCTTCTGGTAAAAGTATTCCCGGTTTCCTTCTCTGAGCGTAAGCCCCATTCCAAAACAAATAATACCATGCACCTTTGCCTCGCCGCAATAGGAAAGAATACCCCGCAGGTTTTCTTCCGTATCATTGATAAACGGCAAAATCGGATCCAGCCACACCACGGTGGGAATGTTATTATCCCGCATGATATTAAGCACCTCTGCCCTTCTCTTTGTTGTACAAACATTAGGCTCCAAAATCCTGCAAAGCTTTTCGTCATAGGTTGTCAGTGTCATCTGTACAACTGCCTTGGTCTTTTCATTAATGCTTTTCAGCAAATCAAGATCCCGCAAAATCCTGTCGGATTTCGTCTGCACTGCCACACCGAAACCATACCTGTCAATCAGTTCCAAACATTTACGCATGTTCATAAGCTTTTCTTCGCAGTGCATGTAAGGATCCGTCATAGCCCCTGTTCCTATCATGCACTTTTTGCGCTTGCCTCGCAGTGCATTTTCCAAAAGCTGTGGTGCATTTACTTTCACTTCCACATCTTCAAAAGGAAAATCCATTTGATAGCAACGGCTTCTGGAATCACAGTAAATGCAACCATGGGTACAGCCCCTGTATATGTTCATTCCGTTTTGTGATGATAGCAAAACTTTTGCTTCTTTTTCGTGCATTTGCAGCCTCTCATATAATCTCTCATATAATAAAGTACGGGGAATACCCGTACTTTATTATAACCTCTTTATCTTTTCGTTGCCAACCATTAATTGCCAATCTTTATCCGATACTTGGCCCGCTGAAAATATTTCTCATTTCATCATCGTCGGATACGGCATCCTTAATTCGTTCTTTTTCTTTCTCACTCTCTGCATCTTTATATTTAAAAATAAGTTCTTCCTTTTCCGCCTCGCTCAGCGCACGGTTACCGACATTCAAGTCATCACCAATTAGTCCTGTTGCTGCAAGTCCAAGTGGGAAATTGCCATTTTGATAATCCATCTTCACACACCTCCGATGTTAGTATGTGAAGATAAGCATGATTTAAATCAGGAATTTTTTTCAAAAATTTCACCGTTGCTCTGCAACGCCCAGATACATCCCGGCAAAAACACAAACCCAATTGTAATAAATCCGCAAAATGCTGACCAATCCCAAATAAAGATATACTCATCAAGACGCAGTATTGCCTGTAAGATATCACTGAATACGATATATGCTACAAGCCACATAAAAATTAACACTATCACCCGAAAGATAACCTGAAGAATATATCCCGGAATGGACTTCCCGTATCTTCTGTATGCCGCACAAGCAATCAAAAATATCATACCAAGCAGATAACCTGCCAAAAGAATCACAGAAAACCGCTTTGGCACCAAAGAGGTTCCCACTAGCCAGTCTACCATGATTGCAAGAGGCGCCCACAAAATGCAAAGTAACGTTTTTTTGCGGCTACCTTCATACCTGATTTCCAAAAGGAAAACACCAAATCCCCAAAAAAGGATAACACTAAATAAATATCCAAGCGGAGCATTTATCGTATCTGTAATCGCCTGTGCATGCTCCGGTATTTGATAATACAGTATGTCCAAAGCAAAGCTTATCCCACCGGAAACAGTCCATAGTAGAATCATAATCAATGTTGCTTTGTAGCCACCAAATGTGTTTATTAATGATGTTCTAATTTTCCAACAACATGCCGCCAATATTGACATGAGTGATTTCCATGTTTTCATAATTTTCTCCTTTGCAACCGTTACAATTTTTATAGTTCTCCTTTATTTGATGTTTTCCTGTTATCCTGTGCATACTGCTTTCGCTTCATAAGTAATACCCATCACTATGTCCAAAGGTTGCAAAAAAAGACGTAAGCTTTTCTTACGTCTTTTTCATACTCTTATGCTGTTTCCAGCCTGCGAATTGCTTCGCTATGTTCTCCGACTACAGCTTCCATATGTCCCATTCTCTCATCCAACAACGAAATTTTGGCAATTTCTTCATTCGCATGAAAGTTTCTGTCATTAAACGGAATTAACAGTACTTCAATATGATTTTTGTTTTGCAAGGAAATTTGATAGACAGAATCTATTTCTGTGTCCAACGCATCTTCAACCATATCGATTTTCGCACTCAATGTTGTTTCTACTTCATCAATTCTGGCTTCTAAATTATCAATTCTGTCACTTAGCCTTGCTTCTACTTCATCAATTCTGTCACTTAGCCTTGCTTCTACTTCATCGATTCTGGCTTCTAACTTATCGATTCTGTCACTTAGCCTTGCTTCTACTTCATCGATTCTGGCTTCTAACTTATCGATTCTGTCACTTAGCCTTGCTTCTACTTCATCGATTCTGGCTTCTAACTTATCAATTCTGTCACTTAGCCTTGCTTCTACTTCATCAATTCTGTCATTTAGCCTTGCTTCTACTTCATCAATTTTTATATCTAATGTATCAACCTTCTCTTCCAGTACTTCTATTTTCCGATTCAAATTTCCTACTTCGTCTCGGATATCATCAACTTTCTCTGAAATGTTTTTAAGATAAAAAATTACATCATTTTCTGACATTCTATCACCTCTTTCCTATCAGAATTCAGCGCTTTCTCACATACAAATCACGTTATAAATTTATCCTACCGTAAAGGTTTTTTCCTGTCAACATATAGTCCTATGTGTCAAAAAAGTTGCACAACGCAAAAACATGTAGCATCTTTTTTGCCAGATACTACATGTTGTACTTTTTTCATTTTTTTCATGTAAATGAGGTTGAATTTTTTAAAAAATTCGGCATTTTTACCATTACAAATCCGCACACGCATATTTGTAATTACGAACATCATCTTCTAATGTTTCACACTACTTCTTTCAATCAGTCTGCCGGTTTTTGATAAAACCGTCCATACAATTGTTCAGTTCTGATGGCATTTACGAAAGCATCCTCATCTACTGCTTTCACTGCCCGAATCACCTTTTTACTCTCTGCACTGGAAACTACGGAATATACCACGTTTCTTTCGTGATGTCCGTAGGAACCTTTTCCATCCAGAACCGTAGCTCCATGGTGGCTTATTTCATAAATGGCTGCGCACACCTCTTCGGCCCGGTTAGTAACAATAAACAGAGTCTGTTGCTGATACTTTTTGTATAATACATGTAGCACCTGGGTAGAAACAAATTGGAAAATAATCGAATATAGCGCCTTATCCCAGCCAAATAAAATGCCTGCCGCACCCAGAATTACTACATTTAGTCCAAGCACAATATTAAAGGAATCCACACCCTTTTTATCAGAAAGATAGATAGCAATAAAATCCGTACCGCCTGTCGTCGCGTTCATGGTAAGACACATGCTAATCACAAGACCGTTAATCATACCGCCGAACACACTGATAAGTAACGTATCATAGGTGATTACATAACCGGGTATCATATCCGTCAGCACACTGGTAAGTACTATCATCAGGCAGGAATATAAGGTGAATTTCTTCCCGATAAACCTAAAGCCGATATACACCGGAAATGCATTCAGCAAAAGATTTACAATACTGTACGGAATCTCTACCTTAAAAAACAATTCTCCGATTCTCTGTATCAGAATAGTAAGACCGGTTGCTCCGCCGGGATATAGACCGCCTGTCCGTACAAAGGTCTTAATATTTATTGCCATCAACACTGCTGCAAGACAAACCACCAGAATTCTTTTACCGTCCTCTTTGATGCGAAATTTCATATATTTACCACTCTCCGTCATTTGTGTATTCTGTTCCGTCTATCAAAAGCGTATCTTCGTCTACCCATTCAAAATCAATTTCATCCCATAATCCCCAACCTCTATGACATAAAATAACCGGATTCTTTGATATCCTGCCAATAAAAAAGGAAACAGCTTCCGTTCTCCTTACTTCCACAGTCGTAGAGCCGCCCAGTGCTCCCTCATCATAATCAATTATCTCTGCAACATATTTTCCCTCCGGCGACTGCTTGCTGTGCATAACACTGGTTACACCAAAATCTCCAAGCAAAAGGCACAAAAATAACCAAACGCCAACTCCACTTCCAATTACCATCGTTGTAATTGTAAATGCAATCTTCACACCTTTTTCCTGCACTTCATGGAACATCATCACTCCTGAAGCAGAAATCGAAATGATGATAAGCAAAATAAAAACGACAAAAGAATACTCCCATTTTGCCAAATATTCCCCAAAGCATCCTGCCCAAATCAGTGTTAACGGAAGTAATACCGCAGTACTTATTTGTGACGTTTCTCCCAGTTTTATCTTAAGTAAGTATATCCCCGCATAAACTATTAATTCTATTATTACCAAAACAGCATATGTGATGAGTGGCTCATACAACTCCAGTGTAAATCCCGCAAATGCTATTTGAAATCTTCCGTAAACTCCTACGCAAGGAAGAACAGCAAAAAGAACACACAGCCAAACAGGTCCAAATGCCAACAGTTTTTTCATCCTTTATTCACCTCCCGGATCCTCTAAATCAAAAAGCGCACCTTTTGCAAAAGGGCTACCCACATCACATCTTCCATGGTGATAGGACTTCTTTGCCTCTCCTTCTTTTATATCCTCAGAGGTTTCCACCTTGATACGGCTGACGCCACCTTCTGCCATATTATCCAGAATCTTGATAAGCTTATCAATATCATCCCCTTGGTTTGTTTGATTATCCATTTTGGTATTCCTCCTATCTTCCTAAATCCTGAAGGCTCTGCAATAAATCAAGGTCTGACTGCAACACCTTGATATTGGAGGTAATCGCCTCCTGTCCCGGTTTTTGCACCGTAATTTCTATAATAGTCCCTTCTTCAATGCCGTTTCGAAATACAGTATTCAAAAATGCCGCAAATTTAGGATGATTTGCTGTAAATGTATTTTTTGCATTCATTACTTTCATAAGTATCGCAGGATTCATTGTATATCATTCCCTTCCTTTTTCTTTTATTATATCCTCATCTTCAAATAGGTACAAGCTTCTCTTAATTTTGTTGCTAAAAGGGAGTGACACTATCGCGCCACTCCCTCGTTCATCACTTTTCACTTTACATGAAAGCGTTTTCTTATTTGTCATGAATTTCGCTGTGTAATTCCTGTAAGGACTTCACTTCACTGGTTTCGTGATTCTTCACATAATGAATACCCTCTGCCGTTGCCTTTGCAGCCACAACAGTTGTGAAATAAGGAACCTTTGCTTTAATAGCCGCTTTACGCAGATAACTGTCATCGTTCACACTATCTTTACCTACAGGAGAATTAATGATAAGCTGTACATCTCCGTTGGTAATGATATCTGCCACATTAGGACGTCCTTCATAAAGCTTTTTTACCTTACTTACAGGGATACCGTTAGCTGAAATTAAATCATAGTTTCCTTCGGTAGCTACTAACTTGAATCCGTCTTCAGCAAGCATTCTTGCCACTTCCACCACCTCAGACTTATCCTTATTATTCACAGAAATCAATACTGTTCCTTCTAACGGAAGCTTGGACTGGCATGCTTCCTGTGCCTTAAAGAATGCTTCACCATAGGAATGAGATAAACCAAGCACTTCACCGGTAGAACGCATTTCAGGTCCTAAAATAGGGTCAACCTCCTGGAACATGTTGAAGGGGAATACCGCTTCTTTCACACCATAGTTGGGAATTACCTGTTCCTTAAGAGTCGGTACCGGTGACGGACGGCCTGTAATTTCTGAGGTAATAATATCTGTTGCAATAGGTACCATACGAATGTTACACACCTTAGAAACAAGGGGTACGGTACGGGATGCTCTGGGGTTTGCTTCCAGAACAAATACCTTGCCGTTTTCGATGGCATACTGCATGTTCATAAGACCTTTTACATGCATCTCTTCTGCAATCTTTCTGGTATATTCTTTAATGGTTGCTACATTTTCTTCACTAATGTGTACGGAAGGAATGATACATGCCGAGTCACCGGAGTGAATACCTGCAAGCTCAATATGTTCCATAACTGCCGGGACAAACGCATGGGTTCCGTCACTGATTGCATCTGCTTCACATTCCAAAGCATGGTTTAAGAACCTGTCAATCAGAATGGGTCTGTCCGGTGTTACACCAACTGCCGCATTCATATATTCTGTAAGACTCTTTTCATCATATACAACTTCCATACCGCGTCCACCAAGAACGTAGGAAGGACGAACCATAACCGGGTATCCGATTTTATTTGCAATTTCAATTGCTTCCTCTACATTTACGGCCATTCCTGATTCAGGCATAGGAATTTCAAGCTTCTCCATCATAGCGCGGAACAAATCCCTGTCTTCTGCCAAGTCAATCACGGAAGGAGCTGTTCCTAAAATCTTTACGCCATTTTTTTCCAGGTCTGCTGCCAGGTTAAGAGGGGTTTGTCCGCCAAACTGTGCAATCACACCAAGGGGCTTTTCTTTATTGTAAATGCTCAGAACGTCTTCCAAAGTAAGAGGTTCAAAATAAAGCTTATCGGAAGTATCATAGTCTGTAGATACCGTTTCGGGATTACAGTTTACGATGATTGTTTCAAATCCGAGCTTCTTAAGGGCCATTGCCGCATGTACACAGCAATAGTCGAATTCGATACCCTGTCCGATTCTGTTAGGACCACCGCCTAAAATCATAATCTTCTGTTTGTCACTGACAGGATTCTTATCTTCTGCATTGTAGGTGGAATAATAATAAGCACTATCCTCTGTACCGCTTACGTGTACTCCTTCCCAAGCTTCTTCTACACCAAGGGCGATACGTTTATTTCTGATATCCTCTTCAGGAATTTCAAGAATCTGACTTAAATACTTATCTGCAAAACCGTTCTTCTTAGCAGAAATCAGCATATCATCAGGAATCATGTTACCTTTATGGGCAGCAATTGCTTCTTCTTCCTCCACAAGCTCCTTCATCTGTTCAATAAAGTATGCCTTTACCTTAGTAAGCTCATGAATCTCTTCTACAGTTGCGCCCTTACGAAGTGCTTCATACATGACGAAATGGCGCTCGCTGGAAGGAGTAATTAGAAGTTTCAACAGCTCTTCTTTCGTGAGAGAATCAAAGTTCTTAGCATGTCCAAGTCCGTAACGTCCGGTTTCCAGGGAACGGATTGCTTTCTGGAAGGCTTCCTTATAAGTCTTACCGATACTCATAACTTCACCAACCGCACGCATCTGTGTGCCAAGCTTATCCTCTACGCCTTTGAACTTTTCAAATGCCCAACGTGCAAACTTTATTACGATATAGTCTCCGTCAGGTTCGTATTTATCTAATGTACCATACTTACCGCAGGGAATATCCTTCAAGGTAAGACCTGCTGCCAGCATTGCTGACACAAGCGCAATCGGGAATCCTGTTGCCTTAGATGCAAGTGCTGAGGAACGGGAAGTACGGGGATTAATTTCAATAACAATAATTCTGTCTGTCACGGGATCATGGGCAAACTGCACGTTGGTGCCACCGATAACCTCTACAGACTCAACAATCTTAAATGCCTGCTCCTTTAACCTCCTCTGGCAATCCTCAGAAATTGTCAACATGGGGGCAGAACAGAAGGAGTCACCTGTATGTACTCCAAGAGGATCGATGTTTTCAATAAAGCAGACGGTAATCATGTTGTTATCCGCATCACGCACCACTTCTACTTCAAGTTCTTCCCAACCGAGAATGGATTCTTCTACCAAAACCTGTCCAACCAAGGAAGCCTGCAAACCTCTTGCCATAACTACCTTCAGTTCTTCCTTATTATAAACAAGACCGCCTCCGGCTCCGCCCATGGTGTATGCAGGACGAAGAACAACAGGGTATCCGAGCCTATCGGCAATTGCCAAACCTTCTTCTATGCTGTAGGCAACTTCACTACGGGCCATTTCAATACCAAGCTTGTCCATTGCAGCCTTAAACTCAATACGGTCTTCTCCACGCTCAATGGCATCTACCTGAACACCGATAACCTTTACATTATATTTATCCAGAACTCCTGCCTGATTTAACTCCGAACATAAATTAAGACCGGACTGTCCGCCAAGGTTCGGAAGAAGTGCATCCGGGCGTTCCTTTGCAATAATCTGTTCCAGTCTCTCCACATTAAGCGGTTCAATATATGTGACATCTGCCGTTTCCGGGTCTGTCATAATAGTTGCCGGGTTGGAGTTTACAAGTACAATTTCATATCCCAGCTTACGAAGTGCCTTACAAGCCTGTGTTCCGGAATAGTCGAATTCACAAGCCTGACCAATGATAATGGGTCCTGAGCCAATAATCAGAACCTTATTTATATCTGTTCTTTTTGGCATAGAAAAAATCCTCCTGAGTTCTGCAGTTTTATTTTCATCTGCAATATTTTATCACTATATAGCTGTTAATGTCAATTCAGATAAGGGTTATTTTTTCTTCTTTGAAACCTTTTCGATACTGCCGTCCGGTCTCTGAATCGCTAAGTTCTCAAGCTGACCTCTTAAGTTTCCTCTTACACTCTCAATATATTTGCGACGGAGACGCTGCTGTTCTTCCTTTTCTTCTTCCGTAAGTCCCTCTGCTTGGGATTTATGGTATAATTCGTTAATTCTCTTTATAGTTTCATCCATTGTCATCTTAGTTCTCTCCAATCTTTTTTTCTTCATCTGCAGGAAGGCGCACATAGGAAAGTAATCCTTCTGTACAGGCACCGAACTGCCTGTAATTCTCTCTTGCCTGTATCAGTGTCAAACCGTGATTGGCTTCACTGATGTCTTTCTCCTCTTTTGCCAATTTATCATTCTCCCAAAAGCAAACCGGGCAAATGAAGCCATGGCTCTTTGCTTTCGGCTCCTTATAGGTATAATAACCACAGCAGGGGCAAGCGTATCTTCCATTATCCGCCTGGTCATCTTGCACCTTTCTCCGGGAAGCCAATTCTTTTGCTTCTTTCCCCGTCATGTGCTCAATTTCCAGCACAAACATACACAGCCCTGCGCTTTCAGCTTCAATAGCTCGATTACGGAACTCTTCCGTCGCCGTCGGGTGATACTTATCTGCAAGAATCTCTATTGCTCTTTTCTTAAAAGTCTCATCCTCTATAACAGATATCCGCCCGAAAGCAATCACACTCTTATAGTGGGTTAAGTACCTTTCAGGTACTACGATATCCTGCTCTATCACGCAAAAGGAAGCCTTCTCATTCCGACTTACAGCATCAAACCGGTGCCCTTGCTTCGCGCCATGGAAATAAAGCTTCCCGTCTTCATAGGCATAGCTCATGGGAACCGCATAAGGATAATCCTCATCTCCCGTCAGCGCAAGTACACCAGAAGAGCCTCTTTTCAATATTTCAATCACTTCCTCCTTAGGAAGCTGTTGCTTTTTTCTTCGCATTTCTCTGAACATCATATACCTCTCGCATAGTAAAAGACATATTTCTTTTGCCTGCATCATTATAGCATAGACCGCAAAAAAATCCTACCAAAATCCATGCTCCCTGCAAAAAACATACTACCCGCAAAAAATCTCTTCCAATGCAACAATTGCTTTCTTAAGTCTGCCTTCCTGTATATCCGAATAGTTAATAATTACCAGTCCCTTATACTTTTCCCGGTTTTCAAAGCAAAACTCTGATAGGCAATTCAGTAATATCCCCCTCTCCTTGGCTGCCCATTTAATTTCCACATCACTCAGCGGTGTATCTACTCTTAACAGAAAGTGGGTGCCGGCACCGGTTTCCACAACTTGGCAAACCTTATTAAGCTCAGATGCTTTTATTAACCTCTTAATAAAATCTCTTTGCTGTTTATAGTAATGAATCATCCTGCGGATGTGCCTTTCAAAATACCCCTTTTCCATAAAAGAAGCCAGGGCATACTGCTCAAAGCCCGAAACCGTACAAGAATAAAAATTCATAGTGGAAATATATCGTTCCATCAATCTCTCCGGCAACACCATATAACTGATACGCAGAGAGGGAACCATTGTTTTCGAAAAGGTGTTCATATAAATCACACGATGACTGCGGTCCATGGACTGCATGGACGGAACCGGTCTTCCTTCCATTCGAAACTCACAGTCAAAATCATCTTCTATAATATACCGTTCCTTTTCCTCTGCTGCCCAGGATAATAACGCCTGTCTTCTGCCAATAGGCATTACAAGTCCCATAGGATAATGATGCTCCGGTGATACATGAATCACCGTAGCTTTTGACTGTCGTAAAGCTTCCACATCCATTCCTTCTTTATCAATGTCGATATGCATCCACCGGCTTCTGCCTGCTTCATACAGCTTTGCAATCTTGCGATATCCCGGATTTTCCACGGCATAAACCGCATCCTGTCCAAGCAATTGTAAAAGTCTGCTGTATAAGTACTCCGTCCCCGCGCCTATCACAATATGGTCCGGAGAAACCTGCATCCCCCGGTACCGGAAAAGGTATTCTGCAATCTGCACCCGCAGAGCCTCCACTCCATTAAAAGGAACCGTCTTAAGAAGGGTTGTGTCATAATCTGTCAATGTCTCACGCATCACCTTTGCCCAACTGGCAAAAGGAAATCTGTCATACCGGATATTATTGGCAGTAAAATCCGCCAAATATTCTTCCTCTTTATACTTTGTCACAAAAGAGGCATAGGTCGGTCCGCTTCCTGACATTCTTTCTATTTGGTTTACATAATACCCTTTCTTTTCCTCCGAACGAATGTATCCTTCTAAAAGCAGCTGGTCGTAAGTATTCTCTACCGTTTTCACACTGACAGCCAAATGTTCTGCAAATGCACGTTTAGAAGGTAACTTCTCTCCCTTGGCAAGCCGGCCTTGCAGAATATCCTCTTTCATTTTTTCATAAAGGAACTCATACATCGTACGCTTTCCTCTCTGTGACAAATCATACGTCAACATAATCTGGTATCCTCATTTTTATTCATTTTGGTTATTTATAAGATGTCAGTTTTGATTATACTAAAGACATAACAAAAAAACAACACACGAAAACAGAAAAATAATATAAGCCAACACAAGGAGGAAAAATTATGGGCGTATATGCTATTACAGGTGCTTCCAGCGGTATCGGAGCCAAAACAAAAGAACTATTATTACAAAACGGACATGAGGTAATCAATATTGACTTAAAGGATGGTGACATCTGCGTGAACCTCGCCTCTTTAGAGGGGCGGGAAGAAGCCATCCGCAAACTTCACGAAATGCATCCGGAAGGACTTGACGGCATGATTTGTAATGCCGGTGTATCCGGAGCCTGCGGCAACCTGCCTTTGATTGTCTCCTTAAACTATTTTGGCACCGTTGCCATTGCAAAAGGGGTATATGACCTTTTAGAAAAAAAACACGGCAGCTGTGTAGTAACCGTATCCAACACCATATCACAAGGGGCAGGCCGTAAAGATATCGTGGATTTACTGAATAACATCGGTGATGAAAAAAGAGTGTTGAGTCTTGTTGATTCCATGGATTCTACCAATCTTTCCGTAGGAAACAGCCTTTATGTTTCTACCAAATATGCATTGGCAAGATGGGTCAGACGTATTTCCTCTTCCTGGGCTGCCAATGGGGTACGCATTAATGCGGTAGCTCCCGGAAATGTCCACACAGCAATGACTGCTACCATGAGCACTTCTGCCAAAATGGCGTTAAATGCCCTTCCCATTCCCACCAAATACGGTCAGGAATGCCTGATGGACCCTACTGAAATCGCAGAAGTAATGGTATTCCTTGCTTCTGATGCCGCCAGAGGCGTAAATGGTAACATTATGTTTGTGGATGGCGGAACAGACGCCCTTCTGAATTCCGAAAAAGTATATTAAACAAAAATTGGAGGTAATTATCATGAAACCTATTGAGAAATATATTGAAACCATGGAAAATAAAGACTTTGCAGGCTTGGCAGAGCTTTTTACCAAAAATGCTATTTTAAGTGACTACTGCAGCACCACCGCTTCCCAGGAAGAATATCATATTTACGGAAAAGAAGCCATTAACATGTTCTTCCGTAACAAATTTGGCTTTCGCAGATACTCTATTATGGAAGCGGAGGTTGTAAATGATACACAGGCCGAATTTATTGCCAACTTCGGCGGATACAATATCATGGCTATTGCAACCGTACGGGAAGTAGACGAAAACGGATTTATTGAGAGACTTACCGTAAGACCGAAATAATCTTATGAAGTTTTCATTTTCATCAAGCCTTCACATAACCGCGAAACGCCGGCCTGCTTTGCAGACCGGCGTTTTTGCAAAATCTACTTTCCGTATACACCTATAAATGAAAGTATCGGGGCCACTCTTGCATCTGTAATCCGTACTTTCAGTTTTCTTGTTTTTATGTCCCCTAAAGGAACAATTTTCTTATGTCCGATAACAGTTCCTTCGTAAACGGTTTCCTCCGTTCCTTCTTCCCGTATACAACTGATCGTAAATTGTTCTACCCTCTGACTGAACTGAATTGCTTCCTTCAGCACCAGATAGGCTATCCTTTGCTCCTTTTCCCACTCCAGTGCTATTTCCAGTTCCCGCATTCCTACCGGATTTTCAAAATAAGAATCCATATCATCTGTTTTCAATACTTGAACATCGTTTCCCTGCACATCTGTTAACGGCAGTGAACTCATCTGTGCTTGCAATGCTATGTTATCAGCAAACGCTTCTCTGATAAAGCTCCCCAATTGTGCCAGAACCGCAACATCCTTTTCATGCAAAAGCCCCTCCGGCGTTGGCGGCACATTCAAAAGCATGGTAGTGTTACCACCCACCGACTTTAAATAAATATCTTTCAGGTTCTCAAAGTCCCTTACCTTATCATCTTCCTCCGGATGATAAAACCATCCGGGGCGTATGGAAAAGTTTGTTTCCGCAGGATAAAAAATAAGCTTCTCTTCATTTTTCAATCTCTCCCTACTGCCCAGATCCATTAAAGTACTGTCAATCCCACGTTCCCGGAACTTAATATTATCCTCATGCTGACTTAAGGAGGATACCTTCTCTGCATCCGCCATATCTGCAGGCACCACGCTCCATTCACTTGGTCTTGTTTGTCCCGCCTCATTTCCGCACCAACGGATATCCGGTCCGCAACCGAAAATGCAGGCATTCGGCTGCAACCTGCGAATCACTTCAAAATATCGGTCCCAGTCGTAGCTCTGATACTTGCCGTTTGCCCCTTCTCCGCAAGCTCCATCCAACCACACCACAAAAATATCACCATAGGAAGTCAACAGTTCTTCTAACTGGTTTACATAATATTCATTGTAAGCATCGCCTTCCCCGTAATACACACTGTTCCTATCCCAAGGAGACAGATAAATGCCAAACTTCAACCCATACTCTCTGCAGGCATCCGCTACCTCTTTTACAATATCCCCCTTCCCCTCTTTATAAGGAGAATTCTTTACACTATGCTCTGTATATTTACTGGGCCATAAGCAAAAACCGTCATGGTGCTTGCAAGTCAATATCATTCCCTTCATGCCGCCGTCCTTTGCCGCCTTCGCCCACTGCTTTGCATCCATTTTTACCGGATGAAATATACTTTCCGGCTCATCGCCGGTTCCCCATTCTCTTCCCGCATAGGTATTTACCGTAAAATGAATAAAACAAAGAAACTCCAATTCCTGATATGCTATTTGCCTTTGATGTGGTACTACTTGTATCAGACGCATATCTTCCTTTAATTGTTCCTTCGTATAATTATGCTCTTTGCTCATTTTTGCCTCTCCTCTATATAGGTCGATTCGTAGACGGTATGCCAAGTCTGTCTTCACCCACCATGCCGCTTCCATTCTGTAATCCGCTTATCTTCAGTATATCACTGCTCTTCACTGCTGCAAAGTTTCTCTTTTTTTATATTTTCTACAAAAAAATTTCCAATGGAGATTACTTGGATTAATGCTTGAAATCTGTCTCTGTCAATGCTATGGTATTTAAAAATGCTTAATGGAGATATGAGATGAATATCATTGAAATAAAAGATTTTGAAGCACCTGAATTGGATATATATGCAAGACTTACAGAAAATCAACTCATTAACCGCCACGAACCGGAAAAAGGACTTTTTATTACTGAAAGTCCCAAAGTAGTTGAGCGTGCACTAAATGCGGGATATACACCGGTTTCTCTATTACTTGAAAGAAAGCATATTGATGGAGAGGCACGCGACATTATTGCACGTTGTCCGGACATCCCTGTTTTCACCGCGGATTTTGATGTTTTAACACGACTCACCGGTTTCCAGCTTACCCGTGGCGTTCTCTGTGCCATGCATCGGAAGCCGTTGCCTACCTTAGAAGCAGTATGCACAAATGCACGCCGAATTGCTATTTTAGAAAACGTAATGAACCCCACCAACGTTGGGGCTATTTTCCGTTCTGCCGCAGCTCTTGGCATGGATGCCGTTCTTCTTACTCCTGCTTGTAGCAATCCCCTTTACCGCCGCGCTATCAGAGTCAGTATGGGAACTGTTTTTCAAGTTCCCTGGACCTATATCGGAGGAGAAAGCAATGATACACCATCATGGCCGAAACCTGCCATCACTCAGTTAAAAAGCATGGGCTTTAAAACTGCAGCCATGGCTTTAAAAAAGGATTCTGTCAGTATTGATCATCCGGCACTGTTGTCTGAAGAAAAACTTGCCATTATCCTGGGTACAGAAGGCGACGGTCTGGCTGCAACTACAATCGCTGATTGTGATTATACTGTTCGTATCCCAATGTCCCACGATGTGGATTCTTTAAATGTTGCTGCTGCAAGCGCTGTTGCGTTTTGGCAATTAGGCAAATGACAACTATGATTCGCAGAAAATAATCTTCAGTAGAAATGTTATACCTTCCCTTGCCAAACAATAAGAGAAGGCTTCCTTTTATATTTCTTTCACCGGCCTGATGTACTTCCAAAAACGTTCCGGATTATGATAAAAATAAAAGATTCTGCCGGGAGTCAAATCCAGGTTATAACCATTTTTTTCATAGTCAAAATCCTTCATTGCCTTTTCAATTTTTTCTTCTACACTTTGGTTCTGTGTCTCATAATCAAACGGTCCGTGTTCAAAAACAACATATTTCCCTTCAGGAACATCAACCAGAAGCATCTGCTCCGGTATTTCTCCGGCATAATCAATGGGCAGGCGTACGCCATAGCTCTCTGCAAGAGGAATTCCCCAGCTGCAAATGCGTCCTTCCGGTTCATTAATAAACGCCATTACTTGTCCACTTCCGCTACTACTTTCAGCTCCGCCCATATCATCAAGCTTGCCTTTAATACTGTCAAGCAATCCGCAGATGGTCTCACAATCTTGCCCCGGTATTTGACTTTGCTTTTGCCAAAAGTCCCAATATCCGATACTCTCATAATTTTTTATATGCATAAATTTATGTGCCGGAATCGTTACAAAATAAATTTTAACATCATCTCCTGAATTCATCATTCCATATCCTCCTTTTTCCATTAAATAGCAGTCAAAAGGCTTGATAACTGTACGGAGCACCACCGGAACCGGATTACGACGGTACTCTCTCGGAGTAATACCATAAGCCTCTTTAAATGCACGGGTAAACGCCTCATGAGAAGAAAAGCCATAAGAAAGAGCTATTTCTAAAACAGTTTCTTCAGTATCACGAAGCTCTTTTAATGCGAAAGCCAGCTTTCTGTATCTTAGATAGTCCCGAAACTGCATTCCTGATATTTCCTTAAACTTTCTTGACATATGAAATTCAGAATAGCCAAATTTTTTCGATAGTTTGCCCAGCGTCAGCACCTCATCATCATGCTTTTTAATGCAGGAATCTATTTCATCAATTATAACTTGAATTTGCTTATGCCATGTCTTCATTTATCATTCACCTCGCTTCAACTGCTTTTTATTATAAAAAAGTTTTATTGATATTTCTTGATTTTAATTGCGAATTTTCATCTACGAAAAAAGAACTTGAAATGCCTCATATAAACATTTCAAGTTCCTTTTACTCATGCCGCAAACCGGAATCGAACCGGTACGGGAGATTAGTCCCGCAGGATTTTAAGTCCTGTGCGTCTGCCAGTTCCGCCACTGCGGCATAATCAATCTAAAATTGATTAGTGGGACCTACAGGGCTCGAACCTGTGACCCTCTGCTTGTAAGGCAGATGCTCTCCCAGCTGAGCTAAGATCCCAATTAAAGATGTAAATCTTTAAACGACCCGGATGGGACTCGAACCCACGACCTCCGCCGTGACAGGGCGGCGCTCTAACCAACTGAGCCACCGGGCCATCGTTTTACCAAATATTAAATTAGAAATGGACCTTCAGGGACTCGAACCCAGGACCGACCGGTTATGAGCCGGTTGCTCTAAC
>JAFQQI010000053.1 GCA_017411305.1 Lachnospiraceae bacterium
AAAAAATGGTCTTTAGGAGGTCAAGCAGTAGGAATTATTTGATGATAAAAAAAATCAATTTAAAACTAGGAAAAATAAAAAGGTTAGAAATAATGTGACGTTAGACTTGCTTTTTTGATAGGTATAAATTGAAGTACTACAATAGTGAAAGTCCGCACCTGCCCCCGTTCCGTCTGTGGTAGCGATAAGCTGTCCTTCACTGTCATAGACATTACTTTCCTGAATACTTCCGTCGGCACGGATAACAGTCAGTATTCTGCCCTGTGCATCATAGGTATACTGTACACCTGCCCCGTTATCTCCGGCACGGTCATATTCCTTCGGACGGATTGTTTTTATAAGCTGTCCATTCTTATCATAGAACTGTCTGGTAACACTGCCATCCTTTTCTGTGCGCCTGATTTCACGGTTCATCAGGTCGTATTCGATTTCCGTCTTTCTGCCCTGATTGTCCGTAATACAGACCAGATTTCCTGCCTTGTCGTAGGCAAAGTGTGTGGCATTGTCGATACCACCGTTCTTATCTATATGATGTTCCATGATAAGGCGGTCTGCTGCATCGTACTCTCTTTGAATCTCTGCACCTGTTGGCAGAAGTGTTCTAATGTTATTACCGTTTGGGTCATACTCATATCTTACCGATACATGCGTTCTTCCACAGCCTTCCTTATCCGAAGTACGTATCAGCTCTGTCATCCTTCCGGCACCATCATAGACATACTGCACCGTATGCTCTGTATCGTCATTAATCCTCTGTCTCTCCAGAATCAGTCGGTTATGGCTGTCATACCGATATTCCATAACAGCTCCGGTACAGTCACTGACACGGATAAGTCTGTCATCGGCATCATAATCATAGCTTATGGTATGTACGCTTCCTCTGTCACTTATTTCTGTCTGGTATTCGCAAAAGCGCTTCTCACTGATACGGTTTCCTGCAAGGTCATACTGATACCGGATGAGCTGATAACGGATTTCTCCATTCTCCCGCTGCATTGGTTTACGGCTTTCTGCCAGCCAGCCTGCATAATTATATGAAAACAATTCTGCTGTTTCCAAACCGCTTGTGTCCATCACTTTTATGATGTTACCGCAAAGGTCATACTCATATCTCTTCTGTACGGTCCCATCCGGTGCCGTAACCTGCACCAGACGGTTCATGCTGTCATACTCGTAAGAATATCCCTGACCTTCGTCGCATGTACTGTCATACTGTTCCGGTCTGCATACCTTAATGAGATTTCCTGTCGCATCATACCATCTGCGCTCAGTTCCTCCATCCGGATAAGTAATCTGATAATTCCTGTCATCCGCATCATAAAGGTATTCTATGCCTTGTCCATCCTTTTCCTTCCTATCGTAGGTGTTCGGATTTATCTCCTTCACTATATTTCCTTCTCCATCGCATGGAGTCGCAAAGACAGCACCGTTTTCATCTGTCCTTGCCAGCCTGTTATGGAGCGCATCATAAGCAAATGTTTCTTTCTTCTCTCCATTTCCAGACGGATTATAATGATTTGGACGCACTACTCCCACTAAATCAAGTACTCTGTCATAGAGATACCGGGTCGTGTTTCCTAACGGGTCAACTGACATACACAGGATATCAAAATTATTATAGGCAAAGCTTGAAATACCATCTGCATCCTTTGTCGTCACGCATCTTCCTGCCTTATCAAGCTCATGCTCGTAGCGGATACCTGATGCAGTAATGAAGGCAGAAGACTCCCAAAAATCCTTGTCATACTCATAACATTCACGCTTTCCATTCGGATCTGTAAATGCCGTGATTCGTCCGCACTTATCATACTCATAGGAGATTCTGCGCTGTACTGATGCAGTAAGCTGCTCCACTTCCGCAGTCAGGTTACCATTGTCATCATAAGTATACCAGCTCTCACGACCTGAATTGTCATAAGTATGGACACAGTTTCCCCACTCATCATACTCATTGCTGACAACCAGCCCATTCGGAAAACATTCCTCTGTCAGGTGGCCATACTCATCATATGTCCTGTGCGTCTCATTTCCTCTTCTGTCCTTCTGCAAGATAGGATTCTCCCAAATATCATAAGCAATCTCTTCTGCTGTTCCATCCAGATATTCGGTTCGGATAAGCTGTCTTCCCTTATTGTAAACATATCGGATTTCCTTACCGTTAGCAGGAACAAGATAGGTATTCGTTCTGTCATCATCCGCATAGAGTAGAATATATTCCTGTCCTGTGGACAAGGTCTGTCTGGTGACACGTCCTTTGGTGTCATACTCATTATGTACGAAGGTTGTGCCATTTGCATCTGTGATGTCCGTGATATGCCCTTCTCTGTCATAGGCATATTTCTCCACACCACCGTTTACCATCTCAACTTCGGTCAGGAAATCGCCCTCATAATGATATACTGTCTTTCGACCAATACAGTCTCGTCTGTGAAAAAATGTATGCCTATTAAGAATATACAAAATTTAATCTTGACTCATAATACCTTCTAACATAAATCATGCTATTATCTATTCACCAATCTAGTATTTGGAGATTTTACCATCTCGAAAATTTTTAATATAATCTTTAAAACTATTACTACAAACCTGAGAAGATTTAAAATCAGCAGAATCCATTGGTATTAGATATATCTCATCCGAGCTCTATTAAATGCATAACACATGGATAAAAAGTGTGCGCAAGGCAAGCCTTGCTATGTTTATATGACTGCTGGTGCCAATAAGTTCTTACGCATCTACTATAAAAGAATACCTCGCATCACTTCCAATATCAGAATAACTTTACATATACCTTTACCAGAACAGCATAATGAAGTGTCTTATTTTAATACCAAATTTTCAACCTGTATAAATTTTTCAAAGTTCATTAATTTAGCCTTGACTTTTTATTTGCAGGCTACATGGATAAATCGCCTTCGGCGAGAGCTATTTCGATTAATTTAAAGACCATAATAATCATTAAGTTGGTGGACGCCTTATGTAGAGACATAATTAAACTATATTGTTTCATAATAATTACTCTCTAAGATAAAATCATCAGGAAAAATAGGACATACTATCTCCTTTTTTAATAATTTACACAAGAATTCTTCCATGCCCATTATATAACTCATATTACTTTCATATCTTGACTCATATACCACTATCTCTAAAGTATCACCTTTAAAATTCCAAAACAATTCATCTCCATTATCTGTAATTCCCCAAGGAAACAACCCACTTTTTCCATTGTAAAAGTCAAACGAAAACTGTTCTGGAAATTCGCTTTTCATACTTATGTACGCATCTTGCATCAGCTTAAATTTCTCCATAGAATTTAAATTTTCATTTTCACAAAATGGCGATAATATCCATAAAAACTCATTAATTCCTCCTTCTCCATATAAATCAATAAACATTTTATAATCCTCAGGAAAGGTAAGTCCTAGTTTATTCTCTACTTCTTCCCATAAGTTCTTCTTGCTTTTTCCTTGTTGTATTGGTAAAAATTCATTAATATTATAATCCATAAACAAACCTACTTTCTATTCAATATCGTTTGATATATATTCAAGCCACCACTTCCTTGTGCTTGAATTGTAATTCCACGTGGTATGAGGCTATTACCTTCGTAGATAGGTGTAACTTTATAATTTACAATCTGTCCTCCCTCCACTGCTCTACGAACATTAGCTTCAATCGAACTCATTACTGGATGATTAACTGGATTTTGGTAAATTGTCACTAAATTTCTAGGGTCACTTCCAGAACCACCCAACTGATTACCTAACAAATGTCCTCTTGCATGACCTTGCGCTTGTCCTCCAAAACCTGCAGGTTTTATAGATGATTTAGCAGGACTTCCTGTTCCAATCATATCCAGTGTGATAGTAGCTTCAATCCCCGTCGTTCTACCTAACGAATCTAATTCACCATATGTAACAGAACCTCTACCACTCTTTCTACCAACATCAATCCCCAACTGATTTGCAACACGACATTCTTGGTCAGTTAAAGTGCCCCCATTTCGCAACTTTTCACGGATATGGCTTGATAGGTTCTTTACATCATCCTTAGTAGCTGTTCGAGTAT
>JAFQQI010000006.1 GCA_017411305.1 Lachnospiraceae bacterium
CGACGGAGTATGACCGTACCATTGGGAAACTGACTTTGGAAGAAGTAGTGGAAAGTATTTTAAGAGAAAATCAATGCTATTCAGAAGAATTAGTAAATAAAATAGTAAAGAAACGTATCGAAACCAAGCAAGATTGCTTTCGACAATTGCATTCAGAAATCATTCCTATGCTTAAGAAGCTAAAAGAAAAAGGTATATTAATCGGACTGATTAGTAATTGTTTTTCCGAAGAGGCAGAGGTAATCCGAAGAAGTGTATTGTTTCCATATTTTGATGCCGCTATTTTGTCGTATGAACAGGGAGTGCAGAAACCGGATGAAGAGATTTATAAAAGGTGTATGGCCAGTTTAGGGGTGGCACCAGAAGAATGTCTCTATATTGGAGATGGAGGAAGTAATGAGCTGGAAGCTGCGAGAACACTTGGCATGAAGGCATTTCAGGCGGTGTGGTACCTACAGGAAGGAACTTCGCAGCCGATGGGGAGAATGGAAGCATTTGAGCAACTAGAAAGTCCGAGGGATGTGCTTGAACACTTATTGGATAAATGATAGAAAAGCAGGAAAAACATGAACTTATTGATGAAGAGTATTGCGTTAGGGAAGGAAGCGTATGGATTACCGGAAAAGGAAACAAATCAATGGATGAACTTCATTCGACAAATAAACCATATATAAAAAATCTCGTTATATAAAATGAAAGAGGAATTGCATCAAAAGTTAACCTAGCTTATAATTTAAAATGATATTAGAAAAGCCAGTAGTCTAATAATCTAAGAAATGATACAAGAAAGGGCAGGAATTTGATTTGAAGCGAATTATTCAGGACATCAAGAGCCAACAATTTAGCAATGTTTATCTTCTTTATGGGGAAGAGGCGTATTTAAGAAAGCAGTATCGTGATAAGCTTAAAAATGCATTGGTGGCAGCGGATGATTCTATGAACTTTACAGCCTTTGCAGGTAAGGATATTAATGTAAATGAAGTCATTGATCTGGCAGGAACGTTACCATTTTTTGCGGAGCGAAGAGTGATTCTAGTAGAAAACAGCGCTTGGCTCAAGTCTTCCAATGATAGAGTGGCCGAGCTTGTAAAAGACTTGCCGGATACTACATTTCTAATCTTTGTTGAGGAAGAGGTTGATAAACGTAATAAGTTATTTAAGGCAATTGGAGCAAAAGGATATGCTGCTTCTTTTGAAGTGCAGGACGAAACAACACTCAAAAAGTGGATTATGGGCTTGCTTAAAAAGGAAAATAAGCTGATTACTGCCGATGCATTGAACCTGTTGCTTGATAGAACGGGAACGGATATGGAGCAGATTGCAAAAGAGGTAGAGAAGTTAATCTGCTACAAATATTATGAAGAAGGCATTACGCAAAAAGATGTAGAAGAGCTTTGCACCGTAAGAATTCAGAATAAGATATTTGATATGGTGGAAGCGGTTGCTGATAAAAAGCAAAAGCAGGCGCTAGATTTATATTATGACTTATTGGCGTTAAAAGAAGCACCAATGAAGATTTTAGCATTGATTGCAAGACAGTTTAATCTGCTGTTACAGGTTCGAGAGATGAAAACAAAGGGATATGATGAAGCAACGATTGCACAAAAAACAGGATTAAATCCATATTTTCTAAAGAAAAAATATTTGCCACAGTCATCCCGATTCAAGCTTGAACAACTGCAAAAGGCAGTACAGGCTTGTGTGAAGGCAGATGAAGATGTCAAAACAGGACGAGTGACAGATTTATTAAGTGTCGAGTTGATAATTGTTAGCTTGTCTATGTAAAAAAGAGTAATAAAGATCACTAAAACATAATTTTTGTGTAAATATAACGCAGGAAAAAATGAGAGGAAGTACAACATATGATACCAAAGGATCCAGTAATGCTATTAAGCTTTATGAATTTGAAGTTACGAGATTTTTATCCAAGTCTGGAAGCTTTTTGCGAGGATACGGACGAAGATATGCAAGCTATTATCGACAAGCTTGCAGGAATTGATTATCATTACGATAAAGAGAAGAATCAGTTTGTATAAATGAATAAAGAGAATTCCCGAAAGCGATTAGAAGTTGCGTTTTCGGGAATTTTTTTGTTTGCCGATAAAAGAGGTCAAGGCAACTAAGAGATATACAAGCGCCTCCAGAAATAAGTATTTTTCAAAATGGAAGAACCAGAATAAAAAAGCAAAAATAAAACCTAGTATTAAGGTAATATCCATTTTTTTCTGAAAGCAGATGTTTTCAGAAGCATCAACAGAGCGATTCGGATGATTGACTGGGCCGAGAGCTCTTAGAGCAAAAATACAAAGCAATATCAGTAAGAAAGATAAAATGGGCGCCAAAACATAATATTTTACAATTAATAAAGTCATAGCCAACGTCCCGCAAGAGAGAAGAAGGCAGGTAAAATATCGTTCCATATGAAGTCCGCCACCGTAAGAGCGAAGCGGAATGAAAAAGAGAAAGAAAAAAACACATTCTAATTTCATGTCTAAAAATACAGCAATCAAGATACTGCATATTACATTTATGAAAAGTTCCAAAAAAGTTTCAAAACCATATTGATATATTTCATAGTCATCGGGCTCAATGAAGCCTTTCTGAGAGATATAATCCGTTAGTATAGTTGCTAGTTTCATATTTGTAATCATACCTTTCTAATATGTACCAAATAATAACATAAAATTAGAAAGAAACAAGTGAGTAAAATACAAAATGTAAGAAAAACGACTTATTGTGTTAGTTTTGCTTTCTTAAAAGAGGGAATAAGTAAATGTAAAAACGCGTTAAATAATAAAATAATCAGAATAATTGCAGAAGCAATCCTAAAAACAGCGATTTAACATAAAAAGACGTAAAGTGTTGTACAATTGATTTTGCAATGAATAACGAGTTGATACAAAAAAGAGAGGGATTGGTATGTTATGAATCATAAAAAGAGCATGAAACGCATGTTACTTTTAATGAGTCTGCTTCTGCTTGTGTCATTTTGCTCAAATACCTATGCATTGGAAAAGGGAAACGATGATAAAGTAATTGTATTTGCACTTGATATATATCGTGACGGTTTTTTGAAGGTACAGACAACAGACCAGTCATTAACCATGGATTTAGTCAGAGAAGAAAAAGTACCAAAGGATAAGGTGGCAGTTCATGAAGAACGAAATAATCTATATGCGTATCTGGGGCAGGAAAAAGATTTCAAGCCATATATATCCGGGAAAATAAAGCTGACCAATGCAGATGCCTTAGCTCTTTATACCAGAGATGTGTGGCAGCATATCGATGAGGGGGAAATAGGCGATGTATTTGCCGAGGCAGGCAATGAGCCAACTGAAACAGTAAACTGTATCGAGGAATTGCTGTTATCCAGACAACCTAAAGATTTGAATAAATACACACTGGCAGTGGTGTTTATAAATAAAGTGTTTGTAGACCCAAACAGAAAGCGAAAGCTGAAAAGATTCCTGATGGCGTTGCTCCCAATTATGGTGATGGTAGTAACCATTAGTGTGGTTCTGTTCATTCGCCATAAGAAGCAGGAGGAAAAAAGGGAAAAACTGCAGACCTATTATACAGATACCATAGAGTACATACAGATGAACAATTATATCAGAGCGCAGGAGTGCTGTAAGGAGGCATGCCATCTCGCAGAAGAGTTAAAAGATAAGAAGCGCACAGAGGAACTAGGGAATTATCAGAAACTGATAGAAGCTATCATGACAGCGGAAGAACAGCTCGACAAGGAAGAATATGTGGAAGCACAAAGCTCCTATCAGAATGCCGCAAAGCGTGCAAAATATGCAGACAATCTGGGAACAGAATATATTAATAACCGCTTGGAACAGACCGCTGATTATATATCGGTGTATGATTTTATCTATCTTGGAGATACTCTGGTGCTCAATCAGCAGTTCGAGGAAGCAGAGGAGATGTATCTGGAAGCGAAAACGCTTGCAACAAGAACGTATTTTGATGAAGGGCGGACAACAGCAATAGAGGCATTGGAAAAGCTGTACGAACAGCAGAAGGAACAGGCAGAAGCTGAAAATGAGGTAATGCAGGAGCAGTTGTCAAAGGAGCAGTCAGCGGCTAATTATATGACACAAGGGGATGGAGCTTATGCACAGGGGGATTATGAAAGCGCACAGGTATTCTATACCTCTGCGATACAGACATACGAGGAATTAGGCGCAGAAGTACAAAAGAGTGCAGCAACAGATAAGCTGACCGTAGTTCAGAATAAGCTTTCCGAAAGGGAAGAAAAGCTGAGTGAGGCAGACGAGTATATGCAGCAGGCAGAAGAAATGCTCAATGCAGGAGATTATACGAGTGCAGAAAAGTATTATCTTCTGGCAAAGGACATCTTTGCATCGGAAAAGTCTGAGGACAAGCTTGCTGAAGTGGAACGTAGGCTTGAGGTCGTGGACATTAAGGAAGGAGAGCTTGAAGAGATTATTGCTCAAATTCAGGAAAATCAACAGCTTGCACAGTTACAGCTTACGGTAGAACAGCTTATAAAAGTGCAGGAGGAGGCAATGCGCGCGAAAGAGGAATAGGTATGGAGAAAAATACTGATTTTGATATTGAAGCATATATAGATAAGAGAATGATGGAGATTACAGAACTGGAAGAAAGAGTTCTGTATAAGGAGATAGTAGGAAATCTGTTAAAGAAGCTGTTTCAATATAGTGAGAATGCTTATCAGGAGCTGGAAGCGCGGGTTTTGGGAGAAGAAAAAGCAAAACAAAG
This sequence comes from Lachnospiraceae bacterium, assembly GCA_017411305.1. GTDB lineage: Bacteria > Bacillota > Clostridia > Lachnospirales > Lachnospiraceae > Suilimivivens. Next base: position 4,753 of record JAFQQI010000006.1, read on the forward strand.
TGATTATGCTATTTATTTGAGCATGACAGATATCGCACACTATGATGAAACGGATACCTTCATGTATCCCATGCTGGAAACGGATACGAAAAAGAAACCGATACCGTGTGAGGATATCTGTAAGGCGGCAAAGGAGAAACAGGAAATAAAGCTGTTTACGGTTTTTTTCAAGGCAAATGCATCTACACTGTATCGCCTCATACATGAGGAGCGCAGCTTTCAGGGTGTCATACGAACAGAAAAGAGAGAATACAAGGGGACATTCATAGTACGTCAGAATAAGGTATATCAGGAGATGATAGAGAAGCTATATGATATCTTTGCCTTGAATTATCAGCCATGGACGACGGTGTGTGAAGCATATCTGATGAAGATGATGGATGTGTATCTGGTGTCAGTCGAGGATATGAAAAAAGAAGAAACCATACAGGATATACAGGTTGAGTTCGAGGAATATGCAGGAATGGTACATTATGACATGATACCTCTATGGAATCTAAAACGATTAAAAGAAAAGACAAGTACCTATCCTGAGCCTGCCATTGATAAGATTAATTACGAGCATCAGATCTTTGCACATCGCTTAGAAAGCGGCTGTGAATATCTGGTTATGAATACAGATATTGAGATTACGAATATCAGACGTCTGAATGGTGATTTATATATTACTTGCCCAATGGACAGACCACAGGAATGGCACTTATATCAGGTAAATAAGGCAACAGGAAAGGAAAAATATCTATATCCGATTCTGTCTAATGGATATAAGGAGAGCTTTTCCGGCAGTATTACGGAAATGTATCGAAAAAGCATTAAGACAAAGGCTGAGATGGCACGATTAATCGAGGCGTTTCCAGCCGGTGGCGGACTGGAGTTTCAAGGCTATGAGCTTCAGGAGAGTGCGCCTGAGGGTTATGAAGAATACAATTACAATATGGACGGATTCATACAGGACGAGATACGTGTTGGAAGCGTACAGCAGGTGTTGATGCTGCATTTTAGTCCTAAGAATCTGGAAGATTATCTGAATGAGGATATTATGAGCTTTCTGGTAACACAGGTGCAGAAGATTTTCCCGGAATATCTGTGCATCGGTAAGCTCGTATAAGGAGGAAACAGTGTGAACTTTTTATGGGATATCGCATTGAAGGCACAACAGCAGGGAAAGAGAGAAGAGGAGCTGCTCTTTTGTCAGGCAAGAGAATATAGTCCCTTTTATGAACAGGCATTTTCCTATCTGAATGAAACAAAAGTAGAGGAAGCTGTGATCGAGCTGAATCTGCTCGTGCGTTTTGCAGAAATATTCCAGTATATTCTGGCTGAAGATAACAGGCAGTATCCGGAATTTGAGAAATACCTGATTGATGCGGCATTGCATATGATTCTGCATGCAGATATTTATCATGGTGTTTCCAAACGTGATATTTATATACGAAAGCTGACACAGGAAATTGAGAATGGTACCTATTGGAAAAGGGCAGCAGAGGAATTCAAGCTGATTCCTTTTGAAAAGCGAAGCAGAATCGCAACACTGGTACTGAATCAGATACAGACAGGAGCTTCCGTTATGACTTTTCGACGGGCACTTCTTGTACTGTTTCCGAATGCAGTGTTGTATCAGATTAAGGCAGAACGAAAAAAGCTTCTCTTGTACCTGAAAATGGATAAAAATAAGACAGACGAAAGAATGCTGCAATTGATAGAGGATATGTTCCTGCCGGTTAGCTATCATCTTCGTGTCTTTTGGAAGTATCATTTTGGAATTATTGGTGTAGATGACACGATGAAGATTGATGAAATCGCAATTTATTGAAGCAGTGTGGCTATTCAGGGCAGGTCGAAGCACTTGCTGCTGAGACCGTAAGAACATGATTCAAGAGAGCAAAAATCCCATTGCGAAGCAATTTAAGATGGATTTTTGCATCGTAATTATGAAGATACTGAATAATTACGATGCAGTATCAGAATATGTGAAAGGATGTTTACAGGATGGATAAATATACCTATACACTGAATCAGAAGAATAGAAAGGCTGAGAAGCTCCAATATTACACAAGGGAAGAGCTGGAGCTTATGACAACGTTCCAGTTAAGAGATATTTGCTGGAAGGAACAGATTATTAACGGCATACAGGCACCGCTTGATAAGGATGAGCTAATACGCCAGATTATGCGCTTTCGTGGAAGAAAAAATCA
>JAFQQI010000007.1 GCA_017411305.1 Lachnospiraceae bacterium
ATCTTTGAAGTGGCGCAAAGGTGGATTTCTCCCGATGGGGTCAGTACGACCGTAGCAAGAAAGAGAGGCTTTTCATTTGTCTATTATGACTTATGGATTCCCGAATCCAAAATGGAGATACGCACAAACCAAGAGCACTATGTCTATGACATCAGTCCTGCTTGTTACTATCCCAAGCAGCGCTTTACAAAGGAGATAATACGGAATGGCTTTAACGGATGTTTCCATGGAATGAAGCCATACGACCTTTTTATGGCAATACTCAACAATCCGAAGCATGAAACCTTGTTGAAGTCAAGGCAAATACCTCTGTTATACCATACACTCCATTCTCCCGACAAACTTATGAGATATTGGGATTCCGTAAAGATTTGCATACGGAACAACTATACCATTTTGGACGGTTCGATATGGTGTGACTACATCGATATGCTCCGACAGACAGGAAAGGACATCCGTAATGCCCATTATGTCTGCCCTGCCAATCTGAAAGAAGCGCATGACAAGTTGGTAGAGAAACGCAATAAAGAGAATATTCAAAAGAAAGTGATGGATGCAAAGTCACATGATGAGGAATACCGGAAGAAGAAAGGCAAGTTCTTCGGTTTGGTATTCACGGACGGAACAATCAAGATAAGAGTGCTTGAAAGTGTCGTTGAATTTATGGAAGAAGGCAGTGAACTACACCATTGTGTCTATGCCAACAAATATTATGAGAAGGACAATTCTCTGATATTTTCCGCAACCATTGAAGGCATACGCATGGAAACAATCGAGGTATCACTCTCCAAGATGCAGATAGTGCAATGCAGGGGAAAGCATAACGGCATATCCCATTATCATGACCAAATCATGCAACTGATGAAAGACAATATATGTAAAATCAGCGCACGTATGAGCGCATAAAAACAAAACTTATGGATTGGATAATTCTTCTGACAGTCTGCCTTCTGATAAGGCAGCTGTCTTTTCGTCCTCCGTTGAGACGCAAGAACAGACGTATGAACAATATCCTGTTATGGGCTATCCCTTTCTTTTGGCCCATTCTGATATTGAGATTCATCCTCCGTGACAAGCCACGCAAGACAGACATGTCACCGTTTGACTATGAACAGCATTTGAAGAGCAATCGAAAATAATTAACCCATAATATAAATAAGGTATGAAAGATGAGATAAAACAGAATGGTCAAGTCATACTGTCAAGTGATGACGGTATCAGTGTTCCTATGATATATAACAATCTTGCAGGTGTAAACATGCAAAGTGTGGAATATCGTGACTATCTAAAACATGTGGCTATGGAAGAAATGGGATTTGAACCCGGACGGATTGAGTATTTCCGTGATGGCGTGTTTCATAAATCCTGTACTATTCCTGATGTATAAGAACAGAACGGATGGTACTGGAAGAATATCTTTCGGTACCATCAATGTTACCTTTTATATCCATCATAATGAGGAAGTTTCCTACTTATAAAGAATCAGACTGTTTACCTCTTATAATCCTATCTTTCCTTTTATGAAGTAGCTGTATTCTTTGTCATTGCCATCCCTGCATCCGGCTTTATTTTTCAGCAAAGTTACTGTGCGTATACCAATCGTCAAATCCAGTCGCTGTCCGTTCGGATGCAGCGGAAAATCTTCCTTTCATTCTTCAAGAGTATTTCCCTCGCAGATTTGCCTTAATGCTGTCCGCTCACTTTGCAGGCAGAAAAATAATCCCTCACAGGTCTGGAACAGGACCGAAAGTAGGGAAAAGTAAATTAAATAAGGTCAAATATGAGTTACAACAAATTGAAATCACTTGTGGCAAACATAGAAGCCATAAAGACCGCTTTCCAACTCCGTAGAGAAAAAAGGAAAGCCACCCAAGAAGAACGTGAGATATTGG
>JAFQQI010000054.1 GCA_017411305.1 Lachnospiraceae bacterium
ATTAAGCCGAGAGTAGTAATCTTGCCTGCATAATCAGCCCACTTACCGTTTACAACAATGTCATTAAGTGCATCATAAGTTGCAGGGTAAAGACCCTTCATAGCGGATGTAACTGTCATGTCAGCACCGTAAGCGCCGTCAATGATTGCTGCCTGGTCAACGTCAACACCGATTACCTTACCGCCTGTCTTCTGTGCTGCTTCAGCTGCGGAAGTATAAATTCCGCCACCACATGCAAATACAACTTCTGTACCTGCTGCACACCATGTATCTACTGCTGCTGTAATATCAGCATCACCGTAGAACTGGTTACCGTAAGCATACTTCATTTCAGTTGTGATTCCAAGTTCAGCAGATGCTGCATCTGCTCCCTGTACGAAACCGTAACCGTATCTCATAACTGCGGGAACTGCCATACCGCCAAGGAATCCGAGCTTAGTATAACCAAGCTTAACTGCTGCATAACCTGCCATATAACCGCAAAGTTCTTCCTGGAAGATTGCGCAGTATACGTTATCGGAATTATAGTATTCTTTTACATCCCAGTTGCCAGGATTGTAGTCATAAGTTTCGCCCTTAGCTGCAACACCTGCTTCCAGAATGTCGCCTGCTGCTACGTCAAGTGCGATGAACTTAACTTCAGGATAGTTTCCTGCTGCTTCAACGATAGTTCCGCCAAATGCATATCCGGGCATAACAATTACGTTATAGCCTTCGTCTACAGCCTTATCTACCATAGCTACACGGTCAGCTGTATTGTCGCCTGCGGGCTTATAATATGTAAACTCAATACCCTGAGCTTCGCAGAATGCCTTACAAGCTTCATAAGTTGTCTGGTTGAAGGACTGGTCTGTAATGTCACCGTAGTCGGTAATCATTGCAACCTTGTAACCTGCTTCTCCTTCAGAAGCGGAGTTCCCGCATGCGCAAAGGGAAAATACCATGCACAGCGCAAGAACAAGGGATAATACCTTTTTCATTTTTGTTTCCTCCTATGTTTAAATAAAATAACAGATTTATTATATCAACTTTCATTTCCCAAATCAAGGGAATTTATCCTGTACAAATCTCCTATGCACTTATCCTGCACAAATCTTCTATGCTTTTATCCTGTACTAATCTCCTATGAACTTATCCTGCACAAATCTTCTATGCATTTGTCGTCTATCTGAGGAATTATCTTTTGTTTGTATCATGTACAAATTGGAAATGATATGATAAAGTATTTCTAGCGGGTTTTCCGCAATATATCACAAACGGAGAAAATTATGGCAAAGTTATATTTTAAATATGGAGTAATGGGATCTTCTAAATCGGCACAGGCTCTGATTACCAAATTCAATTACGAAGAAATGGGAATGTCCGTATGGCTGATTAAGCCCAGTATAGATACCCGGGATGGTGCCGGTACTATCAAAAGCCGTATCGGTATCGCTTCGGAAGCTCAAATCATTACGCCTGCTCAAAGTATTTTTGAAGAATATGAAAAAGCAGGTGACCACGATGTTATCATTGCTGATGAATCCCAGTTTTTTACACCTGAGCAAATTGATGAGCTCCGCACATTAGTCGATGAGAAAAATCTGCCTGTGCTGTGTTTCGGTCTGCGGACAGATTTCAGCACCCACTTTTTCCCCGGTTCTATGCGTCTGATGGAACTTGCCGATTCACTGACGGAAATCAAAATGGTATGCTCCTGCGGCCGCAAGGCTACTGTCAATGCCCGCATCGACGAACAGGGAAACATCGTCACAAAAGGTGAGCAGGTATTTCTTGGCGGAAACGATAAATATATGGCTATGTGCCACAAATGCTGGAAAGACCGACAACTTGAAAGATAACTTGTATAGTAATTTTTATAGTAAACTTGTTTATGACTTGTTTAATGACTTTTAATAACTTGCTTAATGACTTTTAATAACTTGCTTAAGAAGTCAATCTTATAATAATTAATTTGTAAGCAATGCCGGCATATACAAACTTTTCTTGCGTATG
>JAFQQI010000055.1 GCA_017411305.1 Lachnospiraceae bacterium
AGAACAATTGTCAGCTCTGCCTATGGAGTATTTTGTGGTGAGACTAAAGACAAGATAACCGGTGCTGCAGAAAATGCAACAGTTGAAATGGAAACCGAGATATGGAGTTCGCTTCCCAAATCAGTCATGGATGCCATAAAAGAAAGAAGAGATTTGACGGTAAATCTGACATTAACGTATCAGAACAAGGAATATCCTTTATCCATTCCTGCCGGATATGATATGTCTGTGCTGGAAGAAGCTGACTGGTACGGAGTACTGTATTTAAATCAGTTCTTTGGAGTTGCAAATCAGTAATCAGTAAGTATAGCAGAACGTAACAGGGGATTTTGAATAAGATACCGTGGAAAACTGCGGAAATACAAAAGAGGTGATGACTTAAGTGAGTCATTGCCTTTTTTTAGTGAAATAGTGCTTGCAAACAATAGCTTCCCGTGTTATGATTTCTATACATCTTTTAACAAACTATTTATCTATTTATCGTTGGTCATATCGACCGCAGCAAATGCTGCCGTATTCCTACAGTTATAAGAAGAAAAGGGGTGATGTCTATGGATGTGTTTATGCCACAATCAATTTGACAGTGTGATGATATCAGATACTTGCCAATCACATAATGCAGTTGCATAAATGAAAAATATGCTTACAGAGAGAAGGTGTATACATATGGAACCTACTGTTTATCATATTTATGATAAGCTGTTTAAAAAGATTCTGACTCTGTCTTCTGTTGCGGTGGTGAATTTGATAAACGGTCTCTTTGATACAGACTATCCAACGGACAGTACCATTGCTTATAACTGGACAGAGTTTGAAAAAGAAGATTTACGGAAAATATTGGCGGACACCATTCTTACCATTAACGGTTGTCACAGCTATCACATGGAGGCACAGATGGAAGAGGATGAAACGATAATCCTGCGCGTGTTTGATTACAGCTATTCCCATGCCATGAGGAACGCCACAGACCGAACCGGCGGGTACAGCATAAGGTTTCCGGAGCCCAAGGTTATTTACCTTTATGCGGCAAAGAACATCCCGGATGAATATGTGCTGAATCTGGATTTCGGGAAACAAGGCGTCTTTTGCTATAAGGTATCAGTGTGTAAATTTCAGGAGATATCTATGGAGGAATTAAATGACAGGAAAATGGTGATTCTGATACCCTTTGCATTACTGAGAGTCCGCGATTTACTAAAGAAAAAACGCAGCCCGGAGAATTTGGAATTATTGAAAAAGCTGATACAGAATGATATAATAAAGAGCATCAATCAGAACCTTGAATTGGGGAATATTACGGTGTGGGATGCCCGAAAACTTCGCCGGTATACCCACAAACTGTATGAGCACATTTATTCCCGGTATGAAGAAATGGAGGAGCTAAACGAAATGACAGATGAATCCTTAATGCTTGATGTTGATATCATAGAGAAGAGACATGAAGAAGAACTGAAAAACTTGGAAAAAGAATTGAAAGACGTAATTGCAGATAAGGATGAAATACTTACAGAGAAGAATAAGGAATTAGATCAAAAAGATAAAGAGTTAAGTATAAAAGATGAAGAAATCGAAAGACTGAAAGAGATGCTTGCAAAGGCAGGACTTCAGGAATAAACATATGAAACGGAAGAGATTGCAAAGTAATAAATCATAGCTAAGAAATTATGACCTGCAGTTTTTCTTGCGGCGCAAAACAGGTATGCTATAATAAGCATATCTGTTTTTATTTACAAAGGAGTCCTCATGGGAAAGATACTAAACTATGCAAAACCATATCGTTTCTACATGCTCATAACCTTATTTTTTAAATTCTTTGCAGCCATGATGGATTTGCTGATTCCTTCCATTCTGGCCAAGATTATTGATGAGATTGTTCCTTTAGGAGAAATGAAGCTGATATTTCTTTGGGGAGGTGTCATGGTACTTTGTGCCATTGGCTCCATCACCGTAAATGTGACGGCAAACCGGATGGCAGAGGTTTCGGCGGGCAAAATGACACTCCAAATCCGTCATGACCTATTTGAAAAAATCAGTTATCTGAGTGCACCGCAGATAGATGACTTTACCATTCCGTCCGTCATATCCAGACTTACCTCAGATACCTATAACGTAAACCGTATGCTGGCCCGGCTTCAGAGACTTGGAGTCAGAGGTCCGATTCTGTTAATCGGGGGTATTATTATCACCATGACCATAGAGCCTATGCTTTCTTTGGTTTTGATTGCCTCCCTTCCGGCAATTATTGTAATCGTAGCACTGGTAACAGCAAAAAGTATTCCCATATATGATAAGCAGCAAAGCGTACTTGATGATATGGTGCGTGTGCTGCGGGAAAACATTACAGGGGTCAGGGTCATCCGTGCTCTTTCCAAAACCGATTATGAGAGAGCGCGCTATGATAAGGTAAATGAACAGCTTGCCCGGATAGAGCAGAAAGCAGGCAGCATTTCTGCAGTCAGCAATCCGGCTACCACCCTTGTTTTGAATTTGGGATTTGCCGGTGTGATTTTGGCAGGAGCCTATTTGGTACAAAAGGGAGAAACAGGACCCGGTGCCATTATTGCCTTCTTAAGCTATTTCACGATTATTTTAAATGCCATGCTGGGCATTACCAGAATCTTCATTATGTGCTCCAAAGGAATTGCGTCGGCAGGAAGAATTGCAGAGGTGCTTCAAACGCCTGAGGAGATGAAGGTATATCCTCATGAGACTTGTGCAAAGCAGCAGGAAAATCCTGCCTGTCCCCATGTGGAATTTCAGCATGTAACCTTTTCCTATTTACAAAAAAAGAACAACTTAACCGATATCAGCTTTGCCCTGAAAAAAGGAGAAACCCTTGGAATCATCGGTCCTACCGGAAGCGGTAAAAGTACCATAGTTCAACTGCTTCTTCGATTTTATGATGCAGACCAAGGGAACATATTCATTAACGGCAGAGAGATAAAGACCATTCCCTTTAAGGAGCTTCGCAGTAAGTTCGGGGTGGTATTCCAAAATGATTATCTCATGGCAACCACAATAGAAGAGAATATTGATTATTTTAGAAAGCTTAGCAAAGAAAAGATTACAAAAGCAATCAGACAATCTCAGGCACAGGAATTTGTAGAACAAAAAAGAGGGGAGCAGGAGGCAGAGGTTTCCATACGCGGAAATAATCTAAGCGGCGGTCAGAAACAGCGGATTATGCTTGCAAGGGCACTTGCAGACCACCCGGAAATCCTGATTTTGGATGATGCTTCTTCCGCGCTGGACTACCGGACCGATGCCCTGCTTCAAAAAACGCTGAAAGAAGAATTCGCGGATACCACCATCATTATGGTAGCCCAAAGAATCAGCTCCCTGAAAAAGGCCGACCATATTCTGGTGCTTGAGGAGGGAGCCTGCGCAGGATACGGAACCCATGAAGAGCTGCTTAAGGAGTGTGAGCTGTATCGCCAGATTTATGAGCTGCAAACCGGAAAGGAGGCAGAGGCATGAGGAAAAAGAACAAAAAGTATCTGCTTTTCCGGTTGTGGAGCTACTTGGCAAAGTATCCGGTTATGATTTTGTCCGGCTTTTTGCTGATGCTAACCTCTAATCTGTTTTCCTTAATGGGACCTAAGCTTTCCGGCAAAGCAATTGATGCCATCGGAAATAAACCCGGAGCGGTTGACTTTGAACGGGTATTTTTTTATGTTGGGCTTATGGTAGGACTGTACCTGATATCCGCAGTGTTTGCCTATTTACTTTCGGCTCTTACCATAAAGCTGACTAAGCAGGTAATTTATCAAATGCGTAAGGATGTGTTTGAGAACCTTTTAAGACTTCCGGTATCCTTTTTTGATAAGTATCAGACCGGGGATATTATCAGTGTGGTTTCTTATGATATTGATACGGTAAATCAGTCTCTGGCAGGAGATTTGCTACAGCTGATGCAAAGCGTAATCACCGTACTTGTTTCCCTGGTGATGATGCTGACCATTGCCCCTTCCATGGTGCTTATTTTTGCAGTGACAATTCCGGTGTCCGTTTGCCTGACACGGTTTATCACCGGGCGCTCCAGACCCCTGTTCCGCGAAAGGTCAGGAAAGCTTGGGGAGCTAAACGGCTTTGCAGAAGAAATGCTGAGCGGACAAAAAACCACCCGCGCCTACGGCAGGGAGGAGGAAGTGCTTGCGGTTTTTGAGGAAAAAAACAGGGAAGCGGTAGAAGCCAATACCAAGGCGGAATACTATGCAACTCTAACAGGCCCATCGGTTAATTTCATGAATAATTTATCCCTTGCCCTGATTAGTGTAATCGGCTCTGTTTTATATTTGAAGGGGAAAATCGGACTGGGAGATATTTCTGCCTTTGTGCAGTATTCCCGGAAGTTTTCAGGCCCCATCAATGAGACAGCCAATATCATCGGTGAACTGCAGTCTGCCCTTGCAGCAGCGGAGCGGGTATTTCGTCTGATTGATGAATTGCCGGAAAAACCGGATGCAGAAGCAGCAAGAGTCCTTAAGCAGGTATACGGTGATGTGCGGATGAAGGATGTGGAGTTTAGCTATCAGGAAGGACAGAAGATACTTCATGATTTTCAGCTTGAGGCGAAAGCAGGACAGCAGATTGCCATTGTGGGTCCTACCGGAGCCGGAAAAACCACCGTCATTAACCTGCTGATGCGTTTTTATGATATCGACTTGGGAATGATTACTTTGGATGGGGAAAATATTTATGAGCTGAAGCGGGATGACTTAAGAGGTGCTTTTTCCATGGTGCTTCAGGATACCTGGCTGTTTCACGGCACCATTTGGGAGAATCTGACTTATGGCCACAGTGACCTGACGAAACAAGAAGTGGAAAACGCAGCCAAAGCAGCAGGGATTCATAGCTATATCATGAGCCTAAAAGACGGGTATGATACAGTGCTGAGTGATAACGGTGTTCATATTTCCAAAGGCCAAAGACAGCTGCTTACCATTGCAAGAGCCATGCTGACGGAAGCGAAAATGCTGATTTTGGATGAGGCAACCTCCAACGTGGATACCAGAACGGAACAACAGATTCAAAGTGCCATGACAAAGCTTATGAAGGATAAGACCTGCTTTATCATTGCCCATAGACTTTCTACCATCAGAAATGCAGATAAAATTCTGGTGGTTAAGGACGGCAAAGTGGTAGAAGAAGGAAATCACAGGCAACTGATGGACATGGGCGGATTTTATTATCAGCTCTATCAGGCTCAGTTCTAAAGCGTTGACGAACTTTTCAAAAAAATATATAATAAGTCTAATATGCTGTTAAATCATTTGTTCTTTGTTAAGAATATGTTATATAACAAAGAGCAGTCAAAGGTGAGAGTATGACAGAAGAAGCGAAAATGACAGAAGAAAAAATTGCAGAAGAACATGCAACAGAAGAAAACCTTATCGATGAGGAAGCCGGCAGAACAGAGGTTGTCATTGATGATGGTAAAATCGAATCCATTCAGGAATTTCAAAGTCCCGAACAATTGTACAGGGATTTGATTTTTCGTGTGCGCAAATATCATCCCTCTGATGATATTTCCTTAATAGAGAAGGCTTATCACGTAGCGTATCAGGCCCATAAGGACCAGGTGCGAAAGTCGGGAGAGCCTTATATTATTCATCCTCTTTACGTTTCCATTATTTTAGCGGATTTGGAAATGGATAAGGAAACCATCGCCGCGGGACTCCTTCATGATGTAGTAGAAGATACTATTATGACGGAGGCAGAGATTACCGAGCAGTTTGGTGCGGAAGTAGCTCTTCTCGTTGACGGTGTAACCAAGCTTCAGCAGCTGCAGTTTACCAGTAACGGGGATAAGCCGGACCGCTTGGAGATGCAGGCAGAGAACCTTCGTAAAATGTTCCTTGCCATGGCAAAGGATATCCGTGTTATTTTGATTAAACTGGCAGACAGACTTCACAATATGCGTACCCTTAAGTACCAAAAGCCGGAAAGCCAGCAGAGAATCGCAAAGGAAACCATGGAAATTTATGCGCCTATTGCACAGAGACTTGGTATTTCAAAAATTAAGGTAGAACTGGATGATTTGTCCCTGAAATATTTAGAGCCGGAAGCTTATTATGATTTAGTGGACAAAATTGCAGTGCGTAAAAGTGTACGTGAAAAATATATTCAAAGCATTGTGGATGAGGTCAGTGTACACATTAAAAATGCAGGCATTAAATCCCAGATTGACGGTCGTGTAAAGCATTTTTTCAGTATTTATAAAAAGATGAAAAACCAGAATAAGACCATTGATCAGATTTATGATTTGTTTGCAGTCCGTATTATTGTTGATACGGTAAAGGACTGTTATGCAGCCCTTGGTGTAATTCATGAAATGTACAAACCGATTCCGGGGCGTTTTAAGGACTATATCGCCATGCCCAAGGACAATATGTATCAGTCCCTGCATACGACCTTAATCGGTAACAGCGGTCAGCCCTTTGAAATACAAATTCGTACCTATGAAATGCATAAGGCAGCAGAATACGGTATTGCGGCCCATTGGAAGTACAAGGAAGCTTCTGATGGCAAGAAAGAAGGCAAAAAGAATGACAATTCCGAAGAAGAGAAGCTGACCTGGCTTCGCCAGATTTTGGAATGGCAAAGAGATATGTCCGATAATAAGGAATTTATGAATCTGCTAAAAAGCGACCTTGATTTATTCTCGGACAGCGTATATTGCTTTACCCCCACCGGCGATGTAAAGAATTTGCCTGCAGGCTCTACCCCCATTGACTTTGCTTACTGCATTCACAGTGCGGTAGGAAATAAGATGATTGGTGCCAGAGTAAACGGGAAGCTGGTTACCATTGACTATGTGATTAAAAACGGTGACCGTATTGAAATTCTGACTTCCCAGAATTCCAAAGGCCCCAGCCGTGACTGGCTGAGTGTGGTAAAGAGTACCCAGGCCAAAAATAAAATCAATCAGTGGTTTAAAAATGAATTTAAAGAAGAAAATATTATAAAAGGTAAGGAACTTTTACAGGCATATTGCCGTGCCAAGGCGATTAACCTGCCTGATTTGATGAAACCGGAATATATGAATCCTATTATGAGCAAGTATGGTTTCCGGGATTGGGAATCCGTATGGGCAGCACTGGGACACGGCGGTCTGAAGGAAGGCCAGATTATCAACAAGATGGTTGAGCTCTATGATAAGGATCACAAGGTAGAACTTACCAATGAACAGGTGCTTGCGGCAGTAGCAGAGAATGCCCAAAATACCCAGACAAAGCCTGCACATATGAAATCTAAGAGCGGTATCGTAGTAAAAGGAATCCATGATTTGGCAGTGCGTTTTTCCAAGTGTTGCTCCCCGGTACCGGGAGATGAGATAGTGGGCTTTGTTACCAGGGGAAGAGGCGTCTCAATCCACCGTACGGACTGTATCAATGTGTTGAATCTTCCCGAGCTTGAAAGAGAGCGACTTATTGATGCGGAGTGGGAAGGAAGTCCTGATGAAATGGAAGGCGGACAATATCTTGCAGAAATCCGTATTTACGCAAACAACAGAAACGGATTGCTTGCGGATATTACAAGAGTTCTTACAGAGAAGGATATCGATATTTTATCCTTAAATACCAGAACCAACAAGCAGGGACTTGCTACCATATCCACATCCTTTGAAATCAGGAACAGGGATGAGTTGGTGCGTATCATTGATAAGTTAAGAACTGTTGAAAGTGTTATTGATATCGAGAGAACTACAGGCTAAAGAAAGGAAGCATAATAATGGCAGAATTAAAAATCGGCAAAATTACATTGGGAAGTTGTCAGACCAACTGCTATTTTGTGTATAAAGAAGGCAGTAAAAAGGTACTGTTTTTTGACCCTGCGGACAGAGGGGACATGTTGTATCAGAAGCTTACCGATGCCGGATTTACGATAGAAGCAATTTTGCTTACCCACGGTCATTTTGACCACATCTGGGGTGTAGAACGGCTAAAGGAATTGACAGGTGCTAAGGTCTATGCGTTTGAAGAAGAAAAAGAGCTTTGCATGGACCCGGGAATGAACATTTCTGCGGCAGCAGGAAGAGCCTGCAGTATCAAACCGGACGAACTGCTTTCAGACGGACAGAAGGTTACCATAGGAGAAATCACCTTCCGTGCTATTGCAACTCCCGGTCATACCAAAGGCAGCGGCTGCTTTTACTTTGAAGAGGATAAGATACTGATAAGCGGAGATACTTTATTTCAGGAATCCGTAGGAAGAACCGATTTTCCCACAGGCAGCATGAGTACCTTGGTACGCTCCATTAAGGACAAGCTGATGGTGCTTCCCGAGGAGGTAAAGGTTTATCCGGGACACGGAGAAAGTACCACCATCGGATATGAAAAGGAATATAATCCGTTTTTATAGATTGATTAAAGGAACAGACAGGAGATTACAGATGAAAAGAAAAATTTTGGCAGGGATGATGGCATCCCTTATGATAGTAGCTATGCTTGCAGGCTGCGGACAGAGTGAAGAAGTACCGGAGCAGGTAGTGGAAGAGGTTGCATTACCCACACCCCAGCCTATTCCGGAGCCGACACCTACCCCGGAGCCGGAGGGATTTGCAATTATTGAAGAACGTGAAGTAGTAGACGGCAAAATGCAGAGCTATCTAACCGGTGAGTGGAAGGAGGAAAGCGTGGTAACCAGAAGGCCTATCGCCGTTATGATTCCCAATAATACACCGGCTATGCCTCAGTACGGACTTTCCAAGGCAAGTATTATTTATGAAGCACCGGTAGAAGGCCGTATTACCAGATTGATGGTAGTGGTAGAAGATTTTGATGATTTGGACAGAATCGGACCGGTTCGAAGCAGCCGTGACTATTTTGTCTATCAGGCAATGGGTTATCAGGCTATTTACTGTAACTGGGGGCTTGCAAGACCGTATGTAGAGGAATTGATTAACAGAGATACGGTACAGAACATTAGTGCAGCGGTAGAAGGTATCTACAAACCTGCCCATGAAGCATTTGACAGAGTAAAACGTGAAGGCTATGCAACTGAGTTTACCGGATATCTGTTTATTGACGGTATGTTAGAAGCTGCAGAACGTCTTGGATATGAGTGGGAATATGATGATGCTTATGTACCCCCGTTTACCTTTGCGGCAGAAGGTGTGGTAGCTCAGGACAATTATACGGATGCCGAGACGGCTACCACGATTTATCCCGGCGGTAAGGAAGGGAACAAGGGCGGCTACGGCGCTTACAATCCCTACTTTGAATACAACGAAGCAGAAAATGTTTATTACCGTTTTCAGGAGGGACAACCTCAGATAGATGAAATTGACGGAAGCCAGCTTGCTGTTTCCAACGTGGTGCTGCAGTATTGCCACGGTGAAGTAAGAGATGACCATGACTATCTTGCCTTTGGCGTTCACGGAGAAGGAGATGCCATTGTATTTACAGGCGGTAAGGTAATCAAAGGCAAGTGGATGCGCTATGACGGCGATGCAACTCCGGCTAAGTTCTTCGATGAAAACGGCGAAGAGATTATCTTTAATCAGGGAAAAACCTGGGTATGTAATATCTGGGAAGAATACGGAGAATTTGTAGAATACAACTAAAAAAGTAAAATGTTCCGACAGGATTGCCAAAAGATGTCTGCTTTACACGCAGACATCTTTTTTGTATAATTATCCCGTGAACCTTGAAAAATAAATAGTAGCGATTTACTGTTATTGTTTTCCTCATAAAGCGCCATGAGCCTTTGACACATGTTCTGCAAGTCGGGACATAAAGTGTTTGAAAGGACGACGAGGAGGAGGGTAATCGAAAATTCGGCGGATGCCCTTCCGTACATTTCCGATGCGAGATATATCGGCAAATATGCAGGTAACTGCAAAACAAATACGATATAACGGAAGAACTGAAACATAAGATATAAAGATGAGATTTGATATAGAAAGATGAGGAACAATAATATGTGTGGAATTATAGGATATACAGGAAAGAAAGAAGCAGGCGCCATTATGCTGGATGCCCTGGAGCTTTTGGAATATCGTGGCTATGACAGCGCAGGAATTGCCTTGTCCGCTGAAGCGGGAGGTGAGCCGAAGCTGCTTAAGCGTGCAGGAAGAGTAAAGGATTTGCGTACACTATGTGCAGAAAACGATACATCCGGAACCTGTGGCATCGGTCATACCAGATGGGCGACCCATGGAGGGGTATGTGATGAAAATGCGCATCCTCACCGTTTTGGAAAAGTGACCATAATCCATAACGGTATTATAGAAAATTACCGGGAGTTGACAGAAAAGTACGGATTGGAGGATAAGCTGTGTTCCCAGACGGACAGTGAAGTGGTAGCAGCAGTGTTAAGCCGGTTTTATGAAGGTGATCCCTATGCTGCCATCCGTAAGACCGTACTGAAGCTGAAAGGTACCTTTGCCTTAGCAATTCTGTTTGATGATATTCCGGGCAAAATTTTTGCGGTGCGTAATGTCAGTCCCATTGTGGCAGCAAGTACCGGTGACGGAGCCATTCTTTCTTCTGATGTGGCAGCGATAGTACCTTTTACCAATCAGTATTTTGTGGTACCGGAGTTCCATGTAGTATGTCTTTCCAAGGATAGGATTGAGCTGTTTGATTTATCCGGTGATAAGGCGTGTATTGACTGGCTCACCGTAGACTGGGATGTGAGCCGCAGCGATAAAGGCGGATACCCCTTTTATATGGAAAAGGAAATTATGGAGCAGCCACAGGTGATTGGGGATACCATTATGCCCAGAATCAAGGAGGGAAAGCCGGACTTTTCCGCAGAAGGAATTCCTGACAACATTCTTTCTGATTGCAAAAGGATATGTGTTATTGCCTGCGGAACCGCTATGCATGCAGGGTTAGTGGGTAAAAGCTTAATCCAAGCCATGATAGGGATTCATGTGGATGTGGTGATGGCTTCCGAGTTTATGTATAATGACCCGGTGGTGGATAAAGAAACGCTGGTCATTGCCATTTCCCAATCCGGAGAAACCATTGATACCTTAGAGGCCCTTAAATTTGCAAGGAAGTGTGGCTCACCCACGATTTCAATTGTAAACGTAAAAGGTGCGTCCATTGCAAGGGCAAGTGAGTATGTGATTTATACCTGCGCCGGACCGGAAATCGCGGTGGCAAGCACCAAAGCCTATACCACCCAGCTTGCGGTATTATATTTGCTGACCGCCAGAATGGCAATGGCAAGAGGCTTGTGGACAAAAGAGAAGCTGACTGCCTACATGAAGGAATTAATGCGGGTTCCTAAGGTAATCGAGGAAGTGCTTCTAAGGAAGGATGAGATTCACCATATTGCAGATACCATGTTAAATGCCAGAGACGTATTTATGATTGGTAGGGGGCTTGACTATTCCATTTTGCTGGAGGGCTCATTAAAGCTGAAAGAAGTGTCCTATATTCACTCCGAGGCCTATGCTTCCGGAGAATTAAAGCACGGAACCATTGCGCTGATTACGGAGGAAACACCGGTGATTGCCGTGGTAACACAGGATAAATTAAAGAGCAAAGAGCTGTCCAATATCAAAGAGGTACAGTCAAGGGGTGCCAAGGTCATCCTCCTAATAAAGGGAGAGGAGCAAATTGAGCAGGAGAAAATCTGGTATCGGATTTTCAGACTGCCGGTGATGGCAGATGAGTTTATGGTAATGCCCGCGTCGGTGGTACTTCAGCTGATTGCCTATTATGTATCAGCGGATAAGGGGCTGGATGTAGATAAGCCCAGAAATCTTGCTAAGGTAGTGACGGTGGAGTAACAGATACAAAAGGATGCCAAGGCAGGCAGTAAAAGTAACAGCGGGCAATAAGCCTGATAAATAAAGATGAGGAAATAATAACAGAAAATGAAAGGTTTGCATGGGACATCGGCTGTCATAAATTGACGGTCGATGTTTTTGTTAGTATAATTGTTTTTGTTTATGAGGGAAAAGCCTGATAGTGAGAGTGAGAATGTTGCGCTGACAGCTATCAGGAATGATTAAGATATACCGCATAAAAAATAAGATGAAATAAGGATAATGAACATGGAAGAAAAATTAATTGCTGTGATGATAAATAAGGCCGGATTCGAATATGATATCCATTCTTTGGTGAAAGCATTTTATCCGGAGTGTGAGGTGAAGGTTTTTGTAGAAGGAGAGAAGGCATACAGTTCCACGGAAGAATTGCCGGATGTAAGCCTTTCCTTTTCGGAAGATGCCATTTTACTGGGGATTGTTGCAGTAGGTGAAGAAAAAAATACCTCTGCATTTCAGGGAATGAAAGTAGAACTTAAGCCGGGTATGGAACGCCCGGAGGTAAAAAATGCCTTAAAACAGCTGATTTATACGGCCTTGTCAAAGCATACCGGTAAAGAACTTCCTTGGGGCACTTTAACGGGAATCCGTCCAACCAAAATCCCCATGCAAATGCTGGAGGAAGGGAAAACAGAGGATGAGATTCTTACATATATGCAGGAAACCTATTATGTCAGTGGGGAAAAAGGGAATCTGTCTCTTGAAATTGCAAAGAGAGAAAAAGAGCTTCTTTCCACACTCCATTATAAGGAAGGATACAGCTTGTATATCGGCATTCCTTTTTGCCCGACAACTTGCTTGTACTGTTCCTTTACTTCTTATCCCATTGTTTCATGGAAGAAGAGAATGGACGACTATCTGACAGCTTTAGAGAAGGAAATTGACTTTACGGCAGAGATGTATAAGGATAAGGTTTTGGACACTGTTTATATGGGCGGCGGAACGCCTACCACATTAGAGGCAGAGGAACTGAACAGGTTACTTGGGTATCTGAAGGAGAAGCTTGATTTTTCCTGTGTGCAGGAGTTTACCGTGGAAGCAGGCCGTGCAGACAGCATTACAAGAGAAAAGCTGGAGGTGTTAAAGAAATGGGGTGTTACCAGAATTTCCGTCAATCCCCAGACCATGCATGATGAAACCTTAAGGATCATCGGCAGACAGCATACGGTAGAACAGGCAAAAGAAGCCTACAAACTGGCGCGTGAGGTAGGATTTACCAATATCAATATTGATTTGATTTTAGGCCTTCCGGGAGAAGGCGAAGCAGAGGTTGCTTCTACCATAGAACAGGTAAAGGAACTGGCGCCGGATTCCCTGACCGTTCATTCCCTTGCCATAAAGAGAGGCTCAAGGCTTTATCAGTGGATTGACGAACATGGAATCAGTGCATTAAATAATACGGATAAGACCATGGAGATTGCGGCAAAGGGCGCAGCAGATATGAACATGGTGCCGTATTATCTGTACCGTCAGAAGAATATGTCCGGTAACTTTGAAAATGTGGGATACGCCACAGAAGGCAACTTCGGCATTTATAATATCTTGATTATGGAAGAGAAACAGACTATCGTGGCATTGGGAGCAGGTGCATCCACCAAAGCGGTATATCCGGACGGAAGGATTGAACGTTGCGAAAATGTCAAAGATGTCAATAATTACATAGCCAGAATTGACGAAATGATTGAGCGA
>JAFQQI010000056.1 GCA_017411305.1 Lachnospiraceae bacterium
TCTATAAATTCATCAACTTTTCATCCTAATGAAGTGTAGCAGGGGAGTCCGAGTGTTGGTCACAATTCTGTAAAGCAAAGTCTTAGAGTTTCTTAATGTTCTCTAATGACAGCAAGCAACCTCTGGAGCTCTTTCCGAGCGACGTGAGTTTGCGTGTTAGCAATGAGCCAAGAAAGACTGCTTGCAGGCTTATTTGGCGAATGCCACGATAGTGCGCTTGCGCACCTATGCGCAAGAGAGTGCTAATCAAAGCTGTCAGAAGAGGACATTTAGTAACTCTTAGGCTTTGCGTCCCAGAATTGTGCCCAACACTCTGACTCCCCATACTTCACTAAACCTAAATTTAATTACTTTCTATCTCCTCACTGGAAAGTACTAGTTTGATTGCCCATGGTGGAATCTCTGGTTGTTCAAAATCGTTTTCCAAAAACACAAATGCCGTATCATAAGATGGCTTTTGTGTTGGAAAAACACCATATCCATCCGTGAAATAAATCAATCCTTTTAGATTTTCGAACTCTCCTCTTTCAATGCACCGGTTTACATAAGTAAACACAGGGCGAAAATCCGTCGAACCAAAGCCCTCTAGCTTTCCATGCTTCATAAATGCCTCAAAATCATCATCGCAGGTAATCTTCGTATCACTCTGCACCTGCGAATCACACTGGATAATATGAATGTTTACCTTTCTGAAAAAATTCTCACTGCTCTTAAGAATGGAATAGGTTTTATTCAAAAATGCCTGTACTACCTTACCTCTGCAAGAGGCAGAGGTATCAATTGCCACGACAAACTCCTTAATTTTATTCACATCCTTATATTCTAAAGGTTCCACAAGAGGAAGATTACCATAGAGCTGCAAGCCATAGGTATAATACACGTAGTCAAACTCATCATCATTCACCAGCATATCTTCCCCACTAACACTAAAACGCCTCAAGAAGTCGCCATAATCATAATGTTCCTTGGTTGCCTCCTCGAGGTTCTGTATCATACTCTTTTTATCCATTTTATCTTTTGAAAAGGATTTCAGCTCTGCCTTAATCCGTTCGCTAATCTTTTTCCATTCTTCTGTCGTAATCTCTATTGTTTCCTGTTCTTTCCACATGATATGCCTATCACAGAAAAATAACCTTCTTATATTTTGTAACTCCTCTGACTGCAACGGTTCCTCTAACAGTCTTCGATAGATTTTCTCTGCCGTGAGCACTCCTATGCGATTCTTCCACTCTTCCAAAACCTCTTTTTCCTTCTCATCTCGAGAGTTTTCCATACCACTTAACCCAAGCTCCAGAATTGCATTCTCCACAGCCAAATCAACCGCCAGATCCCACTGCTCCTGTTCTAATCTTCCATAACGATAAGAATGATTGAAAATACAATGCATAAGAAGATGTAAATATGCCCTCGTTATACTGTTTTGCTCTTTTTTATATTGTTCTAACACATATAATGGGTCATAGAACACCGTCTTACCATCACAACCGATTCCGTCAAGACCGTATTGAACGTGAAAAACAAGGCTTGATAAAGCCCTGTCTAGAAATCTTAAGTTAATCAAAAGTTTGTCTCTTGAAAGCTTCCATATCTGTTGTGCAATTTCCTCTGCTTTTTGCAGTTTTTCCTTGTCACCGGAATGCATCATTTATTATATACCTCATATTATATATCCACGTCTGTAGTAGCTTGTCGCATAAAAAATCGTTATTAGTTACCTTTGTTTAATTAATAGTCTTCCATCGTTGGCTGTTCCATAATGGCAGCCACATCTGCACCTTCTAAATCAAGCCCTTGTGCACTAACAAAATGAGAATGTTCTATGCCATATAACTTACAAAGCGCATTTACATACTCAAACCCAAAATTACAATCACCAATATAGCCTCCACTTGTTGTCACATAATACATATCCTGTGCCTGACACAAACCTACTGGCGTTCCATCCTCTGCATAGGAAAACGTAATGCCAACAACACTTGCCGCTTCAAAGAAAATTTTCAACGTTGAGGGGAAAGACATGTCCCAGTATGGCGCCGCAATCACAAGCATATCCGCTTGCGCAACTGCATTGGCATAATCAAACATCGTATCACTAACGATACCATTTGCAAGCAGCTCATCTCTTCTCTGCAATCTTTCATAATTAAGTGGTAACAGATTCTCCGTAGAAAGCCTGATTTCCTCTATATGAAAAGCCATATCCTTCTTGTTCTCTTCCCGAATACTCTCTAATAGCTGTTCTGCAAGCTGTAACGTTCTGGAATCCCTTCCGCGCACGCAGGCATTGATAAATAAAAGTGTCGGCATTGTATTCTAGTCTCCTTTGTTAAATATGAATCTTCGTCCATTTTCCCTGTTTGAATCGAATCGATGCAAACAAAAATCTCGCTATTTGGTCTGCTAAGATTCCCATCCAGATTCCTACCATACCAAGCCCTAACGTAAATCCGCAAAGATAAGATGCTGTTGTTCTTATCACTGTTACGCTAATCGTAGATGCCATTGCTGTATATGCGGTATCTCCTGCACCTCTAAGACACCCCATATAAATAACCTGTGACACCTGGAATAATACAATAAAAATAATTGTCCTGATAATTCCTACGCCAATTGCAACAATCTCTTCTTCTTCAAAAAACAAACGATATAACATCTCTCCACCAAGAAAATAAATTACCGCAAGAGCACAGGAAATACCAAGACCTATCTTTTGACAAGTCTTTCCATATAATTTTGCCTTTTCCTGATTACCTTCTCCAAGGCTTCTTCCAATCAATGCTACTGCTGCCACCTGCATACCATCACCAAAAGAAAAGGTCAGTCCTAAAATGTTCATTCCTACCTGGTGTGCCGCCATGGCATTTGTTCCCATATAAGCCGCCATCATAGCAGTAGACATGAATCCAACGCGCATTAATACCTGCTCAATAAATACAGAAAAACCGAGTTTAAACATACTAACAAGCGGTTCCAATGCAGGTTTAATTTTTTCTCTAATAATATACGGAATACTGACAAAATTATCCTTCCTGAATAATGAGCAAATACTCATAAGGCACGCTATTACGGTTCCAAAAACAGTAGCTATTGCAGCCCCTTTAATCCCGAGCGCCGGAAATCCCAAATGACCCTGAATCAATAAATAGTTGCCTATCATATTTATTACATTTGAAGTTAAATTGGTTCGCATAGCAATCTTTGTATTACCGGAACCTCGCTGCGCTGCATTAATTGCCATGGATATGACATTAAAAATCATCCCTCCCATGATAATGCGATAATAAAGAACAGCTGTATCATGAGTATCCTCTGCCGAGCCGCAAAAACGAATAATCTCATTAGCAAATCCCACACAGACAGAAGAAACTACTATCGTAGCTAACACAACAAACAACAACGCCACCAAAAGAATCTGATTGGCTGAGTCCTGTCTTTTTTCTCCCCTTCTGCGTGCAACCAAAGCCGAAATCGAAACATTTACTGCAAAAAATAAAGCTAATCCTAAAAATTTAGGCTGCGTTGTAAGTCCTACTGCTGCCACCGAAGCCGAACCCAAGGAACTCACCATCAACGAATCCACCATACCGGCAAGAGCCACAAAAAAGGACTCACACACTGCCGGCCACGCCATTCGCATGGCTTCTTTTGCTATTTCATTCTTTTCATGCTCACGCTCAATACTCATAAACTCACCTCTGTTACAAAATACATCCCGGTACTGTTTCTGCCATTCTCTGATATGCTTTCTTAGATGGATGGAGATGGTCACCACTGTCGAATCCATCCGCAAACGCCGCCGGATTCACCCTATCACGAACTGCCATATCAAAATCAATCACACCGTCAATTTCCTTGGTTGTTCGCATCCAATCATTCAACGCGTTTCTCAAATCATCACGGAATGGCTCATAGGTACGCCAGCCATAAATTGGAAGAAGCGTTCCCATATAGACCTTCAGCCCATACTCTCTTGCCTTTTCGATGTACATGCGATAGCCTTCGATCATCTCTTCTACGGTTGGTAAATCACTCCATGGACGGAACGGATTCACTTCTACACCAACCGGATGAATAATGTCATTGATTCCTTGCTGAATAATCACAGTATCCGCACCAGACACCATTGCTTCTCTCGGAAAACGGATAGAACCCTTTAATCCATAAGAATCATAGGTAATGTTGTCATACTGTCTTAAAATTCTCGTTCCACTTGCTGCACGTCGTACAATCGCAGTCTTATTATCTGCATTTTTCTCAACACGAAGTGTCAAATAATCCGGCCATGCCTGTGAAGTAATCGAATCACCATAGCAAATTAATGCACGATTATCCGCATCTGTGTTTATCTCGATATTACTAAAAAAATAGAACCAGTTTGTGCTTCTTGTATCATTCATCGGAAGTTCTTCCTCTGCTGCATGATTTCCTACGGAATAATAGCCCTTTGATAATGGTCCTGTAATCAGTACCGCGGAACGCATTTCGGTAAAATCACCCAGATACATGCTGACACTTATGTCATGCCCTTTGAAAACCTCAAATGGTATCTCATCACTGACTACCGCTTCTCCCTTTGGAATCGTTACAGAGGTATTGCCTCCAAAGGTTACTGCTGTTACCGTTTCCTTTTTTATCTCTTTGCTGCCATTTTTCTGATTCTGTGCCAAATAAACCTCACTGATGGTGACA
>JAFQQI010000057.1 GCA_017411305.1 Lachnospiraceae bacterium
ATTGCCTGCCTTAGATACAAAACCAACAACCTTATTCTTGGTTTTTCCTGTATCAAACAGCTCTTGCATGATTTCCTCGGAAATTGGCACTTGCGCCACCGTATGACCAATACGGAATCCACACTGGAAGTTGCACTCATAATACCACTGACTCTTCATCAGCTTTCTTTCCTTACATCTAGGACACATCAGATTCGTTTCTGTTGGCTTTTCCCTCTCTGGGAAATCAAATACAATCTGCCCTTCCGCTGTAAGCTTTAATGGCGCTTCGAACTTCGTTCCACTCTTAGATAAAAATCCCTTAATAACATCCGTTTTCTTAATGGTTAAAAGTTGTTTTACCTGACTGTCATTCAGCTTCACGCCACTAATCTTTCCAATTGAGAAACGGCAGCTCTTGCTTTCATCATCCTTGTTATAGTTTGAACATCCATAGCCAAACAACGTTTTCACAATATCTCCACCACACAGAGGACACTGTACATCTTTTAGCTTTGGCTGTTCCAAATCCTCAAAGTCAAACTTTAATCCGGTAATCTTACCTTCTTCGTCCTTGCTTAACGCTATGCGGGCATCAAATTTCTTGCCAGCCTTTGACTTAAAACCTCGTATTGTAGAGGTTCTTCCTTTCGTCAGCAATTCCTTAACCTGTGCTTCTGTAATATCCTTTCCTGCCATCTTTCCAACAGAAAAGCGACAACTACTCTCATCATTTTTATCGTAGTTTGCACATCCAAAGCCAAATGGTGTTGGCACTATATCTCCACCACACAATGGACAGACTACATCCTTTATTTTTTTTGACTCTACATGGTCAAAGTCAAAACTAATATGATGTTTTCCATTTTCATCTTTTTTCAAAACAAGACAGGCATCGAACTTTTTACCACTCTTACCTTCAAATCCGCGAATCGTAGAAGAAATCTTGTCTGTCAGCAGCTCTTTCACTTGATTTGCCGCAATCTCTTTTCCAGCAATCTTTCCTATTGAAAAACGGCAGCTTTCCGGATTACGAGAATCAAAATTAGCGCATCCGTAACCAAATGGTGTTTTAACAATTTCTCCACCACAATCCGGACATACAACGTCTTTGATTTTCTGTGACTCAACATGTTCAAAATCAAAGCTAATACGATGCTTTCCATTTGCATCCTGCTCTAAAACAAGACAGGCATCAAATTTCTTACCACTCTTACCTTCAAATCCACGAATCGTAGATGTTACTTTATTCGTCAACAACTCCTTGATTTGTGTAGCGCCTATCTCCTTTCCGGCAATCTTACCAATCGAAAAACGACAGCTTTCCGGATTCTGTGCATCATAATTAGAACACCCAAAACCAAACGGTGTTTTCACAATTTCTCCACCGCAATCAGGACACTGTACTCCTTCTAAAATCTGTGGTTGGTTCTGCGAAAAATCAAAGGAAATATCTATTTTTCCTTCGTCATTCTTCTGCATAACTAATGCCGCTTGAAACTTCTTCTTATTCTTAGAAACAAAGCCATTTAGCACCTCCGTACGCCCTTGATTGATTAATGCAATGCATTCCTCTTCTGTCAAATCTCTGCCCGCAATCGTACCAAGTACAAAACGACATCCTGTCCCATCTTTCTGATAATTGTCACAACCATAGCCAAAAGGTGTTGTAACAATATCTCCACCGCACATCGGACATTTTGCAGCCAGTTTCTTACGCGCTCCGAGTCCTCTTCCGCCTTTTCCAGTAAAAGCACTAATCTGTGCGGCAACCTGTCGGGTTAAGTCATGATCTCGAATCTGTATAGTTTCCTTGCGGATAAAATCCTCCAGCTTAGCACGATATTCCTTCATATCAACTGTACCATTTGTAATACCGTCGAGTCCTTTTTCCCATGAAGCTGTCATTTTCGGATTCAAAAGAGCCGGAACAGTCATTGCTACCACTTCATAGACCATCTCACCAAATCGCTCTGGGGAAATAACCTGCGTCCTTTTATTCAGATTCAAATATCCAATACGAATAAGCTTCTTAATAATCTCGGCTCTTGTCGCACTTGTTCCGATACCAGAGCCTTTAATCTGTGCTCTAAGCTCCTCATCTTCAATTAATTGTCCCGCATTCTCCATCGCAAGGATCATCGAACCAGAGGTGTAACGCTTCGGCGGCTTTGTCGCACCATCTTTAATCTCAAAGCCATTTACCATTAAAACATCTCCCTGTTTCAATGTCTCTGCAACCGCAAGGAGCTTTTTAGGGTCTTTTTTCTTATTCACATTTTCGCCATTGGCATTTTCATTATTCTGGTCTTCGTTTTCCTGTTCTTCATTTTCTTCTGAATCTTCCAAGGTTTTTCCCATAACCTCAAGAAAACCTAATGACTTCAATACTTTTGCAGAAGTAAAAAGAGATTCTTCACCAATTCCTACAACGAGCTTCAAAGTCTGATACTCTGCCGGTGGATAAAAAATGCTAAGAAAACGTCTAACAATCAAATCAAACACTTTGCTCTGTAACGGTGATAAAGACTGCAATTCCGTCAACTGTCCTGTTGGAATAATTGCATAATGGTCTGTAACTTTACTATCATCCGTATACTGAGTCTTTTCCAAATTCGCATAAGAACGCTGTTGCAAAATCTTCTCTGCAAAGGCCTGTGTTGGTACATATCCCTTGAGCTTATTCAGATTTTTACCAATCTCCTTAGCAACTGCCGTTGTCAGCACTCTGGCATCCGTTCTAGGATATGTAGTCAGCTTCTTCTCATACAAATCCTGTACCACCTGCAAGGTTTCATCAGGACTGATTTTAAATCTCTTAGCACATTCTGCCTGAAGCTCTGCAAGATTAAAAAGAAGCGGTGCTTTTTTCTTGGAAACACCCTTTTCCAAGGTTTTAACGACTGCTTCCTTACCCTCTAGCAACTGCATAAGAGAAAGCGCATCTTCTTTTTCTTTAAAACCGTTTTCCTTATAGAGTCTTGGTGACTCGAAATATTTTGATCCTTCAACCGCTTTCCATTCAGCCTCAATATTCGCCTCTGTTAAATCACCTACAATACGATAAAACGGCGTTTCCTTAAAGTTACGAATCTCTCTTTCACGATTTACGACCATACCAAGCACACAGGTCATAACTCGACCTATCGCAATTGCTGTATAGCTGTTGGTTGCAGCCGCATCATTTAACAATTTACCATATTTTACAGACATTACTCGTGAAAAGTTAATACCCATTGCATAATCTTCGATGGAACGCATAATACCGGAAAATCCAAGATTTGCATAGTCAGACATTGGTCTTGCTTCTGCCACACCACGTCTAATTTCTTCTTCTGTTTGTGAGTCAATCCAAACTCTCAGCTCCTGCATCCCTTCACGAACACCACCAAAGTTACGGATATTCTCTTCGATGGTTTGTCCCTCTTTTCCAGAGTCGCCTGCCCAATAGACGGTATCAATATCTTCACGATGCAATAAGCCATGCACGATATCATATTGTTGCTTTACATTCGGAATTACACCATATTTATAATTTTGTGGTAAAAATGGAAGGTCTTCTAACATCCATTTTTTATATTTCATATCATATTCTTCCGGATAAACCATCTCTACCAGATGACCAACACACCATGTTATGACATATTTGTCATTTTCTATATATCCATTATTTCTTCCAGACACTTGAAATACTTTCGCATAATCCTGCGCAACGGATGGTTTCTCGGTTATGATTAATTTCTTACCCAAATCAGTTCCCCCTAATTAAGTACTTATCGTAACTATACAATATCCTTATAGTCATGCGCCAAACTCCATTATCATTTACTTCTCAACAGAGTTTAGGCTTTATCCTGAACCATTATACGTTATTTCCAATCCATTTTCTAGTGTGATATCATCCGGAATGGTATCTTTTACAATCACAGCAGTCTTTACCTTATGAATTCTTTTCATTGGACTTTTGTAACTATTCAGTACCTTCATAGTTACGTGTCGTTTTATCAGAACACCCTTCTAAATGTTTCGCAGTTAAAAACCTATCTAGAAATTCCTCATTCGTGGTCTGCAAATAATCAGATACAGTATTTTCAGATAACCGTTTTACCAACACCTCTTGTAGTTTCTGCATCTGCGATGCATTTAATACTTCTGCCATGTCATTGATGATGCCATAAATTTCTCTACCCATAAGAGTACACTCCTTTTTGAAGGAG
>JAFQQI010000058.1 GCA_017411305.1 Lachnospiraceae bacterium
GCCTCCTTGCTCCATTAAGGAAATAGCACAAACCGCTCCAAAGCATTTTCAGCATATTCATTCGCTCCAAGTTTTGAAGGAGTGCAGTCAAGGTTGTGAATAAGAAACTTAGTAAATTATTACACTTCACTAAGTAAAAAACTTGATAAATTCTAGGCAATTGCAAATTGGGTATCAGAGAGAAAAACTATTTCTGGACCAAAAATAGAAACATACGCCGCCTAAGTCGGCTACTGTACCATGAATTCATAAAGTTTTGTATCTTGAAGGACTGTAATACTAGCAGTTATCCCGACTGAAGTATACCATTTGCTATATTGGTCGGGGTAAATAGTATTAACCATCCCGACTAGAACAAAGATTGCAACCGAACAGTTGGGATAAATAGTGCTAATCATCCCGACTGGAACAAGGATTGCGTCCTAGCAGTCGGGGTAAATAGTATTAATCATCCCGACCGGAACAAGGATTGCATCCTAGCAGTTGGGGTAAATAGTGTTAATCATCCCGACCAGAACAAGGATTACGTCCTAGCAGTCGGGAAAATAGCCTCGCTCGAATATATGTGCCTGTGAGCAAGCTCCTGCAGCCAATTCGGCTCATCTGTGCATGGCTCACGAAACCTAAATTTATTACCTTTTTATTCCACCTCTATCTGCACACCTTCCATATGATGTTTACCCATCTGATGTCTCAGCTTTCTATTTTCCACCGTATCAAAGATAATCGAAAAATCATAATCTTCCGGATATAATTCCTGCGCTGCAACATGAAGCTTTATTCTCTTATGGTTAATCCATATCTTTTTATTCGGAAGTTGCACACGAAGAACACCTTTATCATTTGCTGTTTCACACACAATACCAATCTTCTTCTCAGGATAAATCATAACACTATCCCCAAGCTGAAACTTTAGCGCTTTTGTCTGCTGTCCGTTTACTTGCTTTATCTTCTGCACTTTTGGCATGTGTAACTTTTCGATTCTCTGATTCTGTGTATCCTCTAACAGCCAGTCAGCTACTTTGCCGTAGGCTGCTTTCGCCGCTGTTTGCAGCATATTTCCCGGCATTCCGAGTCTTTTCGCAATATGAAAGGCACAGCTTTCTCCTGCCTCTCCGATTACAAGCTGATACAAAGGCTTTAAACTTTCCTTATCAAAGGTCATTCGTGCATTTACAACACTTTCCTTTTTCTGTGCATATTGCTTTATCTCCGGATAATGCGTAGTTACCAGATACAACGCACCACTCTTGGAAAGTTCCTCTAAAATGGCAATCGCTATGCCCATTCCTTCTGTCGGATCGGTTCCTGAACCAAGCTCATCCATAATAACAAGACTGTCACGATTAACATGTTTCAGAATATCCAATACATTTGTGATATGTGCTGAGAACGTTGAAAGATTCTCTGATAGATTCTGCCCATCTCCTATATCACACAGAAAATTGCTATTCATACAGATATCAGCATCTTCTGCTGCTACATGAAGTCCACATTGTGCCATCATACAGTTTAATGCTACCGTCTTAATCGCCACGGTCTTTCCACCGGTATTTGGTCCCGTAATTACAATACCGTTAATACCATTTCCAATCGAGAACTGCAATGGTATACATACCGTTTTTTCCATCAATGGATGTCTACCGTTTTTCAAAGTTATTCTGCGCTCTGTATTGATTGTTGGTGCGATGCCGTCATAATCCATACTCAGCTTTCCTTTTGAAAATATATAGTCAAGTTTCTCCATCATCTTAATATCCTGCTGTAATACTTCAGCTTCATCCGCTACCATTGCAGAAAGAGTATAAAGTATTCTTCTCTCTTCATTCTCCTCATCCAGCTTTAGGTTCTGTAGTTCCTCATAATACTTTGCTACACTTGTAGGTTCGATGAATAAGGTGTTTCCAGTCGATGACTTATCCATAACAGTACCACTAATCCGAAACTTATATTCCTTCTTCACCGGAATACAGATATGGCCGTTTCGCATGGTACTAAAACTATCTGACATGCACTCCTTATTACTGCGAATCATAGCATCCGCTTTTTCACGCATCTTATCCTCGGTTCTTATGATTGCATTTCTTAAATCCTTCAACAAAGAGGATGCTCCATCATCTACACTTCCATTTCGTATCTGCATCGTTATCATCTCTTCCAATTCTTCAAGAGCATCTATGTTCTCCGCATAATATGGCAATCCCATTTGATATGCCTTCCCTCTTTCCAGATATGCTTTCACTCTTCGAAATGACACAAGTGTCATTCCTAACCTTTCCAATTGTGCAGCGGTAAGGCATCCGCCTTTCTCGGAAATCACCATTAACTCACATATTCCTTCTAGTGAGGTCAATGGCGGATTCCCGCACTTTTCTAGTAACATGCGGGCTTCTGTTGTATCCTTTAGTCTTGCCTTTAATTCTAATTCCGAAAGACAAGGTTCTGTTTTCTCTATTTCCTGCTTTGCCCAATCTGTTAGTGTTAATGCCTTCCAATTTTCCTTGATTTTATCAAATTCTAATGTTTTTTCTGTTTGATTCATTTTTATTCATCTCCTATCCATCCTTTATGTTACTCATTCATTACTCGTATTGAATCTGGCAAAATGTTCGCTCTATGCTTTCTCATCATGAGCTTGCGCTGTTATAGTGTCTAATCCCCTTTTTCCATGTCAACCCGGTCAGTACAGAAAACAATAGAACTAGCAAAATGCCATAGACAGCTACTTGCGCATTACATTCATCTATCAGACTTTTTACAGGTATTGTCGCCATAATTCC
>JAFQQI010000059.1 GCA_017411305.1 Lachnospiraceae bacterium
ACGGGCTCTTCACTGCACCACTATACATTTAATGATTCTAATATACTTTCTGTGTCATCTTTCAATTTCAAGCAAAGTTCATAAAAATCTTTCCATCCTTGAATATAAGCTATCCGAATGGCCCTCGATGTGTATTTACTGTAGTTCTCTTCAATACATGCCTTTAATGAATCTTCTAATTGTCCAATAATGCTATATAACTCGTGTTCCGCCATTTCTAATTCTTTATCTGTCCTTAATGCCGCATAACAACTATCTAAATCATTATTTGCTATTAAATTAATAATCATATCATAATAACCTCCTTTATGATATGATTTTACCGCACTCTATCTGATTCGGGAGCTAGTAAATGATAAATATTTCATATTTTATTCTTAGTTTATGCCGAGGACCATATATACGATATGGTCCTC
The DNA here is from genome assembly GCA_017411305.1 of Lachnospiraceae bacterium. Taxonomy (GTDB): domain Bacteria; phylum Bacillota; class Clostridia; order Lachnospirales; family Lachnospiraceae; genus Suilimivivens. Next base: position 417 of record JAFQQI010000059.1, read on the forward strand.
GGTATAATTATCCATAAATAACTATTCATTACTAATTAGTTCTATCTATATACCTTAATATATTTTCCCCCTATTATTATACAAAAAATATATAATAAAATAAAATTTTATATATTCTCTATTAATATAAAATAAACTAAACTTTTATGAATACAAACTAAACATTATTTTTTATTATCTAAACGCAAAAGTATTACCACCTTTCATAAAAGTCAGTACTTACAAGAAAAATATTCAAAATAATTTTTTTACAAATTTAATATCAAACAAGTTGCCAAAATGTGTTGTAGGTCTATAAATACAGTTCCAAGAATACTGGTAATTTATTATCTTAAAAGCAACTATTTTTTTAATGAATATATATTTTCTCATAAAACAGAAGAAAAAATAAAAAATATTCTATTTAAAAAAATATAAAATTAAAGTTTCAACTACCAATGAATGTCTATTTTTTCAACTTTGACAATTTATATCTTACTGTTTATAAAATAAGCACCAAGAATACAATTCTTGGTGCCTAAACCCATTAATAACTGAAAATGTTTACACTTTTGTTTACACACTATAAACGCTGTGCTCGGACCTCCTTATTTTATGGGTATTTGCGAGTGCAGGAAAAGAGACTTGAACTCTCATGGTATTGCTACCACACGGACCTGAACCGTGCGCGTCTGCCAATTCCGCCATTCCTGCGAACAAATCATATTTTATCCGTTTTCTTCTTCTGTGTCAACTGTTTTCGCAGGATTTTTTCTTATTTTTCTGATTTGTCTGATTTTTGATTCAGTTCTGAAAAAGCTTTTTTCCTGAAACTGTTTTTGGAATTCCTTTTGTGCCTCTTTCCATTCTCTTTGAAGTTCCTTTACTTCCTTGGTAACCTCCTGGCCTCGTTCTGCTATTTCTGCCTTTGCCATCTCTCTTGCCGTTTCAAACAATGCCCGGATCATTTTCCTAATCGCTTTTCCGGTCTCTTCATCAATACCGCGCATAGCCTCGCCCATACTCTGCATGCTCTTTTTCCAGTTAGCGCCAAGCTGAAATACATCCTTTGCTTCCGATGCAGAAACTACATGATAAAAAGTATCAATGAAGGAATGTAATTCCTCCTCGGACAAGGACAAAATCCACTCATTCATAGCTGCATCCCAAAACACCTTACTGTCTTTCATATTTTTTGCACGGACAAAGGATGTGTCTTCTACCTTCCAGCTGAAAGAATTGTGCTGCAGCATACCGATACTGCCGCTTTCTACCACTTCATAATAATTCTGGGACTCAAGCAGTACCCCCACCACAGAAGAACGGGGAATAAACTTTACCGCACGCTCTTTAATTGCTTCATAATTTCCCATCTGCAGAATCTCCGGACGGAAGCCCGGTCCGTCATTACTATATACGCAGATTAAATTTTCTCTGGCATCTTCACAACAATTCATGGCCGCATACATTGCCAGATTTCCGCCTTTGGAATGACCCCCTGCATAAAAATCGCCGCCAATATAGTTTGCCACCTGTTCCATGTATTTCACACTCAGTTGCTGGCTGTAAACAGGTTTGGAAAAAGCCAGATTAAGGTCCTCTTTCCAACCAATTATGGTAGCATCCGTCCCTCGATAAGCAATAAAAGCATTTTTATCATCAAGTACATACGTAACCGCCGAAAACTGAACCTCTTTATCTTCATTCACTACATTCACATAGTAATTAAGTTTCAAAGAACCAAAGCGTACCGACTTTACTGCTGCTGTAAAAAGTGCCATATTTTCTTCCCTGTACCAATAGCCGTCTAAAATTCTTTCCTTGTCCGGATGATGATAAATACCCTGGATACTGACCGGCGCATTATATTCCTCAAGAGTAGGCACAAAAGGCTCGTAGTTTAAGTATGCAAGCTGACTAAGCACCAGCGCATCCACTTCATTCAGCGGATGCTCCGAAAAAGTGTGACTGCCATATTCTTTTACATAATCAATAATATTTTTCATAATGCTTTCCACTTCATTTAGTATAAAATCCCATCATAGTACTGCAGTAACAAATCCACTACTCTGCTATAGCTGACCTTTCCGTCCGATACCCCGTTTATGGTAAGGTTGGTTTCCACTATCTTATCAGAAGCTTCCTTTACCATTTCCGTATCAAGCAGGGCATCTTCTTCCACCTCTTCCCAGGCTTCTTCGGTCAGGAATTTATCATCCTCTATTACCTGCTCACAAATCACCGGATGAGAAAAATACACCGCTTCATCCTGTCCTATGGCAGAATAAAAGTCTCTGTCCAAATATCCCAGCACGCTCATATATCCGCTATAGCGGAAAAAAGCATCCCGGCTGCCTACACAAGCCAGATAACCGATAAAGTTCGCCTCATCCTCCAGTAAAAATCCCTTCAAATGAGAAAGCTCATGGCACATGCTTGCAGGCATATTAATCACGTACATTTTATCGTTATAATTGGCCTCCATAGAAAAAGGGAAATAGTACCCCATCATATATTGCTGGCTAAAAAAATCTGAAAAGAAGAACGGCTTGGGATCCGGATAATACCCCTTCAAATTGGGAAAGTCCTTGCTCAACCGATGCATCTGAAGCTTCGCTTCTGTTTTCATATCACCTTCATAAACCAAATACCCCTTTTCATCCCGCTCCATTTCTTCCGAAAGGGCGTTTACCTGCTCTACTACATAATCACGCAAAACGGTAAGCTCTGCAAGTCCGTATTCATCGCGTGTTTTCGCACCGATAGGATATCTCTCATTTAGAGGAGATACATGAAACTGCAAAAAGCAGGTCAATGTCATTTCCAAACTGACAATGGCCGCCACCCAAAGTATAAACTTAAGATAAAGGATAAAGCCTTTGGTTAATCCGGATTCTCCCTTTTTCTCTTTACGGACAATGCAAAGAATTCCTTCTACAGTCCCCCAAACCAAAAGAAGCATTACCAGAAAAGCCCCTGCATAAAGCATCCACTCCCCTACGGAAAAAGAAAAAATTCCTGTAAGACGTCCATAGGTTTCCGCCCAAATGGGAAAAATATGTTCTACATACCAATCGCAAAAGGAAGGACTGCACCATCCGATTAAATTGAGCACTACTGCTATAGCAAGCACTCCTAAAGGAATCAGCAGTGACCTGTTAAAGCCGGTTGCTTTTTTTGCAATCGCATCTTTTCTGTCTGCACTTTCATTCCGGTTAATTGCATCTTTTTTATTCATATCCAACTACTTTCACCACTATATTATTAGTAATTATGTTTTTCGCTTATCGACTCGGAGGTCTATGTCATCTGCCTTTTCTGCCTTAAAAGAAATCAACACTTTTTTATGGAGTGGTCCCCTTTTATTCTTATTAATGGGAACACATCTCTATTTTACCATGAAGCTGCACTTTCCGCAGAAAAAAATTTTCCACGCTATAAAATTAAGTATTTTACCGGAAAAGAAAGAGGATGAAAAAAACCTTTCCGTATTCGGTGCCCTCGCCACAACACTTGCTGCTACCTTGGGCACCGGTAATATTGTAGGAGTTTCTACTGCTGTAGCACTGGGCGGTCCCGGTGCCGTTTTCTGGTGCTGGATTACCGGTATCTTAGGAATGGCAACCTCCTATGCAGAATGCTATCTTGGTGTATTATACAAAAGCCGCGGCAAAGACGGTCTTTACCACGGCGGTCCCATGTATGTCTGGGAAAATGGTTTACATAACAAATTTATTGCAAAAACTTACGCCGCACTGACTCTTCTTGCGGCTTTCGGAGCAGGCTGCACCACACAGTCCAATTCCCTTGCCCAAACAGCCCATACCACCTTCGGGCTTTCTCCTCATATTGTTGGTTTTGGCGCCGCTGTTATCACAGGACTGATTATCATCGGAGGAATCCGTTCCATCGGTAATGTGTGCATGAAACTGGTTCCCGGTCTTGCTCTTCTGTATATGGTTAGCTGCTTTTTACTTTTATTGATCAATCGGGACGCCCTGTTACCTGCCATCAAGCTGATTCTTACCCATGCCCTTGCTCCCCGTGCTGTAGGCGGTGGGCTGGCCGGCGGCTCCCTGATGCTAACGGCACGTTACGGCATTGCCAGGGGGCTTTTTACCAACGAAGCCGGTATCGGTACTGCAGCGATTACTGCGGCGGCTTCCGAGACCACCACTCCCACTCGTCAGGCTTACGTTTCCATGACTGCAGTCTTTTGGGACACTGTAGTTATGTGTCTGCTCAGCGGTCTTGTCATTATCACCAATATGCTGCGCCATCCGGAGTCCTTAGTTGGGGTAAACGAAGCAGGTCTTACCGATGTTGCCTTCTCCTACCTTCCCTTTGGGGGAAATGTTTTTCTTTCCCTTTGCATGATTGCCTTTGCCATTACTACCTTAATCGGTTGGTCCTATCTTGGGGAAAGTGCAGCCACCTATCTTGCCGGAGAAAAAGGTATCTTTCCCTATAAGGTTGTTTATATTGTCATGATTTACGTTGGTGCCGTACTTCCGTTATCCTTCGTATGGGAAAGTACGGATTTTATCAACGCAATGATGATTCTGCCAAACCTGGGAGCTCTGTTTTTGTTACAAAAGCATATTAAAGCATAAATCCTGCTGCCAGCAGAATTGCAAAAAATACCACATTATATGCAGTAAATACCATCATATATTTCCCCTTACGGGAATCCTTCATTTCTGCATAGAATTTATAAGAAATAATACTTGCCAAAGAAGCAATCAAGGTTCCTAAGCCACCGATATTGACACCGTAAAGCAGCGCCTTGTATTCTTCGGTAAAACCACTCAAAAGCATGGCCGCAGGCACATTGCTGATGACCTGACTAGCTAATGCGGAAAGTAGCAGTTCCTTTCCTGCAAGCAGGCTTTGCAACCATGTACTGACTGCCGGAATATTCTGCATATTTCCTACAAAGATAAAGAATCCCAAAAAAGTGCCAAGCAGGCAGTAGTCCACCTTTGCAAACAGCTTTCTGTCTATTACAAGCATTACACCAAATACAATTACAAAAGATGCCTGCCAGGGAAGAATATGTACCACCGTAAGAAGGCAACACAAAAACAGCCCTATGTATGTCCAAACTCTTCTCATATCGGGGTGCTTTTCTTCTTCTTGTAAGTCTGTCACAACAGGCAGCGGTTTTTCCGTAAAAATCACCACTAATAGCAATAGCAAAGATAATACCGTAAGAGGCAGCATATATAGCAGAAATTCTACAAGACCCATTCCGGTCAATCCGTAAAGATACAGATTCTGAGGATTTCCGATAGGTGTAAACATGCTTCCCAAATTAGCTGCGATAGTCTGGAGAACTACTACCTTTATGATTTTTTCCTGTAATCCCGAAAGGCATAAGAGCTCTAATGCAAAGGGCACAAAGGTAATCAGTGCCACATCATTGGTAATCAGCATACTGCTAAAAAAGCAAAGCAGTACTAACAAAAGACTCAATTGCCGGCTGTTTTTCGCTTTTGCCGTAAGCTTCTCTCCCAGTAAAGTAAAAATCCCTTGTTCTTTGATGCCTGCCACAATAATCATCAGGCAAAATAACAGTGCTAATACACGATAGTCGGGATAAGAAAGGTAAGCAGCTGAAGGCTTTACAAAAAATACGGACAAAATTGCCACCGCAACCGCAATGACAAACACCACTTCCTTTTTACAAAATGCAATTATTTTTTCCTTCAAGGTCATATTATCCTTCAAAGCTTGCGCCCTCCTTAATCTCACAGGCAGCAAACAGCTCTCTAGCTGCTGCCTCGTAGTCTCTGCCCTTTTGGGCCTTCCGAATCTGTTTGATGTATTTTGCCATTGGCTTCTCCTTAGAGGTAAACAGATACTGCCAGTAATTCCAAAGCTCCTTCATTTTATAAAGGGTATTGGTATCGCTTTGCATCAGTGTAAAATACTCGGAATATAGTCGGTCATGAAACGCCATCATTTCCTTTTTCGTGATGACTTCGCCGCCCCTTATTTCCCGAAGCAGACCGGGATTTACCAAAAAGCCCCTTCCTATCATGATGCTTTCTGTTTTACATTGGTTTACATAACCATGTTCATTTTCTGTTTCTTTGTGGTTTACATAACTCTTTTCACTTTCTGCCTCTCTGTGGTTTACATAAAACCTGTCATAATCTGCTTTTGTAAAAATGTCTCCGTTGTAGCACAGCGGATTTCTACTGTTTTCTACGGCATACTCATAAGCCTCTATATTAGGCTTTCCTCCATAAAAATCCTTACGGGTTCTGGCGTGAACAATCAGCTCCTTCAGTGGAAATTTGTTATAGATAGAAAGCAGTCCTTCCCACTCTTCTTCACTGTTAAGCCCAATACGGGTTTTTACGGAAATATCGGCAAGATCTTTGCATCCTTCAAAAATCTCCTCCAAAAACCTTTCAAGCTCGTCAGGTTTTGCAAGGAAGCCCGAACCTCTGCCCTTGGATACTACCGTCTGGTAAGGGCAGCCTAAATTCAAATTCACTTCCTTATATCCAAAGTCTGCCAGAATTTTGGTCAGTCCGATAAAATCCTCTGCATTGTTGCTAAGAAGCTGAGGCACAATCGGGATACCCACATTATACTCCGGTAAAATATCCTTCATGGAGCGGTGCTTGGTAAAGCCACCACCCGTAGGTACCAGAAAGGGTGTAAAGTATTTATCCATTCCTTCCCCGAAGTATTCATGATATATGTTCCGGAATAAAAAACCGGTGATTCCCTCAAGAGGGGCAAAATAAATCTGCATCGTTATTTTCCTCTATTCTTCATCATATCGGATGATAGCTTCTGTATATTTTCTTCCCATATCATGACGTATTTTCCGATTCTCCACAGTCTCAAAAATAATGGAAAAGTCATAATCCTCCGGGTATAACTGCTTTGCTGCCACATGAAGCTTTACGCGTTTATGGTTAATCCATATTTTTTTATCCGGCATCTGCACCCGAAGTACCCCTTTTTCGTTTATAGGCTCGCATACTATTCCGATTTTCTTGTCGGGATAAATCATCACACTGTCACCCCGCCTATATTTTTCGGCAAGATTCGTATTGTTAGATGTAACCTTCGTTTTTATGATTTTGCTGTGAGACCTTTGTTTATGGCATGTGGTGCGTGCTGCTTCATTTACCGCACTTTTATCAGCTATTCCGGTATTTTTTCCATAAGCGGCCATTCTTGCTGTCTCTAACATTTCCCGGGGCATTCCTAATCTTTCTGCTATGGAAAATGCGCAGCTTTCTCCTGCCTGACCGATAATCATCCGATAAGTAGGGCTTAACGTTTCCTCATCGAAGGTCATTCTGGCATTCACAATATGCTCTGCCTTAACAGCGTACTCCTTTACCTCCGGGTAATGGGTCGTAACTAAAAACAAAGCACCGCTTTTTCTCAGCTCTTCTAAAATCGCAACCGCAATCCCCATTCCTTCTGCCGGGTCGGTTCCGGAGCCAAGCTCATCCATAATCACAAGACTGTCTTGGTCTACTTCCTTAAGCACCTCCAGAACATTCTTGATATGTGCAGAAAAAGTGGACAAGTTCTCTGACAGGTTCTGCCCATCTCCGATATCGCACAGAAAAGCACTGTTCATACAAATATCGGCTTCCTTACAGGTTACATGAAGACCGCATTGCGCCATCATGCAGTTTAACATTACGGTCTTAATGGCAACTGTCTTTCCTCCTGTATTCGGTCCGGTTATGACAACCCCTCTGACATTTTCATCCGGTGCAAACTGAAGGGGCACATTAATTTCCCGGTTCATCAGCGGATGCCTTGCATCCTTTAACCGGATTCTCCGTTCTGTGTTGATTTGCGGCTCGGCAGCATCCATATCAATACTAAGCTTACCCTTTGAAAACAAAAAGTCAAGCCTCTCTATCATTTTGATATTTTCACTGATTTCCTCTGATGCCTCCGACACCATAGCTGTCAGGGTATATAAAATACGGTATACTTCATTTTCTTCGCCAATCTTCAGCATCTGTAATTCTTCATAATACTTTGCTACGCTGACAGGCTCAATAAACAATGTATTTCCGGTAGCAGATTTGCCAATCACACTTCCCGGTATTTTAAATTTATATTCCTTTTTGGCAGGTACACATACTCTGCCATTTTTCACTGTGCAAAAGCTGTCACTCATGCAATCCTTATTCGCACGCATGATCTGCTCTGCTTTAAGCTTCATCTGCTCCTCGGTTTTGGCAATCTGACTTCTGTAATAATTCAGTTCATCCGATGCATAGTCATCTACCCCGTCACTTCTGATTTGACGGTTGATTTCTTCCCGCAGCATCGGCACATCCTTTAAGTTTTCCTCATAATATGCCAGCGCATTTTGATACATCTTACCGCGCTCTAAATAGTCCTTAAGACGCCTGATTGCCACCAGCACCTTTTCCACACGCTCCAGCTGATAGGGGGTTAAGCAGTCTCCTTTTTCTGCTGTCTGTAAAATATCCCTGATTTCGGAAACACTCTGCAGCGGTGGGGTTCCCAGCTTCTCTATGAGATTTCTACTGTCAGTAGTGTCTTTTATCTGCTTGCGCAGGTCTCTCTCCGATAGGCAAAATGTTATTTCTCTTATCTGTTCTTTGGCAGCCTCTGTCACTGCCAGATTCATCCATATTTCTTTTACTTTGTCAAATTCAATTTGTTTTTCTATATTCATTGCTGTTTGTCCTTTCTTGATTTACTACAAAAAAAGCATGACCATACAGTCATGCTTAGCTTTGCAAAGATTTCGTATCATTAAGCAAATTGTAGGGTAAAAATGCGGACAGCTTTCCTGTCTGCAAATGGGCACACTGATACCATAGATAGCCGGTCGGTATTTCAAACCTCCTCGCCTGATAAAAGTCACCCTGCAATATTTATTTTGCAATTTTTACCGTTACAATTAACAAACAGCACTCTCTCCTAAAATTTATCTTTAATCATTATATGAGCCTGATTATTGATTTGTCAAGATATTATTAGCTTATCTAAAAACACCGTTCAAGCCCATCATATGCGAATTTCACGTTCTTGTATTGTTTCTCCAGCTCTCTGTAATCATCATAAGATTTTCCCCAGTCCTCCTCTAAATGGGTAATGATTACCTCCTTAATCCTCAAGATACAAGCTACACCCGGTTCGCGCATAGGGAAATCCCTTTTCTCTTGCCTCTACGCAAATCGGACAGTTGCAACAAGGTCTGGGTGTACTGACACAGCCACCGGAACCGATTATTTTCAGTTTCATCGCTCTACTCCTCACATGTAAATTCCATGAATCTTCTGAAGGTTTGAAAGCCTACCGATTCGTAAAATTCTCTTGCGGATTCATTAAATCCCCATACATCAAGTTCTATTCTTTTAAAGCCTCTCTCTTTCGCATCCTTTTTGATAAATTCAAAGATTTCTGATGCCACGCCTTGCCTGCGGAAAGCTTCGTCTACCGCAACCTCCACAATATGGTAAAACTTTCTCTCTAAGTTGTATGGGGATTCCGGCCTTACGATGTATTCCACACAGACCATGCCGCAAATCACACCGTCACGCTCTGCCACGATAATATTCTTATTCTCATCGTTACACATCTCATAGACAACATCTTTAAGCTCCTGGCAAAATCCCGGCTTAAAGATATCCGGACGTCCTTTTACGTGCACATCGTTTACCTGTGCCCGCAATTCATTCACTCTTTCTAAATCTTTTCCTTCTGCAAATCGTACCATTTCCTTTCTCCTCCTTCTTCCAATGCACAAACAAAAAGCACCGAACAACAACAATGTGCCGGTGCATCTCTTCCATGTGGTATTATGAATACTTTATAACAAAGTCAAACCTACATTTTCCGATTTCATGCACAGACACATCAGACCTACCTGCTGCGACCGCGCATCCTTCGGATGATTACAGTCACAGACAAATACGTCTGTAATAATAATACATATTATGCTGTGTGCAATGTAAGTTCTGCATAGTTTAAGCTCTCCTGAATTTTTACTAATCATACTACCGTAAGATAGGATTGTCAATGGGATTATCTCCATATTGCAATTACACGCATTATATTACGTTTTCTCTTTTGGCTTATCTAATTTCTCTGCCCGAATATAGTATTCCAACAGTCTAAGTACATATGCCGGTGCATGCCGGTTATTCCTTTCCCATTCTGTAACGGTCCGATACGGAATCTAGATTATGCTTCCATATACTCCCTATAATCTTCCTCGCTTGCGAACAAAATGTAACCGCCATCTACATATCCCATATATCCGCTTGCTGTTGTATATCCCTTCATAATGTTACCTCCTAATCAAAACGTATCACTTGTTCTGATAGTAAGATAACATTTTTAGAGTCCCATAAACCTCTCTCTAAGTCTCATCTCTTTTAAAAAGGTATTTCCCCTTTCCTTTTCCTTTCATCGGATAAATCATATCAATGTCCTGTTTTTTATCCTCAATGTCCTGTTTTTTTATCCTCAATGTCCTGTTTTTCTTTGCTCCGTCCGCCTTTTATCTGATACTAATCTTTACTTTTCAGCTACTCAACTCGCTTCAAAACCGCAACTGTCTCAATCCCCGTTGTCCAAGGGAACTGATCAACGGCCACCGCTTTTTCCACAACATAACCGCTATCCAAAAAGGTCTCTAAGTCTCGCACCAGACTGGTGGGCTTGCAGGAAATATAAACCATTCTTTCAATTCCGTAACCGATAATCTTGCCAAGTGCTTTGGGATGGATTCCATCCCTGGGCGGGTCCAAAATAATCATATCTGGCTTTTCTTCGATAGTATCCAAAACCTTCAGTACATCTCCTGCGATAAACTCACAGTTATGTAAACCATTCAGCTCAGCATTTTTTTTTGCCGCTTCCACAGCTTCCTCGACAATTTCCACACCGATTACCTTCTTTGCTACCGGTGCCATTAGCTGGGCGATAGTTCCCGTACCGCTATACAAATCATACACCACTTTATCAGCGCCATTCAAATCCCCAACATACTCTCTTGCTGTCTCATAAAGTACTTCTGCGCTTAAAGAGTTTGTCTGGAAAAAGGAAAAAGTAGAAATCTTGAACTTCAGTCCCAAAAGCTCCTCATAAAAGTAATCCTGTCCATACAGAATCCGTGTTTCGTCGCTTTTTACCACATCTGCTACGGAATCATTGATAATATGCAGAATTCCTGCAAATTTTCCCTCTAAAGAAAGTGCAAGCAATCCATCTACCCACGATTGCAGCTCAGGTGCTATTTGGGAAGTGGTAACAAGCGCTACCAAAATCTCTCCTGTTCTTGCCGCTTTTCGTACCAGTAAATGACGAAGAAAACCTTCATGACGTAGGCGATGATAGAACGGTAACCCTTCTTTTGCAAAATAATCTCTGGTATAGGTCAAAATTGCCCGATAATCAGCATCAACAATCTGACAATCTGTTACGGACACAATATCATAAAAGCTGCCTCTTTTGTGCATACCAAGGGAAAGAGGGCCATCCTTTACTTCATCTCCGAAGGAAAACTCCATCTTATTCCGGTAGCCAAACTGCACAGGGCTTGCTTTAATCCCTTCAAAAATCCAAGGTTCCTGCTGTCTGTTAAGTACGCTGTCAAGTAAGCGTTTTACCTGTCCTTCTTTCACAGCAAGCTGCTCCTCATAAGGAAGAGAAATATAAGTACATCCGCCGCAAAGTCCGAAGTGGGGGCAGGGACTGTCAATTTCTATGGGTGACTTTTCTTCCACTTCAAGCAGTCTTCCTTCTGCTTTTCCTTTCCGCACCTTATTAATTCCTGCTCTCACCTTCTGACCGGGCAGAGCATTTTTCACCACGCAAACACCATCTTCTGTCTTTACAATTCCCTTATTGGGGAAATCAACTCTCTCTACAATTCCTGTAACAACCTGTCCTTTTTTCAATTTGTTTCAACCTTTCTATCGTAAATTAACTTTTTCAAAAAAAATGGGATGCACACTTCCTGCGCATCCCGTATCTTCCTTTTCTGTCAGTCGCAAACTCACTATAGTCATGCACCGGCAACTATAAAGCTTCTGCCGCAATTATTCCGCAAAGTCCTCTTCACCTGCAGGGTTCTCAGCCTTAATAACAACCGGTTCGGGCTCTTCATCTTCTTCATCCTCGAAGAAGTCATCTTCAAAGTCATCATCGAAATCATCTTCAAAATCTTCCAGATAATCCGGAGTCATATAACGATATACTGCATATGCAATGGCAGCTACAGCAACTACCACACCGATTGCCGCAAAAATCCACAAAAGTACATTTTTGTTCTTTTCTTCTTCTTTTTTATTTAAAAGATTCTTCATTTCTTTGATATCATGATGCTTCACAAAATCCATTAATTCTTCAACCTTACTCCATGTATTCATAATTCTGTCCTCTCTTTCTCTTTCCTATTTCAGATTCCAAAATCCATTGTCTCTTACATTGTTTCCTTCTTGATTAATAATATAACATTTTACGCAAGAATTTACTACCTGAAAATGAAATTTTTTCCTAAGAATTTTTAATAATATTTATAATTTCTTCAACTTAGCAAAGGCAGCATACATAATCTTCTGTCCTACATCGTCAAAGTCCACAGTCACCTTATAATCCCGCGGTCCCGGCTCAAGGTCAATTACCGTTCCTTCACCATATTTAATATGTCTGACACGGTCTCCTGCATCATAATCCGGTTTACCTCCTGAGGCTGTTCCTGCGCCTTTCACAATGCCAAGCTTACCGAAATCTCCCACACCGCTTGCAATAAAAGGTTTATTCTCTGCTGCAGTCCGTTTCGGCGCTACTGTAGCAACCGGCTTGCTTCTCATCATGGTATTGTACATCGGATTATATTTGGAGATGCGGTTTTCCGCTCCCGTATCCATGTCTGCATCATACTGCCTGGACATAGGCGGCTTATTGTCAAGCAGTTCCGTAGGAATCTCCTTTACAAAGCGGCTCACCGCATTGTACTGGGTTTCTCCGCGAATCATACGCATCTTAGCGGCGCAAAGTGTTAAATCCTCCTTAGCACGGGTAATTCCCACATAGGCAAGACGCCTCTCTTCTTCTATCTCACCGGTATCATCCGATGTTATGGTCATATAACTGGGAAAAACACCGTCCTCCATACCGGTCAGATATACATGGGCAAATTCAAGTCCCTTTGCACTGTGAAGAGTCATCAAAAGTACCCTGTTGTTATCATCTTCTAATCTGTCTACATCCGATACTAGTGCAACCTCTTCCAAAAACTCACTTAACGTAGGCTCATCATGGGTTTCCTCATAAGCAACTATTTTGCTGATGAGTTCGTCAACATTCTCAGCTCTTGCCAGCGCGTCTTCCTCGTCAGCGGCATCCATTTCTTTGATGTATTCCGTAGTCTCCAGAATCTCTTTAATCAGTGCCTCTAATCCGGCAAATTCCAGTTTTCCCCGAAATACACGAATCATAGAAACAAAGGCTGTCAGTTTGGATACACTTTTCCCAAGGCCCGGAATATTCTCTGCCACCGTCAGCGCATCAAAAAAGCTGATTTCATGCATATCTGCATAATCCTGTACTTTGGCAATGGTAGTGGCACCAATGCCTCTCTTCGGCACATTAATAATTCTCTTAACAGAAAGGTCATCACGACCGTTATCAACGGTTTTCAGATAGGCAAGCAAATCTTTGATTTCTCTTCTAGAATAGAAATTTACACCGCCTACCACATCATACGGTATGCCTTCTACTACAAAGCGCTCCTCTAAAAGGCGGGCCTGTGCATTGGTTCTGAAAAGAACCGCGCACTCACCGTATTCCACAATGCCTTCTCTTTGCTTGCGAGCAATATCATCTGCCACAAATTCCGCTTCTTCATATGCATTTTCAAAGGGTCTGAAATGGATTCTGTTTCCTGCTCCCTTGTCAGTCCAAAGGGCTTTTTCCTTACGCCTTGAGTTGTTGCGGATTACGGCATTGGCTGCATCCAACACATTCTGGGTGGAACGGTAATTCTGTTCTAAGCGGATAACCGTCGCCTCCGGATAATGATGCTCAAAATCTAAGATATTGCGGATATTGGCACCTCTGAATTTGTAAATGGACTGGTCATCGTCTCCCACCACGCAAAGGTTACGGTTTGCTGCCGCAAGAAGTCTGATTAATTCAAACTGGGCAGTATTGGTATCCTGATACTCGTCCACCATAATATATTTAAAACGGTTCTGATAGCTTTCCAAAACATCGGGACAACTCTTAAAGAGTTCAACCGTCAGCATAATCAGATCATCAAAATCCACTGCATTATTCTTCTTCAGGGCTGCCTGATACTCCTGATACACCTGGGCGATTTTCTGCTTACGGTAATCTCCGCCTGTACCCATACTATATTCGTTAGGTAAAATCAGTTCATCCTTTGCCGAAGAAATAGCGGACATAATGACACGTTCCTTGAACATCTTGGTATCTATATTCAGTCTCTTACATATATCCTTCACCAAAGATTTCTGGTCATCGGTATCATAAATAACAAAATTGTTATCATAGCCCAATCTGTCGATAAATCTACGCAAAATCCGCACACAGGTAGAGTGAAAGGTAGTAACCCAGATGCTGTCAGAGCCAAAACCTACCAGGTCTTCCACACGTTCCTTCATCTCTCCTGCTGCTTTATTGGTAAAGGTAATGGCCATGATATTCCAGGGATTGATACCGATTTCTTCTATCAGATAAGCAATCCGGTGGGTAAGCACCCTTGTCTTACCTGAGCCGGCTCCCGCAAGAAGGAGAACCGGCCCTTCAACCGTAAACACACCTTGTTTCTGTTGTTCGTTCAGTGTATCATAAATACTCATTCTTAGCTGTCACTCCACTTGTGCTTCTCATTTTTGCATAGTAACCCATTTATGCTCTGCTTACCTTGTGGAAGGTCCACGCATAAATATTTAATTCCACAACCGGCGTACCGCAGTATTCACAGACTTTACTTCCAAGTCCGGAAACCGGTGCACCGCAATTCGGGCAGTTAATGCCTAAAGATAAGTCTCTTTCATCCTCAACAAGGCTTCTGTCCTGAATATAAACTACTTCTACATTAAAACGGTCCTGCATCATGCCACGGTCTTCTTTTACCTGTCCTTGTTCCCCCCAGAGACTGTAGCGGTATTGCAAAGAGCTTTGGAAGGTAATGGTACAGCGTCCGTTTCTTTTCTGATAATTTGATATTTCGGTTCTATGAAGCTTAATGCTTTCAAACCGCTCTTTTTCACCCTGACTCTTTAACTGGATGATATACATTTCAAGTTGATCCTTTAATTCTCTGCTTCCCTCAGTAAGCCCCGAAGCATCTCCGGCAGTAATCGACATCAGATAAGAAGTCAGGACATTTTCTGCCCTGACTTTCATCTCATCGTATTGAAATTCCGGAAACTCTCTTTTGATATTGGGAAGGTACAGACTGGTCATCGCGGATACCGACTTGGGGGTCGCTGAATATTCTTCTTCTACCTGCTCAAAGCCTTCTTTTAGGGAATCTGTCCCAAAAGCTGCCTGTGAAAAAGAACGCACTGCATTTTTTATACGATATACCGCATAAGCAATGCATCCGAAAATTACCAGAATCAGGACCAAAATAATTATGGTTCCTATCTGTGGCATAACTGCTCCTCCTCTAGAATGAAGATAACCAAACAATAATTCCAAGAGCAACCAGAGCTGCCACGATTGTTAAAATTACCTTCGGTATGGAAATCGGTGTCTTGCCGGAAACCTTGCCGGTCTGACCGTTTACCATAAACTGATATACTTTGTCTTTGTACTTATAGCTGGAAATCCAAACCGGCAAAAGCAGATATTTATATGTAATATCACGATATGTAGTCTGTATCTGCAGATTTCTTACACGGTCTGCATGATTCTCCTGCCGGATTTTTTGGGCTATACTTGAATAAAGTCTGCGCTGTATACTGTTTTTAGCTATTTCCCAGCCTTCCTTTACGCCGATGGCATAACGCTCTGCCGCAAAGCCTGCCACATATTCAGGCTTGTAGCTTTTATTATCTGCCGTATCATAAGGTTCTAATCCAACCAGCATGGACTGGTTCTGGTTAGTCGTCGCACAGACCAGTTCATCATCGATACCTGCCTGATAGCTGCCTCTGGTATTATACCAGTCAACCACTGTCTCGGTCTGGTCGCCTCTTTTTACTCTTCTTTCCTTACCGTACTGTCCTGTATACTGGGAAGCAGTAACGGTATCAAAAGTCCAATAAGGTAAATAAACCCCTTTAAAGCTTTTGGCTTTAGCGCTTTCTTTTGCAAGCTTGGGACAAAACCATTTCTTCTTAATCCAGTTCTTAAACAGCTCTGCTGCCTTCCGGTCTGTCACCTTGAAGGGAATCACACCACCGGGCGCCATAGTCTTTTGATCAGCCGCTTCCATAACCTGATTGGAACCGCAAAACGGACATACCGCAGAAATTTCAAGTGCATCGTATACCGATTCTGCTCCACAGGCTTTACAAAGAACTGTTTTCTTTTCTACACCCCAATTACAGTTAGCGGTATTCTCTGCCTCTGAGAAATCAAGCTCCTGTGCACTGGCAGGTGCCTCTTCTTCTTTTTTGATTTCCTGCTCATAATCGCAGTAAGGGCATTTTAAGCCGCCGGTGGCGGGGTCATAGTCCATGACTCCGCCGCATCGGGGACATTTTTTATCCGTTTCTTCTATGGTGGATACTACTTTTGCATCCAAGTTTGTATCAAAATCACTCATATTATTTCTCCCCGTTTTCACCTTTGTTTAGAAAACAATTATTGTGCATCGCTCTCGTCAAAAGGGTCTCCGCATTCAGGGCAGAACTTAGGCGGGTTCTTGGGATCTTCAGGTTCCCATCCGCACTTATCACACTTATATAAAGGTTCTCCTGCCGGTTTCTTGGCACCGCATTCACTGCAGAACTTTCCTTTGTTTACTGCTCCGCAAGAGCAGGTCCAGCCATCTGCTGCCGGCTTCGGTGCACCGCATTCACCACAGAATTTGCCTGTGTTACCGGTCTTGCCGCAAGCACAAGTCCATCCCTCTGCTGCTGCGGGAGCTGCTGCCGGAGAAGCCTGCTGCATGGGAGCCTGCTGTGCTGCGCCCATCTGGAACAGCTGCTGTGCATTCATGCCGCCTGCCTGGGTTGCCATGTTCATTCCTGCAAAAGCCATCATAGGTCCTGTTGCTGTATTGGAAGCTGCTGCTTTCATTGCTTCTGCCTGTGCACCAACCAAAGTAGCTGCTGCCATGTTAGGATTACGAAGCACTGCGCTCTTCTGCAGTTCCTTAATCATCGCTTCATCTTCTTCGGATGCCTTCATGGCATTGATACCGAAGGATACAATTTCGATACCGCGAAGCTGTGCCCACTTTTCGGATAATACTTCATTCAGGGCATCTGCAAGTTCCATTGTATGGGCAGGCACCGCACTGTAACGGATTCCCATAGCGGAAATCTTTGCAAATGCGGGCTGAAGCGCAGTCATAAGTTCCGTCTTTAACTGGCTGTCAATTTCTCTTCTTTCAAAATCATCCTTTACGTTGGCACATACATTCTTGTAGAAAAGAAGCGGGTCAACAATCTTATAGGAATATTCACCGTTACAACGGATAGAAATATCGATATCAAGACCGATATTCTGATCTACTACTCTAAAGGGTACCGGATTGGCTGTGCCGTACTTGTTACCCATAATTTCTTTGGTATTAAAGAAGTATACTCTCTGATCCTTCGCTGTATCTCCGCCGAATGTAAAACGCTTACCTACGGTACTGAAAGTCTTCTTGATATTTTCACCGAGACTTCCGTAAAGTAAACTGGGCTCTGTAGATGAATCATATCTGAATTCGCCTGCTTCCGCACAGAAATCCACTACCTTACCCTGGTCAACGATAATCATACACTGACCTTCATTGACTGCGATAATAGAACCGTTTGAAATAATATTTTCTTCTCCGTTGTTGTTAGCGGCACGTCCTTTGGTCTTTTTCTGACCCTTTGTTACCAGAATCTCTTCATCCAGAGAATCACAGTAAAAATACTCCAACCACTGATCGGATACCACTCCGCCGATAGCACCGGTAATTGCTTTAATTAATCCCATGTTTCAATCCTCCGTTTATATAGTTTTACTTTTCTTTCAGAAAACCGAATCCTGTTCCGGATTCAAAAATTCCCGTATTATGATTATATCTTTTTTGTCGGATATTGTCTATAAGCAGATTTGCCCATCTGTCATTTTTCATGCACCACAATACTCTTTTTTTCATAATATGTATCATCGAACCAAATTCGGAGGAATTTATGAAAAAATTATATCTGAAAAAAATATTCAGCCTTGGTCTGTGCCTTCTGCTTTTGTGCTCCGCCTCCGTCGGTTGCGGAAAAGAAGAAGCTTCGGCCGGTACAGACAATATGGTTGACGTCACATTAAACGAAGTGGCACATTCCATTTTCTATAGTCCCTTATATGTGGCCATAGAAGAAGGCTATTTTGAGGAAGAAGGCATCAATCTCACATTGGTAACCGGCTTCGGCGCCGATAAAACCATGACTGCCGTTCTGACTGATGAAGCTGACATCGGCTTTATGGGCAGTGAGTCCACTATCTATACTTATGCAGGCGGCTCTCAGGATTATGTGGTGAATTTTGCCCAGCTGACCCAAAGAGCCGGAAACTTCCTTGTTTCCAGAGAACCCATTGAAAATTTTGATTGGGAAATGTTAAAGGGCAGTGAAGTGCTGGGCGGCAGAGCCGGCGGTATGCCCCAGATGGTATTTGAATATATTTTAAAGAAAAATGATATTGACCCTAAAACTGACCTCAGCATCGATCAAAGCATCGATTTCGGTTCCACAGCTGCTGCCTTCTCCGGCGGTCAGGGACAGTTCACCGTAGAATTTGAGCCCCATGCCACTTCCTTGGAAGAAAAAGGCGACGGCTACGTGGTGGCATCCCTAGGCGAAGATTCCGGATATGTGCCTTATACTGCATTCAGTGCGAAAAAGAGTTTTATTGAAGAAAACCCTGAAATTATCCAATCCTTTACCAATGCACTCCAAAAAGGTATGGACTATGTTAACAGCCATACCCCGGAAGAAATTGCGAAGGTTATAGCTCCCCAGTTTGCAGAAACTCCTGAGGAAACCATTACTACCATTATTACCCGTTACCATGAACAGGACACATGGAAGAAAAATTTGATTTTTGAAGAGGAAGCTTTTATGCTTTTGCAAAATATACTGGAGGAAGCCGGTGAATTACCTGAAAGAGTTCCCTATGAAGATTTGGTTACCACAAAATTCGCAACCAAAGCGATAAAATAAGAACCTGCGTGGTGAAAAGTTTTTATGTAATAAGCGGATGGTTTTTCGTTAGTCCATCCGCTTTTTCTTGCTTTTTCTCCTTTAAGCGGACGGTTGCCTGATGCTTCTTCCGCTTTTTCTTGCTTTTTCTTCTTCAAGCGGACGGTTGCCTGACGTTTCTTCCGCTCTTTCTTGTTTTTTCTTCTTCAAGCGGACGGTTGCCTGATGCTTCTTCCGCTTTTTCTTGTTTTTTCTTCTTTAAGCGGACGGTTGCCTGACGTTTCTTCCGCTTTTTCTTGTTTTTTCTTCTTTAAGCGGATGGTTGCCTATTATCCCATCCGCTTATTCTTATGTTTTCCTTCTTTTAGCGGACGGTTGTTTATCATTCCGTCCATGGCATTTCATATCTCATACAACCGGCACACCGCTGCCGTAAAAATTGCCGCTCCCAATACCACTGCAGTCATAATGATAGCTGCAAAGTCATAAACGGTCTTGCTTTGTTCAATCACTTTTCCCTGCTCATCCAGTACTTCCACATTCTTTCCCCTGCTACCTACCAATACCTCTATTCCAAGCATAATCAGGGTTACCGGCCAGAACCGGTATACGGTCAAATAATCAAACTTTGGGAAAAATGTATGGGCAAGCAGTAAAAAGCCGGACAAAAGAAGCACGATTCCGAAGCTGACGGAGCCAACTCTTCTTATGATTACAGTCTGTTTTCCCATTATGCTTCCTCCTGAATTACCGCCGTATCTTCCTTCTGTTCATTTTCAACAATATTTTGTGCCAGCTGTGCTTTTCTGCCAAGAATCATTTTCACTCCGACAATCATAATCAAAATTGCCACTACTACTCTTGGAACATAGTCCCCTACTGTATACATGATTTTCCAAATATACTCAGGCAAAAAGTTTCTTGCCAAATCTGTCGCGGTGTTCCAAAGCAAAATCACACCGGCAGCAATTAAAAGTCCGGCAAGTACCTTTTGATACTTGGAAGCCCATGCAATCTGACCACCGAAATCTTCTCCTGCAAATAAATAGCTGTCCTTTACCTCTGCAAACTCTTCATCGCTTAAAGATGCCAAATGATTGGCATGGAAAAAGCTGTAAAACCACATTGTCACACCGATTACCACTGCGAATTCCTCAAACCGGAAATATGATAACCCGAAAATACTTAATAAGAAAATACTCATCAGACTTAAGCCCGTTTTCAAAAATCCCATATACATTTCTCCCGCACCGGGCATACATGAAAAACAAAATGTTAAAAATCGGTTCTTTTTCTTAGCCTTCATAATCAAATCCTCCTAAATCTTCTCTTTGAAACAATTGATCCATCATGGTATTAATTTTGTCAGAAAACCGGGAAATTTTACTTCTTCCGTTTTCAAAATGAGCATCCATTCTTTGTTCTACTGCCTCTGTTCCCCTGCGAAGCACCGAGGCATAGCTCTTATTACTTCCGTCATTTGCCGGAATGGCAAACAAAAGCACAATAGCTGCAGCCATGCCTACCGCCATTTTAATACTATACAGAAAAAAGGATACTTTTTCGGATGATTCCCGCTTATTTTCTCTTTCCTTCAGTTTACATAACACCGATTCCTGTAAATGTACCGGTGCATATAACGGTTGCCTCTCCAGTTCTTCTATCAACCTGCCAAGCTCTTCATCTGTGGGATACCCGCTCATCTTCCTTCCTCCTTTCCGTAAAGCTTTTGCAGCATACTTCTGGCTCTGTAAATCTGTGTCTGTACACTTTTTACATTCATCTGCTTCTTTTTTGCTATCTGCGCCGCAGTCATTTCCTCCAGATAGTACTCTCTGGCAATTTCATCATAGGGCGGCTTCAACTCATCGCAATACTTTGTAAGGTTATTTTTAATTTCCTGCTCGATGCACAGCTCTTCGGGGTTTTCCTTCTTCTCTGTTATCAGCTCAAAAAAAGCATCCTGCGTAGGAACCATTCTCTGTCCGGCACTTCTTATGTAATCAATGCTTTTATTTGTAGCAATACGACATATCCATGCCTTTTCGTTTTGTCCGTCAAAGGTTTCATACTTTTGATACACTGTCAGGAAGGTTTCCTGCGCCAAATCCTCTGCCGTGAAATAGTCCCCGGTTATCTTGTAGCAGATGGAAAAAACAAGCTTTTCATATGCATCCATCAACTCACAAAGCCGGCTTTGCGAGCATTTTATTTTCGTTGTCACAGTGCTTATTTTCCCCACCTCCCTCACGGCTTTTTTACATCTTCAAAAATAATAACGAAGCATGGCCCATCAAATCTTCAAGTTTTTTAAATTTTTTGTAATTTTTTACCGGCAATTATTTTTATTTCCTTGCTCTTTCCATGCGCACATTGTATGATAATTCTATACTTATACTAACATGTACGGGAGGTTATTCAAATGGGAATTTACTTAAATCAGGTGGGCTATCAGACAGAGGGTGCTAAAATTGCTGTTACTACTGCCCCCTGCAATTTTCAGATTATCAGAGAAACAGACCAAATCAGTGTTTTTGACGGTACCTCTACCGAG
The DNA here is from genome assembly GCA_017411305.1 of Lachnospiraceae bacterium. Lineage (GTDB taxonomy): Bacteria > Bacillota > Clostridia > Lachnospirales > Lachnospiraceae > Suilimivivens. Next base: position 22,302 of record JAFQQI010000059.1, read on the forward strand.
GGCGGCTTCGATGCAGCTTCCGGTGACACCACTTATCACATTGATTTTTCCGAAGTTACCGTTCCCGGACGGTACTATATCTTAACCGGGGATAAGCAGAAGTCCCCGCTTTTTACCATTGGAGATGATGTTTATAAGCAGTTGCAGCTTGATCTTATGAAGTGTCTCTACTACCAAAGATGCGGCTGTGCCTTAACAGAAGAATATGCAGGTGAATACACGCATGCAGCCTGTCATACCACGCCAGCCATCTTCTTGGAGGATTATCTGAATAAAACAGAAAATCCTAAGAGCTTCGATATGACCGGCGGATGGCATGACGCAGGGGATTTCGGCAGATACTCTACTGCCGGTGCTGTAGCCCTTGCCCATTTGCTTTATGCTTATGAATTATTCCCTGAAAGCTTTCAAGATTCCCTCAACATTCCGGAAAGCAAAGGCTCTATGCCGGATATTTTGTGTGAATGTATGTATGAGCTGAAATGGCTTCTGAAAATGCAGGCAGAGGATGGTGGTGTATATCACAAACTGACCTCCTTCTGTCATGCAGACTTTGTAATGCCTGAGGATGACCATATGCAATTTCTGATTTTCCCGGTTTCTTCCATGGCAGTTGCGGACTTTGCTGCCGTAATGGCACTTGCTTCCCGTGTTTATAAGCCCTTCGACGAAGCTTTTTCTCAAACAGCCCTTACCGCTGCACGAAAATCCTGGAAGTGGTTACTAAATAATCCTTATGTCGGTTTCCACAATCCGGAAGGCAGTAACACCGGTGAATATGATGATGAATGTGATTTGGACGAAAGAATGTGGGCAAGTGCAGAGCTTCTCCGCACGGACTACGGTTACGACGAATCTTATCTTGAAAAGCTCTCTGAATATGTACTCTCTGATATAAACAAAACAGATTTCGGCTGGACGGATGTGTCCGGTCTTACCCTGCTTGCTACTTTATTCGATTCCAATCATCGTGCCGGCGCCCAATTAGAAAAGGCTTTAACAGATGCTTTATTTGCAGATGCAGACAAGCTTCTTTCCCTGATAAATGCAGGCGGCTACCGCCTGGGTATGGCTCCGGAAGATTATGTATGGGGCAGCAATATGGTAATTTGTAACCGTTCCATGCTGTTGATTCTTGCTTCCCTTCTTTCCTCCGATGATAAGAAGGCAACATATAAGGATGCTGCATTCGAACATCTGCACTATCTTCTTGGCAAAAATGCTCTGGGTATAAGTTATATTACAAGACATGGGGAAAATGCCTACAAAAATCCCCATAACCGTCCAACCTTTGCAGACGGAATTGAGCTTCCCATGGCAGGCTGGGTCAGCGGCGGTCCCTTCAAAACACCGGTAGACCCTGCGGCTGTTGAACGGATTCCTGCAGGTACTCCTCCTATGAAGTGCTATGTTGACCATGTAGACAGCTATTCTACCAATGAGATTACCATCTACTGGAACTCTCCTGCAGTATTTATGACTGCTTTCTTTGATTTGCAAAAATAGTAACAAACAACATTCTGAAAAAGGAATCATGTAACTAAAAAAGCAGGTATGTATCATCAACCGATACTACCTGCTTTCTATTACTGCAATAAATATTTATTTTTCTTTACTCTTTTTTTCTTTAACAGCTGCTTGTCCTTCCTTAGCAGTTACATAATTATCCAACATTTTTTCAATCATAAGTTTCTTTAAATAGACATCAAAACTGAGCAAACAAATGAAGGAAAACATTTGCAACGTTTCCTTATCCTCTTCCTTTGCATCTTCAAAAAGAGTATGTGCCATTTCAAATTTTGTAACAACATCCTCCTTCATGGCATCCACCTGTGCTTTCTCCAGACTGAATACCTCCTCATAAATTGCGCCCAGATTAATATCTCCTTCCCCCTGGAAATATTGCTCTGTAAGGGGTCCCAGCAACGCCTGGATATCATTAATAGACAAAATACCCTTATAATAGTAAATAAAAATCAGCATAATAATGTGCTCTCTGCTGTATTTCTTCTTAACCGGCGGGGGCAAAAGGTCATTTTTGGCATAATTGTTAATCATGGTCTTGGTTAATATCTTGTCCTCCGGATTTCGCAGGGAGCTTTTCAAATTATGCTCCATGAACGTGGTAACCTGATCCATGTATAGCTCAATATTAGGAATGTCCTCCAGTTTAATGTGATGAATACGGTCTAAGCTTTCTAATATGCTGCTTAACAAATTATCCTTATCTAAAGTCATTTCATATCCCCTCCAATTTCAATCCTCTTTATTATATAGTATTTAAAACCACATGACAAGTAGTTCATGTTGCAGAAATTATTTTAATTTCCTTTACTTCAGAACTTTAATATGTTAAAATATTACTGTGTTAATATAACATTGGGAATTGGAGGATTTCTTAATGAATAAAAAGATTCAAACATCTGCTGTAGACCATTTATTTGATGCTATTTTATGTCTCGAAAACAAAGAAGAATGCTATAGTTTCTTTGAAGACTTATGTACTGTAAACGAACTGTTATCCTTATCCCAAAGATACGAAGTAGCATCCATGCTCAAAGATAAAAAAACTTATCTGGAAATCGCCGAAAAAACAGGCGCATCCACTGCTACCATCAGCCGTGTTAACCGTTCCCTGAATTACGGAAATGACGGTTACGAGCTTGTATTCGGCAGACTTGAACAATAAGCTGTTACTAAAATAATGAAACCAAAAATGGACATTGTAAGTGTAAATCACTTTACAATGTCCATTTTTTGCCTAAGCATTTTTAACCATTAATATCAATAATCAGCATGGGATCAATATATTCCTCATCCTTCATAATCTGATATCCCAGCTCCTGATTCTCTTCTCCGATGGTAAAAAGAATATATCCCTTGCCCAGTTCTTCACCGGTTTTTACAAGTGCTGTTCCGTTATTCCGATAAACGGAGCTGTATCCGTTCCCGTGATCAACCACAATTTTGGTTCCGTAGGTCTCATCCGCATCCACTGCACTTACCGTTCCGGTTCCCGTAGTAATCACATTCACTCCTTGGGCTGCGGTAAACTTCAGCATCGGTTCTCCCTCGTTTACTTCCTCCATGGTAGCGGAACCGCTTAGGGGAAAGCCCTTAGGGAGTGCATTTTCAACAGTTTCATGGGATATGGCATCCTCATTTGCTGCCTTCATACTTACTGTCTCGCTTAACACTGTTACCTTACTGGATAACGTAGCATTTTCTACAGCAAGTGCTTCATTCTCGTCTGTCAGGTTCGTAATTGTTACCATCTGTTCAACAATCTCTTCTCTGGCATTATCTAAAGTTATTGATAAATAGACAAATCCGCATATAACCGCCACTACTACCATAAACAAAAGAACAGCCAGCACCTCTACTATGGTGGAACTGATTAAATGTCTTTTTATATTATTATTATCTTTTTGCGTTACCAGCAGCAGGGCAAACTTGTTTTTCTTGTTACTCTGTTGTTCCATAAATCCTCTCATTCTGTCTGATGAACAGACACTTAAATTCTAATCATTTTATCATAGATTACGAAACAACGCAACTTTTTAAACTTTCAGAGCCATATCGCCCTCGCAAATCCATCCCTTTTTACGCATAAACTCTGATATTACAAAGGCCAGAAGTCCGGGTAAAAAGAAGTGCATTATCATAATTTGAACCAAAGCCACCCACGGTTCCATGCCGGCAGATACCATTGTCTGATAAGCATTAATCTGTCCCACAAGACCGGCTGTACCCATGCCGGAGCCTGTGGCATTGTTTGTCATTTGCAACACCATCGTAGAGATGGGTCCCAATATTGCACTGGAAATAATAGCCGGAAGCCAGATAACAGGTTTTTTCACAATATTCCCGATTTGAAGCATACTGGTTCCAAGTCCCTGCGCCAAAAGTCCGTTTACCTTATTTTCTCTGAAGGAAGCTACCGCAAATCCGACCATATTGGCACAACATCCTACTGTAGCCGCACCTGCTGCGATTCCGTCAAGCCCCAAAATAATACCAAGCGCTGCAGAGCTGATAGGTAAGGTCAAAACAATTCCCATTAGTACGGAAACAATAATTCCCATTAGGAATGGTGCTTGTACAGTCCCCCAGTTGATAATACTTCCAAGCCAACTCATAAATGCAGATATGGGAGGCCCCAAAATAAGACCTACCGCCGAGCCGGCAACAATACATGTGAAAGGAGTCACCAGAATATCCACTTTGGTTTTCCCCGAAACCAGTCTCCCTACATAGATACCTACCACTGCTGCTACGAATGCTCCCAGCGGTTCCCCCGGTCCTGCCAGCACAATTGCCCCCTCTGCCAACACACTTCCGGCAATAATTTTACCTGCAAATGCCCCCACCATACCGGTAACTGCCGCAGAAAGCATCACCAGCGGACTTGCTTTTAGTCGCACTGCCGCACCGCAGCCAATACCCGCGCCGGTTACCACTGCCGCCATCTTCCCCATCATTGTCACCGCTGTACCGATATTGCCTGGCAACATATTTCCTATCTGTTGGATAATGGTTCCGATAATCAGGGTTGCAAATAATCCGGATGCCATGCCGCTTAATCCGTCAATAAATACTTCATTCAAAAGGACTTTACATTTCTTCATATGCCCTCACACCTCTTTGCCATTTCGTATTTTGCTGTTTTTTCTTCCGCTATCGTAACATTAATTCCTGTAATTTATCAACTGTACAAAAGTCTGAATAATGACAAAATTTTCAAGCAAATATTTGAATTTTCTTTACTTTTATCCACGACTGTGCTATTCTGAATTTGTTATAGCCGATGGCTTGACAATTTATATTTTTTTATTTTTTTGGAGGTATCTACAATGAACAAAGGTACAGTTAAGTGGTTTAACAACCAAAAGGGATACGGCTTTATCTCTGACGAATCCGGTAACGATGTATTCGTACACTACTCAGGATTAAATATGGAAGGTTTCAAGTCTCTTGAAGAAGGCGCTTCCGTAGAATTCGACGTAGTAAACGGAGAAAAGGGACCTCAGGCCGTAAACGTAACTAAGTTATAAGAAATCTTATAACACATTAATTCAGTAACAAGATGTGCCTTTTCTTAATATAAATGCTATATCACTTTATTCATTTTATTTAGAATTTGCAGTATTGTTTTAACGGATTAAGGAAATAACCTATCTCAAAAGAGATAGGTTATTTTTTGATATAATCCAAAACTTCTTCAAATTTCATGTTTCCGCCAAACAAATCAAGGGCACTGCCGATGGTCACATCCACCTTGCCTTTCCCCAGTGTCTTCAGCGCAGCCAAATCTTCAAAAGAGTGCACTCCGCCAGCATAGGTTGCCGGAATTTCACAATACTCTCCAAGCAGCTTTGCCACATTTTTTTCAATACCGCTTGCCTTTCCTTCTACATCTACCGCATGAATCAAAAGCTCGTCGCAATATTTCGAAAGCTCTCTGATATTTATTTCATCTAATACAACATCCGTATATTTCTGCCATCTGTCAGTAACAATATAATAGCACTCACTTTTTTTACGACAGCTTAAATCCAAAACCAAATGTTCCTTGGAAACGGCTCTGACCATTTCTTTCAGCCTGTCATAATGCAACCTTCCGTCTTTAAAAACATAAGACGTGACTATCACATGACTGGCACCGGCGTCCAAATACTCTTTGGCATTTTGCGGCGTTATCCCTCCGCCTATCTGCAAGCCACCCGGATATGCCTTTAAAGCTTCCAGAGCCTGTGCTTTTGTATTTGCATAAAATTCACTGGATACCGGATTCAATAAAATAATATGTCCGCCTTTCAGTCCGTTATCCTTGTAAAGATTTGCAAAAAAAGCCGCTGTCTGTTCGGACACAAAGTTTTCTTCTGCGCGATTTCCGGCATCACAAAGGCTGCCGCCCACAATCTGCTTAACCTGTCCGTTATGAATATCAATACATGGTCTGAATTTCATTCTATACGACCTTTCTAAACAAAAATCTAATTTCTTCTATACCGAATATTTTACCGCACACTGCGCATAATAGCAACAGAACTGACATGATGCGGTTCATTTCAAACCCAATAAGGAGGTCATTATGAAAAATTGCAAAAAAATCATTACACTCACTGCCATGCTGGCTTTAACATTTACACTGGCTGCCTGCGGCTGTAATAATCAGCAGGATCCTAATGACATGGCAGATAGCGGCAATACTACCGCTACCGACGATAAGACAACTGCCGGAAACACTACAGGAACCGACAATACCACGACAGAGGATAACGCTGCCAACTTAAGCGGAACTGACGACATGGGCGATACTACCGATACTACCGATGCAAACGGTACAGATAATGCTTTAACAGATTCCGATGCAGGTATGAATAACGATACCATGACAGATACTGACAATGGAATCGGCGATACCACAGACGGTGTTAACGATGCTACCGCAAACACAGGTGACGACGGTGACTCCCTACTTCAGGATGCAGGTGATGCTGTAGGAAATGTGGTAGAAGATGTGGCTGACGGTGTATCTAATCTGGCTGATGATGTGACCGGAAACGGAAACGACAATACAGAGAAAAATACAACTGCCAACCAATAAGTAATAAGAAACATACTTTACATGTTTTTTATTACAAAGAATACAGGAGCTGCCCTTTCAAAAAAGAGCAGCTCTCTATCTACTTATTTCTCTACAATAATACCGTCCCTGAATGCCTGCAATAAAAGTTCCAGCTGTTTAATGCTTTCCTTAATTTCGCGACCAATGTCTGTATCTGCAACACGAATTCTGTTTGCCGCCGTTTCCACAATCGTAGAATCGGAAAAAATGTCAGATTCATGAATAATGGCAGATTCCATGGATTCAAAAGGTTCATGGGCTACCAGACGCATACCGTGGGAGTTCGCTACCAGTGTATATCCCGCAATACCGGTCTTACTTTGATACGCTTTGGAAAAACCGCCGTCGATAATAAGCAGCTTTCCATCGCACTTAATGGGCGTTTCCCCTTTTTTAAGTTCTACAGGCACATGGCCGTTAATAATATGGGACTTCTTTGTATCCAGCTTGAATTCCTCCAGAATTTTATTGATAACTTCAACATTATCCATCATGGAATAGTAGCTGTTTTTCGTTTCCTTATGGGAATCCTTATCAGCAATAAAATACCGCTCAAAGGTTGTCATTTTGTCTTTACCGAATACCGGTGAATTGGGTCCTGCCCAGATATACCAGATGTAATCCTGGGCATTTCCCATTTCAATGGGGTCATGCTTGGAATAATACCCTCTTCTGGCATAATTGTCCAGCACGTCATAAAGAGCCTTTCCTTTATACTCTTTTCCGTCTACATTCACAGACTTAAAGTTTCCGTTTTCATCAAGCGGTACGCAGCCGTGATATAACAGATTGGAATTGTGAATTTTGTAAAGACCTCCGTTGGAATACATAAAACGCACATGCTTTTGAAGCTTTTCGCATTTCAGAAATGCCTGACGGATTCTTTCCATCACCTGTTCTTCATCCGAAGTCAAATCATAAGGATTAGCCGGATCAACGGTAGGAAAATCCACATCCTTCATTTCGTATTCTTTGCCGTATGCTGTAATTGTCTTTTTCTCATAATTAATTTTATCGAGAAGTAACCTGTCATCCATCATAAATTCGGGATGCTTCCGGATTACCTGCCCTTCCAGCTTAAACTGAATCATGGAGATTGCTTTGTGAATCTTCATATCAAGGCTTAAGTCCTTGGTATTATAATCCGTGTTGTATTTGATAGCAAAGGCATCACAGTTTGCATCCTTATAGGTTTCCAGTGCAAAGGTAGCAAGCGGAATCAGATTAATTCCGTAGCCCTCTTCTAACGTATCCAGGCTTCCGTATCTTGCCGCAATACGAATAACGGTTGCAATACAAGGAAGGTGTCCGCAAGCTGCTCCCATCCACACAATGTCATGATTTCCCCATTGAATATCCACGGAATGATAATGCATCAGTGTGTCCATTATCATATGGGGACCGGGACCTCTGTCATAAATATCGCCTACGATATGCAAATGGTCAATTACTAACCGCTGAATCAGATTACTCAGAGCTGTGATAAATTCCCTTGCCCTTCCGATACGGATAATCGTATGGACAATCTCATTGTAATACCCTTCTTTATCGGAAACCTCTGCCTTTTCGGTAATTAATTCTTCAATAATATATGCAAAATCCTTAGGAAGCGCCTTGCGCACCTTGGACCTGGTATACTTGGACGCCACACGTTTGGTAATCTGTACCAGCCTGTGCAGGGTAATTTTATACCAGTCTTCAATATTATCTTCTTCCTGGGCTACAATATCCAGCTTTTCCTGGGGATAATAAATCAGGGTAGCCAGCGATTTTTTATCACGGTTACTTAAGGTATTGCCGAATTCTTCATCTATCTGGCGTCTGACCGCACCGGAGCCGTTTTTGAGTACATGGTTAAACTGCTCATACTCTCCGTGAATATCCGTCAGGAAATGCTCGGTTCCTTTGGGCAGGTTTAAAATTGCCTGCAGATTAATAATCTCTGTGGAAGCCGCCGCAATATTGGGATACTGGTTCGCAAGAATTTTTAAATATTTCAGTTGCATTAATTCTAAATCATTTGTCATGTTTATGCCTCAATTACATTACTCATGTTATAAAGTCCCGCAGGTTTTCCTTTCAGGAACTTAGCCGCCTGGATTGCTCCCTTGCCGAATACTGCCTTAGAATACGCGGTATGGGAAAACGTAATCACTTCATCGGCACCGGCAAAAATCACATCATGGTCTCCTACGATGGTTCCGCCTCTGACTGCCGAAAAACCGATTTCCTTTACGGGACGTTTTTCTCTTCTCTGACTTCTGTCAAAGACATACTCATATTCATTATTCAACGCTTCATTTACGGAATCGCCGAGAGCAAGGGCTGTACCGCTGGGAGCATCCACCTTCAGGTTATGATGCTTCTCAACGATTTCAATATCAAAGCCTGCAGGTGCAAGCACTTTGGTTGCATCCTTAAGGAGCTTAAGAAGCATATTAATACCAAGGGACATATTGGCAGACTTCAGCACTGCTACCTTCTCGGATGCTTCTTCTACCTTTGCCAGCTGGGCTTCCGAAAGTCCTGTAGTACAAAGTACGCAGGGAACCTGTTTTGTTACACAATACTCAAGCAATCCGTCTACAGCTGCTGCCACACTAAAGTCAATGACAGCATCCGCTTCTACATCACAAGCTTCAATGCTTGCAAATACGGGAAACGGATTCTTTCCGTCATCAAAAGCATCTACACCAGCTACGATTTCTATTTCTTCATCTGCTGCAATCAATCCGGCAATGGTCTTTCCCATTTTACCGTTACAGCCATGCATAATTATTTTTGTCATATTTTCCTCCTTCCGGACAATAATACTTCGCCCGCATGCCGTTTCTTAGAGAATACCGTATTCCTTCATCGCCTTCTCTAATTTAGCGGCATTTGCATCTTCCATTTCAGTAAGAGGCATACGAAGAGGACCTGCCTCCTTACCCATTAAGTTAAGAGCCTTCTTAACAGGAATAGGATTTACCTCGCAGAATAATGCGTCACATACCGGAATGGCACGAAGCTGTTCCTTCATACTTCCGGTCACATCGCCTTCCAAATATTTTGCACAGATATCATGGGTTTCCTTAGGTGCAATATTGGAAAGTACGGAAATAACTCCGATACCGCCTAATGACATAATAGGTACGATTTGGTCATCGTTACCGGAATATAAATCCACCTTGCCATCAGCCAGATGCATTAATCTTGCAACCTGGGAAAGGTTTCCGCTTGCTTCCTTCACGCCCACGATATTTTCTACATCATTGCAAAGCGCAACAACGGTTTCGGGAAGAATATTGCAACCGGTACGGCTGGGAACATTGTAAAGAATACAGGGAATCTTCACTGAATCTGCTACAGCCTTATAATGTGCATATAAACCTTTCTGGGTAGCCTTATTGTAATAAGGAGATACCAGTAATAATCCGTCTACACCGTACTTCTCTGCTTCTGTAGATAAATAAATCGCGGTTTCTGTACAGTTAGAGCCTGTTCCTGCCACTACCGGCACTCTGCCTGCTACCTTTTCTGCACAGTATTTAATTACGTCAAGATGCTCCTCATGAGTTAGGGTAGAGGATTCTCCTGTGGTTCCGCATACAATAATTGCATCTGTTCCGTTTGCAATCTGGAACTCAATTAATTCTGCGAACTTTTCATAGTTTACTTCTCCGTTTGCTTTGAAAGGTGTAACAATCGCAACACCTGCGCCTTTAAAAATTGCCATAATTTGCCTCCTTCTGGACTGTTTGTTATTTTACATATAACGATAAGCTTTCTAATGAATTTTCGTATTACCCGAAATATCGGCATTCTTAATAAAACGTCTTATTCGGCGAAAAAATATCGGCACACATTATGCGCACCGACCTTATCTACATCTTCATCGGATAGCGCAACATCAAAAAACTTTGATGACAGTCATACAGCTCTTAACTGTATGCCCAAGAACCTGTCTGCAGAAGTACAAGCCCTTTCGGCGTTTTTTCCTTTCATTTTTCTTCTTATGTGACTGCCACATCCAAAAAATTACTCATAAAACACGCAACCTCTATCTCGTCTATGTAATTGTTTAATTAAAATAATCATAGCACCTTGCACGATAACTGTCAATGCACAGATGCTATGATTTTTGTTTGTTGTGTTTACCAACACTTAAATTTCATGGTTTCAATTCTGGACACTTCGTCTGCCAGCATACAAACTTCATCATTCAGGGAAATACCAGTCATAATGATATCCGTCTCATCATCTCTTGCTTCAAGCAGTGTCTTTAAATCCTCTGCGGTAATTATACCGTTATCAATCAGTCCAAGCACTTCATCAAGAATCAGCAAATCACATTCCCCGGTTGTAAGCACCTTCTTTGCGAAATTAAGGCCATTCTTAATATTAATGACTTCTTCCGTTTTCTTTTCTTCGGAAAGCTCTTCAAAATTCACGTCAGATTTTTCAAACCTGAAAATCTTGATTTCCGGCTCTAACCTGCTGATAAATTCGGAATCATTTACTCCCTTATCCTTTAAAAACTGAATAATTACAACCGAATCTCCTGCCGCTGCAGATAAGACTGCCTTCCCCAAAGCTGCCGGTGATTTTCCGTGTCCGTCTCCGCTGTAAATATGTACAAGCCCCTGTCCCATAATATACACCTCATATAAGTAAAAATCTTATCTAACGATACATTACAAAATTATGTTGCTTATCATATCACAGAAAGAATAAAAAATCAACTTATGCCCGAATAGGTCCTTCCTCTTCAGATTCCAATAATTCCAGTTTGCTGACAGAAACCTCATAGGCTACTCTCTTTTCCACCTGTTCCTCAGAAAGCTTTTTCATATACTCTCTGCTCTGGATTCTTCCCCAGATTTCACATCTGGTTCCAACATGAAAGTTATTGGCATATCTGGCATTTCTGCCCCAACAAATGCATGGAATATAGTCGCTTTTCCCATAAGGTCTGTTTACTGCCAGCAGTAAATCCGCAATTTCCCTTCCCAGCGGAGTTTTTCTGTAAACAGGCTCCTTACAGATATATCCGTCAAGATAAATCTGGTTTGATTTAGCACTTTCTTCAATTTCTTCCACAAATTCAATTTCCCTTGCAAATACGGAGAGAACCAGTCTGTTCTTCCGTTCTTCATGTCTGTTATAGGAACGGAACTGTCCCGTTACCATAATGTTTCTTCCCCTGTAATCTGCATTCACATCTAAAAGGCGTTCCGATACCATCAGCGGAATAATATCGCTGGAGTCGCTAAGGCGTGCCACCTTAACATCTACCATATAAAAGCCTTCTCCGAAAATTTCATGGCTGAATGAGAAATCACTGACGATTTCTCCCATGATTACCACCTGGTTGTTTTCAATTACCTTATCTGTCATTCATGTTCTCCCTTCTTAATCGTTAAGAATTTTTCCTTTAGGCATTATTATTTATATCACTTTTTATTCGCATTCAGTACATTTATTCGTCGCGACGAAATTCAAAACTGCTCGCATTTTCACGTTTATTATCATAATACCCGCCTTTTGTGTCGAATCTGTGAACTTCTCCCCGATTTTTTCGTATTTCCTTATGATTAACTTTTCAACTGATTTTATATTTACAACTCTTATTGATTAATGCTATACTTATTGAGTTTTGATATGATAATAAAGATTGCGTGGCAGCTTGAAAAAAGAATTTGTTCAAATCCTATGCGTGAAGCATTCCGATGAGCCTCCGAAAACAAAAATCGTGTTCAGCAAAGGCTTCCACGATTTTTGAGTCTCATCTCCATCACGCAAAAGGCTTTTGAACAAGCTTCTTTTTTACAATCTGCCTTTCAACATTTTATATACAGGAATCAGTCACAAATTCGAAATAATAAGAAAGGCAAAATCATGAAACTAAAACGAGAAGATGTAAGAAACATTGCAATTATTGCCCACGTAGACCACGGCAAAACTACTTTGGTGGACGAGCTGTTAAAGCAAAGCGGGGTATTCCGGGAAAATCAGGATGTGGCGGAACGTGTCATGGACTCCGGCGATATTGAAAGAGAACGTGGTATCACTATCCTGGCAAAGAATACTGCTGTTACCTATAAAAATACAAAAATCAATATCATTGATACCCCCGGACATGCTGACTTCGGCGGTGAAGTAGAACGTGTCCTTAAGATGGTAAACGGTGTTGTCTTAGTAGTTGACGCTTTTGAAGGTGCTATGCCCCAGACCAAATTCGTACTTCGCAAGGCACTTGAATTACAGCTTCCCGTTATTGTCTGCATCAACAAAATTGACAGACCGGAAGCCCGCCCCAATGAAGTAATTGATGAAGTATTAGAACTCTTTATTGAATTAGATTCAAGTGAAGAACAGCTTGACTGTCCTTTCATCTTCGCCTCTGCCAAATCAGGAATTGCTTCCCTCGATGTAAATGAGCAGGGAGTCAACATGATTCCTTTATTTGAAACCATTCTTGACTATATTCCGGCACCTGAGGGTGATCCTGATGCAGGAACGCAGGTATTAATCAGCACTATTGATTACAATGAATATGTAGGACGAATCGGTGTTGGTAAAGTAGATAACGGCATCATCAAGGTGAATCAGGAGGTTGTCATTGTTAACCATCACGACCCTGATAAGCAAAAGAAAGTAAAAGTTAGCAAGCTTTACGAATTTGACGGACTGAATAAAGTAGAAGTTTCACAAGCAGGCATCGGCTCTATCGTGGCAATTTCCGGTATTGCGGACATTCATATCGGAGATACCTTATGTGCACCTGATGCAGTAGCCCCCATTCCTTTCCAAAAGATTTCAGAGCCAACCATTGCTATGCAGTTTATTGTCAATGACTCTCCTCTTGCCGGTCAGGAAGGAAAGTATGTCACCAGCAGACATCTGCGTGACCGCTTGTTCCGTGAATTAAACACGGATGTTTCCTTACGCGTAGAAGAAACTGACACTACAGAAGCCTTTAAGGTATCCGGGCGTGGCGAACTGCATCTGTCCGTATTAATCGAAAACATGCGCCGTGAGGGCTACGAATTTGCGGTCAGCAAAGCAGAGGTTCTTTATAAAACTGATGAAAACGGCAAAAAGACAGAACCTATGGAACTCTGCTACATTGATGTACCGGAAGAGTTTTCCGGTTCTGTTATTGAAAAACTTAGTCAGCGAAAAGGAGAACTGCAAAATATGGGCAGTGCATCCGGTGGCTATACCAGACTGGAATTCTCCATTCCCTCCCGTGGATTAATCGGTTATCGAGGAGAATTTATGACAGATACCAAAGGTAACGGTATCATGAATACCATTTTTGACGGTTATGGTCTTTACAAGGGAGATATCCAGTATCGTAAGCAGGGCTCCTTAATTGCATTTGAGGCAGGCGAAGCCATTACCTACGGTCTTTATAATGCCCAGGAACGCGGCACTCTGTTTATCGGTCCCGGTGAAAAGGTGTACTCCGGTATGGTTGTTGGACAAAACGGACGTGGGGAAGATATCGAGCTGAATGTCTGTAAAAAGAAACAGCTTACCAATACCCGTTCCTCCAGCGCAGATGAAGCTCTCCGCTTAACACCTCCCAAGGTACTTAGTTTGGAGCAGGCACTGGAATTTATTGATACCGATGAGCTTTTGGAGGTAACTCCGAAATCCTTAAGAATCAGGAAGAAGATTTTGGATCCTACTATGAGAAAACGTGCAGCGATGAAGGTGAAATAAAAAATAGAATGGAAATAATACCCCCGCAATGTTTGTTCTTGGGTACGCTCTCGCTACATAAAAACGTAGCAGTACTAGGTTTGTAAAATACACAAACCAAGTACTGACGTTTTTATAGTACCCATCGAACAAAGCATTGCGGGGGGGTTTTACTTAATCAAAGTTTGGGGTTATGGTACAATTCATTTGATTTCCGTCATTTAATTTCACCATGTAGTCAGTTTTCTTTGTAAAATATTCTTCATCAAAATACGTCATTTCGTAGTACTCTTTGTTTATAACTTCTTTTCGCTTTATGCCATTACTTTCCAATATTTTTTCTACATTCGGAAGATATATTGCAAAAACATCTCCCTTATCTAAAGTTACCTTCCCTTTTTCTTCAACAATCACCTTTTTATTTGTTTCATCATTGAATACTACAAATTTAGGTTCGTTTATGATGCCAACAAAAGTTAAAATCCATTCTTCTCCGGGTAAAGTAGATTCCATATCAATTCCTTCATATACAATAGGCTCAGGCGTGGGCTTAGGTGTAGGCTTAGGTGTTGGTTCAGAAGTAGACTTGGATGTTGTCTCCTCTATCCTCTCACCTTCCGCCACTTTAGTTGCTTCTTCTTTAACAGTTGCTTCTTCTGCTGTCTTGGTTTCCTTTACCGTCTCTGCAGATGAAGAACATCCAATAAGCATTGCTGCCATAAGCAAAGCCATAGTTAATGTTACAATAAAACTTCTCCGATTCTTTTTTGTTTTCAAAATTCAATTCCTCCTATTTTTGATAGTAATAAATTTCATTTATTTCTTTGACAAAAAGACTGTCTTCTAAGTTACAATTACATATTTTAGACCATTTTGGTCTAAAACGCAATAGTCCAATTCGGTCTATCATATACTATTTTTGAGGTGAGAATATGATTTACCAACGAATTCGCAGTTTAAGAGAAGATAAAGATTTAACGCAAACAGATATTGCTAATTATTTACACATATCTCAAAGAACATATTCACGATATGAAAATGATGAACGGGCTATTCCAATTGAAATTCTTTCTTCATTAGCTGATTTTCATCAAACGAGTGTTGATTATCTTATTGGAAGAACAAATAACCCAACCCCTTATTTACATGCTCAAAAAACAGTCCCATCGAAATAATACTTTGCAAAATAATGTCTTACTAATTGACAGCATTTCATATACATGATAATGTATATTCAAATATAAAAACACATATATGGGAATTCTCTTGCACATCTTTGAAACAATTCTTTTTTCTGATTCTGCTTGGTACTCCCTTATATAAAATTGAATAAAAGGAGGGGCCAAATGGGCAAAAAAGATTTGTGGCAAAGTGACTACTTTGACAAAAATGAACGCTTTGCAGATATTTTTAATGGAGCATTATTTGGAGGCAAAGCTGTAATTCTTCCCCATGAACTTACGGAAGCTGATGGTGAAATCGTAAGCATCACAGATACTAAAATGGGAATGAAGGTAATTCGTGACAAGGTAAAAAAATGGCATGGCGGATATTTAAGCATCCTATCTCTGGAGAACCAGTCCTACGTGGACTATCGCATGGTGTTTCGCGTTATGAAGGAAGAAGCTTTGGGTTATGAAAAGCAATGGAAAGAGAAAAAACATGAATATCAGCTTTTGGAGCAATCCCTGAAAAATGATGAATTTATAAGCGGTATCAAAAAAGATGATAAATTTGTGCCGATTATTACACTGGTTCTTTATCTCGGAAATGATAAAGCATGGGACGGTGCGGAGAGTCTTCATGAAATGCTGGATATGGAAGATACTCTCAAGGCATTTGTGCCGAACTATCGGATTAATGTATTTGATTATCATAAGTATTCTGATTTTTCAAATTTCGGACAGGAAAATAAGCTTCTGTTTGAACTGCTTTCTGCTTCTGATGACAAAACTAAAATGGCTGATACACTTGCCCGAAACAAAGAGCTCTGTAGTAAAATGGATAAGGACAGTATTTGTGCAGTCCTAGGGATTGCCGGAATCAATGCTGATTTAGAGGATATTAAACTATACGAAAACGAAAAGGAGGTTTACAGTATGTGTAAAGCATTTGATGACCATAAAGAAAGTGGCAGAAAAGAAGGTTACAATGCCGGTATGGCAGATGGCAAAGCAGAAGCCAAAACAAATGTTGTCGAAAACATGCTACGCCATAACATGGCCGACGAGCTTATTATAATGCTTGCCGCATGTACACAGGAATTTATTGACGAAGTCAGAGAGCATATGCTTTGTTCATAACTTCCATTCAGATATCAAACAAAATCAAACTCCTGCAAGATGCATCATTATCTTACAGGAGTTCTTTATTTCTACATGCTTTTCATTCTATTATATCCCGAGTAACACACTTGCCATCTGGAAATATACAAGTAAGGACAGCACGTCCAAAATAGTTGTAATAAAGGGACTTGCCATTACGGCCGGGTCAAACCCGATTTTTTTTGCAAGAATAGGAAGTACACATCCTACTACCTTTGCAAGCAGTACTACAATAACCAAAGTCAGACAAACAACTGCTGCAACTAAGATTCCCACTTTGTCAAACCACAATAGCTTTAGGAAATTGGCACCTGCCAAAATCACACCGCATACTACTGCAATCCGTATTTCCTTCCAAATTACTCTGAAGGAATCTTCAAATTCTATTTCGTTCAGGGAAAGTCCACGGATAATCGTTACGCTGGTCTGTCCCCCTGCATTACCGCCTGTACCCATCAGCATAGGAATATATGCCAATAACACACTATATGCAAGCAAGGCATTTTCAAACTTGGTCAGGACACTTCCCGTCAATGTGGCTGAAATCATAAGAAGCAACAGCCATGGCATACGCTTCTTTGCGATTTCAAAAATCCCCATTTTCATATAAGGTTTATCGGAAGGCATCACCGCTGCCATCATTTCAATATCTTCGGTAGCCTCTTCCTGCAAAATATCCACGATATCATCGACCGTGATAATGCCTACCAGACGTTCTTCATTGTCTACTACCGGCATGGCAATAAAGTCATATTTTTGGAATTGTCTTGCAACCTCTTCCTGGTCCATCATGGTATTAACATATACCACGTTTTCATGCATGATTTCGCCGATTATCGCATCTGAAGGACTAATCAGCAGATAACGAAGCGCTACTGTTCCCAATAGCTTACGAGTGGAATCCAGCACATAACAAATGTTAATGGTTTCGCTGTCAACTCCTACCTGTCTGATACGGGCAATGGCATCTTCCACTGTCATACTTTCTTTCAGGTCAACATATTCCACCGTCATGATACTTCCGGCAGAATCCTCAGGATATTGAAGCAAATGATTAATATCCCTTCTTGTTTCCGCACTGGCACTTGCCAGAAGCTTTTTTACTACATTAGCAGGCATCTCTTCCAAAAGGTCGGTAGCATCATCAGCCATCAGATTATCAATAATATTACCTGCTTCACGCTCGGAAAGTCTGGTAATAATATACTGCTGGCTGTCCACTTCCAAGTAAGAAAAGACATCTGCCGCCATGCTTTTGGGCAAAATACGGAAAATTTTAAGCAGCTCCTCTTCCTCCATCTCCTCCATAACAGCCGCAATATCGGCAGTATTCATGTCGGCAATCTTCTGGCGGAGGCTGGTATACTGCTTGGTTTCCAGTAACTCTCTGATTACTTCTACATCTCTTTGTTCTTCCATAGCAGTTCTCCTTTATGTGTGATTTTTATGCTCCGCCCATGAGGAGGAATGTCAGTATTACTTGTTTGTATACTTTTCGTCATAAAAACCACCACCTTTCCGAAAACTGCTGATGCAATCTTTTTACAAACTCACTTTAGCTTTTGAGAATAATTTTGTCAATATTTATAAGCATATTTTATTTACATTTTCTCTGCTTCCCGGTAATATCCGCTCTCTACGATTTCCGCAACTGCACGAGCAGCCGTAGCCTCTGTCAATTCTTTTATCAGACCCGGGGCATCTTCTTTGGGAAGCTGAACCGTAAGAGCCACCTTATCCGTATATTCTGATGAAATAACAGGAATCTCTTTGTTTCCCAATAAATGCTGTATTTTACCCAAATCCGTATAATCTGTCTCAATGCGAATGGTTACTCCATAGCGCATGGTTGCCGTTTTACACGTCGCCAGTCCTTCCTGTACTGCCTGGGTATAAGCCCGCACAAGCCCGCCTGTTCCCAAAAGTGTGCCGCCAAAGTATCTGGTCACCACTACAGCTACATTAGTAAGCTCTGCTCCAAGCAGCACCTCTAAAATCGGCTTTCCGGCTGTTCCGCTGGGTTCCCCATCATCACTGCATCTGGTCAGTTCTTTGTTTTTGCCGATAACAAATGCAGGGCAATTATGTCTGGCATCATAATATTTCTTTTTAACGGATTCGATAAAGGCGACAGCTTCTTCTTCACTCTCAACCGGGGCGACGGTAGCAATGAATCTGGATTTCTTTTCGATAATTTCTCCCCTGCCACCTTCATATACAATCCGATAAGGGCGAAAAATCTGTTCCTTCTCTTCTTTATTACTCATATTCAAACTCCAAGCTTTTTTATGATACTATGTACTACCTTCTCACTGCGAGGCAGAAAAATTCCTGCCACCGGACCTACCAGTGCAGCACAGATAAGCGTACCGATTCCCACAGCTCCACCAAGTAAAAAGCCAAACAACACAAAACATACGTCCACAACAATTCTTACAATACCAAAAGGCTTTTTTAGTTTATCGCTGATTACAATTGCCACCAAATCATTGGGTCCTGTTCCGGAATCGGACTTAATTACAATGGTCATACCGAATGCCAGAATCACGCATCCCAGCGCCAGTACCACAATACGCATCACAAACGGATTTTCTGCATGAATAATGCCTCCCAGCATCCATGTAAAAAAGTCAATAATCGGACCGCCGCAAACCATACAAATCACAGTACCGATTTTTACATAACTTCTATCTGTCAGCAACAACACTGCAATAATCAAAAGGCTCACTGCCACATGGGTATAGCCATGGGTTAAAAGCTTTGCTCCCGTTACAGATGCTATGGTTCTGAACAGCCCTTGAATCAAAACATTGAACGGATCCGCCCCCAGATCAGCCAGTAAGAACAAAGTCACACCTAAATGGGCAATGGTCAGACCCACAAATAAAATAATCACTCTGACTAAAACTTCCTTTATACTTCTTTTCGATGTTGTCATATCGTTTTCCTCACTGCTTCATTAACTACGGTCTCAATATCTCACTTTTTTCATTATATAACAAAAATAAATTTCTGCATATACTTTTAAAGAGTACCTGCTTCCAGGTACTCTTTAATTCTATAAGGTCTTATTTAACGTAAATATCAATCCAAGTATTAATCTACAAGTTCTTTCATCTGTTCTGCCACACGAACCATGATATCTTCAATCACGCCTGCCTGTGCTGCAATTTCCTCGCTGCTGGCTGCAAGTGCTGCTGTCTTTTCATTTACGCGGTAAATATCCTGTAAGAAGGTTTCTACTTCATTCTCCAGCTTCTCAATTGCAGGAAGAAGCTCATCACTCTTGGTCTTACCTACAATCACGGTTTCCTTTGTTTGGTCAGACAAGTCTCTTACACGGTTCGCAATTACTGCAAAGCCTTTACCGGCCTCTCCGCTTCTTGCTGCTTCAATACCTGCATTTAGTGCCAGCATACCTGTCTGATTGGAAATCTTGATAATAGATTCGTTGACGATATCATAACCGCTTACCGCTTCCTTAAACTGAACCATAGATTCATTCAGCTTATCGGTAAATCCGCTCATCTCGCTAACTGCTTCTGCCATAGCACTTGCGTCCTCAGCAGAGCTCTGGTTACCACTTGCAAGCTCTTCCATGGAAAGCTTAATCTTCTCGAATGCTTCCGTAATTTCTGCATAAAGAGCTGCTTTCTGCTGCTGCTTTTCTTTCAGTTCTTCATGCATACGGTTAATTTCAACCTTTTCAAGTTCCAGTTCACCCTTTAAGTAATGAACACAGTTTTCTTTACGGTTAACGCCAAGGGCAACTGCCTTAGCCATCTGGCGACAGCCTTCATAACCGCAGGCACCGCAGTCGATACTCTGTTCCTCTTTGGTAACCTTATTCATGCTACGCAGTACATCCTGAATCTGGGATTCGCTGATTTCTTTGATCTTTACTGCCGCATTCTTATTATATGTACACATAAAATCTTCCAACTTTAAGTCTTTAAACTGCTCGTTTAAATTCTTAAGTCTCTTATCCATATCCAAATCTTTATTCCATGGATTCTTCTTATCCTGAGACTTTCTGACTCTTTCGTTATGGATTTCGAATAAGATATCTTCATCTTCTTCTTTTTCAGGTTCGGTAGCCGTACCGTAAATACATCCGCTTCCGCAGTTTAATGCATCTACCATGAAAGGAAGCTTCTTACCTTCCCGCACACGTTTCGCATAAGTTTCAAGGAAATGATATGCATGCTTTTCGCCTTCAATCTGGCGAATCATCACATCCTTTCCTAAGAAGTACTCTACATTTTCTTTTAAGCCGCCGGGCTGAGGATATACGCTTCCCAAACCGTATTCAATTTCGTCACCTGCATCATAGCTGCTTAAGTTCATGCCCTTAAGACGATCCATCAAATGATTAAAGGTAACATTATACTGGATGTAGTCTCTGTTTCCCGGACGGGAGATTTCGGATTTTTTTGCAATACAAGGGCTTAAGAAAGCCAGCTTGTCAGGTACCTTCATGTATTTTTTCACATAAATGGCACTACACATCATCGGACTGTGTACCGGTACCAGTTTATCTACAAGGTCAGGAATATATTTCTCAATGTAATCTACGATTGCCGGACAAGGCTGTGAAATACCACCTGTGAAATTGTACTTGGTAATATAATTTAAATATCCCCATGAAGTAATATCCGCACCAAAGCTTACGCTGATAATACGGTTTACACCAAGGCTCTTTAAATAACCGAGAATCTGTCTGTACTGTCTCTTATAATTGGCAATAAATGCAGGTGCCACAAGCAGACTGATTTTCTCGCCTCTCTTTAAGTCATCTAAAAACTGATCCACGTCATCCTGATAGCTTCTTGCTTTATGATGGCAAACATCCATACATGCACCGCAATGCACACAGGCATCTCCGTTTACCCAAATCATATTCTTACCATCCACTTCCGTAGACTGGTTTGCTGTCATTACCGGACATACCGAAATGCAGCGGTTACATCCCTGACAATTGTCATTTGTAAATACTAATCCCTTTGCAAGCATATACCTTCTCCTTCGTCTCTTAATCCCAAACCCATTCCACAAATACAAAAAAGCGCCTCTGCATTATAACTTAATATGTTATTATTCACAAAGTACGCTTCTTAATTGTTAATATTATAACAGAAATATTACCAAAAGACAACGACAATAATGCTATTCTATTGAATAAAATGTATCAAATTGTGAACAATTCTTAATAAACAATAAAAAAACTTTATTTCAGTTTCACATTTTGGTATACTTGCAATGTATGAAAAAAATTATTTCTGAAATTAATGTGGAGGCATATACATGAATTACAGTAAAAAAGGGATCCGGCAGAAGCAGGCTGCCCTGCATGCCACCGGAACCAAATGGAGCCGTAAATTATTTTTATCGCTCCTGAACTTAACACTACTGGGCTGCCTTGGGTTAGTAATTATCGGTGCCAGCATGGGAATCGGTGTCTTTAAAGGAATTATTGATACTGCACCCAGCATTGAAAACATCGACGTTACGCCTACCGGCTTTTCTACCTTCGTTTATGACTTAGAGGGGAACCAAATCGGTAAGCTTATTGCAGCTGACTCCAACCGTATTCCTGTAGCCCAGGATATGATTCCCGAGGATTTGGCCCATGCCTTTGTTGCAATCGAAGACGAACGTTTCTATGAGCACAACGGTATTGATATCAAAGGTATCATCCGTGCCGCTTATGTAGGTGTTTCTCAAGCCTTTAATTTTACGGAAGGTGCAAGTACCATTACCCAACAGTTACTGAAGAACAACGTATTTACTAACTGGGTAAATGAAGACGGTCTGGCTGAGCAGGTGAAACGTAAAATCCAGGAACAATATTTGGCGATTGAATTAAGTAAGACCATGTCAAAGGATGAGGTATTGCTGAATTATATGAACACCATCAACTTAGGTCAGAATACCTTAGGTGTACAGGCTGCTTCCCTGCGTTATTTTAATAAATCAGTGAATACCCTGAATCTTTCCGAGTGTGCGGTAATTGCCAGCATCACGCAGAATCCTTCCAAATATAATCCGATTTCCCATCCGGAAGATAATGCAAAGCGTCGTGCCAAGGTACTGAATAACATGTTAGAGCAAGGCTACATTACCCAGGATGAATATGATACGGCTATGGCAGATGATGTTTACTCCCGTATCCAGACCGTTAACTCTGAAGTAGAACAGGAATCAGTTAATACATACTTTGTAGATGCATTAACCGATGATATTATGGAAGACTTAATGGCCACCGGTAACTATACGGAAACCCAGGCTTATACCCTTCTTTACAGCGGAGGTCTGAAGATTTACGCGACACAGGACCCGAATGTTCAGGCAATCTGTGACGAAGTATTCTCCAATGAGGAAAACTATCCGGAAGGCACCAGATGGCAGTTAAGCTACGAGCTCACAATCAAAAAAGCCAATGGCGATTATGAAAACTTCAGTACGGAAATGTATCGTACTTATTATAAAGAGCAAAATGCATCCTTTAACCTGCTCTATAATTCCCAGGAAGAAGCTTATGCTGCCATTGAAGAATACAAAGCTGCAGTAATGGCTTCCGGTGATGAAGTATATGGTGAAAATATTACCTTAACTCCCCAGCCTCAGGTTTCCATCGTGGTTGAGGACCACAGTACCGGTTATGTAGTTGCCATGGTAGGCGGCCGCGGACAAAAGGAAGGCAGCCGTACCTTAAACCGTGCAACTGACAGTAAACGTCAGCCGGGTTCCACCTTTAAGGTTGTCGGAGTTTATGCTCCGGCACTTGACAGCGCAGGACTTACCCTTGCCACCGTTCAAAACGATGCGCCCTTTAACTACAATGAAGGCCGGCCCGTAAGTAACTGGTGGGGCAGCAAGCCTGAAGATTATCGTGGTCTGAATTCCTTAAGACAAGGTATTATTGATTCCATGAATATTGTAGCTGTTAAGACATTGACACAGATTACTCCCCAGCTGGGCTTTGATTATTTGAAGAACTTCGGATTTACCACTTTGATTGACCGTGAGGAAATCACTGTAAACGGTAAGACACAGATTTTCTCCGATATCCAGCAGTCTCTGGCGTTGGGCGGTGTAACCAGAGGTGTTACTAATGAAGAATTAACCGCTTCCTATGCAGCGATTGCAAACGGCGGTACTTATATTAAACCAAAGCTTTACACTAAAGTACTGGACCATGATGGCAACGTGATTTTAGACAACACACAGCCCCAGTCCAGACAGGTTATTAAGGAAACTACCGCATGGCTGTTAACCGATGCCATGGTAGATGTAGTAACTTCCGGTACCGGAACCTCCGTCAACTTCGGAAATATGGCTATTGCCGGTAAAACCGGTACCACTTCCGATTACAATGATGTATGGTTCTCCGGCTATACCCCGTATTATACCGCATCTGTATGGACCGGTTATGATAACAACACCAAGCTTCGTAACGATAACGGAGAACGAAATTTGGCAAAGAAGTTATGGCGTGCAACTATGTCACAAATTCATGCGGAATTACCCAGCAAATCCTTTGAAATGCCGGTTAACGGCGGCATTGTAACTGCAACTGTTTGTTCAAAGTCAGGTCTCCTTCCGATTCCCGGTGTTTGCGACGGCACACTGACTACCGAATATTTTGCAGAAGGAACCGTACCTACCGAAACCTGTAATGTACATTATCAGGGTATGATTTGTCAGTACAGTAATCCACAGTTACCCGCCTGCGAAACCTGTCCGTTTAAAGTGGCAGGTGTAATGGAAATGACACCGATTGAGCATCCTTCCCTACAACAGGGTACACAGACAGCTCTTGCTGCTTCTGCTCCGGAAGGCCAGCAACCGGTAACGCCTACCGCTCCAATTACCCAGGAGGTAGTAAATGAAGACGGTACAATCACTACCATTACCGTACCTCAAACCCAGACTAACTACTGTATGCATACGGCAGAGTTTATGACGCAACCCGGTGCAGAGGGTATTATCGAACAGCAGCGGAATGAAATCAATGCCATGCTTCAGCAGGCAGCTGCAGCAGCGCAGGCAACGGAAGGTGCTCCTGCCCAATAAACCTGCGCCGCCAGACACAAAAATAAAAGGGATTGTCTCCTCCAAAGTGACAATCCCTTTTCTATTATTTATAATATATTTTTCCTTCTTCCAACAGGGTAACCTGTCCGTTCTTTGCCAGAAGGTGCGTTACCGCGCAATTTTTGTGTACCCCTTCTCCCCAAAATTCTTTGACCGGTGTATGATTTACATTGGCAAGAATTGCTTTTAACGCACATCCGTGAGTAGAAACAAGTACCGCTTTATCCTGATACTGAGGGTTATTTACTAATTCTGTCAGAAAGGCTCCCGTCCTATTTATAATTTCATCAAAACTTTCCCCGCCGGGTGGCACTTTATAATTCTCCGTATCCGTAAAAAACTTTAAGAAATCTCCTCCGTCCGGGATATTGTATCCCAACTTTCGGCTACTGCACAGACCTTCATATTCCCCAAAACCGATTTCCTGAATTCTGTCATCCTCGATTAAGGGAATCTTTCTTTCTCCTTTTATAATCTGTGCTGTTTCCTTTGCTCTTTTTAGCGGAGACGTAAATATCGCATCAAAAGGCACTTCCCTAAGCCCCTCTGCCGTAATGTATGCAAGCTCTCTTCCGTATTCATTTAACTCAATATCACATCTTCCCTGAATTCTTCTTGCTTTATTATAGTCGGTCTCTCCGTGTCTGATTAAATAAATTTCCATATAACCAACCCCTTATTCTTCTTTCGTCTCGATTAATTTCTTACTGCTCCATTTACCGGACAAATATCTGGTAAACGAAATCAAATAGTTCACAGTCCAACCGATGGGAACCGCAAACCACACCGCCTGCACACCGATGACTCCTGCCATGGTAAAGGCAAATACGACCCGGATGCCTAAATTGATTAAATTAGCAAGTGTAAATACCACCACATCGCCGGCGCCTCGAAGCACACCGTCGGTACATGCCTTTAAGCCGATAAACACAAAGAAAAAGGCAATAAAGGACAAATAACTGCTGCCTGTCTGAAAAGCCACCGGATCACTGCCGCTTTCCAAAAAAGCACTGATAATCGGTTTATGGAAAACTGTCAGGATTGCACAAATAAGCACTGCGAATGCAGCTACAATTTTAACCCCTGCCAGATATCCTCTTTTTACACGCATGGTTTGTCCTGCACCAAGATTCTGTGCCGTAAACGTTGATACTGCATTTCCCGTCGCAATCATAGGTACAATGCAAATGGATTCAATCCGCATACCTGCTGTATAACCGGCAAGCACGGAAGAACCGAAGCCGTTAACTACAGATTGTACCAATAGCATGCCGATGGATACGATGGATTGCTGCAGCATAGACGGAAGCGCCACTTTTATCATGCTTCCCAGCATACCGGCATCATACAGTACATGATCGTCTTCTTCTGTTTTCTTTTCCGCAACATAGTTTTTTAGCTGCTTTAAAAGAATACCAAAAGAAATTACCGCTGACAAGCCCTGTGCAAATACGGTGGCAACTGCCACACCGGCCACGCCCATTCCAAATGCTTTCACCGTAATTAAGTCTAGCCCGATATTCAGCAGTGATGAAAAAATCAAAAGATACAACGGTGTTTTGGAATTTCCAAGGGCATTAAAAATAGCTGACAAAATATTGTACATAAACAAAAAAGGAAGTCCCACAAAATATATCTGCAAATATAGCATCGCATCCGGCAAAATATTTTCCGGTGTATTTAGTGCTGTCAGGATATTTCGGCATGCCGCAAGACCTATCAGGCTAAGCAGAATGCTAAGCACCAGAAAACTAATCAGCACTGTATATACGGAGGTTTTCATCTTGTTATAGCTTTTAGCACCTAAATACTGGGCTGTAATCACTCCGGCGCCGATGCCGCCGCCGATAGCAATCATAATAAACACTGTGGTAAGGGAATGGGAAGCACCTACTGCCGCAAGGGCATCTTCTCCTACAAACCGTCCCACTATTACTGAATCCACTGTGGTATAAAACTGTTGGAACAGATTTCCCAAAATCATAGGTAAGGCAAAAAAGAATAGAGCCTTTCCCGGGCTATCCGTTAACATATTATATTTCTTCATTATTGTCTGTCCTTCAATTCTTTTATTCCCATCGGTATACACCATATGTTACCGTTTACTTACATACAAAATATTACCTAATATTGTCCCCAGAAAATGCTTTCCTATGAATGTATCATACTCATTACGACTAATATAAAACTGCTTTCCCCAGGAGGATACTTGGTAGAAAGTATCTTCTCCTATTACGTTTATTCCTGTTATCATCACATAATGCGCTCTCGTGTATGATGCCTTCTCCAATCGTGGTATTAAGTCATCGCCTTGATGCAAACGGTACAACGGCAGATAATCGTTTTTATCTTTTTTTAGCAGCATCATAGGAATGCAACAGATTACAGGAATATCCTGCATAAGCATCTCTTCTGTTCTGTCATACAGCTTTTTCCCGCTCAAAGCCCATTTTGCCCGTAGGGACCATTTTTCCCGTCTTGCAAGGCGGTTAAAGCTTCGTTGGATTTTTAATCCGCTGATGCCGACTTTCCCCTTGATTCCCCCCATAAAATCATAAATACTGTTATAGTATTGCTTATATTCTTCCTCTGACAAAATTCGGTTTACATAACTCAAATTCTCCTGTATGCGGTACTGACCGCTTATGGAACCTAAATAAAGCAATAAATCTGCAAAGGCAACTATA
The DNA here is from genome assembly GCA_017411305.1 of Lachnospiraceae bacterium. Taxonomy (GTDB): domain Bacteria; phylum Bacillota; class Clostridia; order Lachnospirales; family Lachnospiraceae; genus Suilimivivens. The sequence continues at coordinate 49,733 of JAFQQI010000059.1, forward strand.
CCGCATCCGCACCCTTGCTTTCTTGCATCCTCTGTCGAAGCTTCCGGGGAAGAAAAAAAGTTTTGGTCTCCGCCGTAGGTCTTTATTCCGTTTTCCTTACGTTCTACTTTAATATATTCCTTGGTTAATCCCCAAATTTTCTTCACAAATATACTCCTCAAACTATCCTTTTTAAATTCTTGAAATTCGGCTATAATTAGTTGACAACATTTTTTGACCATGCTATAATAGCATTCGTTGGTGCAAAGCATCATAGGCTGCTGTGGCTCAGTCGGTAGAGCGTCGCATTGGTAGTGCGGAGGTCACGGGTCCGATTCCCGTCAGCAGCTCGTAAAAAACCCTTGAAGATTCAAGGGTTTTTTGTTTTTTCACACCAGCGCATCCTCAATCTCTCTGCAAATTCCGGCGCAAAACATTTCACGCATGGCTTCTTTCTTTGCCGGCTGTAAATCCATATTTTTTTGTAAATAGATTCCGTAGCCGCACAGCTTTGAAATGATTGCAAGCATCAAATATTCCTGCTCATATTCTGACAAGCTCACAGCAGTTCCAAAATCACTTCCGATGATTCTGTCAAAAATCTCATCAGGTTTCAGTCCATAAACAGATTTCAGTTCTTCCATCCCTTGTATCTTCTGTCCAAGTCCTGTCTTATTGCAGGATGCCTGAATCAAACGGAACGTGCAGTTTGCCTCGGCAATTTCCGTTTCTATTCTCTTTAGAACAAGCAGGATTCTGTCATAAACAGATTTTTCACCCAGCATTTGTTCATAAAGACTTAAGCAAAATTGCTCCGCATGATAAAAAATTGCTTTGGCAATCATTTCATCCTTATCTGAAAAATATTCATATGCTGTCCCCTTCCCGATTCCTGCTTTTCCGGTAATCTCAGCTACGGTAAGATGACTTATATCTGCACCTTCCCTGAACAACTCAAGTACAGCCTGAAATATTGCAATTTCTTTTGGGGAAAATTCTTTTCGGTTACTCATATCGTTTTCTCCATTGAAAATATATTAGTTTTCTTCTATTTCCTTATCCTTCTTTTTTCTTGACTTAAATTTCCGTTTTTCCTTCGGCTTCTTTTCCCATACAAACATATCGTAAATACAAGGCACTACAATCAATGTCATCAAAGTTCCGTAAATCAAACCGCCAATGGTTACCACAGACATGGGTTTGGATAAGTCGGCACCCATACCCTCACTAAAGGCCATAGTACTCAGAGCCAGAATAGTAGTAAGTGCGGTCATTAGAACCGGACGCATTCTGGTACGCCCTGCTTCCATAATCGCTTCACGCTTTGGCATACCTTCACTTCGAAGCTGATTAATATAATCCACAAGTACAATACCGTTATTTACAATAACACCGGACAGCATAACAAATCCAATCATGGCAATGACACTGACTTCACTGTTACTTATGATAAGTCCCATAAATCCACCGGTAAAAGCAAGCGGAATGGTAAACATGATAATAAACGGTGAAAGCAAGGATTGAAATTGTGCTACCATAATCAAATACATGAAAACAATTGCAAGTACCAACATCAGCATCAACTGTTCCATTGCATCATTAATGGTTTCATTTTCACCTGTCATCTGCAGGCTGTAACCCGTAGGCATCTGATAGCCTGCTAAAGCCTCTTCCACATCGGCAGATACTAATCCTACGTTATATCCGTCTGCAATAGCGGCGGACACTGCGATATATCTGGTTTGTTCACTTCGGTTAACAGACTTAGGGGAATATACATTTTCAAAAGTTGCCATATCGGAAAGCTTAATCTTTTCCGTAATACCATCTTTATTTTTTCTGTCAATTTCCAATGACTTTACCAATTCTCTGGTAAGCTTCATATCTGCAGCATTCTTGACATATACATCGTATTCCTTAATCTCGGTTGTCAGTGCCGTCACGCTTGCTGCATCTGCTAATTTTGTCTGTATCTGCTGAAAGATTTCCGCAACTGTAAGGCCATGGGATATCGCCTTATCTCTATCAATAAGAATACGAAGTTCTCCGGTAGAGTCCTCTAAGCCGTCTGAAACATCAGCAGTACCTTCCACTGTTGCAACAATAGCCGCTACCTCCTGCGCAATTCTCTGCAAAGTATCAATTTCTCTTCCCTTTACCTGTATGGTGATACCGCTTCCGCCTAATGCACTCATATCCATGTCAGATGTCTGGATGTCAATTTCTGCCTGTTCTTTTGTTTTTATATCACCCAACATGGCCTCTATCTCTGCTGCAATTTCAGTATTATCACGTTCTTTATTTTCACTTAATGTGACATAAATCGTGGTAGAGTTGGTAGACGCCTCTCCGCCTCCCAGCAACATGGAATTTGCTGAAGAAGTTGCCATAGCACCTACATCAGCCACCTCTTCTACTGTCATGATGCGATTTACAATTTCATCACTGACCTTCGCCGTATCAGCAAGAGGTGTATCTTTGGGCATTGTAAGGGTAAGTGTCATCTGTGTACTGTCCATTTCCGGCATAAAAGCAGTTCCCTTGGCAACAGCACCCATGGTACTAAGCACAAGTGCAACCAAAACCACCAAAATGACAACCGGCTTTAAGCGTAAAGACCATGCTAATAGCTTGGAATAGCCTTTCATCAGAAAGGCAAATACTCTTCCGTCTTTTTGCTCTTTTGCATTTACCATGGTTTTGGATGCCATGGCAGGTACTACGGTAAGGGCTACCACTAAGGATGCCAACAGGGAATACGCAATGGTAAGTCCCATATCCGTAAAGATCTGTCTGGTAATTCCCTCCGTAAACACGATAGGCAGAAATACACAAACTGTGGTTAACGTGGAGGCAAGAATTGCACCTGCAACCTCTCCTGCGCCTTCAATTGCGGCTTCCTTTGCCGAATATCCTTCATTCTTTAAACGATAAATATTTTCTATTACTACAATCGAGTTATCTACCAGCATACCGATACCCAGTGCAAGTCCCGAGAGGGAAATTACGTTTAAGGTAACACCGCTGAAATACATACAAACCACGGCAGATACCAAACTGATAGGAATGGAACACGCTACTACTGCAGTAGGCCGTAAATCCTTTAAGAAAATAATCAATATAATAATTGCAAGCAAGGAACCGAATAATACATTATTTATAATAGAGTCCATAACAAGGTCAATAAAAATACCCTGGTCCATTAAGGTAATCAATGTAAGGTTCTCGTCCTCTGCCTGGAGCTCTTCAAATTTTTCTAAAATCTTATCAGAAACATCTCCTGTGGAATAGCCGGTCTGTTTTTGCATGGTAACCATGATACCGGGGTCCCCGTTTACATTAGCATAAATATCTGCAGAATTGTCTGTCATAAAGACATCTGCTACATCACCAAGGGTTATTACATCCACGCCATCCATTTCCATGTTCATAAGAGGCATGGCTTTCAGTGCTTCTACATTATCCGGCTTATCCCCTACTCTTACCAAATAGTCAATTCCTGACTCTGTTACATAGCCTGCGGGCATGGAGAAATTCTGTGCTGTCAATAATGCTTCCACGGTTTCAACGGTAAGAATACCGTGCATATCTGCCTGATTATAAGCATCTTCCCGTGCTTCTTCCAGTTCTTCTTCTCCGTCAATTATCTGCTGCAGCGCATCCTGAAGCTGTTCTTCACTTTCTGCAAGCTGGTCAAGACCGTCCTGAATCTGTTCCCATCCTGCATCTATCTGCTCCTGTCCGGACTCAATCTGCTCTAATCCTGATTCCAACTGGTCTTCCAAGGTATCCATCTGTGTCTCGGCGGTAGTGATTTGTAATTCACCTAAGGTAATGGCTGTCTGGGCATTTGCCATTTCGATAGCGGCAGTCAAGTTGCCGGCGTAGAGCTGGGTAAGACCTTCGTCCAGTTCTACAATTTTATCTTCTAAGGAACTAAGCTGTTCTTCATATGCAGGGATGACTGCTGCATTAGAAGTCTGCACCTGCACAAGCTGTTCTTGCAGTTCGGCTTTTTGCAATGTCAGTTCGTCAATCTTATCCTGAGGCTGCATACTGTTACATTCAGCTTTCACCCCTTGTAATGCAGCTATCACGGTACTTGCGTCCATTGCCTGCACTATGGTTTCATCTATCTGTAAAACCGTTGCAATTGCAGCAGCATTTGCTGCAACACCGCTAGCATTTACCTCTGTCATCAATGTATCAATTTGTGTAATTGTATCCAGCACGGTTTGCAATTGTTCGATACCTGTATCTATCTGCTCAATTCCATCCGTAAGTCCGGTTTCTGTTGCCTTAAGCGCAGCAATCTCCGCTGTCAGATGCATCTTCATCGCTTCTGCATCTGCTTTATAGGTCAAAAGCTCCGTTTCCAGCTCTGCCAGTTCATCCGTCATTTCTGACTTCTTACTTGCCAGCTCGTTCTTTCCGTTTTCAAGCTCTGTCTTTTTCTCCTCAAGCTCGGCTCTTCCGTCAGCAAGCTCCGCCTGCCCGTCAAGTATTTCCTGGCGGCTTTCATCCAGCTCTGTCTGACTTTCTGTAAGCTCTGTCTTGGAATCTTCAATTTCCAGCTTAGCTTCTTCCAGCTCTGCCTGACCGTCATAGATTTCCTGTCTGCCTTCCGCTAATTCTTCTTCCGCATCAAGGAATTCCGTATCAATAGCACCGAATACCTGCTCATTAATTGCATCAATTTTTTCCTGACGGATAATGACATGTACACTTTCTTCCAAAAGGCCGGTTGCAGAAGCAGAGGCTACGCCTTCAATACTTTCCAGTTCAGGAATAATTTCATTCTGTGTCAATTCACTGATTTCAGCAGCGGACATACCTTCCACACCTACTGCCGCAATCATAACCGGCAACATATCGGGATTCATTTTCATAATGATAGGACTGCCGATGGAATCGTCCCAATAGCTCTTAATTTGGTCCAGATTTTCCCTGATTTCCAAAGACGCACCGTTCATATCGGCTCCCTGTGAAAACTCCAGAATCACCATAGAATAGTTTTCACCGGAAACAGAACTGATTCCTTCTATATTACTAACCGTTGCCATAGAAGCTTCTACCGGCTTAGTTACCACCATTTCTACGGTTTCAGGACTCGCTCCCGGATATGTGGTCATGACAATCACATAAGGTAAGCTGATATTGGGCAAAAGGTCTGTGGTCATCTTGGTAAATGATACAATACCAAGTACCACTACAAGTACCACTGCCACTAAAACGGTATATGGCTTCTTTACGCTGATTTTTCCTAACATTATGCTACTCCTTCTCTTGCTGTCTCTCCAACTGACCGACCGGTCGGCCGGTATCCAAAAAGAGTATATTGACAAAGTTGCCGCTTGTCAATATACTCTCCTTTTTCTTTATATTTATTTAATAAAATGCTTTTTCAGCTTTGCTTTAATTCTCTGCAAGGCATTGTCTGTTGATTTTTCGTCCTTGCCCAGTACCTTTGCAATCTGCGTATATTTCATACCCGTAAGATACAAATCCAGAACCTGCTTTTCGAAACCGCTCAGCTCCCGCTCAATAATTTTTTCCAATGATTCTACATTCTCTCTATCAATCAGCAAATCCTCCGGATTTTTATCTGATAAAGAAATCAGCGACTGAATCAGCTCCATATCCTCGCTGTCACTCTTTTCCCCCATATCGGCATATAAGGAAATATACGAATTAAGTGGTGCATGCTTCTGTCTGCCTGCTGCCTGAACCGCAGTATACATCTGTCTGGATATGCACAAATCCGCAAAGGTAAAAAAGCTTGCATCCCTGCCGGTGTCATAATCCCTGATTGCCTTAAAGAGACCTATCATTCCTTCCTGAATCAGGTCATCCCGGTCTGCTCCCAGAATGTACATGGAACCGGCCTTGCTTCTTACAAGGTTTTTGTATTTATCCATAATATGGTCCGTGATTTTTTCTTCTCCGTCCCGCAGACGGACAATCAGCTCTTCATCCGTAAACTGTCCGTAGTTCTCATGCGTCATGACTTTGTTCTTCCTCTGTTTCCGTTAACTGGTTTGCTTCATACATCTTAATAATTTCTGCGGCGATATGCTCTGCTAAAATCCGGTAGCCTGCTTCATTACCATGGACTCCATCAGGCATAAAATTGTGAATAATAGCTGCATCATGGGTATCCAATAAATTGGAATGATACAGGTCAATATAATGAACCCCGTATTCCGTTGCCAGTTGCTGCATCATATCTGCAAATACTGCCTGGGAAAGCAGATAAGCACGTTCCCTGCGAAGCATGTCATGAAGCACATTGGGTAACGGTGAAACCAATACAATATCTGCCTCCGGATAGTCTTCCTTAAGTCCTTTAATCAATTCGTTCAAGTCACCAGCAAAGGTACGCTCTGAACGTTCTGTCAGACTTCCCAGCTCCTTCTGTGATGCACAAAAGCCGTCATTGGTTCCGCCCATAACTATAATTAAATCCGTATCCTGTGGAATTTCCCTGTACCGGTCCACAAAAGCATTGTCCCAATATCTGCCGATAGAAGAACCGCCGATTCCCAGATTTACCACCTCTTTTGCTCCAAGCAGCTGTGACAGATGGTATGGATATGTCATTTGTTCATAACCTTCCAGCTTTGTCAAATTGGCTGCTTCGGTAATGCTGTCTCCGAGACAAGCTATCTTCATACCGGAAAAGTCTATGGTATTAGCAGCAATTACTGCTTTATCTTCCTTATTAATGCGCAGGGTGTCTTCATAGGATGCACAAAGCTTCTTTTCTGTCTTACCGTTACCGGATACAAACGGCTGTAAATTTCCTGAAACACTGTTATCCGAAATGCTGTTGTCGGATACACTGTTATCGGACACGCTGTTGTCGGATACACTGTTACCGGATACACTTCCGGAATCGCTCTCGTCCAAACCGTTTCCCGATACACTTTCTGTACTATCGCTTTCATTATCAGAAACACTCGGTTCATCATCGAAAGACATACTGGCAGAGCTGCTGTCATCCAGTGTGTTGCCTGAAACATCCTGTTCTACATCCTGCGTTGTATCTGTTTCCCTCTCCGAGTCTGTTTGCCCCTCACCTATTGGTAATACTTCTTCGGTGTTTTCTACCTCTACATAATTCAGTTCATTTTCTTCGATGTAGGCAATCAAAGCTTCCGGATCCTCGGAAAGAGTTTCAATGGTAGTCTGCATGGCTTCTACTTCTGCTTTCGCCTGCTCATAGGCTACTACTCTTTCTTTTTCCCACTTGGCATCCTGATAATAATCATATCCCTTATCAATGCCTACTGCTATCAGCATAATTGCCGCCATGGCAATCAGCATCAGCATAATTCGGTTTAAATTATTCATATTCTATCCTTATTATTGCAGTCTCTGTCTGACAATCTCATAAGCAAGCACGCCTGCTGCCACAGAAGCATTCAGAGAATCGATATCTCCCTTCATGGGAATGGAAGCTACCATATCACACTTCTCCTTTACAAGGCGTCCTACGCCCTCTCCTTCGTTACCGATTACCAGACCGATAGGTCCCTTTAAATCCAACTGATACATAGTGGTTCCGCCCATATCCGCACAGACAAACCAAAGTCCCTGTTTCTTTAAGTCCTCAATGGTTTTGGCCATATTAGTTACTTTGGCAACCGGAGTATAATTCAGTGCTCCCGCAGAAGTCCTTGCCACTGTTGCAGTAAGACCTACCGCACGGTTCTTCGGAATAATAACGCCGTGAGCTCCTGCCAGATTGGCAGTCCTGATAATGGCACCTAAGTTGTGCGGGTCTTCAATGTTATCAAGCAGGAAAAGAAACGGTGCTTCCCCTTTCTTTTCTGCCAGGGCAAACATATCCTCTATTTCTGCATATTTATAAGCAGCAGCAACAGCAATTACCCCCTGATGCTTTCCGGTTTCGGATAACTGGTCGAGACGTTCCTTTGTCACATACTTAATCATAGTATCGTGCTTTTTGGCTTCTCTCTTAACAGTCATCACCGGTCCGTCCTGACAACCGTCAAGGATATACACCTTATCAATTTCTTTTCCGGAACGGAATGCTTCAATTACTGCATTTCTTCCTTCTATGGTAAATTCGTTATAGCCTGTCTTTAATTCTTCCATATTGCACCTGCTCTGTTCTCTGCTATAAAAATCCTACAGCGTCATATTCAACTTATGTAAACCTTTTTGCAACAATTCTATAATGCGGGGCACATTATCCTGTAAGTATAAATATCCTACCAGTGCCTCAAGTCCGGTAGCCTTACGGTAATCTCCTATGGACGCATTCTTTGCGCTGGTATAGGATTTGGCATTTCTGCCTCTTTTATACACCGCAAGTTCCTCCGGAGAAAGCTCATCCAAAAGAGCCACAATCATCGCCGCCTGGGTTTCTGCCTTAACATAGGTCACGGTCTTACGGTGAAGCTTGTTTGCCGGTTCATTGCCACGCTCTACCACCACCGTACGGATTAGTAAGTCAAACACACAGTCTCCGATATAAGCAAGCGTAAGAGGTGAATACGTCCTGATATCCACCTCTTTTAATGCAAAACTCTGTTTCAGTTGTCCTAATAAACTTACGCTCTCTTCCATTTTACTCCTTCACGAGTATCTTCCAAAATAATACCTTTGCTCAAAAGTTCATCTCTGATTTCATCAGCACGGGCAAAATTCTTTTCTTTTCTTGCTGTCTGACGCTCTGCAATTAATGCCTCGATGTCTGCGTCCAGCATTTCCTCCTGCTTCTCCACGATTAAACCGCAGATGTCGGAAAGAAGGATAATCTCTGCTTTCAGTGCTTCCAGGAATGCTTTGGTGCTGCTTTCACTTGTATTGGTATTCACAAACTTAACCAGCTCAAAAATTGCGGAAATCGCATCTGCAGTATTAAAGTCATCGTCCATGGCTTCATCAAACTTAGCAACAAAGCCTTCTGCTTCCTTCACAAGGCCTTCTTCCTCTGCACTCATTGTATCAGAAACAGCGCTCTTAAGCAAATAGTTCAAATTGCTTACGCTGGTAACAATTCTCTCATAACCGTTTGCTGCCGCTTCCATTAAATCCGCACTGAAATTCAGCTGGCTTCTGTAATGTGCGGAAAGCATAAAGAAACGAAGTACCTGTAAATCGTACTTTTCACTGATGTCTCTTACGGTAAAGAAGTTACCTGCAGATTTTGACATCTTCTTATTATCAATATTTAAGAATGCATTGTGCATCCAATATTTTGCGAATTGTTTACCGTTTGCCGCTTCTGACTGAGCAATCTCATTTTCATGATGAGGGAACACTAAGTCCTCGCCACCCGCATGAATATCTATTTCCTCACCCAGATACTTTTTGCTCATCACAGAACATTCGATATGCCAGCCGGGACGACCGTTACACCAGGGTGACTCCCAGTACGGTTCTCCTTCTTTTTTGGGCTTCCAAAGTACAAAGTCAAGAGAGTCTTCCTTCTGGTCTTCACCTGTCACCAGTAAAGAACGGTTTCCGCCCTGTAAATCATCCAGGTTCTTATGGGAAAGCTTACCGTACTCCTGAAAGCTTCTGGTACGGAAATATACCGTGCCGTCTGCTGCTACATAAGCATGACCTTTCTCGATTAAAGTTCCAATCATATCCAGCATACCGCAGATTTCTTCGGTTGCCTTGGGATGTGTAGTAGCAGGTTTTACATTCATAGCCTCCATATCCTTTTTGCACTCTGCAATATAACGCTCGGAAATCACGGAAGCATCTACGCCTTCTTCGATTGCCTTTTTAATAATCTTATCATCTACATCGGTAAAGTTTGACACATAGTTTACCTCGTAGCCCTTATGCTCCATGTAACGTCTTACGGTATCAAATACAATCATAGGACGGGCATTACCGATGTGAATCAGATTGTAAACGGTAGGACCGCAAACATACATTTTTACCTTTCCCTCTTCAATGGGAACAAATTCTTCTTTTCTCTTAGATAGTGTGTTGTAAATTTTCATAGGATCGTTTCCTTTCTTTATTCTTTTTGTTCTTCGGTGTTTCTCGTTATTGTCCGCATCTGCTGTTCCAAATCAAGCAGCCTGTTTGTCAGCTCTGCATTACCCTTTTGCAACTCGGTAATGGCTTCCATAACCGGGTCGGGAAGATGAATCTGGTCCAGTTCTTCCTGTGGCAGATTCTGTTTTAATCTCTTTACCACTCTGCCCGGAACACCTACTACCGTAGAACCCGGCGGTACGTCCGAAAGGACCACGCTTCCTGCTCCGATTTTGCAGTTATCTCCGATGGTACAGGAACCAAGCACCTTAGCCCCGGCTCCTACCATAATATTATTACCCAGTGTAGGATGGCGCTTTCCCTGCTCCTTACCGGTACCCCCCAAAGTAACTCCCTGATATAAGGTTACATTGTCTCCGATAATAGTGGTTTCACCAATAATAACACCATTTCCGTGGTCAATGAAAAATCCTTTGCCGATTTGTGCACCTGGATGGATTTCGATTCCGGTCTTTCGCACCGCTCTTTGTGACACCCATCTTGCCCAGAAATAATGCTTTTTCAGATACAGCTTATGAGCCAGCCTGTAATGAACCATCACCTTAAAGCTTGGATAAAGAAATACTTCCATGGATGAGTGAATGGCTGCATCACGTTCTCTGATGATAGCAATCTCTTCTTTAATATTTTTGATAAATCCCATGTTTAACTCCATAAAATATAAAAGGATAACTTAGTCTAAGAGACGAAGTTATCCGCGGTTCCACTCTATTAGAGGTACTTTCTTACCTCCACTTAATTGGCGTAACGTGCCGTGTACGGGTCCTGCTACTAAATCACTGCAATGGTGTTACATCATACCTTGACTTTCTGTTCACAAAACCTGCTCCCGGATGCACTTCTATTATCTTACAATGGGACTGCTTTCAGCCGGTGGCATTCCCTCTCTGTAATTGCAACATCATTGATGCCTGACAATATACTCTTTCCGTTCATAGCATTTATTTCTTATTCAAAAACTTTACATAATCAGAATATGCAAAAGAGAAGATTTTGTCAACTGTTATTTCTTCCGTTTTATTGTCAAATATTAAATTCGTCAAAAAGTTGCTTTTGATAATTGGGGGCAGATGCTGCTTTGATGATATCATCTATTCGCCCTACCTCTATTAGCAATTGATTCAAACGGTTAACACGCGACTCACCTAATGTTTTTCCTTCTTCTCTTCCTTCTTCTCTTCCTTCATTTCTCTCATCTTCCATCCATTCCCGTAATCCCTGACACATATTTACTTTCCCGTCCTTTCTGTACTTATTCTTCATCCTAAACCGAAACATCTCTTCTTCTCCCACATAATTAACTACCATTTCATAGGCTTCTTCAT
>JAFQQI010000060.1 GCA_017411305.1 Lachnospiraceae bacterium
ATCCAGAATGGTATATGCACTATCAATGCTCTGATAGGTAGGCCAGGTCAAAAACTTGGTAACCTCCGGATCAGAAGCCCAATTGCGGAACATCGGTTCTGCATCCGTCATCTGTGCCATTCTTAAAATCAGTCTGGGTGTTTCAAGCAACTGCGTTCCTTTGTGTTTCATTTTTCTTTCCTCCCATCAAAATAAAAACAGTGCAAGCGGATACTTTCATTTCGGCTTGCACTGCATCTTTTCTATAATCCTATAAATAAGGTTATTCTAAAAAAGAGTATGACAATGTAAGCCCGACGCTATGCTTAGGCATAACCATGGCGGACTTGTTATTTACTACATTAAAGAAATAACGATGCATTGTCAGTTCTCCTTTCAATTTTTCTGTATTATATGACTCTCTCTTTCATTTGTCAATAACAGTATGGATTGATTCTCTATTTCTACAGAACCATATGAGTTCATTTCCGTCTTTGCGTTCACACAAGACATCACCGTTAGACTTATGAACCAGATAGAGCTCGACCACTTCCCCTACTCCATGGTCGTCTACCACGAAGATTGCTGCCTTATCCTTTGCAAAGCTGTAGGCTCCACTGAACACAGCATTGTCCAGTACGATGATTTCTTTATCCGCACACTCGATGATTCCATCCTCAAATATGTAGAGCATACCGTCTCCAGCTCGATACCAGGCACCCGTAAAGTCCTTTGGCTCCAGAATCTTAGCATTTAGGACAATACAAACGCAAATCAGTGCAGTAATGACTGCACCGAAGATAACTTTCCGTTTCATGGTTTTCCTCCGTTTCCCTCTTCTGGAGATATTATACATTGCCGGATTGCGAAAGGCAATGCCTCAAAGCTTAAGAATTATGTAAACTTTTCTGTCAAATATTTGGCAGCCATAAAAAACTTGTGTGAACAAGCATTGGGTTGAAAAGGCCACGGCTTAGCCCAATGCAGAGTAAGCCGTGGCCCTATAATCAGTTTGTAAATTGCTGGTGTGCCACAATCAGATATCTATCCCCATCTTTCCTCAAGGTTAGTATATCTGTTCCGTTGTCAGTTTCTTCATAGAGTCTGACAAGGTCACCGTCAATTTCACCGCGAGTACACTGGAATATACCTGGAGCGTAGTCCGAAGTATAGTTATAAAATGCATCATACTCGGCCAGATAATCAACTTTAGAAGTATCCAAATCCTTTAGAGTGATTCCGGCATATTCCTTCAGCGTGAGCTCGACAATTCGGGCAGAAAGTTTATGAACCGGAACCGGCATGTTGTCCAGGGATTCTGCATTTTTGAACCAGAAGTCTTCCTGATTTCTCAAGGCATCAAATTCATGCCTATCAACAGTACTACCATCGCTAGGATAATACATCAGGAACTCTGCAAAATCCATATCCCGGATGTCATCATAGTAAGAGGTAAAGAAACAGGACCAGATATTTGTGGACATTGGGTTCCCTTGTTTATCATAAAGAATCGGATCAAATGCAGCATTGATGGTGCCAATTTCTTCCTGAGTCAGGGTTCTGTCGACATTATAATCAGTCTGGGGTTCTTTATCACGATCTTCTGGAAACTGAATTCCCTTTCTTGCTTCTTCTGTTGCGAAGATCCACCACTTACCGTTCATTTTAATTTCGATGGTTCCTTCAATGGCACCATACTGATATCCATATCCCGTACCAAAATTGGACTGATTATCAACAGTAGGTGTTTTACTTCCATCGACCTGCGACGTGATTTCACCATCCATATTACCGCATCTGGCAATTACAGTACTTTCTTTACCCGTATCCAGATAGAGTTCACCATTAACCATAACCATGGGGATTCTGTCCCATGCTTCCGAGGAATCAGAGTTATGCTCGGAGATGAATTCGGTTACGCCACCGTCTCTAATATCGATGTAGGCATTAGGATCTTCCCCATTCACCCCCAGATGCATATACAT
>JAFQQI010000061.1 GCA_017411305.1 Lachnospiraceae bacterium
GGAACAGAGATGTTTGCCATGTTGGATGCAGAGTTTGCCTGCATTATTTATGATGGGGAAGACAAAGAATATATTGCTGCAAGAGATCCCATAGGAATTCGTCCGTTATACTATGGATACGATAAAGATGGAGCAATTATTTTTGCAAGTGAAGCAAAAAACTTGGTACAACTGACCGATAAGATTATGCCTTTTCCACCGGGACACTATTATAAAGGCGGTCGGTTTGTTTGCTACTGTGATATTGCTAAGGTAGATTCTGTTTGTCATGACGATTTGGAGACAGTTTGCAGAAATATACATGATAAGCTTGTGACAGGTGTAGAGAAACGACTTGTTGCAGATGCAAAGGTAGGATTCTTGCTTTCGGGAGGATTGGATTCTTCGTTAGTATGTGCTATAGCTGCGAAGAAAAGTAAGGAACCGATTAAGACATTTGCCATTGGTATGAGCGAGGATGCCATTGATTTGAAATATGCAAAGCAAGTGGCGGAGTATATTGGTAGTGAACATAAGGAAGTTTTCATGACACCGGATGAGGTACTGGCATCTTTGGAAACGGTTATTCAGTTATTGGGAACCTATGACATTACCACCATTCGTGCGTCCATGGGTATGTACTTAGTATGTAAGGCAATTCATGAGAAAACTGACATAAGAGTGCTACTGACTGGTGAAATTTCGGATGAACTGTTTGGATATAAATATACGGATTTTGCTCCAGATGCGACTGCATTTCAGGAAGAATCTCAGAAAAGAATCAGAGAATTGCATATGTATGATGTGCTTCGTGCAGACCGTTGCATATCGGTGAATTCATTGGAGGCAAGAGTGCCCTTTGGAGATATTGATTTTGTAAAGTATGTTATGTCCATAGATCCGGAATTGAAATTGAATAAATATGGAAAAGGAAAATATTTGCTTCGCCATGCATTTGAAGAAGGAGATTATTTGCCGGAGGAAATTCTATGGAGAGAAAAGGCGGCATTTTCAGATGCAGTTGGTCACTCCATGGTGGATTATCTAAAGGAATATGCAGAAGGAACATACTCTGATGAAGAGTTTGAAAGTTTGTGTATGAAGTACGCATACGCCAGACCTTTTACAAAGGAATCTCTATTATATAGGGAGATTTTTGAAAGATACTATCCGGGTCAAGCAGAAATGGTGGTAGATTTCTGGATGCCGAACAAAGAGTGGGAGGGCTGTGATGTAAATGATCCGTCAGCCAGAGTTCTATCAAACTATGGGGATAGCGGAAAGTAATTGGTAAAGCAGTTTGCCAGAAAATGATTGACAAAATGTGTTCGAAGATATAATATAATCCGCGTAAAGGCAAAGGCGTCTTTAAGTTTTAAATGAACTTAAAGGCGCCTTTGCCTTTTTTTGTGTGAAAATACGCATGATTAGCTTTAAAGGAGGAAATGCGAAATGCAAAAATGTGAGCAATTATATGAAGGGAAAGCAAAAAAGGTCTTCTTAACGCAGAACCCAGATGTGTTGATTGTTTCGTATAAGGATGATGCGACTGCTTTTAATGGATTGAAGAAAGGGACAATTGTTGGAAAGGGTGCAATTAACAATCGCATGACCAATCTGTTGTTCCAGAGAATTGAGGCTGAAGGTGTACCTACTCATTATGTTCAGGAATTA
>JAFQQI010000062.1 GCA_017411305.1 Lachnospiraceae bacterium
AGAAGAAACGAAGACTTTAAAGAAAGATATCAGTCTATCGATAATTATCTGAAACAAAAGGATATCTTTGGGGCACCGGAAGCGTATTGGTATATCAGTGATGAACTGGCAGAAAGAGATATGGAAGAACATAAAAGAATGGTGTACACACCGGAAAATATAGCTGAATTTGAGCGGGAAGGTGAAATGATGGCCCTGGAGAGGGCTATCTACGGAGATGAGCGATAAGCAACAGAAAAAAACCATATCATAAACTGATATCTTAACAAATTTAACTCTTTCCCAGAACCGTATCTTGTGGTAAGATGTAGGAAGGGTATTTCTGTAATATCCCGTGAATGAATTTTTTGAAATACAAAAGGAGCAGATTCCCATGGATGAGGCAATTGCCCGGAGAAAAAGAATCAATCGTCTCAAAAAAATGATACTGGGAATGGTGGGAGTAGCAATCCTGGTTCCGATTATGATATGCGTAATTTTGGCAGTGAAGCTTACAGAGCAGAAACATCAGACAGCACAGTTACAATTGCAGCTTGCAGCCAAAGAGGCGGAAGTCCAAACAGAAGAAGTGACCGGTGTATTTACAACAGCACATGTGGAAGAATCTCCCAGAGAACAGGTGGAGATTCAGGAAACTGAGCAGGAAGAAGCAGAAGGTATTGCATATGATAAACGGATTTATCTTACCTTTGATGACGGTCCCAGCAGCAATACAGATGCGATTTTAGATATCCTAAAGCAATATGATGTGAAGGCCACCTTCTTTGTAGTAGGCAAAACAGACGAACAGTCTGTGGCTTTGTATCAGAGAATTGTGGAAGAAGGACATACCTTGGGAATGCATTCCTATAGTCATAAATATGATGAAGTGTATGCTTCCAAGGAAAGCTTCATACAGGATTTAACCAAGCTGCAGGAACATTTATATGATGTAACCGGCGTATGGCCCAGATATTACCGGTTTCCGGGAGGAAGCTCTAATACGGTAAGCCGGGTCAAGATGCAGGAACTGATAGCCTACCTTTATGAAAATGATATCACCTATTACGATTGGAATGTGGCATCAGGAGACGCAGTACCCGGACAACTGCCAAAAGACACGATTGTAAATAATTGCCTTGGAGGAATACAAGCCCAGGCAGATAGTGTGGTATTGCTTCATGATGTCGGTGAAAAGGATACCACGGTCGCAGCACTTCCCGAAATTATTTCTAAAGCCCGGATGCAGGGAAATGTGTGTTTTTTACCGATTAGTGATGATACACTGCCTATTCAGCATTTGACAGCAGAGTAAGAGGCAGGTTCATAAATAAAATATCAAAAGATAACGATAGAAACGGAGGAACATAGAATGGGATTTTTTTCAGATTTAAAGGATGATTTATCACAGGCAGTAAACGAGTTGTTACCGGAAGGTGAAACACAGGCTGTAGAAGAAGGTGTGACAGAAACCGTAAACGGTTTTGATGCAGATTTAAGCCAGATGCTTGATAATGTTGAAACTTTTGAACAGGAACCGGTGCAGGAGGAATCCATTTACGTGGCACCTGCGGCAGAAGAGAAAAAGGTAGATTTTTCCGGTGCACCCGTAAAGCGTCCCAGCGACGAAGTTTCCGTATTAACAGACAGTATGATTATCAATGGTAATATTGCTACAGAAGGTGCACTTGATGTACGCGGCAGCATTGTAGGTAATGTGGAAGCTCTGGGTAAGTTAAATATCACAGGTGCTATTCAGGGTAATTCCCAGGCTGCAGAAATTTATGCAGAAAATGCAAGAATTACCGGTGAGCTGAGAAGTAACGGCAGTATCAAGGTAGGACAAAGTACTGTAATTATCGGCAATATTTTTGCTTACAGCGCAGTAATTGCCGGTGCAGTAAAGGGCGACATTGATGTAAAGGGTCCGGTTATCTTAGATTCTTCTGCTATTGTTATGGGTGACATCAAATCAAAATCCGTACAGATTAACAACGGAGCGGTAATCGAAGGTATGTGTTCCCAGTGTTATGCTGAGGTAAATCCTACCTCCTTCTTTGAAGAACTGAAAAAAATGAAATAGGAAGAATGGAGAATTACGATGCAGAGAATATTGCTGAAATTAAGTGGTGAGGCTCTTGCCGGTGATAAAAAAATGGGATTTGACGAAGAAACCGTAAGAGGTGTGGCGCTTCAGGTAAAGCAGCTTACGGATGCGGGAATCCAGGTGGGAATCGTAACAGGCGGCGGTAATTTCTGGAGAGGACGTTCCAGTGAAAATATTGACAGAACCAAAGCAGACCAGATTGGTATGCTGGCCACGGTAATGAACTGTATTTATGTTTCCGAGATTTTCAGAAGCGTAGGTATGAAAACTGCGGTGTTAACCCCTTTTGAATGCGGGTCTTTTACTAAATTGTTTTCTAAAGACCGTGCTAATAAATATTTTGAAAAAGGTATGGTGGTATTTTTTGCAGGGGGTACGGGACATCCGTATTTTTCTACGGATACCGGTGTAGTACTTCGGGCTATTGAAGTGGATGCAGAAGTTATTCTGCTTGCCAAATCCATAGACGGTGTATATGATGCCGACCCTAAGGTAAATCCGGATGCCAAAAAGTATGATGAAGTTTCCATTGACGAAGTGATTGAAAAGAATCTTCAGGTAGTGGATATGACAGCTTCTATTTTAGCCAGAGATAATAAAATGCCTATGTGGGTATTCGGTCTGAACGAAGAGAACAGTATTGTTAATACCGTAAACGGTAACTTTACGGGAACCAAGGTGACAGTGTAAACCGGTCCCGAATAAATAAAACAGAAAGGAAGATAAGACCATGGATGAAAGATTAAAAGTATATGAAGATAAGATGAAGAAAACCTACGAGCATTTGGAGAGCGATTATCAGGGAATCAGAGCAGGACGTGCCAATCCTCATGTACTTGATAAGCTGAGAGTAGATTATTACGGAACTCCTACTCCGATTCAGCAGGTAGGTAATATAACAATTCCCGAAGCGAGAATGATTCAGATTGCTCCCTGGGAAAAATCTCTCATTAAAGATATCGAAAAAGCAATTTTGGCTTCCGATATCGGTATTACACCTTCTAACGACGGTTCCGTAATCCGTCTGGTATTTCCTGAGCTTACGGAAGAGCGCAGAAAAGATCTGGTAAAGGATGTTAAGAAAAAAGCAGAAGAAGCAAAGGTTGCTGCAAGAAATGTCAGAAGAGACGGTAACGATGCGTTTAAGAAGCTGGCAAAAGAAATTTCCGAGGATGAAGTAAAGCAGCTTGAGGATGAACTTCAGAAACTGACTGATAAGTACATCAAAGATATGGATAAGCTGATGGAAGAAAAGTCAAAAGAAATTCTTACTGTATAAGATAAAAAAGATACAAAACATGGGGTGGGGCAGGCGATTGCGGTACTACAATCGTAGTGCCCCCTTTTATGCTTGTTTGTATGACAGGAACATACAGGAATAGAAGCAGATGAGATTAAGAACAGGAGAGGGAATCATGGAAGGCGAGTTAAAAATACCCAATCACGTGGCAATTATTTTGGACGGAAACGGCAGATGGGCCAAAAGCAAGGGAATGCCCAGAAATTACGGACATGTGCAAGGAGCTAAAACCGTAGAGGTTATTTGTGAAGAAGCATATCGCATGGGAATACAGTATCTGACTGTTTATGCCTTCAGTACGGAAAATTGGAACAGACCTCAGGATGAGGTAGATGCTCTGATGAAGCTTTTGCGTAACTATATGAAAACCTGTCTGACCACTGCCAAAAAGAACCGTATGTGTGTCAGGGTAATCGGAGATAAAACAAGACTGGATGAAGACATCAGAAGCAGAATAGCAGAACTTGAAGAATCTACCAAAGATAATGACGGACTGCATTTTCAGATTGCCTTAAACTACGGTGGCAGGGATGAGATTGTCCGTGCAGTAAAGAAACTGGCAAAAGAAGCTGCAGAAGGGACTCTGAAACCGTCGGATATTTCTGAACAAATGATATCAGATACTCTCGATACTGCAGGAATTCCGGAGCCGGATTTGCTAATCCGTACCTGCAACGAGCAACGGATTTCAAATTTCCTGTTATGGCAGCTTGCTTATACAGAATTCTATTTTGCACCCATTGCATGGCCTGATTTTTCAAAAGAAGAATTGGTAAAAGCTATCGAGGCATATAATCATAGAGACAGAAGATATGGCGGTATTAAGGAGGAATAATGTATGTTAACAAGAGTGATTAGCGGCATTGTACTTGTAATAGCAGCTCTTATTACCATATTGGCAGGAGGCTATGTTCTGGCAGCAGTACTGCTTTTGCTTTCTTTAATCGGTTATTGCGAATTAATGAAGGCATGCCGGTTAAAAGAAGAAAAGCCGCAGAATAACGGACTGATGATAATCGGCAGCATCGGCATTGTACTTTATTACTTGCTGATGGTGTTTACAACAGACAGAACTTACTTATTCTTAGCAATTATTATGATACTGGTGGCATTTATGTTTTTATATGTGTTAACCTTTCCGAAATATCATGCGGAACAGGTGATGAGTGCACTTTTTAATGTGATTTATGCCCCTGTTATGTTGTCCTGCATTTATCTGGTAAGAAGTCTTCCTTACGGCGAATATTCCGTATGGATGATTTTTATCAGCTCATGGATTTGTGATACCTGTGCTTATTTCGTAGGAGTAGCCTTTGGCAAACACAAAATGTCTCCTAAGCTTAGCCCCAAAAAGTCTATCGAGGGAGCAATCGGAGGCGTTGCAGGCTCAGCTGTTGTGGGAGCGTTATATGCTTATTTTATAGTAGAGCGGGTCATTGCAGAACAACAGATAACCTGGATATTTGTATTGATTAGTGCAGCCGGTGCGGTGATTTCCCAAATAGGAGATTTAGCAGCTTCTGCCATCAAGAGAAATCATGATATTAAGGATTACGGTAAGCTGATTCCCGGTCATGGCGGTGTGATGGACCGTTTTGACAGTGTGATTTTTACGGCACCGATGATTTATCTTTTGGTGCATTTGTTAATCCGTGCGTAATGCATGAGGAGGCATAAGATGGAAATAATAAGAAAAATCGGAATTTTGGGCTCCACAGGTTCCATCGGAACCCAGACCCTTGAGATTGTACGCAGCAATCCCGGCTTTCAGGTGGTAGCGCTGGCGGCAGGTAATAATGTTGAATTAATGGAAAAGCAGGTGCGTGAATTTAAGCCAAGGCTTTGTGTGATGTGGACAGAAAAAGCTGCTGCAGAGTTACGCCTTCGTCTTTCGGATATGCAGGTGACTGTTCTTGCAGGAATGGAAGGACTTCTTACCCTTGCAGTGCTTCCCGAAATGGAATGGCTGGTAACTGCCATTGTAGGAATGATTGGACTTCGGCCTACCATTGCAGCAATCAAAGCAGGAAAGAAAATCGCTCTTGCCAATAAAGAAACTCTGGTAACAGCCGGACATATTATTATGCCGTTGGCAGCAGAGTGCGGAGTGCCTATTTTGCCGGTAGACAGTGAACACAGTGCGATTTACCAATCCCTGAATGGGGAAGATTCGCGCAAAATCAGCAAGATTCTGCTGACGGCTTCCGGTGGACCGTTCAGAGGAAGAAAAAGAGAAGAGCTGCTTAATATTACGGTAGAGGACGCTTTAAAGCATCCGAACTGGGCTATGGGCAGAAAAATCACCATAGATTCTGCAACCTTGGTAAATAAAGGGTTGGAAGTGATTGAAGCGAAATGGTTATTTGGCGTAGAGCCTGAAAACATTCAGGTAGTGGTGCATCCCCAGAGCATTATTCATTCCATGGTAGAATATGTGGACGGTGCGGTAATTGCACAGCTGGGACTTCCCGACATGAAGCTTCCCATCCAATATGCCCTGACCTATCCGGACAGAATGCCTATGGAGGGGAAAAAGCTTGACTTTTATGAGCTTGCATCCATGACCTTTGAAAAACCGGATACAGATACTTTTAAGGGGCTTTCCATGGCCTATGAGGCAATCGGCATCGGCGGAAGTATGCCTACCGTTTACAATGCGGCCAATGAAAAGGCAGTCGCATTATTCCTGGATAAGAAGATTAAATTCCTTGAAATTTATGACCTGATTCAGGGAGCAATGGAGCATCATAAAGTCATAACAAATCCCTCTGTTGATGAGATTCTTGCATCAGAACAGGAAGCGTATGAGTATATTGCAGGAATCCGAAAGTAAAGACAGACGGTAAGGCAGCACAGGAGGTTTTAAATTGGCAGTATCAATTATTTGTTTTATTATCATATTTTGTGTGGTAGTGGTATCCCACGAGTTTGGACACTTTATTGTGGCCAAAAAGAACGGAATCCATGTCACGGAGTTTTTTGTGGGAATGGGTCCTACTCTGTTTTCCTTTGAAAAAGGAGGAACTAAATATTCTTTAAAGCTTTTTCCGATAGGCGGAGCCTGTGTGTTTGAAGGAGAAGACGGATTAGAGACTGCAAACGGGGAACTTTCTGACGGCGCTTTTCCCAAAGCACCCGTATGGGTAAGATTTGCCACTGTATTTGCAGGTCCGTTATTTAATTTTATTACAGCTTACCTGATGTCAGTTATTTTAGTATGGGCATGCGGTGTCAGTCTGCCGGTGGTGCAGAGCATTGTAGAGGATGGTGCAGCTCAGGAAGCGGGACTTGAAGTGGGAGATGTGATAGTTGAGATGGATGGCAAAAACATTCATCTGCAGGATCAGGTTTCCTTTTTCTCGGCAGTGAACAAGGGAGAGGCCATTGAACTTGTTTATGAAAGAGCAGGAGAAGAATATACGGTTATGGTTCAGCCCAAGTTCAGTGAGGAGGACAACAGATACTATATGGGCATTACCAGTGGTGAATATTTGGATTGCAGTGTGCCTCAGGTGTTTAAGTATGCCTTCCATACCCTGGAATATTGGGTGCAGTATACCTTCAAGAGCCTGTCTATGCTGGTGCAGGGTCAGGTTTCCAAGGAAGAGGTTTCCGGTCCCGTGGGAATTGTAAAGGTGGTAGATGAAACCTACGATGTAGCCAAGGAATACGGAGCTGCCAGTGTAGTACTTTCCATGCTGAATATTGCACTGCTGTTGTCGGTAAATCTGGGTATTTTGAATCTTCTTCCGCTTCCGGCGTTAGATGGCGGACGCCTTGTATTTTTGCTCATAGAGGCGCTCCGTGGCAAACCCATTCCGCCTGAAAAGGAAGGTATGGTGCATCTGGCAGGTATGATGGCACTGATGGTTCTGATGGTACTCGTTTTATTTAATGATATTACGAAGTTTTTCTAGTTTATCATAAAGAATGTAAAAAAGAATCCGTTACAATTTTTCCCAAAATGCAGTTTTGGTAATTTTGTATAATGGATTCTTTTTTTATGTTCCGATATAATGTCCTTACGTGATATGTTTATGCGGTATCCAAAGATGCCGGATTCTATTTTTATGTCTTAAGATATTTCATGAAAGAATTCCCATGTATAACAAGCAATTTTATAGACTGAGTTCAGTAACCGTGAAAGGATGTGAATGGGTGTATCTTATTTCAGGGATGTATTGGGATAAGGGAGAGCGGGAGAGCAATCAGGATTCCCTTATTCTGGAGCAGGTGTTGACCAAAAGAGGCAGAGTAGTGCTTGCGGCAGTTTGCGACGGAATCGGAGGACTTACCAGGGGAGAAGTGGCCAGCGGATTTGCCTGCGAGAAGCTAAAGGAGTACTTTTACCGGGAGCTGCTGCCGATGGTTATGAAGGGGCGCAGCAGGAGAGCTATCGGTAAATGCTTTTGCAGATGCTTGTATGAAAGCAGTGAAGGATTAAAAAAATATGCGAAGGAGGAACCTATAGGACTTGGCACTACAGTGTCGGCAGTGTTTCTTTGGAAGAAGCATTATGCGACGGTTCATTTGGGGGACAGCCGGATTTATCAGATAAGAAGAAAGAAAATCCGTCAATTGACTGTTGACCATAAACAGGGAAAAAACAGACTGACCAAATGTCTTAGCAGCTTTCCTTATCAAATGCCGGATATCCGTTACGGAAGAGTAAGAAACAGAACGGGATTTTTGCTGTGTAGTGACGGGTTTTATCATTTTCCGGAAAAGGAGCTTTTGAAAAGTCTCCTAAGTCCCGCAGAAATAAACGGTGAACAGGCCATTTCCAAGCGGCTTAGGGAATTGGCTGTTTACGGAATGAAAAGAGGAGAAAAAGATAATATGGCGGCAATTTATTTGCTGTGCTGCAGGGGGCTTTTTGATGAAAGGGGGAAGAAAAAGCCATATGGAAGAGATGATTTTAAATAAATACCGTGTGATAGGAGCATTAGGAGAAGGGGCAGCAGGTAACGTTTATCTGGTGGAGAATCTTCATTTAAACCGCAGGGAGGCGCTAAAGCTATGCACGGATACAAAAGAAACCATGGAGCTGCTTTCCGGAGAAGCAGAGGTGCTAAAACAGCTGACGCATCCACTGTTACCGGCAATTTATGATTTGTTTTCATGGAACGGAAAGTTATGTATGGTTATGGAGTATGTAGAAGGAATTACGCTGGAAGCCTATTTACAAAAATACGGTCCGGCTGGCGAGGAAAAAGCAATCAGGTGGGCCGTTTCCCTTACAGAGGTATTAGGATATTTGCATAACCAAAAGCCGGAAATGATATACCGTGATTTGAAGCCTTCCAATATCATGGTGCTGCCGGATGGGAATATCAGGCTGGTTGATTTGGGCGCGGTCCATGTAGCAGCATATGGTTTACATAACAATGAGCTTTTGGCAGGAACACCGGGATACAGCCCACCGGAGCAATGGCAAAAGGGCAGTGTCTGTAAGGAAAGTGATGTGTATGCCCTGGGCATGGTTTTGCATGAGATGCTGACAGCATTACAGCCGGTATCAGGATGTCAGAAAAGGCGTCCTGTCAGGGAGTATGACAGAAGCATTTCCCATAGCCTGGAACGGGTAATCGAAAACTGTATCAGGGAACAGCCACAGGAAAGATATCATTCTATGGGACGATTGCAAAAAGAGCTTTTATCCTGCAGCAAAAAGCAACGCCGAAAAGAGAGAAGCTTCCGCATCAGGCATAGCCTCAGTGTGTGCTTATTTATGCTGGCATTTGCCAGAATGACGCTACCGTTTCTTTGGGGAGTTGACAGCCGAAAGCTTCCGTTTCCCTACCTGAAGGAGCCCTTACTGCTTCTTTTGGCGGCCCTATGTTTTTACATGTTTGCCGTGTATCCCGGCCCGAGAGAAAACAGAAGCAGACTGGAAAAAAGTGTTTTTCTTACAGAAAAGAAATTCCCCGGCCTTTTTGTGATATTATTGGTAACCATTCTGCTGGGAGGGGGAATTCCGGTAATCACGGCAACGGAAAAGAGAGAAGAACTATGGGTAGATATGCGTGATGAGAGCGGCAGGAAATGTCTGATGAAAGAGGGGGTTGCTTATTGTCTGAAAGATAAAATGTGGTTCGAGCTTACAAAAGAAAGCCTTCCTGCAGGCATCAGCAGCCTGCAGCTGATTGCTCTGGGAGAAGATAATCAGGTTTATGAAAGCAGGGTGTTTTTCGTGGAGAATAATTGATATTCAAATCATTCTGGGATATAATGTAATGTGGTAGAAAAGTGTTAAGTTGCTATTAGGCAGGAGGGCATTATGACAAGAGAACAAACCAGAGTGATTCAGATTGGAGACAGAGTAATCGGTGGCGGAAATCCGATTTTAATCCAATCTATGACAAATACAAGAACTGAGGACGTAGCGGCAACAGTAGAACAAATTCACCGTTTGGAGGAAGCAGGCTGCGAAATTATCCGTTGTACCGTGCCTACCTTAGAAGCGGCTAAGGCAATTGCCGAGATTAAAAAGCAGATATCCATTCCCCTTGTGGCAGATATTCATTTTGATTACAAAATGGCCATTGCAGCCATGGAAAACGGTGCAGATAAAATCAGAATCAACCCCGGCAATATTGGCGGCAGAGATAAGGTAGAGGCTGTGGTTCAGGTAGCAAAGGAGCGGAATATTCCCATCCGTGTAGGGGTAAACAGCGGTTCTTTGGAAAAGGAGCTGGTGGAAAAATACCACGGAGTAACAGCAGAAGGAATTGTGGAGAGTGCCTTGGATAAGGTACATATGATTGAAGAATTTGATTATCACAACATGGTCATCAGTATCAAATCCTCGGATGTTTTGATGTGTGTGAAAGCCCATGAGCTGCTTGCAGGACAGACTGATTATCCGCTTCATGTGGGCATTACCGAATCCGGTACCGTAATCAGCGGAAATATTAAGTCCTCTATCGGTTTGGGACTGATTCTGTATCAGGGAATCGGAGATACCATCCGTGTATCCTTAACGGGAGATCCGGTAGAAGAAATCAAATCTGCAAAACTGATTTTAAGAACCTTAGGCCTTAGAAAGGGCGGCATTGAAGTAGTTTCCTGCCCTACCTGCGGCAGAACCAAGATTGATTTAATCGGACTTGCCAATCAGGTAGAAACCATGGTAGCAGGCTATCCTCTCGATATCAAGGTGGCAGTTATGGGATGTGCGGTAAACGGTCCCGGAGAAGCCAAGGAAGCAGATATCGGTATTGCAGGCGGTATCGGAGAAGGACTTTTGATTAAGAAGGGCGAAATTATAAAAAAGGTGCCGGAGGAGCAGCTTCTTGCGGTTTTAAAGGAAGAGCTGGACAACTGGCAGGCATAAGATAAGGGGTTTTTGGCACAATGGCGAAACAGTTTTTTGAGGTATTTCCCAACCTAAAGCTGGATAAAAAGAATCAGGACCTGTTTGAGCAGGTAACAGTAGAGAAGGTTTCTGCAACCAAAAGCAGAGACCTTATTCGTGTTACCATATCCTGTAATTATCTGATTCAGAAGGAAATTATCTTCAAGGTTGAGAGAGAAATCAAAAAGCAGTTTTTTGAGAATCATAATGTGCAGGTAAAATTGTATGAGCGGTTTTCCCTTTCTGCCCAGTATACCCCCGAGAAATTACTGGAGATTTACAGGGATAGTATTCTGTTAGAACTGCGGGAATACAGTCCGGTAGAGTACAATATTTTTAAAGGGGCGGATATGACCTGTCCCTCCGACAAAGAAGTAATACTGACTGCAGAGGATACCGTACTTGCCAAGAGCAAATCAGCGGAGCTTATCAGAATTCTGGAAAAAATATTAAATGAACGCTGTGGCTTTTCGGTCAGTGTCCAGATGCAGTACAAAGAGAAAAAGACAGGAAAATATAAGGCTGAGGATGATTTAAAGATAGCCAGACAGGTGGCGGAAATTACCAAGAGGGCATTGGGAGAGAACGGCGGTGATAGTGATTTTACCGCAGATGCTATGGGCACCGAAGTGCAAAGCGTGGATGCACCCGGGGCTGTGCAGGCAAACGAAGCTGGCCGTGCAGATGGAGCAGCGGCGCAGGCAGGCCAAGCAGCTGTGCAGCCGAAAGATGCTGTAGGTAAGGCCGGCGCAGATGCAAAAGAAGGAAGCAGTGCTTCTTCAGGTACCTTGAAGGCAGCAGCACCGGCAGGGGGCTTTGCAAAGAAGGAGTTTAAGGGTAAATTCCAAAAGGGAGACTTTAAGAAGGAGTTTAACCGTTCCGTAAAACGCTCCGATAATCCGGATGTACTGTACGGAAGAGACTTTGAAGAAGAGGCTATGCCCATTGAGGATATCATCGGTGAAATCGGTGAAGTGGTAATCCGCGGCAAAATTATCAGCTTTGACAGCAGAGAGATTAAGAATGAAAAGACCATTTTAATGTTTGATGTGACCGACTTTACGGATACCATGACCATCAAAATGTTTGCAAGAAATGATCAGGTGGCAGAGATTACTGCCGGTATTAAAAAAGGCGCTTTTATCAAACTGAAAGGGATTACTATGGTGGATAAGTTTGACAATGAACTTACCATCGGTTCCATAACCGGCGTAAAAAAGATTCCGGACTTTACCGTATCCAGACAGGATAATAGTGCCAGAAAGCGTGTGGAGCTTCATTGTCACACCAAGATGAGCGACATGGACGGTGTCTCTGAGGCTAAGGATATTGTAAAACGGGCTTATAAGTGGGGACATCCTGCCATTGCCATTACGGACCACGGTGTGGTACAGTCCTTCCCCGATGCCAATCATGTGTGGGAGGATTTGTGGAAGGAAGAGAAAAATAAACGCAAGGAAGCCGGGGATGCAAATCCGGACAAGCAGGATTTCTTTAAGATTATTTACGGAATGGAAGCTTACCTGGTAGATGATTTACAGGAAATTGTTACAGGGGATAAGGGTCAGGACTTATCTGCTGATTTTGTGGTTTTTGATATTGAGACTACCGGTTTTTCTCCGGTAAATAACCGTATTATCGAAATCGGTGCGGTGAAGGTATCGGGGGGCAGCATCGTTGACAGATATTCTACGTTTGTGAATCCTAAGACGCCCATTCCTTTTGAAATTGAGAAGCTGACAGGCATCAATGACTCTATGGTAATTGATGCTCCGGAAATAGAAGAAATATTGCCGCAGTTTCTTGCATTTTGCTCTGATGCGGTACTGGTGGCACACAATGCAAACTTTGATATGAGCTTTATCAAGGAAAATGCCCTCCGACAGGGAATCCGCAGGGAATTTACCTATGTGGATACGGTGGGAATTGCCAGAATCCTGCTGCCCAACCAGGCTAAGCATACGCTGGATGCGGTAGCAAAGACACTTGGCATTTCTTTAGAGAATCACCACCGTGCAGTAGATGATGCGGAGGCAACCGCAGAAATATTTGTAAAAATGATACCTATGCTTAATAAAGCGGGAGCACAGACCCTTGCACAGGTAAATGCTATGGGGGCATCCAGTCCCGATATTATTAAGCGTCTGCCTACTTATCATGCCATTATTCTGGCACAGAATAACATTGGCAGAGAAAACCTTTATACTCTTGTTTCTGAGTCTCATGTGACTTATTACAGTAAGCGCCCCAGAGTTCCTAAGAGCCTTTTGCTAAAACATCGGGAAGGATTGATTTTGGGAAGCGCCTGTGAAGCCGGTGAGTTATACCGGGCACTGCTGGACGGCAAACCGGATTCAGAGATTGCCCGGATTGTGAATTTTTATGACTATTTGGAAATACAGCCTCTTGGAAACAATCAGTTTATGATTGCTTCGGAAAAAGTATCTGTAGTAAACAGCATGGAGGATGTAAAGAACTTCAACCGCAAGATTGTAGAGCTGGGGGAAGAGTTTAATAAACCTGTTGTGGCAACCTGTGACGTTCATTTCTTAGACCCGGAGGATGAAGTATACCGCCGGATTATCATGGCAGGAAAGGGCTTTACCGATGCAGATGACCAGGCACCGCTTTATCTTCGTACTACAGAAGAGATGCTGGAGGAATTTTCCTACCTTGGCAGTGATAAGGCAGAAGAAGTAGTTATCACCAATACCAATAAGATTGCGGACAGAATCGATGTGATGTCGCCGGTGCGTCCGGACAAGTGTCCGCCGGTGATTCCCGACAGTGATAAGACCCTGACCGATATTTGTTACAATAAAGCTCATGAATTATACGGAGATGAGCTTCCTCAAATTGTAGAGGACAGACTAAAAAAGGAATTGGATTCCATTATCAATAACGGCTTTGCGGTTATGTACATTATTGCCCAGAAGCTGGTATGGAAGTCTGTGGAAGACGGATATCTGGTTGGCTCCAGAGGCTCCGTAGGTTCTTCCCTGGTAGCGTTTATGGCGGGAATTACGGAAGTAAATTCCTTAAGTGCCCATTACCGTTGCCCTAATTGCCGCTATTATGATTTTGATTCCCCGGAGGTAAAAGCATCTGCCGGTAACGCAGGCTGTGACCTTCCGGATAAGAACTGTCCTGTTTGCGGTAAGCCTTTGGTAAAAGACGGATTTGACATTCCTTTTGAAACCTTCCTTGGGTTCAAAGGAGATAAGGAGCCGGATATTGACCTTAATTTCTCCGGTGAGTACCAGAGTAAGGCTCATAAATATACGGAAGTAATTTTCGGTGCAGGACAGACCTATCGTGCAGGTACTATCGGTACTTTGGCGGATAAGACAGCCTTTGGCTATGTAAAGAACTATTATGAGGAGCGTGGCAGAAGAAAACGTACCTGCGAGATTAACCGTATTGTCCTTGGCTGTACCGGTATCCGCAGAAGTACGGGACAGCACCCGGGAGGAATTATTGTACTTCCTGTGGGAGAGGATATTAACTCCTTTACCCCGGTACAGCATCCTGCCAACGATATGACAACGGATATTGTCACCACTCATTTTGATTATCACTCCATTGACCATAACTTACTAAAGCTTGATATTCTGGGACACGACGATCCTACCATGATTCGAATGCTGCAGGATTTAACGGGCATTGACCCTACTACCATTCCTTTGGATGATAAGCAGGTGATGTCCTTATTCCAAAATACATCCGCACTGGGAATTACGCCTGACCAAATCAGTGGGTGTCCGGTAGGCTCCCTTGGGGTACCTGAATTCGGCACGGATTTTGTTATCCAGATGCTGTTAGATACCAAGCCCCAGAGCTTATCTGACTTAATCCGTATTTCGGGACTAGGCCACGGTACAGACGTTTGGCTTGGCAATGCCCAGACCCTGATTGCAGATGGGGTGGCAACCATTTCCGAATGTATCTGTTGTCGTGACGATATTATGATTTATTTGATTAATAAAGGGGTAGACAGTGCATTGTCCTTTACCATTATGGAGAGTGTGCGTAAAGGAAAAGGCTTAAAGCCGGAGTGGGAAGAGGCTATGAAGGAAAAGGATGTGCCTGACTGGTATATTGCCTCCTGTAAAAAGATTAAGTACATGTTCCCTAAAGCCCATGCGGCAGCTTATGTAATGATGGCATGGAGAATTGCTTACTGTAAGATTAATTATCCGCTGGCTTATTATGCGGCATACTTTTCTATCCGTGCATCGGCATTTTCTTATGAAATCATGTGCCGTGGGCAGCAACACTTAGAAAATGTGATGGCGGATTACAAAAGGCGAATGGATACTTTGTCTAAAAAGGAACAGGATTCCTATAAGGATATGAAGAGCGTACAGGAAATGTATGCAAGAGGATTTGAATTTACGCCGATTGATTTATTTACGGCTCATTCCAGAAACTTTCAGATTGTGGACGGCAAACTGATGCCCTCCTTCAGCAGTATTGACGGCTTGGGAGAAAAGGCGGCAGACGCCATTGTTGAAGCAGCTAAGGACGGTCCCTTCCTTTCTAAGGATGACTTCAGACAGCGTACCAAGGTATCCAAGACAGTGGTTGACTTGATGGACAGTTTGGGAATTTTAGGAGATTTGCCGGAGTCTAACCAGATTAGTTTGTTTGATTTTGTATAACATTAAAGTAAGGGCAGCACCGCAGAGGTGCTGCCTTTTAGCTATGATTAATCAGAGGTAAGTGCTTCAAGAATTTTATGAATGTCATCGGTTTGGGTAGCTTCGATTGCCTGATAGATGCGCTCAATTATTTGTGGCTCGGTTTCCAACATGTCGGCGGTTTGAGGAACAGTGTAGCCTTTGAGATGTTTTTTATAGGTTATGTCAATTAAAGTAAATAGTTTCCCGTCATCCCATCCGTCCTCCCATCCAACACTATATTCAGCCCTGCGCATTTTTTCTTTTTCTTCTGCTTCATTATATTCAAAAATACTCACGTTGATGGCCTCCGTTTTATTTTTCTTTAGAAAGTCTGCTAAAACTCCTTCATTGATGCATTCGTTAACGGCTCTCGTTACGGCATCAGTAAGAGTTACATCAGGAATACTTGTATATTTCCGTACCCGTTCTACATAGGTCATATATTCTTTTAGCGTCTTACATTGTTCGAGAAGTTCTGCATTATGACCGAAATTAATATTCAGCATAGTAACTTTCAGTTCCAAATCGGGAATCGTTTCTGTGGAATAATATGCATCCGATAGCTTTAATTCCCGTCTCTCCGGTTGTTTATATGTTCCGTTATAAAATACGATAAAATGCGGTGCCGGTATTTTGATAAGCTTGGAAGAGTAGATGGAGCTTCCTGCAATTAGTTTTTCATATTCTTTTGCTACATAAAACAGATTTCGGAGAGGAATGTTTGGATTATAGGTTGACTGATGTTCATACAGATACAAATGACAATCTATTAAAAATGCAAGGTCATTTTTCATGTTCATATAAATAGCATTCTCCAAAGTGACAACCTGCAATTTGTCAATGTCTGTGTAATGGGAATGGTTTACGGCATTGTATAAGTTCAGTAGTTCTTTTTTGTCCCGGAATATCAGACGGAACATGGTGTCTTTATATTCCCGATTAACGGTAAGTGTTTGATTCTCTTTATTCATTTGCCCTCCTTCGCAGGAGCACTTTTTGAAAATCTCCTGCTTTTTTGTTGATTTGGAATTCAAAGCATAGATTTTCGTGAATTGTAGATAAACTAAAAGATTTTAGAATAAACAGAAACATGTATGCTTTGAAAAAATGATAGCATAGCTTTAACGATTATGCAATTATTTTTTGTATATTAGGGAGATGTATTAGGGAGATGTTGTTAGGGAGATGTTTGGTTGAATGAAGAAAGAAAAAAATCATTGAGAGGAAAATAATTAAGGTCTTGTTTGAGAGGAAATAGTAAAGTAATATAAGAATATATTAATGAATACTGCAAAATGGTAAACGGAGCACAGAAATATTGAAATATGATACGAGGGAGAATGAATGAAACGAAAGAATATAATAGCATTATTGGCAATAGGTATCCTTATAATTCTAGCAGTATATCGTTATGAAAAGAGCCTTATAATTACTGAATTCAGTGCCGAGAATTGGATGTCTGTAGATTCGAATCAACGTTATCATATGTTGGAGGATTTATATGCAAAAGTTGAATTAATCGGAATGTCATCTAATGAAGTTGAGGATTTATTAGGAATGTATGGTGTCAGATGCGAAGCATATTGGAGTGATGAGGGAAAGTGTGATTATCACTGGGGGTATACGGTCAGGTATGATTCATGGGAAGGATATGAATATTTACTGATTAGTTTTAAAGATGACATAGTGGTTGGCTATGAGCTGGAATATGGAAGTGAACTATGATTTGTTAAGGGCTTAGAAGAACAAAAGGGCTTTTTATATTCAGTAATATGAAAGGGAAAATAATCTAATTATTGCATAAGAGATGCGGTACTTAATTTGGATGATTGAAAAGGCAATGTTGATGAATTGGTAAAGTGATTAAATGATTACCCTATTAAAGGAAGTTATAATTGAAATCATTATATCATTGTTGCGCGATTTCGCCAATAATATGAAAAAACATAATTTTAACTTTTTAACTTTACAAACAAAGTTAAAAAAGTTAAAATAGACGTGTAAGGAGGGTTGCTTATGGCGAACGAAGAATATAGCAAGATTATTACCGAGATTGAAACACTGCCAACAGGTGGTATTACTTATAAAAAGATAAATGGAAAAGAGTATGCTTATTATCAATGGCGTGAGGATGGAAAACAACGTAGCAGAAGGATAAAGGATGAAGAGTTAGAACAGCTTTCCGGACAAATTGAGCGAAGGAAAGAACTTCAAAATTTAATAAAAGACATAGATAATCAGGACGTAAAAGAAGAAATGACTGCTTCTCAGTTTCGATGTACAGTGAGAATTGGTGAGGATCTGGAGCGTTTTGTAAAACCGGTGACAAAGTGGGTAAAACGTGAATGTTATCAGCAACTTCGTGATTATGTATATGGAGATATCCATGATAGAGTGTATATTCTATATGGTCTTAGGAGGACAGGTAAAACAACACTGATTCGTCAGTTGATATCTGAAATGGATGCATCAATGAGAAGTAAAGCAGTGTTCATTCAGATACAGGATAGTAAGACCTTGGATGATGTGAATCAGGATTTAAAAGTTCTGGAAGAAAAAGGTTATCGTTATGTGTTTATCGATGAGGTTACACTGCTGAATGATTTTATCGAAGGTGCAGCATTGTTTTCTGATGTGTTTGCGGCAAGTGGCATGAAGATAGTACTTTCCGGTACAGATTCCTTGGGCTTTATGTTTACAGAGGATGAGGAGTTATATGACAGATGCATTATGTGTCACACAACATTCATTCCATATCGTGAGTGTGAAAGAGTGTTGGGGATTGTAGGTATTGATGATTTCATCCGTTATGGTGGAACAATGAGTCTTGGCGGAAAGCAGTATAATGATAATGCTATGATTTTTGCCACTAAGAAAAGCACGGATGAGTATGTTGACAGTGCCATTGCACGAAATATTCAGCATTCTTTGAAGAATTATAAGTACGAAGGACATTTCCGTTCCTTACGGGATTTATATGAGAAAAATGAATTAACAAACGCAATTAACAGAATTGTAGAGGATATGAATCATCGATTCACCATGGAAGTGTTGACCAGAGATTTCAAATCAAATGATTTGAGAATTTCAGCAAGCAATTTGCGAAAGGATAGGGAAGAACCTACCGATATTCTAGATCGTATTGATATTCTTAAGGTAAATGAAACACTGAAATCTTTGTTGGAAATCAAAGATAAGGAAGAACAAAAGGTTGAAATACAAGATGCACATCGTTACGAGATTAAAGAATATTTAGACTTACTTGACTTAACTGTGGAAATAGAAAGCAGATGGATGTCTGATTATAATCACAGAGAATCCAGAACGGCATTTTCACAGCCGGGTATGCGTTATTCCCAGGCAGAGGCGCTAATCAAATCGCTTATGCAGGACGATATGTTCAGAGGCTTATCTTTTGAAGAGCGAAAGAGAGTAACTGAAAGAATAATAGATGAAATCAAAGGCAGAATGATGGAGGATATTATTCTTTTGGAAACAAAACTTTCTAAAAAGAATTGTGAAGTCTTTCGACTGCAGTTTGCAATTGGCGAATTTGATATGGTGGTGTTTGATCCGGATGAAGGAACTTGTGAAATCTATGAAATTAAACACAGTAAAGAAGTTGTCCCACAGCAATGTAAGCATTTGTTAGATGAACAAAAATGTAAGGACACGGAATTTAGATACGGTACAATTACCGGAAAGTATGTGATTTATCGTGGTGCCACAACATCCCTTGTTAAGGCAGGAGGAGAGACATCGGAGGATGTGGCTTATCTGAATGTGGAAGAGTATTTAAAGACGTTGTAAGTGAGAGTAATAAAAGAACCCTTGAGGAAATCAAAACAGATATCCTCAAGGGTAGTTTTATATATAAAGAAAGCCTTAGATGTCTATAGTGATGAAGATAGAAGGATATATATTGCGCTGTGTGAAAGAGAAGGTAGGTTGGCTGAACTTTGTTCATGAAAGCATTCATATGATTTTCCTCCTTATGAGACTTAAATGAAGAATATATAAAGAATTAGCTTTGTTAAAGCGTAAAAAAGACATGTTTAATATAAAAATACATTGCATTGTTGAAAGAGAAATTGTAAAGTAAAATAGATAAGGAAATCAATATCGGACATAAGGAAAAGCTATGAAATACGATGCATTTATCAGCTACCGCCATACGGACTTAGACCTGTACATAGCAAAGAAGGTCCACAAAGCACTGGAAACCTTCAAGGTACCTAAGGCAGTAGCCAAGAAAACCGGTAAAAAGAATATTAAAAGAGTATTTAGAGACCAGGAGGAGCTTCCCATCGGAAGCGACCTTGGGGATAATATAGAGAGTGCCCTTTCCCGGTCAGAGTATCTTCTGGTAATCTGCTCCCCCAGAACACCCGAGTCCTATTGGGTGCAGAAAGAAATCGATACCTTCATCGGTATCCACGGCAGGGATAAGGTGCTTGCGGTTCTGATTGAAGGGGAGCCAAACGAAGCATTTCCGCCCCAGCTGCTTACCGATGATAAAGGAAATCCCGTAGAGCCTCTGGCAGCAGATGTAAGAGGGACCTCCAAGGGGGAAAGGAACCGCAAGATGAAGACGGAGATTATGCGTCTTGCAGCCCCTTTACTTGGATGCAGCTATGATGATTTAAAGCAGCGGCACAGAGAACGTAAAATGAAGCGGATGGCAGCCATGGCAGCAGCGGTGGCAGTATTTGCCCTTGCCTTTGGTGCCTATCATGCCTACAATGCAGCACTGATACAGGAAAACTATGAAGGAAAGCAGCGGAATCAGTCTAAATATCTGGCAGAAACTTCTTTGAGTCTGCTGCAGAACGGTGACAGACGCGCAGCAGTACTCGTAGCATTGGAAGCCTTGCCTTCCGAAAAGAATGACAGACCCTATGTGGCAGAAGCCCAGTATGCTTTAAGTGAAGCACTTTATGTTTATGATACGGGAATTAATATGAAACCGGATCGTATATTATCCCACACGCTGCCGGTTAATGATTTTTGCTATGATGAGGAAGGGACAAGAGTCGTTTCCGTGGATCAGGGCAGCAATGTGTATGTCTGGGATTTAACGGACGGAAAGCAGCTTGCCCGTATTTCCCCCGGGATTGACGAAGATGGATATATCCGGGATGTCCGTAAGGCAGTGCTTTGTGAAGAGGGGATACTGATTTGTGAGGATAAAGCCCTTCGCTGTGTAAACTTTGACAATGAAGAATTGTGGCAGGTTTCAAGGGACAGTACGGTAGGCTGTTTCTATAATGAAAGAACACAGACCATGGTCTGTATGAATAATGAGGAAGTTTGTTTTTATGACGGCAAAACAGGAGAGCTTCTTATGCAGATGACCAATGAGCTTCCTTATTCTTATACCGATACCATCATCTTTAACCAAGATGATACCCAAATGGCCATAGCTCATCTGAATACAGAGGAATCTGTTCCGGAGGGATATGTAAGTATTTTTGATATCCGGTCAGAAAAAACAAATACCGTAACAACGGCTACCAGTTACATTTCCGATATGGATTTTGACAAGGACGGTAATCTGCTCGTGATTACCAATACCTTCGGAGACGGATTTGAGATGGATAACGTAACGGGAACGGACTGCATCCAGAAGATTGACCCTGATACCGGTAAAACGCTTTGGAGCGATACCTTTCCTTATCAGAAGGCAGGCATCAATGCGGTGTCTTCTCAGATTATCTGCAGATATTATGAGGATGAAGCAGGTGTGGTTCATGACGAGATTTTGGCTTCTGTGGATAATAAAGCGTATTCCTGGCAGAATAAAACAGGTCAGCGGATAGCGGAAGTGACGGTAGACGGCGGCATCATGAATTTTATGGCAGCGGCAAAAGCAAGCTACGGATATCTGGCCCAGAATAACGGCAGGCTGGAAATAGTAAGCATGGAGGACGGAAGTAAGTATGAGGCGTCCACTGTAGAAACCGGGAAACAGCTTACTAAGGCAGAAATCAGGAACTACAGCATGGTGGTTTCTGCTTACGGCTCTCCTGATTTAAGTGTGTTTAAATATCCGGATTATTCTGATGCAGAGATAGTGGAAACGCTGGAGAATACCATTTCGGATATGGAAATTTCCCCGAATGAAACATACTATGCCGTGCGGGTATATGATTATGATGCTGCAAATAATGTCAGCTTTTATCGGGCCGATACGAATGAAAAGGTTTCTCAATGGGTAGAAGCAGAAAGCTATTATGTTCTGAGCGGCTTTATAGATGACGAGACCTATATGCTGGTAACCGGAAATGACGAAATTTTGTTTTATGATATCGCATCCGGCGAAAAGAATATTATGAGCATTGATTCCAGGGGATTGGCAACCAATTACTGCCTGAATGAGGACCATTCGCTGCTGATGATATGCCACGGTTATGGCTATGAGGTGATTGACCTAAAAAAGCGGGAAGTACTGATTTCGAAGGAAACGGAAGAGTATCTTTCGGACATGATTTTATCAAAGGACGGAAAAAAAGCGTATTGTAAATGCGAAGGTACAGGCTTATGTATGTTGGATACGGAAAGCGGAGTATTCACCTCCATTGATTTAGAAGGACATCAGGTGCTTCAGTGCTTTGACTCAGAGGAAGCTTATGCAGTCAGCAGTGACGGAAGACTGCTGGCGGTCAGCTGCAGTGATAATATGCTTAGGGTGATTGAGGTACAGAAAGAAGAAATTCTGGCAGAAATACCCTTTACCGGTATCAGACGACAGTTTATTCAGTTTTCCGATGACGGCAGCCGGATTATTCTGCAGGGAGATGATTATTATCTGCGTGTATTCGACTTAAATCAACAAAAATTCACATTTATCTCTGCTGTGCAGTATAATGAGATTAAGAAGAGCATTACGGATAAGGAAAGCAATACCTTATGCCTGATTACGTCTGCCGATATGGTAATCTTAAATCAGCAGGATTTTGAACGGGTTGCCCAGATAGAAGGCGGTGAGATGTTTCTGCCTGATAAAGGGAAGCTGTACAGCAGTGATTACAGGACACTGTATCAATTCCCTTATATGACACTGGAAATGCTGCTACAGGAAGCAGCAGAGCAGTTTGAGGGAGAAATATTATCGGAACTTGAAAAAGTCAGGTTCCATGTAGACTAGAGAATAAAAGGAGCCGGTTATGCAGTTAAAAGAGCTTTTGGAATATAACAACATTATTGTGCAGTGCCATGACAATCCGGATGCGGATGCCCTTGCCAGCGGATTGGGAGTATATACCTATCTGAAAAATCACGGAAAAGAAGTCAGACTGGTATACAGCGGTAAATTTAAATTACAGAAGAGCAATCTGATGCTGATGGTTTCTGAGCTTGAAATTCCCATTGAATATGTAGATACCATGGAAGAAGCTGAGCTTTTGGTTACGGTGGACTGTCAGTACGGAGAAGGAAATGTAGTAAAGCTTCCGGCCAAAAACATAGCAGTGATTGACCATCACCAGGTTTCGGGAGAGCTTCCGCCTTTAAGGGAAGTAAGAAGTAATTTAGGCGCTTGCTCTACGGTAGTAAGGGAGTTGTTAAAGGCAGAAGGAATAGATATCAATGAAAATAAAAATCTGGCAACAGCTTTGTATTACGGATTAATGACGGATACCAACGGATTTGCGGAAATCTATCATCCTCTTGATAAGGATTTGCGAGATGATGCCAATTACGAAAGAACCCTGATAACACGCTTCCGCAATGCCAATCTTTCCTTAGAAGAGCTTGAAATTGCAGGAAGGGCACTTCTGGATTATGAATATAATGAAACCTACCGTTATGCCATTGCCGAGGCAGAACCCTGTGACCCTAATATTTTGGGAATTATCAGTGACATGATGCTGGAGGTAGATGCAGTTGACACCTGTCTGGTGTACAGCATCTTGCCCTTCGGAGTTAAAATTTCCGTTCGCAGCTGTATTAAGGAAGTGAAAGCAAACGAGCTTGCAGGGTATATCACCGAAGGAATCGGCTCCGGCGGCGGTCATACGGAAAAGGCAGGAGGCTTTATCAGAAATGAAAAGCTGTCTAAGGCATATGAGAGCTATGAAGATGCCAGGGATGTGAGCAGCTTTTTGCAGCTTCGTATGGATGATTATTTTGATGATATCCAGATTATTTATGCAAAGGACCATGAAATTGATTTAACCGGTATGTCCCTATACAGGAAAAAGAAAATACCTGTTGGCTTTGTAGAGCTTTCCAAGGTATTTGCTCCGGGAACCATTGTGTCTGTGCGTACCTTAGAGGGAGATATGGACCTTCAGGTGCAGGAGGATTCCTATATGATGATAGGAATTAAGGGCGAGGTATATCCCAATATCAAAGAAAAGTTTGACAGAACCTATCATGTGCTGGATACCTCTTATGTATTTGATGGGGAATATGCACCTACGGTAAAGGATATGATAGAGGGGGAAACGGTTTCTCTGATTCCTTATGCAAAGGCCTGCGTGGCGAATGGCGAAAGCTATATTTATGTAAGACAATTGAATCACAGAATGAAGATATTTACCCAGTGGGATGAAGAAAGCTATATGCTGGGTACTGACGGTGACTATCTGGCAGTGCGTAAGGAAGAACTTCATGATATTTATATCATCGAAGAAAAAATCTTCGAAAAGACCTATGAGAAGGTATCAGAATAGACGCGGACGTTCAGCTCCTTCCTTTTCGGGCATACTCATATCCTTAAACTCTCTGGGAGAGATGCCGTATTCCTTTTTGAAGGCACGGTAAAAGCTGGAGTAATCTCCGAAACCATAGGCTTCATAGGTTTTGGTAATACTGACATCACTTAAAATAGACTGGCGGCAATAAGCCAGTCTTTTTTTTGTGATATACTGATGAATGGAAAGTCCCAGATTTTCTTTGAAAATATGGGCAATATGATATTTACTGACAAAAAATTCCCCGGCAAGGCGCTCTAAGGATAAATCTTCATCAATATGTGTTTCGATAAAGGAACAGATGTTTTCATA
The DNA here is from genome assembly GCA_017411305.1 of Lachnospiraceae bacterium. Classification (GTDB taxonomy): domain Bacteria; phylum Bacillota; class Clostridia; order Lachnospirales; family Lachnospiraceae; genus Suilimivivens. The sequence continues at coordinate 24,434 of JAFQQI010000062.1, forward strand.
AAGGGCAGTGGTTTCTCCGGCAGAAACCGGATGGAGCCGTTCATAAATCAGTCTGTTTAAATGCAAAACCAAATCGTTGACGCATAAGGAAATATTGGCAGCTTTACCGAAACGGTTTCCCTGCATTTCCTCCAGTAAAGTAATTAATCTTGACTGGATGGAGTGAAAAGTAACGCGGTCATTGTGAAAAACATATTTTTTTTGTGTTTGTGCAAGCTGCAGCAGATATCCGTAGTCAGGAGAAAGCTGAACCAGATGACTGCAAAATTCCTGACTAATCCAAAAAACAAATCTGCGGTAAGGCACATCTGCATTATGGATGATGGGACGATGGGATACGCCGGGGGGCATGATGATAATATCGCCATAGGTTACATCATGGACTTCTGTATCAATCCAAATGCTGACATTCCCCTCCAAAAAGAAATAAAATTCATAGTAATCATGGGTATGCTCCGCAACCTCCCTAAGGGTGGTATCATTATAGTAATAAAGCTCAAAATCCTTGGACAGCATGTACTGTCTGGTGCTGAAGCCGGTTTGTAATTTTTTGTGCATGGAAGCCTCCGGTCAGTGGATATCATATCAGTTAAAAAAGCTTGATATCGTACTTTTTACAATAAAGATAGCACAATACCGCAACTTTTGCAATGTATGCAACAAACTCCTCAATGGATTTTCCAATAGGAGTCGATTATAATTTGAATAACATGATAAACGAAGGAAGGTATTTTGTTATGCAGATGACATTAAGATGGTATGGTTCTAAATTTGATACGGTTACATTAAAGCAAATCCGCCAGATTCCCGGCGTAAAAGGGGTGATTACAACTCTTTATGATACAGCGCCCGGCGAAGTATGGAGCAGAGAACGTATCCGCGCTATGAAGGAAGAGGTAGAGGCAGCAGGCCTTCACGTGGCAGGTATTGAAAGCGTGAATATCCATGATGCCATTAAGACAGGTGCACCGGAAAGAGAACAGTATATTGCCAATTATATTGAGACCTTGGAGAATCTGGGAAAAGAAGATATCCATATGGTTTGCTACAACTTTATGCCGGTATTTGACTGGACAAGAAGTGAGCTGGCAAGAGAACGGGAAGACGGTTCTACCGTACTTGCCTACAATCAGGCAGCCATTGATGCCATTGACCCTGAAAAGATGTTTGAATCCATTTCCGGGGATATGAACGGAACTGTGATGCCGGGCTGGGAGCCTGAGCGCATGGCCCGCGTAAAAGAGTTGTTTGAGGCATATAAGGATGTGGATGATGAAAAGCTGTTTGCCAATCTGAAGTACTTTTTGGAAAAGATTATGCCTGTTTGTGATAAATATGATATTAATATGGCGATTCATCCTGATGATCCTGCATGGAGTGTATTCGGTCTTCCCAGAATCATCATTAATAAGCAGAATATTCTGCGTATGATGAGCATGGTAGATAACCCGCACAACGGTATTACCTTCTGCTCCGGTTCCTACGGAACCAATTTGGAAAATGACCTGCCGGATATGATTCGTTCTTTGAAGGGCAGAATTCATTTTGCACATGTAAGAAACTTAAAATTCAATTCTCCTACGGATTTTGAAGAAGCGGCACATTTATCTTCAGACGGCAGCTTCGATATGTATGAAATCATGAAGGCACTTTATGATATTGGTTTTACGGGCCCCATCCGTCCCGATCACGGACGTATGATTTGGGACGAGGTGGCTATGCCCGGCTACGGTCTTTATGACAGAGCACTTGGTGCTGCTTACCTGAACGGACTTTGGGAAGCAATCGAAAAAAGCAACTAGGCGCAGGAGGAAACAGTGATGAAATTAAGTAATGCAGGACTTAAGGATAAAGAAGCATGGCTTAGTGCAGGCTACAAGCTTCCCCAATATGACAGAGAGGCAGTGACTAAGGAAACGGGGGAAAATCCTTTTTGGATTCATTTTGGTGCCGGTAATATTTTCCGTGCCTTTCAGGCTAATGTGGTACAGAATCTGTTAAATGACGGGGTGCTGACAGCCGGATTAGTGGTAGCAGAGGGCTACGACTACGAAATTATAGAGAAAATGTATCTTCCCCATGACAGCTTATCGATTCTGGCTACCTTGAAGGCAGACGGTAACATTGAGAAGACTGTTATCGGAAGTGTGGTAGAATCCTTGGTGCTTGATTCCGGAAATGAAGCCCATTACGGACGCTTGAAAGAAATCTTCAGGAAAGATTCCCTTCAGATGGCAAGCTTTACTATTACGGAAAAGGGTTATAGCCTTGTAGACGGAAAAGGGGAACTGCTTGCTTCGGTACAGGCAGATTTTGTGAACGGTCCCGCAAAGCCGGAGAGCTATATCGGAAAGGTGGCATCCCTGCTTTATACCCGTTTTCTGGCAGGTGAAAAGCCCATAGCTATGGTCAGCATGGATAACTGCTCCCACAACGGAGATAAGCTTTATGCAGCAATGGATACCTTTGCCAAGGAGTGGGAGAAGAGAGGTCTTGCCACAGAGGGTTTTATTGCTTATGTAAATGATAAAAATAAGGTATCCTTCCCTTGGAGTATGATTGATAAAATCACACCCAGACCGGATGCATCTGTTGAGAAAATCTTAAATGATGACGGTGTGGAAGAATTAGAACCGGTAATCACATCTAAGAATACTTATGTGGCTCCTTTTGTAAATGCAGAGGAGTGTGAATATTTAGTTATTGAGGATGCATTCCCTAATGGCCGGCCTAATCTGGAAAAAGGCGGTATCATATTTACAGAGCGTGAAACCGTGGATAAGGTAGAAAAGATGAAGGTTTGCACCTGTTTAAATCCTTTACATACAGCCCTTGCCGTTTATGGCTGTCTGCTGGGATATGAACTGATTTCCAAGGAAATGAAGGATGAAACCTTAAAGAAGCTGGTTGAGGGAATCGGATATACGGAAGGTCTTCCCGTGGTAGTAAATCCCGGTATTTTAGATCCCAAGGAATTTATTGATACGGTAGTGAATGTGCGTATTCCCAATCCTTTTATGCCGGATGCACCCCAGAGAATTGCAACAGATACCTCACAGAAGCTTGCAATCCGTTTCGGCGAAACCATTAAGGCTTACGCAGCATCTGACAGCCTGGATGTTTCATCCCTTAAGCTGATTCCTTTGGTATTTGCAGGATGGCTCAGATACCTGATGGCAGTAGGCGATGAAGGCCAAGCATTTCCCTTAAGCTCAGACCCGTTACTTCCGGAAGTATGTCCCTATGTGGAAAACTTAAAGCTGGGAGAAGAAGCCGACGTGGAAACTATCTTAAAGCCCGTGCTTTCCAACAGCAAGATTTTCGGTGTGGATTTGTATGAAGTGGGAATGGCTGACTTAGTATGCAGCTATTTTAAAGAACTGATTGCAGGTCCCGGCGCCGTCCGCAAGACCCTGGAAAAGTATGTTTAGAAACATCATGAATTATAAGTAGAGAAATAATATATTATAAGCCTTTTCAATTATTTACAACCTAATAATTGAAAAGGCTTTTAAATTCTTATTCCTCCACAAATACAATACCGTAAGCACGAGGTCCAATATGGGAACCGATAGCAGCCCCGATTTGCATCCGTTCTGTAATGGCATACCCATTTTCAGTAAGCTTCTGTTCAAAGGTCTCACAGTTTTCCGTGCCATAGCTGAAAATTGTAGTACAGGGAAAAGCGGGGTCCGACTTCATGGAGGAGAACTCCTGCATAATACGGGACATGGCTTTGTTCTTACCGATACATTTAGCCAGTACTCCCACTTCACCCTCTGCAGTTAAAGTAATCACCGGCTTAATACGGGCAATTTCTCCGATGGTTGCTACGGATTTCGGAATACGGCCGCCTTTACTTAAGTATTCTAAAGTATCCAATACTGCAAGTAACTTTACCCGTGGTCTTAAAGCTGCGACTTTATCAGCTATTTCCTTTGCAGAAAGTCCCTGCTTTGCCAGCGAGCATGCATAATCCGTCATGATACGGATGGGATAGGTTGCAGAAAGGGAATCAATGACATAAATATCTTCATAGTCTACCATACTTTTAGCAAGTAGGGCACTTTGATAGGTGCCGCTTAGAGCAGAAGACAACAAAATACAGATTACCTCATCGCCGTCTTCTTTTGCCTTTTCAAAAACGGATAAAAAGTCAGAAGGAGAAGGCTGTGAAGTTTTAGGGAATTCTTCACTGCTTATCAACATTTCGAAAAATTCATTTTTTTGCAGGTCCACTCCGTCTGCATAAGTCGTTCCGTTCATCGTAACAGCAAGGGGAATCAGCCCCAGTTGTCTGTCATTCAGTTCCTGCATTTCATAATCAGCTGATGAATCTACGAAAATTTTTATCATACGGTTTTCCTTTCTTCCGTGATATTTCTTGTATAAAAATATATTATAGCATAATTTGTATGCCAGTACAAAGCCTTCTTTTATAGTCATGTACATGGTATAATACTTGTTTGATAGGAGGAGCTGCTATGTTGAATATCGGATGTCATTTGTCCTGTACGAAAGGCTTTTTGCATATGGGGAAGGAAGCATTGTCCATTGATGCCGACACCTTTCAGTTTTTTACCAGAAATCCCAGAGGCGGAAAGGCCAAGCCACTGGACTTAGAAGATATTGCAAAATACCTTGAATTCGCAAAGAACCATGAGATAAAGCAGATACTTGCCCATGCGCCTTATACGCTAAATCCCTGTGCCAAGGAGGAAGGACTTAGGGGATTTGCATTTACCACTATGCAGGATGATTTAAGAAGGTTAGAGCATATACCGGGTGCGATGTACAATTTTCATCCGGGCAGTCACGTAGGGCAGGGAGAAAAAGAAGGGATTCGTCTCATAACGGAACATTTGAACCGCTTATTTGAAGAAGAGTTTTCTACTACGGTGCTTTTGGAAACGATGGCAGGAAAAGGCTCAGAAATAGGCAGATGTTTTGAAGAAATTCAAGAGATTATTGAAGGAGTAGAACATAGGGAAAAGCTGGGGGTATGTATGGATACCTGCCATGTTTTTGATGCCGGATATGATATTGTTAATGATTTAGACGGAGTATTAAAAGAATTTGACAAGATAATCGGACTTAAAAGATTAAAAGCAGTCCATATCAATGACAGCATGAATACACTTGGAAGTCATAAGGATAGGCATGCCAAAATCGGAGAGGGGAAGATTGGCCTCAAAGCTATGGTGAGAATGATTAATCATGAGAAGCTTAGAGAACTTCCTTTTTATTTGGAGACGCCTAATGAATTAGAGGGATATCATAAAGAAATATTGCTATTGAAGAGCTTATATAAGGCGGGCTGATGCCCGCCTTAAGTAGTATTATTCACACTCTGCCATCCGATAGCCGATGCCGATTTCTGTAAAAACATGTTCCGGTGTGGCAGGATTCTTTTCTATTTTGCGGCGTATATTTGCCATATTCACACGAAGAATCTGATTGTTATTATCAACATAAGGTCCCCAGATTTTTTCCATAATATAAGAATAAGTCAGAACCTTTCCGCTGTTTTGGGATAAAAGAGTAAGAAGCTTATATTCAATCTGGGTTAAATGTACCATTTCTTTGGAAAGAGTTACCAGATGCTTATCGTAATCAATCGTTAAATCTTTGTGATGATAAGGAGCAGGTGTTTGTGCGCCTGTCAGATTTCCGGCATGACGCAGAGAGGTACGGATTCGTGCCAAAAGCTCTATGGTACTGAATGGTTTAGTGATATAATCATCGGCACCTAAATCAAGTGCTTTTGCTTTTTCCTGTTCGTGATTGCGGGCAGAGATGACGATAACCGGTGTGGGACTCCATTCGCGCAACTTACTGATAACATCCATGCCGTCCATATCAGGAAGCCCCAAATCAAGAAGAATTAAATCAGGGCATAAGGAAGCACATAAATGCAACCCATCCAAACCGGTGGAGGCAGTAGTTATTTTATAACCCTGGTTTTTGATGGTAGTGGAGATAAAGGAACGGATATTTTCTTCATCTTCAATTAATAAAATGGAATGTTTAGGATTCATGCTGCTTTTCCTCCTTAGGTAGCGTAAAGGTAAAAATACAACCGTTTTCATGGTTATTGGCGTGGATTTGACCGTTATGTGCAGTAATAATTGTTTTGCAGATAGACAGACCGATTCCCATACCCTTGTGTCCGTCAGGAAGGGTGGAAGGCGTATAGGGGGTACCGTCAAAAATAATCGGTAACCGTTCCGGTGCAATACCGATACCATAATCCTTTACCTTGAAGGTTACCGAGGAAGGATTATCTTCTACAGTCAACTCTACCGGCAAGGTGGTTTTGGAGTGGATAACGGCATTTTCCAATAAGTTGATTAAAACCTGCTCTATCAGCATAGCGTCCATGGGAATCATTAGAAAATCTTCCGGAACCTTAACCTGAAACTGTGCCTCCGGAAGTCTTTTTTTCAGACGCTGAATGGCTTCCGCCACAACCTCTTCAACAGATTCCGGTAACATGGCAATTTTCATGGAGCGCTCATCGATTCTGGTAACGGAAAGTAAATTCTCCACCATATTTAAGAGCCAGTTGGAATCCTCGTTTATATGACTGACAATGCGAATCTTTTCCTCTTCGTTTAGAGAGTCTGCATTGTCAATGTATGTAGAAGTATTGCCGATAATGCCGGTTAAGGGTGTCCGCAAATCGTGGGATACGGAACGCAAAAGATTTGCTCGCATTTTTTCTTTTTCTGCTTCCATCAGAAGCTTTTCACGTTCCAATAAAACCTTACCCTGTAATTTAATCTGAGTCGTCATGGCGCTGATGGTAATAGAAATAATCAACATAAAAACAAAGGTGACGGGATATCCGGACAAAGTAAAATTCAAGGCAAAGTATGGGTATGTAAATAAAAAGTTTACACAGATTACACCAATCAGAGAGGCAATGATACCATACACATAGCCGTTGGTGAACCGGGCAACTAATACAAGTGCAGTAATATATACCAAAGAAATATTGGCACCTGCAGGATTACCTGAGGTGTTGCCTGAGGGATTTGATAGGTGATGAAAGAACCAAAAAGCGATTACGGTTGCAAGTCCGCATAAAGATAACGTAATTATGCTGTCCTTCATAATCGTATAAAACGGTGATTTAGTTTTTGTGTTTTTTTCCTGATAAGCTTTCATGAAACGATTATACCTTTTTATCGAAAACGAGGCAATTGCATCAAGGAAAAAAATCGTTAAGAATCTGTAAAGAATCAAAGATACTTGATTTTTAAACAGAAAGTACCGATAATGAATTTGTAAGCAGTTATTGTTTGTAAAAAAGGGAGAAACTATGCAGATTCGAAACGATTATCATCCCCGGCAGGGTCAGGCATACAACCAATCTCACACACATCATATTACAGAATGTATTCATGAGGAAACAGGCAAGAAAAAACAGGGACCGATTGCCGGAGAGATGTCCGGGTACAAAAAAGGAGATGCAGCCAAGGCAGCAGTAGAGTATGTTGCTTCTTTTTCCGTGGAAGAAATGAGCGTAAATGCAAAGAAGACAAAAACGGGCGGACTAAAGCAGTTTTGGGATTCTCTTGGAGATGATGGTCAGGCAAACAGTACTATTGACATGAAACAGATGGTCATAAACGGCATCCACGGTGTCGCTGCCGGGATGCAGGCATTTTGGGACAGAAGGATTGTAAAACCTGCAGTAGCGTTAAAAGAAAAGGCAAAAACGATACCATCCCGGGCAGTCGGAGGCTTTGGCAAGGGAAAGGAAGCTTTTCATGCATTGCTCAGCGGTGGAATGACCTTTGGAAAAAACCGGTCAAAAGAAAGAAAGCCGAAGGAGCAGGAAGAAATCCCGGTAAATCAACCAAAGAATCACCATTTGACAGATTCATACAACCGGTCAGGGAATTATTGTCAGTTGCATGAGAACCTGACCTATCAAAAACCAAAAGCAAAAGCAGAAATAACTCAGACAGCAAAGGATAAGTAAGATGAAAACAGATACAGAATTAATTATGTTAGGAACCGGGAATGCCATGGCGGTGGCATGTTATAATACCTGCTTTGCTCTGCGCAAAGAAGAAGAGTACTTTTTGGTAGACGCCGGAGGCGGTAACGGCATTTTTGACCGGTTGCAAAAAGCAGACATTCCCATAGGAAGGATTCACCATATTTTTCTGACCCATGCCCATACCGACCACATTTTAGGCATGGTATGGATGGTGCGCAAGATTGCAGCCATGATGCTGGCAGGTAAATATGAAGGGACCTGCAAAATTTATTGTCACGAAGAAGCGGCAGATGCGCTGGTAACCATATGCAGACTGACCCTTGCAGGGAAGTTTATGAAATGTATCGGTGAAAGCATACTGATAGAAAAGGTAAAAGACGGAGAAAAAGCAGATGTCATGGGAATGCCGGTTTGCTTCTTTGATATTCATTCTACCAAAATGAAGCAGTTCGGATTTCAGATGATGGTGGAAGGAAAGCAGATTACCTGCTTGGGAGATGAGCCCTTCCGTGAGGAATTAAGAAGCTATGCGAAAGACAGTGATTATCTGCTTTGCGAAGCCTTTTGTCTGGATGCGGATAAAGAAATTTTTAAGCCCTATGAAAAGCACCACAGTACGGCACTGGATGCAGGCAGACTGGCAAAGGAGCTTAACGTAAAGACGCTGCTGCTTTATCATACGGAGGATTCCAATCTTGCCGAGAGAAAGGAACGCTATACCAAGGAAGCCATGCAGATGTTTGACGGAGCTGTTTTGGTTCCGGATGACCTGGAAAGGATAAGTATTACTTGATAAAAGCCGGCAAAAAAGTTATACTTATTAAGAAGAAAAGACTGCAAGTAAGCGAGGAAACCATATGAGCTATCAGACAGTGCCTTTTGACAAACGAATTAAAGAAAATATCAAGAATTATGCCCTTTCCAATCTGTATGACACAGAGATGCTGAAAGGGTATCTGGAGAATCTTTCCACTCTTTTGGAAATCAATCTTCTTCTTACGGACAGACACGGAGAAAAGGAAATCGTTATCGGAGACAGCTTTTTAGGATTTCACCCTGATGTGGTAAATGAACCCGGCAGAAAGCTTAGAATTTGGAATCGTACCGTTGGGCACTTGTACATAAAGGAACTGGAACCGGGTAAGAACACTCATTTGATGAATCAGATGGTGGATGATACCGTGGCACTGCTTGCAAAACTGGGAGAAGAAGTGTACCTTCACAGAGAAGGTAACATTTATCTGGAAGAGCTGGAGCGCAAGCTGGAAGAAAAGAAACGCACCAGCAGCCAGCAGGAAAAAGAAGATGTGCTTACCGGCGTGCTTAACAAGAACTATTTTGAAAACAGAATGAACGTAATCGACCGCTCAGAGGTAGTGCCGGTTGCAGTGGTGAATATTAATATCAATGACTGGAAGTTTGTCAATGACCATTTTGGTGATGAAGAAAGTGACAGACTGATACAGGTAGTAGCAGGAATCCTCAAAGAGGAGAGCAAGCCGGAATATGTAATCGGCAGAATTGACGGTGATGTATTCGGCGTACTGATCCCTTTGGCAGAAGTGGGAGAAGCAGAAGAGTTTGCATCCCGCATACAGGACAGATGCTTTACCTATGAAGATCCGGTGTTGGCTCCTTCGGTGGCAGCAGGAGTTGTTTATAAAACCAACGTGGAAGAAACCCTGGAAGAGAGAATGTCTGATGCAGAATATGAGATGTTCAATAATAAATTTGAAATCAAAAACGCTCCCGGATACAGAGAGCGTCTTGCAAAAGGAATATAGGAATTATCAAAACCCGGTTTGTCATAAGCCGGGTTTTAAAAATGGAGTCGTCTGCGGATAGCTTCCCGAAGTCTTCTGATGCATAATACGGTAATCAGCATGATGGCTATTACGCAACATACGGTCAGGATGATGGCTGACCAGGTCAGCCGTAAGGGGCTACCGGTAAAATGGCGGATCAGTAGCTCAAGGCCGGAGCAAAACATTGCAATTTCCACGAAAACATAAAGTGCGGTACTGATAAAGGATACCGGAAAGGCCCGAAGCAACAGAACAAAAACCTCTGCCAAAATAGTAAGGAGCACCACAATGGGCAGCGCTAATTTGGTAAACCATCCGATTCCCGGAGTGGTGAAGGTAATCAGATACAGGAAAAAGGCAAGAGCAATTCCGTCAAACAAAATGGAAACATAGGCAGGTACTTTGGTATAGATGATAAGGGGAATCAGCAATACAAAAAGTAATATGCAGACACCGATAATAAATAAAGACCACATGATGCCTGTAAAAACATATAGATTTAAAAGCAGACAGCTTAAGGAAGTAGCCAGTAAAACAATGATTGTTAAAATGGCAACATCACTTCTTCGCACACTGTCAACCTGCCCTTTTTCCGTAGGATAGGGGTGGGCTTTTTTTATGTGCTCCGGCTCGTTGGGATTGATAACTGGGGTATGGCATAAGGGACAGGAATCTAAAGAAGAATCCAGCTTTACACCGCAATTGACACAATATGACATAGGCACTCCTTTCACTTAATGGGTGCGGTTGCTTTCAATGGTAACGGAAATACCGTCCTCTACCAGCTTCCGGAAGAAGTAACGCTCTACATCACTCTCCGCGATACTGCTGGCAAAGTTTACGGTCAAGGTATCTTCAAAGCTGATAATGGCACAGTTGGTACGGGAAGAAAAAGGCTGTCCCATATAGATATCGAAGCGCTCAATAAAGGGCTTCATATCCTCAGGCACCTTTAGCACACCCATGTTGGTCAGACCTGCAGAGGAATGTCCGTCTTGTACTTTGCTGTAAAATTGTTTCACTACAAAATCCTTTAAAAACAGCGGCACAATGCGGATTAAAGGATGCCGCTGGATATTGGCATTGGTGGTAATATCGCCCCGCAGGAACTTTTCATTAATATAGTAGCGCATATAATGGTGGACCTGGGTGATGATTTCTTCAAAGGTATAATCGCCCAGTCTTGGGTCAATGCCGGGATAAACCATGGTAATAAAATTACGCAAAGTCTTCGACGGAAAGAACCGGCGCAAATTTACCGGCATGGCAATTCTGACCGGTCTTAAGCGCAGGTGAAAATCATTTTGCTGCTTTTGCATCAGGGCATATAGCAGTACCGCATTCAAATATTCGGTGATACTGGCCCGGTAGGATGCGGCAGCAGCCATCACTTCCTTTACGGGCATAATTCCGTTAATTACATTAAAGGTATAAAAGGGCTCTTTGGTGCCTCTGACGCGGTAGCTTTTTTCATCCGGACGCTTGGGGCATACCTTAGCATTGGCATAGCGCATATAAGCATCTTCCAATTCTTCAGGGTCCGGTGTTTCATAAATATCCTTTACATAGTAGCCGTTTGATATTTCATGTCCCAACAGCCGCAGGTATACGGCAGTGATGGTATTTAACACATGCATACAACCGGTTCCGTCTCCTAAGCTGTGATGAGCCTCTAAGGAAATCCGACAGTCGTAGTAATAAAAACGCAGCAGATAACGGTTATTGGCCTTAAAGGGCATAGGCATACAGAAATTGCGGATGTCTTTTTGCACAAAGGGACCGGGCCGGTGGTTGGGCTCCAAATACCGCCAAAACAGTCCTTTACGGATAGCAGTTTTATAGGTAGGGAACCTGGGAAGTGTCATATCGATGGCCTGCTGGAGGATATCCGGCTTGACAGGCTCCTTAAGGAGAACCGACAAGCGGTACACGGAAGAAAAATCCTTACGCTGCAGGGTAGGATACACAATGGCGGATAAATCCAGCTTATACCATACCTTTGGCTCTGCTTTATTTAGTTTCGTATTGGAAAAGAAACGGGAAGCTTCTTTTGAGCTTGCGGTCATGGTTCGATGCGATTATCCTTTCTTATTTATATAGGAATCATTATTTCTTCAAAGCTAGTTTTTATATTTGGTTTATTATACCATTTTATGTAAAAAAAGAAAATGAATCATAAACTTTTTATTAAATCGGCAGAATGTGGCAAAAATGAGAAAATGGAAGTAAATAAAAGAAAACGAGAGAAAATGCGAGAAAAAGATGCAATATATGACTGTGATAGCGGTTGCAAAGAGTTGCATATAAAATTAATATATGTTTTAGCGATTAGCACTCGTGACAAAAGAGTGCTAACAAAAGAAAAAGTAAACAATTTTAACTATTTATAAAGGAGGCATTATCCATGAAGTTAGTACCCTTAGGAGACAGAGTTGTACTGAAGCAGTTAGTTGCAGAAGAAACTACCAAGTCAGGTATTGTATTACCCGGACAAAACAAAGAAAAGCCCCAGCAGGCTGAAGTAGTAGCAGTAGGCCCCGGCGGTGTGGTAGACGGAAAAGAAATCAAGATGGAAGTAAAGGTGGGAGACCAGGTTATTTATTCCAAATACGCAGGAACAGACGTAAAGCTTGATGAGGAAGAATACATTGTTGTAAGACAAAGTGATATTCTGGCTATTATCCAGTAACAGGAACATGATTTTAGAAAAGAAAAAGGAGGCCGATTCGTATGGCAAAGGAATTAAAATATGGCGCAGAAGCCCGTGCTGCTCTTGAAGCAGGTGTAAATCAGTTAGCAAATACCGTAAGAGTAACCTTAGGACCGAAAGGAAGAAACGTAGTGTTAGATAAGTCCTTCGGAGCCCCTTTAATTACCAATGACGGTGTTACCATTGCAAAAGAAATCGAACTGGAAGATGCATTTGAAAACATGGGTGCACAGCTTGTAAAGGAAGTAGCAACCAAGACAAATGACGTGGCAGGTGACGGTACCACCACAGCAACCGTACTTGCTCAGGCGATGATTAATGCAGGTATGAAGAACTTAGCAGCAGGTGCAAATCCGATTATCTTAAGAAAGGGTATGAAGAAAGCAACCGACTGTGCAGTAGAGTCCATCGCAAAGATGAGCTCTAAGGTAAACGGTAAGGAACACATCGCAAGAGTAGCTGCTATTTCCGCAGGGGATGAAGAAGTAGGAACCTTAGTTGCAGATGCAATGGAAAAGGTATCCGGAGACGGTGTTATCACCATTGAAGAAAGCAAGACCATGCTGACAGAGCTTGACCTTGTAGAAGGTATGCAGTTTGACAGAGGTTACATCTCCGCATACATGGCAACCGATATGGATAAGATGGAAGCGGTTCTTGACAATCCTTACATCTTAATTACAGATAAGAAGATTTCCGGCATTCAGGAAATTCTGCCTATCTTAGAGCAGATTGTACAGTCCGGTGCAAAGCTTCTGATTATTGCAGAAGATGTAGAAGGTGAAGCCCTTACCACATTAATCGTAAATAAGCTTCGTGGTACCTTCAACGTAGTAGCTGTTAAGGCACCCGGTTACGGTGACAGAAGAAAAGCAATGCTGGAAGATATTGCAATCCTTACAGGCGGTCAGGTGATTAGCGAAGAACTTGGTCTTGACTTAAAGGAAGCTACCATGGATCAGCTTGGCCGTGCGAAATCCGTTAAGATTCAGAAGGAAAACACCGTTATCGTTGACGGGGAAGGCGACAAGGCTGCAATCAGCGCAAGAATCAATCAGATTAAGGGACAGATTGAAGAAACCACATCTGATTTTGACAGAGAAAAATTACAGGAGAGACTTGCAAAACTGGCAGGCGGCGTAGCTGTTATCCGAGTAGGTGCTGCTACCGAAACAGAAATGAAGGAAGCAAAACTTCGTCTGGAAGATGCTCTTGCAGCAACCAGAGCAGCCGTAGAAGAAGGCATCATCTGTGGCGGCGGTTCTGCTTACATCCACGCTTCCAAGGAAGTTTGCAAGCTTGCAGATACCTTAGAAGGTGATGAAAAGACAGGTGCACAGATTGTCCTTAAGGCACTGGAAGCTCCTCTCTACCACATTGCAGCAAACGCAGGTCTGGAAGGCAGCGTAATCATTAACAAAGTAAGAGAATCCGAAATCGGTGTCGGTTTCGATGCTCTTAAGGAAGAATATGTGGATATGGTAAGTGCAGGTATTCTTGACCCCGCAAAGGTAACAAGAAGCGCACTCCAGAATGCAACCAGCGTTGCATCCACACTCCTTACAACAGAATCTGTTGTAGCAAACATCAAAGAAGATACTCCCGCAATGCCCGCCGGCGGCATGGGAGGAATGATGTAACCCATCGGAAGAAAATCAAGCGAGGTCCTCGGAAGAGGACCTCATTTGATTTTACCGATGGGTTAACGAGCATGCCGCTGCGAAAGCAGCAGAGAGCACGAAGTGCGGGCATGTGAGTTTAAGCCTAACGGAAAAAAGGCACTTGGCTCAAGTTTACTTGAAGCCAAGCGCCTTTTCTATTTCTGACATACCGCTGTAAGCGGTAGCCTGTGGACTCCGTAGGAGTTTACAGGCTAAGCGAGCCGTAGTATATAAGCGACGCGAAGCGGCATTTGTTTTTTTGAGTGAAAAAGGAAGGACAAATTTGGGAAAGATATTGTTGTATAAACGCATTTGGAGTATAATAAAACTGTAAAGAAGAAATAGATAATTTTATTAATCAATTTATGATTAGAAATATCTGCATATACAAAAGTATGTATTCTTCTTTCCTATTACCATTAGATAAAAGAGATAAATATTGCGATGGGAGGAAAGGAGAAAAAATGATAATCGTAGATATTGATGAATTGACTCCATGTTTAATAAACACAGAAACAGGAGACATAGTTGAAACAGAAGTTTTAAAGATTAGTCGAAAGAGTTTTTTAAAGAAGTTTAATTCGAAAACAGGATGGTATGTCAATTGGGAACTACTTTCAAAGGAAAATGAGATTTTTGCTGTGGTGATTAAAGGAACAGTTGATATACAAGGATTGGTTGCAATAGACCCTCGTCGAAATAGAGATGCTTTATATGTGTCTTGGATGGTTGCGGCACCGCATAACAATCAGGAAATATGCGGAGTCGGAAAACAAAAATACTATGGAGTAGGTGGACATTTGTTTGCAGTAGCAATTCAAAAATCAATGGAGTATGGATCCGGTGGAGCTGTTTTTGGTTTTGCAAACAATGAAGAACGTCTTAGACATTATGAAAAATGGTTTCATGCGGAACATATAGGTATATTACATGAATTACATTTTCTTATAGCAGACGATGCAGCAGTAAAAATTGTGGAGGACTATAATTATGTGTGGTCAGACGATGAATTATAAAATTTCATTAAATACTCCAGCAAAACCGATTATGCCAAGTGAATTGCCCAATGTTACCATTGACTACAAAGGTCTTTTGAGCTTCGCAAAGCAGAAAGGTGTTCGTGTAATTGAACTGACAGAACATGAAAAAAATCTTTTTGTAAAACCATCAGAATAAATGAGTGAAGTAACAACGGAAAAAAGCACTTGGTTCAAAGTTTACTTTGAGACTAAGTGCTTTTTTAGCAATTTTGGTAAATATGCCAATTGAAATAATAATGGAATAGTGATAATCTTTTATCAAGAATTCCTCTGTCATGGAGGAAGTGACTATGAGTAACAAGAGAAGATTTCAAGACTTAACAATCCGGGATAATTTTATCTTTGCAGCAGTGATGATGCAGGAAGATAACTGCAAGAGGCTTTTAGATATGGGAGATGAATGCAGAAGTATATTCTTAAGCACAGTGGGGAAAGATGAAGAAAGTATTCCCAAGGAACTGAAAGCATTTTTGAAGTTTGTAAAGGAAGATACACCTGAGAATAATACAGGGACAGATGATGCATATGTAAGGAAACTGCAGGAAACGATTCGTAGCGTGAAAGAAAACAGAGAATTGGAGAGTAACTTTATGACATGGGAAGATATTCGTCAGGAAAGTAAGGCAGAAGGAATAAAGGAGAGCATTTTCTTGCTTTTAGAAGAATTAGGAAAAATTTCTGAAAGTACGGAAGAGACTATTCTATTTGAAAATCGGATGAGTATTTTAAAAGTAATGTTAAAGAAGGCCAACCAAGCCAAATCCATAGAAGAGTTCGAGGAACAAATTTCAAATCTATAGTACTGTCTTTTCACAAACGATAATCATATATAGGTCAAACAGACTTAATTCTATGAACTTAATTCAAGTAGCTAATCAATCATTATTAGAAGAAGACAGAGGAATTCTTAAATAAGAAAATAATCTCCCGCTTAAGAGAATAATGTCAATAGAAAAAGGCGTGAATTTCGGCTTGCAAAATTTGTAAGCGGGAATTGACGTCCGTTTTTTGTGCTCATTTTTTCCCTGTTCAAGTGTAATTATAGTACAGAAACAGCAAGAAAGACGGGAATCTCAGGCTGTAATTGACCTGTCAACCCCTTTTTTGAGGAAAAACTTGCGGATTGTGCAAAAAATCTGCGGATTATGCAGAGAAGGTTGGAAAATTCACGGAAGGATGCTAATCTATTACAGATATTTTTTGCAACGTATTTTATTTTAATATAATAACCGGAGGAAATTCGAAATGAAAAAATTGATGAAAAAAGGAAGCTTATTAATCGTATGGTCATTGCTCCTTGCCATGATGTTTGGGATGAGTGTGCATGCAATGAAGTATGGTGTGACGCACGACTATTACTATCCAACGGGAGGGGGTATTACGTGGTCTTTTGGACAAAGCGGAACGGTAACATTATATGATGGTGATATAATAGGTTCGACAGGCCCTTACACCATAATAGTTGATGGTGTGTCGGATATTGTAGAAATAGGTGGAGAGACGTCACGAGCAGAGTGGACGTATAGGGGAGACCCACAGGAGTTTGCGTGGAACTTGAGTTCGTATGATAATAACGTCACAGTCATGCTTACAAGTATATCTGCTCCGGGAGAACCTGCCCCTGCTCCGGGAGAACCCGCGCCGGAAAAGGAAGAAGACAAGCATGAACACAATTGGGAATGGATACAGATACAGGCGGCAACAGATGCGCAGGACGGTGTGGAAGCCATGTGCTGCACAGAGTGCGGACAACAGGGAGAATCCAGAACAATTGTCAGCTCTGCCTATGGAGTATTTTGTGGTGAGACTAAAGACAAGATAACCGGTGCTGCAGAAAATGCAACAGTTGAAATGGAAACCGAGATATGGAGTTCGCTTCCCAAATCAGTCATGGATGCCATAAAA
>JAFQQI010000063.1 GCA_017411305.1 Lachnospiraceae bacterium
TGGACTCTTGACTGATGTCCAAGCAACGCATCTACCCCCCAGCCACCATCAAGAAAGACTTTAATCTCGGCATCTATCGCGAGTTGAAGAATCTGTTTTACATCTGTAATATTGACCATCTTATCATCTCCACAAATTCAAATTCATGCGTGTTTTCAGACTCGCCAGAAGCCTGAAATTTTACTATTTCTTTTTCTTGGGATTTGGAAGTTCCTCATACATAGCATTAAAAAGTTGTGTTAAAAAATCCTTGTTGTCAACATCATCAACTAACAACATTTCTTTCGCTCCTTCATAGGGCAATTCATACGTTGCATCTGGCATAAGTGAAATAGCTGATTTAACAGGCTTTATAAGTAGTCTATCATCATATATGCCACCAACGATTTTACCACGATAGTATAGGATATATTCTCCCATCATCGCTCTATATGTTATCTCTTCCAATTCAGCTAATTGTTCTAATATAAATTCTAAATACTCTTTGCTTGAAGCCATATTAACCTCCGCTAAATTCAAATTTTACAAACTCTTAAAACCTACAAAATAATTATAGCATTTAAACTATTATATCTCAACCACTTCGGCATTACTTAACTCAAACAAAACAGTGAGGCACTAAATAAACCTTACATTACCATAAATTACCCATTTTTTCTATACTTAAAATCCATGTTCCACAATCCCCTTTTCAAGAATTGTATGCACCAACTCCTCCAGCCCCACACCATTCATTTCACTAACCACAATCAACTTTGCAAGTGTATTCTTCTGCACAGCTACCGCATATTTTTCCTCATCCCCACAAAGCTCATGAACACAAATACCAAGTCCTTCTACAATCTTACACATAACATTCAGCTCTGGTTCCCTAATCCCTGCCAGGATTTCAAGAATGGTATGCTCTGGCACACCTGAAATTTTTGCAAGCTCCGCAATGCTGATTTCTTCCTCTTTCATTACATTTAATAGCTTATCTCCTGTTGTAAACATATCCTATCCTCCTCTTATTTTTTCTTTCCTTTTCCATATGTTCGCTTTGGAAATTCCATTACAAATTTAAACTGTACTCCAGACTTTTCTTCTCCGTCTTTTGTGTAGCGGTATTCCTCTGTCCCCGTTGTAATAATATACGCATCATATTTTTTACCCGCCTTACTTGTCAGACCTTTTAACAAAATCTTTTTTCCAGCCAGTAAAGTTGTAACCTGTTCATCAGAAAGGGCAACTCCCATAATTCTGCTTACATTCATACCACACTTATTTTTACAGTAACCTCCAAATTTTCCTTTTACCACATCACCACCACAGTTCGGGCATTTACCAAGTGTTACCTGTTCCTGGGCAAACATTTTCTTATGCTCGTCGCTGACTTCATGATAGGTATGTATAAGCTCCTCCACCATTTCCACGATGTCAGCCATAAAATCCTCTCTCTCCATTTCTCCCTTTGCTACAAGGGTAAGAGCATTTTCCCAATCCGCAGTCAGTTTCGGGGATTTCACTACATCAGGAAGCACCGTAATTAACTTCATACCATCTTCTGTTGGTATCATCTGCTTTTTCTCACGCTTCACAAAACCGTCTTTGACTAACTTTTCAATAATGTCTGCTCTGGTGGCAGGTGTGCCAAGACCTTTACGCTCTACATCATCATCCATATCCTCACTGCCGGCTCTTTCCATAGCCGATAACAAACTATCTTCTGTAAAATGTTTTGGTGGTGTGGTGTAATGCTCACTAATTTTTGTCTGCACTCCATCAAAAGTCATACCCTCACTAAGTTCAGGCAACTTCTTTTCTTCCTGTTCTGAAGAAGCAATTCTTTCTTCTGTAGCCTTAAAAGATTTCTTAAAAGCTTCCTCAAAATCTTTCCATCCATTTTCCAAAACAGATTTGCCGGAAGTATAAAAAACATAACCGCCACAGGTAAGTTCTGCCTTAACTGTTTCGTATAAGTGCTTTTCACCGGTGGCACATAATAATCTGTTTGCAACAAGAGATAAGATTTTTCTCTCCGTTTCCGGCAGTGCCTTTAAATCCGCAAGGGCAATCTCCACCGTTGGAATAATTGCATGGTGGTCTGTTACTTTCTTACTGTTTAGTAACCTTTTTATATCCGGATTGAACATAACCTGTGGAACAAACGTCATGGTATCAAAAATAGCTTTGATAACATTTTCAGCCGTATTTTCCATATCATCCGAAAGAAACTGACTGTCTGTTCTTGGGTATGTAACCAGCTTCTTTTCATAAAGGCTTTGCGTGTACTCTAAAGTCTGCTTTGCGGTAAACCCAAATAGTCGGTTGGCATCTCTTTGGAGTGTAGTAAGATCATAAAGCTTTGGTGGTGCAACTGCCTTTTCTTCCTTTACCACAGACGTAACAAGAGCCTGTCCGTTTAGACAAGCTCCTGAAATGTTATCTGCATCTGTTTTACTGTTAATTCTTTCTGTGGCTGCATCCACACCGCCACAAAGAATATGTGCCATAAAATACTGCTCTTTCTTAAAACTCATAATCTTACTTTCACGTTCTACAAGCATTGCAAGGGTAGGTGTCTGCACTCGTCCAACTTTTAAAACTTTCCCACCGTATAACACTGTAAAAAGTCTTGTACCGTTAATACCCACAAGCCAGTCCGCTTCCTGTCTGCAAAGTGCAGAATGATACAAATAATCGTAATCACTTCCCGGCTTTAAATTCTCAAAACCTTCTTTTATGGCACTTTCCTCCATAGAAGAAATCCACAAACGTTTCATAGGCTTGCTGCATCCTGCTTTTTCATATACTAAACGAAAAATAAGTTCTCCTTCCCTTCCGGCGTCGGTGGCACATACCACTGTTTCTACCCTGCTGTCATGCAAAAGCTCATAAAGCACATCATACTGCTCTTTGGTATCTTTCTTGATTTCATACTGCCACTGTTCCGGCTTTACAGGTAAACTGTCATACGTCCATTTCTTCCACTGTTCTCCATAACTTTCCGGTTGTGCAAGCTCAATTAAATGTCCTACGCACCAGCTTACCAAATATCCACTACCTTCAAAATATCCATCCTTTCTGTCAGTTGCTCCTAAAACTTCTGCTATACTTTTTGCCACACTTGGCTTTTCTGCGATTACTAACTGCATTTATTCTACCTCCTCGTCTGTCTGGTCAAAGAAATCATCCTCCGTATCTTCGTTTTCTTCTTCCTCTTCTTCGTATTCCTCGTCATCCTCTTCCTCATCTTCATCAAGGAAGTCCTCTTTTTTGCGAATAACTTTAAAATAATAAACTCCAATAATAACCACTGCTATCATTCCAAGAATAATATAAGTTGTCATGGAATTTTCTTTCGTCATTTCTTTTTCCGAAACTTCTGTACCTTCCGGATTTTCTTCTGTACCATCTACCTGTGCTGTATCTTTTGCTCCTTCTGTCTTGTCACCTTCTACATTGTTATTATCCAAAGCACCTCCCGATACAGGAATAGCAGACTCTAACGCTGCGGAGTTCTTTGGAAGTGTTTCACTGTTTTCCGTTGTGGTATTTAACAGGTCATTTTCACTGATTTCCGTTAAGAAATAAACCATTTCCTCATCACCATCTCTGTCAATAATCAGGTAAAATACTTTTTCATTGGCAGTCTGAATGGTATAAAATTCTTTGCCTTTTTCTTCATCCACCTCGGTATCACTATCTGATGTTTCTTTCTTCGAACCACTGCCTGCATTACTGCTTACAATCTGATTCCCCTCACTATCTGTCTTTGTATGCTCTGTTACCTGTGCAGTAGCAGAAGAAGGATTGGTTGCTTCTGCATTAACTGGAAGCTGTTCTGCCGGATTACTTTCGTTGCTATTTTCTGTTTCTGGATCAGTGTAGTATGGATTGGCAGTCTTATAGACTTCTGACATATTTCCGGCATTGTCCATCGCCTGAATGGTAAAATACTGATACCCTGCGTCAAACTGCTGTAAACGAATATTCAAAACGCCATTGGTAATCTCCGTAAATTCATACCCATTCACATAAATTGCCTTGATACCGGAAGCAGTATCGTGTGCCTGAATACTTAACAGTCCATCACTGACCGCAGCATTTAAAGTGGGCTTGTCAAAATCAAAGCATTTCACATAACGGTTCTTCTCATAGGTCTTTCCATTCTGATCTGTTACAAGAACGTAAACGGTACTGTTTTCAGAAATTTCAATATACATATCTTCTGTAATGTCCGTCCAGCTACCATTTTGCCCTATTTTTGCCTGTACGGTCTTAATGGTGAAATTCTCTGTCTTTGACACATCTTCTACTGAAATATGTACTTTTGCAGTTTCATTGTGCCAGCCTGTTGGTGTGTTGATTGTGATTTTCACATTGGGACTGACATAATCGCAAAGTGTATAATCTTTTTTACACAGTTCACATTCCTCATTCTTGGAATACTGTGAGCATTTCTCTCTGCATGTGCATTTCTGCTCTAAAACATCATTTTGGGATACCGTAGCATCTTCTGGACTTTCCTGTGTAGTTTTCTTTGTAGTTTCCCCTGTTTCGTTTTTTGTACTTTCTTCTGCACTGCCCTCTTTTTTTGTTTTTGTTTCACCTTCTGTACTTTTAATCTCATCTGCCTTAACACTTATTGTATTTTCATCATTTGCCATAAATGCCCCTAGTGGCATACAAAACAAAACCGCTGATAATACCAGCGATAAAACAAATTTAATAGATAATTTTTTCTTCATTTGATAAAGTCTCCTTTTCTCTTTGTGCCAATAAACGTGCAATCTCGTCCTCACTGAGCTTGTTAAGTAATTGCAGTTTCTCAGACGAGATTTTATATTTCTTTATAATTTTCATGGCTTCGGCATCCTCCGCCATCTGTTTTTGTTCTGCCAAGTCCTTCTCTTTTGCCTGTAACTGTGCAATCTGCTGTCGGACTTTTGTCAGTTCTTTTTCTATTCTCTCTTTTGTCATAAATCCTCACTTCCTGTTAATTTAATCTGCCAAAACTGTAAAAATGGCTCTGCCAGTATGGAGAATTGATAGAAGCATAGCTGATTGGATCTCCACAATGTATCATGACCCCATCTCCACAATAAATCCCTACATGGCTGACCGCTCCTGCTGAATTATAAGTACCGGTGAAAAAGATAATATCTCCCGCTTTTGCTTCACTTGCAGATACCGGAGTACACTGGTCATAAATTCCCTGTGCTGTGGTTCGTGGCAGATTGTGTACGCCACTGTTTGTAAATACCCAGCACACAAATCCGGAACAGTCAAAACTTGTGGAAGGACTAGAGCCACCCCATACATAAGGGTATCCCAGATATTTTGCTGCTTCTTCCATCAAAGTCTGTACGGTAGCATCATCATAAGAATTCGGTGGTATCACATTTCCTCCATTTCCACCACCTGTTGTACCTCCACCTGTATTTTCTCCATAAAGAGTTTTGGTTCCCACATCAAAATAAAATAACGGGTTGTAATATTCCCCGTTATATAAACATTCGATATGTAAATGACTTCCGGTACTGCTTCCCGTATTTCCGGTAGTTCCGATTACGGTTCCTTTGGTAACTTCCTGTCCGGCACTGACACTAAGGCTGTCCATGTGAGCATACTTTGTGGTATATCCATCTTTTTCAATCACCACATAATTTCCATAGTAACTGTCATAGGTTGCTGTTGTAACGGTTCCATCATGGGCTGCATATACCTTTGTACCTGTCGGCACTGCAATATCCACGCCCCGGTGCAGTTCCTCATTTCCGGTACTAGGATTTTTCCGATATCCATAATAGCTGCTGATATAATTGTACCAATATAAATCCAATGGAGAAGCAAACTGCTGAAGAAGTCCGCCTGTTTCTGAATACATGGCAAAGACTTCTTTCTGCTCTGTATTCATTCGTTCTGCCACTATGGTTTCCAATGGTTTTACCGTAAGTACCACACGCAGAACACTGACTTCATATTCCTCCTCTGTCATGACCGGATTTCCATTTTCATCATACAATGGATTGCCTTCTTCATCGGTTGCCTGGACCTGTCTTGTCCTTGTTTCCGTTTCCGATGTGATAGTCAGCGTATACATTTCCTCAAAAAGTTCCTGTACTTCATTTTCTACTTCACTGGCAGTAAACTTGGTATAAACTGCTGATAAATAACTAATCAGGGTAAACGGATTGTGTCCGATTGCTCCAAGATTATAGGAATACTCATCATATCCCGGATAATCGGTTTCAATGTTATCAATCTCATTCTGCAAATCCAGCTCCAGACGGGTAAACTGCAAATCAGCCGCATCTATTTCTTTTGGCTCACTCATATAACTTGCAGCCATAATAGTAGACTGGGTACCTGTAAACATAGCACCACAGGATGATACCGAGGTCATAATCATAATCAAAAGAAGAACAATCACACCTGCGGTTATAAAAACTCCCGCATGGTTTCTTGCTATCTCCAGTAACTTCCTTGCCACCTTTGCTGCGGTATCTGCTGTTTTTGCAACTGCTTTCTTTGCACTTTTCGTGGCTGCTCCATTCCGCTTTGCTTTCATGTATTCCCGCTTAATCCGTTGTTTCTGCAAACGTTTCTGTAAAGCTTTCTTTTTCATCTGTGGATTTTCTTCTAAGAACTTTTGATATTGGAAATTTACCTCTTTTTGAAACTGTTTCTTTTCCAGCTTTGCCACCTTTGCCCGCTGTCTTTGTGCTTTTCCCTTGTACTGTCTTTTGACAAATCCATAGAAATCCTCAACTTTTTGTTCTGTCTTATGAGCCGCTTCCACCGCAGAATTTTCCTTCTCATTCTCAGCAATCTTTCCATGCACA
>JAFQQI010000064.1 GCA_017411305.1 Lachnospiraceae bacterium
CTCCGGATCCTGTTACGGATGCACGTGCAGTGCCTATTTATGCAACCACTTCTTATGTTTTTCACGATTGTGCCCATGCGGCAGCACGTTTTGGACTTACAGATGCCGGAAATATTTATGGACGCTTAACGAACTCTACGCAGGATGTTCTGGAAAAGCGTGTTGCTGCCTTAGAAGATGGTGTTGCTGCTTTGGCACTTGCTTCAGGAGCAGCTGCAATTACATATACCTTACAGGCTCTGGGACAAAATGGTGGACACTTTGTTGCACAGAAAACGATTTATGGCGGCAGTTACAACCTGCTGGCACATACACTTCCGGGGTTCGGAATCACAGCTTCCTTTGTCAATATACATGATCTTGATGAAGTGGAAGCTGCTATTGAGGAAAATACAAGAGCGATTTACATAGAAACGCTTGGCAATCCGAACAGTGATATTCCGGATATTGAGGCATTGGCTGCGCTTGCCCATAGACATGGCTTACCTCTTGTGGTAGATAATACCTTTGGTACACCGTATTTTATTCGTCCAATTGAACATGGGGCTGATATTGTGGTACATTCTGCTACAAAATTTCTTGGAGGTCATGGAACTACTCTTGGTGGGGTCATTATAGATTCAGGCAAATTTGATTGGACTGCTTCAGGGAAGTATCCAGCCATCGCTGAACCGAATCCAAGTTATCATGGCGTTTCTTTTGTAAAAGCTGCCGGGCCAGCAGCCTTCGTTACTTATATCCGTGCAATTCTGCTTCGTGATACAGGAGCAACCATTTCTCCTTTTGCAGCGTTTTTATTATTGCAGGGAATCGAAACACTGTCGCTGCGTCTGGAGCGTCATGCAGAAAATACGAAGAAGGTGGTAAAATTTTTAAACGCTCATCCACAGGTTGAAAGAGTGAACCATCCATCTCTTCCTTACCATCCTGATTATCCGCTTTATCAGAAGTATTTCCCGAATGGTGGAGCATCTATTTTTACATTTGATATTAAAGGGGGAGTGGAAGAGGCTTACAGGTTTATAGATCATCTGCAGATTTTTTCATTACTTGCAAATGTAGCTGATGTGAAAAGTCTTGTGATTCATCCTGCGACTACAACACACAGTCAGCTTTCGCCGGAGGAACTGGCTGAGCAGGAAATTAAGCCAAATACAATCCGGCTTTCTATTGGAACAGAACATATAGAAGATATTATCAATGATTTACAGCATGGGTTTGATGCGGTAGAATAAGTAAAGGAGAGTGTTTGAGATGTCAAGAGTATATACTTCGGCAGAGCAGCTGATTGGAAAGACACCACTTTTGGAACTCACTCGTATTGAAAAAGAATATGAGTTGCAGGCAAAAATTTTAGCCAAGCTGGAATACTTTAATCCAGCTGGCTCGGTAAAAGACCGTGTGGCAAAAGCAATACTGGATGACGCTGAGAGTACAGGCAGATTAAAACCTGATACAGTAATTATTGAGCCAACTTCCGGTAATACAGGTATTGGTCTCGCTTCTGTTGCAGTGGCCAGGGGGTATCGCATGATTCTTGTAATGCCTGATACCATGTCCGTAGAGCGACGTCAGCTTATGAAAGCATACGGAGCGGAACTTGTGCTTAGTGAAGGGGCGAAAGGCATGAAGGGAGCCATTGCGAAAGCAGAAGAGCTGGCCAATGAAATACCGAATAGTTTTGTTCCCGGACAATTTGTGAATCCTGCAAATCCCAAAGCCCATAGGGAGAGTACAGGCCCTGAAATATATGAGGATACAGATGGTAATGTGGATATCTTTGTAGCAGGCGTAGGTACCGGAGGTACAGTGACGGGTGTTGGTGAATATCTGAAAGAACAAAATCCGGATATTAAGATTGTGGCTGTTGAGCCGGCATCTTCAGCAGTGCTTTCTACAGGCATTGCCGGTTCGCATAAAATACAGGGCATTGGAGCAGGATTTGTTCCGGATATATTAAATACTTCTATTTATGATGAGGTTATTACGGTAGAGAATGAAGATGCTTTTGCAACCGGAAAACTCATGGGGCATAGAGAAGGGGTGCTTGTAGGCATTTCTTCCGGAGCAGCCTTATGGGCGGCAATCCAGCTTGCCAAAAGAGCCGAAAATAAAGGAAAAACAATTGTTGTATTGATGCCGGATACAGGAGATAGATATTTATCAACACCTCTATTTGCAGAATAAGGAAAGAAGGAACAAAGGAATGATGATCTCAACAAGGGGAAGATATGCTTTGCGTGTATTGCTTGATCTTGCAGAAAATCAGAATGAAGGTTATATAGCAATGAAGACAGTTGCCCATCGACAGGAGCTGTCTTTAAAATATATCGAGAGAATTATGCCTGTACTTTCTAAAAACCATTATGTGGAAGGGGTACAGGGGAAAGGCGGCGGATACCGTCTGGCAAGGGAACCAAAAGATTATAGGATTGGAGATATATTAAGACTTGCAGAAGGGGAACTGGTTCCGGTTGCATGTCTGGAATGTAATGCAAAAACCTGTAAACGTGCAGATACATGTAAAACATTGCCGATGTGGAAAGAATTTCATCATATGGTAAATCATTATTTTGATAATATTACTCTTTTGGATCTAATGAAATAGATCGATGAAAGTAGGGATTTTTAGATAAAATGGATTGACAAGATAAAATTTAAGAGGTAAAATAGCGTGCGTAAAGGCAAAGGCGTCTTTGAGTTTAAAATGAACTTAAAGGCGCTTTTGCCTTTTTTGCGTTCAAAAATGCAGGAAATGACTTTATTGGAGGAAGAATGAAATGCAAAAGTGTGAACAATTATATGAAGGAAAAGCAAAAAAGGTTTTCTTAACGGATGATCCGGATATCCTGATTGTTTCTTATAAAGATGATGCAACTGCCTTTAATGGCTTGAAGAAGGGAACAATCGTTGGGAAAGGTGCGATCAATAACCGTATGACCAATCTGTTGTTTCAGAAAATTGAAGCAGAAGGTGTGCCGACTCATTTTATTCAGGAATTAAATGACAGAGAAACCGCAGTGCGCAGGGTGGAGATTGTTCCGTTGGAAGTAATTGTGCGAAACGTGGCTGCCGGCAGTTTTTCTAAAAGATTGGGTGTGGAAGAGGGAACGGTACTTGCTGAGCCGACGATTGAATTTTCTTATAAGAATGATGAACTGGGAGATCCGCTGATCAATTCCCATTTTGCAAAAGCATTACAGCTTGCGACTGCAAGTGAGATCAAAACGATAGAGGATTATGCATTTAAAATTAACGAAATTCTGAAAGTGGAATATTTAAAAGCAGGCCTTCGTCTGATTGATTTCAAGATAGAGTTTGGCCGTTTTCATGGCAAGATCATTCTTGCAGATGAGATTTCTCCGGATACTTGCCGTTTATGGGATGTGGAAAGTGGAGAAAAAATGGATAAAGATCGTTTCCGCAGGGATTTAGGAGGCGTAGAGGATGCGTATATCCAGGTAGCGAAACGATTAGGATTAGAAATGGAGAGTAAATAGATTTTATGAGAACAGATATTTATCAATCACCTTTGTGTGAACGTTATGCAAGTAAGGAAATGCAGAGTATATTTTCCAATGATAGAAAGTTTACTACTTGGAGAGAATTGTGGATTGCCCTTGCGGAAAGTGAACAGGAGCTTGGACTCCCTATTTCTGATGAGCAGATTCAGGAAATGAAGTCTCAAATCAGTAACATAGATTATGAAAAGGCAAAGAAATATGAAAGAGAACTTCGTCATGATGTTATGGCACATGTACATACCTATGGAGATGCATGTCCACATGCAGCAGGTATTATTCATTTAGGAGCTACCTCATGCTATGTGGGGGATAACACAGATATTATTCTCATGCAAAGCGCACTTATACAGATTAAGAATCTGCTTCTTAACGCAGTAGAGGCACTTAGCGAGTTTGCAATGGAGTACAAGGGGCTTCCTACCCTTGCATATACACATTTTCAGGCGGCACAACCAACAACAGTAGGAAAAAGAGCTTGTCTTTGGATGAATGATTTGCTGTTTGATATTGAACAGCTTGATTTTCAACTGAATAATTTGAAACTGCTTGGCTGTAAGGGAACTA
The DNA here is from genome assembly GCA_017411305.1 of Lachnospiraceae bacterium. Classification (GTDB taxonomy): domain Bacteria; phylum Bacillota; class Clostridia; order Lachnospirales; family Lachnospiraceae; genus Suilimivivens. The sequence goes on from JAFQQI010000064.1 coordinate 4,089, forward strand.
CTGGGACAGGTGCCAGCTTTTTGGAATTGTTTGATGGAGATGAGAAGAAGGTAGAATTGTTGGAGCAGAAAATCGCAAGTAAAATCGGCTTTTCACAATGTCAGAGTGTCAGTGGTCAGACATACACCAGGAAAGCTGATTTTGCAGTTTTACAGGTATTATCCGGAATTGCCCAGAGTGCATCTAAATTTTCCAGTGATATCAGATTGCTCAGTCATTTGAAAGAAGTGGATGAGCCTTTTGAAGAAAAACAAATTGGTTCCTCTGCTATGGCATATAAAAGAAATCCGATGAGGAGTGAGCGTATTGCCTCTTTGGCTCGCTATGTGATTTGCGATTTGCAGAATACAGCAATAACAGCATCTGCACAGTGGTTTGAAAGAACGTTGGATGATTCTGCCAATAAGCGATTGTCTGTGCCGGAAGCATTTCTTGCAACGGATGCCATTCTTAACCTTTATATTAATGTGATTAGAGGGCTTAAGGTTTACCCGGCTGTAATAAAGAAGCATCTGGAGGCAGAGCTTCCATTTATGGCAACAGAAAATATATTGATGTATTGCGTAAAGAATAAAGGCGGAGACAGACAAGAGTTACATGAGGCAATTCGTAAGCATTCGGTTAAAGCGGCAGAACAGGTAAAAACATACGGTAAGGATAATGATTTAATAGAGCGTATTAAAGCAGACGAATCGTTTGGGTTGACCGAATCAGAAATTGAAAGCTTGCTTAATCCTGCGAAGTTTACAGGAATGGCGGAATACCAATGTGAAAAATTTGTTACGGAAACTGTTAAACCAATGTTAGAGAGTAATCAGCAGCGAATTAATGTAGAAGCGCAAATTAATGTCTAGGAGGAATGGATATGCTTACAGCAATTGTCGGAACAAACTGGGGAGATGAAGGAAAAGGCCGAATGGTTGACCTGCTTAGTGAAAAATATGATATTGTGGTCCGTTATCAGGGCGGTAATAATGCAGGACATACTGTAATCAATGAGAAAGGTAAGTTTGTAATGAACTTGATGCCTTCCGGAATATGCAGGGAGAATACGGTTAATATTTTGGGACCGGGCATTGTAATTGATTTGGAACATTTATATGGAGAAGTAAGAAAGCTGTCTGAAAAAGGTGTTGCAGTAACACCGCAGCATTTGAAGATTAGTGATAGGGCTACTATTTGTATGCCTTATCAC
>JAFQQI010000065.1 GCA_017411305.1 Lachnospiraceae bacterium
ACAGAATAAATAAATTTATGTTTTCACAAACTGGCAAGCAGTGCCCGTTGGTACCAACTAAGGGCAAAGGCTTGTTGGGGCATATCCCCAATCCCCATAGAACAGTCATTAATAATGACTGGCTACGCACTCACATGTGAGTGCTAAATAAATCAAATATTTTTACAAATCAAAAAAGCGGGCAACTATCAAATCATAACATTTGATAATTGCCCTTCTTTTATCTGCCCTTCTTTTTTTCTTTTTGCGCTCTCTTATCTTGCACTGCTTTTTCATTTTCATAGGTTTTGAAAAAGAAATCTATGTTATGTTTGGCAGTGACGTAATCCTGCATTTCCTTTTTTACCTGCCGGTACTCTGCATACAGTTCCTTCTTTTGCTTTAGGATGTCTGCATAAGCTTCGTTTAATTCTTTTATCTTTGGAAGCTTATCTGTCTGCAGATTACCAAAGGCTTCCTTGGCTGCTTTATGTAAGGTGATTTCTTCCCGATGTTCTTCCAAAAACTTTTTGCTATACCCTGCTCTTCTATATGCCACATATACTTCTCTTGTCTTTGCATAATTGTAGATATGGGTTTTAAGGACTGCTATTTCTGAAAGTTTTTTCTCTGCTTCCTTTATCTTCTCAGACAGTTCATGAAAATGATTAGAGGAATCACTTGCCTTTTTTTCAAGAAGGAGGTAGTCTCTTACATCTTTTTCCTGTAAAAACAAAAGGGTCTGTGCCATCTGTTTGATATTATAGACAGTTGCCCATCTGCTATAACCGGCTCCTTTTCCCTGTTTCATTTTTTCCTGTATATCAATCAGAAGGTCTAACTTAGTTTCTGCTTTTGTTTCTTTTTGGTACATCTTTTCTTTAGGTTGTTCTTCTCTTTGATGCATTCTCTTTTTAAGCTCATCCGCAGTATACCCTTCTCCTAATGAGGATAGTCTTATGAAACGCTTAAGCCCTTTTCCTTTTACTGCCGGATACTTTCCCTGTTTGATTTCATATCCGTTTCTCCTAAGTAACAAAAACAGTTCTTCTAAATCTTTTGGTTTTTCAAGTAATACCATTTCTAAATCTTCACGGATGGCATCACGAAAGGTTACCTTATCTGGATATGTTATGCTTCTATCCTGTCTTTTATTTTTCTTTGGCTTTATCACAGAAAGGCCATGCTCTAAGCACACTTGGTCACTTAGTCTTTGCAGTGCCAGTGCAATAAACCAGGAATCACGAAACTTCCTGTCACAATCAAGATTGGTGGAATTAAACACCACATGATTATGGATATGGTCTTTATCCGTATGAGTGGCTACGATAAATGCATGCTTTCCTTTGGTAAAACGAAGTGCGGTTTCATACCCCACTTCGTTTGCTTCCTTGGGCGTAATCTCTCCCGGCTTAAAGGACTGTCTGATTTGATACGCTATAATATCTCCCGGTATCTGACGTCCGGTGATACGAAGATATTCCCGTTTGGATAATAAAAATTCTTCATCTACTGTTTTTACATCACAGGCGTAAGAGGAAATCCACTCTCCCTTATCTGTCTTTTCCTCATTCATTGCATAAGAGGTTCTATCACTTAAGGACTTGGCAATGGTCTTTCCTTTATTTACATGCATGGCGATTAATCTTGTGGCTGCCATTTATCCTCCTTACTGAATCGTAGATAACCGGGTTAATATTTCTTTCATCTCTTTCCAAATTTCTTCCAGAATTTCTTTTAAGTTTTCTATATCTGTCTGATAGATACTTCCTGTTTCATTTGCCTTTTTTGCATACTGGTTTAAATTATTGCTGCAGATGCGAAGGAGGCGTACCACCTCCTTTACATCCGATAAATCAAGCTGTATGCAGTAACCCTCAAGTGACATCTTCCGAAGATATACACCGATACTTCGTATCCCGGTTTGTTTCATTTTTTCACGTATCAGTTTTTCTTCTTCCTGTGATACACGAAAATGCATCTGCACATCTCTTTTCATACTCTCCACCTCATTTGCCAAAGCTTAAATGGAATTGCAGCTTTTTATTTTCTGCTACTGTCATCATCACCGTGGCATCATACACCTTACCGGTCTTTACGGACCTGCAGCCTTTTAAATATGCCTTGCCATCCTTAAGAAGCTTTACCGCCACCTGCTTATCCAATTTCTTACTAAGGGAATCGAAGAAGCGGTTCTCTTTCCATAGGGCAAAGTTACATTCCCTGTTCTCACAGTAAAAACCTTTCTTTCCTTCTACTACTTTTTTTCCGCAGATAGGACAGTCCCCGATTTTTTCCTTTACCGGGTGCATCAAAACTTCTGCACCTTCTACTACCTGATAAGTTTTTACAAGCTCCCTTATCATATCCGCAATCTCATCCATGAATGCATCCCCTTTATATGCTCCCTTTTCGATGTTACAAAGCTTCTCTTCCCAGTCAGCGGTCATAGACGGAGACTGCAGCGCTTCCGGTATCACTGTAATTAGTGCCGTTCCCTTATGGGTAGGAATAAGATGTAAGGTTTTCTTATCACCCTTTCTTTCTACCAAACCGATTCGCACCAGCTTCTCAATAATCCCTGCTCTGGTTGCCGGGGTACCGATACCTTTTTTCTCTGCTTCATCCGGCATCTCCTCTGCTCCGGCCCTTTCCATAAAAGAAAGCAGGGTATCTTCCGTGAAGTGTTTTTTAGGAACCGTCTTTCCTTCTGTTATCTGTGCAGTTTCTACGGGATAAGTGTTTCCTTCTTCCAGCACATCAAAGCTTTGTGCTTTCTGTTTCTCTTCTTTTTTCGTACCAAGTAAAAAATCTTCTATCTCCTGATAGCCCTTTGAGAATCTCTTCTTCGCCTTTGCTAAAAAGATTTCGCCACCTGCTTCTAATAAAAGTTCTCCTTCCTGATAAATGGCAGCTTTCCCAATGGCGGCAAGAAATCTTGCCACTACCAATGTTAAAACCTTCTGCTCTCCCTTGGGTAGTTCTCCAAAAGAGGCTTTCTTTACTTCACCGGTAGGTAAGATGGCGTGGTGATCACTGACCTTCTTACTGTTAATCACCTGCTTTGTATTCATAACCGGAATGCCGAAAAGTCCAAACTTTTCATACATCTCTTTTGCCAGCTTTGGAATCTGTGCTTCCATATCCTCTGTTAGGAATCTACTGTCTGTTCTTGGATAGGTGACCAGCTTTTTTTCATAAAGACTCTGCAGATAATCTAAAGTCTGCTGTGCGGTAAATCCATACCTTCTGTTAGCTTCCCTCTGCAGGCTGGTTAGGTCATATAAAAGTGGAGGCTTTTCTTTCTTTTCTGATATCTTATTTTTTCTTACATATACTTCTCCCTCCTGTACCTTCTTAAGTAATGCCTCTGCCTTTTCCTTATCAGAGATTCTTTCACTTTCTGCAGTAATGCCATTTACCGTAACTGCTACTTTGTAAAATGTTTCCGGCTTAAAACCGCTAATCTCTGCTTCTCGCATTACCAGCATGGCAAGGGTGGGTGTCATCACCCGCCCTACCTGCAGTGTCTGCCCATAAAGGGTAGAAAATAACCTGGTGCCATTCATACCTACCAGCCAGTCTGCACGTTCCCTGCAAAGTGCCGCTTCATAAAGAGCATCATATTCCTTGCCGGGTTTTACATTTACCATGCCTTCTTTAATGGCAGTATCCTCCATGGAAGAAATCCAAAGACGGTAAAAAGGCTTTTTGCATCCTGCCTGCTGATACACAAGCCGGAAGATTAATTCACCTTCTCTTCCTGCATCTGTTGCTTCAATAAGGCTTTCTACATCCTTTCGATGCATCAGCTCTTTTAAAATTTGAAACTGGTCTTTGGTATTTTGGGACACCTGATAAAGCCAGTCCCCGGGAATAATCGGTAAGTCAGTATAACGCCATTTTTCATACTTTGCATCATACCCTTCCGGCTGCGTTAGTTCTACTAAGTGCCCTACGCACCAGCTCACAAGGTATCCTGCCCCTTCTAAGTACCCTTCCTTTTTATTGGTTGCACCGATTACCTTTGCTATGCTCATGGCAACAGAAGGCTTTTCTGCAATCACTAACTTATACACGCTCTCCTGCCTCCTTCTGTTTGGTTTTCTTACCTGCAGGCTTTGCCGCTTCACTCTTTTCCTTTCCTTCCTGTAACTTAGATTTTACAGAGGGCTTACGTCCTCTCTTTTCCTTTTCCGGTGTCTTTTCCTTTGCTTCTGTTTGCAATGCCTCTTTCTTCTTAGCAGGTTCTTCATCCCTTAACGGGGTATCGTTTTCCTTTTCCTGCTCCTTACCCTTAAGTAGTTCTTCCATCTTATCATCAATGGCTTTAATCATTTCAGAAGCAGCCTTTCGAATGGTATCTAAGGATTCTTTTAACTCCGGCACATCCTTTCCTTCTGACCATCCTGCTACATAAGAAAAAGAGTAGTCAGAAGTATCTATGCCGTAATGCTGGCAAATGGTATATGCCACGCTTTCTGCTTCTACTTCCTTACTACTCCTTGTCTGTTTTGCATCCTTTGCATTTTCCACTGCATGAAGCTTTTGATGTGCCATTTCATGAATGGCGGTCTTAATGGTCTGTACTTCACTCATGCCCTCCTGAATGGCAATCCTTTTTTCTGTCTGGCTATAATAACCCTTGGCTCCGCTTTCGATGTTTTCAAATCTCATAGGAACAGGGCAGATTTCCTTTAAGGCATCAAACATTACGCTAAATCTGTCTACCTCTCCGGTTAGTTCCTCTACCCCATAGGAAGGAAGCTCCTCTCCGTAAGTCTGGCTGACATCAAAGGTATTGACCACCTTAAAAGCATTCACCTTTACATCCACCGTTTCCATCACGGCTTCTCCGTCCTTATCAAACACAGGCTTTCCTGTTTCATCTACCTTCTGCTGTTCTCTCTGGATGGTATAAGGTGCAGGGGCAATGATCTTTATGCCCTTTTCTCCCTTCTTTACAAAACGTCCCATTTCTTTCCAGCCGGTAAAGCTCTGACACATCTGGGCATCCGGCTTTTGCATCATAATAAGCAGAGAGTTGTTTGCAGAATATCTGGGGAACTTTGCAATCATATCAAGGTACTGCTGATACTTTTCACTGGAAAAGACTTCCTTTACTCCCTGCTCTAACTTATCGGTAATCTCCTTAAGCTGGGCGGTCTGCTTTTCATTTATTTCTACTGCCATTACCTTTTTTTGAATCTCTTCAGGCACTTCTCCAATAACCTCTGCTTCCGGATATTTATAAAGCAGTTCTGCAATGGCAAACTGGGCTGCTTTATGCTCTTTTATCTCCGGTACATATTTAAGTGCTTCTACATCAATCTGCTTACCGGTAAATACATTCACTTCTGTAAACAGTTCCTTATTCTTTACATCCGATGCGCGAATACCGATAGCCGGAATGCCATTCATCCGTTCAGATGGAATCTTCTCAAACTTCTCTATGGCTTCCTTTAAGGTGCCTATGTTTTCATGGTATTCTCCCTTACCCGGGAACTCACCACATTCTGATACGGTAAAGCTAATCTTTACCTGCTTTTTTTCTTTTACATTTGTTTTTTCTGCCACGTTCATTCCTCCTAACTTAATATCTTCTATGTTTTTGCTATATTCACTTTTTATAAGGGGAAGGATTTTCTTTTCTGCAAAAGAATAATAATCTTCCCCCGGTCCTATGATGATATGGTCTATTAAGGGGATTCCTACAAGGTCACACACCTTTGCCATCCGGTCTGTCATGGAAATATCATCTTCACTGGGCAGTACTCTTCCTGTGGTGTGGTTATGTACAAGCAGTACCTTTGCCGCATTGCTAAGCACCATGCTCTTTAATAGTTCCCTTGGATGAGACATCGAATAGTCCAAAGCACCTATACTGGCGATATTCATACAAATGGGTTTTAAGTCCGGTCTAAGATTTACCACGATAACCACTTCCCTGTCATAATCAGAAAATACATCTGCCAGCACCCTAATAGCATCCTGGGGTGTATTTACCGGCTCATTGCTATATAGGGGCGGCTCTTTTACCAGACGGATAGCAACCCGGGATAGCTCCCTACTGCTTCGGTGCATCACTTACACCTATAGGAACCTGTAACACTTCTTTCTCATTATTTAAGGATTTCATCTTTTCTCTTATGGATTCCTTTGTGGACTTTTTTGCCTTTTCCTTTCTTCCAAATCCCTGATAATAACCGAAATATCTGCTCTTTCTTGCCATAAATATTTTCCTCCTTTACAAAAGAAGGAAAGCAGCTAACGCTGCTTCCCTTCTCCTTTTTTATTCTACTTCTTCAAACAGTTCCTCTGTGATATCCTCATCATCCTCTTCCATATCCATGTCATCATCTAAGATGCCTGCAAGGTAATCTTCCTCTTCCTTATAGTCTGCGTCGGGATCTTCATAAGTAGGAATCACATCCTGTTTCTTTTTACCGGAATAATACACATATCCGGCTGCTCCTCCACCTGCTAATAAAAGAAGTAGTACAATACTGCCTATAGGAGCTGCATTTTCTTCTTCCTTCGGAACTTCTTCTACCGGTGCTACCGTAGGCTGGGGAGTGGGAGAAGGTAGCTCTTCTTTTTCTGTCATAGACTTCATATAAGTTTCTACCTCTTCCTCATCCATTAAACGAAGAAGGTCTGCTTCATCTACCATGTTAAGGAAATGGACGGTTTCATCCCCTTCATCATCACGGTCAATGATGATATAAAAGTAATTACCGCTCTTTGTTACTACCGTAATAAACTGTTTTCCACCGGCTTCCATGCTGCCAAAGTCATCTACTAAAGATAAGTTACCATCCGGTGTTAACGGCCCGAAGCTTTCTTCCTCTTCCTTCTCTTTTCCTTCGCATAAAGAAATATCAATCTGACATACCTTACAGTTAGGGTTTGTACTTTCCTTTTCACACTTTTCTTCGCAGATACAGGAAAACTCTGACTCTACCTTCGCAAAAGCTGTCATAGGGGTAAGCCCTATCATTAAGGCTAACAGCACTGCCAAAGCTCCTGTTCCTCTTTTCTTAATCTTCATATTCATCATCCTCTCTTTCTTCTGTTTCTGTTACCACACTTTTTACACTACTGCCTGCAGGAAGGCCTGCGCCGGTAGCAAGCTTAAGTAATTCTGCCAGCTTTTCCGGTGTCAGCTTAAGAGCTGCCACATCTGCTAAAATCTGGTTTCCTTCGGCTTCCCTTAGCTTTTCTTCTAACTGCCTTACCCTTTCATCTGCCATTTCCCTTCTTTTTATGGCTCTTTGCAGTTCCTCACGCAGTTTATCTAATTTTTCATACATGGTATCATCTCCTTTCATAAAAATAAGCCTTTGGCTATCCAAAGACTTTACCCACCAATTCTTCCATAGGTTAAAAAATGTTGCTGCCAGTAGGTGGTATTAATGGAGGTATACTGGATGGGATTACCGCAGTGTATCATCATTCCATTTCCTACATAAATTCCTACATGGCTGGCTCCGCTTACCTGATAGGTTCCTTGGAAAAATACCAAGTCTCCCGGCTTTACATCACTACCGGATATCCTCTGACAGCATCCAAGCAGTCCATTGGCACTTTGTCTTCCTACATCCCAGCCGTTTCCGCTATGGTTAATCACATAGCTTACATAGCCGGAACAGTCAAAGCCGGTAGAAGGGGAAGAACCGCCCCATACAAAGGGCATTCCAAGATACTGCTCAGCACACCCTATCATGTTTGCAAACTCTTCATCGGTTAGATACTCTGCCGGTACCTGATAGTCTTCATATTCTCCCGGCTCTGTTGGCTGATAAATACCGCCTCCAAAAAGGTAGGGTTTATTGCCATAGGTCATAAGAAGGATTTCATATCGCTCTAACTGGTCCGGCGTAAGATTTAACTCTGGCAGGATGCCATCTATGGTCAGATTTTTCAGTGTTACCTCTAAGATGTAGTATTCATACTCTATCTGTGAGATGTAAGTATAGCGCACCATAACTACCGACTGGGTCTGGGCATCCCACATGGGACGATACTCTACCACTTCCTCTTCTTTAGTTCTACTTTCTACGATTTCATGAAATGTCAGTTCATACTGGGCATCAAAGATGGTCTGCAGCATTCCCTGTACCTCATCTCTGGTATAGTCTTCATAAAGCACCGTAAGAAGGGCTGCCAGTTCATAAGGGTCATGACCTATCTCTGTCAGGTGGTAGCGGTACTCATCATAATCAGGGTAATCTGCCTCTATCCGGTCTATGCTATCCTGCAGCTCCTCTTCCAGCAAAAGGTAATCCTCTTCTGCTCCTAAAATATCCTCATCCTCTGCGGTAAAGCTGGTAGCAATGGTTACGTTTTGTACCCCACCAGCCATCATACTGCAGGAAGATAGCCCTGCCATTAAAACAGCAATGACGATAAATAACACACCGGCGATTATGAGAAGCTTGGGATTTTCTGCCACATGCTCTGTTAAAAATTCACCTGTTTTTTCTAACAGAGTTTCTGCCTTTGATACGACCTTTCTGCCGGCACCTTCTGCTTTCTTTTCCCCTTTCTTTTTCCGGGCTTTGTCTATGGCATCTCTTTGCAGCTTTTTTCGCTGTACTTCTTTCGATGCAGACGTATCAGATGTATGGCTCTCTTCCTGATTATTACTTTCCTTGTTTTTCTTTTGGTGCATCTTTTTCCCATACCGGCTATGTTGCAGCTTTTCTGCGGTAAGCTCTGTTACCTCCGCTACTTTATTTCCTGCTTCTACCGCCACGTTTTCATCCCTGTTACTGTCAGCTACTGCCTCATGAGCTTTTATCGATGCTATCGTATCTGCCTGTATCTTAAATCTGCCCTGTTCCTTTACCTTTCGTATCTTCTTTTCCTCTTCCGAGGTTAGGACATGGCTCTTCTTTCCATGACGTAATTTTCTGCCAAAGGCTTCCTTTTGCTTTTTCTCTGTCATCAGCTTCTTACCGGGTGATGTTTCTTTCATCACCCGGGCGGACTTCGCTTGTCTTTTCTTTGTTTCATCCATGTAAGTTACCCTTTCTTTGCTTTTACCACTTCACTAAGCTTGGTGGTCATAATCTTATAAAGCTCAAGGTCTGTAGGGAATCTGTCTACAAAGGGCAGAATCACGTTGCCATAAAATAACAGCCCTTCCCCTTCTCCCGAATGAGTAACATACGAGAGCTGGTGAGGACTGATATTCAGCTGCTTTGCTAAAATCTGCCGATCTCCTACTGCCTGATTTAACATATAGATAAAATCAGAGTTTTCAAAGATATTCTCTACTTCCTTAGATGCCAAAAGGTCTTTGACGTTCTGGGTAATACCGGTAGGCATACCGCCCCACTTTCTAAAACGCTTCCAGATTTCCACGGTATAGGCTGCAGTCTGTTCATCACGAAGAAGTAGATGCATCTCGTCCATGTAGTATCTGGTGGATTTTCCTGCAGAGCGGTTTTCTGTTACTCTGCCCCATACCTGATCCTGAACCACTAACATACCGATTTTCTTAAGCTGCTTTCCTAAGTCCTTGATGTCATAGCATACCAGACGGTTTGTGATATCTACATTGGTTCTGTGGTTAAACACATTTAAGGAACCGTGTACATAGATTTCAAGGGCAGTTGCCACATGCTTTGCTTCCGGCTCTTCCTGTTCTAAGAGCTTATTGTATAAGTCCTCTAACAGGGGCATGTTTTCCGGCCCCGGATTTTCAAAGTACTTCTGATAAATCTGATGGATACATCTGTCAATTACCGTCTTTTCTACCGGCTGTAAGCCATCCTTTCCTCCCACAATTAGCTCACAAAGAGATAAAATAAAATCTGCCTTAAGAGCAATGGGGTTATCATCATCGGAATAATTCATGTTGATATCCATAGGGTTAATATACTGGGTACTGGTTGGACTAATCTTTATCACCTGTCCGTGAAAACGCTCTACCAAAGGGCTATACTCTGCTTCCGGGTCAGAGATAATCACATCATCATCAGTTACCAAAAAGGCATTGGCGATTTCTCTCTTTGCCGCAAAGGATTTACCGGAACCGGGAGTTCCCAAAATCAGTCCGTTGGGGTTCTTAAGCTTCTTTCTATCTACCATAATCAGGTTATTGGATAGGGCATTTAAGCCATAGTATAAGGACTCTTTTCCCTGCTGGAATAACTCCTGGGTGGTAAAAGGAACAAAAATAGCGGTGCTGCTGGTGGTCATTCCTCTTTGAATTTCAATCTGGTTATACGCAAGAGGCAAACTGCTCATCAGTCCCTGCTCCTGCTGAAAATCAAGCCTTACCAAGTTACAGTTATGCTTCTGTGCAATAGAGGATGCCTGAAATACATTGTTTTCCAGCTCCTGCTCTGTTCTTCCTGTATTCATCACAAGAAAGGTTAAAAGAAACATACGCTCATTCTGGCTCTGCAGCTCCTTAAGCAGGGACTTGGCATCATTGCCATAGGTAGCAAGGTCTGAAGGGATGATATCCATGTCATACCCTGCTCTTACTGCTTTCTTCTGTTCCTCAATCTTACTTCTGTCAAGCTCTGTAATGGTATGCTTTACGGTCTTAATGGCTTCGTTCTGGTCCACGGACCGGATGTGCATGGTAACAACCTGACTGGATTCCATCCCAAGGAAATCTGCTAACATCCGGTCACTGATATCCGATGCAGTAATGGATAAAAAGCTCATGGCACCATACAGGCTTCCCATCTGAAACACCCTGCCGTTTTTAAAGTGAAAACAGCTGGGAGCAATAAAGTCCTTTACGGAAAGCCCGGTACCCACCAGCCACTTCCAGTCAAAGAAAAACTTCTCCTCATCTCCCATGTGAAACTGGGCATGCATCAGCTCAAGTCTCTCTGTACCTTTTAATGACCTTGCCTGTACACCAAGGCGCTTAAAGTTATTTAAAATATCTGTTTCGATATGGATAAGCTTTGGCTTTGCCTCCTTCATGGAAGAAGCATGAATGCCAAAGGTTAAGTACTTCCTTTTGGTAAGCCCGTTATTTCCGGCTTCCATCTGATGAAACAGCATGGAACTATACTCGTCCCGAATGCTGTTAAATTCATCCTTTTTATGGCGGATGGCAATGCTTTTTTCAAACTGCTCTGCATCGGTTGCCATATTCATGAAAGATAGTTCAAACTGTACCGAGGAATCAAAAAAGTTAAGAAAGGAACACCATTCTTCAAAGATTTCCGTTTTATCCTCCTGCAGGGCAAGCTGATAATTGATATCCTGAAACTCTATGGTTTTGGTATAGTAATCCGTTCCTACCCTGCAGATGCCATTTTGAAACATCCGGTCAAAAGGAATGCCCTGCTGGGCTGTCCTTGGAACCTCATCCTCTCTCTTTGCTTTCCTGATTACTTCTTTTACCTGCCTTTTTTCCTCTTTGGATAAATGAGCAGGCATTCTAAACTCTCTTATCTCTTTTTGCTTCGTTTTCTTTAGAAACCCGAACAATCTTATCTACCTCCTTTTCTGCCTGTGCCTGCCTTTGCAGGGCATCGTAGTAATTATTCGTCTGATAAGGGCGTATTTTGGGACGGACAAAGGTTGCCTGTATAAAGTGGTTTAAATACACCTCTAAGGGCTGTCCGTTTTTCTCATACATGGCAAGGAAAAACAGGGGCATCATTACCACCATCATTCCCATGGCTGCCATGCTAATGCTTCCAATCTGTTTTAGAAAAAAGAAGGACGGCACCCCAATGAGTGCCGCCACAGAAAAACAGATTAACTGCCGCTTGGTCAGATTGAACATCACTTTACTCTTTACCTTGGTTAAATCCCTTGGTACGGATATATAGGATGCTGCCATCTTACTCCTCCTTATTCTGTTATTTCTTCATTGCTTATTTCTACCGGCTCTTCTACTGCAGTATCAGAGGATGCCTCTTCCTCTGATACGGTATCTTCTAAAGCCGGTTCTGCAGATTCTTCTGCAATCTCCTCTGCCATCTCTTCTACAGAAGGTTCTACATCAGTATCTTCCTCCTCTGATGTAACCGTGTTTGATTCTTCCTGCTCTTCTACCTGTGCGTCTTCATCTTCCGCCTCCTGCACCTTTTTCGGTTCTTCTACCTGCCCTTTTACTTCTGTGACATCCTCTTCTACGATTTCTTCACTGATAATCATAGGCTCATAATACACACCTTCTAAAGGCTCAACTGCACATGCAAAGGGAGTCGCTTCCTCTTCTAAGCTCAGCATCATGACACCTGCAGAAGCAGCATTAGGGTACACAATATGAGCACCGATAATCTGACCATGAGACATACCACAGCCTACAGACCATCTGTTGGTAGGGGAGCCACAGGTATAATAGGTCCTGCTCTGACATCCGCTACAGGAATAGGTAACGGTTTTGGTTCCGGTCCTTTCTTTCTTACATTCTTCTCCGGGACCACCTTCTGCACCACACTGACAGCACACTCTTCTCTCTCCATATCCAAAATCTACACAGAAGCAGCCACAGTGTTCATAATAGGTTACTGTTTCTGTCTTGGTATGATTACCGGGACAATACTTTTCTGTCTTGGTAGGACAGTTATTATGTACATGTCCTGCAGATACTGTATAACAGCCACCCTTTGCTGACTGGGTAGAAGCATTTACAGTCTGTCCCGATGCATTCACATGATAGTGATAATCATAAGAGATTTCACCCGGCAATTTATCAACACCAATGGTTACTGTCTGTGGAATAGACATAATCGCATCATAGATTTCCTGAAAGGTTGCATCCGAAGCGCAGTTTACGCCCCTAGTGAGTAATGCGGATGCAAGAAGATTCTTACCACTACTCACAGATTGAAAAACCGACTGCATCTGGGATTCCATGTTAGCAAATCCCTCTTTCATATAGTCCATGATTCCGTTATCCATCTGGTTTACGATATTTGTTACATCTACATGCTGGGTGGTAATGCTATTCTGAATATCCTCAAGATTTGTGGTAATGTTCTGACTTAAGTTAGCCACATCTTCCCGTAAATTTACGGTCATTTCGGATAAGTCACCGGAAATGTTACTTTCCATGTTAGAGATGTTATTTACCATGTCATTACTTAAGGATGTGATACCGTTATTTACATCAGTAAAGCTCTGATTCATGCTGCTTTCAAACTGGGAAAGCTCGGAAATATAAGTTTCCTCTAAAGAAACCAGTGTATCTGTAATCTTACTTAAAGACTCTTCACTTGCCCTACTCATATCTGCATCCATCTTAGATAAGGTTTTAAGGAGCTGTTCATGGTTTTCCTGTGCTTTTACGCTCATTTCTGACAGGATTCCTTTTAATTCTTCATGGGCTGCTTCAAAGTCTGCTTTAAAGGTTGCAATTTTATCCTTGATATCTTCAAAACGGGCTTTGATTTCTTCCTGATTTGCTGCTTCATTTTCAGAAATCATAGAAAGAAGTTCTGAAATATCACTCTGGGTAGTATTGATCTGTGTGGATAAATCAGATAATTTACCCTGCAGGGCATTTACATCTTCTGTAATCTTATCGGATAATGAACTCATCTGTCCTGTCATGTTTTCTGCATCTGCAAGCATCTTAGACTCCAAAGAAGCATTGCCAGCTTTGATTTCTTCAGAAAGTGTGGCTACCTTTTCAAAGAAGGTAAGGGATAATTCCTTTTCTACTTCTTCTAAGATGGTAAGCACTTCCTTGGTACTATCAGAGTTTTCCACTCTTAAAATATCAATCATGCCAACTAAGCTTTCATAGGTCATACTCAGCTGGTTTTTACTGCTATCAAGCATCTCTGCTACTTTCACAAATTCTGCTTCGATTTCCTTTACTCTTTCACTGTCAGCTGTTTCCATTTCACTAAGCAGGGCGAGTAACTTATCCTTTGTTCCGGTTAAGGATTCCTGTACGGTTAACAGTTCCTCAGAAATGGTGCTAAGCCCATTTGTTACATCCTCACTTTTGGAAGTATCTGTTTCCAAGTAGTTATTGATCACTTCCCTTACCTTACTGATGGTGGACTCTAAGCTTTCCACTCTTTCAATGGTGCTTTCATTAAAGCCGGAAAGCTCTGTTAAGTTTTCTGTGACAGAACCATCCATAGCATCTAAGGAATCAGCAATAGCCAAAAGCTCCTGCTCCATCTGGGCTTTTGTTTCTTCATCCATCACTGCCTGTTTTTCAGTTTCTGTATGGTTACTAGCGCTGCAGCTTTTAAATGCAAAAGCTACCAAAAATACCATAAGTAACATGATGCCAAAAGTTACAACTGCAGAAAGCGGCTTAAAACCATTTGCAGTTACCTTTCTCTGTTTTTGATTTCTATTCTCCATTTTTTTATCCTCCTAATGTGCACTCAGCACTGATTTTGCGATTGTTCCTGTTTTAAACAGGGTAAATGCCAGTAACACGGTATACCCCATAACGCTCCATAGTGAACCTACGATGTCTGATGTAAAAGCTACCGTCTGTACCATCACTGCATAAATACCTACACAGATGATAATTAAAAAGCCCTGAAAGCCAAGGGCAAACAGGGATTTAATATAGTTCTGTCCCATGATGCTCTGCTCTCTGTTACCAAAGGTTGCAAAGGGAATAGGAGCTAAGCTTGTCATCAGATAGATTTCTATCATACGTCCGTTAATGATAACGAAGATTAAGATACTTAAGATATGAATCCCAATCTGTACGATTAATGACTGCATGTAAATACCAAGTAACTGCCCAAGCTCAAGACTCTCTAAGGTAACCTGCATAGAGGCAAGGGCACTGTCATCAATCGCCGTACTTCCACTGATGATGCCACCACTATTTCTCACCACCCACTGGGCTACGTCGAAAACTGCCATGGTAATGTTAAAGGTATTGGATATCAGTGTTACTGCAATAAAAGTTTTGAATATCCACTTAAAGAATATCCAGGTTTCAAAGTTTGCCATATTGTTATGGCTAATGACCAGCTGTATCAGCTCATAACAGGCTATAAATGTCAGGATAATTCCGGCAACCGGCAGGATTACTGATTCTGAAATATTCCGAATCAGTGCATAGACACCCGGCAAGAAATTTGCCGGGGTCTGCCCTACCTCTGCTGCAATCTGACCTACCTGCTGATTTACGGAAGTAAATGCTCCGGTCAGGTTATTCATGATTCCTGATATAAACATCTCTTTCAGCCAGTCTGTAATCTGCTGAAGTATGCTATCCATTTATGCCTCCTCTTAAAATAATCCGGCAAGTAAGGGTACTAATGTGGTACCGATTAAGGCTACACCGCCACCAGCCATCAGCTGCTTCATACCCTGGGACTTGGCACCGGGATTATCGTTACCATATCCTTCCATTAAGTTGATTGCTCCCCAGATACCAAGACCTGCACCAAGTGCTACTACCAGTGTCTGAAGTGTTCCTACTGCGCTCTGAAAAAATGCCATAATAAATTCCTCCTATAAAAAAATTTGTTTTTTGTTACGTGCCTTAGGGCGTGCACTCCCCAAGGCAATGCGGCCGCATAAAAAAAGCACTTCTCCTGACTAACAGGAAAAACGCTTGATTCTTAGGTTACATCGATGACTTCATACTCATCATCTGCTTTCAATATGAACTTGTGATTTAGATACTTTTCAATATCGAAATAGTTCCTATCGTCATAGTCTGACGTTAAATAATAGTTGGGGTGCTTAGTTAAGTCATACTTATCCGAGAAAAACGGTCTTACGCCTCTTAGCTGTACAATACACTTACTGCCATCCATGACAGCCAGCTCATCAATACTCATTAAGTCCTTACCAAGCTTCTGATAATTGGTACTATAGCTTTCCTGACTTCCCTTTGACCTTCCTGTGTTATACATATCTATGGTTTCCTTACCAAGAGATGCATTCAGTTCCTTTAAGGTAGTCTGCTCGGAGCCGCCAAGGAAAACCTGAGAGTCCATGTTTCCGATAATGGTATCTGCATTATCTTTATAGATTGCCTTAAGCTGGGACTTTGCCTGCAATACCAAACAGGCTGATATTTCCCTGCTTCTAATAGTTGCTACCAGCTTCTCTAGCTGGGGAATCTGTCCGATATTAGCTGCCTCATCAATCAGGCATCTGACATGTACCGGAAGTCTTCCACCATATACATCATCTGCTTTTTCACAAAGCAGGTTAAAAAGCTGAGTGTAAATCATGGAGATTAGGAAATTAAATGTAGCATCTGTATCTGACATAATTAAAAACAATGCTGTCTTCTTATCTCCTAACGTATCCAGTTCCAGCTCATCGTAAGCAGTCAGCTCACGAAGCTCTTTAATATCAAAGGGTGCCAGTCTAGCACCGCAGGATACTAAAATGGATTTTGCAGTCTTTCCGGCAGCCAGCTTGTATTTTGCATACTGTCTAACTGCAAAGTGATCCGGGTCCTTCTGTTCTAATTCTTCAAACATTAAATCCACCGGATTTTTAAATTCTTCATCATCCTCTCTTACTTCCATGGCATTAATCATCTCAAGAAGCGTAGAAAAGTTTTGTTCCTCTTCCGGTGCTTCAAAATAAATGTAGCCAATGAGGGCTGTATAAAGCAGGGTTTCTGCTTTTACCCAGAAGTCGTCACCACCCTTGCCTTCTCCCTTTGTGTTTGCAATCAGCGTTGTGACCAGCTTTAAAATATCCTTTTCAGAGTGGATGTAGGCAAAAGGGTTATAGTGCATAGACTTCTTAAAGTTAATGGTATTTAATATCTTAATCCGGTAGCCCTTCTTTAAAAGGGCATTCCCACACTCGCATACAATACTGCCTTTAGGGTCTGTAATGACATAGCTGGAATGGCACTGTAAAAGATTGGGTTTTAACCAGAATCTTGTCTTACCGGAGCCGGAACCACCTACAATCAACACGTTTTTATTTCTGGCGTACTTTGGATTGGGTGGTCTGCTACTCATGGTAAGTCTCTCTGTTTGGGACAGGATAACATTATTCTGAAACTCTTTATCTTCAAAAGGTTCTATATCTGCCCTTCCTCCCCATCTGGCAGAACCATACTCTACGCCATGACGGTACTTTTTGGCATCCTTACCCTTAAGGTACACTGCCAACCGGATAACGAAAGCTGCCATTATGCCTATCAGCATATCGGATGGGTATAGGCTGGGCAGGGGATTTTCAAACGCCTTCATAATAAGCCCGCTAAGCACAATGCTCTGAAGCTTTTCTGATGCACTTCCCCCTTGTGCCAGCCTCCACATCTCTCCCAAATTGGTAGCAAGAAGTCCTATCACGATATATGGCAGATTTAGAAGAAATAGCTTCTTTCCTTTTTCTGCATTCATCGTTCTCTCTCCTTCTTTTTCTCCTTTTCCTTTCGGGGCATAGATGCGACTTGCTCTTTAAACTTCTTAAGGACCTTTAGGATACTGGGTCTTGCTTTTGCCTTTCGTTTTATCTGCTTGGCAGCATACTGGGAAAGTACCTGGCTAATGGCATCTGCATCTCTTGCCTTAAAGAAAACGGTATACTTTGCTTCCCTAGATGCCTTATCTTTTACAATGGCAAAATCCACACCGCACTTCTTGGCAATCCGTTCAAAGTCCTTTAGCCCGGTATCGCCAATGGGAAGGCTCTCTACGCCTTGATTTTGACCTATCAGCTGCTTCACTGTCTGCTTTCCTTTCACAGATGTATCATGAAAGGCTTTATTCTGTTTTCTATGCTTCTGATAGGTTACAAACTTATTAAGCCCCTTTATCAGCTCCCTTGCCGACAACTTGGATACCTGTATTGCCAGATCACAGGCTTTCTTTTCTATTTCTTCCTGTGGCACCTTACTCCTCCTTTCTCTTCATTCTTACCTATTTACATGTAACAGATAATGCCCTCCATGGATGTGACAATCAGCTTCGCCTTTTTTGCAATGGTGATATCATCCTTTACTTCTTCGTTAATACGATTTCCGCATACTACTAAAAGACGTGCCCGGCGAAGCAAATCTTCTTCCATTTCTTTCTGCAGTTTATGGGCATCTGCATTTTCTTCTGCAAAGATACCGCTAAATGCCAGTACCGGACATATGGGAATATACCCATGCTTAACTAGTACCTGACAGTACTTTCTTGCTTCCTCTTCCGCTTCAAAGCGGTTGCTGCTCCATGCTGCTGTTACATACGCCCTTGGTAATGTTCTGCTCATAACGTCCTCCTTTCTTCTTTCTATATGGTTCCATTTGCCCTGTCATGGTGATACATGGCTGCATAATAATTATTGATGGTAAGTGGCGCATTATATAGGGAGGCAAGCAGATACTGCTTGATGTTCCTAATCCGGGAGCCATTCTGTTCCATACATGTAAGTACATACTGAATGTGGCTACTCTCTAACTGCATAAAGCGGCTTTTCACTACTTCCACCGGTTTCTTATCTCCTGCAATGCGGATAAATTCCCTCCTCGAACAGACTGTATCTATAATCAGTTCCAAAATCTCTAAAAGCACCTGCTCCTGATAGGGATATTGCTTTAACAGATACTCATACTCAAGTTGCATCATAAAATACTCCCTGTAAGATGCTCTTTCATCCATCTCACTATCCATCTGATAGATAGGATAAGTCTTACTATCATCAGTATTATTACTCTCATTATTATTAGCCTGCGATTTCCGCAAGTCTTGAGTTGCGATTTTCGCAAGTCTTGACTTGTGATTTTCGCAAGTCTGAGAGTAGTCTCTAACAGAACGAATAAAATTTTTGACATAAATAATGGCAGGTTTTCCCTGCCCCTGCCTGATACGTTCAATTAATCCATGTATTTCTAACTCTGAAAATAGTTTCGTCGCCTTTCCATCTGCACAGCACAATGCTTCTTTTACATTTTCATGGGAAAAGATTACATATACTCTGCCTGCATCATCTATCCAGCCATTTCTTTTGGATAATCCTACCCTATCTAACAGTAGACCATACAAGAGCTTGGCATCTGATGACAAATCCCGAAACTCTTCCTCCGTACAAAGCACTTTTGGAACCCTGTAAAAAATAAACTGCTCTGTCTGTTCTTCATAGAAGTAGTCATAAATCATCTTAATTTTCCTTCTGCATCAGCTTCGCCATACAAGGCCAGCAATATTCTCTTCCTCTTCCATAAGGACAGGGCTTGCTACAGTTTTGGGGAGCAGGAAGTGGAAAAGGCGATACCACCGGTACCGCCTGCATTTCTTTTTTCATATTTATCTCTTCCGCCATTACAATGCCACTCCTTCCTTGAGCTTGGGTGTCTTTATGGAAGCATCAATAGAAGAAACTGCCTTATCTACAATAGTCTGCTTATCTTTTAAATTTTTCAGTAACGACCCTTTTTCACCTTTTTCCAAAGAAGCTGCCTCTCTTTCCTGCTTACGTGCTTCAAATTTCTCTGCCAGCTCAAAGACCTTGTCCTGACTGTCATAGTGATATACATTATCTGTCAGCTGTTCATCAATAGGTACCTGCTCTGCATTCACCATCTCAACAATACCTTTCAGTTCACTATAATCAGTTGCACCATCATCCTTTACTAAAATCACTTCATGAATTGATGAAGGTAAGATAAAAAAATCACAGCCAAGTGCCTCTTTCGCCTGTTCCATAAAATCCGGATAGGCAATCACACCGGCACCATGGATTTTATCAGGTACTGTTGCAACAAACATCTTTTCATCTGTAGGTAATTCTTCAAGTGGAAAAGAATCTGTTCCATTACCCATCGTATCCATCAGTACTTCAAACATTCCTTTAATAACTACAGGATGCTTTTCCGGAGCTATTTTCATGGCATCTTCAAAAAGCTGCTCTGCGGTAGTCTCCATACTTTCAAGAAGTTTATGGGTTGCTAAGATCGTTCCCCGCCCTCCGTTATCACTCTCAATGACGAAGCGGTACACCACTGCCATATCCTCCATCATCTGATGCGGAATGTTTTCCAGCATTTCTTTGTTACGTTCTGCAGATACCACTTCGATTGCAATGGTTTGCTTCATCTGTTCATAATCAGTAAATGCGGACACCTCAATGGAAGGTTTAAATTCAATATTTTCCTGAATCACTTCTACAGCTTTATCTACCAGTTCTCCATAATCTTTTCCTTGATTATATGCTTCATAGAAGTTATCCACGTTGAGATTAAGTCCAATTTTGCTTCCTTTGGGAGTAATCATAATTGCTTCATAAGAGTCATTCAACTTATTTACCGTTTCTGCCGAAACTGCCACTTCTCTTTCTGTTGCTCTTTCATAAGCATCTTTGATGTCTTCCATAAAATGCTCTCTAAATGTTTCAAAATCCATTTTTCTTTTCTCCTTTTCTTTTTATTTATCAGAGCGTCCTCTGATTTTGGGCATCAAAAAAGCGCCAGTCTTATAACCATTTCCGGTTACATGCTGACGCTTTATTCATGTCCGATATTCTTTTGCAAAAGGGGTGGTCAAGTTGTCTGTTCAACTTTTCCATGATAATAATATCACAGGAAAAAAATGAATAAAAGTATCAAAAAGTCTACAAAAAATCTACAACTATTTTTTCTGACCACTTTTTCCTATTCTTTAAGCATCTCATCTATGATTTCTTTTAATATCTCAGGATTAGAAGCTGCCCACTCTGCATCACTTACCTCTACTCCTAAACTACATAATGTTAATCCTATTAATAACTTCTCTTCCTCCTTTTTATCGTTTTCAAGAATCCATGCCATATATTCCATTAAATCTTCTTTATTTAGTCCTATTTCCTTACTTATATCAATAGGCTCTCCCTTTTTTGATTTATGGGTAACTACCTTATTATATATTTCATCCCAATCTACCTTATTCCAATCTCTGCTCCATCCATTATGTATCTTCATCTCTTCATTCTCCTTTTCTATTTGTAAATCATCCAGTGTTAATTTCGTAAATACACATAGGATTCTCCACTGCTCATATTTCTTATCTGTGATATGCTCTGTTAGGTCCTCTCCTAAATACTCTTTTCCATGTTCATCAATATATATAATGAAACAATCCCCTGTATCACGAAACCGCTTGATAATAAAGTACTTACAACTAATCCTATTTTCTTCTACCGGTGCACAGACAATATATGCACGAAAGATATCGTTGATATGCATATTTACTTCCGGCATATTTATCTGTAATGCAGTAACCGCTCCTATCTTTATTTCTTCTACATAAAAATCTTCTGTCTGATAGGGATAGTCTACTTTTTCACTTTCACAAAATGCTCTGTACATATCATGAGCAAAACGTACTCTATTTTCTTGTAGCATATCAAAAAAGCTATTATCTTTCTTTATCTGCTCATACACAAATGCAGGCAAAACTCTCTCAAACAATTCTATTTTCAATTTTTCATATATCGAAAATTTTTCTTCCATGACTACCTCCTATTACACTAATTGATTATCATTCTGTAATTTCCATTGCTTCAGCAAACTTGTAATTACTTTCTCCATTTCTGCCTTTG
>JAFQQI010000008.1 GCA_017411305.1 Lachnospiraceae bacterium
AAAGGAACTAACTACCATGTTATATGTCAAAAATCTTGAGAAATCCTATCAAACCGGAAACAAATCCTACCCTGTTTTAAAAGGGATTGACCTAGCTGTTGCGCAGCAGGAATTTGTTGCCGTTATGGGACCATCCGGTTCCGGTAAAAGCACACTGTTAAACTGTATCTCCTGCTATATCCCCTTTGAAAATGGCATAATCCGTCTTGGCGGTCAGGAATTAAAGGGATTAACGGAGCATGAACTTGCAAAAGTCCGCAATGAAAAGCTCGGCTTTGTTTTTCAGGACTTTATGCTGTTAGATGGCCTTACTGTAAGAGAAAACATTCTTGTTCCTCGTATCATTCAGGGGATTGTAACCAAAGAGGCAGAAGCTCTTGCTAATGAGCTGCTTTCTCTCTTTGGTATTGCGCATATTGCGGATAAATACCCTGCTGAAATATCCGGCGGTGAACGTCAGCGTACTGCGGTTGCCCGAAGTCTGATTAATCAGCCTCTTATGATACTTGCCGATGAACCTACCGGAAACCTCGACAGTAAATCAAGTCTGGC
This sequence comes from Lachnospiraceae bacterium, assembly GCA_017411305.1. GTDB lineage: Bacteria > Bacillota > Clostridia > Lachnospirales > Lachnospiraceae > Suilimivivens. The sequence goes on from JAFQQI010000008.1 coordinate 553, forward strand.
TGTTATCGAAGCCTTTGAAAATGCAAAAAGGCATTTGAATGCCACTATTTTCATGGTAACGCATGACAGCTATGCAGCCTCATTTTGTGACCGCGTTATTTTACTAAAAGACGGAAAGGTTTATGACACATTAGAGAAACAGGAAGACCGTAGCCAATTTCAGGACCGACTACTGGCTGCTATTAAAAAAATGAGCTTAGAAGCATGAAAGGTATCACTATGAATATGACAAATTTTTCTACACTACTTACAAAATCACAAAAATCAGAACGAAAACAGGCAGCTCTTTATCTTTTCTGTAATTTCGTTTCGTTATTATTAATTACCGCCTACTCTGCTATGATGTTCTCACCTACTGTACTCTTAGTGCTTCCCGAGGGCGGTGACAGCCGTAAGCAGATGGCTGCTATTTTTGTTCTTGCTTTATTTGGTTGCGTTGTTTTTACAATCTATGCTTCCTGCCTTTTCTTTCGTAAAAAGGCAAAACAGCTTGGCATTCTAATGGCACTGGGCGCTTCCCGAAAAAAGCTTGCACCCGAACTGTACAAGGAAGTTATTACCCTCAGTGGTATCTCTTCCTTTCTAGGTATCCTTGGCGGATTTCCACTTGTCGTACTTATCTGGAATGGCTTTCGACTCTTTATCGTTGACAGTACGGAAATGCAGCTTCGACTTGATTTTCGCTTTTTGTTTCTATCTGTTATATTTTGGTTCCTCGTCGTCGGCTTTTCCTGTCTGACAGCCTACCGCTACCTAAAGCGAACTAATATCATGGATGTTGTTCAGGAGGAACATAAAAATGAACCCATAAAGGAGCTTGGAACATGGTGTGGACCACTTGGCTTTGTACTCCTGCTTATCGGCGCGATTGCCGGTTATTTTGCCCCAAGTGTTTACTATGCATTGGTGGACGGTCAATTTCCTCCTGTATGGCTTTCTATCTTTTACCTTCCTGTATTTCCGGGACTCTATATGATGATATTGCATACCGTTGTACATGGATGGCGTTCCCACAAAAAGAATCCTTATAAAAATATCATTGCACGCAGTATGATGAAATTTCAGGGAAAACAAACCGTGAACAATCTTTTAGTCAGTACGGTACTTATTGCTGGAGCTTCCTTTGCTATTTTCTATCTTCCTATGGTGGCTGTCGGTGCAATTACGGAGATTCATAACCGTCCCTATCACTACCGTTATCACTATCCTATGACACAGTATAACAGACTTCCAGATCAAGCGAGCATAAGTGAAATGGCAGCAGAATATCAGCTCTCCATCATTGACTGGCACGAAAGTCCTTATATCATGCTTGCTATGGATGGTATGCGAACCATTGATGATTCTGAAAGTACCTATCATGAGGAATATACACAGCTTTATAGCGAAGGGAGATTCTTTTCCGAAAGTAATTTCCATGCATTAACAGGCATTGAGCTTGATGTAAAACCCGGAACATATATCGGTATTGCAAACGAAGAGGAAACCGCTCTCTATTATCTTATAAAAGACTCTACCCTTTTCACGAATATGACTACGCAAAAGACCTTACCGGTTACCTTCGCCGGCTTTACGCACTATGACTTTTTATTTGGTGAACCTTCCTACTATGTATTAGATGATACCGATTATGCTCACATTTCCGAAGGACTCTCTACGGAATGGATGGAAAACATGATATTTTTCAATGTAGCTGAAGAAGACAGCTATGCCTTTGCCAATGCTTTCTTTGATACATTGGTAACAGCCTACGAACCACAGTATGCGCTTCCAAGTTACTATGACCGTATTTATAAGCAGGACTGTGAAAATAAAGGTACAACCTATTGGGGCGATACCGATACCATGACAAAAATCTCCTTCAAGCAGCCTGATACCGCAGATTTTAGAAACTACTGGCTCTATATGCCTAAAAACATGTTATTAGACAAAACCGATTTCTTACGAAACTACGCTGTATTTCTTATGATATTCCTGTTTATCTCTATTATCTGTATTCTTGCTGCCCTTGTTATCAGCTATACACGCTGTATGACGATTACGCTGAATAACCGTTATGTTTTTGATGATCTTAGAAAACTTGGCGCTTCTCCACGTTTCATGAAAAAAGAGGTTCGTAATCAGGCAAGTAACGTATTCGTCATTCCGAGTGCTATTGGAATGAGTATTATGTATCTCCTTTATACCATGATTATGTTTGCCAACGATGGCAAGCTAACCTCTGATGAAGTAGGAGGACTAGGAGTATGCCTTGCTATCCTTTTCCTATTTGCCGGAATTTTTTATCTTGTATATCGTTATACCGTAAGACAAATGTGTAAACAGTTAGAGATCTAGTATACCGTTTAAATATGCTCATATTGAATGTAACAGAAAGGGAATGTGACCTGCACATTCCCTTTTTACTAACCTATTAACACCTTCTTACCTTCAAATGCAAATCCATACTTATGAATCTTATCATTAACAAATCCTCTGGCTATCAGGTCTGCTTCATATTGCTTTTCTTCTATCTGCTGTAAGGCTGATTCTACCGTAGCCTCCAGACTGGTTTCTTTCCTTGGATTGTGTACCTTGAATTCTAATATATAGGCTGGCTGCTTCTTGTCATGTGGCTCAATCATCACATCATATCTTCCATATCCGCTTTCACGATTCGAAGTGATGGTATATTCCCTGTTTAATTCCACAATCAGCCCAAGCACCAATCCATGATAAAAACGCTCCGGCTCTGAGTCTGACGGGTCTTTTGCTGTGTCGAAAAAGCTAAAAACCTCTTTTGTTATTTTGCTCATATATGCATTCATTTCTTCTACGTTTCCTTGAAGCATAGCTGAAATAAAATTGTTATATACTTTTTTGGCAGGTGCAAACCATCCTCTCACCATATTCAAAAACATATCCTCAACTTCTCTATTAGTTAAACACAGTGTATATTGTGGTCTGACTCCTGCTATAACGAGATTTTCCTTTTCTATTGCCTTTAAATATCCACTCGCAAGAAGAAGACTCCATATCGCATCCTCATCATACTCCAGCTGGTTGTATACAATCTGTTCATCAATCGGACACTTTATCGCATTCCCTTTGAGCAGCTGCTCAAACAGTTCTTTGATACCGGAATCCCCTTCCTGAATCAGCTTACCAACTAAACGATTTCCACTTGTATTTGCCCAATAGGTTCCATACTGTCCATTGGTATCCAAGAAGTTTAATACAGACCATGGGTTATATATATCACTATGTTTTCCAAACACAAACCCATCATACCATTTTTTAACTCCTTCTTTTTGTTCACCAAGTCCACACTCATCCAAGGCCTCAAAAACCTCATCTTCTGTAAAGCCGAAACAAGTCGCATATTCATCAGAAGTAGTAGTAACTACCTTTAAATTGTTTAAATCAGAAAAAATAGATTCTTTACTAACTCTAGTAATTCCCGTCATCAATGCCCGTTCTAAAAATGGATTTGTCTTAAATGTAGAATTGAACAGACTTCTCGTAAATGCTACCAATTCATCCCAAAAACCATTTACATATGCTTCCTGCATCGGTGTATCATATTCATCCAAAAGGATGATTGCTTTTTTACCATAATGCTTATAAATAAATTTTGAGAGATAATTAAGCGCTAACGTTGCCTCTACTTCATCTAGTGATTGAATGATTCTTCTCATGATATCTTTTTCATAAACCGATAAAGCTTCGCTTTCCAGCAGATAATCATGGTCCATAAATACCATCTGAATCAGACTACAGATTTTTATTACAACACTTTCATAATCTGTCTCTTTTATATTGGCAAAGGAAAGACTAATGACAGGATATGTCCCCTGTATTTCACGATAACTTTCATACTGCCAAATGGAAAGTCCCTCAAATAAATCTCCTCTATTAGCATAATTTACTGAAAAAAATTTTTCCACCATACTCATATTTAAGGTCTTTCCAAAACGACGAGGACGCGTTATCAGTGTAACACTATCTCCGCTCTCCCACCATTCCTTAATAAAATTGGTTTTGTCTATATAGAAATAGTTGTTTTTTATGATATCTTCCCAATCCTGTATTCCGATTGCTACATTTCTTGCCATTTATATCCCTGCCTTTCACAACTGCAATACTTCCACTGTCCAAACTTAATTATAGTATAAGCTATTTTGTGGTCTTTTGTACATAATCTTTATCCTATTTTTACGGCACCAGTCTGTTAATATCCCTCGGGAACAACGTTGCATTTTTTACATTTTCAAATCCTAATAGCTTGGCCGTAAATCGTTCCAGTCCAAGCCCCAAACCACCATGAGGCGATAATCCACATTTATGTGCCATGAGGTAACCTGCAAAATGTTCCGGCTCCATGCCTCTTCTTCTCAGCTTCGCAAGCTGCTCTTCATAATTATGAATACGTTGACCT
>JAFQQI010000066.1 GCA_017411305.1 Lachnospiraceae bacterium
ACTTGATGAAAGTATCGTATTACTTTTGTTCTAAAAACACTACCAACCATATCAATCAATCTGTCAACGCTCTTTAACAATCCTGTTAAGTCCAGTTGCACCGCCTAATTTACTGGCAAAAGCAATGTAAAATTCAAATTTGTTTAACTGTTTTCAGAAATCCATTTCTTTGACCAAGTAAACAATGTTTCGGACATCAAATTAAAATCTATCGTTCCGCCATTTTTCAAATTCAAGAAGGTTTCGACAATGACCCGTTCATTAAAAGATACAACTTGGAGCAATTCTTTTTGACGGCTGATATAGTTTCCAGTTTGCTTGAAAGCAATTGCCTGTACAACGAAAGAGGCAGATTTATACAGTCCCCGCAAAATATCTTCGCTCTTTTCATACAGCATATTGTGTACACATCCGTGGAATATGTTGCAGGCACCGATTTTGATTGCTCTGTTCACAGCACTTTCATCAATAACTGCCATCACCTCGTCAAGGTTTCCCTTGATTGGTGTGGTGTCATGGCAAAACTGGAACAGATCAGATGGCTCCCAATTCATAATTTCCTTTTTGCCTGAAAGAAAACCACAAATCAATTCCCTGTGAGACATGGTATCCAGCATGTCATGATAAGTTTGAATGTCCATAGCAGACAATTCATCCAGAATTACAACAATATCAATATCGCTCGTTTCTGTTGCTTCACCACGACCATAACTGCCTTGCAAGCCAACAAACCATACACGGTTTACGAAAGTCTCATTTAATGTCTGCAAGAAGTTATGCATCCAAGTAGTAACATCTATCATTTTAATCACCTCGTTAATTTCAAATTCATCTTTGAATATTACTTCATAAATAATGTTACAATTCCTGCAATTATAGCCGAAAGTAAAGGAAACATAATAAGATTACCAACCCATTTTTTAATTTTCACCTTTACGGGGATATATGGCATCAAATCCTCCGTACCCGGAATAAACCACGCTTTTGTATGTCCTACCCAGAATTCATCAATAAAGAGACGGTCAAATAAATTACCTATCATAAAAATTGCCGTCATCTGCCAAAAGGCACTCCGGAAATCTGAAACACCATTTATGTAATATACCATTAACGGAACAATGATTATCATAGGAACAAATAATGCAATTCCTGAAATAGTAAAACTCCTCTTTAATTCTTTCTCTGTAGTGTATCCAAGCTCTACTACTCTTTCCTTTACATCTTCTTCATAAAAAACTGCAAATTTCTCCGGACCATTCTTCAGTCCTACAACACATACCAGTAAAAGTATAAAACATACTACTATTCCCTCGATGATAATCAACATAGTGCATCCTCCTTTTTCATATATGCATAACTATTATAGTTAAAACTTCATATTTATCTTCTTACTAATTTTATTCACGCTATATATGTATTGTCAATATATCAATATCAGCAAATTAAAAAGAGAAATACAGCATTTCTGCTGTATTTCTCTCATCAAGTTTTAATGCTGGTGGCCGGACTTGAATGAAAAGTAGGCACCGCAAACCCGCATAGAAAGGAGATTTCTGGCGCACTGACTTGGGGTGTGTAAACAAAGTGTAAACGCATTACCATTCTACTCTTATATACACATCATACGAAATCTCTCCGGTCAATTGAGATACTTTTTTCCGTCGACCACACCAATCATTTTTAAATCTAACATCCTTTTCATTTTTAATCTGTATGAATTTAAAATAAAAATTTCTGAATCCTAAACTTCTAATTTCTTTTTTTAATAACTCACCAAGTAACTGTAAATTAGTATTACTATTTAGAGCTCCTCTCCAACTAAGGTACCCTTTACATGAAGGAATTTTTTGACTAATTTCATCTTCTGTACACCCTATAATGCCATATCGCTCATAATCGCTATTTGGAGTATACTCGAATATTCCCTCAACTATATGCCTATCAACACTCCGAAAACAACACCATTTTATAGCACCTATTATTTCTTTTACCATATTTTTTTCATACATTGAATTTTCTTCATCCCTCTTTTGCTTCACCTCAATTTCTTTAATTTTTATCTCTTCAACAAAACTAGCAACACTCTCTTTTTTGGGATTTCTAATTCTCTCAAGTCCTTCTATAGCCTTGACATTGTTTATATCTATATCAAGAACTCGATTATAATATTCCTTTGCCTTTGCTAAATCATTTTCAGTATAAAATTGTTCTGCACGCAATAAAAGATTCTCAACAGTTGCAATTCCATTTATTTGAGTCTTATTTGGTTCAATAAGTACTTTAGTTCCGCAATAACTGCAAAATCCCACTTCTCTAGAATCATCAAGTTGTATATTAGCTCCACAACCCGGACATTTCAAATCAACCATAATTATTTTCCACCCAAACAATACAATAACTTCGTATCTAATTATTTGAAATAAACTAAATATTTACTTCTCTTTAATTCTATTCTCGAAAAATACCTCTGTCAATTAAAATATATTCTTAATAAAAAATTTATAATTCCTTTTCTAAACAGATATTAACCGCCTGCCGATACAATAAATAGAACATATAATAGACCGTTCTTAATAACAAGAGCAAGACATTTAAGAAGCATAATACTTCGATTTGTCTTGCTTTTCTATTTGAAAATTAACTTTCTTACCCCCATTATTACCTTTTATTTATTACTGTCTTTGTCGCAGAAAAAATTTACTTTAAGGGAAAACAACATAGATTTTTACAAAAATGCAATGAAAAAACAAGTTAAACAATTAAATCGGATTTATTACCGTAACTTAGAATGGAGGATTTGTTACCATGAAAAATTACCCAAATCAAGAATTGCAGGTTATGCCACAACCAAAACCTTATCATTTAATGACCGATGAAGAACTGGAGCAGGTACTTAATTCGGCTTTTAATTACAACATACTGATTCCTGCATTGATTGAAAGTAACCGCCGGAAAGATAAAATCATTTCAGAACTAAATAAGCGTATCTTACGCCTAGAAGAAAAAACTCTAAAAAAAGCAGGCAGACACAAACAAACTTTCCTACACAACGGAAAAGAACTGACCGACGATGACATCATCTATCTGATAGATGGTGAATATTATGACTCTATTGGCAAATTGGAAAAAGCAGTGGGTGCAGGAAAAAACCAGTTTCGTAACCGCTATAACAAAGCAAAACGCAACCTAAAAATTGAAAGGAGCTTAAAGAAAAATGGGGATAATTAGACCAATCGTTCAAGATATATTTATTCCGGAGAATTACACTTCTTCTCCGGAAATTATCAAAAACTGCTTGCAGGAAGTCCTTTCCGAAGGTATGATGAATTCACAAGTCAGTGCTCCGGAAAATAATGAAGATATGACCAAGAAACAACGCGAAAAAATCATAAAAAACCACATGGAGCAATTTACAACTAAATATTATGAATCAGACAGACGGTGGCACTCTTTCCTGCCGGATGAAAGCCATCCGCGAAAGATGAAGCCCATTGCCAAGCGGAAATGGGAAGACCTAGAAAACGCCATTATCGCCTATTACGAAGAAGAAAGTCCGCTTAATAAGCGTAAACACATTACCTTGCGGACATTCTATCCAGAATGGTTTGCCTATAAATGGCAGGAAACCAATAATTCCTGCTACATGAACCACATAGACGGAGAATGGAAACGGCATTACCTAAATGACAGCATTATAGACCGTCCCATGGCAGAGCTTACCACCCTAGAGCTTAAGAACTGGGCAAGGAATAAAATCATTACCGGAAAGCTCAACAAACGCCAATACTACAACATGGCAATCATTATACGCCAGAGTCTGGAATACCTTGTAGAGCTTGGGGAACTGCCTGCAAACCACTCTGCAGAATTCAAAATCAAATCTTCCCTGTTTACTCCGATTATTCCTAAAGAAGCAGAACAGGAAGTCTTTACCGAAGTGGAAGAAAAGAAACTTAAGGAACTTGCTGCCGCAGAATTTGCGGAGCACCCTAACCGCACCGCTGCTCTTGCAGTGTTAATTAACTTTTCTCTTGGGTTAAGAGTGGGGGAATTGGTCGCACTTAAATGGAAAGACCTAAAAGACTCCTACCTGCATATCCGGCGCATGGAACAGAAGCAGTTTGATTTGCTTGAAAACGGCAAATGGCAGAAGCGTTTGGAAGTTGTGGAACATACCAAGACAGATGCAGGTTACCGAACCTTATATGTGGTATCTTCCGCATTGGAACTATTTAACAAGGTACGGGAAACCAATCTGCAGAACGGTTACTCCTGCGAAGCTGACGACTTTATCTTTATGTACCAGAAGCACCGCCTTACTGCTAACTCTATTGACAGCCATTATGAGCGTTACTGTAAGCAGATAGGTATTGCCAAGAAAGGCAACCACAAAGCCCGTAAAACAGCTTTAACAAAGGTTGCAGACAATCCAAACATCAATCTAAAAGATGCCATGGATTTTGCCGGACACAGGGACGTAAAGACCTTTATCACACACTACTGCTTCTCCCGATATTCTGATGAGCAGAAGCGTTTAGAGCTTGAAAAGACGTTAAAAGTGTAAGTTTGACTCACAATTTTAAGTGTGTAAAAAAGAGTAAAATTTTACGCACGGAATTTTGTATCTTTTACATTCGTATTCGCACACCCAAAGCCATAAAATAAGAGAAATACAACATTTCTGCTGTATTTCTCTCATCAAGTTTTACTGCTGGTGGCCGGACTTGAACCGGCACGGGGTTGCCCCCGAGGGATTTTAAGTCCCTTGCGTCTGCCTATTCCGCCACACCAGCGAATCAGGAGCGAAGTGACTCTTTAGCGGCGCACAAGAACGCCTCCTCGTCTTACACTCTGTAGTAGGTATCATGCGCCGGTCCGTAGGACCGTGTGCATAATCCGTTAAATCTGCAAAGCAGATTTGATGGATGGAGGTGGATTCGAACCACCGAAGCAATTTGCAGCAGATTTACAGTCTGTCCCCTTTGGCCACTCGGGAATCCATCCATGTAATACAGGCTTTCGCCTTCTCTTACAATGCGAAAAGCTTTCGCTTCTCACATTATAAGAATATATCATATCATTATCTAAAAGGCAAGAAATTTTTTAAGGCTCTTCTTGATGAAGTACAATTGCCGACATAGGCGGCAATGTCAGCATAATCTTACCTGCTTTCACAGGATACTCCTGTTCCTCTACGGTGAAACCATCCTTATGGGTCAGCATCAGTCGTTTCATGCTGCTTTCTTTGGGAATTCCCAAATGCCATACAGAAATTTCCTTGGTAATTTCATGTTCATTGTTATTTACTACAACCACTGTCCGGGCTTCTTTGTTAAAGCGTCCGTAACCCATCACGTTATATTCACCAATCAGATACTTCAGGGAACCGGTTAAAAGCTCCTGATGTTCCTTATGAATACGAATCAGTTCTTTATGGAAACGAATCAGTTCATGGTCTTCTCTTCCCCAAGGATAACTTCTTCTGTTATCAGGATCGGTAAAGCCGCAAAGTCCTGCCTCATCCCCGTAATAAATAGTCGGGGCCCCCGGCCAGGTCATCTGCATCACAACTGCTTCCCGCATTACAGCCTTGTTCACGCCCTGATTAGCCGCTTCCGGGCCTAATGTATTGATACGTCCCACTTTCTTATTGGTTCTGGTAAGAAATCTGGAATGGTCATGGTTGGAAAGCTCATTCATGGCTATCTGCAAAGAAGGAGTAGTAAAGTCAGCCATATGATGGCGCATAGCGCCCATAAAGCTGTCCGCATTTCCGTACAAATCACCGCGATAATCGTCACTGTGCTTTTGCATACCTGTAAGGAACCAGGTCACCGGCTCCATAAAGGCATCATAGTTCATAACAGTATCCCATTCCCTACCGTTTAGCCAGGAACGGGGGCTGCCGTAATGCTCTGCCAATACCACAGCATTCGGATTCGCTTCTTTTACTGCTTTACGGAACTCCTGCCAAAAATAATGGTTATATTCCGGACTGTGCCCTAAGTCTGCTGCCACATCCAGTCTCCAGCCATCCGCATTGTACGGAGGAGATACCCACTTTGCGGCAATCCGCATTACATAATCAAATAAATCTTTAGATTTTTCATAATTTAGTTTCGGCAAGGTATCATGTCCCCACCAGCCATCATAGCTGCCGTTATAGGGCCATGCATACTCATTATGGAACTGAAAATAGTCACGATAAGGACTATCCCCGGCTACATAAGCACCTTTTTCATAGCCCGGCGCGTTTTCGTAAATACGTTCCCGATCCATCCATTTATTAAAGGAACCACAGTGATTAAATACACCGTCCAAAATCACGCGCATACCACGCTTATGGGCTTCCTCTACTACCTTGGCAAACAACTCGTTACTTGCCTCCAAATTGACTTTATTGGTTACCCTGTCAATGTACCTGCTTGCAAAACGGTTTTCTCTCTGGTCGTAGTTAAGAAGCTCGCCCTCATCGCTGACAATTTTACCAAAGTGAGGATCTATATAATCATAATCCTGGATATCATATTTATGATTGGAAGGAGATACAAACAAGGGATTAAAATAAATTACATCAATTCCAAGATCCTGTAAGTAATCCATTTTATCAAGAACACCCTGTAAATCTCCGCCATAAAACTCACGTACCCCCATTGTTGCAGGATACTTATACCAATCCTCCACGCGTACGGTTTTATCTCCGATATACTGATACTCTCCGTTTAGCACATCATTAGAAGCATCACCGTTACAAAAACGGTCCACATAGATTTGGTACATGACTGCACCTTTAGCCCACTTAGGTGTGCTAAAACCGGGAATGATGCGGAAATTGTATTGCTGCATAGGTTCCTTTGCTACACCTCTGGTATCATAAATACAGTCAATCTTACCTACCTGAACCTCAAAGTAATAGCTGTATTCCTCATTTTCTACTTCTATTTCACAGACAAAGTAATCAAAATACTCATCACAGCTTTCCTTTGTCATTAAAATCTTGTATGTAGCATTTACAAGAAATACTCTGTCAATGTTATTAGCAGCACTTCGAAAACGCACCTGCACTTTAGCGTAAGGATTTGGTTCCGCAGGTGTAACATAATTTTCGGTTGTATCACTAAATAATGCATTTCTATTTAAAACAGGCCTCATACCGGCAATATATTGCCTTTCGTACTCAACCCTTTGTATTTGGTCAATACGCGAAAACATAATCTATCTCCTATGAAGTAAAAAGAACAGTACGAGTACTGTTCTTTTTAGAGAAGGTATTTCTTTCTTATGGGGTATAGCAAAAAACTATATAATGTATTGGGGGGGTTACAAGTAGTATAATAGCATAACCCCTATTTATCGTAAATACTTACTTTTCACAAATATTACAATTTTTGCTATGAGTTTTTGTGCATTTTCACTAATTAGCTTTGAAAGAAGCTCTCAGGAGAGGTATCCTTACTTTCAAACAATGCCTCAAACTCTTCTCTACCAATCTTTTCCTTTTCTATCAAAAGGTCAGCACACTTATGCAGAACTTCCATATTTTCAATTATGATTGTCTTTGCCTTTGCATAGCAGTCATCAATGATACTCTTGACCTCTTTGTCAATTTCTCCGGCCACCTGCTCACTATGACTCTTGGCATGGGCAAGGTCTCTGCCGATAAATACCTCGTCGTCATCACTGTCGTAATTAATCACACCGATATTCTCTGACATACCGTATTTGGTAACCATATTTCTGGCTGCTTTCGTTGCTTTTTTAATATCACTGGATGCTCCTGTAGTAATATCACCGAAAATCAATTCTTCAGCAATACGCCCACCCAAGGAAACCATAATATCTTGTAACATCTGTCCTTTAGTAATAAACATTTCGTCCTTTTCGGGAAGCGGCATGGTGTAGCCTGCCGCGCCAAGTCCCGTAGGGATTACGGAAACTGTATGCACAGGTCCTACATCAGGAAGAACATGGAACAAGATAGCATGACCGGCTTCATGGTAAGCCGTAATTTTCTTTTCCTTAGCAGAAATCACACGGCTCTTTTTCTCTGTACCGATTCCTACCTTGATAAATGCCTTGTTAATGTCCTCCTGAACCACAAAACCACGATCTTCTTTCGCTGCGCCGATGGAAGCCTCGTTCAGCAGGTTTTCCAAATCTGCGCCGGTAAAACCAGCAGTAGTCTGTGCTACCTGCTTTAAGTCCACATCCTCTGCAAGCGGCTTATTCTTGGCATGTACTTTAAGAATTTCTTCTCTACCGCCAATGTCAGGTCTGTTTACACTAATCTTTCTGTCAAAACGTCCCGGTCTCATAATCGCCGGATCCAAAATATCTACTCGGTTGGTAGCTGCCAGCACGATGATGCCTTCGTTGACACCAAATCCATCCATTTCTACTAACAGCTGATTTAAGGTCTGCTCTCTTTCGTCATGTCCGCCGCCCATACCGGTACCTCTGCGTCGTGCTACGGCATCAATTTCATCAATAAACACCATACAAGGTGCATGTCTCTTTGCTTCTTCGAACAAATCTCTTACACGGGAAGCACCCACGCCGACGAACATTTCTACGAAATCGGAACCGGAAATACTAAAGAAGGGAACTCCCGCTTCTCCTGCAATCGCTTTTGCCAGTAATGTTTTACCTGTACCGGGAGCACCTTCTAAAAGAACACCCTTGGGTATTCTGGCACCAACTCTGGTAAATTTAGCAGGCTCTTTCAAGAATTCAACGATTTCTTCCAGTTCTTCCTTTTCTTCCTTCAGTCCGGCAACATCCTTTAAGGTAATCTTGCCGTCACCCATGGACAGCCTTGCGCGGCTCTTTCCAAAATTCATCATTTTGCTGTTTCCGCCGCCACCACCCTGGTGATTCATCATCACAAAAAAGAAAACCATCACGATTACAGCAAGCAAAACCGGAAACACACTGGAAAGGAACCAGTTTTCTTCTTCTACCTTCTGCACCTGGGGATTAATGTCATAAGATACCAGCAGCTGCTCTACCTCATTTACATCGGTAACATATAAGGTTTTCTGTTGCCCGCTTTTTAGAACAATCTCAATTTCACCGGTTGCGTTTTCTCTGTTCGGCTGAATATAAGCAGTAACCACTTCACCCTGCTCCAAATCGGCAGCCAGTTCGCCCCTGGTGTATTCCACCTGTCCTACATTCAACATACTGGTCCATACTACCAAAAGAAGCAGTCCCAGAATGAGGGCAAAATACATATTAAAACCACGATTTTTCATAATAAATATTTATACCTTTCTTAATCAAATTCTACAATTCCGATATAAGGAAGATTTCTGTACTTCTGTGCATAGTCTAAGCCATAACCTACTACAAACTCATCAGGAATTGCAAATCCGGTATAATCAATATTAACATCTACTACTCTTCGGTCCGGTTTATCAAGCAGTGTACACAGACGAAGGCTCGCCGGTTTTCTGTCCTTTAACATTTCCAGCAGATAGCTTAGCGTTCTTCCGGAGTCAATGATATCCTCAATCACAATAACATCCTTACCCATAATGGTTTCATCTAAGTCCTTGACAATCTTTACAACGCCACTGGACTTGGTTTCAGTGCCATAGCTGGATACAGACATAAAATCAAGGGATACGGGAACGGTAATTCTCTTGGCAAGCTCACACATAAAAAAGCTGCCTCCCTTTAATACGCAAATGAGGTGTACCTCTTTGCCTTCGTAATCCTTACTGATTTGTTCTCCGATTGCCTTAATTCTGGCATCTACTTCTTCTTCTGTTAATAAAACTCTTACTCTTTCAGCCATTTTCATGACTCCTTTCTTCCTATGTATCCAATTCTTTTACGGTTACTTGTAAAACCCTGCAGGTATTCTCTGTTACTTTGTAGTACTCGCTGATTCTGTATCCAGGTACCCACACAATATGTGAAGCGTCCGCAAGCAGATACATTCCGTCTCTTTCTGCCTTTGGGATTTTTTCATTTACTAAATAATCCTGAAGGGACTTTTTGTTCATACCGTTATTAATCATCAGGTAGTCCCCCGATTCTCTTTTACGAAACAGCACAGACTGATTTATTTTATCATAATCAAACCATTTCGTATACGTTTTTCGTGGAATATTTTTACTTTTTTCATAAGAAAACACTGTAAATTCTACTGTTCCCAGACCCGGCACATTCATTTTCCCTGATTCACCAAAAAGACATTTCTCCTGCAGCTCATCTGTCGGATAATTCCTCTTATCATCATCTTTTTCATGTGCTTTCTTTTTTAGTGTTACCGTATCATACACTTTGCAAACCTTAATTCCGTATGGCAAATGAATTTCTTTACTTCCATCCTTGTCAAGCAGCTCTTCCATAGCACTTATGTGTACGGAAGTAATATCCTTCCTTCCCGGGCTGATTTGCTCAAGTGCAGATAGTAAAACCTGCCTTTGCAGGTATTCATCCTCCTGTCTCAGCAATGAGATATTTATTTTTATTTCACAGTCAGATAATTTCTTACAGCATCTTTCTCTCGCAAGCATTGTCTGTCTTTCAATGAAATCTGCCGTCTCAAGTAAATACTCTCCTGTTTTACTGATATGTTCCGCAGCTCCCTTGCAGACTTCCCCTTCCGCAAAAGGCAGAATATGATGCCTGATACGGTTTCTGGTATACACATCCTGCTCATTGGTACAGTCGGTACAATAAGTAATTCTTCTCTCAAAAAGCCATGCTTCTATTTCTTCTCTTTTCAAACAAAGTATCGGCCTTATAATTCTTCCGTTTACCGGTCTGATTCCGGCAAGCCCCTTAAGTCCGGTACCGCGAAACAAATTAAAAAGTATGGTTTCTGCCCGGTCATTATCATTGTGGGCTACTGCAATCTTCGCTTTTGCAGGTAACAGGTCCGCGCCTTCCATGCTTTCTTTTTCACAATCCGGAAAACATTCCTTTCTTAATGCTTCTTCAAAAGATGCATAACGGATTTCTCTTCCTGCTTCCTCCTCAGAGAGCCCGTTTTCTGCCGCATATGCTTTGGCATCTGCTTCTCTCAGATAAAATGGAATGTTGTGCTCTGCACATAACTCTCTGACATATTCCGCATCCTCTCCGGCGTCCTTTCTGATACCATGATTAACATGCACCACTGACAATGCGAAGTCAATTTTTTTTCTGATTTCAAGTAGCATAAAAAGGAGGCAGACAGAATCTGCGCCTCCCGAAACTCCGGCTATTATAATATCGCCCGGCTCAATCATATGATATTTTATTATATAATTATATACCCTCGTAATCATATTATTACTATAACGGAATCCCCGATATAATTCAAGACTCGCCGGCCCGCTTATTCCTCTTCTTTTTTCCAGATTCCGATTACTAAAACGGTCATGTCATCTCTGATATGTCCCTTACACTGATGAATGCAAAAATTGAGAATATGTCCTGCTATTTCACCCGGATTCATTAAGTGACAGCTACCAATTACCTCTGCTAACATTTCCTCACCAATCCCCTGCGAAAGCGCATCCGTAATACCATCAGAAAACATAATAATATAATCCCCGTCCAGCAACGTTCTTCCTACAATTTCCATATCAGGCTTTTGAAAAATACCCATTGGCAGATTTCCTGCAGAAATCCGATCCACCAAATGTTGTCTTTTGATATAAGAGCAAGCACTGCCCACTTTCACAAACCGACACTCTCCGCTATATAAATCCACACTGCACAAATCAAGAGTGGACATATTTCTATTCTCATCGCTTGAAAGTAATACACTGTTAATCATTCTGATTGCGGTTTCTGCCTGAAAACCCGCCTCTAAAAACCGTTCTGTCAATTCTACTACCATAGTGCTGTCTTTACAGGCCTTTTCTCCTGAACCCATACCGTCTGACAATACACAGGTTATGTTTCCTGCACCTGCTTCAAAAAAAGTATAATTATCACCGGATATTCTCTCTGTTTCCTTCACAGCCGTTGCCACACCCGTAAGTACATGATATACAGCTTCCTCTATGTAATAAAAAGTCTGCCATTCCGTACCCACAAAATACGGATTATCTCCTGCTGCCGATAGCCTGATATTAAGTAATACCGAAAGAAGATCTCCGATTTCTTCTGCTGAAAGCGTCTCTTTTTTTATATTACGCATGGAAACGGAAACCTCCAACTTCCCTTTCTCATTTTCTATTAAATAGAGATTTTTAATCTGAATGCCCACTTCTTTCAGTGCATGGGCGATTTGCCGAAAGCGCCTTTCACTCATAGGTTCGCATCTTCTTGATTCTTCTGCTACCTGCTTCATAATCTGTGCCATTTCTTTTAAATGCCCTGCCATAAGGCTTTTGTTCTCCGAAAGCTTTTTCTGCCAGATATATTCATTTCTGTCTTCTGTTTTCTCTGCTTCCGGTTGTTCTTTTTCCTTTTCCTGAAATGTATCGGCAAGCTCTCTGATTGAATCGGCACAGGTAATCAGTCTGCGCCTTCCGTAATCCGGTAATATACATTCAAAGGAATTCATTCCGTTCACCATGTTTTTTTTCATTATTCATACCACACCTTTTCTTTTTTTACAAACAACCGCATCTTTCCATTTGGTTCTGCGGACAGTTTACAGTTATTCTATTTTACAAAAAAGGAATATCGGTATTTGTCAAAAACATGTAGCTAATCCCTGTAATTCATCTACAAAATTTCTATTAAACAAAAACAGACATAAAACCTAACCGTTTCATGTCTGCTTAATGATTTTCATCCTTAAAAACAATTTCTCCCTCATACACCAGCCCTAACTTATCCTTGGCTACATCCTCAATGTATTTCTTGGTCTGGGTATACTTCTCATATTCAGCTATTTCTTCAGCCCGTTCCTCCTCTGCCGCTATCTGCTCCTGTAATTGCTGTTCACGTTGCACGTAATAATCTTTCTTCTCCTGCAGCTCGTGACTCTTAACAGCTACCACTATCATAAGCATGATAACAACAATAGAAACGAGAAACATGCCGAACCTGTTCTGTCTCTTTTTGCGGTAAGCCGCTTTTCTTGCCATAGTTGCTTCCTTTCGTTTCATCGTTTACATAATATCATTTTAAGTATTTTCTTCCATGCCGTCAACTTGTTTTTTATGTATTTAACTATTTTATTCCCTTCACGCGTCATACGGGTACAGCTCTGTTTTCCCTTATCTGCCAGAACAGTAACAGGTTTTAACAGAAATCCTAAAATGCGCCCTGTCATTTGGATTACCCTTTGGAGTACTCCTGATATTGTTCGTATGAAAAAAAGGCTAATCGTCTTTTTGTACAAAAGCATACCGCAAAATGCGCCCGCAACGGCAAACCAGCGCAGTGTTCCGTTATTTTCCCGATATAACATGGTAAATACACTGACTGCACAAATTACCCAAAAAAGAAAATCTTCCAGAGAAATCATCACTATATTATGCTTTACCGTTCTGCGCATAATCAGGAACCAGTCATACAAGAAAGTAAGCATCACTCCCATAATCAGGGAATGCCCCAGGAAAGTTATTTCCTTTATAATATCCTGACTCATATGCATCTACCTGAACAACCTGGTTAATAAGGACTCCCCTTTATTTCCTGTCAAGGGCTGTTCGGAATAAGTAAAGCTGTCAATACGACCTTCAATATCCACTTCACCTTTATCCAAAGTCAGACGGTTCACATGAAGTTCATTTCCTTTTATCATCAGCATTCCCAAATCCGTCTCCAAAATAATCTCATGGACATCAAACGAAAGTACATCACTGACTCCCGTTAAATTACATGTCCTTCTATTGGATAATATCATCTTGTGGATGCGTTTACTAACATTACTTAATTCTTCCATCCGTTTCTCCTAATCCGGTCTTTTAAAAAATATATTAGGGAAACGGGCAATATATTCTATAAATATCGAAACAATTCTTTCGCTTCTTCCTTCTTAACGGTTTCCTGCACCGCAAGGACTTCAACCTTTACGTCCTTATTACCAAAACCGATGGTAATAATATCTCCCACTTTCACATCTGCAGATGCCTTAGCAGGCCTATCGTTAATCATAACTCTTCCCGCATCACATGCCTCATTTGCCACGGTTCTTCGCTTTATTAGGCGGGATACCTTTAAATATTTATCTAATCTCATATTCTCCTCCCGATAATTACCCATAGAAAATCTTATCAAGAAAAAAGGGACCTACAAACTGCAGGTCCCGACACATACATTTTATTATGCGTTAATCATATCCTTTAAAGCCTTACCAGCTTTGAACTTAGGAGCCTTAGAAGCGGCAATTGCCATTGTAGCACCTGTCTGAGGGTTTCTACCTTCTCTAGCTGCTCTCTTGGATACTTCAAAAGTACCAAAACCAACTAACTGAACCTTTCCGTCCTTCTTTAATTCTTCTGCTACTACATCTGTGAAAGCCTTTAAAGCCTTTTCTGCATCCTTCTTAGATAATCCAGCCTGATCAGCCATAGCTGCAACTAATTCTGTTTTGTTCATTTCGAACTCCTCCTCTTTGTTTCTGAGATTTATATTTTATTTTAGGTTGTCTCTTTTGAAACGCCTATATTTATATATATCGTTTTTGACTCTGTTTGTCAAGGAATTTTTAGCTTTTTCCGCGGATTTTCAAGGTTTTTAGTTATTTCCGCTTA
The DNA here is from genome assembly GCA_017411305.1 of Lachnospiraceae bacterium. Classification (GTDB taxonomy): domain Bacteria; phylum Bacillota; class Clostridia; order Lachnospirales; family Lachnospiraceae; genus Suilimivivens. Next base: position 14,655 of record JAFQQI010000066.1, read on the forward strand.
CTGTTTGGTCCGATAAAGCATTTCCGCTTACCGTTTGTCCTTCCGAAGCTTCACCTAAAGTATTTCCGCTCACAGTCTGATTGCCTGTAGTATTGGCAGAATTTCCGCTAATACTGTTATTTCCGCTTACGGTCTGAGACGTGGCTCCTTCAATTATCAAGTCAGGGAAAGAATAAATTGCATCCTTATCATCATCTGCTACCACAATCTGATAACTTCTTGTTTCATATCCGCTCTTTCGCAAAGTAATCGTATGTGTTCCCGGACTCTTTTCATAAGTTACCGGTGTAATTCCAATGTAAAGGTTGTCCTGATAAATTTCCACATTTTCAGGCGCCTGAACCGTCATGGTATAGGCCGTCTTCTTCGATGCATTACCGGAAACGGTACTTGCTTCCTTTAATGTCATTTTAACAGCAGTTGTTTCTTCCGTTACTTCAAAATATTCAGAAAATGCATCATAACCTTCTGCTTTGGCAGTTATCTTATGGATTCCCAAAGGTATCCGCATCTGATAAGAAGCATTTACAAGCATATCATCAATATATACTTCCGCATCCTCCGGTGTTACCTGAATCGTAACAGCTCCGTTTACCGGCTTTTTCACTTCGATATCACCTAGGTCAATTACTGTTTCTTTATTCCGTTCCACTGTAATTTCCCTATATTCCTCAATATCATTTGCCGTCAAACGTACGGTATAACTACCCTCAGGAACTGTAATCAACATATTATCGGAAATTTGCTGAATAACGGTTTGTCCCACTTCAACCCAGCCGCCAATGAGTGCTTCATCATTTTCAAGCTTTAAATAACCATGTCCTTTATCCACTATAATACTGACAACTTCGCTACCGACGCCTCTAAAGGAAACAATATCATGCTTCAGAATCTGACTCAGCTCCATCTGCTCGTTGCCGGAAAACACCTTAATCCCGTTTCCCATTCCGAAAATATCACTTCCGATTTGAACGGTTCCTTTTCCTTCATCCAAAACATAATTACTGATGCTGTCATAGCTAAAGCCATCCATGGAATAAACTACACTTCCCATCTTAGAAAGCTCATCATTGTACGCAATATCAACTACTTCTCCCAAAGTAAGCTGAGCCATGGTAAGTGCACTTCCGTGTCTGTCCTGTACCAAAGTGGCAGCATCATAGGAAAAGGTTCTTTGCTCTTTCCGATCTACTAAATAAAAGGTTACCGTCGAATTCTCTGTATCTACTGCTTCCACTACACCACACGCAGCAGAGGTAAAAATATCTACCGGCTCTTCTTCCGGTACATTTTCATAAGCGCTCTCAAAAGTTGCTTCCTGCGCCAGACCGATAGTGCCGCAGCCTGTCAGAAGCAGGCATAGGCTGACTATCAACGGTTTTATGTAATTTTGCATTTGCCTACATTTTCTCATCTTGGTACCTCATGCTATACTACCTTTCTTACAGTATAGCATATTTTTTCCTAAAGTCTTCTAAAAATTCTGTTTTTTGCACTTCCTGTGCATTTACTTTTATTAGTTTTTCCAGATTTTTTCCCGGAATCCACGCTTTTCCCGAGTTATAATAAAAATTCACTATTTTCCAAAATTTCTCAGGATAGGACATTCTGTAATAAAGCTGTGCATAATCCCGGGGCTTTAACTCATTTTCTTTTTCATATGCCGACAGCAACAAAAAACCTGTTTCTTTGTTCCAGTCATTCTTTTCCAACAGCTTTCTCATAAACAAATAAATATCTCTAGCCGGACTGTCCTGCACACACTTTTCGAAATTAATTAAAAATAAACCATCTCCGGTAATTATCAAATTATGATGCTGATATTCCCCATGACAAATAATTCCCGAAGATTGTATGTTATCTGCTTCCTCACATTTCTGAAAACTGTCTGCAACTAAATTTGCCCTTTCAAAGAAATAATCATAGCACTGCATCAGATAAAGTTCAAAATCATTCTTCTGACCCTTTTCCTTCAGAAACTTTTTGACCCTTCGAAGCTCTTTATTATGCTTCTCAAATTCCCGGCTGACCGGAAATGTTTTTCCAAAATCAGGTAATTTTCGCGTGACTACAGATGCCCTATGCAGTCTTGCAAGCGTCTCCATTGCAAGCACACACTCCTTTTCATCACGTACGTTGCATTCTCTGCCTTCCCGATAAGTCTTCAAAATGTAACTGATGCCGTCTCCGTCTGTTGTCAGAAGCTCTCCCTCTTTATTCTTAATAATGGTTTCTACATGATTAAATCCGTTTGCTTTAATCATGGACAGAGCAGCCTCCTGAAAACAGCTCTTTTCTTTATATCCGGTATACTCCTTCAGAATTACGGTTCCTATATTTGTTTCAAACAAAAGCGCTCCACGACCCTTCCAGGTGCGAAACACCTCTAAATCATAATTTTCAAGCAAACTGACATGTCTGTCATTCACATCCGATACCCCCATATGTCATACCGCACAGGCACTTCTGCCGCGTCATATCTAATCTTATGAGGGTCTTTTCAAAAGTATTACTGACTATCTTTGCTGAAAATAATTATTTTTCAAGTAGTTCTCTTGCTTTAGAAAGAAGCACTTCCTTTTCGTTCAAGGATGGCTCTTCTACTACCAGCTCGAGCAATTCTTTGAGCATTTCACCCAGTTCTTTGCCGGGCACCATATCTGCCTGTTCCATCAAGTCTCTGCCTGTAACAGCCAGGGTTTTTAAAGAAACGCATTGCTGTTGCTTTATAACTGTTTCATAAATCTCTTTTACAGCCTGAAGCTTTTCCAGCTTCTTTTCCCTTTTGTATTCACTTTGAGCTGCAATATCCCCATACTTTACTTCAAACAAAAGAGGAAAGATATCTTCACCAATTTTCATCATGGCACGACGGACGCTTTTCGGCGTTTGTTCTGTTTCGTAGTCATGATACAGCACCAGCTTTTTCACGGTATAAATCGTATCATTATCAAACTTAAGTCTGTGCAGAATCTGTCCCGTCATCTCTTCCGATAACACAGGATGTCCGTAAAAATGGTCAATACCCTTTTCGTCCGTGGTCTTTTTCGCAGGTTTGCCAATATCATGGAACAAAAGTGCAAACCGCAAATGCTTGTCAGGACTGACAGCTTTCATTGCTTTTAAGGTATGCTCTCCCACACTATAGCAATGGTGAGGATTATTCTGCATCGTTTCCATACACACATCAAATTCCGGCAGGATTACGGCAGTAATCCCTGTCTCGTAAGCAATTTTAAGGAAATCAGGATTCGGTGATGTTACCAGCTTCACCAATTCGACCTGAATACGCTCTGCACTGATTTTTGAAAGATTAGGCGCAAGTGCCTTAATTGCTTCAGCAGTCTTATCTTCTATCTCATAACCAAGCTGTGCCGAAAAACGGACTGCACGCATCATGCGTAAGGCATCCTCCGTAAACCGCTCCATAGGACTTCCTACACAACGGATTACCTTTCTTTGAATATCTTCCATGCCTTCAAACACATCTATCAGACCGTTCTTTTCATTATAAGCCATGGCATTGATGGTAAAGTCCCTGCGCTTTAAGTCCTCAATCAAGTTAGAAGTAAATGTAACCTCTTTGGGATGTCTTCCGTCTTCATACTCACCATCAATGCGGTAAGTAGTAACCTCAAAGCCTTCTTTATCCATCATCACCGTTACCGTGCCATGCTTTAAGCCGGTATCCAGTGTACGGGGAAAAAGCTCTTTGACCTGATGCGGCGATGCAGAAGTGGTAATATCCCAATCGTCAGGCTCTCTTCCTAAAATGGAGTCACGAATACAGCCGCCTACTGCATATGCTTCGTAGCCGGCTTCCATAATCGTATCTATGATGTATTTTACTTTTTCGGGTAATTGTATTATGGGTGTATTCTGCATTCTTTCTATTCCTATTTTATCACTAATATTCTGTGTCAATGAAACATTTCCACGAAGGCACGCTCTCGCTACATGTCGCTGGCAGCGGTACATAAGGCGCTAAAATACAGCGCCTAAGGACCGGCCGCGCCAAAGTACCTTCTTAGGAAATGGTTCATTTTCCACAGAATGATTTACTTATAAAAATATTTCATTATCGCAGACAGAAATTATTAGTATGCTCTGCCCCAGTATACCATCTTCTTGGCAGGTTTTCCGCAGTATACGCAGTTCTCGGATAAGCATTCCTGCTTAAAGGGCATACAACGGCTTGTTACGGACATGTCTTCTTTAATTTTTTCTTCACATTCACGCTCACCGCACCACATTGCCTTTACAAAGCCTGACTGTTCCTCGAAAGTCTTAATAAATTCTTCTTTGTTGGTTGCCACAAAAGTATTTTCTTCCAAATGAGCCTTTGCTTTTGCAAGCATATCTGACTGAATCTGAACTAACAGTTTTTCAACAGTTGCCTCTAAATCATCTAAAGCAACCTCGATCTTTTCACCGTTGTCACGACGGCAGATTACGCACTTGCCTGCTTCAATATCCTTAGGTCCGATTTCCACACGCATAGGAATACCACGCATTTCCTGCTCGGAGAATTTCCATCCGGGAGACTTGTCGGAATCGTCAACTTTTACTCTGAAATTACTGAGTCTGTCACGAAGCTCATATGCTTTGTCAAGTACTCCTTCCTTCTTCTGCTGGATAGGAATAATCATTACCTGTGTAGGTGCTACCTTAGGAGGCAGAACCAAACCGGAATTGTCGCCGTGTACCATGATAATAGCACCGATAATTCTGGTGGACATACCCCATGAGGTCTGATGTACATATTTTAAAGTATTGTCTTTGTCTGTAAACTGGATGCCGAAAGCCTTGGCAAATCCGTCACCAAAATTATGGCTGGTACCGGACTGAAGTGCCTTACCGTCATGCATCAATGCTTCGATGGTATAAGTAGCTTCTGCACCTGCGAATTTTTCTTTGTCAGTTTTACGTCCTTTTACAACAGGGATTGCAAGCACTTCTTCGCAGAAGTCAGCATATACGTTTAACATCTGCTCTGTTCTTTCTTCTGCCTGCTCAGCAGTTGCGTGCGCAGTATGTCCTTCCTGCCATAAAAACTCTCTGGAACGGAGGAAAGGTCTTGTTTCTTTTTCCCAACGTACAACACTACACCACTGATTGTAAACCTTAGGAAGGTCACGATAGGACTGGATATCTCCCTTATAAAAATCACAGAAAAGTGTTTCGGAAGTAGGTCTTACACACATTCTTTCCTGCAGGGGGTTTAATCCGCCGTGCGTCACCCATGCCACTTCGGGAGCAAAGCCTTCTACATGATCCTTTTCCTTCTGAAGCAAGCTTTCGGGAATAAACATAGGCATATATACATTCTCTACGCCTGTTGCTTTAAATCTCTCATCAAGCTGTCTCTGGATGTTTTCCCAAATAGCATAACCTGCGGGCTTGATTACCATACATCCCTTTACGTTGGAATAATCGATTAATTCTGCTTTCTTTACTACATCCGTATACCACTGTGCAAAGTCTTCGTTCATGGATGTAATTGCTTCTACTAATTTCTTGTCAGCCATTTCTACCTCTTTCTGCGCGACTTCTTCTTTTCTCTTCTGTTTTCCGCATTGCCACTGTCGCACAAGTGTAAATGCACCGGCACAAGAATCATTCTTCTTATGCTCCTTTATTATAACTACAAAGGGTGGCACGCCTTCCACCCCACAAGGGACCGGAATCCGGCGGTACCACCCTAATTAATGCATACACATTCTCTTTTCTTACCGTTATCGCCGGTGCTACGCTGTACTTCACCTTTGGTTGGTTTCTATACAGAGCTCCGAGGCAGGTTCCAAATATTTCGCTTAAAAATCTTTCAGCTCCCTATCTAAAACAGGGGATTTTCTCTCTGGAAGGTTCCTATCTGTACTAGTCCTCTTCAACGCCTTATGTTTATGAATATGCTCTGATTATAAAAGCAATATTTTGCAAAGTCAACCTATTTTAGGGGATTTTTCTTTTGTTTTTATTGTTTTCGCATAAAAATCAAAAAATAAAGTTTGTTTACCGTTTTATACCCATACTTTTCCTAGAATCATCAAAAAACCAAAAACATACTTGCGCATATACCGTCAACATGCTATACTTCATTCAAAGCATATTTTTTCATATTGGGCGTGGCCGTTTGTGTTACACGTTTTCTAAAAAGTCAAAGTATATCTTATTTATTATCACGAAAATTCATGCTTTTACAACCCATTCATTTCATTGTATAAGGCAGGAATTTTGATAAATAAGTTCCTGCACAGAAGGAGGAACTGGATATGATGGATTCCTTTCTCTTTGAAGCGGCAACTGAGGATGCTGAAAAAGCAGAGAAGATTGCAAGAATCATCATTGAGCGGGTCACTGGTCACCGTGTCAAGAACCTGATTATCGAATCCCAGAAATCCCTTAAAGGAATAAATGTAGACAAACGGGGAATTCGTATGGACCTTTACTCCATGGAAAAGGACACAGCAAAGGAAAACTGTCTGCTTAGAAGCTACGATATTGAACCCAATAACTATTACGAAAAAGACTTACCCCGAAGAAACCGATATTATCAATCACTGATGGATACCAAGCTACTCCCGTCAGGTGCCGATTATGAAAAACTACCTGATGTGACTACCATATGGATACTACCCTATGATCCTTTTGGGGATGACCGGATGATTTATACTGTTAAAAACGTAGTGACAGAAAATGAAAAACTGATATATAATGATGGTGTCCGCAAGATATTCCTTTATACCAAAGGAACTAAAGGCGGCAGTCCTAAATTAAAAAATCTGCTGAACTACATGGAAAATACACGGAAGGAAAACGCCGTGGACGAGGAACTGCAGCAGATACAGAACATTGTAGATGAAGTGAAATGCAGTGATGAAGAGAGGGCACGCTATATGAAAGTATATGGAGTTATTGATTACGAAAAACGTGACAGTTATGAAGCAGGTCATGCTGCCGGGCATACAGAAAAACTAATAGAACTAGTCTGCCGGAAAATCGCAAAAGGGAAAAATGTATCACAGATTGCTGACGAACTAGAAGAAGACGCAAGCACCATACAGAAAATATATGATACAGCCACCGCTTTTGCCCCTAACTTTGATATAACTGAAATATATAAAAAAATCTACGGCTGAAAATATCACAAATCATGCAAAAGACAAAGAATATTTAGACACACTTTTAAAAGAATTTAATTTATAGTTCAAAAATACTATCATGAAAGAATACATACAACGTAAAGAGGCATTACACAATATGCCTCTTTTTTGCTTCTGCCATTCCTATGATAATAAACAGAAACGGCATGTTCAACACCTGTGCAAAGCTGACCATATTATGAATAAAGTATCCTGCCACGCTGAGGGCAAACACATAAAACAGCGCATCTTTACAGTCTCTTCCTGCCTTTACATATTGAAATACACAAGTTATCAGCAATCCCACATAACTGCAAACGCCAAGAATACCCGTATTTACAAGCACCGTAACACACTCATTATGGGCATTGGTTAATCGGGCGCTTCCAAAATGCTCCCGTAGTACAGATGCAACTTCCGGTATCTCATAAGCCGTAGCTGCAAAGCAGTCCGGTCCTGCACCGATTAATTTCCGTAACAGAGGCTGCTCCCAAAAAGTTCTTGCTCCTGTCCAAAGAGTAACACCCCTGCCATGTCCCCAATTTTCATCAAAGGTAAATAACGTATTTCCTTCTAAAAAAGGTACTCCTATCATGGTATTTACTACTGATAAAATAACCCACAATATGAAAAAGAGTACTGCTGATAGTACAAGCCCCTCGCGTAGCTTCTTTCCGATGACGTCTCCTTGTCCTGCCTGCTGTAAGCTCATCTCATCTGCAGCCACACTCTCTTTTTTTGCTTTCATGCAAAGGCAAAGATATCCGATAATCGCTACCGCCGCTATCCACACTGAAATATTGGAGTTAACAAAATATCCACAAGCTCCGCTTATATCATAATTATACTTATCCACAGTCACTGCACGTAATCCCCGGACAGTGCCTGCTGCCACTGCCCACAAAAATAGGAGTTCAAACCATCTTTTTAAATATTCCCAATCTTCTGCCGCAATCCAAAGCAGCAAAAAGAATACCGCACCATACCACAAAAAAATGCTGTCACTTCCTTGGGCAAATCCTGCCATGAAAGTTATAAACGCATACGCTCCAAACCAAACTCTTTTTCCAAGGCCGATATCCTGTCCCACTACAAAATATCCCACACCCAAAGGTGCCACCACTGATAAAAATCCGCAGAACCAATTAATATTTCCCAGTGTGGATATAAAATCAGGTTGTGCTCCTTCTATTACTATGGGATAAAAAGAAAACCTGTTACAAATACCAAGAAGAAATACGACTGCTGTCGCTGCCATAACAGGGTATAAAATTTTGATGCTGCCCCTCCATAAACGGGAAATCAAAAAATATAATGCACAAAGAAGAAGCTGCAAAACCAATCCCATATACCAGCCTTTTGCTCCCCAAAGAGCCTCTTCTTTATTTATGGAAAACGCATAAGACAGGAACACTGCTGTAGCATAAAGAAGCATCAATAAATCTACTGCGGAAATCTGCTCCCAGTCTATCAGATAGGCCTGTCCGTTTTGAACCTTTTCCCTTATTTTTATAATCAATATAATTACATACAGAATTGCAAGCACAAGAAAAGCAGCCAGCGATACCCGAAAGAAAAAATGCATCTTGGCTTCACCAATGTTGAAATATCCATTTTCCAAATAAAACGGATAGATACAAAACAGTAAAAGAATATATGCAGTTGAAAAATATTTTGCTGCTTTTTGAATCATATTACTGTAACCTCTTTGCCATAAATACCTTCAGTGCAATGAGCAGACATAAGTCAATTAAAATCACAACTACAATAGAACTCATTCCGTACACAATTCCTGCCTGTTCCGCAATCTTACCGATAACCGAAGGCATCAAAATAGAACCAAAGCTTGCGATGGTCAAGATAAAACTCCAGGAAAGCTGGTATTTCTGAATCAGCTGGCCGGTGAAGGATACGGTAGTCGGATAGATTCCTGCCATGCTGTAACCAAAGCCCATAATTCCAAGCACAATCATTCCCGTACTTCTTCCAAACAGTAAAACAAAGAAAAACGCCACAAATCCGATTCCCATTATCACAAGCAGATTTTCCTTTTTCATCTTAGTAGAAAGCCAGGCTGCAGACAATCTTCCTGCTAAAATCATAATCCAAAGTACACTTGCCATCACTTGGGAAAGAGACGCACTTAAAAATCCTGAATCTTTAAAATATGTAATCAGCCAACCGATAACCCCCTGCTCCGCACACAGATAGAAAAACAAAATGGCGGTACAGATCCAGAACATGGGCTCCTTGAAAAATCCATAGTCTGCTTTCGGCTTTTCTTTTCCTTGCTCGCTCTGTTTCGATACCTGCTTCTTTCCTGCATTTTCTTCTACCGGAATCAGATAATAAAGAATCCACGCCAAAACCCCCATAGCCAGCATGAAATAGCAGGCATAAACCCAATTATCGGTTTTTACGGAAGTCAATGCCGTAAGTAAAAGAGGGAATAAAAACGCACCTATTGCGAACATGGCATGCAATCCGTTAATCATCCACGCCTGCCCCGGTGCAAGCTGATTAATGGTTTTATTGTTAAAGTTACTTGCCGCACCTCTGGCAAGTCCGGTTAACAGAAATGCGAGCACCAGCGCCGCAGGACTTTTTCCAAACAATAACAGTGCAAAAGCAATGGCAAACAGACCTTCAAACAACAAAATGCTCTTCTTTCTGCCTAAATATACAGGAAGCACTCCTGCAATAAAGCTGGAAAGCAAATTACCCACAGAATGAAGACTAACCAGCATTCCGCTGAATACATAGTCAAGTCCCCGCGCTTCTTTCACATAAGGAAGCAAGGAACCGATAGACAATGCCAGCATACCGTTAATCATAAATACACCATAAGTAAAAAAGAATTGTTGCTTTTTCTCTTTTGAATTTAAAACTGAAAACATAAGTTTCCCTTTCTTTATCTTTAAACGTTGAATATTCTTTGTCATCTTAACACAAGAGCCGGAATCTGTCTTCTATTTTCGAAACAGATAACGTCCCGTCTCATAAATAATAACAAAGCTGATGGGGCCTTTGATAATTCCGGGAATACCAAACAATCGCATTCCTGCAAATATCGCCAGCAAAATTCCTATCGGCCAAATCCCCACCTTGTTTCCGATTAATTTTGGCTCCAACAGCTCACGGAGTAATGCGCATCCTCCGTACAGGCACAAAACTACAACTGCTGCCACATAATTTCCTTTTAAGAACTGAAACAGTGCAAGCGGTATCAGCATAATTCCTGTTCCGATAAAAGGCAGTACATCCATCACACCTGTCAAAAACCCATACCATAAACCGCCCTCAAGTCCCAGCAGCCACAATACCATTCCGCACAAAGCACTGATAATCAGCAAAATAGAGCCTTGGGCTTTGATGTATGTTTTGATATAATGAAGTACCTTGTCGGCTACTTCCCAGATTCCGTCTAAATCTTCATTTCCAAGTAGCCAAATCACAAGTTTTTCATAATCCTTCAGCATCAGAAACACCGCAATTACAGTAATCCCGAAATAAGTAAAAATACCTCCCACGGTTTTCATGTAGCCTACTGACTTATTCATCACCGCAGGGAAAATTTTCACTTCCATATTCTCAGCAAAAAAATCCACCTGCTCTATTACAAAGGCTTCCACCTCTGCACCATTTACACCGAAGCTCTTTTCTAAGCGGTTACAGCAATCCGACAGTAAAAGATAAAACTCATTTTCCAAAGCCGGCGTACGCCCTGCTAACTCTCCGCACTTTTGAAACAGCCAGGTGCCAAGGGAAAGAAACGCTACCACAAAAAGAATGCTGAGTAATAGCAAAATGGCACCGGCCAAATAATGCTTTCTTATCTTTAACGGTATTTTCCCTGCAAGCTTGGTTAATACTCCCGCAATCAGGAACGCAAATAAAAAAGGCGATAGAACAGGGCTTAAATACTTCATAAAAAAATATACTCCGATAACTACCGCAAAAAAAATACCATATTTTCTGGCTTTTTCCGTCCCCAAAAACTGTTCCATAAAAAATCACCCATTCTGCCACATTTTACAAACCATTTGCAATATAGCTAGTATGGGTAATTTTAATAAAAATATGATGGTACATTTTGTGTTATGAAAGAAACGGAATAAAGATATCATCCTCCGGTTTTTTGAAAAATTCTACTGCTTTTCCGGTCCCCGGATGTTTAAATTGCAACCGGCATGCGCACAATGCCACATTACGGCAGCCTATTTCTTTACTAAAATTCTTAGAGTCCTCTGTTCCGTACTTGCTGTCACCCAAAAGAGGTAATCCCGCATGTGCCATCTGCACACGAATCTGATGGTGCCGTCCCGTAAAAAGTTCAATTTCTACTAAAGAAGCCTCCTGTATTGCCTCCCAGACCATTAAGGTCTCTTTCCACCGGTAACAAAGCTTTGCTTCTTTGGCATCCGGATGTTCTTTTTTCACAACATGGGACATATTGGTCTTTCCGTCTTTGTAAAGATAGTCCTCCAATGTTTCCTGTTCCATGGAAGGTCTGCCGTGTACAAGGGCATAATAATATTTATGAAAGCTACCGTCGGTAATCTGTTTGCTTAAGGATGCTGCTGCCTGTTTGGTTTTGGCAAATACCAAAATTCCTGCTACCGGCTGATCCAAACGGTGCACCAAGCCAAGATATGGCACACCCTTTCCCTTATTCTCCGGCTTTCTTGCCAAGTAATTTTTCAATTCACTGACCATATCCTGCTGCCCCAAACGCGCTGTCTGAGTCGCAATCCCCGCCGGCTTGTAGGCTACAATTATATGATCATCTTCAAATATAATATTTTTCTGCACAATATTCTCCTACTGAATAGCATCTGATATCGTTAATAAATTGTTTGTGTAATCTTCAATATAATATCTCTCACCATCAAACATATACTTGATGTCTTCTCCGGGAGCAACAATCTCCAGCTGTACATCACCATAATCACCAATTGTATCAAGGCTTATTTGTTGATAAATATTGGTTGCATCAAGTACGACGTGCGTATTGTCATAGGTATCAAACTCATATACAGCAACCTCGTCTACACCCTCTTCCAAAATAGGATAGGTTAATGTATATTCGCCGAATTTCTGGGTTTTGAATTCTTCAACCTTGTCTACCAGAATTCCTTGCTCATTCAAATAATAATCATTTGAGTTATCACTTGCTTGTTCTTCCGGCTCTTTTTGAGGCAATACTTCTAATACTACAGTAGGACCATCCGTTTCTTTATTATCAGCGCCACTGCTTTTACATCCTGCAAGTCCGGTAATTGCTAAGTTCATAACCATTGCCATAAGAAATAATCTTTTTTTCATCCGTTTCTCCCTTTATTTCTAAACTGCCATAAAATTATTCTTATTTTCTTTTATTTATTATATCAAATAATTGTCTTCCTGCAATCAGATTATTACTTTCCATATCGGAAGAAATCATCTATAATAAATAATTATCTATTATAAATAAAAATAATCTATTTCGCCAATTCAAAGGAGATAAATGCCATGAAAAGATGGTTTTGGGGATTTATATTAAGTATTATGGTTACTTTACTATGTGTCGGTTGCGGGACAGAAAATACTACCACCGGGCAAGCAGAAGTGGCAGAATCTTCTGCAGTAGAAGAGAACGTAGCAGAACAGACGACTGCGCAGGCAGAAGAACCGGCAAAAACGGCAGAACCTACTGAAGCACCAACTGTTGAACCTACAGAGACACCAACTGTTACACCTACAGCGGAACCTACCACAGAGCCAAAGCAAGTAGAAGAACCAGCACCGGAACCCTCTGCAGAACCGGTACCGGAACCTCAGGTAATCTATACCTATACGGAAATGAATGCGACAATGTACGCAACACAAACAGTAAATGTTCGTAATTTACCATGTACAGACGGGGAAAAAATCGGAAGTCTTTCTGCAAATCAAGAGATTACTGTCCTTGGACAGTGTAATGAAACCGGTTGGTATCAATTTGAACTGGACGGACAAACCGCATTTGTATCTAACAGTTATTTAAGTACCGAAAAAGTTGAAGAAACACCTCCTGCACCACCAGCACAAGTAACTGCACAAGCAACAAATATCCCACGCGCAAGTGACTATCCTTCCGGTATATGGCACAATATGGGCGATTATTCGTTCTATATTGGTGATTGGACTTGGCCTTCCGGTGCTACAGGAGTCGGTATTCATCTTAATGATGGTTCAACAAAATGGGCGTGGATAAATTATAGCGATCCAAATAATGTTGCATTGAATTCTTTTATTAGGGCAAATCAATGTAATTGTAGTGAAATCACACACGGTGGCACTAAACCATTATGGGATGAAGCAACTAAATCATATTACTTCCCATAAAAATGAGGTAGTAAATAGTAATTCACTGTATAGCCACTCACTATACGGTTAGTGCAAAGGAGATAAACACTTATGAAGACTTATATCCTGTTACAAAGGTAGGCGACTACGCAGAAGGAACGATTTATCAATGTATTGCGGGGGCTCATTACTCCACAACTCCAGGTGGTTGTCCTAATTTTGGAACAGGCATATGTAAACCGGGAACAATTGATTAACCTAACAACCAAAAAAGCAGTTCCTAACTGCTTTTCGCTTTTATCAAAATTAAATACTAATTCTTCCTTTACACCTTAAACCGATGTAGCACATCCCATCGTTATTTTCTTCTCTGTATATTCTTTTTATCTTATTTTCAGGGTGATTAAACGCTTTTTACAAGTTTTTGGCTGTACAGAAAATTGTTATTAACACTTTTTCTAAACTACTTTATTTTTCAGTGGTAATATTTTTGACAGTGAAAAAGATACTACACATTACGCATAGTATCTTTGCACTGTTCCCTTGGATATTTTAATTAATTAGTTGATATATAATTTTATATATGAAAGCATTTCATCAATTCTCATTTCTTCTTTCACATACTCCAAACTGTTATCTGCCATAATAACATCGTCTAAAATAATACGGTACTGCATATCTCTTAATTCTACATTATCTTTAAATCGAATTTTAGGAAATTCTGCTATCTCATGATATTTACTTACCCGTTGAATCAAATTATCTGCCTTTGACATATCTATATATGGAAGTATCCCAATACCAAACTCAAAAACAAAATTTCCAAATTCTTGAGCTTTTATAATAGAATCAATCTTTACATCAAAAATCATTGATATCTTATCTAAAATATCAATGTCTGGAACAGCTTCTCCACATTCCCATTTTGAAACAGCCTGCGGTGATACACTCAATTGTTCTGCCAACCTCTGTTGTGTCCAACCTTTTCCTTTTCGCAATTTGGCAATATATTTTCCTGTTTTTTGCATATTCATAATACTGCCTCCCTTTATTTGATAATGAAAATATATCATCCTTTTTAGGTGCATACTATCAAATCGCAATTGATTTATACAACCTTTAGCTTATAAACATCTACGGGTGTTGCCATAACGGTAGCGGTTAGTCCTTCTTCCAGAGGGACTGTGACCCTCTGTTTACATAGAAATCCCTGCTTTATCGGGAAATCTTGCGAAAGAGAGGGCTGACTTATGAGTGACTTTGAAATCCTTTCAATCGTACTCATGGTTCTTACCATAGTTGTAACGATTTTGTTAGCGTATATCCAAGACACAAAAAAGTAACCGCCCATGCCAAGGTAACGGTTACTTTCTTTGTAATCATTATTAAGGACTAGCCGTCTATCGGCAACACCTTTTTATAATTTTATGATATATTCTGTTTTTATTTTTGTCAATACCTTTACACCTTAAACCGATATCCCACACCCCAAATGGTTTCAATATATTGAGGCTTCGCAGAATCATATTCAATCTTTTCACGAATCTTTTTGATATGGACGGTAACAGTTGCAATATCACCGATAGAATCCATATCCCAAATTTCCCTAAACAATTCCTCTTTGGTATATACATGGTTGGGATTCTCTGCAAGGAAAGTAAGCAGATCAAATTCCTTGCCGGTAAATGCTTTCTCCACGCCATCCACCATAACTCTTCTGGCAGTCTTGTCGATACGGATACCGCGAATCTCAATAATATCGTTATTCTTTTGATTGGAACCCACTAATCTGTCATATCTTGCCATATGGGCTTTTACTCTGGCAACCAGCTCACTGGGGCTGAAGGGCTTAGTCATGTAATCGTCTGCACCAAGACCGAGACCTCTGATTTTGTCGATATCATCCTTTTTGGCAGATACCATAATGATAGGAATATTCTTTTCTTCCCTGATTAATTTGCAGATTTCAAACCCATCTATGCCGGGAAGCATCAAATCAAGTACTATCAAATCAAAGTCTTCTGCAAGTGCTGTTTGAAGACCGCCATCGCCGGTGTTGCTGATAGTCACTTCAAAACCGCTTAATTCCAAATAATCTTTTTCCAATTCTGCAATTGCTTCTTCATCTTCAATAATTAAAATTCTACTCATTTTCTTCTATCCTTTCATTTCCTGATATTTACGAATTACAAAATGAATACAGGTTCCCTCTCCCTCTTTTCCGGTAGCCCAAATATAGCCGCCGTGGTCTTCCACAATCTTTTTTACTATGGAAAGCCCGATACCGCTTCCGCCCTGAGCGGAGTTTCGGGAAGCATCCGTCCGGTAAAATCTTTCAAAAATATTGGGCAAATCCTTTGCTGCAATTCCTTTCCCGTTATCCTCTATCTCTACACGGATGGAATCCAGCTCATCCAAAATACGAATATCTATTTCTCCCTTGGGTTTATCCATGTACTTTACACTGTTTCCGATAATATTGTTTATCACCCGCTTTAGCTGCTCCGGGTCTGCAATAATCACGGTATCCGGTGAAACCAGATTAGAATAGTCAAGGGAAATTCCTCTGGAATCAAGGTCCAGTCCGACCTCCTCCACGCAATCACCAAAGTATTCCGAAACATTCAGCCTATGAAAATGATATGGAATTCTGTTTGAATCAATCCCGGAATAAACCGTAAGCTCGTTAATTAACCGATCCATATCATTGGCTTTGTTATAAATGGTCTTAATATACTTATCCATTTTTTCGGGCGTATCTGCCACCCCGTCCATGATACCTTCCACATAGCCTTTAATCGCGGTAATAGGCGTTTTCAAATCATGGGAAATGTTACTGACCAATTCTTTATTCTGCTTCTCAGCAAAAATCTTTTCATCGGTAGATTCCTTCAGCCGAAGCCTCATATCCTCATAGTTGCGGTAAAGTTCACCTATTTCCCCGTCGTCCTTACTCGGAAGCATATACTCCAAATTGCCTTCTGCAATATTCTGCATGGCAATATTTAAACGACTGATAGGTTCAAACACGCCTTTATGAATCCATCTTGTCAAAAATAAACTGGTAAAAATCAATATGGCAATAATAGCCAGTGTCATATCAATAAACAGTGTTCTGGAAATAATAGGATTTGCTTGCGTTACAATAAAAAAGCTTCCGGGAGTTCCGTCCGGAAAGAAAAAATCCTTCTGACGTACTATTTTTTTCATATCATCATAATAAGTACTTTTCGCCATCTCAGAATCAATATTCTCTTCCGTGAATTCCGGCAACTTGTCAAAAATCTTATCAGCGGCAAACTGATTCCCTGTATAATGAAGAAAATCTCCTTTTCGCACAATAATATAAGAAGATTTGCCGGAAATTTTTTCATTCATCTGAGTAAGAAGTTCTGTATCCTCAAGAGCTTGGGGATTCTGTTGCAGTTGCTCCTTCGTTTCTCTAAAAATTTCATCAGAAATTGTCCTGGATGCAACCGTAGGATCAATCCATACATTGTAGTCCGCATGAGTTACTCCATACTCTTCCTGCGTCCTTGTCAGATAATTACCAATAAGAAGAAACGCCGTAATTGCCAAAAGGCAGGGCAATAATATAATTGTAAAAAAAGTAATTAATATTCTGGTTCTGAATTTCATATTTTTCTATAATACTACCTGTCGCATTTGCTGTTTTTCTTTGTATTTCTTACAGTATACCATACTTTTTTCCCTGTAATTATAAAAGAAAAAATTAATCTATAAAAAATTTCTAAAAATCTATTGACATATGCATAGATTTTGATATACTAATATCAGTAATAGTTACTACTTTTGAAAAGAAAGGAGCGACAATGAACCTTAAGCACAGTAAACAACGGGATTCCATTATGGAATTTCTAAGAGAAAGGAAGGATCACCCTACGGCAGACGTTGTTTATATGAATGTCCGTAAGACTTTTCCCAACATCAGTCTTGGTACTGTATATCGAAATCTCACCTTACTAGCCGATATCGGAGAAATCTCAAGAATTCGTGTAGGTGACGGTGTAGACCATTTCGACGCAGACACCTCTCCCCATTATCATTTTATATGTAAGGAGTGTGGTAGCGTCATTGATTTAGAAATGGAAGATATGACAGATATCAATGAAACAGCAAACAAAAATTTTAGTGGCTTAATTGAAGGTCATATCACTTACTTTTACGGCAAATGCGGTAACTGTTCCACTAAATCATAAGGAGTTGATGACATTTCGTCATCGTAATATGAAACAATCATCGGTTCATAAATTGAATATTGATTAACAAAATGAACCAATTTTAAAGAAAAGGAGATTAAGATTATGAAGTATGTATGTCAAGTATGTGGTTATGTTCATGAAGGAGATTCTGCACCGGAGAAGTGCCCTATTTGTGGTGTTCCCGCTGAGAAGTTTACTGCTCAGGCAGGCGAAAAGACATGGGCAGCAGAACATGTAGTAGGTGTTGCACAGGGTGCACCCGAAGATATTATTGCAGATCTTCGCGCTAATTTTGAAGGAGAATGCTCTGAAGTTGGTATGTACCTTGCAATGGCAAGAGTTGCTCACAGAGAAGGTTATCCCGAAATCGGTCTTTACTGGGAAAAGGCAGCATGGGAAGAAGCTGAACATGCCGCTAAATTCGCAGAGTTACTTGGTGAAGTGGTAACAGATTCCACAAAGAAGAACCTGGAAATGAGAGTAGATGCTGAAAACGGCGCTACAGCAGGTAAGTTCGACCTTGCAAAGCGTGCAAAGGCTCTTAACTTAGACGCTATCCATGATACAGTTCATGAAATGGCTAGAGACGAAGCTAGACACGGTAAAGCATTTGAAGGTTTATTAAAGAGATACTTCGGTTAAAATTTAACAAGATTTTAGGGATGGATAAAATTTGTCCATCCCTTCTTTTTCTTAAAATTCTTGTACCTTTTCTTGCCCTTTTGAAAATTTATGCGTTCTGAACATAAGAATCATTTAACAAATTATTCTGGAAAGAATTCAAGAATCTCATCATCTGTATTTTCTATTCCCTGACTATCCCCTGTCGCAGTTACTTGACGGATGGCTTCAACGATTGATACATAACATTCCATCATGTGCTTGTGTCCGCTTTGAATTATGTCGACTTGCACCTTATTTGCCGCAGCTTCCAGCTTTGCAGCTATCTCTGATAGTTCCATTGCTCCAATCATCCTAGATGTACTTTTGAGTGAATGTACATGTATTCCATAATTTTTCCAGTCGTAAGCAACATAACATTCCTGTAAACCATGTTGCTTTGCTTCTGCACCTTTAACATATTCCCGTAACAACATTTCATATATTTGGGGATTATTCTGACAATAATGACTACCTGTCTGAACATCTATTCCTATTGTACTCAATGCTTCAAAAAACTCCTCTTTCCCGGATCCCTGATGCTCATCAATCATACGCTGTTCCGCTCTGTTGAGAAGCACCTTATCCTCCGGCAGATACTTCATCAACATCGACTCAAGTTTCTTGCTGTCTATTGGCTTTGTCAGATAATCTACAAATCCCTGTGCCAGATACCTTTCCCGTGCACCTCTGACAGCATCTGCCGTCAAGCAGATAAACGGCGTTTTCTGATTAATCCCATTCCCTTGCTCTTTTATATGTAACATAGTCTCTGTGCCGTCCATATTGGGCATTCGCTGGTCCATCAAAATCAGATCATAGTGGGTCTCTTCTGCCCGCACAATAGCTTCCGTACCGCTAGCAGCTGTATCAATTTGTATTTCTGTGCTTTTTAAAAGTCCAACAATCACTGTCAAGTTCATATAAGTGTCGTCTACAATTAAAATACGTGCTTGTGGCGCACGGAAAGCTTCTTTATATCCCTTTGCTTCCTGTATACTTCTTTTAAAATTCTCTTGAAACTCTCCGACGAATTCGGATGATACCACTCTCTGCGGAAGACAGATCGTAAATGTTGAACCCTCTCCGTATACACTTTCTGCACAGATACTGCCTCCCATCAGTTCCAGTAAACTATGCGTAATCGCGAGGCCGAGTCCGGTTCCTTCAATCGTCTTATTCTGCTGCATATCCACACGCTGAAATTTCACAAACAGCTTATCAATATCTTCCTGCCTGATACCAATTCCTGTGTCCTTAACGGAAATAAGAAGACGGACCTCATTCCCTTCTCCCTTGCCAGACAAAAATTCATAACCAATGCGCAAACATATACTACCCTCTTTGGTGTATTTAACAGCATTATTCAATACATTAAGAAGCACCTGTCGCAGACGAACTTCATCACCATATAAACCATCAGGCATTGACGAATCCACCTCTACAACAAATTCCAATCCCTTGTCATTTGCCTTGAAATGAATCATATTACTTACATCATTGATTACCGAGCTAAGCTTATAGTTACCCTCTACGATTTCCATCCTTCCCTCTTCAATTTTAGAGAAGTCAAGAATATCATTAATAATGGTCAAAAGACTGTTTCCCGCACTTTCAATATTTCCCGCATAGATACTAATACTATTGAATGCTTCCTTAGCCTCTTCCGATCTCAAGTATATCATATTACGTCTCAGTAAACCTTCCCGCAAAATCATCTCATTCATCCCTAATATGGCATTTATCGGTGTTCGGATTTCGTGGGACATATTAGCAAGAAATTCGCTCTTAGTTTTATTTGCTTTATCTGCAATCTCCTTTGATTTGCGAAGTTCCTCTGCATTATCCTTCTGTGTGAGAATGGACAAATGATAACTAATCATGCATATATCCACCAAAACCAGGTACAAGAAATGCAATATAGGAAAACGATTCATAAACATTTCTGAATAAATGTCTCCAAAGTAACGTCGAAGCGGCGTATAAAATAACAACAAAATTAATACTTCAAAATATATCCCACTATATATACCAATTTTTACATTACCAAAATAACCTATACTCAAAGGGACTAAAAATATCCAAAGAATGGACGTTCCTTCATTCACTCCACTGACAATGTAATATGAAAATGTTATAATGCAAATTACTAACATGGAAATAGTAGGAACCTTTATATCTTTGTATTTCTTTATCCAAATTAATACAACAATACCGCCTACAACCTGCGAGAAAGTCGTAACGGTCACAAACCCTCTATGCCCTACCAGATTCAAAGTAGTTGTAATACTCGATATGATAGTAATGGCCAAACCCACCAACAAACCTGACTGCAATTTCTGCTCATACTGCTTACCTTCCATAATATCCCTGCTGAGAAGAATATAAAGATTATTTATTTTCTTATAGATGGCTTTCATATGCAATACCTCTTTCTTAATCTGAATAGTTTCCTTAATTTCTGTTTTATCCGTCCGGTTCTCTACTTTCTCATTTTTCTCTCATGTTGTATTCCGTATCCTCATCTATCATCTGTAACATAATATCAGCAAATACAGGATCAAACTGTGTATCTTTTCCTTTTTCGATTTCTCTTCTTACTATTTCCTGTTGCAGTACATCTCGATAACTTCGGTGACTGGTCATAGCATCATAGGCATCTGCCACAGCAATAATCCTTGCTTCTTCCAGAATACTCTCTCCGACAAGCCCATCCGGATATCCGGAACCGTCATATCGTTCATGATGCAAGCGAGCACCTATGGACAATTTGGGCATTTCACGAATCTTCTTTAGTATTCGTTCACCCATAATAGGATGTGTTTTGATTTGATCAAATTCCTCATCCGTCAATTTGCCCGGTTTGTTGATGACAGCATCTGAAACTCCTATTTTCCCTACATCATGCAACAGTCCCATCATGTATATCTCTTCCTGTTGCCCCTTCGTATAACCATACCGTTTGGCAATCTCTTTTGCATAATCTGCCACTCTGCCGGAATGACCATTGGTATAAGTGTCTTTTGCGTCAATAGCCTCCGCTAATGCCTGTACAACATGAAGGGACAAGCTTTCATTCTCCTGTACTTTACGTTCAACCTCTGCCGCGAGATTCTTTTGTAATCTTACCAATTCAATTGTATGCCTAACCCGAAGCACCAGTACCTCCGGTATAAAGGGTTTTTTGATAAAATCCATCGCTCCCAGTTGAAGACCTTGCGTCTCTGAATCCTGACTTTCATCAGCAGTGAGAAAAATAACGGGAATTCTTTCAGAAGGAGCGCTCTGCGCATTTAGGACTTTCAGTGTTTCTAAACCGTTTAACCCAGGCATTTTGATATCCAGCAAAATCAAGTCCGGCTGGTTCGTTTTTACATATTCAAGAAGATCCATTCCGGATCTTAAGGCAGTCACACGCATATTATGATTGCTCAAAATCGTTCCTGCCATCTTCAGATTCATCACTTCATCATCTACTACTACAACCCAATCCATTAATATGACCTCTCTCTTCAGTAAAAGACCGCATGATCTGTAAAAATCCTCACAGACAACTCGCCATTAAAAAATTATATACTATTTTATTATATATAATTTAAAATTCCTTTTCAACTTATCATACTGATTAAAAGTGAATGCTTTTACTAAATACTACAGAAATACTAATGTTCCCTCCTCCCGTGTAATATTCATATTATCAAACAACATTAGCAGCTAATTGTTTTCATCTTTCTATTGTTTAGTTTGCTTATATAATACCCGAATAAGATTTAATAACATTTCCTCAATTTACTTTTGGGGTAAAACCACAGGTTTCTACTTGCACATCATAACCAAAATCGTTTTTTGAATTATGATACCCATAACATTTTGAAAAGCAAAATCCTTATTTGCCATAAGCCATAACGGTTATAATTTTTTTATATCATAGTCAAGTTTTCCTTATAACTCTTAGCGTTCTTATTCCTTGAACAATAATTATAATGCATATATAATAAAAATAAACATGTGACTAATAATGTCTGTATTTTGTAACGGTACTGACAAAATCAGCTCCCGGGAGGTGCAAAAATGGATATATTTCTTACTTGGATTATGATATCCCTTGGTACAGTTTCTTTGGTATTGGGAATCATTAATATTATCCAGGAGGACAAACGTATAGCAGCAAATTGGCGTAGTATTTACCTCGTCGGAGTATTTGGTGTCATTGTATCCGCAAACATGCTTTTTGGTATATGGCTAAATATTCCCTCAAGGCTACGGCAATTCATCAATACCTATATATTCGCAGGTGCTTTAATATCATATCCTTTGCTTCGTGTTCCTGAAGCTTGTTTATTTATTCGAACGGACTTTGGTATGTCATATACCCCCCCCAACATTTTCCGGGTATGGAAATTTATGTCGTTTATCTTGGAATTAATGCACTGCTAATGGAATTTGAAATATGTTATTGTCTGATAAAACATACTCGGAAACGGGAAATGATTATGGCAATATCCTGCATTCTGGCTTTGTCATTAATCGGATTCAGTCTTGTTTTTCATACTTTTTCATCCAGCCCGGATACGCCCGCTTTTCCATCATCCGTAATCATACAAGCACTAAATATTATTTTCATCTATCTCATGGCAAGAAATACCAAGATTAACAATATTACTTTGCAGAATCTTGCCAACTACATTTATGCTTCCGTAAGCGTACCTATTCTTGTGACAAATGAATACGGACAACTCAAATTATGCAACACTTCTGCTATTCAGTTTTTTAACCTATCGGAAGATGAATTGAAAAAAAAGCGAATGCATGAACTTTTTGAAATACCTTCAGACACTTGGAATTTTAATGATAGTGATGAGACAATTCTTGAATGTAACTGTTTGCAAAACGACAGAAAATGTAAGCTAAAAATCAGTCATATAAAAGACAGATACCATGATTTTCTTAGTGACATTGTCATTGTGAATGACATGACGAAAACTTATCAATACATCGACAGCTTAAACAGCGCTAAAGAAGAAGCCGAAAAAGCTAATCAAGCCAAAAGTGCATTTCTTGCCAACATGAGTCACGAAATAAGAACACCAATGAATTCCATAATCGGAATGAGTGAAATTCTTCTTCGCGAGCAATTAGATGAAGACCTTTCAAATACATTTTACACATTCATACTGCCGGAACAAATTTACTCAGAATTATCAATGACATTCTGGATATTTCAAAAATTGAAGCCGGTAAATATGAGATTATTGAAAATGAATATGACTTAAATAGAGTAATGGCAGACGTCATTAATATGATTCATGCCCGGTTGACAGACAAACCGATTAAATTACGATATTCGATAGACACACCTGTACCAAGTATTCTGTACGGTGATGCTTTGCGAATAAAACAGATTTTAACGAATATATTAGGAAATGCCGTAAAATATACGCAAGAAGGATTTATTGATATTTCTGTTTCCAGCCAAAAGCTTGAAAATCAAAAAATAAAGCTTCTATTTACCGTAAAAGATACGGGCATCGGAATCAAAGAAGAAGACCTTGATAATATTTTCGGCGCCTTTAATCAGGTTGATACCAAACAAAACCACTCTATTCAGGGAACCGGATTAGGATTGGCAATTGCCAAATATCTCAGTGAGCTCATGGAGGGAAATATTACGGTAAATAGCAAATACGGGGAAGGAACCTGCTTTACCATAGCTATATCTCAAACTGTAATAGACGATACGCCTTTAGATATTGAGGCTACTATAAATAATGAATCCCAATATCTGAAAAGCTTGATGAAACCTTCCAACCTATCTATTAAGCAAAAAAATGAAGTTTTGGTGGTTGATGACAATAAAATGAATCTTATTATTGCCAAGAAACTACTGGAATCCTATCAAATTACCGTTGATACTGCATTAAGCGGAAAAGAAGCATTGGATAAGGTGGCTCAAAAAGAATATGCTATTGTATTTATGGATTACATGATGCCGGAAATGGACGGATTGGAAACAACTCAAACTCTACGAAATCTGGATATACCATACTGTAAAACAGTTCCTGTTGTTGCATTAACTGCCAATGCAATAAATGGTGTAAAAGAAGAGCTGATAACTGCAGGCTTTGATGATTACCTGACAAAACCCATTGTTACACATCAGCTGGAAAATATTATCCAAAGATTTCTTACATAAACCTGCAATATAGAGATTTTTACGATTTTTATATCGGAACTCTATAGCTCCTCCTATTTTGGCTTGTTATAATTTAACATAATAGTAACTATCCATATTTTGTATTGTTAAAGGAGGATTCCATGAACAATTTTCAGTTTTACAGCCCCACAGAATTTCTTTTTGGCAAAGATGCCGAAAACAGCTGCGGCGAATATGTAAAAAAGTATGGCGGAAGTAAGGTATTAATTCATTATGGCTCTGCTTCTGCAATCCGCTCCGGCTTAATTGACCGTGTAAAAGATTCTCTTACAAAAGAAGGAATTTCCTATGTGCTGCTTGGCGGTGTACAACCTAATCCCCGTGACACCAAAATCTATGAGGGAATTGAATTGTGCCGCAAAGAAAATGTAGATTTTATTCTATCCGTAGGTGGCGGCTCCTGTATTGATTCTTCCAAAGGAATCGCCTTAGGTGCCCTCTATGATGGAGATTTTTGGGATTTTTACAGCCGAAAAGCAAGCGTAACTAAAGCGTTACCTATCGGAACCATTCTTACCATTGCTGCTGCCGGAAGTGAAGGTTCAGGTGCTTCCGTAGTTACCAAAGAAGAAGGCATGTTAAAAAGAGACGTAGGCTCCGATTTGCTTCGCCCCAAGTTTTCTATTTTAAATCCGGCTCTGACCGAAACGTTGCCTCCTTATCAGACAGCTTGCGGTGCAACCGATATTATGGCACATGTATTTGAACGTTATTTTACCAATACAACAGAAGTAGAAGTAACTGACCGCCTCTGTGAAGCGATTCTGCTGACTATGATTAAGGAAACTCCCAGAGTGATTGAAGATCCTCATAATTATCAGGCTAGAGCTAATATTATGTGGGCAGGTACGGTAGCTCACAACGATATTATCGGTGTTGGCAGAGATCAGGATTGGAACAGCCATGGTATTGAGCATGAATTATCCGGTTTGTATGACTGCGCACATGGTGCAGGTCTTGCGGTGATCATGCCGGCATGGATGGAATATGTTTGTGACCACAATGTAATGCGCTTTGCGCAGATGGCTACCAGAATCTGGGGTCTTCCCATGAATTTTGAAAATCCGAAGGAAACAGCATTGCAAGGAATTACTGCATTCCGTAAATTCCTTCATGAAATCGGTATGCCTATTAACTTTGAAGAACTGGGCGCTAAGGAAGCGGATATTCCTGTTTTAGTTGAAAAATTCGGCTTAGGCGACGGCAAAACCGGCGGATTTATGCCTCTTTCTTCTGAAGATGTAGCTAATATTTACCGTATTGCAGCAAAGACAACCTTATAGAGCCGCAATTGACATTTTGGTACTTTAGGACTATAATGTTAATATCATTTATATCCATAAGTCAGTCTTTATTTTATAGATTCTTATGTATAATAATTGTGTTTCTATTAATTAATACAAAGGAGTGATTATTATGGCAAAAACAAATGGCGCACAATCAGTTGAAGTAATTCCCGGAAGAAGAATTGTTCTTTCCGCAGGTGTTGGTAAAACAAATATCGATGAATTAAAGTGGCTTACTGAAACCGTTTTGGCAGAAGCCAAAGCTTGGAAAGTAACCGGCTGGGCATATATTGCAGATTGTTCCCAGATGAAGCCTGTTGGTCCTGCTGAAGGCGGCGAACTTGTTACTATGACCAAAAAATTTGTAGAAGCAGGTTGTAAAGCTTTCGGTTTCGCGGAAGGAAATTCTGTGATGTTAAAAATTCAGGCTCAAAAGAATACCGAACGTTCAGAAACAGGTATTCCGGAAGGTCATTTCGCTACTGTTCAGGAAGCATTAGATTGGATACAAAAAGAAATTCATATTTAAATTTTATCATAGAATCACCCCTGCCTTCATATAAAGTACAGGGGTGATTTTTTGAGATTAAATATAAAACAACTGATAATCTGTATTGCAATTCCTCTTTTGATTGGAAGTTTGTCAGCATTCCTTACCCGTGACAGCATGACAACCTTTAGCAGGGTAATTAAGCCGCCGCTATCGCCACCGGGTATTTTGTTCCCGATTGTATGGACTGTTCTTTATGCTCTGATGGGCATTGCTTCTTACTTAATCATATCCTCTGATGCTGCAAAAGAAGATGTTCAGAATGCAATTTTTGTTTACGCACTGCAACTTGGTATTAATTTTTTCTGGTCCATCTTTTTCTTTAACCTGCAGTGGTACTTATTTTCTTTCTTTTGGTTATTATTATTATGGACTTTTATTTTATATACAATAGTAGTATTTTACCGGATTTCCAAGCCGGCAGCATACCTACTGATACCGTATCTTCTCTGGGTAACCTTTGCCGGATACTTAAATTTGGGAATCGCTATTCTTAATTGAGACACCTATTCTACCATATAAGAAAAACTCCCAATATGGGAGTTTTTCTTATATGGTAAGTCTCATTTGATGCCATTCCTCACCGCCCCAAGTAGAATTGGCCATTCCGTCATCATGAAAGCCCATCTTCAAATACATTTCTACTTTTTCCTGTAAACATGTCAAAATAAGCGTGTTACGTCCATTCTGTTTTTCACGCTGTGCGTAACGGCGAACAATTTCTTTTGCAAGTCCTTGCCCGCGATACTTTGGGAGAACATCCAAGCCAAGTAACATGACATGCTTTCCTATCGGGTTATATAAATTAATGTCTGTAAAAAATTCATCTCTGAAAGCGTCTTCATCCGTTGATATGCCGTTTAAAAACCCTGCAATTTCTCCGGTTTCTCTGTCCACTGCCACCAAAAAAAGCTCCGGCGCATTGACAATCCGCTCCTTCATATGCTTCTCAGAACAGGCTTCGTGAGGCGGGAAGCAAATCTGCTCAATGGCAACCGCCCTATCCTCTTCTCCGTTCCTTATGCTGCGAAATTCAAATCGTTCGTTTAATGTTTGGTTACATGTGTTTTTTTCTTGCATAAACTTATCCTTTCAAGTAACGGGCAACGCCGTCATAGTCATCTTCACATCTATATTTAACCTGCATACCAGAGCATTTCAAAACTCTCATCAGCGTTCATACCGTTGACCGTAGGCGGCCAATCCGTACCGGTATAAAATCTGCATCGCTTTCCGTCGTCTGCCAGCATATCTGCAAAGGTTTCTCCATCCGTTGTCATAAACTGAAAATCCGTTCCCGCCGGGAAAGCATAGCTATCACCGATAAGATTTCCTTCCTCGTCCAACAGGTCAGCCGTAATTTCTACCGTAGATGTAATAGATATTTCATCTTGTACCTGATAAACACCTTCTTTTTCTACAGGCATACCATCTTCTCCCACATAACAGTTTGCCAGCGCAGAGTAAGTGCTCAATACGTCCATACGCCGCACAACCTCAAAGTCAGCGGAATTCGTAAAAGAGGACATACCACCGCTAAATTCTCCCATGTATTCCACCGAAATCTCCGTAATCTCAAATACACATACCGATTGATAATCATTTTCAACCGTACGCTGTACATAAAGGTAATGCCTGTTACCTGATTTTACCAGATAAGTTTCCAAATCATAGCAATAAGTTTCCTGAGTAAAAGTGTTACCGTTTACGGTTACATTGAAGGACTCACTATAATCCACATCTATATCGTAATTCCTTGTAACCGAAATATAATCTGTCACTCCGTCACCGTTTAAATCAGTATCCATGCCATACCAAGTATCATCAAATGCTATCACATAATTTTCATCTGCATTCTTGAAATAGCGGTCATCAAAAATCTGTGGATATTCGCTGTAGCAAAGAGTTACCTGCTGCACTCCGTCCGCATAGCTTCCGATTTCATAATCACTGAAATAAAAGGTCACACCGTCATAGCCCAAGGTCCATGTAAATGTAGGCGGATACTGTGCATCAGTAGGTACAATATACTCTCTAAACAGCTCCTCTAAGGAATCCGTCCAAAAGGTTAGGTCCGGATACTTTTCGGTAATTTCTGTCTCTAAAATACCGGGCAGGCTATCCTTATCGATAACTACATTTTCCAGTGCAATTTCCGCACCTGTCTGCACATCAAAATTGTAGGTTTTAAAAAAAGAGTTACCGTGGGCACCACCTTCATAAGAATAAACAAGCTCCTCAATTGCAAGCGCTTCATCATCAGCTCTCTTTATAAACATCCTCGATTGATATTCATAGGGTCCCATAAAATTCTGAGCGCCGTATTCTTCGTACTCACTCCTGACATTTTCTTTTAGCTCATTAATATAACCCTGAGTATCTGAAATATACTCAGCATTAAATTTATTTACTGCATCTGTTAACGCCGGATAATCGCCGGTATGCAGATTAACAGAATTGTAACAGGCATTCATAAGGACCATGTCCTCATACTCATTGTCCCAATAGGTCTCCAAAGAAATATCCAGATAGGCAGGTCCGTCAGTCTTTGTCGACTCTTCCTTTGTCGGTTGCTTATCCGTGTTTGTCTTATCTGTCTGTTCCGATGAACTTTCATGTATGGGCTGAGGCTCTACTGCCAAAATGGAGTCTTGCTTACCTGTTTCACCAGATTCAACATTCTGCGTGCCGCAACCTATCATACTCAAAATCATTACTAATATAATAATTGCTGAAATTCCTTTTTTCATCCTTGCGCTCCATATAATATAATTTGATATCAGTATATCCCTATGAATTATTGTATCATAAATTTATTTATGACGGAAAAAAATATCCTTTACCATCTCTTGTATTTCTTGAATATTTAAATAACACCCTTCTGCTTCGTATGTAATAATTAAATTCTTTCCGGGATAAATCTTGCTTCTTCGATATTCGTCAAGCTTTACTAAATTTGCTTGCCTATATTCATCATTATCCAGTAATCCCATATGCTCATGGTAGATAATCTCGCTCGTAGATACCTTTAGTAACGTAAAATCCGGATATTTCTTTTTTCCATTTTTTAAACATATCTGAGCTTCATATCGGTACGGTATTCCAAGCTCAAAATACATATCAGCCAATAATACTTCCGATTTAGACCTAACGTAATCCCCTTTTTTAGTTATATACACTTTCTCATCCAAACAGTAAGGATTTGATTTATAATCCTCCTTTTCCCATTGCTTAACTAACATTTCTTCTGTCATAATTAATGGACTCACAAGTTGTTTTCGATATTTATTTAGGTCGGAAAATACTTTCTGCAAATCTTCTGCTTTATGCTTAGACAAGTATTCATTAATGTCTTTTAACTCTTCAACAGCCTTTCTATGCAATTTCTTCATGTAATCTTTTTGTGCCAATTGATAAGCAAGATTCATTTCTTTTTGGGTAATATACCTTCCATGCGTATCTTTAGATTCTATAATTTGATAGTATCTTGGATTTCCTCTGTCATTGCTTACGCGAAGCTTTCCCTGTGGTGAATTTTTTAATTCCTGTGAAAGCTCAGCTAATAGTTTTTCCAAGTATTCTTTTCTTTGTACTAATTCATAAAATAACAGATTCATGTAGATTGCTCCTTTCAGATAAAAGAATCAAATTTTATACTTTTATCCTGTAAAATAAACGTCAAATTACCTTATTTGACGGATATCTATATTCAAAATAGGATAAAGAAAACATAAAATTGTTTTCTATCCTGCTTTTTATACTTTTTTTATCAACAAAATTAATAAGAAACTAAATTTTACAGGATAACATTTGAAATATAACTTTTCTTATCCAATTTCTTGGGGATTGAGTCAGTGTAAATGAATAAAAACAACAATTTTTACAGGATAAAAATGATTAAATAAGAATTTTTATCCCGAAACAATACTCAAACCGATGTTGCCATGAGTATTGTTCCGAGAAATATATGCCAATATGTGATTAAGATTTAATCTATATAAGTATAAACAAAAAATAATATGTTATCAAGCCGGTCTCTTCAATTTATCAGTAATTTAGCTACTCTTTTACTAAAATCCAAGCCTCTTTATTTCCGCTACCAGATTTCTTCCGTATACCTCGCAGCCCAGGCAATTGGGATGCAGGTCATCCAAAAAGTACTCCGACAAATGGGGCACAAGTTTAAAGCCGTCCACTACAATAATATTGGAATATTTCTCACAAATTTCCTTTGTTTTTTGGCAGAATCTGATTAGTGTGGGTTCGCCACCCGGAACATCACCTCGCCAAATAGGCGTAATACAAAGAACCGGTGTATCACCGTAAATCTCCTTAAGCCTTTCATAGTATTCCTCAACATCCTGCATGGTTTCCGTACCAAACTGATTGGTTCCCATGGATATAATAATCTTGTCCGGCTGATAGTCATACATCTTCATGAGTACGTTTTTGTCATAAACATATCCACCGATTCCCTGGTTTAAAATGTCATAATTCAAAATACGGTTGGCCACACTTACATAGGTATGCCCGGAACGTAAGGGTCCGTATCCCTGAGTAATGGAGTCCCCCATCCACAACACCTTTTCTTTTTTCTCTACAGGTGTAAATTCCCCGTCAATCTCGAAATTACGTATCGCAATTGTAGCATCAGCAGGGAAATAAACCATTACCTGCTTTTCTCCTACGGGTAATTCAAAGGATAAGATTCCCTCATCCTCCATATCCTTTACATAATAGATTTGAGAGATTAAACCATCAATCGCAAGCTCCACGGAATCATCAGACCCCTTCCATATGAGATTGTATTCAAAGGTAAACCGGCTTGCCGTGGTATGAAATTCAAGTGTTTTAGCACAGGAAGCCATACTTCTCTCATACCAGAATTCCGATGCCTTTTCCAGATAGTCCATTTGCTCTTTGGTATACTGAAACGCCTGCAGATAGCCGTCCTTGGTTTCTGCAAAATCAAGCACTCCGCAATGAATTGATCTTAATTGTTCATTAGTTAATTTCATAATAGACTCCTCGTTTTATGCATTCCTTTATTTCAGCTTCAGTCCATCCTTAAATGCGTTACCAACTTTCTCCCCAAGTCCGATATAGGCATGATTCACCGGGTCATAGGAAATAGGTTTTAATTTTTTCGGATCAATCTGACCTTCGGTAAGAATACTTTCGTCCGCATTTACATTCACAATTTCTCCTACCAAAATACCGTCCTCAAAGCTCTTTACCTTACATTCAAGCGTCATGGGTAGCTCGTCAATAAGCGGTGCATTCACATACTCACTTTTGGTGGCATGAAAGCCTGCTTTTGCAAATTTATCGGGCACTTTACTTGCCGACTCCACACCCACGTAATCACAGGGCACTACCGTATCTTCTGTCGCAATACTTACAGTAAATGCTCCTGTCTTGGCAAAGTTCTCTGTGGTTTTGTGCTCAGACATACTGATGGAAATCTCATTCATGTCGGTGATAATTCCCCATGCAGCATTCATGGCATTAGGTACTCCGTTTTCATCATAGGTTCCTACAATCAGTACCGGCATCGGGTACATAAAAGGTTTTGCTCCAAAATTTACTCTGCTCACTTATAATTCCTCCTTAAAATTCCAAATAAATCATTTCCAGTCATAAGCCCGTTCTAATCCTTGAAAGGGCAATTGAAAAAACTTATCATTCAGCGGCTGTCCTGTCTGCACATGCTTGATAATATTCACCAGCTGTTCCACATCCTCTATACTATGGCTATGTTTTCCTTTACGGAAGTACCAGAGCAGGTTCTCTTCACAGCCTAAAAACTTAAATACTTCTGCTGCAGCTTCCGTGGTCTGATAGGAACCCACGGGATTTGCCAAAATATCATCGGCCGATTCCGAAACAAATAAAATTCTGGGAGCTACCAGTGCTTTCAAATAGTGGGAGTCAAACGGCAGTTCCTTTTCCCTGCCGATATATTCCTTCATCTCCGGTCCCAGCCAGGTAGGAAAATGATGAAAGATATTGGAAAGAGGCTCGCTTGTCTCAATGCTGCCGTCTCCTTCTTTAACTTCTATATTGATTCTATAACTTCCATATGCTCCCTGACAAGTAGCGTTGGGATTTACAATAGCCGCACGCTCATCTAAAACGCCTGCCAGTGCTGCTGCCTTTCCGCCTCTGGAATGTCCCGTAAAAGCAATCAGATTCATATCTGCAAAACCCAGTTTTTCAAGGGCATCCACACATCTTAGATAACCCCAGGCCCAGGCTCCCACCGCACCGAATGTGCAATCCGGATATGCCCTTTTCAACTGTCCGCCACAATTCTTGGTAATAACTTCGTGATAAATCTTCTGTGCAGCCTTGGATTCATAAGTTTCGGGGAGCATATCCCGCTGATTGTACTGTGCAATATCCGGTGCAAGCTCTGTTCTGTTGAACATAACTAAATGAATCCCCCGGTCCAGAAATGTACGGATATACTCCTTGTCGTACACATAACCGAAGCAATGATCTCCATCAATAACTGCCGGTACCTTTTCTTTTGTGTCAGCTTTAAATACTGTCATGGTAAATATCACCGGATTTGCTCTCGTTCCTGAAGTAATACGATAACAATTAGGCCATCCGGGTCCCCCAAAATAATAGGGCTCTACTTCGAAAATTTCAGGTTCGGGAGGCATGGTTCCATACTGCAGCGTTACTGCTGCTTCAAAAATCTCTTCCCTACGCCGTTTCCAGTCTTCTACGGTTTCTACCTTCGTCCCATCAGAAAAAATAAACGGATTCGGAAGTTTATCAATCAGCTCATACTTTGTGATGAACGGGCTGCTTTCATGAATTTTACTTTCTTTCATTTCACACACCTCCAAATATTTTTAATATGCCGTTATCGTTCCTATCTCATGTCCCGGACTGCTCCTTTTTCCGATAGTATTCCTGCAGCACATAAAAAGCTTGCTTTTTCGTTTTATGATCTGCATCACACAGGCCTTTCAAATTATGATAATCCTGTATCACGCTTAGCCTTCTTGGACACCTGAAGTCAAACAAAATCCAGGGGGTCATTCCCTGCACATAGGGAATTTTGTCAAGTGTTGCCACCTGCTGCCTGTAAATATGTGCCTGACAGTCCTCTGTTCCTTTATCTATAATACTTCCTCTATGTCCGCATCTTGCATCTGCACCGAATTCTGTAATAATAACAGGCTTATCCGGATTACTGTTACGAAGAAGCTGTGGTAGTTTTTCAAAGTCCGGTTCATACCAACCACAGTACTCGTTAACTCCGATTACATCAAGGCACTCACCCAAACGGTCATTAATGATATTTACCGTATGGTCAATTACACAAGCAGCAGACACTAATCTGGACGGATCTGCTTTTCTTGCCGTATCAGCCAGGCTCTTCATAAATTTATAGCGGCTCTCTGTATCCTGATTTTCATTTCCCACAGACCAGATAATGACACTGGCTCTGTTCTTATCTCTGCCAATCAGCTCAAGTAACTGATTTTCGGCATCTTCATAGGTCTTTTCATTGTCAAAGTCGATTGCCCAATATACCGGAATTTCCTCCCAAAGAAGAAGACCCATTTCATCTGCCAGTTTAGCCGTATTTTCATGATGAGGATAATGGGCAAGACGCATAAAATTGCATCCCAGCTCCTTCGCAGTCTTAATAATCTCTATTCTTTCTTCATCTGTCAGAGCTTTTCCTGTTTCCGGACTGTCCTCATGGCAACTGATGCCGCGTAGGAAAATTTCCTCACCATTTAAGATAATTTTATTTCCTTCTACCTTAATATCCCGAAAGCCAATTCTGTCAGACAGTTCATCTGCTCCAAAGGAAACCATTACATCATAAAGCACAGGAGCCTCCGGTGTCCATAAATCCGGCTTTGCCTTGATACTTATGCTACCTTCTCCCTTTTCAATTCTTATTGCTTCTTCTATGCCAAGTGCCGGGATTTGAAGAACCGCCTCACCATTTACTTCTTCTGATATTGTTACCTTAACCTTAACGGTTTCAAAACTGCGGTCTGCCGTATCCAATCCGACAGCTAAATTCTTAATAAAGATTTCCGGTACGCAAATCAGCTCCATACTTCTGTAAATGCCACCATAATTAAACCAATCCGTGTTATCCATAGGCACTTGCGTAGAGCGTCTTGTATTGTCCACCGTAATCAAAATACGGTTCATTTTTTCCAGATACTCTGTGATTTCAAAATATGCCGGTGTTGAACCACCTCTATGCATTCCTACAAATTTTTTGTTAATAAATACTCTGCAAAGATAATTAGCCGCACCTATCTTTAAAAAGACCTTTTCTCCTTTCTTAGGCTCCATTAAGAAATTCCGGGTAAAAACCATGCTTCCTTCATACCAGAACAGCTCCGGCTTAACCAGATTATAGCTGCATGGAAGCTGCATCTTGGGCCACTCATCAAAAGAAAAGTCCACCGGAAGTTGAAGCCCATCTTTATCAAAGTACTGTTCTTCATACCATTTTGCCCGAAGGCAGGTATCGTATTGGTCAATTCCGTAAGACCATAAGCCATCCAGTGATTGTGTGCTGCGCGCACCTTCATAAATCATGGTTGCTGCAGTTGCTTTCTTCTCTTCATAAATCGCCGTATAATCCATTTCATGAATTTCTGTTTTATAATTCGTTGCTTCTGTCTGATTTTTCATCTTATCATCTTCCCCCTTATGTTATCCGTAAATGCAACCGCAATCTGCAATTTCTTCTTCACGATAAGAAATTTTCTTTTTTCCAGTCGCAGAAATTTTAGTCAAAAGAGAAATTGCTTCTGTATGCACGGTCATCGAAAACTGATCCACACCCCGTACTTTCTTTAATTCGTATCCGCCTTCACACAAAATCTTCAAATCTCTTGCCAAAGTAGCGCTGTCACAGCTTACATATACAATCCGCTCCGGCTGCATTTTCAGCATGGTTTCAAGGCAGGCACTATCACACCCCTTGCGTGGCGGATCTACTACAATCACATCCGCAAAGACGCCTTCCTTTTCATATTTTTCAGGTAACACTTCCTCTGCCTTGCCTACAAAAAACTGTGCATTTGTAATACCGTTATTAGCGGCATTTTCTTTGGCATCTTCAATTGCCTGAGGAACAATCTCCACTCCGTATACCTGCTTTGCTTTACCCGCAAGAAACAGGGAAATGGTACCGATACCGCAGTACAAATCCCAAACCGTTTCTTCACCGGTCAGCCCTGCGTAGTCAAGTGCCAAACTGTACAGCTTCTCAGTCTGCACAGGATTCACCTGATAAAAAGAAAGAGGGGAAATAGAGAAAGTAATTCCCGCACCTGTCAGTACAAACTCATGTAAGGTATCCCGCACATGAATGGTATCCGTAATACGCTCTTTTCCCCAAATAGTATGCACTTCCCTGCCCATAATGACATTTGTATTTTCTGTGTTGATACTGACGGAAATACTTGCCATTCCGGGAATCCGGGTAAGTACTTCCAGCAGCTTCTCCTGCGAAGGTATATACTCGCCCTTATACCAATTAATTACCAGACAAACCATAATCTCTTTACTGGTAAATCCTTTCCGAATCAGTACATGGCGCATAAGTCCTTTTCCGGTAGCCTCATCATATGCAGACACATGATAGTTCTTCATATGCTCCAAGATAACTTCCAGAATTTCTTTATTTTCTTCCACGCCCAAATAGCAATTCGTATTGGCAATAATAGAATGTGTTCTTCCGGCATAAAAACCTGCAACGGGATTGCCTTCCTTATCACATCCGATAGGATATTGGGCTTTGTTCCGATACCGGAAAGGATTTTCCATTCCTACGATTGGTTCCATGATACGGTCTACAAATTCCGGCTTAAAACCGCCGATACGAATCAAATTATTCTTAATTTTATCCTGCTTAAAGATAAGCTGTCTTTCATAACTCATGGCCTGAATCTGACAGCCGCCGCACTGTTTATGATATACACATACCGGCTCCACTCGATAAGGCGATGGCTCAAGCACCTCCTCTAATCTTCCGAAGCTGTAGTTTTTCTTTACTTTCGTAACGCGTATCTTTGCTTTGTCACCGATAACAGCATCCTTTACAAAGAAGGGATAGCCATTTACTTTGCCTATCCCTTCACCTTCACTGCTAATATCTTCAATTGTTACGGTTACGATATCATTCTTTTTAAATTCCATGTGAAACATGCCTCTTTTCTGCTTCGTTTGCACTGTCTTTATTCTAACCTGGTACCCTTTAAATTGGATTCAAACAATCTGTTAAATCCAAGCCATCCTGTTTCATTGGTATTTTCCATAATCTCCGTAAAGGTCTGCAGCTTAGCATCCGTATTGTCCGCATAGCTTAAAGCAACAGCCTCCATAATAGCAGGTTTTTTGGGAGAACCGAATTCAAATTCTCCGTGATGGGACAAAATACAATGCTTTAATTCGCTGGCAAGTACATTCGGAAACCCGGGAATCTGTCGGATTTTTTCACCAACCATTTCAACACCCATAACAATATGGCCGAGGAACTGTCCGTCATCCGTATAATCATTTTCCGGGAAAAGAGAAATCTCTCTGATTTTGCCCATATCATGGCACATAGCTGCTGCCAGAAGCAAATCCTTTTTAAGATGCGGGTACAAGGTACAGTAATAATCACACATTTTTACTACACTTAAGGTGTGCTGCAACAAGCCTCCCACAAATCCGTGATGAATTGTTTTTGCTGCGGAAGATTGTTTAAATGCTTTTACAAAAGCCTCATCCTTAATAAAGAACTCCTGCAACAATTGCTTCAAGTATGTATTTTCCGTGCGGGAAATATATCCCAAAAGCTCCTGATACATCTCCTCAATGTCAAACTTACTGACAGGCAAATAATCGGCAGGATTAAACTCACCTTCCTGACACTTACGGATTCTCTTTACATTCACCTGTAAAGCCCCCTGAAAGCTGGTAATTTCACCATAAACCTCGATATAATCCAGTGCTTCAAAATCTGCAATTCCCATATTATTAGGATCCCAGATTTTAGCATCTAATGTGCCTGTTTTATCCTGTAGAATTACGCTGTCATAAGGCTTTCCATTTTTAGTCACGGCAGAAGTTTTGTGCTTGCAAAGATAAATATCAAATACTCTGTCGCCATCTTTATAATCCTTAATATATTTCATGTTTTTTACCTTCCCTGATTTATTTCATGCCAAGTACTACTTCCAGCTTCATTCCGCTATATCCATCCGGTCCCTGACGCAAAAGGCCGATACTGATTTGCTGCTCAGGTCGTTTATCAGCCAGATAAGTGACAAAATCCTTGTAATTTTCAACAGATGAATCATCAATTCTTATAATGACGTCTCCGCTTTGGATACCTGCTTCCATAGCCGGTGAATCCATATCTATTTCTGTAACATAAACACCAAAAGGTACTCCCATTTCACGGTTAATTTCCGGCGTCACATCGCTTCCGTAAATTCCAAGATATGCAATGTCTCTGTTATTGGACATATTTTCGATGGTTTTTTTCAGCTCCGAAATTCCAATGGCACAAATCATATTTTTCATATTATTGTTATGATTATCGATGTCGATAATACCTATCATTTGCCCCTTCAGGTTAATTAGAATGCCCGTTGCATCCGTGCTTCCGTAAATATCTGTAGTAACCAGCTTATATGTCGAATCCGGCATATGAATATCGGTTCCCATAGATGTAACAAATCCGTAGCAGAAGGAATCTGTCATACCCATGGGCTGTCCTACTGCAATAATCGGTGAACCAAGCAGGCTGCTTACCGCAGAGCTTCCCAGCTTGATAATACTGATTTCTTCCAACGTATTGGGATTCATGGAAGATTTGTTTACAGACAATATGGCAAGTCCTGTATTATTATCTTTCTTCTTCACCTCTGCTTCATATTCCCTGCTATCAGCAAAGGTAATTCGCAAAGCTTCCGCATCCTCTATGGCACTGATATTAGCAAGAACCAAAATTTCCAAACGGTTATCCGCCACTATCACACCTGAAATAACACCTTCGTTCTCATAAGAATTATTAAACCAATCCATGTCCGAAGTAACACCTACTACTGTTACCATAGACTTTTGGGCTTCTCTGGCAATGCCGGAAAGACCCTGATACAAGGAGGTATAATCTTCTACACCCAGCTCCATTTCTGAAAGTACCTGTTCTATCTGCTCTTCTTCTAATGCAGGGGCCTGTGTAGGTTCCGGATTCATTTCAGATTCATCTGCTATCATATCCTCCGGTAAAATCTCTTCCTCCACCGGCTCCTCCTCAAATACAACCGTTGACGGCTCCTCTTCGGGATAAAGTCTGTTACTGATAACCGGTTCCAGCAGTAAAAAGGTAACACACGCCACCAGACCAAAAATTACTGCCATGGAAACCGTAAGCAACGTCCTACGAATTAGCTTCTTACGATTAAGCGGTCTTTGTTTAATTGTCTCTTTCATGAAATCAGTTTCCTGATTACGATTCTCTTCCATGCAGTCTCTCCCTTAAGACAATATCTGTTTTTATCTTAACAAAAATGAATTGTAATATCAACAAAAAGCCCCTGCAAAAGCAGGGGCTTTTTAGTCGGCGCGACAGGATTTGAACCTGCGACCTCTGCGTCCCGAACGCAGCGCTCTACCAAACTGAGCCACGCGCCGTTTCTTACGACATTGTTCATCATACAATTTTTATGGCAAATTGTCAATGTTTCATCCAAGAATATTTAACAGAATATTTTAGTATAAGATATTTTCTTTTTCATTACTTTCGTAAAAACAAACAGCCCGGGATTCCCGGGCTGCTTACTATAATAACTGCTGTCTCTTGATAATGTAATCTGCCAACATTTCTGCTGTTTCTTTTTCTCCCAGCTTGCTGCTGTTAATGCAAAGGTCGTAATTACGGGAATCACCCCACTTACCTTCGCAATAATAATTGTGATAGCTTTTTCTCTTTTTATCCTGCTTCACGATAAAACTCTCTGCTTCTGTATGGGAAAGATTATAAAGCTTCATTACGCGCTCAACTTTATGTTCATGATCACCTATTACAAAAATAGAAACCAGTGCCGGGTAAGGCCGGAGCATTGTTTCTGCACATCGGCCAACCACCACAAAGGATTCTCCTTTTGATGCCTTGAGTCTTAAGAAATCAAATTGCATATTAGCAATATTTTCTTCCATAGAATTGGAATAATCCCCTATTTTTCTTGAAAAAATCAGATTTCTGGGCACTTCATCGTACTTCTCAAGATTAGAAGCATCCACTTTCTTTTCGTTTGCAACCTCCTCTAAAAGGTTACTGTCATACAGATTCAATCCAAATCTTTCTGCCAGCATTTCCGCAATTTCATGTCCCCCCGAACCGAATTCGCGGCCGATAGAAATAATCAGCTGTTTTGTCATACCCCATATCCTCCTTTATACATATCTTCCATGCGCTCTATCTGAAAATAATATATTTACAAATAGGATTGCCCATGGAAGAAAACTTTTCTTCATATTCCGTCATGACATTGCCCCGAACCATCTCTTCATCATGGTGCAAATCATAAGTAATCTTTTCTGCCCTCCAGCCGGCTTCCGGTAACTGCTCTACAGCAAAGTCAAATAATCCTCTGTTGTCTGTCTTAAATTCCAAAAAGCCGTCTTTTACAAGGAGTTGATCATATCTTGCCAAAAATTCTTTAGAAGGAAGACGTCTCTTGGCATGTCTGTCCTTAGGCCACGGGTCGGAAAAATTCAGATAAATTTTATCTACCTCATTTTCTGCAAACACATCCGTAATATCTTCCGCATCCATACGGATAAACTTTAGATTTACAAGCGGCTCTTCTTCCATCTTCTGAACGGCACGAAGCAACACACTGGAGTATTTTTCTATACCGATATAGTTAATTTCGGGATTACGCCTTGCCATCTCATAGATAAACTTCCCTTTTCCCATTCCGATTTCAATATGAAGCGGATTTTGATTATCAAATAAAGCTTTCCAACTTCCTTTTATTTTTTCCGGCTCATGTACTACAAAATCACTTTCAGCAATTGCTTCTCTTGAGCCGGGAACATTCTTTAGTCTCATAAAATGCCTCCTGCTGCCGGCACCTATATTAGATGCAGGCATTTTATCAATTCTGTTATTACAAGTATATCACAGTATCCAAAAATAACCATGAATTTTTTGCAAAAGCTGTTTGGTTTTTGTGCAAAATAGTGTATCATATTTACAACAGTGTATTTGCAAGGAGTTTTCATGAAAAAAGATTTTGCGAAACGGATAGCTCTCATTTTCTTATCCGCCTTTATATATATTACAACTGCATATATTCCTCTTACTGCATATGCTGCACCTGCAAGTGAAGAAGAGTATCAGGCTGCTGCCGAAGAGCGAAAAGCACTTCCCGTTCAGAGTAACGAAGTAACTGAGTGGCCAACCGGGCCTGCAATCAGTGCTGCTTCTGCAGTTCTGCTGGAAGCAAATACCGGTACGATTCTTTATTCCAAAAATATACACCAAAAATCCTATCCTGCCAGTACTACGAAACTGATGACCTGTCTGATTGCCGCTGAGAATGCAAAGCTACAGGAAACCGTTAAGTTTTCTCAAGATGCGGTATTCAGTATCGAAAGCGGCAGCTCTAATATCGGTATTGATGCGGGACAGTCAATGCCCATGGAAGAATGCTTATACGGAATTTTAGTTGCCTCAGCCAATGAAGTTGCCAATGGCGTAGCCGAACATATTGCCGGTGATATGGATTCCTTTGCAGATATGATGAATAAACGGGCAGCAGAGCTGGGTTGTCACAATACTCATTTTATGAACGCTCATGGTCTGTATCATGAAGAGCATTATACCACTGCCTATGATCTTGCATTAATTGCCTGTGCTTTTTTTGATAATGACCTCTTGTCAAAAATTGGTAATACAGCTTCTTATCATTTTGAAGCAACAGATACACAGCCGGATGATTTTATCGTCCGTAATAAACATAAATTGATTACCGGAGAAATTGCATGCGAAGGGATTAAGGGTGGCAAAACCGGCTATACGGATGAAGCCAGACAAACTCTGGTTACTTGTGCCGAAAAAAACGGCATGAAATTAATTTGCGTTGTTATGGTAGAAGAAACTCCGGATCAGTTTTATGATACTGTAAAATTGTTTGATTACGGGTTTACCAATTTTGCAGTTACTAATGTATCCGAATATGAAACCAATTATCAAATAAACGGAATTACTTCTTTTCATGGAGCCCATGATGTTTTCGGTAATTCCGCTACCTTGTTTTCCCTAAATGAGAACAGTTACATCATTTTGCCCAAAACCCTTGATTTCGCAGATATTTCATCAAAGATATCTTATGAAAATCTGACCGGCAAGGAAGTAGCTCGTATTCTTTACTCCTATGAAAATATTTCTTTGGGAACTGCCTCTGTTAATCTGATACCCGGACATGCTTCCGATAGCGGAAGTTCCGAAAGCAAAGACATCTCCGGCATTTCTGCATTTTTTAATACTGTCATCCAGTCAGAACCGGAGGCAAATACCGTTTATATTAATGTGAAGCTGATTTTAATCATGATAATTGCCTTTGCAACTTTATTGATTGCTACTTTTGTCATTCGGGCTTTCATAACAGATTACAAGTTCAGTGATATCCGAAAAAAACCCTCATCACGCTTTCCTAAAAAACATAAAGGAAAACATAATAAGGGTCTGCATTTTTAAATCGTCGGATTTTATTTTTGCTTCTTGCTTTTACCGGCCTTACGTTTCATCTTTTGATGCTCCCTGGCCTCATCTCTTTTTTGTAATAATATTTCAGATTCCTCTTCTGAAATAAATTTAGAGGTTTTCACCACATAAATGCCTTCGTTCTCTGATTTGCGGATTCGGATTTTGGATTTCATATGGCCGTGAACGGGGCATATGGCAACACTATAATAATGCTTTCCGTTGGGCGTAAACCAACGGATTTTTTTGCGGATATTTTTGTGACAGAGGTAGCATTTGGTACTGATAACCTCTTTATCCTCCATGGCTGCCTGCTTATCGGGAAATTCCCTGGAAATATATTTCATGTAATCATGAAACATTACGTGAATTTCTTCTTCCCTGGTATTGGGTAATGCAAAGGTATCAAAGGAATAGTTTTCAAGAACCTCTTGCTTTAATGTCTCAAGAACCTTCGCTGTATAATAGGCATCACTGAATGCCCGGTGGAAAGGAATATCCTTTTCAATTGCTAAAAAGTCAATGGCATATTCCAAACTTCTGCGGCTCTTCTTATCTTCGTAGGCAATACTGAACAGCTTCTGTACATCCAAAAAGCGAAGAGGCCGGTCACTTAATGGCTCCATTTCGTAGAAACGCATATTTCTCTGCAGCTCATATAAATCTAGGGGACCCCATGTACAGAAAATATAATCTTTGCCACACCAATCAAGAAATTTTGATGCTACTTGCGGAAATGGATTTCCTTTTTGCAAATCACGCATATGAAGATGAATGATTTTGCTGGTAATTTTATGCATGTGAAGATAAACAGCAGGCTTTACCAGCTGATTAAATTCATCAATCATTGTTTTATCTTCACTTAGTTTGATTGCCCCCATATCAATAATTTCAAAGGGCATCTCTTTTACTTCCGGTTCCTGACCGGTGTTACTTTGATTCCATTCCAAATCCAGTACTATATAATTCATATACTTCTTTTTGCCTTTTTTGCTTCAATGAGAACATAGCTTTCGTTTTCATGCACTTTTGATATGCATAATGCAATCACTTTATATCCGTTTATCAATGCAGCACCATCCAAATCTGCTCTACTTTTTCAAATAAAATGCCTTTGCGCCATGCTTTGGTAATTCAACCTCCAACACGCTACTCTGACCTACGGGTGCTCCGCTCCAGAGCTCGTATCCCGCAACCTCATTATAAATCTCCAGCTCATTAAGCGCAACCGAAACCTTACTGTCTTCCTCGCCTGCGTTGAAGATAGCCACATATAAGCCGCCTTCTGCACTGACGCCCATCCATGCAATATGCTCTACACCGTTAATTTCACGACGCCATACCTGATGGGAATGACGCACATTTTTGTGCATTTTAAGGATTTCCTCATTGGTCAGAAGCTTCATGGTAAATTCATCGAATCCTGTCATTTCCCCACCAATCATAAGCGGTGAGCGGAAAATGCTCCAAAGAGTCAGCATGGTAATCTGCTCGTCTTCAGTAAATTTGGTCCAGTCTTCCTTCCCGTAATCCTGACGAAGTGGACCTATCGGCAACATATCCGCATCCGGCCAATGACCGGCACCGGTATGGGTACACCACTTCTCTGCTCTTTCAAACATGGCATAAAGAAGCTCCCATTGGTCCCAGAAGTCATCAGTAATACGCCACATATTGGAAATCTGCTTGTAAAGCTCTGCCTTTTCTAAGAGGGCAGGTCCGGGAGAAAGGCTTAAAATCATCTCTCTGCCGCAGCCGTGAAGTGCTTCGCTGAGCATCACCATTTCTGCCTCCTCATGAGGAAGCTCTCTACAGATATCGTCACATTTGATAAAGTCTACACCCCAGGAAGCGTACAACTCAAAAAGACTATCGTAATACTCTTTTGCACCTTCTTTTTCAGGATCAACTCCGTACATATCCGTATTCCACTGACAAATGCTGTTTCTTTTTGCAATTTCCCTTGCTGTCCTGTCAGTACCTTTTATCTTGGTATTCTGATGCACTGCCTGTCTGGGAATGCCTCGCATAATATGAATACCGAATTTTAGTCCCAAAGAATGTACATATTCTGCAAGAGGAGCAAAGCCCTTACCTCCGGCCGAAGAAGGAAATCTGTTCTCTGCCGGAATCAATCTGGAATATTCATCCATGCAAAGCTCCGTAAAAGGGCGGTATTCATGTGTGGTAGCCCCGGGTTCACTCCACTGAATGTCTACTACAATATATTCCCAGCCATACTGCTTTAAATTTTCTGCCATAAATTTGGCGTTTTGTTTTACAATATCCTCTGTAACAGCGGCTCCATAGCAGTCCCAGCTGTTCCAGCCCATAGGTGCTCTTAATTCTTTCATACGTTTTCTCCTTTTATTTGCCCTGCTTCCAGCAAAGCTCAGTAAATTCTGCCCATTCGCCGTTTGTATCTACTGCATACATTCCCATCAAAACGCCTGTAAATCCGCCTGCCACTTCAGAAGATAAATATCTGCTTCTGGCACTTCCGAGAAGCTTCTTTTCTCCACCAATTATGCAATAAAAATGATAAACCTCAGGTTCGGAAATAATACATAATTCTGCTTGTTCACAGTCAGCAGGTAAAGCCACCTCTCCGTTTACGGATTTGGCATCACCGGTGCGAACCGTTAAAATAACCTTCTTTTCCTCACCTTCATTAATAACTGCCAAATCATAGTGCTGGCTTTCATCCATATAGAAGGTAACGCCTGCTTCCTTTGCCTTGCCCCTTACCTTCACTCTAAGCTCGGTATCAAACTCCGACTGACGGATTCCCACAAAGCTGGGA
Organism: Lachnospiraceae bacterium; assembly: GCA_017411305.1. GTDB lineage: Bacteria > Bacillota > Clostridia > Lachnospirales > Lachnospiraceae > Suilimivivens. The sequence goes on from JAFQQI010000066.1 coordinate 59,623, forward strand.
GTGTCCACATCATCTAAGGTAAGATGGGTTCCGCGCATTTTCAGTCCTGTCTCTGTAAATTCATAATTCTCTTTATGATAGTCTCTCAAATAGCTCCATCTCAGCTCGTCTTTTGCTGCGGGAGGGAAGCACACATCATAAACCTCGGTATTCTGTTCCCCTTCCAGGGCTACTTCCATATATTCTGTTACAATACCCTTATCTCCTGCTGTAAACCAGCCATCCTCCTGCCAATATACCGGCGCAATAAATACCTCACGGCCCAACTGATGATAAGGCTGCCAAATTCCGCATTGACGGAATCCGAGACATACAATATAGTAGTTGCCCTTGGCATCACAAATAAGGTCTCCGTGACCGATTCCCTGAATCTGATTTTCATTTCCGCCCTGATTTCTGTTAGTCAGAACAGGATTCTTCGCATAACCCTCGAAAGGTCCGAAAGGATTTTTACTTCTGGCATAAGTAATCATATGACCGTATTCGGTGCCGCCTTCTGCTACCATCAGATAATACCAGTCTCCGATATGATACAAATGAGGAGATTCTATGTATCTGCCGCCGCTACCGGACCAAATGGGAATACTGTCAGTTAACTTTTCGCCGGTCTTAATATCAATTTCACACTGTAAAATACAAGCCTTGCCATTTTCATCGGGACCGTTACTGGTAAAGTATACCTTACCGTCATCATCAAATAAAAGTGACGGGTCAATGCCTTCCTGGTCCACAAAAATCGGCTCAGACCATTCTCCGCAAATATCTGTCGTTGTAATATAAAAATTCTTACCGAAGGTATTGTTGTTGGTTACCATATAAAAGGTTCCGTCATGGTAACGAAGCGTAGGCGCAAACACACCGCCTGAGCTGGGAATCTGATGCAGCTCTACCTGACTGGTTCTGGTAAGGGCATTGGCTACCTGCTTCCAGTTGATAAGATCCTCACTTTCAAAAATCGGAACCCCAGGAAAAAACTGAAAAGAGCTGCAGGCTATGTAATATTTGCCCTCTGCTTCACAAATACTGGGATCAGGATAAAAACCTCGGATAATGGGATTTTGAATTTTCATTATGCTGTCTTCCTTTCTATCATTTTTTTATTTTTTCATAATATCATATTGCTTGTTTTCTTGATTTATCTTATAAATTCTTAATAAAAGCTTCTGCCATATGAATCCATGTATTGACTTCCGGCTGGAGTTCTTTACCGGATGTAGATAGTGTCAGCTCATTACCAAGTCCCAGACCATGACCGCCTTTCGGATAAATATGCAGTTCAAAAGGAATGTTCTTTTGCCGCAAGGCCTTTGCAAACATCAAGGAATTTTCTACGGGAACAGCACCATCTTCAAATGTATGCCAAATAAATGCCTTGGGTGTTTCTTCTGTTACCTGCTTTTCCAAAGACAATTTTTCAAGAAGCTCCCTACTTGCCTTCTCTCCCATCAGCATATCAAAAGATCCTCTGTGGGCAAATTCACCGGAAGTGATCACCGGATAGCTTAAAATCATGCCATTGGGCCGAAGTAGCTCTGCATCACCGCCTGCTGCCTCTTTTGCAAGCCAATTCTCCTTCCAAAAGCATCCTAACATGGCTGCCAGATGTCCTCCTGCTGAGGAACCCTGTACCAGAATCTTACCAGGATCAATGTGCCACTGCTTCACGTTTTTCCTTACAGTTGCCATTGCTTTGGCAAGCTCTAAAAGGGGTGCCGGATAAACAGCAGGGGATACGGAATAACGAAGCACTGCCGCATGACAGCCCATTGCAAGATACTGAAGCGCAAGCAGTTCTCCTTCCCTATCGGACAAATGGTTATATCCGCCACCCGGACAGATAATCACCATAGGACGCTCCCGTACCATGAACATCTCCGCATCATCTATGATATATGTAGTTAATGTGGGAGTTCCTACACTTCCTTCTACCGTCATATCAAGTATGTTATAAAGCATTTTCTTTTCCTCTTCTTTCCTAAAAAAATCAGTTTTTCATATTGATATTATTTTAACACTATCTATGCTTTTTGACTACTAAAATTAACCATTGACTCGTCCCTTAGGGGAGACTGTAGTATAATGGTATCAACAGTAAGGAGGATAGAAAAATTGATGAAAATGAACGAATCACATAAAGCGTGTGAAGTACAGGAACAGACCGTATTATACAAAATCGGAATGTTTGCAAACATGAATCGTGTAACCATAAAGACCCTGCGTTATTATGATGAGCAGAATTTACTAAAACCGGTCTATGTGGATGAAGAAAACGGATACCGTTATTATGCAGGCGGACAGATTGCTGAGTTACACAGATTACTGGCTCTGAGAGGTATGGGCTTTTCCATAGATGATATTCAAAAAATCATAAGCGGAGAAGATGAAAAAAAGTTGCTGTTGGAAAGAAAACAGCAAATATTAAAGGATATCGCTTCCCTTACTGCAAAGCTGGCTGAAGTAGAATCCTATTTAAACAGAGAAGAAGTAGCTCTTACCATGCCGGTACTAATAAAGAAACTTCCGGAAGTAACCGTATGTTCTATGGAAATGAAACTGGAATCCTATGATGCACTGTTTTACAAAATGCCCGAAATGGGGGAAGAAATGGAAAAACTGGGCTGTATTTGTACAGAACCGGGGTATTGCTTTACCCATTATTTGGAGCAGGGCTATAAAGAGGAAGAAATTCTCGTGGAAATCTGTGAAGCTGTTACAGAAAAGAAAGCAGCTTCCGATTCGGTTCAATTCAAAGTGCTGCCCGAGGTTTCGGAAGCCGCTTGTATTTTTCATAAAGGTTCTTATAACTCCTTCGCAAGCTCTTATGCAAAACTACTTCAATTTATTGAAGAAAATGATTATGAGATTTGCGGAAATATCAGAGAATCTTATATTGACGGTGTGTGGAATAAGGAGTCTGAGGAAGAGTGGCTTTCGGAAATACAGATTCCTGTTTGTAAAAGAAAATAGAGGATAAACAAATGGGTAAAGAACAGGAAAATATCATTATAAAAGGATTGAGACAAAACAATCTCAAAAATATTTCTTTGGAAATACCGAAGGAAAAAATTGTAGTCTTTACCGGAGTGTCAGGCTCCGGTAAATCCAGTATCGTATTTGACACCATAGCTGCAGAAAGTCAAAGACAAATGAACGAAACTTATACTGCCTTTATGCGGGGCAGACTTCCCAAATATGAGAAACCAAAGGTGGATTTTATCGATAATCTTACTGCGCCGGTTATTATCGATCAAAGCAGATTAGGCGGAAATGCCCGTTCTACCGTGGGAACTATCAGTGATTTATACTCGGCAATCAGGCTTTTATATTCACGTATCGGTAATCCCTATGTGGGAACTGCCTCTTATTTTTCCTTTAATAATCCCAACGGAATGTGCATGAACTGCTTTGGTATCGGCAAGGTCATGACGGTTGATGCAGAACGCAAAATAGACCCGGAAAAAACTTGGAACGAAGGAATGGCTGATTTACCTGCATTTCATGTGGAAAACTGGTATTGGAAGCAATATGCCGCATCCGGTTTGTTACCATTAGATAAAAAATATAAAGACTATACAAAGGAAGAACGCAACATCCTTCTCTACGGTGCAAAGGAAAAGGGCGGAAAGCCGCTTTCCAAAAAAGTGGAAGGCGTGGAAAATTACCTGACGCGCCTGCTTCTGCGCAAGGACAGCTCAGAAGTAAAAGAAGCTTCCCTGAAAAAACATATGGAGCTGGTATCTGAAGAAGTCTGTCCTTTTTGTCACGGTAAACGCCTAAACAATACGGCTTTAAGCAGCAAAGTGGCAGGCTACAGTATTGATGAAATGTGTGAATTGGAATTTGTAAAACTTCGTGAGGTTTTACTGAGTATCACCGATAAACGTGCCGAAACAATTGTAGAAGCCCTGGTGGCTTCTCTGACACGTATGATTGATATCGGTTTACCCTATCTTAGTATGAATCGCGAATCCTCTACCCTATCCGGCGGCGAAGCACAGCGCCTTAAGCTGGTCAGATATATGGGAAGTTCTCTTACCGGAATGACTTATATTTTTGATGAGCCCAGCACGGGAATGCATCCCAGAGATGTTCATCGTATGACAAAGCTCCTAAAAAGTCTCCGGGACAAAGGAAATACCGTGCTTGTCGTAGAACATGATAAGGATATTATCGGTATTGCAGATGTTGTAATCGATGTAGGACCTCTTGCCGGAAAACAGGGCGGACAAATTTTGTTTCAGGGAAGCTATGAAGCCTTACTTACCTCCGGCACCAAGACCGGTAATGCATTGCGTGAAGAAATTCCGGTAAAAATGAACCCTCGAAAAGCTACTGAATTTTTACCGGTACGAAATGCAAACCTACACAATTTAAAAAATGTATCGGTAGACATTCCTTTAAATGTTTTAACTGTAATTACAGGCGTGGCAGGCTCCGGTAAGAGTAGTTTAATTCATGATGTATTTGCCAAACAGTATGAAAACAGAGTCGTATTAGTGGACCAGTCACCTGTTACGGCAACGGGACGTTCTACCCCCGCCACCTTTCTTGGCTTTTTTGATGAAATAAGGAAAGTATTTGCCTTAGAAAGCGGACAGGATGCATCACTTTTTACTTTTAACGGCAAGGGCGCATGCCCGGTATGCAAAGGCAAAGGCGTTGTCATTACAGAACTGGTTTTTATGGACCCTGTGACTACGGTATGTGAAGCTTGCGAAGGCATGCGCTACAGCAAAGCCGCACTGCAGCATACCTTTCGCGGAAAAACTATTATGGATGTACTGAATATGTCAGTTGAAGACGCATATGAATTCTTCCGGGGAAATAACAAAATTACGAAAAAGCTTAAAGCCATGTTGGAGGTTGGTCTACCGTATTTATCACTTGGTCAACCGCTATCCACCTTATCCGGAGGAGAACGGCAACGGGTAAAGCTTGCAAAAGAGCTCGACAAAAAAGGAAATATTTACATTTTGGATGAACCTACCACCGGTCTACATGCTTCCGATATTACAAGCATAATGGACCTTTTGGAAAAGCTGGTAAAGAAAGGAAATACCGTTCTTGTCATCGAACATAATCTGGATGTAATGAAGCAGGCGGATTACATCATCGATATCGGCCCGGACGGCGGCTCCGGCGGCGGTGAAGTAGTTTTTACCGGAACCCCCAAGGAAATGATAGATACCTCTGAAACCATAACTGCACAATATCTAAAAAGAGACGCCGGCTTAAAATAAGTCGGCTTTTCTTTTTATTAAGTTTGTATTATATTCCGTATATTTTTATTTTGAAAAAGATTGACACCTTTTTATTTTCTTGTTAATATAAAAACATCATACGAATCTTTATTCAGCTTGATGGTTTCCATCAATGTCTGATAATGTGCGTATCGCACATTCCGGCAGTTTCTGCCATGGTTTTCTTATTTTATTAATGGCAGGATTTGCAAAGTGATTACAAATATAGTGTCCTGCCTATCAAAAGGAGGATATTATATGAATTATCAAAAAGTAACACATTTTATCAATCGGCATCTACCTACCCGTTTTCGCAGACAATTTAAGGACCGGCTTTTCCGCTTTTTGTTTGAAAAAGACAAGGAAGCACTTTTGAGCCTATATAATGCATTAAACGGAACAGATTACAAAGATGCCTCCTTACTGAAAATTGTAACTATTGAAAACGCAGTATATCTGGAAATGAAAAATGACCTTGCCTTTGTGGTTACCGGTGTTCTTAACATGTACGAACACCAAAGCACATATAATCCAAATATGCCTGTTCGGTTTTTAATGTATCTGGCACAGGAATATCATAAGACTATTGATCAAGCAGAAGACAGTCTCTATTCTTCCAGACAAATACCTTTGCCTACACCACAATGCGTTGTTTTTTATAACGGCACAAAGGAAATGCCTGAAGAGCATACCCTTTATCTTTCGGATGCTTTTCAAAACAAATCTGTTCCAAGCAGTGTTGAACTTCGTGTCAAAATGCTTAATATTAATTATGGGCATAACGTACAGCTAATGAAACAGTGCAAACTATTAAGCGAATATTCACAATTTATAGAAATTACCAGAAATTATATGTCTCAATGCAATAATCTGAAAATAGCTTTAAATACTGCTATCGACTATTGCATTGAACATGATATTTTAAATCAGCAGTTAAGACTATATCGTGCGGAGGTATTGGATATTATGCTGGAGCTATTTGATAAAAAGAAATATGAGCGTTCATTAAAGCGTGAAGCTCGAGAAGAGGGATATTTGGAAGGTCTGGAGAAAGGCATTAAAGTATTTATTTTACATTGCTCAAAGCAAAATATTGAAGAGGATCAACTTCTTGCTCAATTGGAAGATAATTTTCAACTTACTCGAGTACAAGCACAGGAATATGTGGATAAATACTTTAAATAAAGTTAAGCATCTCCCGCCCATATGGGCGGGCTTTTTCATTTACATAAAGAATAAATACAGCGATACACCAAGCCGATAGCTTATCATTACCTATCATTGCAAAAATTAATTATATAGAATAGCAAATTATATTAATGATTTTTCTGCTAAAAAAGTAATTAATCCACTTATTGGAATTACGCTCTGTTCCATAGTATCTCTGTCTCTTACGGTTACAGTTTCTTGCTCCAGAGTTGCATCATCAACTGTAATTGCATACGGAATACCTATTGCATCTCCTCTACGATATCTCTTTCCAATGCTTCCGGACTCTTCATACTGAACCATGCAATATTTGGCAAGCATCGTATATAATTCTCTGGCTTTCTCAGCATGCTTCTTTTTAATTAGTGGAAGTATGTTGACTTTAATTGGCGCAAGTGACGGCTTAATATTAAATACAATACGGCTATCTGTATCACTAATCTGTTCTTCGTGTAAGCCTTCAAATATCAATGCTAATACAATACGGTCTAATCCATAAGTTGATTCAATAATATATGGAATATACTTTTCTTTTGTGGTTTCGTCAAAGTATTCCATTGATTTTCCTGAATATTCCTGATGCCTTGTAAGATCAAAATTAGTTCTGTTATGAGTACCGTTAATTTCACCCCATCCAAATGGAAATTGATATTCAATATCACAGGCTTCTTTCGCATAATGCGCTAATTTTTCATGATTATGAAAACGTAATTTTTCTGAAGGTAATCCAAGACTTTCAAAAAATTTTACCCCGTATTCTTTGAAATACTGATAGAGTTCACTGTCAGAACCTTTCTTACAGAAAGTCTGAAACTCCATCTGTTCAAACTCAATAGTTCTGAAAGTAAAGTTTTTGGGTGTAATCTCATTACGGAACGCTTTACCGATTTGTCCTATGCTAAAAGGTAATTTAGCTCTCATAGAACGCATTACATTTAGATAATTAACATACTCACCTTGCGCATTTTCAGGTCGGAGAAAGATTCGGCTGGAACTGTCATCTGTCACACCTCTTTTGGTTTCAAACATCAGATTAAACTGTCTGATATCTGTAAAATTTGACTTTCCGCATACCGGACAAGGAACATGGTTGTCACGAATAAATGCAATCATTTCTTCCTGCGACATAGTATCCGCATTGACGCTTTGATTATAGTCTTGAATTAAATTGTCTGCTCTATGCCGTGTCTTACACTCTTTACAATCAAGCAATGGATCTGAAAAACCGGCAAGATGCCCACTTGCCTCCCATACTTTTGGATTCATCAAGATATCTGCATCTACTTCATAGCTGTTTTCACGCATCTGAATAAAATGATATCTCCAGGCATCTTTAACCTGATTTTTTAACCTTGTGCCTAATGGACCGTAATCCCACGTGTTAGCAAGCCCACCATAAATCTCACTTCCTTGAAAAATGAAACCATACTGATTACAGTATGATACCACTTCATCCATTGAAAAATTTCGTCTCTCCATCTTAATTACCTGACCTTTCTTTTGTTTTTGAAAATGACAAAGAATTGTCTATTTTATGTTAGGCTGGAATAAAAAAGCCCTAAGTATAAATTAATATACTTAGGGCGAATATAACCGCGGTTCCACCTAAATTCAGATAACCATCTGCGCTTTTATCATAGTACGGATTTAACATCTTATACTACATTCCTTTTAACGGTGGAATTTTCCGTCGGACGCTACTTTATTATTCACTCCGCTGCTCCAAGACGCCTTCCATGTTTTCCTCATAAGGGTTCGCACCAAACACCCTCTCTCTGAAATCAGATTAACACGTACTATTTCTCTTCTTCGCATTTTCATTTTAATTTATTGAATAATATATCTTATCCCAGACCAACTGTCAAGATATGTTTTTCTTTGTATTCTATTCTTCCATTTTTCAAAAATTCATTTTCTCCTCTCAGTCCCCTTCCGTCGGCGCATGTCCGAAATGCTTCACATATGCCCGATAAAACACGGAATAGTCCCCGAACCCGCAGCTATCACTTGCTTCTCTTGCCAAGCTACCACTACGCATTGCTTCTCTTGCCATGGTTAATCTTTTACGTATGATGTATTCCCACACGGACGCTCCTGTTGCCTGCTTAAAAATTCTGCTAAATTGAGAGGTGCTTAAATAAAATTCTTTTGCCAGTAATGGCACTGTCAGTTCCTCTTTTAAATGCCTGTTTACATATGCCACCATCTGCTCAGAAAGGCCTCCCGACGGTTTATCCTGTGTTGTTTCTCTTTGGTCAAAAAATTGATTGATTTTATCCAATAGCAAAAACAAATAAATACTGATATTTAACCGCTTGTTATAGTCGTTATCCCGGCAACGGTACATGGACTCAAATATCTTTTTCAGTGGAATATCTCCAAATTCCGATTCCCGGTATTGATTCCCAAATCCCAAATCTCTGTCTGTAAATGCACGAAGTAATCGATGCTCCGGATCAATCTCATCCAATAAGGATGCATGAAAATTAATATAATACCTCTGATATGGTTTTTCTTTCAAAATCTTAGCCGCATGGGATTCTCCCGGACGCATAATCATTATCGTGTTTGGCTCTAAGGTATATTCATGTCCCTCCACCAGATAATTCACTTCTCCTGATACAAAATAATAAATTTCATAAAGGTCATGAATATGCATTCCAAAGCTTTTTGCATCGGGTAATTCATCAATGGCATGGTGTGCCGTTAAATCTGTTGAAAGATATTGGTATATTGTACTCATTTTCTTTGCCTTTCTTTTTCTTCCTTTCATTATTGCATTGTATGCTCGAATTTGCAATATATAATGCTCTAATCAGCAATTGTAATACAATTTCATTTATCATATCATGAGATTAACACGAACAAAAAGGAGGAATTTCTCATGAAGTTTCAACTTGCGGCATTTGCCGATGAAGCAGACAGCAAATTAACTAATCAAATAACCGCCATGACAGAAAACGGTATTTCTTATTTGGAAATCCGCGGTGTAGACGGTGAAAATATTGCAGATATTTCTGCCCAAAAGGCAAGAGAAATCCGTATGCAGCTCGATGCATCTTCCCTTAAGGTCTGGTCCTTAGGTTCTCCCTTTGGAAAAATCGGAATCAAAGATGACTTTGCACCACACCTGGAAACCTTTAAAAGGAGTCTTGAAATTGCAGATATCCTGGGAACAAAGCACATCCGCATGTTCAGCTTTTATATTCCGCAAAATGAAGATTGCGGGAAATATACGGATAAGGTTATGAGCCGTTTGGAACAGTTTTTGTCTGCGGCTAAAGGCAGCGATGTTATCCTTTGTCATGAAAATGAAAAGGACATCTATGGAGATATCGCTTCCCGTTGTCTGGAAATCCATCAAAATTTCCCTACACTTAAAGCAATCTTCGACCCGGCCAATTTTATCCAATGCGGACAGGATACTATGGAAGCGTGGGAGCTTCTTGCGCCTTATGTAGAATACATGCATATCAAAGATGCTTTAGCAGACGGCTCTGTAGTTCCTGCCGGTAAGGGCATCGGTAACATTCCCTACCTGCTAAGCGAGTACAAAGGCAATGTGCTTACCATAGAACCGCATTTATCGGTCTTTGACGGACTGGCACAGCTGGAGGCTGATAAGAAAACAGCCATCAATCCTTACAGCTACCCTGACAATCGCACTGCTTTTGACGCTGCAGTAAATGCACTAAAAGAAATAATCGTCTAAAAAGGAGATGTTTGTATGAACCAAATCAGACTTGGAATTATCGGAATGGGAAATATGGGATCGGGCCATCTGCAAAATGTCTTAGATGGACTGTGTCCCTCTGTTACGGTTACTGCTGTATCAGACATTAACCCGGAAAAACTGGAACAGGTAAAAGCAAAAGATCTTTCCATCGCATTATTTACCGACACCTTGGAAATGTTGGACAGCGGGCTTATTGATGCTGCACTGGTTGCGGTTCCGCACTATGACCATCCTACTTATGCCATAGAATGCTTTAAACGCAATATTCACGTATTAATTGAAAAGCCTGCAGGTGTCTATACCAGACAGGTCCGCATTATGAATGAAGAAGCCGAAAAAGCCAATGTGAAATTCGGTATTATGTTTAATCAGCGTACCAATCCTTTGTTTGCCAAAGCCCGCGAAATTGTACAAAGCGGCGCACTGGGTTCTCCAAAGCGTCTGGTATGGATTATTACCAACTGGTATCGTACCCAGGCTTATTATGATTCCGGAAGCTGGCGTGCGTCCTGGACCGGAGAAGGCGGTGGTGTATTGCTGAATCAGGCTCCCCACAACCTTGACTTATGGCAATGGATCTTCGGTATGCCCAAAAAAATACGTGCATTTTGCAGCTTCGGAAAATACCATAACATCGATGTAGAAGATGATGTTACTATTTACGGAGAATATGAAAACGGTGCAACTGCCGTATTTATTACTACTACCGGTGAAACTCCCGGCACTAACCGTTTGGAAATTACAGGCGATTTAGGAAAGCTGGTGCTGGAAGAAGAAAAGCTGAAATGGTGGAAGCTTGCTGCTCCGGAACGGGAATTTTGTTTTACTGTCTCAGAGGGTTTTTATGTTCCGGAAACTACTTATGAAGAATTCACACAGGAAGCTCCCGCAGGGCATCCCATTATCCTTGAAAATTTTGCAAAATCTATTCTGGAGGATGCTCCCATGATTGCTCCCGGAATAGAGGGTATCAACTCTCTGGCTCTTTCCAATGCTGCCTATATCTCTTCCTGGACCAATGATTTTGTAGAACTTCCAACCGACGAAGCCTTGTTCGAGGATCACCTGCTTCGCTTATGCCGGGAAGAAAAATTAAAACAAAAAAATCTGAAGGCTTCCGATATCCACGAAGACCTTCAGAATCGTTGGAAAGTAAGGTGGTAACATACCACCTTACTTTATTATATCCTATTAAATTCTGGGTAAATTAGGTGTTGCCGCAGGTCCCCTCTTTTCCCACTTCACCGGAACAGTACTACCGCTTTGGGTAAGCAGAACAAACGGAACCTCCATTGCTTTATTGTTACGACTGTCTTCATAAACAAATTCCGCAACGAAACGATAGGAGGGTTTCAAAGGTCCTTCTATCGTAATTTCATACTCAATTTCCTTGATGCCGTCACCCATATGTGCCATGGTCAGGAACACAGCCTGTTCATTCTGTGGCGTTATCTGACAGCCTTCACGGGCATATAAATATACATTTACTCTGTCAGAAGTAATCGCCTTGGAAGTATTGGACAAAATAAACTTAATCTTCTTAGGCTCACCGCTAACAATCACAGGGTCACCGCAATAATCCAACCGAACATTCAGATAAGGGAAGTTGTAACGGACTACCTTCATTTCGTCATAAATGTTTTTGAAATAGGGCTTCGCATAAAAGTCCTGACCGTCCCATTCCGTAAGTTCATTTTCTACAAATGCCTGCTCATGCAAAACACTCACGCGGTCAGTCAGCTCTTCCACTGTCTTAGGAATCTTACCGTACATCAGAAAAGGATTAATGCTGACGGTCACAATTTTATTTCCGATAGGAGCAACCCATTTTTCGTCAAAGATACTTCTTCCGTACATAATACCGTAAAGTGCTGCAATAGTACCTGCCGTACAGTCGGTATCTTCTCCGTAATTTACGGCTGTGCACATTGCTTTTTCAAAATTGCCTTCCCCATACAAAAGACCATAAATAATAATCATGATATTGGAGGGAACATCCCAGCCCATCTTGCCTTCGTTATAACCCTTCGCTTCATCCTCGTCGGAAATGGCATGCCATTCCAAATGACCGATATAATTCTTCATGATATATTCACGGCTTTCTTCCATGGTCATACCGTTATCATAGGTGGTAATAGCATCCCTGATTACCTTACTTACTGCACAATCCTCAGGAATATAGCTTAAACCGATATCAATCAGCTTACGGATATCCTTTTCATAAAAGGCCGCACTTTCCATAGCCGCCACAAAGACCTCCGCATAAACACCTTCTCCGTCACCGTGATCCACCAGAGCATCTTCAAACGCATATTTAGCTGCCAATTCCGGATAACCTGGATACAGACATGCCCAAATATCAGAACGGATATAAGAACCACAACTGTCCTTAAAACAGTTGTTAAAGCTTCCGCTTACCGGAGGTTGCAGCCCTGCCCGCAAATTGGTCTGGGCCGTTCCGTACTCTGCATGGGTAAAAATCATATATTCATTAAAATATTCGCCCAGAATCTTGGCGTCTACATCAAGGCCTCTCTCTTCCAATGCCAAAAGCCACAAAATCTGAATGTCCAAATCGTCATTGGGAAGAGGTTCGCCCGTAATATCATGGGTATAGTAGGTAACATCATTTTTCTTACGCTCCCATTCCATCGGCATACCCAGTGTTCCGCCTATGTTTTTGCCAAGCCAACAGCCAAGCACTCTGTCACGGTATTCACTCTTGTTCATTCAAAATCTCCTTCCTCAAAAAAGGCGCAAAGCATTATCCTCTGCACCTTATTTTTAGCTCTTTTTGCCTTTTAAAATATAATAGTATCTCTACCCTTTTCCTTGCCAATGTAGAGCTTCTCATCTGCTTCTTTTAAAGTAGAACCCAAACCATTGAAGAAATCATATTCCGCCAAGCCGAAGGTCATCGTCACATGAATGGATAAATCGTCCTTCTGCATGGCAGTTTCCTTGATTCTGCGTCTGATTTGTTCAATAACCACATAAGCCTCATCACCATTGCATTCCGGAAACAAAAGAAGAAATTCTTCTCCTCCCCATCTTGCCGCCAGGTTTTTTCCCTGCATTTCTTCCCTAAAAATTTCTGCAATTTTTTTCAATACCAAATCACCAAAATCGTGTCCGTAATTGTCATTTACCTTCTTAAAAAAATCAATATCACAAATACAAACACAAAAACCTTTATCATTACTCATCTTTTCTACCATGGCATTCATATAATCCATAGCTTTTCTGCGGTTGAAAAGTCCCGTCAGGGTATCGGTATTTGCCTGCTGCTGCAACTGGCTGTTGTACTCTATCAGCTTACCTTCCAACTCCTGGCTATCCTTGCTAAAAACAAAAGATATCACGGAAATACACCAAAAAATGGTAATGGTATTCAGCACCTGTAAAATCGACTCCTCCAACCCGCTGAGCTTCCATACCGGTACTTTATCCTGATATAAATAAAAAAGAGTTATTCTTAGAGCACAAATCGTAACCGCAAATACTATTTTGTGGACATATTTTTTGTAGCCGGAAAAAAAATACAAAATCAAAAGCACCATTAAAAAATGCTGAACACCGATATTCCAACCAAAGCTATGTACTATAGCCACTACCCATATAATGGTACTGAAGCAAAAGCTCCATAAAGTAACCGAGGTTTTGTAACTGTACGACATTGCAAAAAGTGCAATAAACAGAAGTAAAAAACTTCCGTAAAATAATAAAACCTTAGGATTCTCAAATACCACATTACATACTATCATATTGGCTGTAAAATAAAGTATGTAAGAAATAATCATAATACGGATGATTACAATTATTTTCTTCGATTCATTACGACCACTGGTATCCATACCAATAAAATCTACGAAATTTTTTAATAAATCCTTTCCCACAGAATTCCTCCACAAACATATAATAATATATTTTACACCACTTGCCCGCAATATGTAAACGTAAAACAAAAAAAGGTACAGAAAAGCTTCTGTACCCTCATAAGTCTTATGTTATTCTACTTGGCATCCTCAGGTTGCAAAATCGTTACCGGATAAACAGTGTCTCCAATGGTTAAGTCTTTTACTGTTTCGTTAGCACTAAATATTTCCTCATCTACGTAAGCAAACTTATCCGGTGTTTTGCCTTCTTCCAAAGCTTCGATAATTGCCTGAACTCTGGGACCATGTAAAGGATTACACTCTGCAATACAGGTAATCTTTCCTTCTAAAACATAATTAATAGCACTTTCGTTCACACCATCAAAAGAAATAATCATGATCTCCCCGCCGGTAATGTCAGAGCCTACCGTCTTTCCGGCCGCTTCTATGGCTTCAATGGCGCCTAATGCCTCATTATCATTTTCACAATATACTACGTTAATATTATCATACTGCTTTAAGAAGGATTCCATGACTTCCCTTCCCTTAGCCTGTGTATAATCACCGCTCACCTCTGCTAACAGATTCCATCCGTTTGCTTTCACAGCATCTGCAAGTCCTTTGGTCCGTCCGATTTGTGAAGATGCACCGATGGTTCCCTGTATATTTACAATATGTATTTCTTCCGATGCAATCTTTTCTTTCAAAGTATATTGATATAACCACTCTGCTGCTTTTTTACCTTCCAGCTCAAAATCAGAACCCACCCAACAGGTAAAGAGACTGTCATCCGATACGTCTACCATACGGTCTACAATAATTACGGGAATTCCCGCATCCTTAGCCTCTTGAAGCACAGTATCCCAACCGGTTTCCGTTACAGGTGCCAGTACAATATAATCTACTTCCTGCTGAATAAAGGTCCGGATTGCCATAATCTGATTTGCCTGCTTTTGTTGACCGTCTTCAAAAATCAACTCATATCCGTTTTCAGAGGTGAAGGTTTCCTTCATGGACTTGGAATTAGCACTTCGCCAGTCAGATTCTGCACCAAGCTGCGAAAAACCCACTACAATCTTTTCTGCTGCAGCAATTGTCTGAACAGCTTCCTGCTCTTTTTCTGCTTTATTGCTTCTGCCACAGCCTGCTGCCAATACGCAAATTGCCAATATCATAATGACCGCTATAGATTTTTTCACTGCCTGTTCCTCCTCTTTCAATAGATAATCTTACATTTCTTATACTATCTCTGCGCCCGGTTGTCAATCTCGAAAGTAAGTTACGGCTTCTTCCAGGTTCTTTGCCATTTCATTCATCTTTCCGCAATGATTGTTTACCATCTGGAATTCACCGATAATATCTCCGATATTGGCACTTACCTGCTCACTGCTTGCTGCATTTTGTTGGCTGATAGCACCCAGACTTTGTACGTTTTCAATGACCTTTTCTTTATAATTTGTCAGGTAATCGGTTTTTTCTGCAATAGATTCGATTTCTGCTACAGACTGATTTATTTCCTGACTAAGTGCTTCATATTTCTGCTGTGTTTGAGTCATATTTTTTTGCTCAAGAGCGATTAACTCATGTACTCCCTTCGCCAGCTGTACAGACCTACCGGATTTTTCCACAATAGTTCCCGCTATATTCTTAATCATTTCTGCGCCTTCCGCACTTTGTTCGGAAAGGCGTCTGATTTCTTCTGCAACTACAGCAAAGCCCCGGCCGGCTTCTCCTGCCCTTGCTGCTTCAATAGAAGCATTCAGACTGAGAAGATTTGTTTGCTGGGAAATATTTAAAATAAGCTCTACTGCCCGGTCAATTTCACCGATAGAATCATTGGTCTGCGTAATCTGTTCTGTAATACTGTTTACGGCTTCCACAGACTTTCTGCTGTTTTCCATAATGGTATCCATACTGATTTTGGCTTCATCATTGGTCTGTAAAATTACTTTAGTGCTATTATTAAGCTGATCAACATTTCCGGAAATATCATTTACAAAATTCCCGATTTCCATCATTTGGGTATTGATATCCTGTACATTTTCTGCCATGGCAATTCCCGAGCCTGCAAGCTCCTCCATGGTAGTTGTAATTGCTTTCGCTTTTCCTGCACTGCTTTCGCTTAACTGCGTTACTTTAGATACATCTACCACCAACTCACCGGAAACTGCTTTGACCTTTCCAATGGTTTCTGATAGATTTTCCTGCATCAGCTTAGTCTCTTCCAGTAATACATTCATTTCCCTGACAGCACTTTTACTTTCTTTTTGCTTACTTAAGTCACCGCTTGCAAGCGCATTTACATTTTTACCTACATTTTTCAAAGATTTTGACAATCCCTTGCTAAACAAAAAAGTAATGACTGCAAAAATAACAACCAGTAAGGCAGCAGCACTGATAAACAAAGTTACAATATCGCCTATTGCTCCCGTAACATACTCCTGTTTTTGTCCTGCAAATGCAATACCCGTAATTTCCCCGTTTACTTCTATAGGCATACAATAGGTATAATAGGCTGCGCCTTCTATTATTACATTTTCTTCATAATAGCCGCCCTTTAACTGCTCACGCTCTGCCAAGACATCCTTTTTAAAAGTAATTTCTCGGATACGATAGTCATTCTCATTTTTAATGGAAGTAGTACAGGGTGCCCCTTCCAAAATAATAGCCATCTCAATGTTCTGTTCTTTCAAGCTATCCAGATAATCATAATAATCCGTCACATTAATAGCATTAATTTCATTTTCTTTGCAATGATTTGCCAGGTTATTTGCAACTACGAAAAGAGTGTCTTTTGCAGCCTGCTCCAAATTGCCTTTGGTAACATACAAGGAAACGCTGCTGAGAATTATGATTGATATAATAAGCGGCAGCAAACAAAGTATAATCAGGAGAGAGAATAAACTAAGCCTTTTTGTCCCCTTGCTGTTTATGCTTTTTTTGTTCTGTTTATTCTTTTCTTTCTTTATATTCATGAGAATCCTCCAAATGTGCAAAAAGAGGTTGCTGCAATTTCGGTCAGCCACCTCTTTTAAGCTTTATGAGAACCGTTTTGGTCTATTTTTCCGTTTTCTGTTTACGGGCCATAACCACACTCTGTATCACTAAGAACAGACACAGCATTGCTGCAATGGTTATTCCTGTCCACCATGCCTGATCAAGACCGGCAGATGAAACAATATTTTGGATAGTGCTCAAAGAAAGTACCCCGAAGAAGGTTCCGATAATGTTACCCACACCACCGGTCAGCATTGTACCGCCGATGATAGAGGATGCAATCGCATTCATTTCCATGCCGCTTGCATGAGAAGCAGAACCGGAACCTACATGCAGGAAGTAAACAAAACCACCGATACCTGCCAAAAGACCACAAATAAGATGAGAGAGGAATTTGGTTCTCTTGACATTGATACCGAGCATCAGCGCACTTTGGCTATTGCCGCCCACAGCATAAAAGCTGCGACCAAGCTTTGTCCATCTAAGAACACAAAACAAAATAATTACTGTTAACAAAGCAACAACTACACCGATTTCGATGTATGCGGGAACATAATTCCCCAGTTTGTTTACAGAACCGAATCCGGGAACTGTAATTCGCGTTTCTTTCAGCGCTACAAAATTTTCATTTGCTACATTGAAAGGATTGGTATTAACAATTGTTGTCATACCACGGGCAAAGAACATACCTGCCAAAGTTACGATAAACGGCTGGATGTCCAAATAGGCTACCAGGAATCCCTGTACGATACCAAATGCAAGACCGATTGCCAATGCAATCAACATGGAAACAAACACATTACCGCCCTTATAATCCAAATACACGGCACAACACATGCTTACCAGCGCAGTTACACCGCCAACAGAAATATCAATTCCGCCTGTAATCATAACAAGGCTAAGTCCGCATGCAAGAATAATCAGAGATGCGTTTGCATTTAAAATATTGAAAAAAGTCTGAGGCTTTAAAAAACCTTTTCCCTGAAATAATATTGCACCGATATACATTGCAAAGAAAACAACTACCGTAATTAATAAAAGCAGATTGGTATCGGTAATATTTTTGAATTTATCTTTTATTCTATTCATATTAACCAACCTCCTTTACATGTATCATTGCTTTGATTTTCTTTCCCAAACCGGATAAAAACTCTCTTACTACAGGTGTACTTAATACTACAAGTACAATAACCACAACTGCTTTATACGCAGAAAGTGCATCTGACTGTACGTTGAATTTGTATAAAGTAGTGGTAAGGAACTGAATTACATATGCTCCGAGAATTGATGCCGTCATATTAAATTTACCGCCGCTTAATGCATTTCCTCCAAGAGCAACTGCTAAGATGGCATCCATTTCAATGTCCTTGGCAATAACAGAGTAGTTAATGGAAGAAAGACGGCTTACCTTAATTAATCCTGCCACTGCTACACACAAGCCTAAAATAACGAATGTAATAAACTTAATAAATGCAGGGTTTAAACCGTTTAATCTGGAGGAGCTCTCATTGATACCTACAGATTGCGTATATAATCCTAACGTAGTAAACTTAAGCACAAGCGCAATAATTACCATACATGCTACAGCAATAAAGAAAGGCGTAGGAACCGGAATTCCCGGAATGAATCCGCCGAAATAGCTAAAGGTAGGGTCACTGATAATCGGAAGCTCATTATTGTTAATCCATGCCGCGATGGAACGACCTGCCGTGAATAAAATCAGCGTTGCCACCATTGGCTGAATTTTGAAATATGCAACCAGAGCACCGTTAAATGCTCCAAATAGCATCGCTACAACACAGCTTATAAGAAATGCTACAATTATCGGTGCCTGTAAGGTTTCCGGTCTGGAATCGGTTCCGCAAAGTACGCGAAGTACTACGCTGCCGGCAATGGCAATGCCGGCGCCTACACTGATATCCTGGCCACCCGTAGCAGCAGTTACCAATGTCATACCAATCGCCAAAATAGCAAGTTCTGAACCGTAATCCAAAATGGTCATCAGATAGCCGGATAATACAGGATCGCCTACACTGTTATAACCTAATGTAATCTTAAAGAAGGAAGGATCGGTAATCAAATTGAATACCGCCAGTACTAATAGCGCTGCGATAGGGATAAATATCTGCTTTCTGAATAATTTCATGACAGATTCAGATAAACTTTTCATTTCTTTATTCTGCATTATTATCACCTCCGGCTATCGTACTCATAATCATATTCTGTGTCAGCTCTTCTCCGGAAAGTTCTCCGACCACCTTGCGGTCACGCATAACAACAAGTCGCGAACAGGTACGAAGCATTTCATCCGTCTCTGATGAAATAAAGGTAATGCTCATACCCTCCGAAGCCAGCTTAAGCACTAATTTTTGTATATCAATTTTAGTACCTACATCAATACCTCTGGTTGGTTCGTCTAAAATCAGGTATTCCGGATGTGTCAGAAGCCAACGGGCTAGAATTACCTTTTGCTGATTTCCGCCGGAAAGAGATTTAATCGGTGTATCTGCAGAAGCTGTCTTGATACCGAGAAGCTTGATGTATTCATCTGCAAATTTGTAAGCATCTGCCTTGGAAATCGGTTTAAAGAAGCCCTGAAGCACCTGAAGCGCAAGAACAATGTTTTCTCTTACGGAAAGGTCTCCTACAATACCGTCTATCTTACGGTCTTCCGGTAAATAAGCAATACCGTTTCTCATAGCATCTAAAGGCTTTGTAATCTTAATGGTTTTTCCGTCTTTCTTTACGGTTCCTCCGGTTACTCTGTCTGCACCGAAAATTGCACGGACACATTCACTTCGGCCGGAGCCCAAAAGTCCTGTAAATCCATTTACTTCACCCTTCTTAATGTAGAAATCAAATGGCTTGATTCCTGCATTACTTACAAGACCTTCTGCTTCAAATACAGATGCGGAAGCATCTTCCTTATCATAAGCAGATTGTTCACTTTTAATATCTGACATATCATCCAGATCCTTACCCAGCATTTTAGATACCAGCTGCACGCGGGGCAGATCTTTGATTTCATATTCTCCTACTAAACGTCCGTCACGAAGAACGGTAATCTTATCGCAAACTTCATATACCTGATCAAGGAAGTGAGTAACAAAGATGATTCCAACGCCTCTTTCTTTCAAATCGCGCATCAGCTTAAACAGCTTTGCAACCTCCTGTTCGTCAAGAGAAGAGGTGGGTTCGTCAAGGATTAATACCTTGCAGTCCATATCAACCGCACGTGCAATAGCCACCATCTGTTGCACTGCAATGGAACAGCTTGCCAACTGCTGGGTAGCACTCGCCGGAATATCAAGCGATTTCAGAATTTGGTCAGCATCTTCATTCATTTTTTTCCAGTTCTGATATACGCTGCTTGTTCTGCCGATGTACATATTTTCAGCAACCGAAAGATTCGGACACAGTGTAATTTCCTGATATACGGTACTGATTCCAAGCTTCTGCGCATCCTGTGGAGAACGGATGATAACTGCTTTTTCTTTTCCCTTAATAAAAATCTCACCCTCATCCTTGGTATAAACACCTGTTAATACCTTAATAAGAGTAGATTTTCCGGCACCGTTTTCACCCATCAAAGCATGGATTTCACCTTCGCATAAAGTAAAGTCCACTCCCTGAAGAGCACGTACTCCGGGAAAGCTTTTATGTATGTTTCTCATTTCCAATACGGCCTTTTCTTTCACCAGTGTGTTCACTCCTTACTCATTATTTCGTTATAGGAAAGTCCTATGAAGTTAAAAAGCGCGGGCAAGCGTACGAATTTATCATTTACGCTGCGCCGCGCCTTGTTAACAATCAGTTATGCTGTCTCAAACTATGTATCTGAATTAGATACCGTACTTATCAACATCTTCCTGTGTAATCGTTGAAGCATCAAATCCCTTTTCATCCATGATGATAGTCTTTTCGGAAAGAGTTTCGCCTGCTTCAAGCTTCTTGATAATATCGTTGATATAGGAAGCCTGGAAAGGATTACACTGTCCGTCATAGTTCCAGTTCTGGTTCAATAATTCTTCTAATGCCCACTTATTGCAGTCAAAGCCCATAACTACTACGTCTTTGCCAACACCGTGAGAGATGTTTGCTTTGTCGAGAGCTGCTACAGCACCCTTAGCCATATCGTCGTTTTCTGCATAAATAACGTTGAAGGATTCACCGGAGTCGATTACAGACTGAACGATCTGCTGAGCTTTTTCAGCGTTCCATTCTGCTGTCTGCTGTGTAACTAATGTCCATCCGTCAGATGCAACTGCTGCATCAAGCGCACCGGAACGTCCCTGCTGAGCTGCGGAACCCATAACACCCTGAAGGTGGATAATCTTGTATTCGCCAAGGTTCTGTCCCTTTAACCAATCAACTGCTGTCTGGCCTTCTTTGTCCATATCGGAAACGATGGAAGCTTCATAAAGACTGGGATCTGCATCGATTGTACGGTCAAATAAAATAACCTTAATTCCTTCAGCCTGAGCATCCTTTAATACAGAATCCCAACCTGCTGTATCTGCTGCGGAAAGAAGAAGATAGTCAACGCCGTCCTGGATGAACTTCTGAGCTGCTGTAATCTGTTCATCATTCTTAAGGCTGTAAGCGAAGGATGCTTCGTATCCGTTAGCTTCTGTAAACATTTCTTTCATATCCTTATCGTTTGCTGTACGATAACCGGATTCGTTAGGGTCATTGTTGATGATACCTACTTTGATTAAACCGCCCTTATCGGATGAAGCTTCCTCTGCTGCTCCGCCACAAGCTGTTAAACCAAATACCATTGTTGCTGCCATAATGAGTGCTAAAATTCTTTTCTTCATTATTTTTCCTCCCAATAATTTGTTTTTCGGAATTCCTTCCTTTGATGGTTTTATCTTACAGCGGATTTGTCAATGATTCCATGAAGAAACCTCTTAAAAAAGTTCGATTTTCTACCCGAAATTTTTAAGAGGTTGATTTTTTTACGATATATGTTAGTTTTTTTATTTTTATATTTATTCGTTTCCTGTATAAGGAAGCTTTATACTCACTGTTGTTCCTTCTCCGTAATTACTTTCTATGGAAACACCATACTCTTCTCCAAAGTTCAGCCGGATTCTTTCGTTTACATTATATAAGCCATATATTCCTTTTCCGTCTAACTTATTATTATTAATTTCATTACGGATCTGCATCAGTCTGTCCTTACTAATACCGATACCGTTATCCTCTATAATCAATCGGAAGTAATCTTTCTCCTTAACTCCCGTAATGATGATTTTTCCCAAGCCACGCTTATTTTTGATGCCGTGATACAATGCATTTTCTACCAAAGGCTGTATGGTAATCTTAGGAATCATATACGGATTAAGCTCTTCGGGAATATTAATCTCATATTGCATAATATCCTGATAACGTACCTGCTGGATTTCCAAGTAACTCCGCACATGCATCAGCTCTTCCCTGATAGATACGATATCCTTTCCCTGGTTTAAAGATGCCCGGAAAAAATCAGATAAACTGCCTACCATACGGACTACCTTCTTTTGCTCTCCGGATTCTGCCAGCCACACGATAGTATCAAGGGTATTGTAAAGGAAATGCGGATTAATCTGTGACTGCAAAAGCTCAAACTCTGCCTTACGCAGACTAACCTGTTCCTTCTTTACCTGCTCAAGCAATTCATTAATTTTATCAATCATGGTATTGAGGGAATCGTTCAGCATTGTAACTTCCGCACCTGTTCTGACATCAGAACGGACTGACAAATCCCCCTTTGCCACCTGATCCGTTACTTCGCTCAGCTTTCTGATTGGACGGGTAATGCTTAAGGGAATATAATAGGATAAAAAAACGATTAAAACAGAAATAAGTCCAAATGCAACCAACGAAAACCGCAGCATGGTAACATAAAAATCCATGTATTCATCCCTTGCCTGCTGGATATCTCTGATCTCATAAAAAACATATTGAAATACGGTTTCTCTAAGCAAAGCAGTTACTATCTGTACGTCGTTTTCCCAAATCTCCAGATTTTCCTCATACATATTTCCCTTTGCCAAATTCTCTTTAATTCTCTCTATATAGCTTTCAAGATTGGCGATATATTTTTGGGCACTGCCTAAACGGTTCATATTGTCCTGAGAATTTGTCAGCGACTCTAACCCCGTAATAATACGGTTTGCTTCTGCCAATAGGTTATCCAAATTAGATTCTTCAATGGTTTTGTTTTCTACTACCAACAAGTATGTTTCATAATCAAAGTCTTTTTTAAAATCCAGGGAAAACTCACTTGCCATCATAGTGGAGTTGATCATATCCTCATAGTTACGGCTGCTGTCCCACAAATGATAAATACAAAATACCAAAAAAGCAAACATTGGTACCAGCAATAAAAAATACGAATATCTGATTTTTGTAGCAAGCGTGGAATGATTATAAATTCTTTTAATTTTATCAATCATTTATTCCTCTCCTTCCCCGCCTTTACCACCACGGTACTGGGTCGGTGTCATACCCTGTGTTTTTTTGAATAAATAAGAGAAATAATGGGGATCTTTATAACCCACTTCCATGCTGACGATACTACTCTTTTTATTGGTGCAGCGAAGCAACTCTTTTGCTTTATTCATACGATAATCGGTGACATACTTAATTAGCGTCTGCCCTGTCTGCTGACTGAATACCATACTTAAATGATTAGGTGAAAAATTCACATGAGAGGCAATCAGATTTAAAGACAGCTCTTCATCTGCATAATTTTTCTCAATATATGCCATAACCTCATCTACGACATCTCCGTAACGGTTACTTGCGGATTTGTCCCGAAGTTCCAGGGCTTTTGCAATAATTTTTACTACATAGCTCATAGCCGCTTCTTCGTTTTGCAAAATACCTGAAGTAATATCAAGAGGCTCGATTTCACTTTTGGGAATTTGCAACCCCTCTAAAAAATCAATTACACAGAAGTAGGCATCCATAATAATGTATTGGCGGAACATAACGGATTTCATGGCGTTAGTCCGCAAATCTTTAAAGAACTCCTCCACAAAATAAATCGATTCTTCTCTGTCACCTGTTTTTAAAAACTCACGGATTTTGTTTCTGTCGAGTTGTTTAGGACTTACGTCATTGATATCAAAATCTGATTCATCCGAATAAACACTCTGCTTCATATCACTACTGTTTATAATCCGGCTTTCTTCTACCAAATAACGATGGGCAAAAGCATGGCTTGCTCTCTCAAAAGACACCGGCAGCTCCCGCAAACGATTAACAGGTACACCAATACCTCCAAAATAGCGGACATGCTCATACTCTTTCATAACTGCTTCTATCTTTTCAATGGCACTTTTTTGAAGCTCTAATAACTCTTCTTTAGAATCTGCTTTAAAAAGAAGTGCTTTTCCTTCCAGATTTCTGTCAAAAACAAGTACCTGTTTATCATTCATGCTTATGTAATCAAGCTTCTGCTCTATCTCGATTAAACTTCCCGAATATTCATCATGAGCATGATTTCTGGACTGGAACTTAAGCAGTACGATATTATACCACATAGCCGAAAGGTCCATTTCCAGCTTTTGGGCAAACTCCAAAAGCTCTGACATGGATTTATTACCGGTAACAAGATATTGGAACAAATCCTTTCTTTCTTTTAAAGAATTTTCCTCCATCTCTTTGACATATTTTTCCCTGATTTCACGTTCTTTCCGGCGCTCCTCGATTTTCAGTGCAACCCGGTCCACTTCACTTAAAAGATCTTCACCGTTAATAGGTTTTAGCAAATATTCTGCTATTCCTAATTTGATAGCTTCTTTCGCATACTCAAACTCACCATGTCCTGTCAGAATAATGATTTCAACCTGAGGAAGTTCCTTCTTAATCAGCTTACTGAGCTCAAGTCCGTCCATAAAGGGCATACGGATATCTGTGATGACAATATCAGGTTTCGCCTTTTGAATCATGGGAAATGCCAGCTCTCCGTCACTTGCTTCCCCGCAAAAATCATAACCGTGGGATTTCCAGTCAATATTCTTTTTGATACCTTCCCGTACTACAAATTCATCTTCTACCAAAAAAACCTTCAGCATAACCATCCACCTTTTTTTAAAAAGTGCCCTGCAAATAAATTGCAGAGCACCTTCATTTTAAGCCTGATTAATTCTGTCCGTAGTAAGCATTTGCTCCATGTTTTCTGAAATAATGTTTGTCCTGAAGCTCAGTGGGTGCAGGTGACACCTTAGGGTTAATCACCTCGGCACGATATGCCATCTTAGCAACCTCCTCCAAAACCACAGCGTTATGTACTGCGTCCATGGCATCCTTACCCCATGCAAAAGGACCATGATTCTTGCAAAGTACTGCCGGAACTGCCATAGGATCTTTGTTCAAACGTTTGAACTCTTCTACAATTAAGAGTCCGGTATTTTCCTCATAAGCCTCATCAATCTCTTCCTTGGTCAGACATCTGACACACGGAACTTCTCCGTAAATATAATCAGCATGTGTGGTTCCGTAGCAGGGAATACTTCTTCCTGCCTGTGCCCAACTGGTTGCGTAAGAAGAATGGGTATGTACTACACCACCAATCTCCGGAAATGCCTTGTAAAGCTCTAAATGCGTTGGTGTATCAGAAGAAGGCTTATACTTTCCTTCTACTTTATTTCCCTGTAAATCCATTACTACCATATCCTCGGGAGTAAGCTTATCATAATCTACTCCGCTGGGCTTAATTACAAACAGTCCGCTTTCCGTATCAATAGCACTCACATTACCCCATGTAAAGGTAACAAGTCCGTATTTGGGCAGCATCATATTTGCTTCGTATACCTGTCTTTTTAATTCTTCCAACATGAGCTGTGTACCTCCTCTAAACTGCTTACTTCAGTGCATCAACTGCTGCATGCTCGATGGCAAGTCCTGCCATATAACGTTTCATAAATCGGTCAAAGCCTTCTACGTCTTCTGCTACAGGTTCCATGCTGCTGCCGCTCTGTCCTGCAAATACCTTATTATCTAAATATTCCTGTAAGGTTTCGGAATCACCTTTATTCTTCATATAATCAGCAAGAAGTGCAATACCCCATGCACCGCCTTCTCCTGCTGTTTCCATAACGGAAACGGGAGAATTCATTGCTGCTGCCGCAATCCTCTGTCCAACACCCTTTGTCTTAAACAAACCGCCGTGTCCGAACATTTTATCAACCTTTACATCTTCTTCCTTAAACATTAAGTCAAGTCCTGCTTTTAACGCAGCTAAAGAAGAATATAAATGTGCTCTCATGAAGTTTGCCAGATTAAAGGTATCATCTGCCTTTCTTACAAATAAAGGAGCACCTTCATCAAAGCCGGTTACCGGCTCACCGGAGAAATAATTATAGGAAATCAGGCCGCCACAATCAGCGTCTCCTTCCAGTGCCTTGTTGTAAAGAACAGAGAATAAGGTGTTTTTATCAACCTTTGCGCCGATACTTTCCGCAAACTGGTCAAAGATATTTACCCAGGCATTCAAATCGGAAGTACAGTTATTGCAATGTACCATACCTACCAGTGCACCATCCGGTGTGGTAACCAGGTCTATCTCCGGATAAACCTTTGAAAGCTCCTTTTCAAGCACTACCATGGCAAATACGGACGTACCTGCAGATACATTACCGGTTCTGATTCCTACGGAATTAGTTGCTGTCATACCGGTTCCCGCATCGCCTTCGGGGGGACAAACAGGAATGTTTGCACACAGCTTACCGCTGACATCAAGAAGCTTTGCTCCTTCTACGGTCAAAGTACCTGCATTTTCACCTGCTGTCAGCACTTCAGGAAGAATATCGGATAATTTCCAGGTAAAGCCTTCCCCGCTTATCAGAGCATCGAATTTATCTACCATTGTCTTATCATAATTTCCCGTCTTAATATCAATAGGGAACATACCGGAGGCATCACCTACACCGAGCACTTTTTTACCGGTCAGCTTCCAGTGTACATATCCTGCAAGGGTGGTAAAGAATGCCACATCCTTTACATGTTTCTCTTTGTTCAGAATCGCCTGATATAAATGGGAAATACTCCATCTTTGGGGAATATTATAATTAAATTCTTTGGTAAGCTTACTTGCTGCTTCTTCCGTAATGGTATTTCTCCATGTACGGAAGGGAACCAAAAGGTTATCCTCCTTATCAAACGCAAGATAACCGTGCATCATGGCAGAAAATCCGATAGAACCGATTTGTGTAATTTCCGCATCATACTGCTTCTTTACATCGGCAAGTAAATCCTGATAGCAATCCTGTAATCCTTTCCATACATCATCAAGGGAATAGGTCCAAATCCCGTTTACCAGCTGATTTTCCCACTCATAGCTTCCGGATGCAAGAGGTTCACCGCCTTCTGCAATCAGAACCGCTTTGATTCTGGTAGAACCAAACTCAATGCCTAATGATGTTTTTCCCTGCTCAATTAATAATTTCTTGTCCACAACCCATACCTCCATATTTTTCCTATTGTAATTTAATGGTATAACTTGTACGCTTATTCTTACAAGTTGTTTTTTACATTTGCCGGTTCTTATTTCTACATCGACAAATGCAGGAATTTCCCTCAACAAGCTCCGGTTCAATTAATATCTTTTTTTCTTTTACAGATTCTTCTCCACTATGTAACAAGTCAAGCAGAAGCTCTGCAGCCATTTCTCCCATCTTTTCCTGAGGATGTACAATTGTTGTCAGCCTGAAATCATCACTAACTGCCATATAAGAATTATCATAGCCTGTTACGGAAATATCCTCCGGTACCTTAAGTCCTAAATCCTTTAATGCTCTGATTACCTGCATAGCTATCTGGTCATTGTAACAAACAACGCCATCTATAGGCATTTTTTGCTCCAACAGGCGCTTAATTCCATGATAAGGATGTACCTTTCTATCCTCCGTATGGAACCAAATAACCTTGTCCGGATCATAAAGAATTCCTGCTTCCTGCAAAGCCATCACATAACCTTTATGTCTGTTCTGTCCCTGAATATCGTCTGCCTTAAATACTCCTGCTATATGCTTATGCCCATTATCTATTAAATATTTGGTAATTATGTAGCCACCCCGGAAATCATCCATTAACACCTGTGGCTTATCACTCATTTTAGAAAAACAGCCCTGAATAAAAACATAAGGGATTTTATAATCCTCAAGCTTCTGATATAAATTCATATGCCGACAATAAATCTGACTTTTACTGGGTTCAATAATAATCCCTTCAATATCCTTTTGTAAAAGCTCCTCCAGATATTTTGCTTCCTGGCTACGGGAATTATTGGTATTCTTTAAGATAATACTATATCCTTCTTTCGCTAAAGCGGCATCAATTCCGGCAATTACCCTGGGGAAAATATAATCTGACAGATAAGTGGTAACCACTGCGATATTTTTGGAATTCCTGCTTTTATGTACCAGCTCTGAGCAAAAGGTTCCTCTGCCATGCTCCGCATAAATATAGCCTGCATTTTCCAATATGGATAGTGCCTTTCGAACGGTTTGCCTGCTGACCTGATATTTGGCAGAAAGTTCATTTTCCGAAGGCAACTTATCGCCTGTTTGAATCTCACCTTTTAGAATCTGTTCCTTTAGGTCATCCATTAATCTATAATATTTTAATTGCTTTCTCTCTATGCTTTGGTTTGTCATAAATCCTCTATCAGTATCTGCACTTGTATGTAACTTGTATTTTTATCATAGCACAGATAAGGCAATAAGAAAACCCACGAGTAGTAACTCGCGGGTTTTCATTTGTAACTGTTATTATTTTTTTATAACCGGTATCCAGAGCTCACACATCAGATTGTTTTCACCCTTTTCAAAATAGATTTCATAGTCGGTATCATCTGTCTGTATATATCCTGTCTGGGGCGAAAACTCTTTAAAGAACTTACTCCAGGTTTCGCTGATACAGTCTCCGTCCTGTCCGTAGCACTTAAACACGGCATAGTCAGCAGGCTCTGTTTCCCATACAGAAAAGCCTTCTTTTTTTAACTCTTCTAAATCGCATGCTTTTGTTTCTTCATCGATAATAACACCAATGCCATAGTTAAAGTAGTTTTCATTTTCCTGCTTGGGACTGCATAAACCATACAAATCTCTTTTGCCTTCGGGACGAAGCGACCGTATTTGTTCTACCAGATTTTTGTCATGACACTCCTTCCAAAAATCAGGAATACTATGGTCTTTTTCATCATTAATGATTTCATTGGAAAATGCTCTTACCAAGGCGATAAACTTCTGATTTCCTTTTCTTTCGATTCTGTACTCCATACTTTCTCCTCCGCTTACCACTATTTTAATGACAAGAGGATTAAACAAATGTAGCTTTGTACCTTTGCACTTAGCCTGCTTTGGCGTAGAACCGTGAAAACGTGTAAATGCCTTGGAAAAACTCTCCGGGGTCTCATAGCCATACTTATAGGCAATATCAATAACGGAATTTACCGTACTTTGAAGCTCTTCACCGGCAAGCGAAAGACGTCTGTTTCTGATATACTCGTTTGCGGTAATGCCTGTAACGGCACTGAAAGTCCTATGAAAGTTATAGCTTGACATATGCACGTTCGTAGCAACATCTTCGTAATTAATATCTTCCAAAAGATGTTCCTCCATATAAAAAATGGCCTGCTGCAAAAGTTGTATTGACATCATACCTGTTCTCCTCCTGTAGCTATATCATAAGTCAGCTTTGGTCAAAAGTCCTGTTCAAGCTTGCTCATTTTTGTCCGATAAAAGCTTCACAAATTCCTCTACCGGCATCTCACCCAAATCCTGTTTATCTCTTTCACCATCGCGGCTTCTGACAGATATTTTTCTGCTATTCTGCTCCTTTTCTCCTAATATAATCATATAAGGTACTTTGTCAAGCTGTGCTTCCCGGATTTTGTATCCCAGCTTTTCATCCCGGATATCCAATTCCACACGGATTCCTTTTTCTTTCAGCCAAGCTTCCACTTCTTCTGCATAAGAAACATATTTATCGGAAACGGGCAATATCTTTACCTGAACCGGCGCAAGCCATACGGGAAATTTTCCGGCATAATGCTCAATCAGAATACCGATAAACCGTTCAATGGAACCGAATACCACACGATGTATCATAATAGGACGATGGGCTTCTCCGTCAGAACCGATATATTCTATGTTAAATCGCTGCGGCAACTGGAAATCAAGCTGAATCGTTCCGCACTGCCACGTTCTGCCAATAGAATCCTTCAAATGGAAATCCAGCTTCGGTCCATAAAAAGCACCGTCACCTTCATTGATTTTATAGGATACGCCGATGGCATCCATGGCACTTGAGAGCGCATTTGTAGCCATTTCCCAGTCTTCATCGCTACCGATGCTTTTCTCCGGTCTTGTGGACAGCTCTACCTCATAATCAAATCCGAATCTTGCGTAAACTTCATCAATCAGCTTTGCCACGTTTTGGATTTCACTGATGATTTGATCCTCCGTCATAAAAATGTGGGCATCGTCCTGCGTTAATGCACGCACACGCATGAGGCCATGAAGCGTTCCCGACTTTTCATTACGGTGTACTAATCCCAGCTCCGCCATTCTCATAGGCAGCTCCTTATAGGACCTGGGCTGTAAATTATAAACCAACATTCCACCGGGACAGCTCATGGGCTTAATGGCAAATTCTGCCTCATCAATTTCCGTCGTGTACATATTTTCCCGATAATAGTCCCAATGCCCGGACGTCTCCCAAAGACTTTTATCCAGCATAATCGGCGTAGAAATCTCCATGTAGCCTTCTCTTTGATGGATTTTTCTCCAATAATCAATCAGAAGATTTTTCAGTATCATTCCTTTGGGCAAAAATACCGGAAAGCCGGGACCCTGTTCAAAAATTGTGAACAATCCTAACTCTTTTCCTAACTTCCTGTGGTCTCGCATTTTTGCCTCTTCTATCATGTTCAGGTATTCTTCCAACTGTGATGCCTTAGGGAAAGAAATACCATAGATTCTTGTAAGCATTTTGTTCTTTTCATTGCCTCTCCAATACGCTCCTGCCACCGATAATAACTTAATTGCCTTGATATAGCTCGTATTTGAAATGTGAGGACCTACACAAAATTCCTTATAATCACCCTGCTGATAAAATGTGATCACTTCTCCTTGAGAAAGTTCTTTTATCATTTCCGCTTTGTAGGGTTCCTTATGCTCTTCCATAAAAACTGCTGCCTTATCTTTTGAAACCTCATAAACCTGAAGAGATAAGGATTCTTTTACAATTCTTTTCATCTCCTCTTCCACGCAGCTTAAATGCTCTTCGGAAAAAGGAAAAGAAAATTCAAAATCATAATAAAATCCGTTTTCGATAGCGGGCCCAATTGCACATTTTGTATCCGGGTACAAATTTTTCACTGCTTGTGCAAGTACATGGGCACTCGTATGCCAAAACGCCTCTTTTCCCTCTCTGCTGTCAAAATTAATTTCCTGCAATTCTCCGTTTCTTAATAAAACCTTCATTTCTCATGTCTCCTTTCGACTATTAAATTAATAAGTATCGAATAACATAAGAAAAGCACCCATAAGACTACTATACAGTAATCCTAAGGGTGCATTTTGCACGGTTCCACCTTAACTTTTCACTTCAGATTCCAACAAATCCTATCCCTTAACGCGGGCTTACGGTAATACTTAATAACTTATGTTTTAGGTATTACAGCTCGGGAATGGTTTTCGTCTGTCGTCCTCATAAATGACTTCCACCAATTGTCATTCTCTCTGGATGATTCGGGGCAAACTACTCTTTCCGTCATTGCTTTTCTCATGTTATTTGTTCGTATCATAGCACTGAACAATTTTTTTGTCAATTGCTATATTATTATTCTTTTTATTGCTTATTTCGACAAAAGTTGATATGATGTAACAATCATAGAAAAATGATTTTTCTATTTCTTATTTTCAATAGTTTTATTCCCATTCTAAAGATAACCTCTAAATAATTTTCCAAAACTATTTAGAATCGTGATTACGGTTACCGTCTCCTACACCGGCAACAGGAAGGAGGTGCTAATTGTGCAACTTATTTTTTCATTTACTCTTTCTATCATGGCAAGTGTAATTGCTTATTACATATGCAAATGGTTCGATAAGAAAGATTAACGGTAATGAACCTGATGGTTTAGTCTGCCATCTAAAATAATTGTACAAGAAAACCCACGAGCGGCAACTCGTGGGTTTTCGATTTGTGTATAACTGTGCAACTTATATTACTTTCCATCTGATTGCATTGTAACATAACAACACTTTATTTACAAGATTTTTAATAACTGCTTCTAATAAACTTTTCATTTCTCTGAAATTCCGCCAAATTGATAAGATTCCCAACTAAATTCAAATTCTGTAGTTGCCTCACCTTGCATTTGACTACCTCTGAAGTCTTTGCCACCTTCGGGTCTTTCTCCATCAGGCATTCTCGGACGTTCACCGTCTGCCATAGCAGGCACATCCCCTCCGGGCATTGGCCCTCTGCCGCCGCCCATTCCGGGACCTCCCATCATAAACCCACCACTTGTCTGTAGCTGCACTGCATCTGTATAATCCGTAATATTGGTATATATGCTACCCTTCAAATCACCAGTTACGGAAGATACTTTATATAAGTGATAAGTCCCTTCTGCAAGCTCGGGGCTACTGTATGCCGCAACTGTATAATCATTTACCGCACTAAATGCAAAAATCGGAGTATCTTCCTCATCTGTTACCATAATGTGCTCATCTTCCGTTATCTTCTCTCTGAAATTAAGCACCATAAAAAGCTGCTCAGAGTCCTTTTCTATTTCATCATACATGTTCCCACTGGCAAGAAGTGTACCGCCATTGGTATAAATTCCTAAATCAGAATCAACACCACTATCCATACTCTTGGCATTAGCACAGGCAATCACATAACCACCATTCATGGTAATGTAGCCATTAGAATCTATACCGTCGCCTTCCTCGCCAAGGCCCGAGTCACAAATAACTACGCCGTCGTTAATCGTCAGCACAGAAACATTGTCTTCGCTGGTATTAATGGCGTCATCGGAAGAATTGATTACAATTTCTCCACCGTTTATGGTCATATGAAGAGCACTTGAAATTCCTTCATTATCCGCATTTACAGTAAGCTTACCATTCTCCTGTGCATCGATATTAAAGGAAACCAGACTGTTAATTGCCCCATCAAATTTATATTTCTTCTTGGCTTTGTCGTTTTCTACATCTTCCTTGGTAGTGTCATCCTTATAAATCTTGGCAACATGTGAACCATTAATTATATTTACACTGTCCTTTGCCAGAATCAGATTAAAGCCTGCTGCCGAAGTATCTACCGTAGGCATGGCATTATCTTCATCATCGTCGCCACATTCATAAGCGTTTAATACCACAATACCGGAAGCAACATCACAATTAATATTCACACCGTTTAACACCAAATTGACTACTGCTGTCTCAGCTTCTTCGGCATCCTCTCCTAAATCAACTGCTATCTGACCATAGGAAAGGCTACCGCTGACAGTATAAGTACCCGGCTTTGTAATGGTTACAACCGTATGCTTATCCGCTTCTTTTTTACTATGTTCGTCGTCCTTATCACCTTCGCCGTAAAGCTCACCCTTACCTTCTTCATAAT
Organism: Lachnospiraceae bacterium; assembly: GCA_017411305.1. GTDB lineage: Bacteria > Bacillota > Clostridia > Lachnospirales > Lachnospiraceae > Suilimivivens. The sequence continues at coordinate 93,315 of JAFQQI010000066.1, forward strand.
AAATAATATCAGTATCGGCATGCACCGCATCTGTTTCCTTTTCCGAAATTGCTTCTCCGTCTACTGTAATTCCTTCATCGGATAAAACAATCTGTACTCCCTCTGCCGCAATTCCTGTAAGCTCACCACTGACAGCACTTTCTACCTTGCTGTTGTCAGATGCTGTAGCTGCTTCTGCACACCCTGCCAATACCATGGTTGCCATTATAACAGGTGCAATTATTTTACTGAATTTTTCCATATTTCCTCCGTTTCCTGCTATTACACTTTATAAATCTCTCTTTGTTAATGAAAAGAATATCATATAAATGTGTCCATTCTGCGAAAAAAATATTTATTTCGTCTCCTCAGCCAGCTTCTCTATCTGTTCCTTAGTCATGGAAGGCACCAAAATATGGCTCTTGTCATAATAAGTTGCACCTTGCTTAAGCATATATTGAACAAACTTATCATAGTCGTACAGACCGTCCATCAAACGGTCTTCAGAGAAAATATAATAACGCACAAAACTCTCATCTATGTCAATGCGTTTCATACAGAAGAACCCATCTTTCTTTATCGGGAATATACTTTCACATTCCTCCGTGAAAGTATAAAATGCACCCACTTCGCCTGTCTGCTTCTGTAAAAGTCTGGGCTTGGCATAATAAACATCCAAGCTCTGTTTGTCATGTAAAATCTGCTCAAACTCCCGTAAATCTGTACAAGTTTCAAAGTTTGCCACCATTTCCTCCGTCAATTCCAGTGGCCACATGGCCAGCGTAAATATGTAGGAGCTGTATTCCTTATTCGCACAAAACTCATTTAGTTTTTCTCTGCAAAATTGCACCATACGTTCTTTATTCTGCTCAAGCTGCGCTGTAGTATATTTACACTTTTCCTCCACACAATACATCTCCACCTTTTTTAACTGTCGCTCCAGCTCCTTGGCCACACAGATAAAATCAATAATCTCTGCCTCTGTAGTGGGGATATTATAGCTGATTTCCACCTTGCCTTCCTTCATCCGGCGTCCGTCAAAGAAAATACCTCGCCCTATGCGGCTGGGATTATAAAGGATAACCGTATTATCCGCTGCTCCCTCCTCCAAAATATAAAATTCATTGTTATGCCCGAATTGCAGACCACAATTATGAATTAATTGACCAAAATCAACAGCCTTATTTCCAAACAATGTCTTTGATTCAATCTTAAGTGTAAATGCCACGTTTGTTCCTCCTTATCTTACCCTAAACATTCAGCATACCTTCCGTATCCACCATCTGCTTTTTACGGCAAAGAAAGATGTAGTCGGAGCTCATTTCGGAATGTCCTTCTACCTGCAAGCTGATATGAAGCTCTCCCTCAAAATCCTTAGGAATTTCAAACAGTAACATACCGCATCTGAAATTCGTCTGAGGACTAAGGCTGTCATAACGCAGAATGCCCCATTCCTTCAAAGGTTCATCTCCCACTCCATAGGAAACCGTAATGCTTCCTCCGGCAAGCTCTTCTAACGAATCATGCAGCATCCAGACTTCTGCACGGAACGCATCTCCACCATGCCATAAATGCCTATCCACACGAAGTGATGCAAGGGTAGGACGCAGCGCACTCTTTACTGCATGATAAGCGGGACGTACCTTATCCGGCCAGGAGGTCAGACTGTTATTACCGATTGTCGGCCAGGGCTCATTAAAGCACCAGTTTAACGCCATGGCACAATGAGGCCACTGTTTACGCATTTCTTCAAAGCAGGACTTGTAACTCATGCTTTGAAGAAGCTCCGTCTTCATAAATAAATCTTCTTTATCCTTGTAGCTTCCGTAAAAGTACTCAACCTCAGGAATACGCACCCAGCAGTTTTCGCGCCATGCCTGAAAACCATGATGCCCTATCCACACTTCATTTTCAGGACCGTAATTTTCATAGTCCTCATCCGTCATAAAACTCTTTATCTGCTCAATATTAGAAACTGCGGGACAGCCAAACTCTGTATATGCCGTATTGTGAGAGCGCGTTAACAACGTAATAAACTCCTGTCCGGTTTCCTCATCATAATTCATATAATGCCCGTGGCCCATACCGTTTAAGGGAGAAGTCATAATAAAGGGTGTATCCTTATCCTCAAGGTAGCAAACACTGTCCAGCAATCGAAGAGCATGATGCTGGTCTGTCATTTTTGACCAGTTATTAAACAGCTCATTTCCGCCGCACCACAAAACCAGACAGGGATGGGTACGAAGGCGTCTGATAATAGCTGTTGCTTCCTTTTCCAAAACAGAAAGATAATTCTCATCATCAGGATATTCGTTACAGGCCAAAGGAAATTCCTGCCAAACCATAATACCCAGTTCATCGCACAAATCATAAAAGCTTTCTTTATTAATAAAGCCGCCGCCCCAAATACGCAGAATATTCATATTTGCGTTCTTCACCAGATTAAGCAGCTTTTCGTAATGCTCTTTACACATTTCACCGGGGAAGACCTGCGCATTGACCCAGTTTGAGCCCTTAGCAAAAATACGTTGTCCGTTAATTTCAAAAGTAGCAGGTGCATCAGAACGGCTTTTGGGAAAAGCATCCGGCAAATCCCAGCTACCCTCGTTCATTACCAAACGGGAACGGCAAAAGCCAATACGACGCTCTCTTTGCTCACTAACCTTGCCATCCGATGCAAGCGTAGAAATAATTAATGTATAAACAGTCTGACTACCGTAACCGGAAGGCTGCCAAAGTCTTGGATTCTCTAAAGTCAGGCTGTAAGTACCTTTAAATGTCCCTCCATCCGCTTCCTTCTCTTTGATAGCTTCTGCATCAAATAGTTGCTCCAGAACAGTTTCCTGCTCCAGCTTTAATGTCAGCTTCACACCACAGACTTTACTAAGCACAAGCTCTGTTTCTATCCGGCACTTATCCAACGCTTCATTTAACCGATAAGAAACCTCCGCATTCAAAATTCCATAGGTGTCCTGAATGATCAGCTTAGCCTCGTCCCAAAGTCCGGCCGTCACCAAACGGGGATGCCAGTCCCAGCCATAGCATGCCGCAGACTTGCAGCTCTTTCTTGCCTGAGAACGGGTATTAGAATCATCCGCCTTAGGGGACGGATAAATAAGGACCTCCAATACTGCTTCTTTTCCTGCAAATTTCGTTACATCCACAGAAACATGGGAAAACATACCTTCATCCTGACAAAGCATCTCTCCGTTTACACTGATTCTATACCTATAATCAATTCCCTTGAACAAAACCGTAGCACTCTGACCGGGCTTTAGTATAAAAGAAAGGGGCGCGCGGTAAACCCAATACACATCCTCCATCCACACATAATCTTTAAAATTTACTCCCTGATAAAAAGGCTCCCAGCCTTTGTATGCCGCATAGTCAAGCTGTGCAGCACCGGGTACTTTTGCAGGAAACATTTCCTCTGGTTCCTGTTCATTATTTAAAGAATATCCCACTGTCCAATTTAAATCGTATGCTTTCATTAAAGAGACTCCTTACTTTTATCTTATATCATCAAGGATAATTCTCTTTATCCCTGTTGTAAACCATATGTAACATTTTTTTGCCAAAAATGTCAGCTTTATTTGATAGACATACTTCTTCAAAGGATTTATAATGCAACTAAAGCTACCAAAAGTAGGAAAAAAATAATTAAGCATACAAATTACACAAAGGCAGAAAGGCAGTGAATATTATGAGTAAAATCGTATTTTTTTGTATCCCCGCACACGGACATACCAACCCTACCTTAAATGTGGTTAGAGAATTAACAGACAGAGGACATCAGGTTTGGTATTATTCCTATGAATCTTTTCGTGAAAAAATTGAAAGCACCGGTGCACGCTTTATTCCCTGTGACGCTTATGATATGGAACAGCGCCTTTCACCCGAGGATGGAGCAAGAATAGGAAAAGACCTTGCTTTCTCTACTAAAATACTGGTAGATACCACATTGGCTCTGGACGATGCGATTTTAGAAGATATGAAAAAAATACAGCCCGATTGTATTGTGGCAGATTCCATGGCAGTTTGGGGCAAAGCAATTGCAATGAAACTTAACATACCCTTTGTTTCCTCTACTACCACCTTTGCCTTCAATCAGTATTCCTCAAAAATAATGAAGCAAAGCATCGGTCAGCTGTTTAACATGATTATCTCCATGCCTAAAATTAGTAAAGACTTAAAGCGGTTGCAGGCAAAAGGTTATCCGATTACAAATATTCTGGACATTATCCAGAATGATAATCTGACTCATACCGTTGTATATACCTCTAAGGAATTCCAACCCTGCGCGGATACCTTTTCCGAAAAATATTCCTTCGTGGGTCCTTCTATCAGAGAAACCGAAAAGCTTGTAAAAAAGAATGCAGATAAACTGATTTATATTTCCCTGGGAACCGTAAATAACATGATGACCGATTTTTACAAAAATTGTATTGCTGCCCTGAAGGACACAGAATATCAGGTGATTATGTCAGTAGGTGAATATATCGATATTAAGAGTCTCGGTGAAATACCCGAAAACTTTAAGATTTTACCATCCGTAGACCAGATTGCCGTGCTAAAAGCGGCGGATGCTTTTCTAACCCACTGCGGAATGAATAGTGTAAATGAAGGCCTTTATCATGAAGTACCACTGGTGCTTTTCCCTCAAACCCCTGAGCAGGGAGGCGTAGCAAGAAGAGTATCCGACTTAGAAGCCGGCATTTATTTAAATAAAAATACCCCGGAAGAAATTAAAGCTTCTTTGGAAACCGTTTTGAATGATTCCAAATATAAAGAGAATGCTTCTTCCATATCCGAAAGCTTCAAAAGATGCGGCGGTGCTGTCAAAGCAGCAGACAAAATTCTTAATGTAGCCCGTAAGCAACCAAGCATTAATTTTGAAAGGATCCGTATATGTTAAATGAAAACTTGTTAAACCTTCGTAAAATCAATAAATTTTCCCAAGAATATGTAGCAGAACAAATCGGTGTTTCCAGACAGGCCGTTGCAAAATGGGAAACCGGAGAAACTACACCTGACATCTCTAATTGTAAGGCACTTGCCGATTTGTATGACGTTTCCTTAGACGACCTTGTAAATTATACTCCGGATACTATGGGTCTTGGTGTCCCACCAAAGGGGAAGCATATTTTTGGTGTTGTTAAAGTAGGAGAAAAGGGACAGATTGTCATTCCCAAAAAAGCCCGTGATGTTTTTAAGATTAAACCCGGGGACGGACTGGTGATTTTGGGCGATGAAGAGCAGGGGATGGCAGTCATCAAAGCATCCGCCATGGTGAATATGATGAACAATATCAGAAGTTTTATGGATAAAACTATCGAGGAATAAGAAAACTAAAAGATAATATATGAGTGAATTATATGAAAATCAATTATTTAATTTCATTTTATTATTAACCGTTATAGGAGAATTTTTTCTTCCGTGGATATTGATGCATTTTTATCCCGGATATAACAGCAAAACAATGGTAATGAGTGCTTTGGGCAATCCCGAAAGTCCGGTAAGAAATATTTATAACATCTGGCTTATTTGGTTAGGTATTTTCCTGTTATTTACTTCTTTTGTCATTTATCCTGAAATAAAGCAGGTATCTGCTTCTCTAGCTGTTATGACCTCTTTATCAATTGCTGTTTTTGCAGTCGGTGCAGGTATTTTGGCTGGTATATTCAGCGTAAATGAATCAAAAGAAACTGTTACTGTTGCCTCAAAAATTCACGGCATCGGTTCTGCCATTGGTTTTATGTTTTTACTCTTTTTTCCGTTACTTAGTTGCATAACGGGATTTAAAAACAATAACCATATCCAAGGAACCATATGTGTAATAGCTTTTATTTCAGCAATTGTATTCTTCATTTTCTTTATCATGGGGGATAAAGAAGAATTTCAAAAAACAATATTTTCCTATGAAGGTCTATGGGAGAGATTAACTCTCTTTTGCATGTACATCCCTTTTATTTACCGGGTACTTATTCTTTTACACTAATTCATTACTATTAAATAATCATTGACACAACAAATATTTCCGCTTAATATAAAAATAGAAAGGGTACTACCGATAGACGGTTAGTCCATGTTAGTTGATTAAAAATAATCGCCTAAAGTTTGTCAGGACCTAGGCGATTATTTTTGTGCTTTATTGTTCCCCATTGCATACCCAAGTCCAAAAGCTGTCAGTACAAGACTTACAACAGCTATCAAACCCTCAAGCGTCAGCATTGGCAACACCCTCTTTCATACCAAATTCCCTATGTCTTTATGGTATATAATGACAAGAGTTTCTATGTAAACAAAGAGTCACAGTCCCTCTGTAGAAGGACTAACCGCCTACCGTAAATGGTAATACCCGTGTATGTAGTGTATCAGAGGTACATTATCTCTACAATGCGCAATTTTCACAAAACGAGTAAAAGTTATTGACAAATGGTTTTCAGAGTGATATTTTAGTTGAAAATAAATGCAAGGAGAAAGACTATGTTTGCAAATGTGAAAAACGTCATTACAATTTCACAGATTACTATGGACGTGATGCCCACTATGCTTCATTTAGTGGTAAATGCAGGTCTTATTTGTGATACGCAAACATTGTGCTTGACGCATTTCTAAACATTACCGTTTTATTCTATTATTAACGAGTATGAGAGCTGATGTTTGCAATTGCAGACATCAGTTTTTTTATTCTCGAAGAAAGGAGAAAAATCATGAAAAGTAACTACAAACAAAAGGTACTGGAAGCATATTCCGGCGGCGGCGAAGTAAATCGTGCAGCAAAAACAGGTGAATACGGCATGGAATTCATCTATACCAAAAGAGCCTTAGATCCCTACATCACCAAAAAGAAAAAAGTCATTGAAATCGGCTGTGGCGGTGGCTATTATCTGATGCACTATGCTCCCAAATGTGCAAAATATCTTGGAGTGGATTTATCTCCTGTTAACATAGAAATTGTAAAAGAGCAGATGAAAGCAAGCGGATACAAAAACACCTCCGCAAAAGTCGGAGATGCCACTGACTTAACAAATGTTGCCGATGAAAGCTACGATGTTGTTCTCTGTCTGGGGCCTCTTTATCACTTAAACCGGGAGGATAGAAAAAAATGCATTTTGGAATGCAAACGTATTTGTAAACCGGGTGGCATCATCGCTTTTGCCTTTATTAACAAGTTAGGAGTGATGGCAAAATTTGGTCACGGCGTTGGCTGGAAACACGTACTGACACCTCATATTGGTAAGTGCGTTTTGGAAAAAGGAACCGATGATGTACATACAGACGTTTTCTTTTATACATCACCGGAAGAACTTGTGGAAGATACCGAAAGTGCCGGGTTAAAACATATCCGTATTACAGCTCTTGATTTTTTACTACTGGAGGATGAAATTGAATCTTTCACCGATGAACAACGGAAAATCTGGTTTCAATATGCAGATATGTTAGCAAACAGCGAATTTGCATCAGCTCTGGGTAATCATACGTTATTTATTTGTGAAAAGTAATAATTTAAATATTATGGAGGTTATTATGATAAAAAAGATTGCAGAGAAGGATATTACAGAATGTGTAGAATTAATTAGAAACAGTTTTTTGACTATTGCGGTTCAGTTTGGATTTACACCTGAAAATGCTCCCGGGTTTACAGCCTTTGCAACTACCGAAAATAGATTGATGTGGCAATTTGAGCAAGAAAAACGGCCAATGTATGCCTTTTTTGATAATGATAGAATTATAGGTTATTTTTCGTTACAGTTATTGGAAAATAACATATGTGAACTAAACAATTTGTGTGTCAGTCCGGAATATCGGCATAAAGGAATAGGAGAAAAACTGGTCAGTCATGCATTCCGAGTGGCAAAAGAGTTAAATTGCAGCAAAATGAATATCGGAATTGTTGAAGAAAATACTGTTTTAAAAAAATGGTATGAATCGTTAGGCTTTATACATACAGGAACAAAAAAGTTTGATTGTTTTCCATTTACCTGCGGATACATGGAAAGAAAGTTGTAACGACATTGATGTGCGAAAAGGAGTAAATCAATATGAGTAACCCTTGGGAGTCAATTAATTTATATGATTATGAAAATCACATGAGCTTAAATAGTGTTTATCAACTGCAAACCTTGAATGAAATGATGAAAAAGCAATTTAATTCCTATGATGTAACATCAGCAATGGTTCTTGGTGTAGCAGGCGGTAATGGTATAGAGCACATTACGAAAGAAAAGTTTCAAAAAGTCTACGGTGTAGATGTAAATAAAACATTTCTTACAGAATGCCAAAATCGATTTAAAAATTTAGAAGGTGTTTTTGAAACCATTTGTGCAGATTTATCAGAAAAAAATTTTAAATTACCAACTGCCGAACTTTTAATTGCTAATTTACTGATTGAGTATATCGGTTATAAATGCTTTCAAAACGTTGTGAAAACAGTAAAACCCAAATATGTATCCTGTGTCATACAGTTAAATACCGATGCTTCTTTCGTATCCGATTCTCCCTATATTCATACTTTTGACTGTTTAGAGGAAGTTCACCATCAGATGGAAGAAATTGAATTGATAAATTATATGCGGATGATTAACTATAAACTTATTATGACTGAAGAAAAAAAATTACCTAACGGTAAAAAATTTCTTAAAATTGATTTTACCATTAAAAAGGCGGAGGTATCCATATGAAAAAATTAGGTTTAGTAGGTGGCTTGGGACCGGAATCCACAATCCTGTATTATCATGATCTTGTTTATGGTGTACAGAAAAAAACCGGTAAAGAGTTATTTCCCAATTTGAGTATTGAAAGTGTTAATGTTTTTGAAGCTTTAGATTTTTGCAAAAAAGAAGATTATGACGGATTAACCGTTTATCTTATGGATGCAATTAATAATCTTATCAAGAGCGGTGCAGATTTCATTGCTTTAAGTGCCAATACGCCACACATTGTTTTTGATAGGTTACAGGAGCTAGCAACAGTTCCGTTGGTAAGTATTATTGAAGCAACCTGCGAGGAAGCCAAAAAGCAAAATCTGAAAAAATTAGGTTTACTGGGTACTATTTTTACCATGACAGGAGATTTTTACAAAAAGCCTTTTATCAACGCCGGGATAGAAATTATAACACCTACCGCTGAGGAAATGGATTTTGTTAATTACAAAATTGCTAATGAACTGGAGTGTGGTATTGTCAAAGAAGAGACTTTAAAGGATTTTCAAAAAATTATTACCCGCATGAAAAATGAACAGGGAATCGAGGCCATTATTTTGGGCTGTACAGAAATTCCTCTCCTGCTAAATGACAATGTCAGCCCAGTTCCCTGCCTTGATACCATGAAAATACATATTGATACATTGATTGACAGGATACTCTCATAATAGGAAAGGTGATAGATATGCTACGATTAAGACCCTATAAACCATGCGATGCAAAAACAATAGCCGGTTGGATAAAAGATGAAATATCCTTCCGTAAATGGTGCTCCGACAGATTTGAAAGTTTTCCGATTACAGCAGAAGACATAAATCGCAAATACATAAATTACAACGGGGATTGTATGGAAGAAGACAATTTCTACCCTATGACAGCCTTTGACGAAACCGGAATCGTGGGACATTTAATTTTACGATTTACGGATGCAGAAAAAAAGACGATACGTTTTGGTTTTGTTATCGTAGACGATACCAAGCGGGGAAAAGGCTACGGAAAAGAAATGCTGATGCTGGCACAGCAATTTGCCTTCAGTATCCTAAAAGCTGAAAAGATAACTCTGGGCGTATTTGATAATAATCCTTCGGCGTACTACTGCTATAAGGCAGCAGGCTTCCGGGATGTACAGATAGATCAAGAAATTATTTGTAACATCTTGGGAGAACAGTGGAAAATTACAGAGCTGGAATTAATTTCAAATAAAAGCCAGAAGGCATGATTTGACGAAAATCTTCGGAGGTCTCATATGAATCATAAAACCACAATTTTGTTTGATATGTACGGTGTTATCCTGGAGGAAAGCAAGGGAAATTTCATTCCTTACACCTTTCAGCATTTTGGCAAGGAAGAGCATGAACGATTAATCCGACAGTTTAAAAAAGAGCAATTATTTACAAAAGCAGGAAACGGAGAAATAACATCAAATACCTTTCTTACCATGTTAGGTTATGACAATCCCGAATATCACATGAGAAACTATATCGAAAACTATCTTACACTTGATAATGCCTTTATTCCTTTCGCAGAAAAATATCACACACAATATGAGTTTGTCCTATTGTCAAATGATGTTTCGGAATGGAGCTCCTATATTACGGATTATTACAGACTGAATCAGTATTTCAAGGATAAAATTGTAAGCGGGGATGTAAAATGTCGTAAGCCTGATAAAAAGATTTACGAACTGGCACTTGAAAAGATTCAAAGAGCTCCTTCTGAATGCTACTTTATAGATAATAGTGTGCAAAATCTTAAAGTAGCAGAGGAATTGGGAATTTCTCCTATCCTGTTCAATCGGGATAATGAGGAATATACTGGAGTCATTATTAATTCTTTTGAGGAACTTGAAAATATATTAAAACGATAGCTTTCATGTAAGAGGTACTTATTATGTCCATATACTACAAGAGATTAACAGAAACTGAACTTGATGATTTTATCATGCTCCGAATCAATCAATTACGGGAAGAGGGAGCAACAGAAGACATTGACTTAATTCCTACCCTGAAAGATTACTATAACCGTCATATGACAGACGGAACTTTTGTATCATGGCTTGCTATGGACAGAGAAAAAATAGTAGGAACAAGCGGAATGTCCTTTGTGGAAAAACCGCCTTATTTCGGTTGCCCTAACGGAAGAATTGGCCTGCTTTCTTCCATGTATACCGTAAAGGACTATCGCAGAAAAGGCATCGCCAAAGAGCTTCTTACCAAAGTAGTAAATGAAGCAAAAGAATATGGATGTGGCGCAGTTCAGATTACAGCATCTGATATGGGCATGTTACTTTATTCTGATTTTGGCTTTATTAAAAATAATAATTTCATGCAGTATAATCTGTAGAAAGGAGATGTAATCGCCGGAAACTGCCTTACCAATATTTATTTCATCAGTTCATCTGCCAGCCTAAGGATTTCGGGAGCAATTTTTTCTCTTTCTTTTTTAGTAATGTAATTGTATGCCGGATAAGCAACTACCATGATACCGATACCTATTATCCCAATGGCAATGCCGGGAAGAAACCAAACCGCACTCCACACCATCGTACAACACATACCAATTCCCAAAAGTAAACTGCCGATAATACCAAGTGCAATTGCATATATCGTTCCCTTTTGGGTTACACTTTTATCCAAACGTCGAAGCAGGTCCATTTTATTATTTTCGGGTATATACTTCTGCCTTATTTTTTTTATTTCTTCCTGCTCCTTTGCAGAATAGGTAAAATGAAAGGATTCATTTTTGTTTAAGTTATCCATACCGATATTTCTCCTTTAATTTCAAAATGATACTGAATTATTTGTCTTTAGCATGTTAATTTCTTTGGTTGTCCGAACAATCATATAAACTGACATTGCGACCACTATCAAACTAATGCCGGCACCTGTTGCAATAATCATAATTTGCTGCACTTCAAAAGAGGTATTTTCCCCGAACTGTGCAAACATTGCTGTTTCCAAAAAAAGCATGGAAAACAGTGCAGATGCCAATTTAATGATTTTAGAAACAGACATCACTGGACTCTTATATTTGCGATATTTCACCATATCGATAATTGCCGTTATGGTCATATAAAAAGTATACATAGCTATTACATAAATTAATACTCCCTGATACTGAAAGCCTCGGTGAAAGCAAACCATCATTAGCACTGCACCTGACAGGGCAAGGTTTACAGTCATCAGAATATAGGCACAAAGACGAGAACGTTTCAATTCTCCAAGCCTGTTTTCTCCGATTTGGGATTTACCCATATAGCGAACAAGCAAAAAACGCATAATTGCCATAATCGCATAGTAAACAGCAAAAATTCCAAACCAATAGGTGTGAAACACAATTCCTGAAACTGCATTGATTGCTACATATATCAAATTGATTACCAGCGAACGATATAAATTTACATGGGTCTTATATGTTACATCCGTTAAATACCGATTGGCATATTGATTCTCATATAGCTTTTCTTTGGCATTTTTATAATATCCCGGAATCGTTTTATAACAAGCAAGGCATGTAATGGTAAGCGTATAAAAGGATGTTACATAAACCACATAAGCAATAAGGGTAGCATCCCACCCTTTAACAAACACCGCTACAAGAGCTATTGTACTGATTACTGTTAAAATCAAAATCAGCCACATCGGTGGAAATAATAGCTTTTTCCACACTGATTTCCAGTTTTTCATGTCAGGTCCTCCGGAATTTTACCGTGAAGGTGCTTCCTTTTCCAAGTGCGCTTTCCACACTGATTTCTCCATACAGAATATCTACCACCCGTTTCACAAGCGCAAGCCCCAAACCGTTACCTTGGGTTGCATGGGAAGTATCACCCTGATAGAATTTGTCGAAAATATGTGCACCAACCTCCGGCGTCATACCGCAACCGGTATCCTTTACTTTTACGATTGCATGATGCTCTGTAGCCTCCAAAATCACTGTTACCTTACCGCCATTTGACGTAAACTTAAAGGCATTGGAAAAAAGATTATTCCAAACAAGAGAAAGTAGCTCACTGTCCGTATTGACCTTCACATCTTCTGCTATTTCCGTCTCGATTTCAATCTGTTTCTTTTCCCATACGCTTTCATAACCAAGCAGACACTCACAAAGCTGCTCTCCCAGGTCATATTCGGCTGTAATCGGATATATCTGCTGTTTTTCAAGGCGGTTCAGCTTTAAAATGTTTGTCATCATATCGGCAAGGCTACGGGAACCGTCAGTAACCCCTTTCGCATACTCTATGCGCTTTTCTTCTTCTAAATCCGATTGCTGCAAAAGAGTTCCGTAGTTTTGCATAATGGCCAGAGGGGTTTTCATTTCATGAGATACATTGGCAATAAAATCGGTACGAAGAGTTTCTACTCCGGCAAGTTCCTCTGTCATGGTATTAAAACAATCAATAATTTCATTAAAATTTTTATCTGCACCGAATTGACTTATTGGTGAAATTCGTACACTAAAATCACCTTTAATCACCTTTTTGGCTGCCTCCGCAATCCGCTTGGTGATTCTCTCGGTTGTAAACTTTCTGCGAAAAGCATCTATTACAGTAAATAGAATGCTCAAAAAAATAACATTGAGAAAGGTCAGCTTCGCTGCCACATTCAGGTTGTCACCGGTAAGCTCTATGTTCAATGTTTCCGATAAGATAGAAACAAACAGCATAGTTGAACAGGTAACAAGGAACGCAACCAGTAGAAAAAAGAGGAAATAATTATAAAGGCTCCGAAGAACTTTATGCTTTAAATCAGTTTTTTTCATGTTAATACCGCCTTATAACCCAGACCATGAACTGTTACAATTTCAAAATCATCACAATCCGAAAGCTTACCGCGAAGCTTCGTCATATACACATCAACCGCTCTCGGTGCTGTCTCCGTATCAGCATCCCAGAATTCATCCATAAGCTGTGTCCTTGTAAAAGTCTTTTTGGGATAAGAAAGTAACTTATAAAGGATACTGAACTCACGGTTGGTAAGCGGAATTTCCTCATCATTTAAGTAAGCAGTATGCTCGTCTGCATCCATAACAAAGCTACCCACTTCCAGCTTCCTGCTGGAAGCTATCTTTGCACGGCGTAACAAAGCACCAATTCGTAAAAACAGCTCATCTAAATCAATAGGCTTTACCATGTAATCATCTACACCGATACGGAAGCCCCTTTGCTTGGAAGCAATGTCATCACGAGCAGTCATGAAAAGAATGGGAATATTCTCATTCAGCTCACGGACATTCTCGGCAAACTCAAAGCCGTCAATGCCCGGCATCATAATATCGGATATAATAAGGTCAAACATATGGGTATACATTTCATCATACGCCTCGTTTGCGTTTAGACAGCCTGTAGCTTCATATCCGCTGTGATTCAAAAAGGAACATACTGTTTTGTTTAACTCCCTGTCATCTTCTACTACCAATATCTTAAACATCCCATTTCCTCCAAATATCATATTTCCCCAAACATGATAACAACAGAATCCCCAAGCGCCAAGTATGCATTTGGCAGATTCCGTTGTTATTGTACCATATAAATGTTAAAGTTTTGTTTCTGTTTTGCATCATATTGGCTTTTTTACATTATGAAAAACTATTGATTACTCATGATTTTATCGCTAAGTTCCATAATTTTGTCGGCATACTTCTTTCTACGGGAAGCAAGCATTTTCTTGTAAATGGGATAGTTAACGATGGCCATCAGCATACCTACAACTCCGATAACAATACCGGGCACCATTGTGTCTTCCATACCAATGGATGAACCGATGTCGGTCATGACAAGACTCATGCCGCTACCCATGATGATTGCACTGATGCTACCAAATACATACGCAAATACATTTGCAGGACGCTTTACTTTTGTATCAAGCTCTTTCAGCTCATCCAACCGTGTATGTTCTTTCTCTGTATACTGTGTGCGAATTTTTTGTACAAGAAATTCCTGGTCGTTTCTATTCATAGCAATTACCTCTCTTCCTTCTTTTCTCCGGAAAGTCTCTTTTTAGCTTCTTCCACCGTTTCTCCCTCTTTTGCAAAAAGCTTTTCCACACACTTATCAGTTACTTTGTTAAAACCATCAACAGCACCCTTTTCGATTTTCTTATAACCACCTACAACACCATCCTCAATCTTCTTGTAGCCTTCCACTACAGCCTCTGCGATTTTTTCATTTGCTTCTACTAATTTAGACATTGTAATTATCTCCTTTTCTTGATTTTGTAATTTCATTGTAGCTTTGATTTGTTTGTGAGTTTTTTAAGAAATGTTTCTGAAATGTTAAAATTCTTACAACATAAAAAGAGAAGTAACTTTACAATCACTTCTCCTCATACACTACTTATTCAATTTTTAATTTTCTAAAACCCGCCTACAAATGATAAGGTTTTAGATGCCGTCTCCGAACCCTTTATCATGGAAGCTAAAATATTTCTGTGCTTTAAGTATTCACAAATAAATCCCGCCTGATAGCTGTCACTACAGCCTGTAGTATCAATTACTTCAGCCACCGGAACCGCACAGGTTTGATATTTGTGACCACGGTAAAAGGCAATACTCCCTTTCTCTGCCAGTGTTGCCACAAATACTGTATGAAACTCTTCAGATAACTCTGATATTTTGGAAAGTACTTCATCATCACCACTGATAAAGAAGAAATCAATATAGGGCAGATATTCCTTCCAGCTGTCAAAATCCCTGGTAATATCAAAATCCACTGAAAGCATGAAAGGATTCTTCTTTTTGAATTCTAAAATCTCTTTGAAATTTGGACAGGTTACTCCTGTATGTATCAGATATGCCTGCTTCATCAGCTCTTTATCTTCATCAGAAAGCTTAAAATTCTGATACACACCTCCTGTCCAGGAATCCGGTTTATAATACCTATCCCCTTCTTTTGTCAGATAAGTAACATTATTAGCGGTAGCCCCTTCTACCCTATGAATATATTCCCTGTTAATATCCTTATCCTTGATAGAATCCAAAATTCGGTCACCATAAATATCGTTTCCTATGGCACCAATAATATAGCGTTCAATGTGCTCCTGCCCGCAACAATTAGCAATAAAATTAAGTGCCTCACCACCTGGACGAATTTGATCCATAGAATCAAAAATATCGACGCACATACATGTCATGGCTATTACTTTTTTCTTTTGATTAGACATTTTTACTCCCCCTTGTCAATCAATAATTTACCCTTCTGTGTTTGCACTATTTCATTCAATATTTATTTATTAAGTACCTGCTGTACTGCCAGTACCAGGAACATGTAGTTAGAGGAGCCACCTCCCAGCACATATTCCGTCTGCTGCCACAGGAAAGGAAACTCCAGCAGTTCCGGGAAATCAGGACGAATTAGCGCCGTACCGGAAACCACACCACCGGGAATATAAGACCAATCTGCACGGTTCAGTCCGTAAGCAGTAGTCGCAGATTTAGCACCTACACCAGATGCAAATGATGCAGTATTAGAGCCCGGATGACAACCCAGCACGAAATTCAGTGCATTCAGCATAAGCTCCGGTTCAAAAATATCCGGGAATGCTTTATGCAGGAAATAATATTCAAAGCCCATTCTTTGAATCATCCAGCCTGCGCCCCAAATGTGAGGACGATAAGGAATGCCGTAAGGTGTTTCCTTGCTCAGCTCATTTATCTTTTCTTTATATACGGATAATGCCTCACGAAGTACTGCAGTATATGATTCATCCTGCATTGCATCCTTTGCACGACAACAAATCCAGCCCAATGTTTCAATATTCTCTTTAATAAAATCAAGCTTACTAAGCAGGAAATCCTTATACTGTTGCTTTCCCGTAGTTAAGTATAACTCTACAGATGCATGAATTCTTGCATGATCAGTTTTATCACTTCCGTCTGTTACGGTAAAGAAGGAAGAAGAATTATCACTAACCTGTCCGCCTCCCACAGTACTTTCATATATTTCAACTGCTGCTTTTAATGCATCTTCACTTAAAGAATCATTAAATCCTTTCAGTGCTCTGGAAGAAGCCGCAAGCTGGGCAACAGTCATTAGCTGTCTGGGCGGATTATCTTCCGTAAATACCCATCTGTCATCCTCATCACCGGGGATGTTTTTGGTCATGGCAGAGGAATCACCCATCAGTACATACTGACGTAAATCATTACAAATAATACCACGATATAAACGACCAAGTGCTTTATATCCACCTACTACAGAAAGCATACCATGCTCTATCTGCTGCAAAATATCATTTTTACCGTCAGGCTGGTGAATTTCCGTCACTTTTGCTTTCTGGTCAATAGTAGTGGCATCATAATCCACACCAAATGCTTCATAAGCAAGTGTCAGATTATAGCATTCTCCTGCCTGTGACTCTATACGAAGGTCAAAGTCTCCTGCATCATGCCAACCACCTGCATTTAGTCCGGGAACATGATCACCGGGCTGATATTTACACAAAGTAGAAGGTCCCTGCACATAACCGTCAAAATGATTATAATTAACAGGAGCCATGCGGGCATCATCATCATGACATAAATCATGCCAAACACGATATTTTTCATTTACACGCATGTGACACATCTGTACCGGCAGGAAATATTCCAAAACCGGCTGCCATACACCGCGGTCATAAATATCCTGTGCTATTCTGAAAACAGAAGATTCCTGCTTACCGTAGCAAACCTTATAAAGTCCCTCTTCCTTAATTTCACTAAAATCAAACTGCAGATAATGATAACGAAGGAACTTACCCCATTCCTTTCCATCTTTACATAGAATTTCTTCTTCACCATTCTCCGTAATCTGATAAAGAATCACTTTTTCACGATTCTTATCACGATTATCCAATTCCACCATAGCAACTTTTGGTGCACCGGGATGATAACCTACCTGAGATGTTTGTACTACAGGTGTATAAAGCCACTCTTCTACCACATTAGGTGTAATCACCCATTCAATAGCTTTTTCTGTTTTACCTGCAGGAACTTCACTACTGATTACAAACCAGCCATTGTTATGATTCATACGTCCGTCATAAAGCTTTAAATCAACATCCTTGCTTTCTACGGTAAATCTGTTATAAGCATCATCCGGTCTTACTGTAAAACGTCTACCAATTGCATAAGGTTCTGCTATCAAAGTATCTGCTGTTGCAGGGCTATATTCCTTATCCTCTCGGGATAATTTTGCCACACTACTCTTAATACTATCCTCAGGATCTGCTAACGCATGCTTATGATTACCGGGCAGAGATAAAGTAGGACCGTTAGCTTGTCTGGGGAAAATTCCCTGTTTCTTATCCATAATCCAAGGCTTTCCAAATAAACTTCCGGGGAAAAGCTCCATATTAAAGCACAATTTTCCAAAAAATTCTTCCGGAACAGGCTTTTCCAAATCTACCGTTACAATTACGGATGGACCATCACCCTTTACAGTCACTTTATAATCAAATTCAAAATCAGGATATATCATGGGATTAAAGCCTTTTAAATGAGCATCATAATCCGGATATCCCAAAATAGTTTCAATTGTATTTTTCTCTTCATCCATTTTACGTTCTTTTTGTTTGGGAACAGGCTGCCATTGACCCGGTGTCTGCTCAAAACGGATATCTCCGTTAGTTGCCACACGATGTCCATGCATCAAGATACTGACACCTGACTGATGACCAACAGGATAAATATCATCAAATGCCATAACATCAACACCCTTATTCTGAAAATAACCGGTTGATGTATTTAACTGAAATCCGCTTCTTTTATTCATTTCATTTGCCATAATATGACCATACCTTTCTCTTACCTGACACTTTTAAAGCGCAGTAACTATCATTCATACCTTCATCCTAAATGTACATGAAAAAAAATACAAAGTATAGTAAATTTCTCTTTCATAATAGGAAGTTTTACTCCTTTGTTGACAAAAATAACATGGAGTGCTAGAATAACCCTAGTTTAAAGAAAGAGGTGAAAAGATGCGAAGATAATTTACTTTTGATTACATGAAGGTTTGATAGTATGCATGAAATATCAGTATGCTCTCTCAGCTACCTGATTTGATTCAGATGCATATTATTTGTCATGTTGCCAAAAGTGGATTATGTTCTCATAACCTCTTTTTTTGTTGCAATAAAATTATCATGTGTATATGCATATGTAGTTATTATTAATTTGTTGAGGTTAGGGTATGTAACGGAACTGTTTGGCAACAAACGGTTCCGTTTTTTTGGAACCCTTTGGAAGGAGGAATGCATATGGCACAAATTAGTGTAAATAATCTTACTTTTTGCTATGAAGGAAGCTTTGACAATATATTTGAAAACGTTTCCTTTTCTATTGATACGGATTGGAAGCTTGGATTTATCGGTCGTAACGGGAAGGGGAAAACTACCTTTTTAAACCTATTACTTGGCAACTATTCCTACCAAGGAACAATTACCGGTATTACTTCCTTTGACTATTTTCCCTATCCGGTTACAGAAAAGCAAATGCAACTTCCTGCTGCTGACTTTTTAGAAGAATGGAAGATGGGCTGTGAAGAATGGCGTGTCATTTGTGAATTAACACAATTAGAAGAAGATGCTGAAATTTTGTACAGACCCTTTGCTACTTTAAGTCCCGGAGAACGAACTAAGGTAATGCTGGCCGTTTTGTTTTCAGGAGAAAATGATTTTCTGTTAATAGACGAGCCCACCAATCATTTGGATAAAACTGCAAGGGAAAATGTGAAGAACTATTTATCATCCAAAAAAGGATTTATTTTGGTATCCCATGACAGGGATTTACTGGATGTCTGCACTGACCATGTACTGGTTTTAAACAGACAAACCATTGAAGTGGAAAAAGGTAATTTTTCTTCCTGGTGGGAAAATAAGCAACGAAAAGATAAATTCGTCCAGGCTGAAAACGAAAAACATATGAAAGAAATCCATAAGCTGAAGCAGGCGGCTGCCCGCACTGCAATGTGGGCTGAGAAAAAAGAAAGCACCAAAATTGGTTTTGATCCTATTAAGGAACATGACAGATTTCTTAATACCAGAGCTTATATCGGAGCCAAAACCAAGAAAATGCAAAGCAGAGTCAAACAAATGGAGCAAAGAATTGATCGGGAAATAGAAGAAAAGGAAGGACTATTGGTAGATTTGGAACAATCCGTAGATTTGAAGCTAATGCCTCTTACCCATCATAAGCAAAGACTTATTAATATCAGAGAGTATGAGGTGAAGTATAAAGAAGCAGAATGTCCGGTTTTCACAAACCTAACTTTTACTTTAGAACGGGGAGAGCGGGTAGCCCTGCACGGTGAAAACGGCTGTGGTAAATCTACGCTTATTAAAATGATTCTAAAGAAAGCCGGTTTTAATACTATGGAAATACCTATTTCAGAAAGTGGAATTTGTGAAACAGCTTCCGGTCTTGTGATTTCCTATGTGAACCAGGATACCTCTCATTTACAGGGGACTCTTTCTGATTTTTGTAAAGCACGGAATTTGGACAAAAGCCTGTTTTTCTCTATTTTGAGACAATTGGATTTTGAACGGGTACAATTTACCAAAAATATGGAGGATTATTCGGAGGGACAAAAGAAAAAAGTACTGCTGGCAGCAAGTCTGCTGACACCTGCTCATCTTTATGTATGGGATGAACCCCTGAATTATATTGATATATTTTCCAGAATGCAAATTGAAAAGCTACTGTTAAAATATCAGCCTACTATGTTATTTGTAGAGCATGATACCATGTTCCGTGAAAAAATTGCTACACGTACTATTACATTTTAATTATAATAGACGGGCGTAAACAGAAATATGCCAGTCTGTTACATATGTAAGAGGCAGTCATAATGATATGACTGCCTCTTTCTATAGATGAATAACTATATATTTTTATTATGAAATATTAACGGATACCATATCTTTCAATGATGTAATCCATATCCTTGTCACCTCTGCCGGATAAGTTGATAAGAATGGAGCCTTTGCCCATTTCCTTAGCAAGCTTCATGGCATAAGCAACTGCATGGGAGCTTTCAATAGCAGGGATAATACCCTCCATTCTGGAAAGCTTGAAGAAAGCATCAATCGTTTCTTCATCATCAACTACATCATATTTTACTCTGCCAAGGTCGTGTAAGAATGCATGCTCAGGACCGGAGGAAGGATAATCAAGTCCGCTTGCTACAGAATATACGGGAGCAGGTTCACCGTTTTCATCCTTTAGCATAATGCTGTTAAAGCCATGCATAATTCCTTCTGTACCATACTTAAGGCTCGCAGCATGGTCGCCTAATTTAGGACCGCGTCCTAAAGGTTCTACACCGTAAATATCTACCGGGTCATTTAAAAATCCTGAGAAAATACCCATTGCATTGGAACCACCGCCTACACATGCTACTAAAGCATCAGGAAGCTCACCTGTCATTTCTATAAACTGTTCTCTTGCTTCAATACCCACTACACTCTGGAAATCACGCACCATCATAGGGAAAGGATGAGGTCCAAGTACGGAACCGATACAATAAATAGCATCCTTATATTCTTTGCAATATGCAGCAAATGCAGCATCTACCGCTTCTTTTAAGGTTGCAAGACCTTCGGTAACTTCTACTACGTTAGCACCAAGTATTTTCATTCTAGCAACGTTGGGAGCCTGCTTTTTGATATCAACAGAACCCATATAAATATCACATTCCAACCCGAAATATGCTGCTGCAGTGGCAAGAGCTACACCATGCTGACCTGCACCTGTTTCAGCAATCACTTTTTTCTTGCCCATATATTTTGCAAGAAGTGCTTCACCCATACAATGATTCAATTTGTGTGCACCGGTATGATTTAAATCCTCACGCTTTACATAAAGCTGTACATTACCAATAGAACCGGATAATCTTTCCAAATAGGAAATAGGAGTAGGTCTTCCCTGGAATTCTTTACGGATACGACGAAGCTCATTAATAAATCTTCTGGATTTACAAATAGTAAAATATGCTTCCGTAATTTCTTCCATAGCTTTCTTAAGTTCCGGAGAAACATAAGAGCCGCCGTACTTTCCGAAAAAGCCGTCCGCATCAGGATAATTTTTAAAATAAGTGTCAAATTCGATATTGTTAAAGTTCATAGTTATTACCTCCAAAATATATTGATGTTATTAATAAATAATTTTTATTCTTTTTGTAAATTGGCAACGCCATCGTTTAGTTAATAACATGTAACCATTACCTCCTTAATAAAAAACGTCCTTGACAAACTATTTGTCTGTCAAGGACGAATAATTAACTTATCCGCGGTGCCACCTTGCATTCACAAGTTCAACTTGCGCTCTTAGCAGAATACCTTCATATTCCCGGCAACTGACGTATGCCCTCACGTCGCAGAATACTCTGTACATCATACATTTGACTGCGCCCTCAGCGGTCCATTTGATAATCTGTTTTTCACCCGGCTCTCAGCACCCCGGACTCTCTGTGGAAGCATAACTACCTTTATCTCCGCATCAACGGTTTGACAATATTGATTTTCTTTATTAAAACACTATAAAAAATATTTGTCAATATATTTTATGAGACTTTTTAAAAAAGAGTCCGCAAAGCGGACTCTTTTTGTTATGCATTTTCAGATTCACTTACAATTTCTTCTGCAACAGCACCTGCCATAGCTGCCACTGCTTCATTTTGCTGTTCGTCAGGAAGTCCCGTAAAGTTGATATTTCTGTTTACCTTTGCGTCATATGTACCGGCCTTCACAATATCAGCCAAATCAATTCCTACAGTTTCCTTCATGGTTTCAAACAGTTTTGCCATGACTCCCGGAACATTATCTGCTACAGAAGATACACCGTTACCGCCGTCTCCGCCGATAATGGTAATCTTATCAATCTGGGTAAGAGGTTCTGCAATCTTACCTGCAATTTCAGGAAGTACCTGAATGAGCATTTCTGCCATAGCGGCATTGTTGTACTTCTGGTAAGCAATTGCTTTCTTTTCCATAGCTTCTGCTTCCGCAAGACCCTTTGCTCTGATAGCTTCCGCTTCTGCTTCACCCACCATACGGATACCTTCTGCTTCCTGTTCTTTAGCAAATTTCTGTGCTTCTGCTGTAGCCTTTAATGCTTCCGCTTCTTTTTCCCGTTCGAATTTATCTGCTTCCGCATTTTTCATTCTTTCATAAAGCTCTGCTTCTGACTGTTGCTGACGGGCAAACTTTTCAGCTTCTGCTTTCTTCTTAATTTCAGCATCCAAAGCTTTTTCTTTAACTTCTGCTTCACGCTGTTTTAAGATAACTTCCTTTTCCTGCTTTGCAATACTTGCTTCCTGAGTAGCAATTTCAATTGTTTTACGCTGTTCCTGCTCTTGGATACTGTAAGCCGCATCAGCTTCTGCACGCTTAGTGTCTTCCATCTTCTGCAGTTCTGCCTTTTGAAGAGCAAGCTCATTATTTTTCTTTGCAATTTCACGCTCAGCATTGATTCTTGCGTCATTTGCCTGCTTATCAGCTTCTGCCTTTGCTACAGCAATTTCTTTTTCAGCTTCTGCTTTTGCAATAGCTGCTTTTTTCTTAATCTGCGAAATGTTATCAATACCTAAGTCATCAATAACACCATTTTCATCAGCAAAATTCTGTACGTTAAAGCTGACAATATCAAGACCCATAGCTGCAAGGTCAGGTTCTGCATTTTCTTTTACCAAATCAGCAAATTTCTGACGGTCGCTAACCATTTCTTCCAGTCTCATACGACCAACAATTTCACGCATATTACCTTCCAAAACTTCTCTGGCAATATTTGCAATATACTGCGTATTCTGGTTCAAAAAGTTTTCTGCTGCCAAAGCTAACTTACTGGGTTCATTACTGATTTTAACGTTAACTGCAGCATCAACATGAATATTAATATAATCTGCAGTAGGTACGGCACTTGATGTTTTTACATCAATAGCAATCAGCTTAAGACTCAACTTATCAATTCTTTCCAAAAACGGAATTTTAATACTTGCCTTACCGATAATTACCTTACGGCGAAGACCGGAAATAATAAATGCAGTATCCGGGGGTGCCTTTTTGTAACCGGTAATCAAAACAACAATAAACAATACTAGAACTACTGCTAACCCTAAAATAATTCCTAACATAACCCCTTATCCTTTCTTTAAAAAATATTTTTATTCTTCATCATCTTCTTTAGGAAGTGTTATTTCTTCTTCTTCAGAAAATAAATATTCCTGCTCCGGAATTTCTTCCATAGCATCTTCCATGTTATCGTATTCCTGATTTCCGTCAGAAATCTTTTCTCTTACTTTTGCAATCTGAGCTACCGTTACGCCTTCATCCAGGTTAATGAGCTTCACGCCGGAAGTAATACGTCCTAAAGTAGAAACATCACTCATAGGAATCTGGATAATAATTCCGCCTGTTGTAATCATCATAATTTCATGATCATCATTAACAGCCTTAACACCTACTACATAACCTGTCTTTTCGGTAATCTTGTAACACTTTACACCTTTACCGCCTCTGTACTGAATATTAAATTCATCCAGATAAGTACGCTTACCCATACCGTTTTCAGAAGCAATCAGAAGTGAATCGCCCTGATGATCAAGCTGCATACCTACAATTTCATCATCATCGGAAAGATTCATACCAATAACACCCATAGAACTTCTACCGGTTGCCCTTACATCAGTTTCCTTGAAACGGATACACATACCGTTTTTGGTTACAAGGAAAATATCTGTATCAGCATCAGTAATTTTAACCTCAATTAATTCATCACCTTCACGGAGATTGATGGCAGTTAAACCATTCTTACGGATATGACTGTATTCAGTGATATTTGTCTTCTTTGCAATACCGTTTTTGGTAATCATAAAGAAATTCTTATTTTCTTCATAATCCTTTACAGGCATAATAGCAGAAATCTTTTCGCCCGGATTTAACTGAAGCAGATTAATAATGGCGGTTCCTCTGGAAGTTCTGGAAGCTTCCGGAATCTCATAAGCTTTTAATCTGTACACACGGCCAAAATTGGTAAAGAACATAATATAATGATGGGTTGTAGTCATCAGAAGATCTGCAATAAAATCATCCTCGATAGTCTGCATACCCTTAATTCCTTTACCGCCACGATGCTGGGATTTGAAATTATCAATAGTCATTCTCTTGATATATCCCAAATTTGTCATGGAAATTACAGTATTATCCATAGGAATTAAATCTTCCATGGAAATATCATACTCATCAAATCCAATTACACTTCTTCTGTCATCACCATATTTATCAGCGGTTGCTTTCATTTCTGTTCTGATAACACCGAGAAGAAGCTTTTCATCAGCAAGAATTGCTTTTAATTCTGCAATTTTTGCCATTAATTCCTTATGTTCATTTTCCAGTTTTTCTCTTTCCAAACCGGTCAGAGCACGAAGTCTCATATCAACGATAGCTTGTGACTGTACTTCTGTAAGACCAAAACGGTCCATTAACCGTTCTTTTGCTATCTGGGTTGTCTGACTTCCTCTGATAATTTTAATAACTTCATCAATATGGTCAAGCGCAATTAATAATCCCTGTAAAATATGGTCACGCTCTTCTGCCTTATTTAAATCATATTTAGTTCTTCTTGTTACAACCTCTTCCTGATGCTTTAAATAATATTTTAACATATCAAGAAGATTCATTACCTTAGGCTCATTATTCACAAGAGCAAGCATAATAACGCCGAAAGTATCCTGCATCTGTGTATGCTTATAAAGCTGATTTAAAATAACATTAGCATTAGCATCACGTCGAAGCTCTATTACGATACGCATACCTTCTCTGTCTGATTCATCACGAAGATCTGTGATACCGTCAATTTTTTTCAGCTTCACAAGTTCTGCAATTTTCAAAATCAGATTAGCTTTATTTACCATGTAAGGAAGCTCAGAAACAATAATTCTTGTCTTACCGTTTGCCATGGTTTCAATATCGGTGACGGCACGTACTCTTACTTTACCGCGACCGGTTCTATAAGCTTCTTCACTTCCTCTGGTACCAAGGATAATACCACCTGTAGGGAAGTCAGGTGCTTTTACAATAGATAAAATTTCTTCAATTTCAGTTTCTTTATCTTCAATAACTCTGTTATCAATAATTTTAATAATAGCATCTACTACCTCACGAAGATTATGAGGAGGAATATTAGTTGCCATACCTACTGCAATACCGGTAGTACCATTTACCAAAAGATTAGGATAACGGCTGGGAAGCACTACAGGTTCTTTTTCGGTTTCATCAAAGTTAGGAACAAAATCTACAGTATCTTTATTGATATCAGCAAGAAGTTCCATAGAAATTTTAGAAAGACGTGCTTCTGTATAACGCATTGCAGCAGCGCCGTCACCATCCACAGAACCAAAATTTCCGTGTCCGTCTACCAAAGGATAACGGAAAGACCAAGGCTGTGCCATATTAACCAAAGCACCATAAATAGAGCTGTCACCATGAGGGTGATATTTACCCATGGTATCACCGACAATACGTGCACTTTTACGATGTGGTTTGTCAGGACCGTTATTTAATTCTATCATAGAATAAAGAACTCTTCTTTGTACCGGCTTAAGACCATCTCTTACATCAGGAAGCGCACGGGAAGCAATAACACTCATGGCATAATCAATATAAGAAGTTTCCATGGTTTTCTTTAGGTCTACATCATGAATTTTGTCAAAAATATTATCTTCCATTTTTTCTCTCATTCTGCCTGTTACAGGCTTTACATTTATTCTTTAAATATCAAGATTCTTTACAAATTTAGCATTTTCTTCTATAAACTCTCTTCTGGGTTCTACTTTATCTCCCATCAAAGTTGTAAATGTTAAATCTATTTCAGATTCAGCTTCTTCATTCATGGTAACACGAAGAAGAATTCTTCTTTCAGGATCCATGGTTGTTTCCCAAAGTTGTTCCGGATCCATCTCTCCAAGACCTTTATAACGTTGAATTTTGTTGTTTTGATCACGCCCTACTTCTGTCAAAATTTGATTAAGTTCTTCATCACTATAGGCATACCAAACTTTTTTATTCTTCTCCAGTTTATAAAGAGGAGGCTGAGCAAGATATACATAACCCTGCTTAATCAGTTCCGGCATAAAACGATAAATAAAAGTCAACAGAAGTGTAGCAATATGAGCACCGTCAACATCTGCATCTGTCATTAATATAATTTTATGATATCTTAATTTACTGATATCAAAATCATCATGAATACCTGTACCGAAAGCAGTAATCATTGCTTTAATTTCTGCATTGGCATATATCTTATCAAGTCTCGCTTTTTCTACATTTAAAATCTTACCACGAAGAGGAAGGATTGCCTGGGTTGCACGGCTTCTCGCAGTTTTAGCACTACCACCTGCAGAATCTCCCTCTACAATATAAATTTCACAATTTTTTGGATCTTTATCAGAACAGTCAGCTAATTTACCCGGAAGACTCATTCCTTCAAGAGCTGTTTTTCTTCTGGTTAAATCTCTTGCTTTTCTGGCTGCATCTCTTGCACGCTGAGCAAGAATAGATTTTTCACAAATTAATTTAGCAACAGTAGGATTCTGCTCTAAGAAATAAGTAAGCTGTTCACTGACGATACCATCAACTGCACCTCTTGCTTCTGCAGTACCTAATTTCTGTTTTGTTTGTCCTTCAAACTGAGGATCTTCTATTTTTACACTAACAATTGCAGTCAAACCTTCTCTGATATCTTCACCTGATAAATTAGGTTCACTGTCTTTTAATAATTTATTATTTCTTGCATAATCATTAAAGGTTTTGGTAAGTGCATTTCTAAAACCGATTAAATGAGTACCACCCTCAGGCGTATTTATATTATTAACAAAACTATATGAGCTTTCTGTATAAGAATCGTTATGCTGCATAGCAACTTCTACATAAACATTATTTTTAGTACCTTCAAAGTACATAATGTCATTGTAAAGTGCTGTCTTACTCTTATTTAAATAAGTGACAAATTCTTTAATTCCGCCTTCATAATAAAATTCTCTGGTAATAGGTTCCTCACCTGTTTCTACTCGAAGGTCAGTAAGCACAATTCTAAGACCTTTAGTAAGAAAGGCCATTTCACGAAGACGTTGTTTTAACACATCAAATTCATATTCAGTTGTTTCCTGGAAAATTGTAGCATCCGGCTTAAAAGTAACCTTAGTACCGGTTTTATCTATAGGACATTCTCCTACTACTTTTAGAGAATAACAAACATGTCCTCTTTCATATCTTTGTCTGTGTACCTTTCCATCCTGGCAAATCTCTACTTCAAGCCAATCAGAAAGTGCATTTACAACAGATGCACCTACACCATGGAGACCACCGGATACCTTATATCCTCCACCACCGAATTTTCCTCCGGCATGAAGAATAGTAAATACAACTTCTACAGCAGGAATTCCGGCTTTTTGGTTAATACCTGTTGGAATGCCTCTTCCGTTATCTTCTACCGTCACAGAATTATCTTTATTGATAAAAACATTGATAGTATCACAATAACCTGCCAAAGCTTCATCAACGGCATTATCTACAATTTCATAAACAAGATGATGAAGTCCTCTGCTGGAAGTAGTACCTATATACATACCCGGTCTTTTACGAACAGCTTCCAGCCCTTCCAATATTTGAATTTGATCAGCTCCGTATTCGTTGTTCATCTTTATACCATGCCTTTCCAAGTCTGCTATAAAATAGTCATAACCTGCTGTTATTTTAATTTTCGCAGACTACACTTCCGTCTGTTACTTTAAAAATTTTATTAATCTCAAATCTGTTATTGATAAATTCATCCAATCCTGTACAAGTAATAATTGTCTGAATATCACCAATACTGTTTAATAAATAATTTTGTCTGTTACTATCAAGCTCTGACAAAACATCATCAAGTAAAAGTACCGGTGTATCTTTACTTATTTTTTTAACCAATTCTATTTCTGCTAATTTTAATGAAAGAGCAGCTGTTCTTTGTTGTCCTTGGGAACCATATTTACGAATATCAATTCCGTTTACAATAAATGAAAAATCATCTCTGTGAGGACCGGTAGTTGTTTGCTTTAATTTAATATCACGTTCCTGATTTAGATTCATTAATCTCTCAAAATCATCAATACTTACATCAGGTTCGTATTTAATTACAAGTTCTTCTTTGCCGCCGGATAGTTTTTTATGTATATCATAAATAATTTCACTCATCTGTACGGCAAATTGAATTCTTCTCTCTATAATTTTACTTCCGAAAGAAACCAGCTGAGAATCCCAAATATTTAAAGTTTCCCTTAATCCCGGATTAAAATACATATCCTTTAAAAGCTTATTTCTTTGATTAATAATTTTATTGTAGCTGTTTAAATTATAAAGATAAAAATTATCTAACTGACAAAGCTCCATATCGGCAAATCTTCTTCTCTCAGAAGGACCATTTTTAATAATTCCAAGATCCTCAGGAGAAAAGAAAACAACATTTAAAAGTCCTAAAAGTTCTGCAGCTTTTTTTATTTTTTGACCGTCTATAGCAATTCCTTTTGATTTATTTTTACGAAGATGCATATCTACTCTTATTTCTTCATCTTCTTTTTCGAGATAAGTTCTGATATGTGCTTCTTCTTTATTGAAATTAACTATTTCTTTGTCTTTACTTCCTTTATGGGATTTTGTAGTGGCAGAAACATAAATAGCTTCCAAAATATTAGTTTTACCTTGTGCATTATCTCCATAAAGAATATTTGTGCCTTTATCAAAACTGATATCCAGAGTTTCATAATTTCTGAAATCAGCTAATTCAAGCGATTTTATTATCATTTTTATCTCCTAATGCCTTAAAAACAAGTAAAATCAAATAATTTATTTTTCAATCAGAATTGTTTCACCGTCAAACTCTACTTTATCGCCTGCATAAAGTTTCTTTCCTCTTTGAATTTCTGTTTGACCGTTTACTTTTACAAGACCGTCCTGAATTACAAATTTTGCATCTACACCTGATTCTACTAATCCGACTGCTTTAAGAGCCTGTCCTAATTTGATAAATTCATCTCTTAATATTATTTTTTCCATATTATACCAACCTATTCAACTTATGAAACTGTAGTAAAGTTAACAGGAAGAATTAAATAAATATATTTTCCTTTTACATCTCTGATAAAACAAGGTGCTTTAGGATTTACAAGATAAATATCAATTTCTTCATCATCAATTACTTTTAAAGCATCAATCATAAATTTAGGATTAAATCCAATCATTAAATCTTTACCCTGCTTGGTAATATCAATTTCTTCATTCATACTACCAACAGTAGAATTAATTTTCAGTTCCATTACACCATCGGTAATATTGATAATAATAGGTTTTTTATCTCCTTCTTTTACAAGAAGAGTAGCTCTGTCAATACATTCTAATAATTCTTTTTTATTAATAGTAACCTTTGTTTCATAATCACTGGAAAGCATCTGATCAATTTTAAAATATTCTCCTTCAATTAATCTGGAAACAACGGTTGTATTATCAAATTCAAATACTATATGCTTTCCTGTAAAGAAAATAGATACATCCTTATCTGCATCACCGGAAAGAATCTTACTTACTTCATTTAATGTTTTACCCGGAACAACTACCTTTCTGGAAGGATAATGATTTTTAAGTTCAATATTACGGATAGAAATTCTGTGACCGTCAAGAGATACTACTTTTAAAGTATCACCATTTATCTCAAAAAGTTCACCTGTCATTAATTTATTGTTATCATTATCAGCAATAGAGAAAATAGTCTGTCTCACAACTTCCTTTAATGTAAATTGTGAAAGAATAATAGAATCAATCCTTTCAATAGAAGGAAGATAAGAGAAATCTTCTCCTGATTTACCTATAATTGTGAATTTAGCTTTTTCACAAGTAATATTTGTTTTGTAAGAACTGTCTGTAACAATAGTTACATCATTATCAGGAAGCTTTCTCATTATTTCAAGGAAAATTTTTGCATCTAAAGCAATCTGTCCCTTTTCAACAATTTCTCCCTCTATAATAGTTTCAATACCAAGTTCCATATCATTAGCTATTAATTTAATCTGACCTTCTGTTGCATCAATTAAAATACATTCAAGAATAGACATTGTTGTTTTGTTAGGAACTGCTTTTGATACAATCTGTACTCCGCTTAATAATTTTGATTTACTACATACTAATTTCATTTGTGAATAACTTCCTTTCCTTGAGATGTGAGTAAATAGGGTGCTACAAAATATATTTATATATAAATTATTTAGTAATATAAATAGTAAGAGGTGTTGATATTGTGTATAACTCTTTTATTATACTATTTTTAAAGAAAAAATGGAATGTAAAAAGGTGGGGATAAATAAAAATAATACATTGATAACTTTATAGTTATTCACAACCATTTTTTATCTATAAAAAGTAATATTATTTTGATGAATATATCAACAACTTAACCACAATAAAAAAGCTGATAAAGTGGAAAAACAGTGGATAATTTTTAGGAAGGATTTATTTTCTTCATAATGATATCAATCCTGTTTTTCAGTTCATCATTTGTTTGAATTTCTTCCGTAATTCTGTCAATTCCGTGAATGACGGTTGTATGATCTTTTTTACCTAAAGCTTTACCTATGCTTTGAAGAGATTCTTCCGTAAGCTTCCGGCAAAGATACATACATATTTGTCTTGGTTGAACAAATTCAGAATTACGTTTTTTTGAAGTGATATCTTCAGATGTAATACCAAAGTGATCAGCTACTACATTAATAATAAGCTGAGGAGTTATCTGCCTTACTACATCAGGAGAAATAATATCTTTTAATGCTTCTTCTACATTATCTAAGGTAATATCTACTTTATTTAATCTTGAAAAAGCAATTACCTTATTAAATGCTCCTTCTAATTCTCTTATATTTGATTTGATGTTGGAAGCAATATAATCAAATATTTCTTCATCAATTTCTTTACCATAGTTTTCGGCGTTCTTTTTTAGAATGGCCATTCTTGTTTCATAATCAGGTTGCTGGATATCAGCAATTAATCCCCATTCGAATCTGGAACGGAAACGTTCCTCTAAAGTTTCCATTTCTTTCGGAGGTTTATCTGAAGAAAGAATAATTTGTTTACCGGCAGAATGAAGTACATTAAATGTATGGAAAAATTCTTCCTGTGTACTTTCTTTACCTATAATAAACTGAACATCGTCGACTAAAAGAACATCTACGGATCTGTATTTTTCTCTTACTTTGTTCATTTTAGCAGCATTACCGCTTCTGATGGATTCAATTACTTCATTTGTAAATTGTTCTGATGTAACATAAAGAACTTTTTTATCAGGGTTTTGATCTAATATAAAATGTCCGATGGAATGCATTAAGTGTGTTTTACCAAGACCCGCTCCTCCGTATAAATAAAGAGGATTATATGCTTCTCCGGGAGATTCTGCTACAGCCAGTGATGCAGAATGTGCAAATTTATTATTATTACCTACTACAAAGGTATCAAATCTGTATTTAGAATTTAAATTTGCAGTTTCATAACTGATATTATAAACAGATCCGGGAGCAGAAAGCATGTCTTTTCCTGCGTCAGATTCTAAAATAAAGGAAATATCATAAGTATGATTCATCATTTCAGATATGGTTACTTTGAAATAATCCTTATATTTTGAAGAAATATAATTAAGGGCATGTGCCTGATCAGATGGAATAATAATGATAACCGTATCATCTTTAACATTATGAAAATTTAATGGTTTTACCCATGTATTATAAGAAATATCCGATAAATCATATTCTGCTCTGATAGTATCTTTAATTACGTCCCAATTTTCTTTTATGAACTCCATTATATGGCCCCCAAAATCTATGATAGAAAGTTAAACAAATTTCCTCTACTATATATTAATATAAATAAAGTAAAATTTCAAATAAAAATAAGAAGGAAGTAAAATAATAAACATATGTAAAAATTATCCTCAAAATTATCCACAAGTTAACATAAAAAGTGTGTATTATTTTTATTGTTAATAACTTTAAAATAATAATCAACAATTTAAACAGGCTTAAAATATGAAAAAATTAGCATATTTAAAAAGTTATCCACAACTTATACACAATTTGTGGATATTATTATGTTAATTAATAATTGTGGATAACTTTTATTTCAAATTTTTTATTATTGAAAATCCTTGATTTTACTTGACGTAAGCAATTTATTCCTATATAATCGTAATGGTATTTTCCACGAAAGAATATTTGTTTACCTTAAAATAGATTAAGGTTTCAGAAAAGGAGGTGCATCCCATATGAAAATGACTTTTCAGCCTAAGAAAAGACAAAGATCCAAAGTTCATGGTTTCAGAGCTAGAATGAGTACTCCCGGCGGAAGAAAAGTATTAGCAGCCAGAAGAGCAAAAGGAAGAAAGAAATTGTCAGCATAAGGCCGCGTAATGTGGCCTTTTTTTATCCGGTAAACTTCATTATCGGTAAGAAAGGAAAATATGCAGTTTTCAGAATCCCTCAAAAAAAATTACGATTTTCAAAATGTTTATAAAACAGGCAAATCTTATGCCAACAAATATTTGGTAATGTATGTAGTGGAAAATCATTCAGATAAAAACAGACTTGGAATATCCGTAAGTAAAAAAGTAGGGAATAGTGTTGTAAGACATAGAGTTACAAGATTGATAAGAGAAAGTTACAGACTACATGAAAATATATTTAATAGTGGTTTAGATATAGTAGTCATAGCCAGAAACAGCGCTTCTAGAGTATCTTATGAGGAAATAGAAAGCGCATTATTACATCTTGCAAAGCTTCATCATATTATAAAGCTTTATTTTTATCATGATTGATGAAGTTAATCAGAAATGAAATGAAGAAATTATTAATTTTGTTTATTAAATTCTATAGAAAATATATTTCTCCTTTAAAAAGTACCAAGTGTCCTTATTTTCCTACCTGCTCTGAGTATGGTTTGGAAGCAATACAAAAGTATGGAGCGTTGAAAGGCGGACTATTGGCTCTTTGGAGAATAATAAGATGTAATCCTTTTTCAAAGGGAGGATATGATCCGGTTCCTTAAAAGGATTATTTTGTGTTTTATAGAATCAAACAGGAGGACTAAAATTGTCAGGAATTATTTTAACCCAATATGATGGTATGATTGTTGGGCCTATCGCAAAATTATTAGGTTACT
Source organism: Lachnospiraceae bacterium (assembly GCA_017411305.1). Lineage (GTDB taxonomy): Bacteria > Bacillota > Clostridia > Lachnospirales > Lachnospiraceae > Suilimivivens. The sequence continues at coordinate 127,198 of JAFQQI010000066.1, forward strand.
TAATGGAAGGGATTTTTACTGTATTAGATTTAATCGGTATTCCTAACATTGGTTTATCTATTATTTTATTTACCATCATTATGTATCTTTTAATGATGCCTCTTACGATTAAACAACAGAAGTTTTCCAAGCTTTCTGCAAAAATGAATCCTGAGCTTCAGGCAATTCAAAATAAGTACAAAAATAAAAAAGATAATGATTCCATGATGGCAATGAATGAAGAAACAAGGGCTGTTTACGCAAAATACGGTGTTTCTCCCAGCGGAAGTTGTGTTCAGCTATTAATTCAGATGCCTATCTTATTTGCTTTGTACCGTGTTATTTATGCAATGCCTGCTTATGTAGGTAAAATTGGAGACACTTTTAAAGTTCTTGCAGATAAAATAATAGCTACGGATAATGCTTCATTCTTGCAGAATACAGGAATAGAATCTATTAATAGTGTAGTACAAATGTATGGAAAAAGTATCGGAAAAGGTAATGTAGAAAATGGTGTTATTGACATTTTAAATATGTTATCAACATCTGATATGAATACCATTGCTGAGCATTACGGATTATCCAAGCTTCAATTTAACGGAGAATATATTTTAAGTCAGCTTAGTGCTACAGGTGAAGTAATTACTAAAGGATTAATTGATACTTACAATAATTTTCTTGGAATTAATATCGGAAACTCACCTTCTTATATGGTAAGCCAGGGATGGAATGCTGAAGGAGGTATTCAGTGGCTGGTAGTTATTTCTGCATTTATTATTCCGGTTCTTTCCGGTTTAACACAATGGATTAATACAAAATTAATGCCTCAGGCTAATACAGATAATAAGAATAAAACAGATCAACAAAGTTCCATGGAACAATCCATGAAGATGATGAATACTATGATGCCTATTATGTCTATGTTTTTCTGTTATACAATGCCTGCAGGTATGGGTCTTTACTGGATTGCCGGTTCTGTTGTAAGAAGTATTCAGCAGGTTGCTATCAATAAATATATTGATAAGCTTGATATTGATGAACTTGTAAAGAAAAATGAAGCAAAATATGTAGAAAAACTGAAAAAGGCAGGAATTGATCCTAAAACAGTTAATAGAAATGCTACAATGAATACACGTAATGTAGTTACAAATAAGCCTTCTATGAGTTCTAAAGCAAATGTAAAAGTTTCAACACAGGAACAAAGAGATGAGGCTGTAAAGAAATCTACAGAGTATTATAATAATAATGCAAAGCCCGGAAGTATTGCTGCAAAAGCAAATATGGTAAAGCAATATAATGAAAAGAATAATAAGTAGGGGGTTATTAAAATGGAATATATTGAGATTTCAGCAAAAACAGTAAATGATGCCATTACAGAAGCTTGTCAGAAATTTACAATAACTAGTGATAAATTAGATTATGTTGTTGTTGAAGAAGGTTCTTCAGGATTTTTAGGAATTGGCGCAAAGCCGGCTGTCATTAAAGCAAAAGTTAAAGATTCTATTGAAGATAAAGCAAAAGACTTCTTAAAAGAAGTATTTGATGCTATGAATATGACAGTAGTTATTAATGTTAAGTATGATGAAGAAAACAGAAATATGGACATCGAATTAAGCGGAGATGAAATGGGTGTTCTGATTGGAAAGAGAGGACAGACTCTTGATTCTCTTCAGTATCTTGTATCTTTAGTAGTAAATAAAGAAGTAGAAGATTATATCCGGGTAAAGGTAGATACAGAAGATTACAGAAAGAGAAGAAAAGCAACTCTTGAGAATCTTGCAAAGAATATTGCATATAAGGTTAAGAGAACAAAACGTTCTGTTTCATTAGAACCTATGAATCCTTATGAAAGAAGAGTGATTCACTCTGCTCTTCAAAATGATAAGTATGTAACTACACATAGTGAAGGGGAAGAACCTTTTAGAAGAGTTGTGGTTACATTAAAGAAGTAGTTTCATTATAATGTTATAAAAAATAAAGATAGTGAAGAATAAAGATAGTAAAGAATAAGTAATATCCTTACGGAACACGCTTTCGCTCTATAAAAACGTAGCGGTACTAGGATTGCAAAAAACGCAATCCAAGGACCGACGTTTTTATAAGGTTCCTGTAAGGATATTATTTTATTCTATACTACTTTTATAAAAATATAAAATTATAGAATTATAAAATTATAAAACTATTCTTTAATTTAATTATGGTGTATAATTAGAGTGGTTTTTTGTTGGTTAGTGGATAGTAGGTTATAATGATTTATTATAGTAGTTGGTTGGAGATAGGGATATGAAAACAGATACGATTGCTGCGATTGCTACTGGAATGACACATTCCGGTATTGGAATTATAAGAATTAGCGGAGATGAAGCAATCAGTGTTGCAGATCAGATTTTTAGAGCAGCTGCAAAAAATATTAAATTAGAAAATGTGGAAAGTCATACAATTCATTATGGCTTTATTTATGATAATGAAAATGTTTTAGATGAAGTAATGGTTTCTGTTATGAAAGCTCCCAGAAGTTTTACTACAGAAGATACGGTGGAAGTAAATTGTCATGGTGGCATTCTGATGATGAACCGTATTTTAGAGCTTGTTATAAAAAAAGGCGCAAGATTAGCACAGCCCGGGGAATTTACAAAACGTGCTTTTCTAAACGGAAGAATTGATTTATCAAAAGCAGAAGCTGTTATGGATGTTATTTCTTCTAAAAATGAATTAGCATTAAAAAGCTCGGTTAGTCAGTTAAGAGGTTCTGTTTTTTCTGTTATTAAAAAGCTTCGGGAAGAAATTATTTATGAAATTGCATTTATTGAATCGGCATTAGATGACCCTGAACATATCAGTTTAGATGGTTATACTGAAAAGCTGACAAAAAAGGTAGATACTTTATTAAATAATATTAATCAAATGATTATATCAGCTGATAACGGAAAAATAATCAAAGAAGGAATCAATACGGTTATTGTAGGAAAGCCTAATGCCGGTAAATCTTCTCTTTTGAATATTCTTGCAGGAGAAGAAAAAGCTATTGTAACAGATGTGGCCGGTACAACCAGAGATATATTAGAAGAAAATATAAAGCTTCACGGAATCGGACTTAATATTATTGATACAGCAGGAATTCGTTCTACAGAAGATGTAGTTGAAAAATTAGGTGTAGAAAAAGCAAAAAAATATGCATTGAATGCAGACCTTATTATTTATGTAGTAGATTCTTCTGTTGATTTTGATGAAAGTGATTATGAGATTTTAGAATTAATACAGGATAAAAAATGTATTGTTCTTCTAAATAAAACAGATTTAAATGCTAAAGTAACAGAAATTGATTTAAAAGAAAAATTAAAAGATGGTACAGTAATTATAAAAACTTCTACGAAAGAAAATATAGGTATAGAGGAATTTGAAAATACAGTAAAGGATATGTTTTTAAAAGGCGGTATCTCAGGTAATGATGAAATAATGATTACAAATATGAGACATAAGGAAGCTTTATTAGAAGCTTTTGAAAGTTTAAACCAGGTAAAGAGAAGTTTACTTGATGATATGCCGGAGGATTTCTATTCTATTGACTTAATGAGTGCTTATGCTTCTTTAGGTACTATTATAGGAGAAGAAGTTGGAGAGGATTTGGTAAATGAGATATTCTCAAAGTTTTGTATGGGTAAATAATAGTTTATAAAATAGTAAGTTTTATTATTAATGGATAAGGATGGATAGGTTATGAAATTGTCAGTTTTTTATGAACATATAATTGAAGCAGCCAAGCAGGAAAATAAATCAATTAGTGAAATTTGTAAATTAGCTTCTTCTTTTGGAATAAAAGGAGTGGAAATTGAAAATAAAAGATTATTTGAAGATAAAAAAGGTGTACTAAGTAATTTAAAAGAAGGAAATTTAGAAATCAGTTGTATGTATGGTTTTTTTGATTTTTCTCATTCTGATGATTTAAATCCCGGATTTAAAATGGTTGATTTAGCAGATGAACTTAGTATTAAGAAAATTATGTTGATTCCCGGATTTTTGGAAGATTTTGAATTTTTATCTATTATTTATAAGCAAAAAGTAGATAAAATGATTGACATGCTTAAAAAAGTTTGTATTTATGCAAAAGAAAAAGACATCATGGTTGTATTAGAGGATTTTGATGACAAGATTGCTCCATTTGCAACTGCTAAGCAGCTTACATATTTTTATGAAAATATTCCGGAATTATATTGTGCATTTGATACCGGTAATTTTCTTTACAGTGAAGAAGATGCATTAGAAGTATTACCTTTATTTATAGATAATATTGGACATGTACATTGTAAAGACAGAAGCTTTGATGTAAAAGAAGGAGAAATTCCTAAAGCAACGGTAAAAGGACGTAATATGTATTCTGCTCCGGTAGGAAACGGTGTAATTCCGATGAAAGAGATAGTAAACAGAATATTAGCAAAAGGTTATCATGATTATTTTGCAATTGAACATTTTGGTTCTTTGAATCAGTTGGAGGATATGAAGCTTTCTGCTGATTGGTTTAGAAATAATTTTAATGTATAATACCTGTTACAATGAAAATATATCAATATTGATAAAATTAAGAGAGGATTATTTTATAATGATAAAAGTTACTATTTGGAATGAGTATCAGGAAGAACGTCAATATGATCATGTAGCAAAGGTTTATCCGAAAGGAATCCATGGTGCATTATATGATTTTTTATCAAAGAATGAAGATATGGAAGTAAAATGTGTTACTCTTGATATGGAAGATCAGGGATTATCGGAAGAAATCTTAAATGATACTGATGTACTTCTTTGGTGGGGACATCAGGCACATGATTTGGTAAGTGATGAAGCAGCAAAAAGGGTACAGCAACATATTTTAAACGGAATGGGATTTATTCCTCTTCATTCTGCTCATTATTGTAAAGTATTAAAAGAAATATTAGGTACAAGTATGTGTCTTAGATGGAAGCACGATGAAAAAGAAAAGCTTATTTGTGTGAATCCATCCCATCCTATTGCAGAAGGAATTACTGAACCTATTATTTTAGAACAAGAAGAAATGTATGGAGAATATTTTGATATTCCAAAACCTGATGAAATTATCTTTTTAGGATGGTTTTCTTGTGGTGAGGTATTCAGAAGCGGATGTACTTTTACAAGAGGTTGGGGTAAGATTTTTTATTTCCAGCCCGGACATGAGGAATATCCGATTTATTATCATCCGCAAATCCAAAAAATAATTACTAATGCGGTAAGATGGGCTAAGCCTGTAAATAAAAGAAATAATGATTATGACAATGTAGAAGTGAAACATGAATAAAAAAAGATAGATTTGGTAGGAAATAATAATGTCTTTAAAATGTAACGGAATCAGAGAAAAAGTAGATGTATGTGTAGTCGGAGCAGGACATGCAGGTTGTGAAGCAGCTCTTGCTTGTGCAAGACTTGGATTAGAAACAGTAATTTTTACAGTAAGTGTTGATAGTATTGCACTTATGCCTTGTAATCCTAACATCGGAGGTTCATCCAAAGGTCATTTGGTAAGAGAGCTGGATGCGCTTGGTGGAGAAATGGGTAAAGTAATCGATAAAACCTTTATTCAATCTAAAATGTTAAATGTTTCAAAAGGGCCGGCTGTACATTCTCTTCGTGCCCAGGCAGATAAAGCTGATTATACACGAACCATGCGTAAGATTTTAGAAAATCAAGAACATCTGACAGTAAAACAAGCAGAAGTTTGTGAATTGTTATGGGAAAATATCTCTGATGAAGATAAAAAGGAAAAATTAGCTACAAAAAGAATTACCGGCGTAAAAACTTTTACCGGTGCAGTTTATGAATGTAAAGCTGTAATTCTTTGTACCGGAACTTATTTAAAAGCGCGTTGTCTTTGTGGGGAAGCTATTACGCAAACAGGACCCAATGGTTTACAGGCAGCAAACTATTTAACGGATTCTTTACTCCATATGGGTATTGAAATAAGAAGATTCAAGACAGGCACACCTGCCAGAATGGATAAAAGAAGTATTGATTTTTCAAAAATGGAAGAACAGGTTGGTGATGAAAAAGTTGTTCCGTTTTCTTTTTCTACCAATCCTGAGGATGTACAAATTGATCAGGTATCCTGTTATTTAACTTATACTAATGAAAAAACCCATGAAATAATTAGAGCAAATCTTGACCGTTCTCCTTTATTTGCCGGTGTAATTGAGGGAACCGGTCCCAGGTACTGCCCTTCTATTGAAGATAAAGTAGTTAAGTTTGCAGATAAAGACCGTCATCAGGTATTTATTGAACCGGAAGGATTACATACTAATGAAATGTATGTTGGAGGTATGTCTTCTTCTCTTCCGGAGGATGTACAGCTTGCTATGTATCGGACAGTTCCCGGACTTGAAAATTGTAAGATAGTCAGAAATGCTTATGCAATTGAATATGATTGTATTAATCCTATGCAGCTGTATCCTACTTTGGGATTTAAAGATGTAGAAGGATTATACAGTGGAGGACAATTTAACGGAAGCAGTGGGTATGAAGAAGCTGCAGCTCAGGGTTTGATTGCCGGAATTAATGCATCTATGTTTATTAAAGGAAAAGAAGCACTTGTTTTAGACAGATCAGAAGCTTATATCGGGGTGTTAATTGATGATTTGGTTACAAAGGAAAGTTTTGAACCATACAGAATGATGACTTCCAGAGCAGAATACAGATTACTTCTCCGTCAGGATAATGCAGATTTAAGACTTCGTGAAAAAGGATATCAGGTGGGACTGATTTCTAAGGAACAATATGAGCATGTATTAGAAAAGAAACGTTTAATTAAAGAGGAAATAGAACGTCTTAAAAATGTATCTATTGGTGCAGCAAAAACAAACCAAGAGTTTTTGGAACGTCACGGAAGCTCAACTTTAAAAACAGGAACTAATTTAGCAGAATTGATGTGCAGACCGGAATTAAATTATAAATTATTGGAAGAGCTTGATCCGGAAAGAATAAAACTTCCTGAGGATGTTATCAATCAGGTAGAAATAGAAATTAAATATGAAGGATATATTGAAAGGCAGTTACGTCAGGTTAATCAATTTAAGAAAATGGAAAAGAAGTCAATTCCGGAAACACTAAATTATGATGATGTTCCAAGCTTGAGATTGGAAGCCAGACAAAAATTAAAAGCTTTTCATCCTGTTTCTATTGGACAAGCATCCAGAATTTCAGGAGTATCTCCTGCAGATATATCTGTTCTTTTGGTTTATTTAGAACAGTTTAACAGAGCAGTACAGCAAAATAAATAAATAATTATCTTGAAAGGAATTTCATTGTTGAAAAACTATAATTGTGATTATTTTATACAAGATTTAAAAGAATTTGATCTTACTGTTTCAGAAAAACAGATAGAGCAGTTTATTAAATACTATGAACTTCTGACAGAGTGGAATTCTTTTATGAATCTTACAGCAATTACTGAATTTGACGAAGTTATAAAAAAACACTTTGTTGACAGTGTTTCTTTAGTACGTGCAATTTCTGATATAAAAGAAAAGGAATATACTTTAATTGATGTAGGAACCGGAGCAGGATTTCCGGGAATTCCTTTAAAAATTATGTTTCCTAATTTAAAAGTAGTACTTTTAGATTCTTTAAATAAAAGAGTATCTTTTTTAAATGAGGTTATTGAAAAGCTGAAGCTTACAGGTATTGAAGCATATCATGGAAGAGCGGAGGATTTTGCAAATAAAAAGGAGTTTAGGGAATGTTTTGATTTTTGTGTATCGCGAGCAGTTGCAAATTTAGCTACACTTTCAGAGTATTGTATTCCTTTTGTAAAAACGGAAGGTTGCTTTATTTCTTATAAATCAGAAAAAATTACAGAAGAATATGAATGTGCAAAGGAAGCTATCAAGATACTCGGAGGAAACTATTTAAACCAGGTTGAATTTTATTTACCAAATTCTGATATTTATCGTAATTTATTTGTAATACAAAAAATTAATAATACGCCGGGTAAATTTCCAAGAAAAGCAGGGCTTCCTGCTAAGGAACCAATTACTCGAAAATAATTTTAAATAAAATGTAAATTTTTACAAAAATTTCTTTTCATATTTTTATTTTTAGTATATGATAACTTTAGGTAATTAGTACTTTAAAGGAATAATGCGTTTTAATACCGGGAGCAAGTTATGAAAAATATAAATGAAAATGGTAATTATTATCATTTTCAAAAAGAAAAAATGAATCAGTTACTGGTATTAGATGTTCAAGAAAAAGAAAGAAGTAGAATTGCACGTGAATTACATGATTCTTCTTTGCAAAACTTGACACATTTAATTCATGTATTAGAGCTTAGTTCTATGTATATGGATGAAGATCCAATTCGTGCAAAATTAGAGTTGGAATTCTGTACTCAGAATTTGAGACAAATTATTAATGATATCAGAGATACTATTTTTGATTTAAGACCTATGACATTTGATGACTTAGGTTTTAAACAATGTATAAAAAATGAAATTGATAATTTAAAGCTTCATTGTAAAGAATGTGAAATTACTTATGAGATAGATGATATTATTTATCCTGAACATGATGAAGTAAAAGAAATATATAGTGTTTATCTGGTAACACTATATAGAGTTATCCAGGAAGCTATAATGAATTCTATTAAGCATTCCTCAGCATCTACTATTAATCTTTTTGTAAAAGAAGAAAAAAATGAAATTATTGCTGAAGTTAAGGATAATGGAAAAGGCTTTAATAAAGATGAAATTTTGAAGAAAAGCGAAAAACATTTTGGTCTTTCAATTATGAAGGAAAGAGTTTCTTTATTGGATGGAGAAATAAATCTGACTACTGATTCTAACGGTACTTTGATTGAAGTTAAAGTTCCGAAACCTTGGATTAATTTTGGAGGATAATATGAGTATAAAAGTTATGCTTGCTGATGATCATATATTAATGAGAGAAGGCATCAAAAAATTACTTGAATTTGACGGAAGTATAGAAGTAATTGAGCAGGCCAGTGACGGAGCGGAATGTTTGGAAAAATTGCAGAGTGTAACACCGGATATTTTGTTGTTGGATATCAATATGCCCGGAATGAATGGTATTGAAGTATTGGAAGAGTTAAAAGCTCAAAAGAATCCGTTAAAGGTATTGATACTTACTGTACATAGTGAAGTAGAATATCTGGTAAAAGCAGTTGATATTGGTGCTAACGGATATATTTTGAAGGATTCCGGTTCTGCAGAGCTGAAGCAGGCTATTGAAAATATTATTAATAATGATACTTACATCCAACCGAATTTAATACCGGCATTAAATTCCAGATTAATAAACAGAGATGTAGATAAGGAAAAATTGGAATCTTTAACAAAAAGAGAAATCGAAATTTTATCACAGGTTGCAAGCGGGATGTTTAATAAGGAAATTGCTGCTAATCTGGATATTAGTGAAAGAACAGTTAAGAATCATATTTCAAATATATTTAAAAAGATTGATGTTTCTGATCGTACGCAGGCTGCGGTATTTGCAATAAGGAATAATATTGTGACTTTGTATTAGTATAAAGTAAAGACGAACGCCTCTGTATTAAAATAAGTCTATTCGGACTCGCTCTCGCTCAGAGTAAAACGTAGCAGTACATAATGTGCTAAAAGACAGCACATAAGTACTGACGTTTTACAATGGTCCTGCATAGAATTATTTTAATACAGAGGCTAGTTTTATATTCAATAGGTTTTTAGCAATATTTTGAAAAGGCTCTGCATTCTATGTCGGTATCCATTAAAAAACCAAGTGACTTGTAGCTTTGATAAAGGGAAAGCATTTCTTTAATTCATATATTTGAACTAATATGAAAAGTAGACGCTATATATAATATAAATACTCGCAGTGGTGATTGTGGAGGATCCGTAACACGAACCACAAGAGTATTTTATATATTCCTCAAATTTTATATGTTTCACGTGAAACATCTACTTTTATCATAGCAACACACCACAAGATAATGTTTCACGTGAAACATTTTAACACAAAATCTTGTGATTTAAATCCGTGAAACATTCTAAAAATTGCATAAAAACCTCGTGAAACATTGAAAAACCAGGTATTTTCTCATTTTTTATTATTAATTGAAATACTAGATATAGTGTTAATTAAAAACATAACCACAAGTTTCAATTTCCAAAAAAATATTATAGATAATCAATTTGATAAGTGTTATAATCAGTAAGAAAACCTTTTATATTAGCGTAGTGAGAAAATAGGTTTTTATGACTGATATACGAAAGGAACATAAAATGGGTAAAACGATAGCAGTAGCAAATCAAAAGGGAGGAGTAGGCAAAACTACTACTTCTATTAATTTATCTGCTTCATTAGCAGCAAAAGGAAAAAAGGTATTAGTAATTGATACGGATCCTCAGGGAAATACAACCAGTGGTTTCGGCGTAGAGAAGAATGAATTAGAGAATACTATTTATGAATTAATTTTAAGTGAATGTTCTATTAAGGAATGTATTATTAATGATGTTATTCCCGGTGTTTCTATTATACCTTCTAACGTAAATCTTGCAGCAACAGAGATTGAATTAATAGGTGTTGACAGAAAAGAATTTATCTTGAAGAGGGAAGTAGAATGGGTTAAGGATAGTTATGATTATATTATTATTGATTGTCCTCCTTCTTTGAATATGCTGACAATTAATGCAATGACAACAGCTGATTCTGTTTTAGTTCCGATTCAATGTGAATATTATGCATTGGAAGGATTAAGTCAGCTAATACATACGATTAATCTTGTAAGGGAACGTCTAAATCCGGATTTGGATATGGAAGGTGTAGTATTTACTATGTATGATTCCAGAACAAATCTTTCCATGCAGGTAGTTGAAAATGTAAAAAGTCATTTAAATCAAAGAGTATTTAGTACATTGATACCAAGAAATATCAGATTAGCAGAAGCACCCAGTTATGGTATGCCGATTAATATGTATGATGCTAAATCAGCCGGTGCAGAAGCTTATATGTCATTAGCAGAAGAATTGATTGGTAGAAAGGAAGGTTAATATGGCAGCAAGGGGATTGGGAAAAGGTTTAGATGCATTAATACCAAGTTCATTAGGAAATGATACTTCAAAAGGTACATCTACTAAAGCAAAACAGGAAAAGAAAGAAGAGAAAAAAGAAGGGGAAACTCTCGTCAATATTACAAAGGTAGAGCCTAACAGAGAACAGCCAAGAAAGAATTTTGATGAAGATGCTTTGGAGGAGCTGGCTGAGTCTATTAAACAGTTTGGTTTACTTCAACCGATTCTGGTACAGGATAGAAAGACTTACTATGAAATTATTGCCGGAGAAAGAAGATGGCGCGCGGCAAAGAAAGCAGGTTTAAAAGAAGTTCCTGTTATTATTAAAAATTTGACGGAACAGGAAATTGTTGAAATTTCTTTAATTGAGAATATTCAAAGAGAGGATTTAAATCCTATTGAAGAAGCACTTGCTTACAAGAAGCTGTTAACAGAATTTAATTTGAAGCAGGATGAAGTAGCTGAAAGAGTGTCTAAGAGTCGTACGGCAGTTACAAATTCTATGCGTCTCTTAAAATTGTGTGATGATGTTCAACAGATGATTATTAATGATATGATTTCTACCGGTCATGCAAGAGCATTAATTAGCATTGAAGACCCAGAGCAACAATACATAATTGCACAGAGAGTATTTGATGAAAAGCTGAGTGTACGTGATGTCGAAAAGCTTGTAAAGGATTTAGGTAAACCTGCTAAAGCAAAAAAAGCTCCGGTTACGGATGAAGCATTGGCAGCAATTTATCAGGATATTGAAGAAAAGCTAAAACAGAGACTCAGCACTAAGGTTTCTATTACATCTAAGGGTAATGGTACCGGTAAAATGGAAATTGAGTTTTACAGTCATGATGATTTGGACAAGCTGGTTGATTTACTTTCTAAACAGTAAATTAAAATATTGATAAGCATTAATTTTAAGAAACAAATGAATAGAAAGGTACAATTAAGATGAATAATTCCTTTTTAAGCAGCATAGGAATGGGTAATTTGGATATAGGTATTGCTTTACTTGTAATTGCAGTTATTCTGCTTGCAATATTAGTATTATCCATAGTGAACATATGTTCTATATCTAAATTAAATAAAAAGTATAAAAAGTTCATGACCGGAAAATCTGCAAAGAGTTTGGAAAATGAAATAGTAGGACTTTTTGAAGATAATAAATTTTTAAGGTCATCAATTGAAAAGAATAAAAAGGATATTCGTATTTTATACAAAAATATGGAATCAACCTTCCAAAAACTTGGTATAATAAAATACGATGCATTTAATCAGATGGGCGGAAAACTTAGTTTTTGTATTGCTTTGTTGGATGAAAACGATAATGGTTTTATTATTAATTCCGTACATAGTACAGAAGGATGCTATTCTTATACTAAACAAATTATTCGCGGACAATCGGATATTGATTTAGGTAAAGAAGAAAAGCAAGCATTGGATATGGCTATGCAGTCTGAAGAGTAAATTGGGAGCGATCCATGAAACTATGCAAAACATCCGATTTAAAAGGCGGAGAAATTTTAGCAAGACCGATTATGACATCAGAGTTTAAAGTTCTTTTGTCTGATGGTGTGGTAATACGTCCGGAATATATTCCTCAAATTATTAAGTTAGGTATTTTAGAGGTATATGTAAAGGAAGAACATATTGATGCACAAACAGCATCCTTATTGAAGTCTGATGTAGAAAATATTTTCCATGATAAAGTGAAAACGATTATGGAAAAGCATACTTATCATAATAACAAAGAACTTTCGGAACTATCTAAAACTGCAGATAATATTATTGCCAGTGTTTTAGAGGAAGAGGAAGTTGTAGACAGAATATTTGATATAAAAGAAAGAAGTTCTGATGTTTATGAACATTCTGTCAGTATATGTTCTTTTGCGACATTACTTGCACTGAAACTGAAACTTTCTAAAGAGTCGGTTCATGATATTGCAGTAGGTTGTTTGCTTCATGATTTGGGACTTAGGTATTTGGAAATTCCATTTACAAATAAAGATTCTGAGGATTTTTCCGATACAGAATCAGTGGAATATCATAAGCATCCTGTGTATGGATATACGACGCTGCAAAATGAGAAATGGATTTCAGATCTTTCCAAAAAAATCATTTTATGTCATCATGAAAACATAGCCGGAATGGGTTATCCGCTTCGAAGGAAGAATCTTCCTTATGAGGTAAAGCTGGTTAGTGTTTGTGATACCTTTGATGAAATGATTTGCGGAATAGGGCACAAGAGACAAAAGGTATATAAGGCAGTTGAATATTTAAAAACCTTTCGCGGAATGTTATTTGATGCGGAAATAGTTGATACGTTTTTGGAATTTACTGCTGTTTATCCTGCAGGAAGTAATGTATTATTAAGTGATGGTGCTGAAGGAACTGTTATCAGACAAAATAAAGAATTTCCTGACAGACCTGTCATTAAAATAATAAAACCGGGAAGTGACCCTGGATGTAACAAGGGTGCTTCTGTGGATTTAACAAAGATAAATCATATTTTTGTGGAAAAAGTACTTGAGTAATTATAAGAAAGGAGTCTTATTATGATAGACATTAAATTTTTAAGAGAAAATCCTGAGGTAGTAAAGGAAAATATTAAAAAGAAATTTCAGGATAATAAGCTGGAGTTAGTTGATGAAGTAATTGCTCTTGATGCAGAAAGCCGTAAGGCAAAGCAGGAAGCAGATGATCTTCGTGCAAACAGAAATAAAATCTCCAAGGAAATCGGTGCATTAATGGCGCAGGGTAAAAAAGAAGAAGCTGAAGCAAAAAAAGCTGAGGTTGCTGCCGGTGCTAAGCGCCTTCTTGAATTAGAAGAATTAGAGAAGGAATTGGAAGAAAAGGTTACCAACATTATGATGGTAATTCCTAATATTATTGATCCCAGTGTACCTATCGGTAAGGATGATTCCGAAAACGTAGAAATTAAGAAGTACGGAGAGCCTGTAACTCCTGATTTTGAGGTGCCTTACCATACGGAAATTATGGAAAAGTTTAACGGAATCGATTTGGACAGTGCAAGAAAAGTTGCCGGAAACGGTTTCTATTATCTGATGGGTGATATTGCAAGACTTCACTCTGCAGTAATTTCTTATGCGAGAGATTTTATGATTGACAGAGGATTTACTTATTGCGTGCCTCCTTTTATGATTAGAAGTAACGTTGTTACAGGCGTTATGAGTTTCGCGGAAATGGATGCCATGATGTACAAGATTGAGGGCGAAGATTTGTACTTAATCGGTACCAGTGAGCATTCCATGATTGGTAAATTCATTGATACTATTATTCCTGAAGCAGAGCTTCCTCATACTCTGACCAGCTACTCTCCTTGCTTCCGTAAGGAAAAAGGAGCACATGGACTTGAAGAGCGTGGTGTTTACAGAATTCATCAGTTTGAAAAGCAGGAAATGATTGTTGTATGTAAGCCGGAAGAATCACCAATGTGGTTTGAAAAGTTGTGGCAGAATACCGTAGATTTATTCCGTTCCATGGATATTCCTGTAAGAACAATCGAATGCTGTTCCGGTGACTTAGCAGACCTTAAAGTTAAGTCTTATGATGTGGAAGCATGGTCTCCCAGACAGCAGAAGTATTTTGAAGTAGGAAGCTGTTCTAACCTTGGTGATGCTCAGGCAAGAAGACTGAAGATCAGAGTAAACGGTGAAAATGGCAAGTATTTTGCACATACATTAAACAATACAGTAGTTGCACCTCCCAGAATGTTGATTGCATTCTTAGAGAACAATTTGCAGGCAGACGGTTCTATCCGTATTCCTGAAGTATTACAGCCTTACATGGGTGGTAAAAAGGAGATTAGATAGTTTGCATAAGTTTTTAAGAGCAGTAGGATTCAGCAAACTGAATGACAGAAAAGAATTGCAGAAGCTTTTGACGGATATTATCGTGACAAGTACCGATCGTGGGTATACGTCCAATGGCGAAAAGACTCTGCTTGCTGAGTTTAGCAGGGATTTTGCCGAAAATATCGGAATTGCGGTTTGCGGAGAATTTGATGATGAGGATAAGTTTACTTATAATTATTATTATCCTTATCTTCGGGGCAGCGTTTTCAGTTCTGCGGAGGATATTTCCGTTGAGCGGCATGCAGCTCATGAATCCTATGCCGGTATCTGTGATGATATTAAGGTAGGAGTTTCTCTTATCTTTTATCTGCAAAACATGATTCCTTATGTAAAGGCACAGAACTTAGGGCTTTTACCCATTAAAGGCACAACGGTGAATTTGTCGGCTTTATCTGTGAAGGGTACTGTTATGATGCCTCTTCGTAAAACAGAAAGAGATTTGATACGTAATCATAAGAGCCTTATGAATAAAAGTCAGTTGATTAATAAAGCCAGAAAAGGCGATGAAGAGGCCATTGAAAATCTGACTTTGAATGATATGGATACCTATACGGCCATTTCCAAACGGATTTTGAAGGAAGATGTATTTAGTCTGGTAGATACTTACTTTATGCCTTACGGAATAGAGTGTGATCATTATTCAATTTTAGCAGAAATTATTGAGTGCAACTTAGTGACCAATAAGCTTACCGAAGAGGAAATCTATGTGATGACATTGAATTGTAATGATTTGATGTTTGACCTTTGTATCAACAAAGAAGATTTATATGGTGAGCCTGCGGTAGGAAGACGTTTTAAGGGTTCTATCTGGATGCAGGGGGTTATTAATTTCCCGGAATAAACAGAAGTAATTAGTAATGCGGGGAAATCCCAGTTGTCACGAAAAATGAATTATGATAAAATAAGCAGGTGGCCGTTAGACCACCTGTCATATGTCTGCGTAGCTCAGCTGGATAGAGCGACCGCCTCCTAAGCGGTAGGTCGGAGGTTCAAATCCTCTCGTGGACGTTAAAAATGGCGCAGTCTGCAAGATAAATGCAAACTGCGCTATAGTTTTTACTGATTAAAATGTAATTGTGAAATCAGCATCACCGCTTAAAGTAATAACCGTATCCTTACCGTCAATCTTCATTTTGCCTGCAGTAGAAGCACTTGCTACTACATTTACAAGTCTTACAGAGTAAGCTTTATCGGTTTTAACTGAAATCTTCATTTCATTTCCGTTTCTTGTTGCTGTCATGGAAATTTCTTCCTTCTGATCCATTCCATATACAACAGTGGAAGCTTCTTTGCCATCCTTCAGTGCATATACACGAAGCTCTGCGCCATCACCGTAATCATAATCAGGTCTGTCATCGGATGCACCCATTGCTACGATGGAGTTTTCCTTAACCATAAGAGGAATACTTAAGTAGCTGTGCTTTTCATTTACCCAAGTAGCACCTTCTACCACTTCACCGGTGAAGAAGTTAGTCCAGGTTCCCTTAGGCAGATAGTACTCAGCCATGCTCTGGTCATTAAAGATAGGAGCAACAAGGAGATTATCACCTAACATATACTGCTTATCAAGGTAATGACAGGTCTTATCTTCTGTGTATTCCATAACCATACTTCTCATGGTAGGTACACCGGACTTAGAAGTATCAATTGCTGTCTTATACAGATAAGGCATCATTTGAGCTTTTAATCTGGTAAAGAATCTTACTACATCAACTGCTTCATCGTCATAAACCCAGGGAACTCTGTAAGAAGAGCTTCCGTGGAGTCTGGAATGGGAGGATAATAAACCAAAAGCAACCCATCTCTTGTAAACGTCAGCTGTAGAGGTATTTTCGAAACCGCCGATATCGTGTGCCCAGTAGCCGAAACCGCTCATTAACAGGGAAAGTCCGCCACGGATACTTTCTTCCATGGATTCATAATCTGACCAGCAGTCACCGCCCCAGTGTACAGGGAACTTCTGTCCGCCTACGGTTGCAGAACGTGCAAAGAGAACAGCTTCTCCTTTTCCGCGCTTACGTTCTAATAATTCATAAACACATTTGTTGTATAAGTATGTATAATAGTTGTGCATCTTTTCAGGGTCTGCACCATTGTAATACTGAACATCTTCTGTAGGAATTCTCTCACCGAAGTCAGTCTTGAAGCAGTCAACACCCATATCCATCAGTACTTCAAGCTTGTCCTGATACCATTTATATGCTTCAGGATTGGAGAAGTCTACGATAGCCATACCTGCCTGCCACATATCCCACTGCCATGCTCTGCCGTCTTTACGTTTAATGAAGTAACCCTTTTCGCAGCCTTCATCGAATAAAGCAGATTCCTGTCCGATGTAAGGATTAATCCATACACAGATGTTCAGACCTTTGTCTTTGATACGCTTTAACATTCCCTTAGGATCGGGGAATACACGGTCATCCCAAATAAAGTCACACCAATGGAATTCCTTCATCCAATAGCAGTCAAAGTGGAAGGTTCTAAGCGGGATTCCTCTGTCTAACATACCGTCGATAAAGCTCATAACAGTTGCTTCGTCATAACTGGTAGTAAAGGAAGTGGAAAGCCACAAGCCAAAGGTCCAGGGTGCGGGAAGAGAAGGCTTTCCTGTTAAATCGGTATATCTGGTAAGAACCTCTTTCATGGTAGGTCCGTTAATTACAAAGTAATCAAGGTAGGAACCCTTAACAGAGAACTGGGTACGTGTAATCATTTCTGTGGCAACCTCGAAGGATACCTTTTCGGGATGATTTACCAGTACACCGTATCCCTTATTGGTCATATAGAAGGGAATGTTCTTATAAGACTGTTCTGTACTGGTGCCGCCATCTTCGTTCCAAACATCAACTGTCTGTCCGTTCTTTACAAAAGCAGTAAACTTTTCACCCATACCGTAAACCAGTTCACCTACTGATAGAGAAAGCATCTGGCGGATATAGGTTTCTTCGTAGTCACCCTTATCATAAGCAAGTCCCTTCCAGTCGGTCTTCATAAGAGCAAGGTCCTTACCGGTACTCTTGGTAATTACTTCATCACCACGAAGATATGTCATGGAAAAAGGATTCTTGGTAATCAGCAGTGTCATACCACCACTGGTAATTTTGATTTCTTCGTCTGTCTCCTCAGTAGCAAGAGGAAGCTCTTCATTTAATTCCAATTCAAAAGCGGGATCTGTATCTATCATGGATTTGTGATGATAGGTACGTACACGGAAAATGTCCGGTGCAGGAGATGTAATTTCCAGAGTAAAATTAATATTTCCCAAAACATCGCCTCTGGTAACGATATGAAGTGAAGGAGCCATAATAGTTACCTTGGTTTCTTCTACCTTGGTAAAGTATGCTTCCATAGGAGCAAATGCGGTACATCCTTCTTTTTGTAACCAACATCCATTACTGAATTTCATAATTGCATATTCCTTTCTACATTGTATAGTGATGCTTTTGATGATATTATATTATTGATTACAGCTAATTACTACTTGAATACTATCATAAAGTGATACTATAATACTTTTAAATAGAAAATGACAACATATATACTTATTTGTTATAGAAAATAGAAAAGGATTTGATAAAATGTATGAAAAAACATCCCCTTTGCAATTAAAAGAAAACAGACAGCACAGCTCAACATTAGTACCCTTTAGTGTATATCAATGTCAGATACCGGAAATTAATCCCAGTGTTCCTATGCATTGGCATAGGGAATTTGAAATCAACCGGATTCTGAAAGGGCAGGGTCAGATGATACTGGGAGAAGAAAAGTATATCGTATCCGAAGGAGATATTGTTATTGCTCCACCCAATGTACTGCATGCAGCTTATGCCATAGAGGGCAGCAGCTTTGCATATGATGCATTGGTTTTCAATCACAGTATCTTGGGTACAGGAAGTAATGACAGAAGTATCGCGCAGTACATCCGTCCCATTATTGCCGGCCAACATAAGATTATGATGTGGATTACGGTAGGAAACGAAAGGTACTTGGAATTTAAGAAATGTATTGACGTAATATTTGCGTGTGCCAAGGAAAATAAACCGTTGGCTGATTTGCTGCTAAAAAGTGAGCTGTTACGATTTTTTTGGCTTTTGGAAAATCAGGAGCCGGAGATGGTGCAAAGAGAAGAAGTAAATGTTCATTATAGTGAGTTGATACGTCCTGCACTGGAGTATATGGCAGAGCATTATGCAGAAACCATAACCGTGGAAGAGTTGGCGGATACAGTACATTTGAGTAAAAGCTATTTTATGTGGTGCTTTAAGCAGGCAACAGGAATCGGTGCTATCGAGCATTTAACTCAAATCCGTATGAAATCCGTATGTGAAGCATTAATGAATACAAATCAACATGTGGCCGAAGTGGCAGGCAGCTGTGGCTATGATAATTTATCCAATTTTAACAGACAGTTTAAAAGGATGATAGGTTGTACGCCCATAGAATACAGAAAACGAAACAGGTAAAGGAGGATTTTACTATGACAAAAAGAAATTTGGACGGTTTAAAGTATCAGGTAACCAAGGACAAATGGAAGCGGGTGATTATTGACACCGATGCAGACTGCGAGGCGGATGATCCTTTTGCAATCGCTCATGCATTGATGAGCAAAAAACTGGATATTAAGGCAATTTTTGCAGAACAGTTCGGAGGTCCGGAAACAACCAAAAGAAGCTATGACGAAATTATGACGGTTTTGGAATGCATGGATATGTCGGTACCTGTATATATGGGACAGGAGGGAAATCTAACAGTCAGTGGAAACAATCTTTCTCCGGCAGCAGCGTTTCTGATTGAAGAAGCAATGAAGGAAGAGGAAAGTCCTTTATTTGTATTATGCTTAGGTGCCATTACCAATGTGGCAGCAGCTATCCGAAAGGAGCCTGCTATTGCAAAGAAAATGACAATAGTGTGGATAGGAGGACACAGTTATGAGTGCACTTCTCCTGACCATAGAGAGTTTAATTCCGGTAATGACGTAGAAGCAGCCAATGTTGTTTTTTCTGCAGGGGCAGACCTTTGGCAGATTCCCAATAATGTTTACGGTACCATGCATATAGGACTTGCAGAGATTCAAAGGAAAATATATCCTTACGGAAAGATCGGAAAGCATCTATTTGAAAAAATGGTAACCTTTAATGAATCGAAGGATGCGGGATGGACGGCAGGAGAGAGCTGGTCACTTGGAGATTCGCCGGCAGTGGGCGTGGTACTTGAGCCTAATTGCGGCAAGTTTGTTTATCGGGAAGCACCGCTTATGAATGAAGATACTTCTTATCGGTTTGAGGAAGGCAGACCGATGATTAAAGTTTATACGTCAATTAATTCCCGGTTTATTTTGGAGGATATGATTGCAAAGTTGCAGTTGTTATATCCTTATGAAGAGAGATAAAGGTTATTAGGAGGAGAGGTTACATGGAAAATTACAAAAATACGCCGTTATGGAATAATGAATTGCCAATCGAAGAGAGATTGGACTATTTAATCGGGGCATTGACTTTGGATGAAAAAATGCAGTGTCTGACCACAAGATGTCCTGATGTTGAAAGGCTGGGTATTTTGGCAAGTCATATGGGCGGCGAAGCGGCACACGGAATTGAAGCCAGACACGACCAGGCCTTTAATGCCGGAGAGCCAGAGCCCACTACTTCCTTTACACAGCCCATCGGTATGAGCGGAAGTTTTGACAGGGAGCTGATTAAGGAATGCGGACGTGCTGTGGGAGAAGAGGCAAGAGCACTTTTTACCAGAGACGGAAAAGGCGGCCTTTGTCGTTGGGCACCTACGGTAGATATGGAGAGGGATCCCCGTTGGGGAAGAACAGAAGAAGCATATGGTGAAGACCCTTACTTAGCAGGGGAAATGTCTTCTGCCTATATTCAGGGTATGAAGGGTGACCATCCTTTCTATATTCAGTGTGGTGCATCTCTGAAGCATTTTTATGCAAACAACGTAGAGCAGGACAGAATCAGGATTTCTTCTTCTGTGGATGGCAGAAATAAGTATGAATATTATTTAGAGCCTTTCCGTAAAGCAATTGAAGAAGGCGGCGCGGAAGCCATTATGACTTCTTATAATGAAATTAACGGTGTTCCTGCTATTTTGAATCCGGAGGTACAGGAGCTTTTGAAGGATACCTACGGATTACCCGGTCATGTCGTATGTGACGGTGGAGATTTCCAGCAAACCGTTTTTGACCATGAATATTTTGAAAGTCATGCGGAAACTCTGGCATATGCGCTTAAGGCAGGAGTTGACTGTATGACCGATAACGGCGAAGTGGTTTATGCTGCTGCGAAGGAGGCTCTTGAAAAGGGTCTTATTACGGAAGAGGATATCAACCGTTCCGTAAGAAATTCTTTTCGTACCAGAATCCGTTTGGGATTCTTTGATGATAAGGGAGAATGTCCTTACACCGGTATGGGTGAAGAATATGTAAATAACGAAGAGCATAAAGCACTTTCTGCAAAAATGGCTGAAAATGCAGTAGTACTTTTAAAGAATGAAGGTAATATTTTGCCCATTAAGCCGGAGGAAACAAAGTCCCTGGCGGTTATCGGATCTATGGCAGATGTATGGTATAAGGACTGGTACAGCGGTGTGCCTCCGTATGCGGTAACACCTCTTGCCGGAATTAAGAATTGCTTTGCAGATACTTCTGTTTCCTATGAAAGCGGATTATATGATATTTACCTAACTTGTAACGGAAAGTATGTAGGACTTGATGAAAATTTCAGATTGTATCTGACGGATAAAGAACAGGCTGAGGTATTCCGTTTTACTGATTGGGGCTGCGGCAGCACCACACTTCAGGCTGTCAGCAATGGCATGTTTGTTACCTTAGAAGAAGGTTCTTATTTAGTAAAAGCAGATAAAAAGGAGACCTTTGGATGGTTTGTCAGAGAAAGCTTCCGTTTTATTCATACCGAAACAGGTTCTGTTGATGTTTGTCCGGAAAGCGGAGCTTCCTATTATTTAAACAGCTGGAACGGCAGAAAAATGACAATAGATGAAAATGGCTATCTGGTAGTAATTAAGACAGATGAGGTAGCAGTAGGCGAAGGAGATGATGCCAAATTAGGACGCAAATGCCACGCAGTATTTGAGGGCGAGGCAGCAGTATTTGGCATGGAGGTCGTAACAAACGGTATTACCGATGCAGTGAATGCTGCAAAGATTGCAGAGAAGGCAGTAGTTATTATCGGAAGCAATCCTGTGATTAACAGTAAGGAAGAAATTGACAGAAGCACCATTTCGCTTCCTCCTGCACAGCAAAGATTAGTAGATGAGGTTCTTGCAGCTAATCCTGATACAGTGGTTGTGATGGTAACCAATTATCCTTACAGTATTTGCAAGTTGCAGGAAACGGTGCCGGGTATTTTATATACGCCTTCCGGAAGTCAGGAGCTTGGTTACGGAATAGCATCTGTTTTAAGCGGAAAAGTATCTCCTGCTGCCAGATTGAATATGACATGGTACCTCTCTGACGAAGATTTACCGGAGATAAATGATTACGACATTATTCAGGGCAAAAGAACTTATCAGTATTTTGACGGTAAAGTATTGTATCCTTTTGGCTTTGGCCTTTCTTACAGCCGGTTCGAATACAGCAATATGACTCTGACAAAAGAAGCAGATGGAATAAAGGTTACTGTTATCGTGAAAAATGCAGGTGAAGTAACTGCGGATGAGGTAGTGCAGCTTTATGTACATAAGGAAAGCTCCCGTGTAAAGCAGCCTATCCGTCAGTTAAAAGGCTTTGACAGAGTGAAAAATCTTATTCCGGGAGAAAACAGAGAAGTGACTTTCTTTGTGAAGTATAAGGATTTAAGATACTTTGACGTGATTTCCGAAGAACTGCTTTTGGAAGAAGGCGACTATACCTTTATGATAGGGGCATCTGCAGAGGATATCAGGCTTCGTCAGACTGTTTTTGTAGAAGGCACAAAAGCCGGATTCAGAAATCCTTTTGCTGAAACCAAAGCAGAACAGTATGATGCTTATGAAAATTGCTTTATTCATAAGGGCTGCAAGGGTCATACTACTACAAAGGAAACCGCAGTTATTCCCGGCAAGCCGGGAGAGAATCCTAATGTTGTGGATAAAACAACTGAGAAAAAAGTTGCCGGTGCATTAAGCTATCGTGATTTTAAATTCGATAAGCAGCCTGAAAAAATCAGACTTTATCTTTGCGCTTTGGAGGATGGAGAAGTTACACTTACTGCGGAAAGTAAAAGCGGCAACAGTAGTGTGAGAATCTGCTTAAAGGGTAAGGAAGATGCAGATTTTAAGTGGGTTGAGGTTGATTTGCCGAAGTCCTGTTTAATGGAGGCGGAAAGCTGTGAATTAAAGATTCAGATAGAGGGAAAAGTTAAGCTGGCGAAGTTTGTATTTGTTTAGAAGTTGGTAATAAAATAGTTGTATAACGCAAAGAACTTGTTCATTATCCTATGCGCGAAGCATTTCGCTGAGCCCCAAAGACAAAAGGCTTATGAACAAGTTCTTTTGCGCAGGTGTGCTATTTATTAATAATTTTTCCAACTTAAGGTGTGAGGCTCTATAGAAACACCATTCCACATGCGCCCAACGATGCCAACTTCTTCAGGCTGAATGGTTTTGTATTTTGTATTTGTACCTATAATGTTAACTTTTTCATCATCTATTTCCACGATACAGTATAAAGGAGATTCATATAATAAGATATCTTTTAAAACAGGATATTTACTATGAATATCTGCTTCATAAGGATACATTGATTTCATTCCATGCCAGATGTATGATGATGAATTAACAGTAAAATATGGAACCTGATTAATTATTGTTAAGTCGTTGCCATGGTCATGTCCGTTCATTGCCAGAAGGGTGTGTCTTCAAGAGAAATTACAAAACACCTAACACATTATAACATTATATGAAATTTTTTGATTCGAAATATAATTTTAAGAAGAATATTTAAAAAATAATGTAGAAAAAAGAACGTGTTCATAAGCCTTTTGCGCGATGGAGCTGAGACTTTAAATTCGTGGACGCCATTGCGGAACACGATTTTTATCTTAAGGCTCAGCGGAATGCTTCGCGCATAGGATAATGAATACGTTCTTTTATTTACATTTATATTTATATCTCTAATTCCCACCGCTCTTCAATTACACCGTTTCCCCATTCAGATTTATCATAAGAAGCAACCTTATGAAATCCATGAGTCTCATAAACATGGCGTGCAACAATCTGTGCAGTAATCGTTAGCAGGAAAACTGTTTTATATCCTTTGTTACGGCAAAAATCAAGTGCCATATCCATGAGCCGGTTTCCAAATCCGCGCTGTCTCATTTCCGGTTCCAGCATGAAAAAGCGTAGCTGTGCAGTATCTTTGTTCACTTTTGCGATAGCTATGCTTCCGGCGGGAACACCGTTACATTCAAGAATTTTCAAGCAATCGGTCCGGTCATTATACTTTTCTACAAAGTTGTAGACAATTTCATCCACATATGCGGAAAAAGTACCGCTAAGGTGTCGTTCCGCATAGTAAAGTGTCTTATGGCGTGAAATAACATATTCAATATCACTTTGTGCAAAGGGGCGAATAGTTATGACATCATTTGCCTCACTTAATTTGTTACGAATCATAACCATTGCCTGCCAGACATTGTTTTGGTCTGTATCATTCAGCTTATTAAAAATAGCGCTGATATGATTATTTTGAATATCAGCCAAACGATTGATTTCCTTATGCCCCAATTCTGTCAAACGGATATATCGGATACGGCTGTCGGTTTGGGACAGTGTTTTTTCAATCAATCCATGCTTCTCGAATTTAGCAATCATCCGGCTCATATAGCTTCGGTCAATATTAAGTTGTTGAATAAGTATATTAGCCGTACAACGTTCTGTCTTGCTGATTTCAAGTAAAACGTCTTTTTCTGTTAAGGTATAGCCGGTTTCAAGAATGGCAGAATCTATTTGTTTCAAGAGATTTTGATAAACTTTATTAAAACCCTGGATATCAGCGATTTGGTCAGCAGAAAACATTGTTACCTCCTATATTTTAGCGTTAGGTGTTATTTCATTCCAAAGGGTAAAGCCCAAAATCAAAAGACCACCGATTACCTGCCGGAATATCATTGCTTCCCCTAAGATGGTGACGGAAATCAAAACAGCTACCAAAGGATCAATATAACTGAGGATAGCAGCCTTTTGTCCCGGTAATTCTTTTAGGGAAGAAAAATACATACAATAAGTAATGCCTGTATGAATCAGTCCCACAATCAGCAGATTTATCCAGCCGATTCCGTTCAGACTGCCTATGGATACTCCGTCAATGATAATAACATAGGGAATCAATATAACGATGGCAGAAAGGAATTGTAAAAAAGTTCTGTGAATTCCTTCTACATTTTTGATAAATTTGTTCAGGAGAATTACAGTTGCATAAAATACGGCGGCTCCCAACCCGAACAATATTCCGATGAGATCCTTTCCGCCACCGATTTCTCCAATGCCTGTAATCATTACCAGTCCCAGTGTGGACATTACAAAACATATGATTTGTTTTACAGTCAGCTTTTCGCGAAAAAGAACAGGACATACGACGGTTACAATAACAGGGGCGAAATAGTAGCTTAAGGTGGCAACGGAAACAGTGGTATATTTATACGCTTCAAATAAAAGAATCCAGTTAATGCCCATTGCAACACCGGATGCAAGAAGTAAGGGAACTTCTTTCTTTATATTAGCAAAGGGTATCTTTTGTTTGGTCAAAAATAAAAAAACTGCAATTAACAGTGCGGCTAAAACAGCACGATACAGTGCAAGTTCACCGGAAGAAACCGCAATATTTCGTACAAACAGACCTAATGTACCAAATATTGACATAGATGTAATCAGCATCAAACGCGGATTCATGATTCTTTTCATAAAATGTACCTCACAATCTGCCAACCGACAATTAGTTGACTCAGTCAATTATAACAAGGTTAATGGACTGGGTCAACTATTTATAATATTAATTCTTTAAAAAGGTATTGACTCTGACGTTACGTTATAGGTTATTCTTTTTACAAGAGGTGATGAAAAATGAAAATGCTGATTAAAGAATTTGCAGATTTTACAGGAGTGAGTGTGCGCACACTACATTATTATGATGAAATCGGATTGATGAAGCCTGCTATTGTTGATAAGCAGACAGGGTATCGTTTTTATGACGAAGTCTCTTTGGAACGTATGCAGGAAATCATGTTTTACCGGGAGCTTGATTTCTCATTAAAAAGCATTTGCTCTATTTTATCATCTCCGGAATATGACAAAGAAAAAGCAATGAAAGAACAAAAGAGGCTTTTACTTTTGAAGAAAGAACGATTGGAAAGAATGATAGAAGCCTTGGATCAACATCAGAAAGGAGAGAAAATGATGAAAGCATTTGACAATACCGAATTTGAAATTACCCGTAAACAATATGAGGCAGAAGCAAAAGAAAAATGGGGAAAGACGGATGCATATGCAGAATATGAGGCAAAAGCAAAGAATTATTCCAAAGAAAAGCAAAATGAGTTACTAAAAGGAATGGAAGATATCCTGGAAGAATTTGCAGCTTGTAAACAGGAAGGAAATCAGCCGGATTCTGCCAACGCACAGCTGCTGGTAAAAAAGCTTCAGAATTATATCACAGAAAACTACTATGCCTGCACAAATGAGATTATGGCAGGTCTCGGAAAGATGTATATTGCGGATGAAAGATTTAAGAAAAACATCGATAAGCATGCTATCGGTACAGCTGAATATTTAAGTGTAGCAATAGATATTTTTTGCAGATAGACATAGTAAAGCAAAAGAACTTGTTCATTGATATGATTAATGAACAAGTTCTTTCTTTATAATTATTATTGGTATTATTAATTTATGTAAAAACTTTTTATACGGAATGCTTCGCTCTCTGATAATTCATATAATTCTCTTCGCAAGTGTCAAAAGTTCCGTCGGATAGGAACTTTTGGTAATACTCATCCCAAATAGAAGCAAGAACCGGTTGATAAGGCATCCAATCTGTAACCATATCTTCTCTGGTGTAATGCTGCACGCATTGTCTGTCCTCTCTGGCTTCCAGATATCTGCCGCCTTTAGGACGTTCCTCATAGGAGAACGAGCAGCCTGTTTCTGTTAAAGCAATGCACTCGCCCATGGCATCTACTCCAATGAAAGTAAAGCATTTATGCTTCATTCGCAGGAAATAGAAACGTTTTCCCTGATAACCAAAGGAATCAATGGCAAAGTTACTGTTTTGCAAAAGAGCAAGAACAGATTCACGGTCATAGGTATCCGTTCCCAGAGCTCTTTGTAAGTCCTCCGGTGAAAGAGAGCAGCCAAGGGAGGCACAGCAACGTCCCTTACATTCTGCACAGACCGGCAGAGGCGGGTAGAGAGTATTTTTTTGTTTTGATAGTGTGTGGTCTGCCGAAGCAGAGTCTATTTGATAGCTCATAAAACCTCCATAGTAGAATAATGTTGACTATTCAGAGTACATTCTACATATCATGCACATAGGAAGGAATCAAGTCCGCAAAATCCTCATGAGAGTTATAATACTCCATATAAAGCCGGTAAGCCTTTTGTCTGGAGAAGTTATATTTACGGAAAGATACCTTTTGGATTTTGCTAAGGTGCGTACCCAGGGCATCTTCAGTTTCTGTAAAGGAAATTTGTTTTCCTTCTTCGTGACTATAGGAAACAATATGTTCTGCATATTTATAAAACCATTCATGATTGCTGTATTCTTCCTCTGAATACCGTCCATATTCCAGTTCATCTGCCATAGCGAAAATTGCGGGCGCAGCATCCATGGACAGATTTTTCAGATAGCGGAAATCCCGGAAACAATCCGTTTCATAGTAAGTTTCTTTTTCTTTTTTCTCTCTGATTTCTGTGGCTGTCAGTGCATGGGACAGATTATAACGCGCGATAAAATAATCAGGTCTGGAAAAGGAAAATAACAGATAAAAAACAGTAACAACAACAACGTAGTATTTGGTCAGAGGAAAGCAGTCTTTATAAATCATAATAAGCGCACCGGTCATCAACAAAAAGATAATTACAAGTGCCCAAAGCACAAATACACGAAGGAAGGTCAGATAATATACCTCTATGTAGAGTAACATGCGGTAAGCGCTGGATGCAATCATGATATAGGTACATAGGGAAATAAAGGTCAGGATTCCCTTCAAAACCTTGCTTTCCCGGAAGTATTTACGGCAAAGCAATACCAATGACAGGTTAATGATGCATACAAACACCAACTGGAAAAAGCCTTCCCGCGCATACTGTGCATAGGTATAATTTTCCGGCAAAGTGCCGCGTCCAAAAAATAAATACACTATTTGGATACCGCAGAATAATGCATATACCAAAGAGAGAAGTCCGGTAAAGGTTATGGCAATTAACGGTTCCAAAACGCGCTTATCGGGAGTTTCTTCTTTAATGTCCCGAACCATAAGGCGACACATCAGACTATAGGAATAAATAAAAGCAAATAAGAATAGAAAACAAATTCCAAAGAAATGTTCCCCAAAGTCATATTCAAAAGAAAACAGTTCATCTACCATGTTACCGAATACCGCATCCGCACTTCCCAAAAGAAGAATAATGACAAACAGAAGCGGTAAGGAAATTAAAATGCCAAAAATAATGTATTTCAATTTATTTTCCGGTTTATTTTGCGTTTCTTTCTTTTCTTTACTGTAAGCGATATAGTCGCTTATAGGTGTGAAAATATAGATAAGAGAAGAACATACAACATTAGCAATTACACAAATATATTTTCCCAGTCCCCAACTTTTGTCTTCATACAGACTATGAAGGAACAAATAGAAGAATAGGCAGAAAATAGCCATAACATTAAAGGCATGGAGAACCCAGGAGTCGGTCATGCAGGTGGAAATACCAAACAGCATGAGACTAACCATGATGAATACGGAGAATTTTTTCACGGCGGTTCCTAACTTTTTCAAAAAGAAGCAGAAAAACAAGCAGGTTCCGCCTACGAAAAAAGGGTAGGTAATACCTGAGTTATTTTTATATAAAAATAATGTGTAGAAAAAAGCGTAAATAAGGCTGCCTGCTGCCATAAAAGGAAACAGGGGATTCGTTTTATTTTTTACAGGTTCCATAAAGATACCTCCTTATTACAGAATAATTAATCCTCTACATACTCGATAATATCTCCCGGCTGGCAGTTTAGTGCCTTACAAATAGCATCCAGGGTAGAGAGACGAATTGCTTTTGCTTTGTTATTTTTTAAAATGGAAAGATTGGCAAGGGTAATATCCACTTCATTTGCAAGCTCAGTGAGTCCTTTTTTTTGCTTTGCCATTTCCACGTCAAGATTAATTCTGATAGCCATAATTTCCTCCTTGTACTTTAAATGGTCAGATCGTTTTCCAGCTTATAGTTGATGGCTTTCTCGAATACCCGGGAAAGTACTTTACTGAAAAGACCGGCAATGACAAAGACTAGAATAACTACCAAAACAGCTGGTGTCAGGTATAAAAACAGGCGGCAGCAGGTGATAGCAGCAATAAAAAAGCTGTAGGTACCCATTTTTCGCAGGCTGTATACGTTATCCATAATAAAGCAGTCATCATGCAAAACAGACTTAAACATATTGCGAAGTTCATAAATAATCAATACCGCAAAAATGCCGGATGCTATAAAAATCAGAGAGAGCTCCAATATGTTGTTTGCAAAATAAGTATTGTATCTGCCATAGAAACGAATGATAAAAGGTACTGATACGGTGGTGATGATACCGGCAAAAAACATAAAGTCCAGCAGTCCTTTGGTGAATACGGTTAATTTATCTTTCATGGTTATCCTCATTTCTGCGTCGTATATTGCAAAGCCCTGCTACGACGCTGACAATTACGGGCTTATGTATTAAATCACGGTTCCGTTGATAGCAATATAACATCTATCAAATTGAAAGTCAATAAAAATTTATTGTAATTCGATAAATATTTGTTCTAACTCAATAAAGACTCATAAGTAGATTTCGTTTTTATTTATAATTAGGAAAAAGATAATGTTAAGAAAGAAATAACTACGCCCAAAATATAAGATTTAACTTAATGTTGAGTGTAAATTATGTTATACTGAAAAATAATCAGAATGATGTAAGAATACAGAAAGGCGTTTGATCTATTTGCAATTTAACAAATCCAGATTTAAAGAAAAATTAAATGAAACATTAAAGGCGGTATTTCCGATTATTGCAATCGTTTTATTTTTGTGCTTTACGATTGCGCCCATTTCACCAAGTATTCTGTTAGCATTCTTAATAGGTGCGGTTTTATTGGTTGTCGGCATGCTGCTTTTTTCAATTGGTGCAGAGCTTGCCATGACGCCTATGGGTGAAAGAGTAGGTACAACCATGACCAAAAGCAAGAATCTGTCGTTAATGATTTTGATTAGTTTTGCTATGGGTTTTATCATTACCATATCTGAACCGGATTTACAGGTACTGGCGGAACAGGTTCCTTCAGTATCTAATATGACATTGATATTGGCAGTGGCACTTGGAGTAGGGTTTTTCCTTGTAGTTGCGTTGCTTCGTATGTTGCTGGGTATTGCGCTTCCTCGTATGTTACTTTTCTTTTATGCTATTGTATTTATTTTGGCATATTTTGTACCGAAAGATTTTCTTTCAGTGGCATTTGATTCCGGAGGTGTAACAACAGGACCTATGACCGTTCCTTTTATTATGGCATTTGGTATCGGTATTTCTGCAATTCGAAGTGATAAGCATGCGGCAGATGACAGTTTCGGTCTTATTTCCTTGTGCTCTGTGGGTCCGATAGTTGCGGTCTTGGTTTTGGGTATGATTTACAAGCCGGACAGTGCTTCTTATGTGCCTACCTTTATTCCGGAAATTGATAATTCTGTGGAGCTTTGGGGATTATTTACGGAGGCACTCCCTACTTACGTGGAAGAAATGGCGATTTCGCTGTTGCCTATAGTTGTCTTTTTTGCTATTTTTCAGTTGATATCAAGAGATATTAATAAGAAAGCCCTGATTAAAATTATTATCGGCCTTGTATATACTTATGTTGGCTTATTTTTGTTTTTAACGGGAGTAAATGTAGGCTTTATGCCGGCAGGTAACTATCTTGGTCATGTGATTGCCGGACTTCCTTACTCTTGGATTATTGTTCCGATTGGTATGATTATCGGTTATTTTATTGTACTTGCAGAGCCTGCGGTATTTGTGCTGACGAAGCAGGTAGAGGAGATTACTTCGGGAGCTATTTCCGGTAAAGCCATGGGCTTAAGTTTATCCCTAGGTGTTGCGGTTTCTCTTGGTCTTGCCATGATTAGGGTGCTGACGGGTATTTCCATTATGTGGTTTATTATTCCCGGATATGCAGTAGCGCTTATTTTAACGTTGTTTGTACCGAAGATTTTTACGGCAATTGCATTTGACTCCGGTGGTGTGGCATCCGGTCCTATGACAGCAACGTTTTTATTACCTTTTGCAATGGGAGCCTGTGATGCACTGGGCGGAAACATTGTAGCAGATGCATTTGGTGTGGTGGCTATGGTAGCCATGACTCCTTTAATTACCATTCAGATTTTGGGCATGGTTTATAAGATGAAAGAAAACAGATTGCACAAAGAGGCTGTGGCAAAGATTCTTCCTATCGAAACCTATAGCGATATGGAAATCATCGAGCTTTAATTTTATCGTTTAAATGAAAGGATTGTTATGAGCAAATTATATTTGATGACAACGATTATCAATAGAAGTCTTGCCAAAAAGTTTTTGAAGCTGTATGACGAGGAAGGGCTCGAAGTTATGCTTTTTACCTTAGGGGCAGGAACGGCATCCGGTGATGTACTGGATTATTTAGGATTGGAAAGCACTGAAAAGGCAGTTATCTTTACGGTTCTTGAAGAAGGAAGATGGCTTGCCACTAAAAAGGATTTACAAAAGAAGTTTCAGATAGACGCACCTGGAGGCGGAATTGCATTTATTGTGCCTCTAAGCAGTATTGGTGGCAAAAAGACCTTACAGTTTTTAACAGCAAATCAGGAATTTCAAAAAGAGGAGGAATCGGTTTTGAAGGATACAGTACATGAGCTTATTGTGGTAATAGCCAATCAGGGATATATAGATCTTGTAATGGACGCAGCCAGAGGTGCAGGCGCTTACGGTGGTACCGTAATTCATGCCAAAGGAACAGGTATGGAGCAGGCAGAGAAATTTATGGGAGTATTCATTGCGGCAGAAAAGGAAATGATTTTTATCGTGGCTAAGAAAGAACAGAAGAATGATATTATGAAAGCGGTTATGGAACAGGCAGGGATTGATTCCAAGGCGAAATCCATAGTATTTTCCCTGCCCGTTACCGATACAGCCGGTCTTAGACTATTAGAAGATTAATTTATAGTTCAATCAAAAGTCCTACAGGACAATGGTCGGAGCCAAGAACATCTTTATAAATTAAGGCATCTTTCAGGGAATCCTTTAAAGAAGCTGAAGTAAGGAAATAGTCAATACGCCAGCCGGCATTCTTTTCCCGGGCATGGAAGCGATAGGACCACCAGGAATAAGCGCCTTCCAAATCCGGATAGAAATGACGGAAACTGTCA
The DNA here is from genome assembly GCA_017411305.1 of Lachnospiraceae bacterium. Taxonomy (GTDB): domain Bacteria; phylum Bacillota; class Clostridia; order Lachnospirales; family Lachnospiraceae; genus Suilimivivens. The sequence continues at coordinate 159,746 of JAFQQI010000066.1, forward strand.
ATAAATCCTGCTTCCATAAGAGCCGTAAATTTGGCACGCTCTTCATCTGTAAAACCGGCATTTGTGCGGTTAGTTTTGGGATTTTTCAGATCGATTTCCTTATGTGCTACATTTAGGTCACCACATACGATGACCGGTTTTGTTTGTTCCAGAGTCTTCAGATAAGCAAGGAAGTCATCTTCCCATTCCATGCGGTAATCAAGACGGCGAAGCTCATCCTGGGAATTGGGAGTATAAACCGTTACCATATAAAACTGATCAAATTCAAGAGTAATAACACGGCCTTCATGGTCGTGTTTTTCTATGTTTATGCCATAAGAAACAGATAAGGGTTCTTCTTTGCAAAAAATCGCAGTGCCGGAGTAGCCCTTTTTCTCTGCATAGTTCCAATACTGATGATAATCGGGAAGGTCTAAATCAATTTGTCCCGCCTGCAGCTTGGATTCCTGAATACAAAAAATATCAGCATCCTCTGCGGCAAAAAATTCTGCAAAGCCTTTGCCCATGCAGGCACGCAATCCGTTTACATTCCATGAAATTAATTTTTTCATAATAACCTCCATAATAAATGCATAAGGAATTATTCATAAATATCTACAATTAATCTGTCTTCGTAAGGAAGAATCAGTTCGTTGACCACTTCATAAGAAAAGGAGCGGGTATCTTCTATGATTTCTTTATAATTTTCTTTGGTAACACGATGGCTGTCGGATACCAGAGAGTGATAAATATATTCATTGATGTCCTGGGAAAAATGTAATAAATCCATGTAGTTGTCCAGGTTGGTTACGATTTCCCTGTCATTTAAAAAGAAGTAGAAATCCACATTATCATATGCAAGAAGCTGCTCCATGGCATATTCCATATTGTAGAGATAGCTTTCTGTTTCTCCGGTACGATACATATTATCCCACCAAATCATAGAGTAGGGCGGAATAAATATTTTAAACTCGGTTTCCGGATGAGCTGTAATCTGTTGGGTCAAAAGAGCCAGGTTTTTATCCAGTGTGTCCTGATAATAATCGGCAGGTTTCATTTCTGCGACGGAAGGGCGTCTGATATAAAGTCCAAGAATCATATCTTCGTTAAAGTTTTTCCATTGTGCCCAGTTATAGGACAGTCCTTCATCATAATCACCAATGAAAGAATTAGCAACCATGTAAGGAATCTTTTCAAATAGAACATCCTTATTTAACAGATATTCGATGTCATTAAAATGATTGTCATCATAAAGGTACATGGGACAGCCGGTGCTTTCGTAAGTAGGAACCGGATCTGCCGACAGCGCAGAAGGGTCCAGGTTGTAAAATACATATTTAATATCCTGATGAGCAAAAGCCACATCAAGTAAATAGCATAAATCGGCAGTGGCACCGTAAGAGCGGATTGCTTTAATAGAGGTACAATCAAATCCATCATCAAACCAATGATTATTATAATTTTCCGAAACAGAGGAGCCTACAATCAGGCTGTCATAATCAAAGGTTTTGAGAGTGCCGATACATTGATATTCTTTGTCTGTAAGAACTGCCTTCAACCCCGGCAAAGGTTTATGATATTGGTAAAAGGGATCAAACAATACCACAAATCCCATGCAAAGAAGAAGCAGGCTTACGCTTCCGATGATAAACCATTTCAAAAATTTCTTTGTCATGAAAAGTCTTCCTTATACTAAAAATTAAAATAGATAAAGGTGCTTACCTGAGAAAAGGAAATAATGCACCATACAAACAATACAGAGACTACTAAAGCGAATCGTCTGCTTAAGTTTTTTTGTCCGTTTACAATTTGTAAAGTGTTTTTACGGCTGATAATAAATGCGGAAATCAAAAGTAATACCACAAATAATGCCACGTAAGCATAATTTAACAGCTCCGGTTTTGCCAGATTAATAACTTGTTTAAACAGGTAAAATTCAGGAATATCCAGCTTGGCAGCCAATTTAAAAATATATCCGCTTTCATTAAATGCAAGTATATTTTTAAACATTTGAAGTGCGTTGCTGATACTGCTGCTTCCGAAGAAAAGCAAGGATAGGTTAAAGAACGAAAATGTTAAAAACCATCCAAGCCATCGTGGCATGTATATTTTTGCTGTTACCTTGTCATTGCTGCCTTTTACGCCCACAATTCCCAGGTTGTCCCATACTACCAGAAGACCCTGCATGGTACCCCATGCTACATAGGTCCAGTTGGCACCGTGCCAGAAGCCACTTAGAAAAAATACCATAAAAGTATTAAATAATGTCCTGACTTTGCCCTTGCGGCTGCCGCCTAAGGGAATATATACATATTGGATAAAAAATCTGGATAAGGTCATGTGCCAGCGCTGCCACAATTCCTTGACAGAGCAAGCTTTGTAAGGGGAATCAAAGTTCACGGGCAGCTCAATATTGAACATTTTGCCAAGACCGATGGCCATGTCGCTGTAGCCGCTGAAGTCAAAATAAATCTGAAAAGTATAAGCCAGCATCACAAGGAGCGTGGATGGAGTATCAAGATAGGCTGTCTGTTCAAAGCCGAAGTTGACAATCAGTGCCAGCACATCTGCCAACAGTACTTTTTTGCCAAGACCCATGGTAAAAATAGCAATACCGCGGGAAAAGTTGTCTAAGTTAAACTTGCGGTTAGAAACATCCTCAAACTGAGGCATCATTTCCTTATAAAGAACAATAGGTCCCGCAATCAGCTGAGGGAAAAAGGTGACAAAAGTGATGTAGTTCGCAAAAGAATAATGCTCAGCTTTACCGGTGCATCTGTCTACAATAAAGGAAACCTGCTGGAAAGTAAAAAAGCTGATACCAAGGGGTAGCAGGATATGTTTCAGAGCAAAGTCTGTACCGAATACGGCATTGATATTTTCAAAAAAGAAATCATAGTATTTGAAGTAGAATAAAAATCCGAAGTTAAACAGAAGTCCGCAAATAAGGCCGATACGGGCTGTCAGTTTGGTATGGGAGAATTTCATGAAATAACTTAGAAGATAATTCCCCAGAATACTGATTATAATAATGGAAAGATAATAAACATTAAAATAACCGTAAAACCATAAAGACATTCCTGCCAGAAAGTATTTGGCAGCGGTATAGGATTTACGATAATTCAGGAAATACCAACCGGCTAAGACCAGCGGTAAGAATGTAAAAATAAATATATATGAATTAAATAGCATGTTAAAACCTCTGAATAAATAAGCAATAAACTCGTAAACTCGCGCTGACGCGCTTGTTTTTTTGCGGTTGCTTTACATTATAACATGCACAGGCATAATTTGTCTAATGTATGGAAATACTTAGAAAAACGAGTTTTGGAGGCGGTTTGGTATGAGAAAAAACAGGATGAAAAAAGTAGTTTCAGTTGTTATAGTAAGTTTGTTTACGGGTTTAAGTATATCAGTGTCAGGCTGTAGTAATTTACAAGGAGACAATTTACAGGAAAATAAGAATAGTCGGGCTTATGTAGGTGAAAGTGATAACGCAGAAGATGATGCGATAAATACTCTGCAGGTAGGAAGTAAATACAAAATAGTAACACCTATGATGGAACTGAAGGATGCCGTAGTAGAAATTTTGGGAGAAAATTATTGGCCGGATGCTCTTTTGACAGAGGAAGAAATGGCAGAGCGAACCGGAATTTCTTCTTATATGTATGATAATTTCATGGCAGAATATCAGCATTCGGAAGCAGGAATTGATATGATGATTATTATAGAAACAAAAGAAGAATATATAGAGGACGTGGAAAAATATTTAAACGATTACAGGGAAGTACTTTTAAATATTTATGAAAAGCAGCCTCAAAGTAAGGCAAAGGTTTTTGCTTCCCGAATAGAAGTCATCAATAATTATATCTGTTATGTACAGCTGGGAGCGGATATTTCGCCGCTGGAAATGGCAGGAGAAGATGAGATGGTGGCATACTGTCAGCATGAAAACGAAAGAGCACTTGATATTATTGAGAAAAGAATTATGAGTTGGGAAAGCTAAAGAAGCAATTCATGAAATAATCAATAATAAAACAGGCGTTTTTGCTACTATAGCAAAAACGCCTACACTTGCAATCAGTAATTATTTTTTTACACATTCTTCAATCAGTTTCACAATGGTATCAATTGCACCCATTTGATTACTTTTGCCCATGGCATCCATATAAGTCTGTCTGTTGAAATACAGCTCTGTTACTTTTTCTGTGAGAAGCTGTGCAGATAAATCATCATCATCTATCACCATAGAAAAGCCCTGGGATTCAAAAGACTTTGCATTCAATATCTGGTCGCCTCTGGAGTTTGCAGCTGAAAGAGGAACAAGAAGATTGGGCTTTTTCAGTGCTAAAAGTTCACAGATAGAATTTGCTCCTGCTCGGGAGATTACCACATCTGCCATAGCAAATAAATCCTTTAACTCTGCTTTTACATATTCAAATTGAACATAACCTTCTGTATGAAGAAGCATATTGTCCATCTTTTCCTTGCCGCAGATATGAGCTACCTGGAAATCTTGCAGAAGACTGGGAAGTGCTTCACGGACTGCTTTGTTAACGGATGCTGCACCCAGGCTTCCTCCGATAACTAAAATCACAGGCTTATTTGCGGTAAAGCCGCACAAATCAAGAGCTGCCAGTTTATCGCCTTTTGCAAGCTCTTCCCTGATGGGAGAACCGGTCAGAACTGCTTTGTCTTTAGGCAGCATAGCTACCGTTTCCGGGAAATTGCAACATACCTTCTTTGCAGAAGGAATACATATTTTGTTAGCAAGCCCGGGAGTCATATCGGATTCATGAATGATACAGGGTATCTTTAACGTAGCAGCCGCCTGTACCACAGGGACGCTGACAAAACCGCCTTTTGAAAAAATAACATCGGGTCGGATCTTCTTTAAATATTTCCGTGCTTCGGCGAAGCCTTTGATGACTCTGAAGGGGTCTGTCAGATTTTTTACATCCAAATATCTGCGGAATTTGCCGGTGGCAATTCCGTAGTAAGGAATATCAAAATCGGTTATCAGCCGCTTTTCAATGCCGTCATAAGAGCCAATGTAGGAAATTTCGTATCCAAGCTCTTTTAAGCGGGGGAGCAAAGCAATATTGGGAGTAACGTGACCCGCCGTTCCGCCGCCGGTTAATACTATTTTTTTGATAGGGGTTGTATCACTCATGGTGAGCCTCCTGTTTAATAGTTTCCGCTTTGAATTTGTTCCAATGCCTGTGCTAACTGGTCCGGACAGGAAGTGGTTTTGAAACCGCAACGAATTCCTTTTAATCTGGCAATAGCATCCTCTACCTTCATACCTGTTACCAAAGCGGAAATCCCTTTTAGATTACCGTTGCATCCGCCAAAAAATTCAACAAATTTAATTGTGCCGTTTTCTACTTCAATATCAATGGATGAGGAACATACGCCTTTTGGCTGAAATTTCATGATTCCACCGCACCTTTCTGTATACTTAATTCTTTCAAGGATAAAGTATAGCAGAAAAACTGTTTGTTTAAAAGAGGAAATCTCCACATTTCAGTTGTATTTTTAAAAGAAATGTCGAAGGATTCCGATGCTTTACGAGGGCAGAAATATTGAGCAAATTCGCCCTTTCTTCTATAATATAACAAATGCAAAGGAAAATAAGTGATGCTGAATGTAGAAAGGGGAATTACACATGTTTTCGATATTTTTAAGACATAAGTTTTTGTCGGCAGTTATTTTCGGATTGTTATTTCTTAGTATTATATGCCAGGTTATATTGGGTGTGATATTTTACAAATTGATTAATGATGCGGATAATATGCCGACTACAGAAAACAGGCTTCTAAAACAGTGCAAGTTAAAATTTATTAATTGTCATAAGCTTAACGGCCGGATGCTGAACACATCGGTTTATGTGGACAAGTTTATTTCTAAAATCCGCATTATGGGGATATCGCTTACACGATTATCACATTTAGCAGGACAACTGATGATGTTATCTGTACTTGTTACGGGTATTTCCATTTGCATAAGTCTGGCGGGAGGAGATACCTTATTTCAGATTATACCCTATTATCTGGTCAGTATACTTGGATTGTATCTCTATTTTTCAATCTCAGGGATTGTGGATATTTCGGGGAAAAAGAATCTGCTTAAGACAAATCTTGTGGATTATTTGGAAAATCATCTGCTGCCACGGTTAGAGCTGGAAAACGAGACCGGTAAAAATGAAATAAACAGTCAGGAAGAAAAAGAATCGAGGTTATCGGAAGAAGAACCAGGTAAAGAAAATATATTGATTGATTACGCAGATGAATTGGAGGATTTGCTGAAGGAGTTTTTGGCATAATATAAACATAGGTGAAATTGACTTTTACAATTAAATTATTTACTATTAACTATGATGAACCAATGATAAGAAAAAGAGGATGTAAAATGAGCGTAAACGGTACAGCAAACAAAACAATGGAAGCAGAATTTCTTGCAGAGGTAAGGGAGAGTGCTGCACAAGCGGTAAAAGAACTGCTTTCGGTTGCGGCGTTAGAGAATGGCGATATTTTGGTAGTTGGGTGTTCTTCCAGTGAAGTAGTAGGAGAAACCATTGGCACCTTTTCCAGCAAAGAAACGGCGCAGGCAGTTTTTGAAGGAATTTATACGGTGACGAATGAACAGGGTATTTTTTTGGCGGCACAATGCTGTGAGCATTTAAACAGAGCTTTAATTGTGGAAAAGGAGCTTGCAAAGAGAGAAAAATGGGATGTGGTTAATGTGATTCCCCAGCCTAAGGCAGGCGGTTCTTTTGCAACTACGGCATACGAAAGTTTTTGTGAGCCTGTGGCTGTGGAGCATATCAAGGCACAGGCAGGAATGGATATCGGTAATACCCTGATTGGCATGCATCTTAAGGAAGTAGCCGTACCGGTGAGAATCAGTATTTCCCATATCGGAAACGCGCCGATTGTCTGTGCAAGAACCAGGGCTAAGTTTGTGGGCGGCAGCAGAGCTGTTTATGATGAAGCATTATTATAAGTGTTTGTGGAAAGAAAATTGCTTGTAGCAGTAGAAATCCTTGAAAAATCCGTAGTTCTCTGCTAAACTATGTTTTGGTTATTACAGAAAACATTTTTATGGAAATAAAATCACAAAAGGAGCGAATATTATGAACAAAGTTACATTTGACTATTCCAAAGCAGCGCCCTTTATACAGGAGCAGGAAGTTGAGTCCATGAAGAAGCTGGCACTGGATGCTAAGGACTTATTGGTTTCCAAGACAGGCGCAGGAAATGATTTCCTCGGCTGGATTGATCTTCCCGTAGATTATGATAAGGAAGAGTTTAACAGAATTAAGAAGGCAGCAGCTAAGATTCAGAGTGATTCCGAGGTACTTTTGGTAATCGGTATCGGCGGTTCTTACCTTGGTGCAAGAGCAGCTATTGAATTTTTACGTCACAGCTTCTACAATACCGTAAGTAAAGAAATCAGAAAGACTCCCGAAATTTATTTCGTGGGTAATTCTATCAGCTCCACATATATCAAGCATCTGATGGATGTTATCGGCGACAGAGATTTCTCTATTAATATGATTAGTAAGTCCGGTACTACCACAGAACCTGCAATTGCATTCCGTGTATTCAAGGAAATGATGGAAAAGAAATACGGTAAGGCAGAAGCAGCTAAGAGAATCTATGCGACAACAGATAAAGCAAGAGGTTCCCTTAAGAATCTGGCTACAGAGGAAGGATATGAAAGCTTTGTAGTTCCGGATGATGTAGGCGGACGATTCTCCGTGCTGACTGCAGTTGGTTTACTTCCTATTGCAGTAAGCGGTGCCGATATTGACAAGTTAATGGAAGGTGCACAGGCAGGACGTAAGGCAGCACTTGAAAATGCCTTTGAAGAAAATGATGCTGTGAAGTATGCAGCACTTCGTAATATCCTTTTAAGAAAAGGCAAACAGATTGAAATTCTTGCTAATTACGAGCCCAGCGTACACTTCGTTTCCGAATGGTGGAAGCAGCTTTACGGCGAGAGCGAAGGTAAAGACCAGAAGGGTATCTTCCCTGCAAGTGTAGATCTTACCACAGACCTTCACTCTATGGGACAGTTTATTCAGGACGGTTCCAGAAACTTATTTGAAACTGTTATCAATATTGAAACAAGCAGAGAAGAAATCATTCTTCAGGAAGAGGCAGTTGATCTTGACGGACTTAACTATCTTGCAGGTAAGAGCGTTGATTTCGTAAATAAGAGTGCTATGAACGGAACCATTCTTGCACATACAGACGGACAGGTTCCTAACTTTGTCATTACTGTTCCCGAAGTAAATGAATACTATTTAGGACAGTTATTCTACTTCTTTGAGTTTGCTTGCGGTGTCAGCGGATATTTACTGGGTGTAAATCCTTTCAATCAGCCCGGTGTAGAAAGCTACAAGAAGAATATGTTTGCACTTCTCGGAAAGCCCGGCTATGAAGCACAGAGAGAAGAACTTCTTAAGAGATTATAGTAAAAGATATAACATATGGAGACACTGCTGAAGGGCGCATTGCTTTTTAGCAGTGTTTTTTATAGCAATAAGGATATTTGTACAGATTTTGCAAATTTTTGTACAAATATTGCAAAAAAAATACTTTTTCTCTGTTCTTTTTATGAAAAATGTAATATACTAGAAACAAGCATGTTTATTATTAGATGGTATGGGAGGAAGGATATGTTTAAGAAGATTAATAAGACATCCAAGGGAAAACCGGAAATAAATAATGAAGTGCTAAATGGGGAAGAAATTAAGGATTCTGTAAAAGGTAAGAAGAAAAAAGAGAAGAAAGTTAAAGAAAAAAAGCCGAAAGTAAAGAAAGAAAAACAGCCAAAGGCCGTTAAAGAGAAAAAGCCAAAAGAGGCAAAGGAAAAAGGAGCTTCTTTTGTTAGTAAGATAAAACAGGCTTTAGGAAAACTGGGCGAAAAGCTAAATCAGGAGAAGGAAGGCAAAAAAGACAAAAAGCCAAATAAACTTTTCAGTTTGAGAAATAAAATATTTATTTCTTTCCTGATTCCGATTTTGTTTATGATTGTGGTTGGCTATACAGCATACCATTATGCTGCTGAGGGTATGAGCCAGAAGTTTACGGAGTCTACCCAGCAGACTACCAACATGACCATGAATTATTTGGACATGAATTTATCCTACATACAGGCGGAGGGATTCCGTTATGCCTCTGACAGTGCCTATGAAAATTATTTTCTTGGTATGATGAACAAGGATAAAGCCGGCAGAGCAACCTTTATCAATAATACGAAAGTTACGTTACTGGCATCCCAAAAAGCCAATAACTTTATTGAAAATATTCATTTTATTACCCGTTCCGGAACACCGGTTATTTCAACAGGTGTATCCAGTCAGGAAATCGACGGTAATTATGAAGTATATTTCGAGGAAATGGTAGCACAATCTGCAGACGGAAAAACTCCGGACAGATGGGTGGATAGCCATCCTATGTTAGATGAGCATTTGGCTTTAACATTAGAGGACTATTTTATCACTTATCAAATGCCTACAATTAACAAATTTGCATTTATTGTTATGGACATTCGTAAATCAGCCGTTCAGGACATTTTAGCAGATTTGGATTTGGGTAACGGAAGCATTACCGGTTTTGTTACCAAGACAGGAAAAGAAGTTATTTCCGAGATATTGGAAGAAGGACAGACAAGTCACTTTACAGAAGGTGAAATCGTATTTGCAGATAAAGATTTCTATGCAGACGCGTTAGCATCTGAGGAACTCAGCGGTGCTATGGATGTAACCTTTAAGGGAGTAGAGTATCTGTACCTTTATAATAAGAGTGAGGTTTGTGATATTACTCTTTGTGCACTGATTCCTATGGACATGATCACGGGACAGGCTGAAAGCATCAAGACCATTACCATTACATTGGTAATTCTGGCAACTATTGCTGCAGTTCTGATTGGCTCCTTCATTACCTTCGGTATTCAGAAGAATATGAAGAATATTTCCAAGAAATTGGATGAAGTTGCAAATGGTGATTTAACGGTTAAGGTAAGAGCGCAGAGCCGTGATGAGTTTAACGGACTTGCCAAGACGGCAACCAATATGATTGAAAATAATAAGAAGCTGGTTACCAAGCTGACGGGAACAGTAGATCAGCTGGAACGTTCGGCAGGTAATGTTAATACAGCTTCTGAAGATATCAATAATTATTCCGGTGATATAACCCGTGCCATTGACGAAATCAGCCAGGGTATGAACAAGCAGGCAGAGCATGCGCAGGAATGTGTGCTTAAGACTAGTGTATTGTCTGAAAAGATTCAGGATATCAGCCAGATGGTTGAAGAAGTAGAAACACTGGTTGACCAGACCGAAAAGATGATTGAACAAGGTACTAAGATTGTTCAGGTTCTTTCCGAAAGAGCACAGGAAACCTCTAATATTACAGCAAGAGTAGGTGACAGTATTGCTGTTCTGAAGACAGAATCCGAAACTATTAACGGATTTGCACAGACTATCAGCGGTATTTCCAGCCAGACTAATCTCCTTTCCTTAAATGCTTCCATCGAAGCAGCAAGAGCGGGAGAAGCAGGAAGAGGCTTTGCGGTAGTTGCAGAAGAAATCAGAAAGCTTGCTGATGACTCCAATAAGGCGGCAACCGAAATCAGCCGTAACGTTCAGAATATTAGTGTTCAGACAGCCAGCAGTGTTGCAAGTGCTAAGGAAGCGGAAGAAATGGTGGCACTGCAGACAAAAGCAGTAGCAGAGGTAATTCAGGTCTTCGAGGACATGAGTAAGAAGATGGCAGGTTTGTTTGTAAATCTGAAGGAAATTGCAAACAATACAGAAGCTGCCAATAAAGAGAAAGATGATACCTTAGATGCAGTAGAAAATATTTCTGCAATTATCGAAGAAACTGCAAGCGGTTCTGCATTAGTAAGAGAAATGGCTAACGAGCTCTTAAAGAGCGTAGATAAGTTAAGTGAAACTGCAAGTGCACTTGATGATGATATGCAGGGATTGAAGACGGAAATCTCCGTATTTAAGATTGATTAATTTTTAAAAGAATGAATAAAGAAGCGGCCGGACATGTTTCATTGTCCGGCTGCTTTATTATAAGCCGCTTTTTATTGATCTTCGCCAAAATCGGCAATTTACGCTGGATAGCTATGTTTATCAAAAGGACTATGTGATAGCGAAGGAAGAGCGTATTTCCACACATTTTGTTGCAGGGGCAGGGTTCCCGTTAGCCGGTAAAAAAAATCTTTCGGTAAAGGATATCGTAGATTATCCTTTTCTTCTTACGGAGAAAAGAATGGGCTACCGGCGTGTATTTGATGATACCCTTGCCAAGAGGTTGTTAGAAATCCAACCGGTATTAGAAATTGGCAGAACAGATCTGATAACAAGCTCTCTGGAAAGGGGAGTGGGGATTTCTTTTTTACCTGAGTTTGTAACAAGTAAGAAGGTTTCAGAGGGAAAGCTGGTTTATTTGGATGTTGTCGATTTCGAAATAGATATTTGGAAACAGCTTATATACCATAAAAACAAATGGCTTTCTAAGCCGTTAGAGGCATTTATAGAGTATGTAAAGCGTATGGAGTTTGACAACGAAGAGGATTAAAATATAATTGAAGTAAAATAAGAACTTAGGGGGAAAAGAAAAATGAACTATATTTATGAAATGCCGGATGAAATGTTGGCGGATACAGACAAAAGAGGAACTGTGGAACGGTTTATGTACCATTCAGAAACCTATGATGCGGATGGTTCTGTTGCATTACATAAGGGAGCGTGGGTATATTTGCCGTATGGCTATGATGTATCTCAAAAATATAATATTTTATACCTTTCACATGGCGGCGGTGTAAATGAAGACTGGTGGTTTAAGATGTTTCCGGATACGGTTACGATTATAGATAACATGATTGCAAAAGGACTTTGTAAACCATGTATTATTGTAACACCGACTTTTTACCGCGGAGTAGTAGATGACAAAATTGCAGAATATCTTACGGAGCATTTTCATATGGAGCTTCGAAATGATTTAATTCCTGCCATCGAAGCAAAATATTCGACTTATGCTGACGGGGATGTATCAGAAGAAAATTTGATTAAAACACGTTCTCACAGGGCTTTTGCAGGACTTTCTTTAGGTTCAATGACTACTTATCGTGCTGCGTTATATCATAATTATGATTTGTTTTCCTGGTATGGTCCTTTTTCCGGATGTTGCGGACCTAAGGGAGATCGCGCGGCAGAAGTGAAGCGTATAACAGATACGTTAATAGAGGGAGAGAAACAGGGATTACCTTTAGACTTTATGTTTTGCTGTAATGGAGATAAAGACATTGCATATGAAGAGCATATTGAAATTATGGAAAAAGCAGTAAGAGAGTGTCCGATATTAAAGCAGGATGAGAACTATGATTTCTTTACGATTCCGGGCGGGATTCATGACATGAAGGCTTGGCAGTTACATCTTTATCATGCTTTACAAATTTTCTTTCATTAGTTTGCAAATATAATGTTTTGTGATAGAATAAGAACTTGGTAACAGACGAGAAATCGTCAGCGCATATGGTATCGGTGATGAACCGGTTTAATAAGGAACAATGTGAGAATCATTGACAGCTTACTCTGAGGTAAGGCGGATGATATTCCGGGCAGGAATTTTGCAGGTATGAAATGATGCAGGCAAGGAAAACTGCAGCCATTGTACATAGTACGAGAAGGCGGAATGGTCAGATGAAGCCAAGTCCTAAGACTTGCCATAAGCGTACAATCTGTTTCTTTGGTGAGAAAGAAAGGAGAGAATACTATGACCAAAAAACAAAAAATTACCCTTGTGTCCGTATTTGCGGCGATTCTTGTTGTAATCGGAGTAATAGCGGGCGTACTGAACTATCGTGCTACACAGGCAGGGATGAAGGAATTTCAGGTGGAGGTTGTTTCCGAAAGAGACGGCTACTTAGAAATAACGGATTGCAAGTCAGATGCAGAGTTTTTAGGAGAATTTCTCCGTACTTATGAGAGCTGTGTATGGGAGGATTCCACTTACGGAATTTATATTAAAGGCTTTGACGGCATGATGGAAGACATTGATAACCAGTATTGGTGGTGTGTAACCGTAAACGGTGAATCTGTCATGACCGGAGCAGACGAAATTCCTCTTGCGGATAATGACACTTACACATTTACTTTAATGCAGGGGTGGTAATATGTCAGTACAAAAATTAACAAGGATAGCGCTTTTAAGCGCTATCCTTTATGTGTCTAAACTTGCGTTGGATTTCCTACCGAACATAGAGTTAGTTTCTTTATTTATTATTCTGTATGCTTTGGCTTTTGGAACAGAAACTTTAATCATAGTGACAGTATTTAATTTGTTACAGATTATTCAATGGGGAATAGGAACTTGGACCATCAGTTATTTATATGTCTGGCCGCTTTTATGTCTGGTGACATTACTACTAAAGAAGCTGATAAAAGAAGAATTTGTACTTTGGAGTATCGTATCGGGGTTATTCGGGTTGCTATTCGGCAGTTTATTTGCGATTCTTTATCTGTTTGTGGACCCGGCATATGCACTTGCTTACTGGATTAGCGGACTGCCTTGGGATGTATGGCATGCAGTATGGAATTTTGTGCTGATGCTGGTACTTGGAAAGCCGCTTTATTCTGTATTAATTAAAATGAAAACTGCTGTTCAAATTGACTAAAGTCAAGTATACTATACTCATATCGCAGGAAAGCAAACGGCTGCGAGGTGGATCGAAAGGAGATAAAGAAATGAAAATCGTAATCTTAGAGCGTAACAGCGTAGGAACCGATGTTTCTGTAGATGCCTTGGGCAAATACGGAGAGCTTACCATTCATCGCAATACCACAGCACCCGACGTGGCAGAAAGAGTAAAGGACGCAGATATTATTATTGCCAATAAATCTCCTTTGAATGAAACCACCTTAAAGGATGCAGCTAATGTAAAGCTGATTTGTGAATTTGCCACAGGTTATGACAATGTAGATTTAAACTATTGTAAGCAGAGAGGCATTAAGGTTGTCAATGTTGTGAATTATTCTACCGATGCAGTAGCACAGCATACCTTTGCACTTTGCTTCTATATTTTAGAGAAGCTTCGTCATTATGATGATTATGTAAAGTCCGGTGCATACGCAGCGCAGGATCGGTTTTCCAACTTTGATCTTCCCTATACGGAGCTTGCAGGAAAGACCTGGGGCATTATCGGCATGGGTAATATCGGAAAGAAAGTGGCACAGATTGCAACAGCGTTCGGCTGTAAAGTAATTTTTTACTCTGTGACAGGAAACAGTAGTTGCACGGATTATGAGAGAGTGGATTTTGATACTTTGCTCAAGGAGTCTGATTTCTTATCTTTACATTGTCCGTTAAGTGACATCACCAGAGATTTAATAAATTTGGATGCATTAAAAAAGATGAAAGAAACAGCGATTCTGATTAATGTGGCAAGAGGCCCGGTGGTAAATGATGCAGATCTTTATACGGCCTTGAAAGAGAACTATATTCTGGGAGCGGGACTTGATGTAACAAGTACAGAGCCCATGAAGGACAGCAATCCCTTAAGTAAGTTTATGGACAGTAACCGCTTGATTATCACACCTCATATGGCTTGGGCAAGTATTGAAGCCAGAACCAGAGTGGTATCTGAAACTTGTAAAAATATTGAAGCATTTTTAAACGGTGAGGACAGAAATATCGTTAATAAGTAACAACCAATAAAAAATAAACCGAGAGGAGACATTCATGGGTATTATATTAAAGAATATTTCAGCTATTCTTCCAAACGGAGAAAAAGATGAAGTAAAAGAAACCAGTATTTATATTGAGGGAGACAGAATTGTTGCAATCGGTAATGCGCCGGAAGGCTTTGCAGAGGAAAAAGTCATTGACGGTAAGGACAAGCTGGTAATTCCCGGACTCATAAACTGTCATACCCATTCTTATATGGCATTTATGCGGAATGTGGCAGATGACCTTTCCTTTATGGATTGGCTGTTCGGAACCATTGACCCTATCGAGCAGCAGATGACTGATGAGGATACTTATTGGGGAGCCTGCCTTGCTATTTTAGAAATGATGAAAAGCGGAACTACCTGCTTTAATGATATGCAGATGAACATTCATCAGACCACCAGAGCCGTAAAGGAATCCGGTATGCGTGCCGTAATTTCCAGAGGACTTGTGGGAAGCGGAAATGATGAAGCCGGACAGGTTCGTTTGGCACAGGCATATGAAGAAAGAGATGCAGCCAAGGATTGTGACAGACTTTCCTTTATGTTGGGGCCTCACGCGCCTTATACCTGTGATGACGGTTTTATGCGTATCGTATCTGAGGAAGCCAAGAAAAATAACATGAGAATCCATGTGCATTTATCTGAAAGTGTGAGCGAAATCCAGCAGATTAAAGAAAAATACGGATGCACGCCCATTGAAATGGCAAATAACAACGGATTGTTTGATGTGCCTGCCATTGCGGCACACTGCGTACAGGTAGATGATAAGGATATTGCTATTTTAAAGGAAAAGGGTGTCAGTGTGGTAACCAATCCTGCCAGCAACATGAAACTGGGTAACGGTTTTGCGCCTGTTGATAAGATGTTAGGGGCAGGAGTAAATGTGTGTCTGGGAACTGACGGAGCAGCATCTAATAACAGCCTTAATATGTTCCATGAATTGAGCTTACTTACCCTGATTCACAAAGGAGTTAATAAAACACCTCAGTGTGTCAGTGCAAGAGAAGGCTTTCGTATCGCTACCATTAACGGTGCCAAAGCCCTTGGCTTAGAGAAGGAAATCGGTTCTATTGAAGTAGGCAAAAAAGCCGACCTCGCAATTTTGAACCTGAATACCCCTTCCTTAACACCCAGAAATAATCTGATTGCGGGACTTTCTTATTCTGCGAACGGTTCAGAGGTAGAAACAGTAATTATTGATGGTAAAATTACTATGGAAAACAGAAAAGTATTGACCATGGATGAAGAATTAGTGTATAAAAAAGTGAACGATATTATTGTGAGAATGGGTCTTGATAAGAAGGAGTATTAACAATTAGGACCGATTTAAGATGATAACGTTAACATATCAGTGATGATAGGACAGACGACCATCACTATAATAAAAATTCGGCTGAATAAACTCAACTTATTTAATGGAGGAAATGTAAATGAGCAGTGAAATCAGAGACATTAATTTAGCCGAATCCGGCGAACGCAAAATTGAGTGGGTGAAGAGAAATTGTGACCTTCTCCGTACTTTGGAGGAGGAGTTTTCACAGACAAAGCCCTTTGCAGGCAAGAAGGTAGCCCTTTCCGTACACTTAGAGGCTAAGACAGCTTACCTTTGTAAGGTATTAAAGGCAGGCGGTGCAGAAATGTATGTTACAGGTTCCAATCCCCTTTCCACTCAGGATGATGTGGCAGCAGCCCTTGTTAAGGATGGTCTTGAGGTACATGCATGGTATGATTGTACACCTGAAGAATACGAAATGCATATCCGTCACGTATTAGAGGCAGGCCCCAACATTATTATTGATGACGGCGGCGATTTGGTAAATATGATTCACACACAGATGCCTGAATTGATTCCCAATATCATTGGCGGATGCGAAGAAACTACAACAGGTATCATTCGTTTGGAAGCTATGGCTAAGGCAGGGGAACTGAAATTCCCTATGGTTCGTGTAAATAACGCGGATTGTAAGCATTTATTTGATAACCGTTACGGTACAGGACAGTCCGTATGGGACGGTATTAACCGTACAACCAACCTGATTGTGGCAGGTAAAATTGTAGTTGTAGCAGGCTACGGCTGGTGCGGAAAAGGTACTGCCATGAGAGCCAAAGGCTTGGGCGCAAGAGTTATCGTAACAGAAATTGACCCTATTAAGGCAATTGAAGCAGTTATGGACGGCTTTGATGTCATGCCTATGAACGAAGCAGCCAAGATTGGTGATTTCTTCGTAACCGTAACAGGCTGTGATAAGGTAATTGATGAAGAAGATTTTGCAGTAATGAAGGATGGAGCTATTCTTTGTAATGCAGGTCATTTTGACTGTGAAATTGATATGGCAAGACTTCGTGAAATTGCTGTAGAAACCAGAGAAATGAGAAAAAACATCATGGGCTATAAGCTTCCTGCCGGTCAGTGGATTTTTATCCTGGCAGAAGGAAGACTGGTAAATCTGGCAGCAGGCGATGGACATCCTGCAGAAATTATGGATATGAGCTTTGCTATTCAGGCGCTTTCTGCGAAATATCTGGTTGAACACGGCAGTGAGCTGACAGAGAAATTAATTGATGTACCTAAGGCAGTGGATAATGATGTAGCAATGAGAAAGCTTGCATTTATGGGTAAAGAAATTGATGTGCTGACAGAGGAACAGGAAAAATATTTAAACAGCTATACTTTAGCATAATAGAGCTGCATACAGGCATAATGGTCTGTATGCAGTTTTTTCCATATAAATGTAAAGAAATTAATTGTTTGACATTTCGCTGATTGAGACATATAATGAAAGCAAGAAAGAAGGTGGCAGGTATGGCAGCATTCAATGAAAGAAATGCCGGAAGAAAACCCAGCATCAGTAAGGAACAACTGACAGAAATCAGAAAACGACGAGGTAGCGGGGAGTCCGTTACCGCTCTGGCAGAGGAATACGGCGTATCCAGACAGACTCTGTCTGCCTATTTAAATACCGCCGATGATGTTATGGGGAATATATACCGTACTTACAAGTGTTGGGCTATCTTGAACCGCGAATTCCGCAAATCCTGTCAGCTGCAGGACTATGTGCTTCGTATGGAATATATGTGTGAGGATGAGCTTTGCAGTATTATCCTCGTAGATTTTTGTCAAAAAAAGATAGAAGTGATTAACAAGACCGACGAAGTCATTCATCAGGCATTTGGTGTGAAAGCGAAGCCTGACTGGGAGGATTTCGAATATTTTTTGGAGAGCCGTTGCTTTCCCAGAACCAGAGACCATTTGAAGCTTGTCTTAAGAGACTTGGGCTTAGACAGCTATGACCCTCTTGCCATTATTGAAAAGACCGAAGGACGCATGGCAGAGGATAAGCAGTGGATTAATCTGATGTATTATCGTCCCGGATATGAACCTATTGGATAGGGGGGAAAGGAGGAGAACCATGGAAAAGATTACCATAACCAATCAAAAACAGTATATCGAAACAGGTCATTCCTCCAAAGGCAACCAGCTCAAATGGAAAGATGAGCCATGGTGGTACAAGGCAGACCAGATGGGCTATGAGAGTCTGGCAGAAACAGTGGTATCACGGATATTGTGTTCCTCCAATATCGGGGAGCATGTGATATATGAGCCGGTGCAGATTGTGTATCAGGATAAAGAGTTGATGGGCTGCAGAAGCAAAAACTTCCTGGGGGAGAGGGAAGAACTCATTACACTTGAGAAATTATTCCGTCTGCATACGGGTATGAGTCTTGCCAAGGAGCTTGCTTATATCAGCGATACCAAGAAGAGAATTGCCTATACCGTAGATCATGTTATCAGCTATACCGGACTTACGGACTTTGGTGCGTATCTTACGGGGATACTGGAAATGGATGCTTTTTTCTTAAATGAAGACAGACATACCAATAACATAGCCATGATTTACCGGCTGGATGACAAAAGCTACCGGCTTTGTCCCAGCTTTGATATGGGATTATCCTTGTTTGCGGATATGAGAGGAGATTTTCCTTTGTCAAAGCCTACGGAGGATTGCCGTAAGGATATCATTGCCAAGCCCTTTGCACGGGACTTTGATGAACAGGCAGATGCGGCGGGAGAGCTTTACGGAACACAACTGATATTTTGTATCAGTAAGAATGAGATGGTAAAGGAAGTCCGCCTCTATGAGGATATCTATCCGAAAGAAGTAATAGACAGAGTAGAGGAGACCTTACGTTATCAGGCAGACAAATATAGTTACATGATACGTAAAAAGGGATAATGCAGAAGAAGCCGGCAAGGAAGTACTACGGTTTCAGAGAAAGACGATAGGAAAACACTATGAACAAAGGAATAAGCGGATTATTTATTTTATTGCAAAAACCATATAGACTGTGCTTTGTGCTGACAGGCTTGTTTCTCTTTTTTGCAGGAACCAGCTTTCATAGCTCTGTATTAATACGAGATTATATAGAAACAACAGGAGAAGTAATCAATTTGGAGGAAACAACAGAGCTTCGCCAGGGGAACAGGGAGCTTAGATATAACTATGATTTGATTTGGTATGCGGACGGAGAAGAATATGAAAAGCACTTTGAGAAGCAGCTTGATGCACGGGAAGAAGGCGAGGTTACCATTTGGATACGACCGGATAACCGGGATGCAGTTTTTTCAAATTCGGCAGAGAACTATGATGCGGCCTATCGCTTCTTGGGAATTGCAATTGTTGCGGGACTGGCAGGGATGTTGTTTTACGGTATCGAAAGAAGCAACCGTTATGAGAGCAGGAGCCAAACCATAGAAAGGCTGGAGGATACGAAGCTGTATAGTATACTGGTATTCATATTGTCTTTGATAGGAGCAGCAATGCCCTTTATTCTGGAATATCAGGAATTCAAAAACGGGGAATATATAAATCCGATACTCTTTGACTTTTCCGTTGCATGCGGAGTACTTGCGGTCGGATGCTTGATATTATTTTTCCATGCGAAGAGAAAACTTAAAAAATATGAATAAGAGATCTCCAAATGTATAAAGCTGCTTTTTTATGGAAGAATAAAAGAAAAAGGTCATGAAGAAAGCAGACGGAGGTAACAATGGAGACTACAGATACAATTAAATTATTGAAGGAATGTGATGCAGGAACAAAAATGGCGGTTTCATCCATTGATGAGGTACTTGAGAGTATTAGTAATTCACAGCTGAAACAATTATTGCAGGAAAGCAAAAACCACCATGAAAAGTTGGAAAATGAAATATGTGCGCAGCTTGATAAATACGGAGCGGGACAAAAGGATCCTAACCCTATTGCCAAAGGGATGTCATGGATGAAAACCAACATGAAAATGAGTATGGATAACAGCGACACCACAGTAGCGGATTTGATTACAGACGGTTGTAATATGGGTGTGAAAACCTTAAATAAGTATTTGAATCAATATGAAGCAGCTGATCATACCTCTAAGGATATTTGCAACAGATTGATTTCGATTGAAGAAACGCTTTGTAAAGATTTGAAACAGTATTTATAAAGGACTCTGTTCCCTTTCTTCTGACGGGGAACAGAGACTTTTCATGTAAACCGCAGAGTATGCGGTTACATATCTTAATATATAATATTAATAAAGTTTATAAAATCTTTAGATGCAGCGAATGGGGGATTCCTGTATAATGTTATACAAATCTTACAAATAATGGAAGTATATAAGAAGAAAAATAATTATAATTGAGGGAGGCATATTTTTGAGACAAAAGATGCAAAATTTCTGGAAAGCCGTTAGGGCAGAATTAGAAGAAAATAAGAATACATTTTTAGTGTATACAGGTTTGCGTTTCCTTGTGATTTGTGTAATGATTTTGCAGATTTTTAACGGAAATTATCAGAATGTATTTTTGTGCCTTATAACATTGGTCCTGATGATTATACCCAGTGTAATTCAAGCTGCATTTAAGGTGGAGTTTCCGTCTCCGTTGGAAATTGTCATACTTGTTTTTATTTTTGCAGCAGAAATTTTAGGAGAAATCAGTGCATTTTATATCCGATTTCCTTATTGGGATACTATCCTGCATACGCTTAACGGTTTTCTTTGTGCGGCACTGGGACTTTCACTGGTGGATTTGATGAATCGCCAAAAAAAGATGCTGTTCGAACTATCACCCTTATTTATGGCAATTGTGGCATTTTGCTTTTCTATGACAATCGGTGTGTTTTGGGAATTTTTTGAATTTGCCATGGACTTTTTCTGCGAGCTGGATATGCAGAAGGACACCGTGGTGCATGTGATTTCCTCTACATTTCTTGACCCTTTGCGGGACAACAATTCTATCATTATCAGAGATATCCAAAATGTATCGGTAAATGGGGAAATGCTGGATGTAAATGGGTATCTTGACATCGGGTTGTATGATACTATGATGGACTTGGTGGTTAATTTTATAGGTGCTATTATTTTTTCCGTAGCCGGATACTTTTATATCAAGCGTCGTGACCAAAATAGTTTAATTAAGGGATTGGTGCCGGAGCCATGGTCAGAAGAAAAGCTTTCACTACAGCAGGAATATGAGAAGGAAACGAAGGAGTAAACCCGGGAAATAATAATAATGCTATTCTCTGTTAATATATTGTTAATTTGTGAATGACAGCTTGAAAAATAAATGATACAATTATATACAGGAGAAATTTCAAGTTGGGGTACAGATAGCAAAACACAGTAAGAGGATATTGTAGTGGCCGGGATTTATTTAACAGATTTAATCGAAGGATCTGCCATCACCTTAAAAATCAGTAATAAGGTAAAGACAATTGAAATGCATGCCTCATTATTACGGGCACTAAGAGAAGATTTGGCGATTATCGAATTGGATTTTCAATCTAATCAAAGACTTAATTTTGATAATGTTCATATTGAGATGGAGAGTCAGACGGAAGACGGAACTCCTTACAAATGGAACAACGTCAAAATCGGCTTTTTTGAAAAACAGTATATTTTGCGTACAGAGGGAGCAGGCACGCGCTTTAATCGGCGTGAATATTTCCGTGTCGGTGTTTCCAAGCGGGCTCTTATGCGTATGGTTGGCAGAGGTCAAAAAGAGGTTATTCTACGAGATGTGAGCATGACAGGATTTGCCATTACGGATCAGCGAAAGGAGCTTGATCTTTTGCCGGGAGATGAGCTTTCTGTACATTTTGAAGATTTAGGACATGTGCTGGACCTGGTTGGCAGAGTGGTCCGTGTACAAGAGGAAGAGGATGTAGTTGTTTACGGATTGCGAATCATTAATTTGTGCAAGGATTTATCCTCCTATATTTCCATGAAGCAGAGAGGCGGAAGAGCTTCCAAATAAAAGTGATTAGACGTAAAGGGGCAATTTATGAGTCAGAAAAAGGGAGTGGATACAGGTAAGAGACAAAGATATGATTTACCGGATGTGATTCGCGGAATTACACTTCTTAGTATGATTGCCTATCATGGAGCATGGGATTTGGTTTATATGTATGGTGTCAGATGGAAATGGTATCATGGGACAGGTGCTTATATCTGGCAACAGAGCATTTGCTGGACGTTTATCTTTTTGTCCGGCTTTTGCTGGCCGATGGGAAAAAGACCTCTGAAAAGGGGTCTTGTTGTTTTTGGTAGTGGAATTTTAGTAACTGTAGTTACCATGCTTGCCATGTATCAAAACAGGGTAGTATTTGGCGTCCTTACACTAATTGGCTCTGCTATGCTCTTAATGGTATTGCTTGATAAGCTGTTTTGTAGAATTTCGCCAAAAGTGGGATTAGTAATCAGCTTTGCATGTTTTGTACTAACCAGAAATATAAACCGGGGAAGTCTGGGCTTTGAAGGGCTGGAGCTTGTGAAGCTGCCTGTGAGGTGGTATCGTGGGTGGCTTATGACCTATTTAGGATTTACGGCACCGGATTTTTACTCTACGGATTATTTTTCACTTTTTCCCTGGCTGTTTTTATTTATCAGTGGATATTTTATGTATCACATATTTTGCAGGAAAGGATGGTTAGAGCTTTCTTTTCTTAAATGGAACTGTCCGGTTTTCAGTTTTATAGGACGTCATTCCTTACTGATTTATTTGTTGCATCAACCTGCATTATATGTATTATGCAGCTTGCTTTGGTATTTGTAGCATGCTATACTTTTTTAGCTATAATTATTATAAAAGGAGAAACGGATGATATTACATGTCATTGAACATACCATACATCACAGCATCGGCCTGTTGCCCTTTTTGTTCGTGACGTATTTGGTTATGGAATATATTGAACATAAAGCGGGAAAAAAGGCTGAGCAGTTAGTAAAGAAATCCGGTAGCTTCGGGCCGCTTATTGGCGGAACGCTGGGAATTGTGCCTCAATGCGGATTTTCGGCAGCAGCGTCCAATTTATATGCCGGTAGAATTATTACATTGGGAACGTTACTTGCAGTTTTTCTTTCTACTTCGGATGAAATGCTTCCGATTTTGATTTCAGCCAAGGTAGAACCGGTGACAATCTGTAAGATATTGGGGATAAAAGTTCTCATTGGTGTAATAGCAGGTTTTGCGATTGACTTTATCTTGAAAAACAGATCTTATAAGGAAGAAGAGAAACTTAAGATAGAGCATATGTGCGAGCATGAGCATTGCCACTGCGGAGAAGGCAAAATCGGTAAATCCGCACTGGTACATACCTTACAAGTGTTTTTATTTATTGTGGCCATTACATTTGTGCTGAATTTATTGATAGAGTTTGTAGGAGAAGAAACATTGGCGGGTTTTCTTAGCGAAAAACCTGTAATAGGGCCTCTTGTGGCCGGTTTTATGGGGCTAATACCGAATTGTGCATCGTCCGTAGTGATTACCCAGCTGTACTTGGAAGGAATGCTGGGAGCGGGTGCAATGATGGCCGGACTTTTGGTAGGTGCCGGAGTAGGTACATTAATCCTTTTCAGGGTTAATGATGATATCAAAGAGAATATTAAAATTATCGTATTGCTGTACGGAATCGGAACACTTGCGGGAATTATAATAGAAACAGCCGGTCTTGTATTTTAGACCGGCTGTTTCCTTCCCATCACAGGGGGAGACCTGTGAAGAGAACTCTTTTTCATAGGGGGAGTCCTATGAGGTAAAAAGGGGGATATCTAAATTTTAGAAACTATCGTAATATTTTTTAACAACTTCCTGCGCAGGCTTTTCATAAATATCATAACCGCCGTTACATTTTGCTTTACAGGGAGAGTATTGCTTCCAAGCCCAATCCCAAAGGCAGAAGCCTTCTACCCAGGGACGCTTTTTGCATGCTTCAAACATAGCGGTATACCAGTCTGCCTGTTCTTCCAAGTTTACTTCTCCGCGCATGCTCCAATCATTGGGAATCTTTGAAGACCCTTCTGTGGACATACAACCGCATTCTGAAAAGAAGAAGGGCTTGTTATATTTCTTAACCACAGCTTCGATTCGATCCAGTTCCTGTTCCCAGTCATTCATCGGATAGTATCCGCTGGAACAGATTACATCCACACAGTCCCACCAGGTAACATTGTCTTCCTGATACTTGTCTGTATTGTAGGTAACAGGACCATGAAATACTTCTTTAATATCTGCAATCAGTTTACGCCATTCATCGGCTCTTCGTTCACTTTGAACCATTTCACAACCGGCGATAAACATTTCGCATCCTGTTTTTTCGGCAATTTTAGCATAATGCAGCTGGAAGTCAGTATAAGAGGCAAACCAGTTGCTCCATTTGGGCTCACAATGCACATCCTTATCGAAAAAATTGATATGTGCACGCCAGGTACCGTTTTTGCAATTGGCAGTAGGCTTAAGGGCAACACGAAGACCGATTTCATGTGCATAGTGAATCATGCGGACAAGCTCTTCATCTGACATGGTAGCATCCGAAGTATAACAAATTTCTTCTGACTGGGCTGTTTCCTGTAATCCGTTAGGAACAAGAATGATAAAATCGGCACCTGTTTTTGCTTTCAGATTGTCTAAACTTTCGTAGGCTTCTTTGGTTTCAAAGCTTCCTTTTTGGCAAAAAGAAGCAAAAGTAACACCTTTAATAAACTGCATATTAACTCCCTTCTGTATGTGTGAATAAAAAATTTTTCCGTAGGATATAAAAACTATAGCACTTTTTATTTGAATTCGGTATAATGTTGCCATGTAAAAATTGTAAAAATCTATTTGCAGAGAGCGAAAGAGGAAGACCGGATTATGCAGTATTTATTTGAATACAGTGATACATTAAACTCTCCATATGAAGCATTTTTATACGATACAACTGTGATGACATTTCCTATCCGCGCGCATTGGCATTATTTTATGGAAGTTGTTTACATGAAAGATGGTACGGGACTTATCGAATGCGACGGGAAGAGTTATGTGGTTGAACCGGGTGATTTGATATTATTTCATCCGGAGTCAGTTCATGCTATTTATACTGCAACTAATTATTCTTTGCAATATGAGGTTCTTAAGTTTGATGTTAATAAGTTGTACACAGAGAACAGTTATGCACCAAAGCTAAGAATAATTTTAGAAAGTGCCAGTAAAAATACAAATGCCCCTATTTTCTTTTCAGAGCAGGATTTGGCAGATATTCCGGTTGAAAGTATTTTTGAAGACTGCAGGGCAGAGCTTGCGGCAAGAGACTATGGATATGATATTATTGTACACAATAAAATCTGCTATCTTTTAGTAAATTTAATCAGAATCTGGAGAAATAAGGGATTTGATACAGATGTGGCAGCTACCCATGTTCAAGAACTGGATTCCATTCATGACATTACGACATATATTGATGCTCATGCAGGAGAACCCATTAAAGTAGAAGACTTGGCAGATATGTGCAATATGAGCTATTCCTATTTTGCTAAAAACTTTAAGCAGTATTATGGCCGTTCCTGTAAAGAGTATATAGAGTTTATCCGTATTTGTAAGGCAGAGGATATGTTACTTTTTACAGATTTTGATTTGAGCTATATCAGTCAGGAAACAGGATTTTCTGATAGTAGCCATTTAATTAAGATTTTCCGAAAATGGAAGGGTATGACACCCAAGCAGTTTAAATTACAGCATGCCAAGAAAGAGGCATAAAAAAAGTACCATCCCCAAGGCTCCTATGTCCTCAAAAACGGTACTTACGAGTGCGTCTTCAGGGGCTCGAACCCTGGACACCCTGATTAAGAGTCAGGTGCTCTACCAACTGAGCTAAAGACGCGTTTCTTTGGTATTTGTTGCTTTCGTGATTTGCAACGCAAGTGTTATTATAGTATAATGTTTTTTGCTTTGCAAGTACTTTTTTAAAATTTTTTTAAGATTTTTTATTTTTTTATCAAAAAGCAGGATTGGATGGTAGCTAAATTGATATTTGAAACACATGCGCATTACGATGATGAAGCCTTTGACAGTGACAGGGAAGAACTGCTTTGTGCGATGCAGGAAGCAGGAATAGAAACCATCGTTAATATCGGAGCAAATATAGAAAGTTGTAAAAGCACACTTGCTCTAAGCAGCAAGTATTCTTTTGTTTACGGAGCACTTGGTGTACATCCTTCTGACGCAGAGGAGTTAAATGAAGAAACCTTTTCCTGGCTGAAACAAACTGCGATGAGCAATTCTGTCCGAAGAGGCGGTAAAATAGTTGCTATCGGAGAGATTGGTCTGGACTATTACTGGGATAAGGAATCGGATGTGCAGGCAAATCAAAGGGTATGGTTTGAGAGGCAGGCGTATCTGGCAAAGGAACTTTCTCTGCCCATGGTGGTGCATTCAAGAGATGCGGCGAAGGATACCTTAGATATGATGAAAGCTATGAAAGCAGAGGAAATCGGTGGTATCGTGCACTGCTATTCCTATTCCGTGGAGCAGGCAAAGGAATATCTGAAGATGGGATTTTATTTTGGGATAGGTGGTGTAATTACCTTTTCCAATGCCAAAAAGTTAAAAGAGGTAGTGGAGTATTTACCGATGGATACTATTGTGCTTGAGACGGATTGCCCATACCTTGCACCGGTGCCAAACAGAGGAAAACGTAACAGCTCTTTAAACCTTCCGTATGTAGTGAAGGAAATTGCATCCTTGAAGGGACTTGACGAAGAAGAGGTAATCAGAATAACCCGGGAGAATGCAAAAAGAGTATATCAAATTTGATAATAGAGAAGGTAGAAGTTATGCCTACATTAGGAAATCCTACAGGAACCATTGAGGTTCTGAAAAAATATAATTTTAATTTTCAAAAGCGTTTCGGACAGAATTTCTTGATAGACAGTAATATTTTAGAGAAAATAGTCAGCGCTGCAGAGGTTACCAAAGAAGACTGCGTTCTGGAAATCGGTCCCGGAATCGGAACCATGACCCAGTATCTGGCAGAAAGTGCGAGAGAAGTGATTGCAGTGGAAATTGACAAATCGCTGATTCCGATTCTGGAAGATACATTGTCTCCTTATGATAATGTAACGGTTATTAATGAGGATATTTTGAAGGTGGATATCCGCAAGCTGGTAGAAGAAAAGAATCAGGGACGGCCCATTAAGGTGGTTGCAAACCTGCCTTATTATATTACGACCCCCATTATCATGGGATTGTTTGAAAGTCATGTCCCTTTAAAAAGCATTACCATTATGATTCAGAAAGAAGTAGCAGACAGGATGCAGGTAGGCCCGGGAACAAAGGACTACGGAGCGCTTTCTTTGGCGGTGCAGTATTATGCCAAGCCTGAAGTGGTTGCCTATGTTTCTCCCGAATGCTTTATTCCGAAGCCTAATGTGGGAAGTGCCGTGATTCGCCTTGACCGATATGAAAAACCTCCGGTACAGGTTGAAAATGAAGAATTTATGTTTAAAATAATCCGTGCAGCATTTAACCAGAGACGTAAAACCCTGGCCAATGGTTTGGGAAATGCATCCGATTTGCCGATAACAAGAGCTCAGGCAACAGAAGCATTAGAGGAGCTCGGTTTTGGCGCATCTGTAAGAGGAGAAGCCCTTACGCTGGAGGAGTTTGCAAAGCTCAGTAATTATCTGTTAACGATACTATAAAGAAGAAAGGATAGCGAAGGCTATCCTTTTTTGTCATAAAGATACAATATATGGACAAATATCCAAAATTTTCGCCAATATATTGGGAAAAACTTGCTGATTGTTTTTGACATACGAATATCGATATGATACACTTAAAAAATGAAAATAGGATAACTATGTCTAAAAATAAGAAGGGCATGAGGTGAGTACCTTGGATAAGTATGAATATAAAGTACGTGCAGACGAAATAAAAGCACTGATAGCAGAAGGAGAATACGCAGAGGCAGTTAAGATTGCAGATACCATTGACTGGCGCAGAGTTAAAAGTGTTATGATGCTTTGTACGATCAGTGACTTGTATAAGATTAACCGTCGTTATGAAGACAGCCGTGATATTTTACTGCTTGCTTACGAAAAGCATACAGGCGGCCGTCTGATTGTATATTCTCTTTGTGAGCTTTCTATTAAGCTGGAAGAATATGTACAGGCCATTGAATATTATAAAGAATTTGTACAGCTGGCACCGAAGGATAGCGGCCGCTACGTTTTGCAGTATAAGCTTTACGAAGCGCAGGAAGTCAGTTTGGAAGAAAGAATTGCGGTTCTGGAGGAATTTAAGAAAAAAGACTATCGTGAAAAATGGGCGTATGAACTGGCATATTTGTATCATAGAGTAGGTCTGGAATCCAAATGTGTAGAGGAATGTGATGAGATGTTCCTTTGGTTTGGTGACGGCAGATATGTATTAAAAGCTTTGGAATTAAAGCAGCTCCATCAGCCTCTCACTTTGGAGCAGCAGCAGAAATATGATATGATGCGCCAGACCGGAGGTATTATTGAGTCCGAATACGTAACGGAGAGCAATGCTATCAAAGAAGAAGCAAGTGCTGCTACCGAGGACGAGGATGACGACGAATTTAGTATGAAGGAAAATGTATTGACCGATCCGACCCAGGAAATCCCAAGTAAGGAAATCGGGGATATCGAGGTTAAGACCGTTGATGTCAGTCAGTACAATACCATAAATCTGCAAAAAGAACTTGCAGAAAGTATGAAAGAGTTTTTGGAAAACAATCCCACACAGGAAATGCCCGTCAATGAAATTGAAAACGGAATGGATGTTACCCAAATGTTTGAACCGGCACTTCCTGTAGAGCAGACAGAAGAAGCAAATATTTCAGAAAAGACAGAAGATGTTCCCTCTGAGGAAGTGATGTCTGCTTATGCAGCAGGAATGGCAGAGTTTTCCGGAGAGATTGCGGAGGAAGAGGCAACATTCAATTCTGAGGAGCCTGATACTCCCATTGAACAGAGCGGCATGATGCAGCTTTATGTATCACAGGATACAGATGAAATGCAGTTAATCGGGGGAGAGGAGCCGGTATCCGAGGAAGTATTTTTTGGAAATACATCTGAGGTAAATATTCAGGAAGTGGTTTCTGAGCTTGTTACCAAAGATGCAGAGGATGCGAAGGTAGCTACACAAGCAGTAAGCACCGATAGTGCTCTTTCCATGCCGGTGGCAAGTCCCGATCCTGTTATCAGCAATACCGGAGTTATCAAGACTTTTGTGAAGCCTTCCGGCTACGATAATATGCTTTCCCAGGAATATGACGGACAGATCAGTCTGGTGGTTCCGGAGGAAGAAAAGGTAGAAAAGCAAATTACGGGCCAGCTCAGTATTGATGATATTATGGCAGAGTGGGAGCGTGTTAAGAAAGAAAATGAGCAAAAGCGCATGCAGGAGATTAAAGAGCGTGTGCAGAAACAGACGAATACGCTGTTTGCTGACTTTGATGAATCAACAAAGTCAGGTCTTCTTGAAGAACTGGAAAAAGCAATGATTTCTGCTGCCATGAAGGAAGAAAAGAAGCGTATTGAAGAAGGCAGACCCAGAGTAATCAAGGTGGCTGACATCGAAAAGGAAGAAGAGATGAAGCGCCTGGAAGCTGAAGAAGCCCGCAAGATGGCTATGAAGGAAATACCTGAGGAGGTACTTTCTGCAGAGGATGAGGTGGAAGAACTTCAGGAAATCGAAGAGGAAATCATTACAGAAGAAGCGGAACCGGAAGTTGAAGCTGAAGATGAGACAGAAGCAGAAGAAGTAGCTGTGGCTGAAGACGAGACGGAAGCAGAAGAAGTAGCTGTGACAGAAGAAGAGACGGAAGATGCAGCTATGGAGGAAGCGGAGACAGAGGACGAAACGACAGAAGAGGCAGAGACAAAAGAAGATACAGAAGATGCAGAAGTAGCAGAGGAATCTGCAGACGAGATGGAAGAAAAACCGGAGCCGTCTAAAGGACAGGCGAGGGAAATGACTCAGAGTGAAAGAGAGCAGTTTGCGCCTTTTATCCATCATAAGAGAACCAGACGTCAGATAGTGGAAGTTATTGATAATATCAGTATGGCATCTTATACGGGTAATGTGGTGGTTACAGGAGAAGAAGGAACCGGAACAACAGCTCTTGCGAAGCTGCTTGTGAAGGAAGTGCAGCTGGCAGACAGCAATTTCTCCGGCAAGGTAGCAAAGATTTCCGCATCCACCATGAATAAGAAGGATGTAGGAGCTACCCTTGATAAACTGGAAGACGGTGCGCTGATTATAGAAGAAGCTTCTTCCATGAAAAAAGCAACAGTAGAAAGCCTGATTAAGGAATTGAATCAGGAAGATAAAGGAATTATTGTTCTGCTTACAGACAGTAAACAGAAAACAGAGGCATTTTTAGAGAAATATCAGGAACTGTTGCCTCTCTTTAATCTTCGTGTAGATGTAGAAGCATTGGATGACCAGACCCTTGTTAAGTATGCAAAGAAATACGCGCTGGAGCAGGAGTATGCTATTGATGAACTGGGTGTTTTGGCACTGCATACAAGAATTGCAGAGATGCAGACCAGCGACCATGAAGTAACTCTTGCTGAAATCGAAGAACTGATTGATGAAGCCATTTACTTTGCCGATAAAAAGACACCGGCACATTTCTTTGATGTATTGCTTGGTAAGAGATATGATGACGAAGACATGATTATCTTAAGAGAAAAAGATTTCATGCACTACTAAAATCGGGAGGTTTTCAGAATGGGAAAGCAAAAAATATCAGAAGGTCAGGTATTTATTTCTGAAGCAGACCAATACTTATTTGCCCAGGGAACTCATTACGATATTTATAAAAAGCTGGGTGCACATGTATCTGTAGAAGACGGTGTAAAAGGTATGTTTTTTGGCGTATGGGCACCTAATGCAGCAAGTGTGCATGTAATCGGAAGCTTTAACGGTTGGGATGAACAGGCCAATCCTATGACAAAATTAGGCCCCGGAGGAATTCATGCAGTATTTATTCCCGGTGTAGGGGAAGGAGAGCTGTATAAATATCTGATTACTACACCTGACGGAGAAAAGCTTTATAAAGCAGATCCTTTTGCAAACTATGCGGAAATGCGTCCCGGAAATGCATCCAGAACTACGGATTTATCCGGTTTTGCGTGGTCTGATGATGCCTGGATGAAGGAAAGAGACAGTAAGGACTATTATAAAGAGCCTATGGCAGTCTATGAGTGCCATATCGGATCCTGGATGCGTCATCCGAGACCGGAAGAGCAGGGCTTCTACAGCTATAGGGAATTTGCAGACAGAATCGTAGAATATCTGAAAGAAATGAAGTATACCCATATTGAATTGATGGGAATTGCAGAATATCCCTTTGACGGTTCCTGGGGTTATCAGGTAACAGGATATTATGCACCTACTTCACGTTATGGCACGCCCAAAGACTTTATGTACCTTGTTAATAAGCTTCACAAGAACAAAATCGGTGTAATTTTGGACTGGGTACCGGCCCACTTTGCTACGGATGCCCATGGTCTTGGCAGATTTGACGGACAGTGTATATTTGAAGATCCTGACCCGAGAAAAGGAGAACATCCTGATTGGGGTACCAAGATTTTTAATTATGGTAAAACAGAGGTAAAGAATTTCCTGATTGCAAATGCATTGTTCTGGATTAAGGAATTCCATGTGGACGGAATCCGTGTGGATGCGGTAGCTTCCATGCTTTATCTGGATTATGGTAAGAAGGACGGACAGTGGGTTGCCAACAAGTATGGTGATAATAAGAATCTGGAAGCAATCGAGTTCTTCCGTCACTTAAATTCCGTGGTACGCGGCACTTATCCCGGCTTTATTACGATTGCAGAGGAGTCTACGGCATGGCCTAAGGTAACCCATCCGGTAGAGGATGGCGGTCTTGGCTTTAGTTTTAAATGGAATATGGGATGGATGCATGACTTCTGTGAATATATGAAGTTAGACCCTTACTTTAAGAAGGACAATCATTATGCGTTAACCTTTGCCATGAGCTACAATGAAAGTGAAAAGTACATACTGCCGCTTTCCCATGATGAGGTAGTTCATCTGAAATGCTCCATGGTAAATAAGATGCCGGGTTATCAGGTAGATAAATATGCTAACCTTCGTGCCGGATATACTTTTATGTTCGGTCATTGCGGCAAGAAGCTTCTTTTCATGGGACAGGAATTTGCCCAGGAAAGAGAGTGGAGTGAAGAAAGAGAGCTTGACTGGTTCTTGCTGGCTGAAGATTTAAATAAAGGAATGAAGGAATACATGAAGGAGCTTCTTACTGTTTATCGTAAATACCCTTGTATGTATGAAAATGACCATGACTGGTCCGGTTTTGAATGGCTTAACTGTGATGATAAGGACAGAAGCACCTACAGCTTTTTCCGTAAATCGGAAAACGGTAAGAATAACCTGATGTTCATTATCAACATGACGCCTATGACTTGGGAAAACTACAAGGTAGGTGTTCCCAAAAAGAAAAAATATAAACTGATTTTGAACAGTACCGAAGAACGTTTCGGCGGCTCTGGCGCTAAAGTGCCGTCTGAACTAAGCCCGGAAAAAGAAGATTGTGATTACAGAAATTACAGTGTAACTTTAGACCTGCCTCCGTTCAGCGCGTTAATCTTTCAGTTTTAAAGGTTAAGAAACAAAATATTTATGCCGAAATAAAGGGTGAATGTGAAAACATTTACCCTTTTTCGATTTGATATATTACTTGTTTACATGAGGTATGAGCATGAATATTCGTTTTGACGGGGCAGACGGAACTGTCCGGAATCATACAAACGTAGACAGGGATACAACTACATATCGTACCGCGGAGGATACAGGGAAGGTATCCGCACGAGGTTTTGCATTGGACATTTCTGGCACAGTTATGGATAACAGCGCTTACGCAGGTCATGGAAGGACCGCAGAAGAAGTTATGCAGGAAGCAGGGCAGCAGGATCTTACTGCCCGCAGAAACTATATGGCAGTAATGTCTAATTCTATGTCTGACGAAGATTTTGCAAAGCTCCAGAAGGAAGGCTTTCATCCCGGTAGTGAAGATATTGAAACAGTTGTAACCATTGTAGACCATATAAAAGCAGCCTTAGTGAAGGGCGGAACTAATGTAGCCGGCTATACTGATACTCTTGAGGATGATAAACTGATTGATATTACCGGAAGCCGGGTTTTTGCCAATGAGTTGAAAAAGCAGTTTGCACAGTATGATATTCCCCTTACCGAAGAAAATATTACAGCAGTAAAGGAAGCGTGGAATACCTTAGAAGGAGTAGGAGATTTTACAGAGGGCAGTCAGAAGTATATGATTGAAAATGAGCTGTCTCCTACGGTAGAGAATTTTTATACTGCAAGCTTTTCTGCAACGGAAGATGCAAGCCGTCAGGGTAAAGGCTACTATGCGGCAGGCAGTGTAGCAGGCTATTATGCGAAAAAGCCGGAAAGCATTGACTATGAGCAGTTAATGCCTCAGATAGAAAAGGTAATACAGGAATCGGGTTATTCGGTAAACGAAGAAACCGTAACGAATGCAAAATGGTTGATTGAAAAGGGAATTCCTTTAAACCAGGAAACCTTTTTCAGAAAACAACAGATGGAGGATGTAGTATTTCCGAAGAGTCCCGAAGCTTTTGCAAAGGCAGCAGCCATTGCCATAGCAGACGGCAAAAAGCCATTGGCTGCGGATATTACCAAAGACCGGAGTAATCTGGAAATTGCAATTTCCGTGAAGGAACAGGTAGAGCAGGTTAGTGACGAAGCAGTTGATATCATCAAAGCAAACCATTTACCGTTTACTCTGAAAAATCTGTTTGCGGCATATGAAGAGTGGAGAAGTGAAGAAAGCCACCCTGTAAGGGAATCCGATGAAAGCGGAAGAAATCTTCTTGCTCAGGTTCGTGCTTCTATGACGATAAGTTCAAATTTGCGACTTATCAGAAGCGGATTTGCGATTGAGACCATGCCTGTGGAAATGCTGGCAAAGCAGCTGGATACAGCAAACCGAACAGAAGGCATTATCCTCACAGGAGAGGCGGATGAAGCTTTGGCGGGTGCTAAAAACAGCTTATTCCGACAGACCTTGTATGCCTTAGAAACCATTAAGTGGGCTCCTGCTGCAATGGAAGCAGAAATTACACAGGATGCCACTCTTCCCGAAATAGAAGATTTGGCAAATGCCAGAAGTGCAGCTTATCAAAAGGCAGGAGAGGCATACGAAACACTGTTGACAGCACCGCGCCGGGATATGGGTGATTCCATTCACAAGGCGTTTAGAAATGTAGATGATATTCTTGCTGATATGCAGAAGGATATTCATGATAAAAACCGTAAGGTCATCAGAATTCTCGGCTATAACAGTATGGAAATGACGGAAGAGAATTTTGAACAAATCAGACAGACTGATGAGCTTTTGACAGATGTAGTGGATAAAATGAAACCGGCCACTGTCCTTTCCATGATTCGGGAAGGTGTTAATCCATTGACTATGTCCCTTGCAGAATTACAAGAATACTTAACCGAACAGCAACCGGATGTACCTAAGGAAATTGAATCCTATAGCAAATTCCTTTATCAGCTGGAGCAAAAGAATGGTATTTCAGAGGATGAAAGAAGTGCATACATTGGTATTTACAGACTTTTGCGTCAAATAGAAAAAGGCGACAACGCAGCAATCGGTGCAGTGCTGAAAGCGGATGGCATGCTTACATTGGAAAATCTTTTAACAGCAGTCAGAACCGGTAAGAAACGGTCTGTGGATTATACAGTGAATAATGCCTTTGGGGGTGTAAATGCAAAAGACTCTGGGATTCCGACTATTTTGGAACAGATAGAAAAGGGATATATGAACCGGAGTAAGCAGCTGGAAGCTGAGCTTTCGGATGCGCAGACAAAAGAAGCTGCAGAAGAATTTGACAAGATAACATATAAGGAAATCAGAAATGCTATGGGCAGCGAAGCAGCTGTATTACAGCATTTGACAGATTATCATCAAAGTATCAGCGCCGAGCATCTGTTTTTTGCAAAATCCATGATGACGGGTAATTCGGAAGCTTTTATGAAATATCGGAAGTTTACGGCAGATACGCAGGAAGATGTTTCTGATGAAAGCATTGGAGAAGAAAAGCTTTTAGACGAATTTACCGGTAAAGAAGCGGTACAGGAGAACTACCGGGAAATGATTGAGAGGATGCAGCAGAAATTGGAAGGAGCTACTTTTACCGGTATCCATACCTCTCTTGACATCAAAGCCATGGGAATGCTTTATAAGCAGTTGGGCTTTATGGGTTCTATGGCAAAGGAAGAAAATTACGAAATGCCCGTAAATATCGGAGGAAACCTTACTACCGTGAATTTGAAAATGATTCATACCGGTCAAAAAGTATGCAAGGTAGCCGTTTCTTTTGAAACCAAGGAGCTTGGAAAGAACGAAGCAGAATTCAGCTTTATGGGAGAAGCCCTTTCCGGTTATAGCATTTCGGAAAGCAGACAGACCAAGGCGCTTTTGGAGCAACAGCAGGAAAGATTTGCAGAGCTTCTTGCAAAGGAAGATTTGCAGGCAGGAGATATCCGTTTCCTCACAGGAGAGGGATTGGATATAGAAGAATTTGCCTCGAAAACAGCAAAGGGAAGAGAAGAAGGAAGAACACCGGATACTCTTTATAAGGCGGCAAAGGCATACATCGGTTATATTCAGGAAATCAGCAACAGAAAGGAAGATAGTATATGAGAATCAGCTTTAATGCATCGGCAGTAATTGCCAATAACTCGCTTACAAGAGCAGATAATAGATTATCCGAGTCCCTGGCAAGACTTTCTTCAGGACTTAAAATTGTAGGTGCCAAAGACAATCCGTCCGGGCTTGCCATGTCCAAGAGAATGAACGCCCAGATAGAAGGGATTAGTGTTGCTAACCAGAACGCCAGTGACGGTATCTCAATTATTGAAATTGCAGACGGAACCTTAAGCGAAATTCATGAGATGCTGCAGAGAGCTAATGAGCTATGTGTGAAAGGCAGTAACGGAACATTAACATCGGAAGACCGGAAAATGATTGATGCTGAAATTCAGCAGCTGAAAGAAGAAATTGAAAGAATCTGTTCCGAAACCCAGTTTAACGGACAGAATATTTTAGATGGTTCTTTCGACCTTCGTGGTTATACCAGCAATACGGATGTAAAAGTATCCTATTACAGTGATGAGGTGAAGCCGGGATCATACAGCATAGAAGAACTTACCGTAGCTTATGACGAAAACGGTAATATTGATCTTGAAACAGCAGTAAATACCTTTAAGGGCTCTTTCCCGGGCAATGCAAAAGTAACCCAGACAGACGGTAATGTGATTACCATTACTTCAGAAGATGATTTTGAGATGAAAGTGGAAATTAAGCCGGGAGCAGTTATCGGAGTAGGTAATTCTGTTGATATTCTGGTAGAAGATTTCGGCTCCATGGATATGCAAATCGGTGCCAATGAAGGACAGCAGCTGGGAATCCGCATTCCAAAAATGTCATTGGAAAATATGGGTATTTCAGCATTACATACTACTACCGAAACAAGTGCTAATGAAGGAATTGATAAAGTAAACAATGCGATTAAGTTTGTTTCAAATGTCAGAAGCCGTCTGGGTGCTTATCAAAACCGTTTAGAGCATACTGTAAGTAGCTTGGATATCAGTTCAGAAAACATGACAGCGGCTTATTCCCGTATTATGGATGTGGATATGGCTGAGGAAATGACAGAGTATACAACCTTGCAGGTTCTTTCTCAGGCAGGAACATCCATGTTGGCTCAGGCAAACGAAAGACCTTCCCAGGTATTACAGCTGTTACAGTAGTTTAGCAGCCGGATAATTATTTCATGAAATCTATTTGAAAGAAAGAGTGGAATTTGTTATGACCAAGGAATTGAAACAGGAATTTACCTTAAAAATCACACAGGCAAATAAAACCCAAATGATAGTAATTCTTTATGAGATGTTGCTAATCTATTTGGAAGAAGCAAAAAGCGCCCATGCCCGGGATGATATGGAAGATTTTAGAAGCAGCATTAAGAGGACAAAAGCATGTCTTCATGAACTAATGTCATCTTTGCATTTTGAATATGAGCTTTCAAGAAATCTCCTGGCTCTTTACGGATATGCGGACAGGGAGCTGACGAAGGCAGATGTCAGAAAAAGTATCAAAGAACTTGAACATGTGAAAAGTGTTATCGGTAAGCTTCATGCTGCATATGAAACAGTGAGTGCACAGGACACCTCCGCACCGGTGATGTCCAATACACAGACAGTCTATGCAGGTCTTACTTATGGCAAAAACAGCCTAGCAGAAAATCTAGCCGACCAGGGAAGTAACCGGGGCTTTTGTGTTTAGAGCGGATAATTGTTCATTTTCTTCAGGCAGCATGCTAAGGCGTGCTGCCTGTTCCAATAAAAACTTATATCGTTTCATGACGGAATTTACTTCGTAAATATAGCAGTCAATTAAATCCGGTTCCGTCACATTATCAAAGCCCGCGTATGCAACCTCAAGGGCTTTTTTTGTTTTTTCCAAATCAGACAAAAGAGCGTTTCTTTCAATTTCCTGCTCTGATATTGTGCGGTTTACATGGGAAGATGTACTAAAAAATGTTTTCATAAAATCCCTCTTTCCTGTCATGGTACTACTATAATCATATTCCGATATCAGCCAATCATTCCCTTTTTTAGAAGTATAGACAAAATTTTTTCTTCTATACGGCTTGCAAAGAAGATATTTTGCATATGTATACAATCCGGGCATATATTAAAGAAACAGGATTTTAGCAAAATGTTAATAAGGAGAAAAAATAACCTATGGAAACATACGGAGGTATTGCATGGATGATAGGTGTATTGGGGGCTGTTTTTGGGATTGTGGTTTTGCGTAGACATATAGAAATTCTGATTAATTTCGTATTAAGAGGCGTGCTTGGACTGTTTTTCATCTATTTTGGCAATTATTTTCTGGCAGAAATGATTCCGGAACTTACACTGGGTTATAATCTTACCAATTTTTTGGCTTCCGGTCTCTTAGGGGTTCCGGGAATTATGATGCTTTACGGTATCCGGTTTTATACCCTTTGGTAATTTTTATACTATTAAAATAATCAGTAATTATGCGGACTTCAAGGATTTAAAACAGTTTAAAGAGGAAAGAATTTAGTAAAATTATACAAAAATGAAAAAAATAATTTGTGCGACTTTACAATTAAATAAATCTCCGTTATAATTCTTTTTACAAACAAGACAGTCTTAATTGTATCAATGAATGAGAGTAAGGACGTGCTTTCATTCATCAAAAATTCCGGGAGATTCTCCCAATCATTCAAGGAACAACGCAGCTTGACATCTTTATATGAGCAGAAAGGGGTACTATTGGATAGAAAAATCCTTGCGATTTTTGACTGTGAGGAGAACTATGCCTATCGTCTGATGGATTTTATCGGAACAAGGGATAAGATTCCTTTTGAAATCCATGTCTTTACAAGAGCAGACAGCTTTTTTTCTTTTGCGAAGGAGACAGAAATAGAATGTCTTCTCATTTCAGAAAACGCATATCAAAGCAAAATTGAACAACTGAACATTGCACATATTATTGTTTTAAGTGAAAATGGTGAAAACTTAAATCGCGCATTATGTCATATTAACAAGTATCAGTCTTGTGAAAACGTAGTCCGGGAAGTTATGCATTATTATGCAGACAAAACGGAAAGCGGCAGAATGATACGGACAGGAAGTCATCGGATGCGCATCATCGGAATCTATACACCTGCAACCAGGTGTCTCCAAACAACTTTTTCTTTTACTTTGGGTCAGATGCTGGCCCGTCAGAGCAAAACCCTATATTTAAATTTTGAAGCATATTCAGGACTGGGACGAATGTTGAGCAGAGAATTTAGCCGGGACTTGTCCGACTTGATTTATTACCTGAATAGTGCAAGGGACAAACTGTTTTACCACATGGAAGGAATGATTGAAACGGTAAACGGACTTGATTTCATTCCGCCGGCAGAAATATATCAGAATCTTGCCGGTATCAGAGGAGCCCAGTGGATTGATTTATTTGAAGAAATAGAAAAGACAAGTGAATATGAATATCTTTTATTGGATTTGTCAGATTGCGTCATGGATTTGTGGGAAATTCTGAAGCATTGTGACAGGGTATATACCATTACCAGGAATGATTCGATTGCAACTGCCAAAATAGAGCAGTATGAAAAAGTTTTGGAAAGCATGCAACAACAGAGTGTGCTGACGAAAACCAGAAAGTGGGAATTGCCTTTGTTCAAAAAATTGCCGCTTCGTTTTGAAGAACTAACCTATGGGGATTTAGCAGGTTATATCCGTAAAGAAGTATTTCCGGATTTATTTGGGGAGGAAGGGTATGGAACAAAGTAAAGAGACAATTAACAGTATTAAGGAGAAAATTATCCGCAATCTGGACTTGTCAAAGCATATGAGTGATGAGGAAATCAGAGACTTGATAGACGGAGAAATTCTTAGACACAGAAAGAGTCTGTTACTATCTCCCAAAGAACGGATACAGCTTAGCAGAGATATTTTTTATAACATTCGGAGATACGGAATTTTGCAGGAGTTACTACAGGATTCTCAAATAACAGAAATTATGGTAAATGGTACAGAGCCTGTTTTTGTAGAAAAAAAGGGAAAACTGATACAGTTGTCTATTCGGTTTGAAAGCCAGGAAATGCTGAAACAGGTTATTCAGCAGATGGTATCGGAAGCAAACAGGGTAGTAAATGAAGCAGCCCCTATTGTGGACGTCAGACTAAAGGACGGCTCCCGGGTGAATGTGGTATTATCTCCGGTTGCAATAAACGGACCCATTCTTACGATACGGAGATTTCCGGAAGAGGCTATCACCATGCAACAACTGATTGCCATGAATTCGGTCAGTAAAGAAATTGCATTATTTTTACAAAAGCAGGTTGAAGCAGGAAAGAACATTTTGGTATGCGGAGGAACCGGTTGCGGGAAAACTACATTCCTAAACGTACTATCAGGATTTATTCCCGAAGAAGAAAGGGTAATTACTATTGAGGACAGTGCAGAGCTCCAGTTACATAATAAGCCTAATCTGGTAAGGCTGGAAACCAGAAATGCAAATGTGGAAGGATGTAGGGAAATTACAATCAGGGATCTGTTAAAAACATCACTGCGTATGCGGCCGGATAGGATTATTGTGGGGGAAGTTAGAGGGAAAGAAGCTGTGGATATGTTGCAAAGTGTTAATGTAGGGCACAGCGCCATGACAACTGTTCACGCTAACAGTGTCAGGGATGTCATTAGTAGGTTGGAAACCATGGTATTGATGGGAATGGAGCTTCCGATCAGTGCAATTCGCAGACAAATAGCCTCCGGATTTGATCTGATGATTCATTTAGGCAGATTAAAGGACGGCAGCAGACGTCTGTTAGAGATTGCTTCCCCACAGTTAACGGATGAAAACGGAGAGATACTTATAAAATCCCTTTACCGGCTACAAATAGCAGAAGAATCAATGGAAGGGAGAATCATGGGAAGATGGGTAAAAGAAAATGAAATCTCAGATGATGAATTACCTAATTATAAAAAGCGTAATGGTAACAGTATTAATTGATTATTGCTTTTACCGGAGCATCTGGGGAATAATTCCTGCAGGAATCATTGGAATTATATTTTACAGAGAAGAGAAAAGAGAGGTTTGCAGGCGGGAAAATGAAAAGTTTAGGCAGCAGTTTAAAGAGCTTTTATATTTAGCAGCAGCCGGACAAAAGGCAGGATATTCTGTAGAGAATGCGTTTATGGGAAGCTATGAGGACTTAAAAAATTTATACGGAGAGAAAAGTGAAGTTTGCCTTTTGTTGAAAAAGATGAGTGTAGGACTGGAAAATCATATTCCCATGGCTGAATTGTGGAAAAAAGCAGGAAAAGAATATGAGGTTGTGGAAATTACGGAGTTTGCCAAGGTTTTTGAAATTGCCAAAGAGAGTGGCGGAAATATGACGGAAATACTGGAAAATACAGCAGAGGTTATAGGAAATAAAGCGGAAACAAAGCAGGAAATTGATACATTGCTTTCGGCAAGAAGACTGGAGCAGAAAATAATGAATGCCATGCCGATTGTACTGATGCTATATGTGGAACTGACTTCTCCGGGATATTTTAGCAAAATGTATCATTCCGGGGCAGGGATTGGCATTATGACAGCAGCGCTGGCAATTTATCTGCTTGCTTATTTTTGGGGGAAAAGGATTTCGGATATTACGCAGTAAGGGGGATGAAAGGATGTTGAAAAGCAGACATGAAATTAAAAAGAAGCTGGAACGACTTTATCCCGGTGAAAGCAGTGAAAGGAAATATCGGGAATATCGCCTGCGGCAAAAGAGACTGATAGTGTGTTTGATGGTTTTGGGGCTTAGTGGAAGTGTATGCAGTTTCCTATGGAGACAAACACAGAAAGAAATGTTTGAGAAAGGCGGACCGGTACGCAGGGAATGGGGAGAAGGAAATTACCGGATAACACTTTCCGCTCAAATAGGTGAAAAAGAAGAAGAAATTACTTATCTTGTGGAAGAACGGCAATATACGGAGGAGGAATTACAATATCTTCTGCAACAGGTAACAAAGAAGCTACCGGAAATCATAAAGGGGCAGAATGAAAGTCTTACCTGTGTCAGAAAGAATCTGGTGTTACCTGCGCAGCATGAAGAGTATCCATTTACAATTGCTTGGAAAAGCAGTGACTATAGACGGCTTCGCACAAATGGGGAAGTGAATACACGGGAATTGCCGCAAGGGGGAGAAGAGATTACGCTTACAGCTCTATTGTCCTGCCAGGGAAATACCTATCGGCGGGAATTTCCTATAAGACTTTACCCGGAAATAATCAGTGAAGAAGCCGATGCAACTGAACAGCTTAAAAACATGATTACCGAAAGTGATGAAAGGTCGAGGCAGAAATCAGTAATACCGCTGCCTGAAAAACTGGGAGAGGATAAGATTATCTGGCAAGAGCACATAGCAGGGAAGGATGGATATTTTCTGCTGTTAGGAGTAATTGGGGGAATAGCGGGTGCTTGGGGTATGAACAGGGAGCTGGATGAGAGGGATAAGGAACGACAAAAAGAACTTACGGCTTCTTATCCGGAATTTGTCAGTAGCTTACAACTTTATTTGGGAGCAGGACTCTCCCTTCGTAATGCATTTTTTAGGCTGGGTAATGAGTATCGTTTGCAGAAAAAAGCAAATGAGAAAATACGGTTTTTGTATGAGGAGGTAGTACTTGCCTGTAACCGTCTTGCAAACGGAGAGCCGGAGCCGGAGGTCTATCGTAAGTGGGCAGAGAGATGCAATGAAGTTCATTACAGAAAATTGGGATATTTGCTTGTATCCTACAGCAGACGCGGAAACGGTGATATTTTACGGCAGTTAGGGAAGGAGGCCTATCATGCATGGGAGGAATGCAGACAAAAGGTAAGAAAGCAGGGAGAAGAAGCCGGAACAAAAATGGTATTTCCGATGGTATTAATGCTTTTGGTGGTTATGATGCTGATACTTCTGCCTGTTTATGTGGGCTTTTAGTAAGTCAAATTTCAGATAAGGTAATTTGTTAAAAAGAAAGGAAGGACAGAAAATGAAAAGAATGGGAAAAACAAACAACAGAGGAATGGGGACCGTGGAAATTATTTTAATCATAGTGGTATTAATTGGGCTTGTGCTGATTTTTAAAACACAGATTCAGGAGCTGGTAGAAACAGTGTTTGAAAAAATAGCAGTAGACAGCTCTGCGATACTTGCATGATGAAGGGAAGTATTACAACTTTTCTGGCACTGTCATTGTCGGTTTTAACCGGATTTTTGCTGTTTTTAACCGGCAGTGCAGTCAGAAATGCAGAGAAGATTTGCTTGGAAGGAGCGATGGATTTGGGAATGAATTCCGTACTCGGAGAATTTCATACAGGTTTACATGACAGATACGGATTGCTGTATATTGATTTATCTTATGGGGCAGGGGAGCCGGCTTTGGAAAAGTTGGAATCCCGGCTGGATTTTTTTGCCGGCCGGAATGCTAAGGAAGAAAAGAACAGTCCGTGGGGAAAAGTGACGATAGGACAAGTGTCGGTTAACCGGATTGCATCTGCCGCATTTAATGATGGAAATGCCTTGAAATACCAAGCCGTTTGCTATATGCAGGACTGTAATCACAAGAAAAAGCAACGGGGAAAAGAGTGGTCAGAGATTTCAATCGTAGGAGACCGTGATGTAATGGCAGAATGGAGCGGACTTATGGGACAGATTGCAGAAATAGAGCCGCCGTTGATACAAAATGAAAAAGGAGAGTGGGTTGAGGTCCCTTTAGACAATCCTGCAGATGCTGTTTTTGCGCTTGCCGGCAGTGATTTATTTTATCTTGGGGGAATCGACGGAAACAGTATCGGCGTGGGAATGATACAGCCGGGCGATTATGCATCACATAGGACGCTGCAA
The DNA here is from genome assembly GCA_017411305.1 of Lachnospiraceae bacterium. Classification (GTDB taxonomy): domain Bacteria; phylum Bacillota; class Clostridia; order Lachnospirales; family Lachnospiraceae; genus Suilimivivens. The sequence goes on from JAFQQI010000066.1 coordinate 203,326, forward strand.
AATGTACAGTACGGAGAAACGAAAGAAGCAGATACAGAATTGTTTGTGTCTTATTTACATGAAAAGATGGGTAATTACGGAAGGATAAGAGAAAACAGCTTTTTGCAATATCAGTTGGAATATGTAATCATGGGCAGATTTTCTGATTATGAAAATCTGCAGGCAGTAATAGAAAAAATTTTGCAATGGTGTTTTGCAAGAAACTTGGAATATGCCATGAATAACGATGCAATGCAAAGTATGGCTTTTCAAACAGCAGAAAACTTACGGGCGGTTTCTTTAAAGGAAGCTTACAAAAGACCTGTAGCCGAAAGTATGATTTATGCCATTGCTTATCTGGAAAGTCTGGCAGAGGTACGTTGCATATTTTCAGGAGGAAATATTACTTCAGAGAAAGAAAGCTTTTATTTGTCCTGGGATCAAATGCTTTTAGCCTGCATTACACAAATACCGTCATTTCCGGATGGTATTTGTTATGAGGATTTTTTGACGGTGTTGCTCATGCAGCTTTCCGAAAAAGAGCGGAATTTACGAAGCATGGACATTATGGAAATGGATATCCGAATGAATGATGGAAACCCGGGATTTGCAATGGATTTTTGTGCAGAAAGAATAGAAGCCGAGGTGAAAGCAGGCAGCTACAGCCTGAAAAGAACCTATGGATATTATTGACGAAAGGGGAAAAGGGAAGATGCTCTCCGGGCAGGAAACAAACTTAGGGACATATATCAGCATAAAGGCCCGTTCTCTCACTACGCTTAATAGGAGAGCATCGTTTCTTTTCTCTTTCCCTTTAAAGTGCAGGGCGTCTCTGACTGTAGAGGCGTCCCTGGTACTTCCTTTATTTGTATTTTATATGATGACTATTCTTTACAGCATAGAGATAGTACGTTTCCAAAGTGATGTATACGAAGCTTTACATAGTGAAGTAACAAGAGGAAGCTTTGCAGCATATGCTGTCCGGTACGGAGAGGGGCAGGAACAAACGGCAAGCCTTGCAGAGCAGAATATCAGAGGATACTTGGAAGAACAATTACTGCCGTATTTATGTGTAGAGGGAAACAGAGAAGGAATCATCATTGAAATGCAGAAGAATGTATTAGGGAAGGATAACCGGCAATTATCAGTGTCCTATACTGTGAAACCATTTATTTATCTGTTGCCTATCGGTGATATGTATGTGAAAGACAGTGTTTTCATACATGATTTTACCGGATATCAAAAGGATGGGATATGGAATGAAGAAACAAAAGATATCTATGTCTATATTACACCCACCGGAAAGAAATATCACTATTCAGAAACCTGTACTTATCTGAAAGTGAAACTTCAGATGACAGAAAGCAGGGAAGTAGAAAAACATCGGAATGCGGACGGAAAGAAATATAAACCATGTGAAATATGCGGCACGAAAAATAATCATTTTGTTTATTTTACAGAGTGGGGAGACCGCTATCATAGTAAAACTGATTGTGAGACAATTCAAAGAACCGTATTTGTGGTTCCGCTTTCACAAGTGGAGGGACGGACGGCCTGCAGCAAATGCGGAGGATAAAAATTCAAAACAATACAAAAGGGGTGAAAAGATGGAAATACATGAGAAAATCGGATTTGGTGCGGCACTTATACTGACAGCACTGCTGGCAGGGCAGGATATCCGTGAAAAAAGAGTATCTTTGTTTGTAATTGTTTTATCCGGTAGTATTGCGCTATTGTATTTGGCAGCAGGAGAAAGACTGGAGCTTGTATCACTGTGTTTTAGAATTCTGCCGGGAGCATTACTTCTTTTTACGGCACTTTTGTCTGAAGAAAAGATAGGCTATGGGGATGGAGCGGCAGTACTTGTATTGGGGCTTTGGACAAGCGGGATATTTTGCTTATCAACTGTGAGTATCGGCTTGCTTTTGGCGGGAGCTTATGGAACATTACTCTTACTTTCAGGAAAAAAGAACCGCCGGATACCGTTTATGCCGTTTCTGCTTACAGCCATGGAGGTGATGCTTATTTATGTATAAAAAGGTGAATGGATATTTTACCGTAGAAGCTGTGTATTTGATACCGATAGTATTACTTTTATACGTTTTGGTTATTGTAAGCGGATTCTATCTGTATGACAGGTGCGTCATATCACAGGATGGCTATCTGTTGGCATTTCGGGCAGGACATTTTAGTGATTCGGCGGAAAACTACGGAGAAATTATTTATGCAGATATGCCTGAGGAAATTGATGAAAGTTATATTAGAGACAGATTTTCTGACAGATCAAAAGTTTATCCTTATTTGCGAGAAGGAGAACTAAAGATAAAGGTACAGAACGAAGAGGTTATGGTAACAGTTTCCGGCTTTCGTAGATTGCTTTCTGTAAATAAGTCTGTACTGAGACAAAATCCGATAAAAATAATCAGGGATGTAAGGAGGAAGAATCATGGAAGTGAAATACCATAAAGATTACAGACACAATTATTTAATTTTAAAAAGTATCAATACGCCGGCAAGCAGCTATAGATGCCGAATGATGACCGATAATGAAATTAAAGGGCTGTTACCGTGCAAAGAAAGGCATATTAACGGGGAACAATTATTTTATTATGAAATTACTTCAAAGCAAAGCCTTGCTTCCTTTTATGAGTGCGGAGGCATAAATATGGAATTGCTTTGCCGGCTTTTTGTACAGCTGAAAACAACATGGGATGCCATGGAAGGCTTTTTGCTGGAAGAAAGATATCTGGTGCTGCAACCTGAATTTGTTTTTATGGATGCAGAGACAAAGGACTTTTTCTTTCTGTATTATCCGGAAGAACCGGAGGAAGATTATCTTTGCCGGTTACTTGAGTTTTTGACGGAGAAGGTGGATAGTGAAGATAATTCGGCGGTGGACGCAGTCTATAAAATGATGGAACTGGCGGAAAAAGACCAATTTGTAATGGACGAAATTATGCAGTGGTTTGAGCAGGACTATGAGGAGAAGGATAAGACAGACAAAATGATTGAGAGGTCTTGCGAAGGAAGATTAGAAGATACAGCACAAAATGCATATGAAGATCCCTCTATGTATCGTAGCCCGGAAAGCTATCGGGAAGAATGCGAGGAAGAAATCAGTAGTATGCACCCGGCAGCCAAAATCAGTACCGGCGTATTAATAGGAAATTTAGTGGCAGTGCTTGTGGCGGCCATAGGATGCATATTGGTTTATTTATACTTTGAACTTGGGAACAGAGAGATGATTTGCCTGTGTGCGGCATTTATGGCATCGTTGGCAGTTTTGGCTTTTTGTGCAGTTCAGCTATTTTGCAAAAAGTATTTTCCTAAAAAAAGAACAAGAGAGGATGATACCGTAAGCAAGGAATACAGACAAGAAAAATATGCCTTTCGTTATTCCCAAGAAGAAAGAAATAGACAGGAACCGGAAGTGTATGGGAATACGGTGTTTATTCCGTGGACAGAGAGCTGTGAAAATAAATTATACGGTATGGGAAAAGGGAATAAGAATCATATCGATTTAAATCATTTACCTGTTACGGTGGGGAAACTTGCAGGTAGTGTAGATATGATTATTAATGAGCCGGGTATCAGTCGCAGACATGTAAAATTTTCCAGAGAAAACGGAAGAATTTGTATGACAGATTTAAACTCCACTAACGGTACCTTCAAAAACGGAATGCGGCTTTTGCCGAATACTTCAGAAATTCTGGAGCCGGGAGATGAAATTCGTCTCGGTAAACTAAAATTTATTTACAGATAATCAAATCCGCTTTATACTAAAAGTAATTGCTTCAGGCAATTATTTAGGAAAGGAATGCGGAATATGAAGATATATATTTATTATGGCGGCAGGGGACTGATGGATGATCCGACGCTTTATGTAATCAACAAAATGCAAGAGGTGTTACAGGAACTTCATGTGACAGTGGAGTGCTATAATCTGTATGAACTGAAAAACAGCATTACAACATTACCTCAGACGCTGAAGGAGGCAGACGGTATTATTCTGGCAACAACTGTTGAGTGGTATGGAATTGGCGGATATATGCAGCAGTTTTTGGATGCGTGCTGGCTGTATGGTGATAAAGAGAAAATTGCTAAAATGTATATGTGTCCGGTAGTAATGTCCACGACCTATGGAGAACGAGAAGGGAAATTAAGTCTTTCCAATGCATGGGAAATTCTTGGCGGACTTCCCTGCAGCGGCATATGCGGTTATATTGCAGATACTTCTGTTTTTGAGGGAAATGAAGAATATAATAAGATTATTGAAAAGAAAGCCGAGAACATGTATCGGACCATTAACCAGAAAATGGCAAGTCTTCCTGCCAGCAATCAGGCTGTAAAGAAAATGGTATCAATTACACAGAATATTGATTTGACACCTCAGGAATCCGAGCAGCTTTCCAGATATGCTTCAGATGACAGTTATGTAAAGAGACAGAAGGAAGATATTCAGGAACTGACCAGCCTGTTTAGGGATATGATGGGAAGCAGTGAACAGGATGAAGGCGGAGAAGAAGAATATATTAAGGAACTTCAAAGTCACTTTGCACCGCAGCCCGGTTTTAAGGCTGTTTACAAAATGCAGATAGAAGGAAAAAAGAAGCCGCTTATTATAGAGGTAAACGGTTCTGAAAATAAATGCTATTATGGTAATGTCAGCTTTTGCGATGTGGAAATTCAAATGAACAGACAAACCATGGATGACATCATTTATGCAAGAATGACATTTCAGAGAGCCTTTATGGGCGGAGAGATGAAGATGAAGGGAGACTTTAAGATACTGCGTACCCTTGATCAGATATTTGCATTTATGGATAAAACAATTTAAGGAACAGGAGAGTGTGTAATGAGAGATAATAATTGTATTTTTTGTAAAATTGCAGCAGGAGAAATTCCTTCCAAGACAATATATGAAGATGATAAATTCCGCGTGATTTTGGATTTAGGGCCTGCAACCAAGGGACATGCTCTGATTTTGCCTAAGAATCATTATGCTAATTTGTATGAGCTGCCGGAGGATACAGCGGGAGATGTAATGAAGCTTGCTAAAAAGATGGCAACCGTTATGACTGAAAAGCTGGGATGCCAAGGCTTTAATTTGATGCAAAACAACGGAGAGACTGCAGGACAGACGGTTTTCCATTTTCATATGCATTTGATTCCAAGATATGAGAACGACGGACAGGAGATTAACTGGAAGCTGGGAAGTCCTACGCAGGAAGAACTGGAAGAAATTAAGAATCTGATTACGGAGAATTAACAGATGAGATGCATTCATGTAGATGAAATTGTTAAAAATGTGAAAGAAATGTGTATTGAAGCAAACCATTTTCTCTCAAAGGATGTTGACAGTGCACTTTCTTATGCGCAGCAGTCAGAGAAATCTCCTTTAGGACAGCAGATTTTAAATCAGCTCAGAGAAAATTTAGAGATTGCGGGAGAAGACATGATTCCCATCTGTCAGGATACCGGTATGGCAGTAATTTTTCTGGAAGTAGGGCAGGAGGTTCATATAGAAGGTGGCCTTTTAACTGATGCCGTAAATGAAGGTGTCCGTCGGGGCTATGTAGAAGGTTTTTTAAGAAAGTCTGTGGTAGGTGATCCTTTGATTAGGGAGAATACTAAGGATAATACACCGGCGGTAATTCACTATAACATTGTGGCAGGTGATAAGATTAAAATTACTGTTGCGCCTAAAGGCTTCGGTAGTGAGAATATGAGCAGAGTATTTATGCTTAAGCCGGCAGACGGAGCAGAAGGGGTCAAGGAAGCAATTCTTACGGCAGTCAGAGATGCAGGTCCGAATGCTTGTCCTCCCATGGTAGTAGGCGTTGGTATCGGTGGCACCTTTGAGAAGTGTGCATTGATGGCAAAGCAGGCGTTGACAAGATCATTGGATGAGCGTTCCGAAATTCCTTATATAAAAGAAATGGAAGAAGAATTGCTGATGCGTATAAACAAGTCAGGAATCGGCCCGGGAGGACTTGGAGGCAGTACTACGGCACTGGCAGTAAATATTAATACATACCCCACACATATTGCAGGACTGCCCGTGGCAGTCAATATCTGTTGCCATGTAAACAGACATTGCATTAGGGAAATTTAAACGAGTTTCTACTATATATAGTAGGTTTTATTTTTACAGATGGAAGGTATGGTATTTATGGATAAATATATAACAGTTCCTTTTGATGATAAGACAGCAAAAGAGTTAAAGAGTGGTGACTATGTTTATTTGACAGGAACGATTTATACAGCAAGGGATGCTGCGCACAAGAGAATGTATGAAGCATTGGAAAGAGGTGAAAAGCTCCCCATAGATATAAAGAATAATGTTATTTATTATATGGGTCCTTCCCCGGCAAGAGAGGGGCGTCCTATCGGTTCGTCAGGACCTACCACAGCCAGTAGGATGGATAAGTATGCACCCGCGTTACTTGATTTGGGGCAAAGAGGAATGATTGGAAAAGGCAAGCGTTCCGAAGCAGTACGGGAATCCATTATGAGAAACGATGCAGTATACTTTGCAGCAGTAGGGGGAGCAGGAGCTCTTCTTTCTAAATCTATTGTTAAGTCGGAAGTGGTTGCTTATGAAGATTTAGGCACAGAGGCGATTCGTAAATTGGAGGTTAAAGATTTTCCTGTTATTGTAGTAATTGACAACGAAGGGAATAATCTCTATGAAACTGCCATAAAAGATTACAGGGAATAATATTTAACAGGAGAGAAGCGCAATGAGAATTGCATTAATGGTATTGAGATTGATTTTTAAGGCACCCTATTATTTCTTTCAGATTTGGTGGTGTGGTAAAAATAAAAAGGTGACTTTGGAGGAAGCCTATGCAGTGGTAAAAAAAGTCACAATAAATGCAAACCGTGCCGGAAGGGTTAAGATTGAGAGCTATGGGCTTGAAAACATTCCGGAGAAAGATGGCTTTATGTTTTTTCCTAATCACCAGGGATTGTTTGATGTATTGGTATTTCTGGAATCTTGTCCAAGACCGTTTGGCTTTGTTATTAAGAAGGAAGCAAGTAATATTATTTTGTTAAAGCAGGTAATGGAAGCTTTGCGTTCCTATGCAATGGACAGAGATGATATTAAGCAGTCTATGCAAGTGATTATGAATGTAGCCAAAGACGTATCTGCAGGACGAAATTTTATGATTTTTGCAGAGGGTACCAGAAGCAGAAATGGTAATAAGCTGCTTGACTTTAAAGGCGGAAGCTTTAAGAGCGCTACCAAGGCCAAGTGTCCAATTGTGCCTTGTGCACTAATCGATTCCTTTGTTCCTTTTGATGAAAATTCCATTCGTCCCGTCACTGTAAAGGTAGTTTATCTGCCGCCGATGTACTATGAGGAATATAAGGATATGAAGACAGTGGATATTGCAGCCGAAGTAAAAAGAAGAATTGAAGAAGCGATAGCACAACATACTGCAAATGATTGAAGTACAATGATATATTTACTTTATAGAACTTAAGCAAAAACTCAAGGAAAAAGGTGTTGACAAACAAAACACGCTTATGTATAATAACTTTTGCGTTATGAAAACGCACAATAAATATTGGTAGCGGTAAGCATTCAGAATTTTGGAGAAATACTCAAGAGGCTGAAGAGGCGCCCCTGCTAAGGGTGTAGGTCGTTCACGCGGCGCGAGGGTTCAAATCCCTCTTTCTCCGTTTAGCTACTGATAGATTATTTAGAAGTACCGATTGGTGCTTCTAAATTTTTGCCATAAGGCTTAGGTAGTTAAGTTTTTATTATAGGAATTATTCGCGAAAATTTTGCGTTGACAAATTTTTTTGAATTATGCTATAATAAAAATCCACCGCCGAAAAGCAAAGAGCTTCTTAAAAGGTAGCGAAAAGGCTAAAAAACGGCGTGAAAAAAGTTTTAAAAAATTTTAAAAAAGGTCTTGACAGTACAGAGAGCACATGCTAAGATAACAGAGTTGCGTCTGAAAGAAAAGACCGACAGAACCTTGACAAAC